>NZ_JCAJZQ010000006.1:0-463995 GCF_059510335.1 Nocardia sp. PLKS1-43 | reverse complement strand
AGGAGTTGTAATCTGCAGCGGGCGGCGGTAAGACGGCTCGGCGGCAGTGCGACCCGGCCTGGACCGCCGCAGCGAAAACTGTTGCTGTAAAAGGGCATCCAGCCCTCTGGCGGGTCCCAGCGCTTCGCGCGGCCGCGCCCCGCCTCAGCCCGTCGTCTCGGTCGCCAGCTGACACGCACGAACGTATTCGTGCACCAGCGGGCGGTGGTCGTCGGCGCGCCAGGCCAGGGCGAAGCGGCTGAGCGAGATGCCCCTCACCGCACGGGTGACGACTCCGCCGAGAGTGATCAGCGGTGCGTTCCCGGCCGCCAGCAGGACCACGCCGAGACCGGCGACGAGCGCCTCGTACGTCTCTTCGGTGCCCGCCACCTCCGCGCCGATGAGTGCCGGCTTCCCGCCGCGGGCGTCGATGGCAAGCCAGTAGTCCCGCAGCGCACCGGCGCTGTCGGGCAGTGCGAGGAACGGCTCGTCCAACAGGTCGGTGAAGTCGATGACCTCCCGATCGGCGAGCGGGTGAGCATCGGGCATGGCAACCAGGCGGGGTTCCTCGGCGACCACCACCCACCGGTATCGGTCAGGATTCGGCAGCGGTAGCCAGACGAACGCCGCGTCGCTGGTGCCATCGGCGAGCCCGGCGGTCGAGTCGTGCCATGGGACATGGCGAAGTGTAAGGCGAGCGTCGGGACGTGCGGCGGTGAAGCGGGAGCGGATCGCGGGCAGCACGCCCCCGCGCCCCGGGCTGGTACTCATCCCCACAACGAGGACGGCGGCCCGGTCGGCCACGACCCGGGCGACTGTCTCCTGGGCTGCGTTCCACTCGGCGAGAATGCGCTGAACATGCGGCAGCAGCGCTGCACCAACCGCGCTGAGGCGCACTTCGCGCCGGTCGCGCTCGAACAATGCGGCCCCCACCTGTTTCTCCAGCGTTCTGATCTGCTTGCTCAGCGCGGGCTGCGAGACGTACAGCCGCTCCGCCGCGCGGGTGAAGTGCAGCTCCTCGGCCACTGCGGCGAAGTACCTCAGGTCCCGTCCGTGAACGTCCATAACCAGTGGTTATCACAGCTGGTCTTGGACACGCGACCGGTGTGCCCGGCAAGGTAGTTCACAGACCGCCGAAACAGCGGATCACCTGGCACAAGGAGACGAACGTGAACAAGGTCTGGCTGGTTACCGGTGCGAGCAGTGGGTTCGGCCGGGCGATCACCGAAGCGGCGGTGGCGGCGGGCGACATCGTGGTCGCCGCTGCCCGCCGTACTGCGCCGCTCGACGACCTGGTCGCCGCACACCCGGACCAAGTCGAGGCGCTATCGCTGGATGTCACCGATGTCCGGGGCATCCAGGCCGCGGTCGGCGGTGTGGCAGCCCGGCACGGTCGGATCGATGTCCTGGTCAACAACGCCGGGCGGGGCATGGTGGGGGCGGTCGAGGAGACCACCGACGCGGAGTTGCGTGACCTTATGGACCTGCATTTCTTCGGTCCGGCCGCGCTCACCCGGGCCGTGCTGCCGCACATGCGCCGCCGTGGCTCGGGCGTCATCGTGCAGATGAGCAGCATGGGTGGGCGGTTCGCCTTCGCCGGAGTCGGCGCCTACTGCGCCACGAAGTTCGCCCTGGAGGGGTTCTCCGAGGCATTGGCCGCCGAGGTCGCCCCGCACGGCATTCGAGTACTGATCGTCGAGCCCGGTGCGTTTCGTACCGGCTTCGCAGACGCCGCAGTACTGCATCCCTCTGCGGCTCTCGACGTTTACCAGGACACCGTGGGCCCCGTCCTTTCCGGGCTGCCGGGCGGAAGCGGCCAAGAGCCCGGGGACCCGGCCAAGGCCGCGGCCGCCATCCTCGCCGCGTTGGATGCCGATGAACCGCCACTGCGTCTGCCGCTGGGCGACGACGCGGCCGACGCGATCATCGAACACCTCGACCGTTCCCGCACCGAACTCCGCTCCTGGGACAAGCTCATCCGTTCCACCGACTTCGACGACTGACACCTCGAGCCTCCCCTGCTCCCGCCCACCGTCTCCACGCAGGCGCGGCCGGGAGACCTCCGCCGTCCCGGACCTGCTGCGCTTCCTGACCGTCTCCAGCAGCGGGGCCGGGAGACCAAGGTGGCGGGCGCTGCGGACCGTGTGCCGCCGTACAGGGCGCCCCGGTCAGGGACGCGGCAGCTTCCGGCTGCGCGCGTCGCAACGCGCCCGACCAGTGTGCCTTGCGGCCCAGTGAAGGCAGCAGGCTGACCGCACCCATCGCTACGCCGTGCGGCGAAGGCGTTGTCGCACGCGGCGCGTGGCTCCTCGCGCAGGCCGGTCTCTCCCTTCTGGCTTGCCGTCGCGGTCGCGCATCTTCGCGAACGCCTCAGGAGTGCCTGATGACGAACTCCGCACTGGGCTTGGCGTTTGATCTTCTTCATCGACCCCGCTGCGGGTCTGCTGGCGCTTGCGCTGCTCGCCCGAGTGCCGGCGTCCCCGCGGCTGGACACGATCGGCATCGTCCGCGGTGAGTGAGGTTCCAGTCCGGCCAATAATCCAGAGCCCGCCTCGCGGCACGAATCCGGCTGCGCCACAGCCTGATCCAACACCACGCAACAGGAACGTCAGCACCGAACCACCCGAGTGTCGTTGCAGTATCAGGCCCATTGGAATCGCCAAGCCGGGCGTTTGACGAGGCTTGCGGCATAGGTGTTGAGGGCGACCTCCTCCTGCCAGATACTCGGGCAGAAACCTGCGTGCTCCAAGGTGATTCGCCGCGCCTCCGAGATGGTCGACGGTGGCGCCGCGACCGATAGTTCCAGTGTGGTGCCGCCGAGCCGGACCACTCGTACGCCGAACCTGTCCTCCCAGGTACGCAGTACCGCCGAAATCTTCTCGACGTCCCAGGTGTAGTCCATCGCGCCGGTCCAGCCGATCAGTGCCGGAGTGTCCGCGCTGCGGAGGCTGGGTACCAATGCGAGCCGAGTTGTGTCGGTGCCCTCGGCGGCCAGGCGGGCCGCGGCGTATCCGGGGTGTACGGCCAACCGCTTCGGCGGGGCGAATCCGGGCCATCCGCTACCCGAGTAGTCGAAGTACTCCCGGATGAGCTGATCGCCCGGAACACGTTCGATGACGTCGACGGTCGGCGCGGCGCCCAGCAGGTCGATGTCGAGGGATTCGTCGAGCAGCAGCGGGTACAGGCCGGTCTGCGGATGATCGTCGAACATCGGCTCCCACCATCGCCGGAGCGCGGGCCCGGCCGCGTCGGACACCCACATGACCGGCCTGCCGCGCCCGCCCTCGGCGGATACGACGCGTCCGGCGGGGAAGCCCGCCGGCAAGGTGTTGAACGAATTCTTGGTGCACATAACGGATGAACCCCCTGGAGTCCGTTGGCAAGTCGATCGGATCTGTCCGGCGAAGCTATGCCTGGCCACCGACAGACAGCGACTTCGGAAGGCATCCCCAAGGTGAGAGATATGTGCAGGTCAGCTGGGGTGATTGTTGTCGGTGCGGCTCGGTAGCCTGCCCACATCGTTCGAAGAGCAAGGGGAGGTTGTGACGATGGCGCACTGCGCGACGGACTCGAAAATCGGTTTCGCCGAGGATTTCTCGGCGATAACCTCGATAGCACCGCGTGCGGGATGCTCCGCGGTTTCTCGACCGGAGGAGGGGAGCGATGTCAGGCGTGCACTGTGCTGCCGTCGCCATCCGGTCTCGGTTCGAGGTGATTCTGGTGTCTTCGCGGCCCCGGTGCCGGCTGCGCGGCCGGCACTGAGGGACCGGACTGTACACAGGCTCGTCACGGGTCCTTGCGAGCTGCCCGCGGGCACTCGTGTCCGGGAATTGCGCTGTCCCGATCCGGATCAGCAGAAACGACCGAATACCATGCGTACCAACCTTTCTCGACCCACCCCGGCCATTGTTCGAAATCTGGGCATTCTCGCCCATGTCGATGCCGGCAAGACCACCGTCACCGAACGCATGCTGTACCTCGCCGGGGAGACCCATCGGCGTGGTGAGGTGCACGAGGGCACTACCGTCACCGATTACGATCCGCAGGAGCGGGACCGGGGCATCACCATTTTCGCCGCGGCCGTCAGCTGCGGTTGGCGCGGCCACCGGCTCAACCTGATCGATACGCCAGGGCACGTGGACTTCTCCGATGAGGTGGAGCGATCGCTGCGGGTGCTGGACGGCGCCATCGCGGTCTTCGATGCGGTCGCGGGCGTGCAGCCGCAGAGCGAATCGGTGTGGCGGCGGGCCGATCGATACGGTGTGCCGCGAATCGCCTTCGTGAACAAGATGGACCGTGCCGGAGCCGATCTCGACGCCGCCGTGAATTCCATCCGCCGCAGGTTGCATCCGATTCCGGTCGTGGTGCAGCTGCCGATCGGCCGGGAGGATGGATTCGTCGGAGTCGTGGATCTGGTGCGGATGCGGGCGCTGGTGTGGGCGGACGATTCTGGTGTATTGGTGCAGGAGCCGATTCCGGAGGATTTGTTCGCCGAGGCGGTACGTCGGCGCGCCGAGTTGGGCGAACTTGTGGCCGAACGGCATCCGGCCGCCCTGGAGGAGTATGTCGTGCAGTCCGAAGTGTCGGCGGACACCCTGGTCGAGGGGTTGCGGGAGCTGACCTGTAGCGGCGAGGTCGTGGTGGTGCTCTGCGGGGCGGCCTACCGTGACCGCGGGGTCGAACCACTGCTCGATGCGGTGGTGGACTATCTGCCCGCACCGCTGGATCGTCCGGCGGTGTGCGATGCCGGTGACCCGACGCGCCGGCGCTGCGCCGATCCGGCGGAACCCTTCGCTGCGTTGGTGTTCAAGGTCCAGGCGACGCCAACGGGCCGCCTGACCTACCTGCGCGTGTATTCGGGAACGCTCGGCAAGGGTGACATGGTGCTGGACGCCGCCGCGCGGCGGACCGAGCGCGTCGGCCGGATCCTGCGGGTGCAGGCCGATCGGCGAACGGAGGTGATGCGGGCATCGGCCGGTGACATCGTCGCGGTAGTCGGGGTGAAATCGGCGCGGGCGGGTGCGACGCTGTGCACTCCCGAAGCGCCGGTGCTGCTCGAACCGCCGATCGTGGCCGAACCCGTCGTTTCGGTGGCGGTGGAGGCGGCGGGTAGTGCCCAGGCCGAGCGACTCTCGACGGCCCTGGCCCAACTCGTGGAGGAGGATCCTTCTCTGGTCGTCCGTACCGATGACGAAACCGGTCAGGTTCTGCTGTCGGGGATGGGTGAGTTGCATCTGGAGGTCGCGGTGGAGAAGATCCGCCGGGAGCGCGGGATCGCCGTCGCGGTGGGCAGACCGCAGGTCGCCTACCGGGAGACCGTGGAGCGCGGAGTGTCGGGGCTGCTGTACCGGCACGTGAAACAGGACGGTGGCGCGGGGCAGTTCGCGCACGTCGTCCTGGATGTGGTGCCGTTGGGTGATTGCGGCACTACCGGTTTCGAGTTCTCCTCGACGGTGCCGGGCGGCCACGTGCCACGCGAATACGTTCGCGCGGTCGAGGCCGGGTGTCGCGATGCGCTCGCCGCGGGCCCGCTCGGCGGTCATCCCGTGACGGGTCTGCGGGTCACGCTCACCGACGGCGCGACGCACGTGCAGGACTCCTCGGAGGCCGCGTTCCGCACCGCGGGCCGGCTCGCACTGCGGCAGGCATTGCGTGCGAGTGTCTTACGCCTCTTGGAGCCGGTCGTGGAGGTCACCGTCACCACGCCCGACGACACCCTCGGCGTGGTGCTCGGAGATCTCGCAGCCCGCCGGGGTCGTATCCTCGCCTCGACGACGACCGGTGGTACCGCGGTCGTCACCGCCGAGGTCCCGCTGGCCGAAATATTCGGCTACGCAACCCGTTTGCGCAGCCGAACGCAGGGGCGAGGTACCTTCACCACTCGCCCTGTCGGTTACGCCCCGACCGCGTGACGCCCGCGGCCGTGCCCGAGGTGGCCCGAACGCCGCCTCGGGCACGGCCCGCCGACCGACGCTGGTAACCGTTAATCGAGCTTCGCTCCCGGCTGTGTCGCGCCGCATTCGCACACAGCGGTGTCCATCCGCTCTGTCGATGCCGCCCATCGCCTCGACCACACCGTGATCGCCGATATCGCCTGGGCGCTCGCACGCGCTGCGGCTCGGGAACGCCGGGAACTTGATCGCTGAGTGTGATGCCGGGCGGCGCTCACGGACAGGAGTCGCGGCTATGCCGGGCGGGTTGCCTGGTAGTAGACGATGTGGCCCATGCGGGGGTGGGATTCGGAACTGATGAGGGTGTGGTCGAAGCCCGCGGCATCCAGGAGGTGTGGGAGGGCGAGGTTGGCCTCGACGTGGCCGTTGCGGAGCAGTAGGCGACCCACGAAGGTGTTCGCCCGGGTGATGTCGCCGCCCACGTCCACCAGATGGAGGCGACCGCCGGGGCGCAGGACGCGCCGGGCTTCGGCGAGCGCCGCGGCCTTGATGTCGGTAGGGAGGTGGTGCAGCATCAGGGCAGACAGGACCCGGTCGAAGGCGGCATCGGGCTGGGGCAGGTTCTGGGCGTAGCCCCGCTCGAAGCGTAACCCGGTCAGGCCCTGGGCTTTTCGTTCGGCGCGGGCCAGTGCGCGGGGATCGGGGTCGGAGCCGATCACCTCGGCCGCGGGTTGGGCTCGCACCGCCTTGATAACGAGATTGCCGGTACCGCAACCGATTTCGATCACCCGGTGTCCCGGTCGGAGTTCGGCCTGCTCGATGAGGCGGTCGTGGAGTGCGGGGGTGCCCAGGAGCCGGGAGAGCAGGTCGAACGCGGGGAGCAGGACGTCGTGCCCGGCTGCCGGGAGGTAGTCGTGTGACTGGAGAACCGAATGTGGACGATTTTCGCTCATGAGATCCATGGTGGGCGTGGATCAGACCTGGAAGTGGGGTGATTGTCGGCAGGAAGTGGACTATTTTCGGTTCATGAGCGAGACGACCCGGGTGGTGCGTCATCAGCGCGGTGTGCCGGTCTACGACTATCGGAGTGATCCGGCCACGCCGCCGGTGTCGACGATGCGGTACCCCGCCTCCTCGCCCGTACGACGGCGGCACATCCATGACTTTCCGGCGCTGTGGTACGTCTCCACGACCGGAGTGGTACATGTGGTGGCGGCCGGACAGGTCGTCGACGGCGCGATGATCGATACGATCGGCCCCGGCGTCGGAGTGTTCTTCGATCCGGCCGCGCTGGGTGATCAGGCGGCGGCCCCGTGGCCGGCCTGGCGCTCGCACCCGCTGCTGTATCCGTTCCTGCATGCCGAACGTGACGGACTGTTGCAGCTCACCGTGCCCCGGGCGCGACGTCCGCTGTGGGACAGCGCGATCGCGGCCATCGAGGCCGAGTTGGCGCAGCGGGAGGAAGGATATCGGCAGGCGGCCTGTGCGCATCTGACTCTGCTGCTGATCGACCTCGCGCGAGTGGCCGCCGACGTGGTCGGTGATGTGCGCCGCAGCGGCGAACCCCTGCTGACCGAGGTGTTCGAGGTGATCGACGAACGTTACGCCGAGCGGTTGTCGCTGCGCGATGTGGCGCGGGCGGTCGGCATGACGCCCGGCTATCTGACCACGGTGGTGCGTCGCCGCACCGGCCGCACGGTGCAGGACTGGATCCTGCAGCGCCGGATGGATCAGGCCCGCCGACTGCTGTCCGGTACCGATCTACCGATCGCCGAAATCGCCCGTCGCACCGGGCTTCCCGACCCCGGATACTTCAGCCGCCAGTTCCGCCGCACCTTCGGTGTATCCCCCCGGAACTGGCGGGCGGTCCCACTCGCCTGAGCGTTGAACCTGTCGGTCGCTCCGGTGTCCGCCCCGCCCACAGACCGCTGTCGTGATCCCAGCGCCATCGCGTTGTCGATTGTGAAGTTGAACCGGCCGGTCATTCCCGTGTGCCCCACGCGCGCATCATTTCGTGGTCCTTGCGAGCATCAACGTGTCGCCGTTCGGGAGGCTGAACGGGCCAGTGGGCGCTCACGCGCAGATTATTTCGTGACCCCCGCGAGCATCAGCGCGCCCCGAACGGCAGTTGGCAGTCCTTCGCCGGCAGCGTCTCCGCGCCGGTGGTAGCCGGGCGGATCGGAGACGGTGGCGGTGCAAACGGCTGTGGGCGGTCCACGTGCGTACCTGGACCGCCCACAGCCGGCGAGCGAAAACTACAACCAGGTGTCGAGAGTGGTTGTGGTGAGGAAATGTTCGAGGTCGGCGCGCCAGGGTGCCGGGGTGGTCTTGTCCGGTTCGATGGCGGTGTACTGGCCTCGGTAGAAAAGCAGCGGCCTGCCGGAGTCGGTGGACTCCGACAGGGCCTGTACTCGGCCGATCACCACGTAGTGATCGCCGCCGTCGAGCACGTTGTCCACTGTGCACTGGATCGTGGCCAACGCGCCGTCCAGGGCGGGGAGGTTCAAGTCGGTTGTGTGCCAATCGATTCCGGCGAACTTGTCGGGTTCGCGGGAGCCGAAACGGGCACAGACGGGCTGCTGTTCCTCGGCGAGCATGTTGACGCAGAAGCTTCCGTTGCGCTCGATCGCCTTCCAGGAGCGGGATTCCTTGGTCGGGCAGAACAACACCAGCGGCGGGTCGAGCGACAACGCGGCGAAGGACTGGCACGCGAAGCCGATCGGCGCCGCGTCCTCACCGAAGGTGGTGATCACGGTGATGCCGGTGCAGAACTGCCCCAGCACGTTTCGGAACTGGCGCGGGTCGATGACGGGTTGCTCACTCGTGGTCATGGTTCGCGGCCCTCTACTTGAATCCCACCGAGAAGTCGTGACCCCACAGGCTCACCGCGGTGGACTCCCGCGCGATCCAGGAGTGATCGTCGACTTCCAGTCCCTCGCAACCGTATTCGATGTCGAAACCGCCGGGGGTCTTCATGTAGAACGACAGCATCTTGTCGTTGATGTGCCGGCCGAGCGTGGCGGACATCTTGACCTTCTTGCGCATCGCGCGATCCAGGCACAGCCCGACGTCGTCGGAGTTCTCCACCTCGACCATCAGATGCACGATGCCGGTCGGGTTCGGCAGCGGCAGGAACGCCAGCGCGTGATGGCGCGGATTGCAGCCGTAGAAACGCAGCCAGGCCGGATCGCCGTCGGCAGGACGCCCCACCAGCTGCGGGGGCAGCCGCATCGAATCGCGCAGCCGGAAGCCCAGCACATCCTGATAGAAAGCCTGTGCGGCGGCGTCGTCGGTGCAGGTCAGCACGACGTGACCGAGACCCTGTTCAGCGGTGACGAACTTGTGCCCGTACGGACTGACGAACCGCCGGGCCAGGTACTGCGCGCCGTAGAACGCCTCGAGCGTGTTGTCCGAGGGGTCCTGGAACCGGATCATCCCCTCGACGCGGCGGTCGGTGAGTTCTTCCTTGGTGGCTTCGGTGAACGCGACGCCCGCCTTGGACAACGTCTCCCGAAGACGTTGCAGCGCAGGGGCATCGGTGACCTCCCAGCCGGACACCTGCAGCCGGTCCTGCTCGCCGGGGAGGATGACCAGGCGGGCGGGGAAGTCGTCCATGCGCAGGTAGAGGGCGTCGGGGTTGGGGCCCTCGCCCTCCATCATGCCGAGCACCTTCAGCCCGTACTCGCGCCAGGCCGCCATATCGGTGGCCTCGATGCGCATATACCCGAGCGCACGAATACTCATGATCGCCTCTCCTGTGACTTGCGGGACACCCGCACTCGGTCGGCCGGATGACAGGCTGCGCCACGGTATGTCATCGGGCCTCCTTGACGCCGAGCAGGAAATCGGTTGTCAGGCGGTTGAATTCGTTGAACTTCTCCGCCTGAGCCCAGTGGCCGCAGCCACCGAACACGTGAAGTTGTACCCGGGGAATGGACTTGACCGCCACCAGTGCGCCGTCGAGCGGGTTGACCCGGTCCTCGCGGCCCCAGATCAGCAGGACGGGCTGACGCAGCTTGTAGGCGTCGCGCCAGAGCATGCCCTTCTCGAAATCGGCCGAGGCGAAGGATTTACCCATCGCGCGCATGGCCGCGAGGGATTCGGGCGTGCGGGCGAGTTCGAAACGCTCGTCGATCAGCTCGTCGGTGACCAGCTTCTGGTCGAAAACCATGATCCGGATGAACTTCTCGATGTTCTCCCGGGTCGGCTCGCCGACGAAGGTGCTCAACGCCTTGACGCCCTCGGTGGGGTCGGGGGCGAACAGGTTGGTGCTCACGCCGCCGGGGCCCATCAGCACGAGTTTGCCCGCGCGATCGGGATAGTCGAGTGCGAAACGCACC
The DNA here is from genome assembly GCF_059510335.1 of Nocardia sp. PLKS1-43. Taxonomy (NCBI): domain Bacteria; kingdom Bacillati; phylum Actinomycetota; class Actinomycetes; order Mycobacteriales; family Nocardiaceae; genus Nocardia; species Nocardia sp. PLKS1-43. The sequence continues at coordinate 453,785 of NZ_JCAJZQ010000006.1, read as the reverse complement.
GCCGCACCGCCGCCGAGCGAGTTGCCGAGAATGTGTACCCGGTCGGTGATTTCGAGGGTGTCGAGCAGGTCCTTCAGCGCCGAGGCGCTGTGCACGAAGTACTGCGGATGCTCGGTCGGCTTGTCGGACAGGCCGAATCCGGGCTGGTCCACGGCCAGCACATGGAAGTCCTTGGCCAGCACCGGAATGTTGCGCGCGAAATTGGCCCAGGACGACGCGCCCGGACCACCGCCGTGCAGCAGCACGATCGTGGGGCCGTTGCCCACGCCCGCCTCGTGATAGTGCAGCTTCAGATCCGGCCGCACCTGGGCGTAGCGGGAGGTGGACTCGAAGGTGATCTCCGAAACCGTGGTCATCACACCATCCCGTCGGTGACCGGCATGCCGAACGCGTGCGTGCCGTACATCGTGTAGGCGCGCTCGGGATCGTTGGCGGCGTGCACGCGCCCGGCGTGCGCGTCCCGCCAGAAGCGTTGCAGCGGAGTGCCGTTCGCCAACGCGGTGGCGCCGGAACTCTCGAACATCTTGTCGATCGAGGCGATCGCGCGGCCGGTGGCGCGGACCTGATCACGACGCGCGGCCACGCGCAGATCGAATGGGATCTCCTCGCCCGCGACCAGCAGTTTGTACTCGTCGGCGACGTTGCCCGAGAGCTGGCGCCACGCGGCGTCGATATCACTGGCGGCCTCGGCGATGCGGACCTTGGCGAACGGATCGTCCTTGGCCTTCTCCCCGGCGTAGGCGGCGCGCAGGCGCTTGCCCTGGTGCTCGACGTGCGCCTCGAGCGCGCCGTAGGCCATGCCGACGATCGGGGTGGAGATGGTGGTGGGATGGATTGTGCCCCACGGCATCTTGTAGACCGGGTCGGTGTTCTCGGTCAGGCCCGGCGCGGTCAGGTCGTTCATGGCCTTGTAGCTCAGGAAGCGGTGCCGCGGTACGAAGACGTTCTCCAGCACCAGGGTGTTGGAGCCGGTTCCCTTGAGGCCCACCACATTCCACACGTCGTCGATGCGATAGTCGGTGCGCGGCACCAGGAAACTGCCGAAGTCGACCGGTTTGCCGTCCTTGATCACCGGGCCGCCGACGAAGGTCCAGCTGGCGTGGTCGCTGCCCGAGGACCACGCCCAGGAACCGTTGACGATGTAGCCGTCGCCGCTCTCGGTGACCACGCCCGCGCCCATGGGGGCGTAGGAGGACGAGATGCGCACCGAGGGGTCCTCGCCCCAGACCTCTTCCTGGGTCTGCTGGCTGAACAGCGCCAGATGCCAGTTGTGCACGCCGATGATGCCCGAGACCCAGCCGGTGGAACCGCAGGCGCTGGCGATCTTGCGCACGGTGTCGTAGAAGATGACCGGATCGCACGCGTACCCGCCCCACTGGCGCGGCTGTAGCAGCTTGAAGAAACCGGTTTCCTGCAGCGCCTTCATGGTCTCGTCGGGGATGCGGCGCAGATCCTCTGCCTCCTGCGCCTGTTCGCGCAGCTTCGGCAACAGCGCTTCGACCCGTTCGGTCACTTCTTGCGTCATCTCGGTGGCTGCTCCTGGCTCGATCGGTGCGGTGATCCTTCACCCCGGGGGCCGATATGTCCCCGGGACTGATGCTTACTCTGAGACTAGAACACGTTCTTGTTCATGTCGAGAACGGGTGTTCGCCGAGGGTGTCGGGTGACCCGTGCCTGGTAGTAGCGGGAATAACTGGCGCGCGGCCGGACAATTTTGTAACGTGTTCTAGTAATCGTAGAGGAGGGATCGCAATGGCAGTAACCCCACCGCGGGGCGGTAAGGTCCGTGAGATCGATGTCGGCACCGTGCCCACCCGGTATGCGCGGGGATGGCATTGCCTCGGCCTGGCCGCACCGTTCCGGGACGGCAAGCCGCACGCCATCTCGGTGTTCGGCACCAAACTGGTGATCTTCGCCGATAGCAAGGGCGAATTGCAGGTGCTGGACGCGTACTGCCGGCACATGGGCGGCGACCTGAGCATGGGCGAGATCAAGGGCGATTCGGTCGCCTGCCCGTTCCACGACTGGCGCTGGGGTGGCAATGGCCGCTGCACGGAAATTCCGTACGGCCGCCGGGTGCCTCCGCTGGCCCGGACTCGTTCGTGGACGACGCTCGAACGCAACGGCCAGTTGTTCATCTGGCACGACCACGAGAACAACCCGCCGCCGGACGACGTCACCATCCCGCACATCGAGGGCCCCTACACCGACGCCGACGGAAATCCGACCGAGACGATCGACGACGGCTGGACCGAGTGGACCTGGAACTCGATGCTGATCGAGGGCGCCAACTGTCGCGAGATCATCGACAACGTGGTCGATATGGCGCACTTCTTCTACATCCACTTCGCCTATCCGACGTTCTTCAAGAACGTGTTCGAAGGGCATGTGGCCTCGCAGTTCCTGGAGACCAAGTCGCGTCCGGACGTGGGAATGGGCTCGCAGTACGGTGATTCGCTGCTCAAGTCGGTGGCGGCGTACTACGGCCCCTCGTACATGATCAATCCGCTGCACAATTTCTACGGCGGATTCGAGGTCAAGAGCGTCCTGATCAACTGCCACTATCCGGTGACCCAGGATTCGTTCGTGCTGCAGTACGGCATCACGGTGCAGAAGCCTCAGGGCCTGGACGCGGAGTCCTCCCAGAAGCTGGCCGAGAAGATGACCGAGGGCATCGGCGTCGGCTTCCTGCAGGACGTGGAGATCTGGAAGCACAAGTCCAAGATCGAGAATCCGCTGCTGTGCGAGGAGGACGGGCCGGTCTATCAGCTGCGCCGCTGGTACGACCAGTTCTACGTCGATGTCGCCGATGTCGATCCCAAGAGCACCCAGCGTTTCGAGTTCGAGGTCGACACGACCAAGGCGAACGAGGCGTGGGAGGCGGAGGTCGCCGAAAACCTGCGCCGCAAACGGGAATCCGATGAGGCGGCCGCCGCGGAGGCGGGAGTCTGATGACCACCTGGGCGAAAGCACCGGACTTCGCGGACCGTCCGGAACGGCGGGAGCAGGTGCGCGCCCAGACGGTCGCGGACAAGCAGCGCTATCTCGAGGACGGGATGACTCCGGTCTCCTGTGTGACTTGTGCGGCGAAAGTCCTTGTGCGCAAGTCCAGTGCGCAACAGACCTCGGTGCAGTGGATGGTGAATCCGGCCGATCACTGCCCGGTGTTCCAGGAGTTGGCCGGCGGGCCGGGCCGTCCCGAGGGGTGCCCGAACCTGCATCGCGCGATCGAGCACGCCGTGCACGAGGGGATCATCCCGGTCGGGGATTAGCGGCAGAGCCGTTGCGCCCGAACGCATCCCGCCCGATCATTCGGGCGCGATGCGTTCGCGTGTCCGCGGCGCGGTGCTCGTGCCAGGAGAGGCGGGTTCAGGGCGCCGGGCAACCCGGTGGCTTGGTGAAGTCACAGGGCGTGAAGAGCAGCAGGAGTTGCTGCGACCCCGTGGACAGCAACGACGCGGAGCCGGTCGCGGGCAGGTTGGCGACCTTCTGTCCGGACGGCGTATCCGTGGCCGGGGTGGCGGGCTGTAGCGGGATCGTCGCAGAGGCCGGGCTGACGACCGGTCCCAGCATCGTCGCGCCCGCGATCGCAGTGCCGAGTACGAAGCGTTTGATGGCCACTATGATTCTCCTATCGATCCATCGAACGTAAGAACTGTAAAAGTGAGAAGTACGTTCTGGAACGACACGATTTGCAGTGCCCCGGAAAAGGGGGTTCCGCCTTCGGGTTCAGTCGAGGCGGAAGTCGGCGAAGTCGAATCCGGGGGCGACGATGCAGCTGACCAGGACGTACTCGTCGGTGGCCGGTGCGGCGGACTGGCTGACTCCGCCGGGGACGACGGCCTGGAGTAGTTGTCCGCCTTCGACATCCGGCCCAAGGGTGATTTCGTCGCCGCCGATGTTCAGCAGCAGCGGTCCGCCGCGCTGCCAGAGCCAGATCTCGTCCGAGCGGACCGTGTGCGGTGCGGAGTGTTCGTGCGGAAGCAGCAGGAAGTGGATCGCGGTCGCGGCCGAGCGTCGGCCCTCGTACCCTTCGGGCGCGAATTCCACTGGGCTGCGGTAGGTTTCGCGGAACCAGCCGCCCTCGGGGTGGGGTTGCAGGTCGAGAGCGCGGGCGAGTTCGGGGCGGTCGGTCACGGTGTCCTCCTGGGCTGGCGGATGCGGTCCATCGAGACGATCGTGTCGTGTGGTGCGGGTGAATGCGAATCGGGGCCGCGCTCAGCCGTTCTCGCGCGGCCGGCTGTAGGCCAGGGCGACGTGGGTGAACAGGTCGACGCGCTGGGCGTGCGCGGTGCTGCTGTCCGGCTCGAGCAAGCATTGGGTCCCGGTGCCGTCGTGGACGGCGACCAGGGCGCGGCCCAGGGCACGCGGATCGGTCACCGTGCGGCCGGCACGGTCGAGCAGAGCTGCCCACACCGGCAGCAGCGCGGCGACGATCGCCTCCTCGCGCGCGGCCATCACGCGCCGCAGCGCGGGATTGCGCAGGGCGTGCGCGGTGAACTCGTAGGTGATCCGAAACCATTTGTCGTCCAACGGGATCGCGCGCAGGACCCGTTCGACTCCGGCGTGCAGGTCGTCGACTTCCGCGACCTCGTCGAGCACCACGGACAATTCGCGCAGCATAGCCGCCGACCGCTGCTCCCACATCGCCAGGAACAACTCGTCGAGCGAGGTGAAATTCGAGTAGAACGCCCCGCGGGTATATCCGGCCCGCTCGCAGATCTGCTCGACGGTGCAGCGGCCGAAACCCTCCTGCGCGAACGCCTCGAACGCGGCATCCAACAGCCGTTGCCGAGTTTCGGCACGCCGCTTGGTGACCCGGGGTGCGCGCGGTGTCGGCGCGCCGGTCTCGTCGGCCTGCACGGACATCGCCACCTCCCGCTCCAATGGATACACGACCGTATCAAACTCCGGATCAGCGCTGGTAGCTCGGTGTACGCCGAGCGGTTTCGGGCATTGCGGCCGATGCGCGGATTAGTGTGTGGAGTATGAGCTGGCGGCGGCGTGGCGGCTCGGTCGGAGTACTGACCGGCGCGGGAATTTCGACCGATTCCGGAATTCCGGATTTTCGTGGACCGCGCGGGGTGTGGACCGAGGATCCGATCGCGGAATTGCTCTCCACCTACGACAACTACATGGCCGATCCCGAATTGCGCCGACGTGCCTGGATCGCGCGGCGGGACAATCCGGCCTGGCAGGCGCGGCCCAATGCGGCACATCGCGCGCTGGTCCGGCTGGCGCGCGAGCGCACGGTCGGCATCATCACCCAGAACATCGATCGACTGCATCAGCGCGCCGGATCGCCGCCGGAATCGGTGGTGGAAATCCACGGCAACATGTTCGAGGTCGAATGCACCGTCTGCGATTTCCGCACGACGATGTCGGCCACCCTGGCGCGGGTGGCCGCCGGCGAGCCGGACCCGCCCTGCCCCGAATGCGGCGGCATCCTCAAGGCGGCGGTCATCATGTTCGGCCAGCAATTGGATCTGCGCAGCATGCTCACCGCCCAGCTCGTCGCCGAAACCTCGGAAATCTTTCTGGCCGTTGGTACTTCACTCCAGGTGGAACCGGCCGCCTCCCTCTGTGCCGTCGCCGTGGAGCACGGCGCGGACCTGATCATCGTCAACGCCGAGCCCACTCCCTACGACCTCATGGCCACCGAGGTCATTCACGAACCCATCGGCACCGCCCTGCCGCACCTGGTCGAAGACCTGCTCGTCGCGCCCTGAGCATGGCGCCGGTCAGGCCTGGCGACCGGGCCGGTCGGTGACGAGGAAGTCGCGGACCGCGGTCAGGATCTGCTCGGACAGGTCGTCGCCCGCGGTGGCTCGGGCGAGTATCACCGCGCCCGTGATGGCGGCGAGTTCGACCAGGACTTCCCGGTTGTCCTCGGGTGCAACCGGATTCAGGCGGCCGAGATCGTCGACCATCTGCCGCAGGCCCTCGAGATACGCCTCACGCAGCGGGCTGCCGGGGGCGGTGCGGGCAACATCGCCGGCCAGGGCGGCGATGCCGCAGCCTTGCGCGGGTGTGTCGCGATGTCCCGGGGACAAGTAACGGTCGAGGAAGGTGCGGCGTGCGGCGCGTTCGTCGGGACCGGCTTCGAGCAGATCCGCTCGTTCGCGTTCCTTTTCCGCGCACGCGGCCGAACATGCCTGTGCCACAAGGTCTTCCTTGGATCGGAAGTGCCGGTAGAAGCCGCCGTGGGTGAGTCCGGCCGCGGCCATCACATCCGGCACTGTCACGCCGCCGATCCCGTCGCGGCGCACCAGTGCCGAGGCCGCGTCGAGGACCTCCCTGCGGTGCGTCTCGGCCTGTGCGCGCGTTGCTCGCGGCATGGCGTCCCCTTTCGCTGATCTGTGCGTCGCCTCACCAGTCTTGCGCATCAGAATAGATGATGGACATAATCTAAACACTGCCGGGTGCGGGCGGACGTACCCGAACCGAATCGAAAGGACGGATATGACCAGGATCGAAGGGGTGAACGCGCTCGTGACCGGCGGTCAGCGCGGTCTGGGCGGCGCGTTCGCCGAGGAGTTGTTGCGGCGTGGCGCGCGGAAGGTCTACGTCACCGCCCGCCGTCCGGTCGATGTCGAGGATCCCCGCATCGTGCCGCTGGCGCTCGAGGTCACCGACCAGAATTCCGTCGCGGCCGCCGCGGCCCGAGCCACCGATGTGAGCATCGTGGTCAACAATGCCGGTGTTCTGCGGCCGGGCTCACTTCTGACTGCCGAGATCGCCGATGTCGCAGCGACTTTCGAGACCAACGTCTTCGGCCCGCTGCGCGTCGCGCAGGCCTTCGCGCCGATTCTGGCGGCGAACGGCGGCGGCGCGCTGGTCGACATTCATTCGGTGCTGTCGTGGGGCTCGGGCGCGGCGGCCTACGGCGCGTCCAAGGCGGCGTTCTGGTCGCTGACCAATTCGCTGCGGACCGAGCTCGCCGCGCAGCACACGCAGGTGGTCGGGGTGCATCTGGGGTTCGCCGACACGGATATGACCAAGAACATCACCGCCGAGAAGATCAGTCCCGGACAGGTCGCGGAGGCGGTGGCCGACGGTCTGGAAAAGGGGGAGACCGAGGTGTTGGTCGACGATCTGACCAGGCGGGTCAAGGCCGCGCTGTCCGGTCCCGTGGAGAACCTCGCATTGCCTATCGGTGGTTGAGCGCCGCCGGACCCATCCGACCGTAAGGATTCGACCCATGCCGCTGTGGCACATCCACCACCCCGCCGACGTCTACTCCGAACAGGACAAACGCAATTTCGCCGCCGATATCACCAGGTATTACACCGACGTCGGTCTGCCCGCGTTCTACGTCGTGGTGCAATTCCACGAACTGGCGGCGTCCGATTTCTTCGTCGGCGGCGCTCCGTCGTCGGACACCGTGCGTATCGTCGTCGCGCATCTGGCTCGGAGCATCGATGATCCGCAGCGGCGAAAGCGGATGACCGAGGGCATCAACGCGATTACTCTCCCGTACACCCGAGAACGTGGGCTGCACTGGGAATTCCACATCGACGAGAGTGCGCGCGATCTGTGGATGATCGAGGGACTGTGGCCGCCCGCCGCGGGTAGCGATGCCGAGAAGGCCTGGGCCGCAGCGAATTCACCGATACCGGAATCCTGATCCACGACACCGGAACGGGCGGCGGCATCTCGGGGTGATGCCGCCGCCGTGACTTGTGTTCGGCTCATTCGCCGCTCGGCCGTCCTGCCTGTACCTGGCGTTCGGTCAGGCGAACGGGGACTTCGGGCGGGTTTGGAGTTCACCGTCGAGGTAGATGTCGACTTTTTCGTTGTAGAAGCAGGCCAGGCCGGTTATCTTCTGGCTTTCCGGTACCGGGGTCCGGTAGATCCAGACCAGGTCTTTGTGCTTGGTGCCGTCGATTTCGAGATCGAAATAACCGGCGGTGCCCTTGTACGGGCAGTGGGTTTGCGTATCCGAGGGCGCGAGGAGGTCCTGGCGGGTATCGGTGAGCGGCAGATAGTAGCGCGGCGGAAGGCCGGTCTCGAACAGAATGCGCGGGGTGTGGGAATCGGCGACGGTGACGCCGTCCACCACGACCCGGACGTGCCGGGAACTGCTCAGAATGTCCACGCGGGTGTAGGGATTGCGCGGGTGGACGTAAATCGGTTCGTCCTCCTCGAACCATTCGTCCATCGCACTCCACTCGAGCCGGACCAGATCGCGCAGTTCCGGGATCGGGGAATCCGGATAGCGCAGCGCCGCACCGGATTTGACGACGCCGTCGACGGCGACGTCGTACACCTGGCCGTCGCCGCGGCTGGGGGAATGCCGGGTCTGCCCGGTCGCCTTCAACTCGGCGCGCACATCGTCCAGCGGCACGTAGTAGGCGGGATAGTACGGAATTTCCCAGACCAGGGTGGGATGAATGGTGTCGGCGATGAGCCGACCGGCGGCGTAGGCGCGTACACGCTTGTGTCCGGGTTCGGTCCTGACCCGGCCCCGATTCGTCTCGCTCATACCCGCCCAAGGTACGCCCGCGAAATGACGTTCCCCGGTTTATCGGCGGCGGTTCTGCGACCGGTTTCGATGGAAACGAGGACGGCCGCCGCGGCATCTCACCGAGGAGATGCCGCGACGGCCGCGCCGCGAGCTACCGGATCAGTTGCCGGTGATCAGGCGGAAGAAGGTGGAGTTGATCTGGGCGCTGTTCGGGCTGCCGATCGCGCCGCCGATGGCCGCGCCGAGCGCGCAACCGGGCAGGACGAAGAACCAGAAGCCCAGCAGGCAGCCGATGATCGCGCCGACCGCGCCGCCGTGCTGCACACCCCAGACCCACTGGTTGATCAGCGCGTTGCCGGTGTCGGTGAACGCGACCTGCTTGAGGGTCATCGAGCGGCCGTTGTTGCTGATGGTGGCCGCGACCGGAACGGCCTTGCCCTTCGTGGTCATCGGGATGGACTCGGTGGTCTTACCCGCGGCGTCGAGGATGTCGATCGAGTGGGTGGTCGTGTTGTCGACGAAACGACCCGTGGGCAGCGTCGCGGTGATGGTGTGCGCCGACGTGTCGTTCGTGGCGGAGACCACCTGGGTCTCGACGTTCTGCGGCTGCTTGACCGGGGCTGCGCCCGAGGTGCTGGAACCGATGATCACCGCGCCCGCGGTGAGGACGGCGAGGGCCACGCTGCGGCCGAGGGTCTGGATCGAAACTGACACGAGGATTCCTTCATCAGCGCAATAGTGTCGGGTCATGGCGAAAGGGAGCGTCGAAAAAACAACGCCCCGTTCGACATTGCGCTCACACTATGTGGAAATCGGCCGCATGTAAATTGGTGATCACCCGACGTCCGAATCGGCGAACCGGGCAATCGATGTTCTCGTCCGGTAGTTGTCGCAAATGTGCCATGAATTCGCTGTGGGCCGCTCCGAGATGGAGCGGCCCACGATTCGAGCCTCACGAACAATCCGCGATCAATCCTCGCCGACGCTGATCGCCTGCGCCTCCTCGACGCTGTGCGGCTCGGGATCGTGATCGTCCACGTGGGCCAGGTACGAACGCCCGGCCAGCAGAACGATCACACCGGCCGCGGTGCACGCCGCGCCGACCCAGAACGGCAGCGCCATATGCTCCTCGCCGAGCTTGCCGGCCAGGTAGGGCGCCGCCGCGCCGCCGACGAAACGGACGAAGCTGTACGCGGCCGAGGCGGTCGAACGCTCCACCGGCGCGGAGATCATCACGGCCTCGGTGATCAGGGTGTTGTTCACGCCGAGGAACAGTCCGGCCAGGACGGTTCCGGCGATCAGCACCACCCTGTGGTCGGCGCAGATCGCCATCACCGCGAGGTCCGCGGCGAAGAGGGCCAGGGCCAGGGCGATCATCGGCACGGTGCCGAACCGGCGTTGCAGTTTCGGTGCGAGAAATACCGAGGCCAGCGCGAGCATCAGACCCCAGCCGAAGAAGATGAACCCGATCGAGTAGGTGCCCATGTTCAGCGGGAACGGGGTGTAGGCGAGCAGGGTGAAGAAGCCGTAGTTGTACAGCAGTGCGGTGATGCTCACCAGCAGCAGGCCGCGGTGCCGCAGTGCCTTGAACGGTGCGGTGATGGAGGTGTGGTGTGCGGGCTCGGGCATGTCCGGCAGGAGGGTGACGATAGCGATGAAGGCCACGGCCATCAGCACCGAGACGCCGAAGAACGGTGCGCGCCAGCTGATTCCGCCGAGTACGCCGCCCACCAGCGGGCCGGCCGCGATGCCGATGCCCAGGGCCGCCTCGTAGAGGATGATCGCGCGCGCGACGCCGCCGGTGGCCGCGCCCACGATGGTGGCCAGCGCGGTCGCGATGAACAGCGCGTTGCCCAGGCCCCAGCCCGCGCGGAAGCCGACGATCTGCCCGACGGTGCCGGAACTACCCGCCAGGGCGGCGAACACGACGATGACCGCCAAGCCCGCCAGCAGCGTCTTCTTCGCGCCGAAGCGGCTGGACACCACGCCCGTGATCAGCATGGCCACGCCGGTTACCAACATGTAGCTGGTGAACAGCAACGTCACCTGCGAGGTGGACGCGTGCAGTTGTTCGCCGATCGGTTTGAGGATCGGATCCACCAGGCCGATGCCCATGAAGGCGATGACCGAGGCGAATGCGACGGCCCAGACGGATTTGGGCTGTTTCGCCGAGGTGGAATGGGCGGTGTGCGGTGCGTCGGCGGTGTCGGCGCGCGGAGACACAGTGCTGCTCATCAGAGACGCTCCTGGGTGATCTGCTTGTTACGCGGCCGATTTCAGGGCCTCGAGCAACTCGTCGAGCTCGCCGCGCAGATGGGCGAGCCGGGCCGCGTCGAAGCCGGGCAATCGTGTCGTGAGGGCGGTGCCGATCGCGCGGCGGGACACGGCCAATCGGTCGCGTCCCGCCGGCGTCAGCGCGACGACCACTGCTCTGGAGTCGCCGGGATCTGCTGTGCGGCTGACCAATCCGGCTGTCGCCATTCTGCCGATCAGCGTCGTTGCCGTCGGCTGTGAGCAGCCGTCGATCCGAGCGAACTCGCTGACCCGCAGGGCGCCCCGCTCGTCCAGGACCGACAGCGCACGCAGCATCGCATGCGGTAGATCGTCCTTGCGGAGCACGCGGGCCAGCCGAGTCAGTTGCGCCGTCGCGACCACGATGTCGACCAGGTGCTCCTCCCGCGGTGTGGGGGATTCGGACTCGACTGCCTGGTTCAACTGCACACCTCTAATTTACATAGACTAACTATCTATGTACATAGCCTACCTATGTAAATGCTTGTGAGGTCCCCCACCGGTGGAGTCGAGTGGGTTCGGCTCGGCCGGTCAGTGCTGGTGAGAGCGTCGGCGAGGCCTTCGGTCGAGGGCCGGAGCGAATCGGGAGGCGGAAGTGAATTCCGCGATTCGAGGATCGGTGGGAGCCCTGCTGGGTCCTGATGTGCGGAGCGGCAAGGCGGCGGTGCGGGTGCGGATCCGGCCGGAGACCCTGTCGAGGCCGACATGGGTCGGATGGCCGGTCGGTAAGCTCGGCACTGCCGCGGGCCGGTGGTCCGCGAAGATCGATCGTGCGGTGCTGTCCAGTGGGCGATACATCCCGGGCTCGTATGCGGGGCACCTGCCGCGTACCGGTGCGGCGGCTGCCCGGGGCGGACGGTTCACCCAGGTCAGGGCTCTGTTTGCCGGTGCGGCGGCATCCCTCGTGACGCCTCGTGCCGCAAGTGGCGGGACGAGCGTCCGCGCGGCGCGACCGACGCGCTCTGTTTGAACCGGAGACGCTCGGGAATTGCGAGTTCATTGCATCCAACAACGTTGGGATACATCATGATTGCACTCGTCGGTTTGATCGTATTGATTGCTGCCGTGGTCGCCGGTGTCGCGGCAGTGACCGGGAACATCGGCCAAAGTCACCTTCTGACAACGGATTTCAACATCTTCAACCAGCACTACACCGGCTCGGCGGGCGAGGTGTTCGCCGCGGGCATCGTCGTCGGCGCGGTCGGCGCGATCGGTGTGGCTCTCCTGCTGGTGGGGTCTTTGACCTCGACCCGCCGCCACTGGGCGACCCGCCGCGAGCTGCGCCGGTCGCGGCGTGAGGTCGACGCCACGCGCCGCGATCTCGACCGCACCGCGCCCGGCAAGACCCGGACCGCGACGACGCGCCGGGCTCAGCCGCAGGCCTGACGCGCAGGTCCCGGCCCTCGCACGGGGCTGTCCCCCGAGGCGGACGTCATATCGAATGAGCGAGGGGCGGACCGGTTGGTCCGCCCCTCGTTTCATATCCGGATCAAGCCGGTCGGGCCAGCGGGCGCGCGGGTTGGCCGAACAACTGGGCGTCGCCATGGGCGCGCTTGAAGTACAGATGCGCCTCGTGCTCCCAGGTGATGGCGATGCCGCCGTGCATCTGCACGGTCTCCCCGACGATCGCGGAGAAGGCGTGCGAGCAGTGAATGCGGGCGGCCGCGATGTCCAGCGGATCGACATCGCCCGCCGCGAGATCGGCGATCACGGCATAGGCGGCCGACCGGGCCGATTCCACCAGCACGTACATATCGGCCATGCGGTGCTTGAGAGCCTGGAAGCTGCCGATCGGCCGGCCGAACTGCACGCGGGACTTGCTGTATTCGACCGTCATCTGCAGGCAGGCATCGGCCGCGCCGACCTGTTCGGCCGCGACCGCGGCCCAAGCGATTTCGCGCAGCCGGGTGATCGCGGCCGCATCGCCGCCCAGGGCGCGCGCGGGTGCGTCGGTGAAGGCGATCTCGGTCAGGCGACGGCTCGGATCCATCACCGGTGCGGCGGTGCGGGTGAGTCCCGGTGCGGCGGCGTCTATTTCGTACAAGCCGTCGGCGGTGACCACTATCAGTGTGTCGGCGATCTCGCCGTCGAGGACGTAATGCGCTGTGCCGGTGAGCTTTCCGGCTTCGGCGCGAACTCCCGGCTGGTCCCAGCCCGCCGCGCTCGCCCAGCAGACCGCGAGGGTGCGGGCGCCCTCGGCGACGTCGGGCAGCAGCCGCTCGCATGCCTCGGTATCGCCCGAGAGCAGCAGGGCCTGCACACCCAGCACCGCCGAGCCGAGCATCGGCGGCGTGTGCAGGGTGCGGCCGAGTTCCTCGACCACCGTGAGCGCCTCGACCAGTCCGGCGCCGATCCCGCCGTATTCCTCCGGTACGGCCAGCGCGGCCACCCCGACCTGCTCGCACAGCAGCGTCCACAGCGCCGGGTCGTAACCGGCCTCACTGTCGATCGCGCGGCGCAGCACAGCACGATCACCGTGCTTGGTCAGCACCGCGCGCACGGTGCTCACCAGTTCCTGCAGTTCGGCCGTGCTGCTCACGGTGTTCCTCCTGTGTTCTCGGCGTCGGAGACGCTCATGCGGCATCCGGATCGCGCAGCGCGGCGGCAACCCGCGAACGATGGAAATCTGCTGTGCCCCAAGCAGATTGCAGCGCGGTAACCTTGGTGAGCCACAGCGACAGGTCGAATTCGGCGGTATAGCCGATCGCGCCGTGCACCTGCAGAGCGATGCGAGCGGTGCGGTGGGCGGCGTCGGCGCAGGCGATCTTGGCCGCCGAGATGTCGCGGGAGTTGGGTTCCAGGGCGGCGCGATACAACAGCGGCTGGGCCATTTCGAGGCCGATCAGGGCATTGGCCAGGTGGTGTTTGATCGCCTGGTACTGGCCGATCGGCTTGCCGAACTGATGCCGCTGCTTGACGTACCCGACGCTGGTGTCCAGCAGTGCCCGGCCCGCGCCGAGCAGCACCGCGGCGGTCGCCAGGGCGCCGGCGTCGAATGCCGCGGTGGCGGCCGCGCGCACCGAATCACCCTCGGCCAGAAGCTCGTCGGGAGCGACGGAGAACAACCGGCGGGCCCGGTCGACGGACCGGACGTTCGCCGTGCGGCGCGCGGTGTACAGCCGGTCGCCGTCGACCAGCAGGATCACCTCGGCGGTGTCGGCGTCGACCGCGGGCTGATCGGGGGACAGCGCCAGCGTGCCCAGGGCGCTGCCCCCGGCGAACCCGCCCAGCCAGCGCGAGGCCGGTGCGCTGTCCGGAAGCGCTTGCAGCAGTGCGGGTATCGCCGCGGCGGTTTCCACCAGCGGGCCGGGCACCGCGGCGCGGCCGAATTCGGTGAAGGCGACCACGGAGTCGATCGTCTCCGCGCCCATGCCGTCGTGCGCCTCGTCGATCGCCAGGCCGAGCGCGCCCGCACCGGCGAGCTGGCGGATCAGTCCGCGTCCGCCGTTCTGGTCGCCGTCGCCCCAGGCGCGGATGATGCCGGGGGTTCCGGCAGCGTCGCTCATCTTGCGCAGGCTGTCGGCGAAGTCGCGCTGTTCGGGGGAAAGTGCAAATCTCATCGATCGGTCCAATCCGGGTCTGGCGAGGTCAGCGGGGCAGGCCGAGCAGGCGTTCGGCGATGATGTTGCGCTGAATCTCGTTGGTGCCCGCGTAGATCGGGCCCGCGAGGGAGAACAGGTAACCATCGGTCCAGGCGCTCTCCTGTTCGGCGGCCGGGCCGAGCAGTTCCAGGGCGGTCTCGTGCATGGCGATGTCCAGGTCGGACCAGAACACCTTGTTGACCGAGGATTCCGCGCCGAGCTTGCCGCCCTCGGACAGCCGGGTGACGGTCGCGAACGTGTTCAGCCGATACGCCTCGGCCCCGAGCCAGGCGTCCACCACGCGATTTCGCGACGCGGTGTCGCTCGCCTCGGTATTCGACCGCCACAGTTCGATGAGCCGTTCGGCGGTAGCGCTGAACCGGCCCGGACTGCGCAGTGACAGTCCGCGCTCGTTACTGGACGTCGCCATCGCCACGCGCCAGCCGTCGTTCGGCTCACCGATGACGTCGCGGTCGGGCACGAACACGTTGTCCAGGAAGATCTCCGCGAAGCCGGGTTCGCCGTCGAGCTGCGGGATCGGCCGCACGGTGACCCCGTCGGCGGACAGCGGGAACATCAGGTAGGTCAGCCCGCGATGACGTTCGGCCTCGGGGTCGCTGCGGAACAGCCCGAATCCCCAGTCCGCGAAGGAGGCTCGCGAGCTCCAGGTCTTCTGCCCGTTGAGCACCCAGCCGCCCTCGGCGCGCCGGGCGCTGGACCGGATGCCGGCCAGGTCGCTGCCCGCCTCGGGCTCGGACCACGCCTGCGCCCAGATATCCTCTCCCCGAGCCATTCTCGGCAGGATCCGGTCGAGCTGCTCGGGCGTGCCGTGTTCGAACAGCGTCGGCGCGAGCAGGAAGATGCCGTTCTGGCTGACCCGTCCGGGCGCACCGGCCGCGTAGTACTCCTGCTCGAACAGAACCCATTCCAGCAGGGAGACATCGCGTCCGCCGTATTCGCGCGGCCAGGCGACCACCGAGAGCCGGGCCTCGGCCATGGTGGCCTCCCAGCGCCGGTGCGCCTCGAAGCCCTCCGCCGTGTCCATCGACGGCAATGGTGTCGCCGGGACGTTGGCGCGCAGGAATTCGCGCACCTCCAGCTGGAATTGCTCTGCGGCTGAACCGAGTTCGAGATCCATTCAATTCGCCCTGTTCTGTGCGGTGCTCGCGTCGGGTCCGGCGGCGGCAGCTCGCGTGACCATCCGGGGTCCGCGAGCGCCGCCGTCGGACACAGTGGATACGGTGGCGGTGGTCTTCATCGACCGGTCACGACTTCTCCTCGCGCAGTTGCCGTTTGAGTACTTTTCCGGCCGCGCTGTAGGGCAGCTCGTCGCGGAACTCCACGTAGCGCGGGACCTTGAAGTTGGCGAGTGTCTGCTTCGCGTGCGCGATCACGTCCTCGGCGGTGAGCGTCGAGCCCGGACGCCGCACGACGAACGCCTTGCCGACCTCGCCCATGCGCTCGTCCGGCGCGCCGATCACCGCGGCGTCCGCGACGCCGTCCAAACGGGCCAGCACCTGTTCGACTTCGGCGGGGTAGACGTTGAATCCGCCGCTGATATAGAGGTCCTTGAGCCGGTCGGTGATCTTCAGGTAGCCGCGCTCGTCCAGGACGCCGACATCACCGGTGTGCAGCCAGCCGTCGGGGTCGATGGTCTTGGCGGTGTTCTCGGGATCGTCCAGGTAGCCGAGCATGACGTTGGGCCCGCGCAACAGCACTTCGCCCTGGTCGCCGATGCGCACCTCGAAGTCCGCGATCGGGCCGCCGGAGGTGTTGGCGACCGTCTCCGTGTCGTCGTCGGGCAGGCACATGGTGCCGAATCCGGCCGATTCGGACAGCCCGTAGGCGGTGACCACGACGTCGAATTCGAGTTCCTCGCGCATCCTTTCGATCAGCACCACCGGAACCGTCGCCGCGCCGGTGACCGCGACCCGCAGGCTGCTCAGGTCGAAGTCGGCTCGGGCGGGGTGGTCCAGGATGGTCTGGTAGATCGTCGGGGGGCCGGTCAGCACGGTGATCCGCAGCTCGTGCACCATCCGCATCGCCTGCGGCACATCGAAACTCGCCTGCGGCACGATGGTCGCGCCGGTCACCAGGCAGGCGAGCATCGCGGCCTTGTAGCCGAAGTTGTGGAAGAACGGCGGGATGACCAGGTAGCGGTCCTGGCTGTTCAACGTCGAGCACGCCACCCACGCGCGCACCACGCTCAGCGCCTGCCGGTGCGCGACGAGGGTGCCCTTGCTGCGCCCGGTGGTGCCGGAGGTGAACAGGATGTCCGAGATATCCTCGGGCCCAACCGATTCCCCGCGTGCGAGGACGTCCTCGCGGGAGACCCGCGACGATACCGCGGCAAGTTCGGTCCAGCGCAGAACCCCCGCGTCCGGCGCCGTGCCCGCCGAATCCCATTCGGCCGGTTCCACCGGCATCACGATGATCGTCTCGATATTCAGATTCGGTGCGGCAGCGCGCAATTCGGCCAGACGATCGCGTCCCAGGAAAGGCCCGGAGATGAACAGCGCCTTGGCGTGCACCCGCTCGAGCACATCGACGGCCTCGTCGGCGACGTAGCGGGTGTTCAGCGGGACCAGCGCCGCGCCGGCGTAATGCGAGGCGAGGGCGGCCACGACCCAGTGGAACGTGTTCGGGGCCCAGATCGAGATGCGATCACCGCGCTGCACGCCGCGGGCGATCAGCGCTCCCGCGACCTGTTGGACCTGGTCGAGCAGTTCGGTCCAGCTCAGCCGCACCTCGCCGTCGTGGACGGCCGGTGCGTCGCCGTAGGCGCGCGCCGCATCGTGCAGGGCCCGGGGGGTGGTCTGCGAAAGGGTGGTCACGGGCGTCCTCCCGCGGCGAGCCGCGATTCGAAACTGTCGGTCTACAAAGCAAGTGCTTGGTAGGTTACTCTACCGGAGTGAGTGTGATCCAGACCCCCGATACCGCGGCCGGTAGCGATACGTCCGCGGATCTGAAGTTCCGCGCCGACGTGCGCGAATGGCTGGTCGAGAACCTCGAGGGCGAGTTCCGCGAGCTGCGCGGACTGGGCGGGCCCGGTCGCGAGCACGAGGCGTTCGACGAGCGGCTCGAATGGGATCGCCACCTGGCCGCGGCCGGCTGGACCTGCCTGGGCTGGCCCGAACAGTACGGCGGACGCGACGCGACCCTGCGCCAGCAGGTGATCTTCCACGAGGAATACGCCAAGGCCGATGCGCCCAGCCGCGTGTCGCATCTGGGTGAGGAGCTGCTCGGGCCGACGCTGCTGGCATTCGGTACCGAGGAGCAGAAGCAGCGCTTCCTGCCCGGCATCCGCTCGGTCACCGAACTATGGTGTCAGGGTTATTCCGAGCCGGGTGCCGGTTCGGACCTGGCCGCGGTGACCACCTCGGCGCGGCTCGAGGGCGACGAGTGGCGGATCAACGGCCAGAAGATCTGGACCTCGCTGGCGCACCTGGCCGACTGGTGTTTCGTCATCGCCCGCACCGAACCGGGGTCGAGCCGCCATCACGGCCTGTCGTATCTGCTGGTGCCGATGAAGCAGGACGGCGTCGAGGTGCGCCCGATCATCCAGCTCACCGGGACGGCCGAATTCAACGAGGTGTTCTTCGACGACGCCCGCACCGAGGCGAGTCTCGTGGTCGGCGAGCCGGGCAAGGGCTGGGGCGTGGCCATGGGCACCCTCACCTTCGAGCGCGGCATTTCCACTGTCGGACAACAGATTCGGTTCGCCCGGGAGCTGGCCGACCTGGAGGCGGTCGCGCGCGAGAACGGCGCATTGGAGAACCCGGTGCTGGCCGAACGCATCGATCAGGCGTGGGTGGGTCTGCGGGTGCTGCGCGCGCACGCGTTGCGCACCTTGGCCTCCGCGCACGGCAACGTCGACGCCCGCACCGCCGCTGGGCAGGCGTCGGTCTCGAAGTTGTTGTGGGCCAACTGGCATCGCGATCTCGGCGAACTCGCCATGGACGTACTCGGCGCCCCCGGCCTGATCGCGCAGAATCCGCTGGGCGGCCGCGCGGGGTCCCCCGTGGTTACGCGAGCTGCCGCCGCCGGGGCCGCCGGCCGGCCGGCGGCGGACGACCTGAACGAATGGCAGCGGCTGTTCCTGTTCAGCCGCGCGGACACCATCTACGGCGGTTCGAACGAGGTGCAGCGCAACATCATCTCCGAACGCGTGCTCGGCCTCCCGCGTGAGGCCCGCTAACCCCTGACCGGATCGGCCGCACATGGCCGGATCGACCGATCGGACGTGCAGATCCGATCAGACCTGGAGGAATAACAGTGACCGATCTTTCTGTTGCGCCGCAGCCGGTTTCCGGACATGGGCTGCTTGCCGGGAGGGTTGCGGTGATCACCGCCGCGGCGGGCACCGGGATCGGATCGGCCACTGCGCGACGCATGCTCGACGAGGGCGCGGACGTCGTCGTATCCGACTGGCACGAGCGACGTTTGAAGCAGACCGAGGAGGAACTGGCCGCCGCCTACCCGCAGCGCCGGGTGGCTTCGGTGGTCTGCGACGTCACCAGTACCGAACAGGTGGACGAGCTGATCGCGGCGGCCGCGAAAGCGCTGGGCCGCATCGACATTCTGGTCAACAACGCCGGATTGGGCGGTGAGACGCCGGTCGTCGAGATGACCGACGAGCAGTGGGACCGGGTCCTGGACATCACTCTCAACGGCACGTTCCGCTGCACTCGCGCGGCCCTGAAGTACTTCCGCGAGGCCGGGCACGGCGGCGTCATCGTCAACAACGCCAGCGTGCTGGGCTGGCGCGCCCAGCACGGCCAGGCCCACTACGCCGCGGCCAAGGCCGGCGTCATGGCCCTGACCCGCTGCAGCGCGGTCGAGGCCGCCGACCTGGGCGTCCGCATCAACGCCGTGGCCCCGAGCATCGCCCGCCACCCCTTCCTGGACAAGGTCTCCTCCACCGAACTACTGGATCGCCTAGCGGCGGGCGAAGCCTTCGGCCGCGCCGCCGAACCCTGGGAGGTGGCCGCCACCATCGCCATGCTCGCCAGCGACTACACCTCGTACCTGACCGGCGAGGTCGTCTCGGTCAGCAGCCAGCGGGCGTAGCCGCCCGGACTTCGCGACCGCATATCGCCGATCACGCCTTCAGCGACGTGCGGTTGGCGTTGATCTCGTCGCGGTGCGCCATCGCCCACTCGGCGAGGGATACCAGTAGCGGTAGCAGCGTACGGCCGAGCGCGGTCAGCTCGTATTCGACGCGGGGCGGCACCTCTGCGTAGGCAGTGCGGCCGACCAGGCCGTCCTCGACCAGGTGGCCGAGGGTGAGGGTGAGCATCCGCTGGGAGATGCCCGCCACGGCCTCGCGCAGGTCGCCGAACCGCATGGGGCCGTCGCGCAGCGTGCCGATCACCAGCAGGCTCCATTTGTCGCCGATGCGATCCAGCACCTCCCGGACCGCGCCGCCGTCGGGGATCCGCACCGGCTTTCGTGTGACTTGCGTCATACGGAGGGCTCCTTCCTGGACACACACATTCTTGTGCCTTTTGTCGCCGCATCGGCGTTCACCCACGATATGACCACGTACTGACGTGAGGATCGGGGAAATACGGTGAACATCTCGCTGTGGACAGCGCAGGGCCTGCTCGCGGTCGTCTATCTGGTCGCCGGTGGGCTGAAGGTGGTCCGCTCGCGCGAGCAACTCGTGGCGACGGGGCGGCTGGACTGGATGAAGGACAACTCCGATGCCGCGGTGAAGGCGGTCGGCGCGGTCGAGATCCTCGGCGCACTCGGCCTTATCCTGCCCGAGCTGACCGGAATCGCTCCCGTGCTGACGCCGATCGCCGCGGCCGGTCTGGTCGTGGTGCAGATCCTCGCGCTGCGCGTCCACCTGCTGCGCGACGAGCGACAACCGTTGCCCGCCAACGTGATTCTGCTCCTGCTCGCCGCCTTCGTCGCGGTCGGCCGCTTCCTCGGCTGAGCCCGTCGAAGACGCTCGCCGCAGGGTGCGGTTCCAGCTGGTCGGGCGCTTGGATATCGAAGACCGCGCGGTCTCGTGTTGGCTATGATCGATCCTGCTCTTCGAGGTATCGCAGACAAGTTCGCAACCACAGAACGGAGAGATCTATGCCTGTGCGCGACACGTCGTGGCCGGCGGGGACCCCGTGTTGGGTCGACTGCCAAGTTGATGACCCGATCAAGGCGAGCGAGTTCTACTCCAGCCTGTTCGGCTGGCAAGTTCAGGACAGCGGGCCGGAATCCGGCGGATATCTCATGGCAACCGTGAACGGCGCGGACGCCGCCGGAATCGGTCCCAAGCCGCAACCCGGCATGCCCTCGGTGTGGACCACGTACTTCGCCACGGAGGACAGTGAGGCCGTGACCAGGCGGGTTGCCGCCGCGGGCGGCCAGGTGATGATGCCGCCGTTCGACGTACTCGACGCGGGCCGGATGGCGGTCCTGGCGGATCCCGGCGGCGCGGTGTTCGGCCTCTGGCAGGCTCGCGCGCACAACGGCTCCGCCGTCTACAACGAACACGGCGCGTACTGCTGGAACGAATTGCACACCCGCCAGTTCGAGGCGGCGAAACAGTTCTACGCCGACGTTTTCGACTACACCTATGCCGATGTCGGCGACGACGCGAATATGCGCTACACGATGTTCATCCCGCCCGGCGGCACCGAAGGGGTGGGCGGCATCAACGACGACACCCGCATGCCCGGCGAGCCGATGCCCTCCTACTGGCTGACCTGGTTCCAGTTCGACGGCGTCGACAACGCGGCGCAGCGCGTCGCGGAACTGGGCGGGACCGTGCTGATGCCTCCGGCCGATTCACCGGCCGGAAGGATGACGACGGTCGTGGCGCCGCAGGGTGAGATGTTCGGTCTCATCGACACGTCGGTTCGCGGCGGGTAACACCTGGCCGCATGAGTTGCCGGTGAGGGCTGGTGCACTGTATTCGGCCGGCCCTCAACCGTTTCCGCTCCCGGATGCGGCACCGGATCATGCCGCTGATCAGCAGCAGTCGTCGCCGCGCCAGGACTGCACGCCCTGCCGCAGCGCCGCGCCCGCTACGCCGAGGCCGACGATCGGGTCGAGCCACCAGCCGCCGCCCCACAGTGCCGTGAGCGCCAAGGAGACCAGGACGGCGGCGGCTTGGATCGCACACAGATAGTTCTGCGTTCCCTCCCCGGCGGTTGCCGCCGAACCCAGGCGGACGGCCAGCCGGTGTTTCGCCCGGCCCAGCAGTGGCATGGCCACCAGCGACAGGGCGGTGACCACGATTCCCAGGACCGTGCTTTCGGATCGGTGTTCGCCCAACATGTTTCGCACGGACGCCACGGCGATGTACGGAGCGAGCAGCCAGAACGACACGGCCACAAGCTTTTGCGCGGTTCGTTCGGCGGCTTCGGACGTGGTGCGCTCACCGGTGAACCGCCACACCACGATCACGCCGGCCACGCCTTCGACCACGCTGCCCAGCGCCCAGCCGAGCAGGGCGATCGACCCCGCGGCCGCACCCTGGCAGAGTCCGATCGCGCCCTCGGCGAGCATCCATACCAGGCTCACCCAGGCCAAACGCCGCGCCCAGCGAGCGGCGCGATGCCACGCCGCGTCCTTGCTGACCGGCGCTGCGCACGCGCTCGCGCTCGCGCAGCAGCCCGGTGTAACAACCGCATTCGTGGTCGCATCCAGATCTGTCACGACGCGTCCTGCGGGCAGCAAGTCTCGATGCCGTATTCGGGACACAGCGCGACCGCGTTTCCCGTCGCGGCCAGCACCGCCTCCGCCGCGGCCAGCATCTGCACCAGTTCCGGACGGGTCAACCGGAACAGCGACGCACGACCGACCGGCTCGGAATCCACCAAGCCGCAATCACGGAGGCACGCAAGATGTTTCGAGACCGTGGACTGAGCGAGCCCGACCGCCTCCACCAGATCCGTCACCCGCGTCGGCCCCGCCGCCAATCGGCGCACGATCGCCAACCTGGCCGGATCGCCCAACGATCGGAACAAGGCCGCGGCGGGAATCAACTCCACCCGCTCGACATCGACACTCTGCGCTTTCATCGCCATATGGCGATGCTAGACCGCGCGGTGGCTCTCACCAAGTGTCGGGTTCGTCTTCGCGCAGGCGCTGGAGGGTCCGTTCGATCCAGGTTTCGAAAGTCGTGGTGAGATCTTGCGGGCCGGCGGGTCGCACGGTGAGGTGCTCCCGGGTGCGTTGTTGTAGATAGCGGCCATCTCGGGCGATATCCACCCACTGGACGGTGTACCAGGGATCGAGAATGTGGAAAACCGAGCCAGTGAACAGCGCCGCGCCGCCACCGCCGTCCACGGGACGCTGAGTGAAGCGGTCGTAGCGGTCGCGGGGAGTGTTGCGGCTGAAACCTTGGGCGGGGCGCCGGATGTCCTCCAGATGGAAGGTGTCCGGCTTCTCCTGGCCCGGCGGAAAGGACGGCACGATGGTGGCCAAGCGAGCGGCCAGCTGTTCGGTCCGGAACAGGCGGCAGCGCACCGTACCGTCGATGCTGTCCCGAGGCCCCGGATCAGCGGTCTGGGTGAGCATCATCGCGTTGAATCTCGTTCGCGCGCCGATGATTCGGTAATCCTTCGGCTTACCGCGGCCGAGAGTCGTGGACTGCCCGAGGATCTGGATGCGCAGATCGGCGTCGGTCAGGGTCCGGAAGGCGAGTTCGATGAGGTTGCGTTCGTCCGCGTCGTACCGGCCGTGCACCTGCTGACGGTGCAGGCGCACCTCGTCCTGAGTCGGGAAGCGGCTGGTGTAGCTCAGCGGGCTCGGCAGCCGATCGCGCGCCTGACCGAGCCACATCGCAGCGAAATCATCGGGCTCCCAACTCCATTCCGCCATGGAACATCCTTCGATCACGAATTCCGGTCATCTGAAAACACTCAGCCGCGGGGTTCGGAATTCTGGTCGAAATCCCCGCCGATGACGCCGCCCGGAAGGCTCTTGGGCGTCGGGCCGAGCAGTTCCTCGGCATTTTCCATATTGCGCAGCCAATCCGGGAGCGAGTGCTCTTTGTCGTCCTCGCCCTTGCCTTTTCCGCCCGCGCCGCCGAATCCGCCCATGCCGGCCAGGTTGCTGGTCTTACCTGCGGCGTTGGCGGCGTTCGCGGCCGCAGCGGCCGCGTTGGATCCGGTTCCCGGCACACTCTTGCCCAGTCCGCCGCCGGTCGCCGAGCCCAGCCCGTTCAACGCGCTATCGCCGCCCGACCCACTGCCGATCCCGCTGTAATTGCTCGGCGTGGTGGAGGTCGGTGAGGTGCCGCTGTAATAGCCGGCGGGCGTGGTCGCCATCGAACTCGAATACCCGGACATCGACGGCATCGACGAGGAGCTGTAACCCGCCGTCGACATGGAATCCGACTGGCTCGAGGAGGTACCCGACCGACTCCCGCTGTCACCGCTCGTACCGCTCTGACTCGGCCCGGGGGTACTGGGACCGTTACCGGAGTTGGGCGTGTACGCGCTGGAGCTGGTCGGCGTGTAGCTGTAGAGCGGGTTGCTGATCTCGTTCGGCTTCGGGATGACCGGAATCTTCTTGTCCGCGTCGACGAAGTTCTTGACGTAGTTGTTCTTCATCGCCTCGCGAGCTTCGTCGCGCGCTTGGTCGATCTTCTGCTTCGACCGGTCACCGTGCCAGAAGAGGAGGTCGCCTTCCCAGAAGTTCAAGCGGCTTACATGCTGCATCGGTACGGCGACACCGTTTTTGGTGCCATTGACGCCGTCGATCGCTGAGGTCACCTGAGTGGACATGGCGTTCAGTGCCTCGGTCAGATCCTCAGCCCGCTGGGCGTAGTTGGAGATCGCAGTCCGAGAGGCCTCGGCAGCTTTGCCTTGCCACGCCGCTGAACTCGATTGACGAATGCGAGCAGCAAAGAAGGATGCCGCCGATGACCATTGACTTGCGAGCGTGCTGTAATTTTGGGAGGCAGTGTGCGCTTTATTGGTGTCCAGCGGGTGAAACTTATTGTAGATATCCCAGTGGGAAAAGCTGTCTGGGTTCTCGCCACCGCCGGGAATCTTAGCGGGCTCGTTGGTGACTGCCATTACTTGGACTTCCCCAGTGCAGGGTTGGTGGTTACCCCCGGCTGCATCGGTGTACCAATAGGACTCTTCTCGATGTTCGCTGTGATTCGGTTGTACTCGGCAGCGAAATTGGAGTCCTGCTCGCAATATTGTTGTGCAATCGTGTGATGGAGAGTCTGAAGGTCGTCAACTATCTTATAGTGCTGATCGAGGATGCTGTAGAGGTTATCATCGGAGTCGGTGGGGAGCCCGGCGTGATTGGCCTTGCTACGAAAGCGGGCTACAAGGGTATTCGCGGACGGCAAGCCCTCTGTTGATTCGCCGAGGCCCCAATCCGACTGTTCAGAAATGGTTCGCGCCAGGGCCTGAAGCTTCGTAATTTCCGCTTTGAACGCCTTGCAGTCACGTTCTATATAAGCGAACTCATCCGCATTGAGAAGGAAATCTGTCGCCACGCCATTTCCGAAACTGACGCTGAGATTGCCATTCTGGGCCTCGGTAATCAGACTTGCCAGCGGGCCGGTCTGGGTCGGCTTGCTGTCGTCGGCCATCCTGTCGGCCTCCTCCCCACTGAAGTTTTGCCAAATCGAAAAACCTACACCGATGCCGGAAAGGTGGGTACCAAATCGCCAGCTAATTTCTTGGCGATTGTGCAGGAATCCTGAGTTCCAGTCGCCTTGTGTGATGCCGGATTAGTTACCAATATTTCCAGCCCCCCGCCCTTCATCTCGACATTGAGGATGCAATCTGCGCGCAAGTCTGCCAGATCAGCTTCGTGATAGGTGATCGCTTGCCGCCCATCGATCGTCAAATGCTCAATATTGTTGAACTTTTTATTGGCCTCGATCAGAGGGATCGTAAGGTTCGTAGTGCGGATGGTCGTCCCGTAGCCGTCCCCCTCGTACGTCGAGTAGACACACCCTTTCCATGCGGCGCCGCTGGTGGGATCGGTTGAGTCGGCCGGTATTGGACCAGGATCGATGTGATCGGCATCGGTCACCGATTGGGGCAACTCACACGCATTGAAGGCGGTGGGTGCGCTCGGCGCGATCGTTGACGCCGCGGAGGACGCCGATGAGTTGACATTCGACGTCCCGCCCCCGCCGCCGTTGCACCCGGCCAGCACTGCGGCCGCACCGACTCCCACTGCCGCACAACGGATTACGCGTCCCCAGTCGGTCATGTCGTCCTCTCGGCCCCGATACCACGATGAGGAAGGGCCGGATCGACTCCCACCCCTCAACGGCTCGCAACGAACCTACCTGTTCGCGGTGTCCGCTTCAATACACTTGGGCATCGCCGCACCCTCTACAGCCAGGCTGTGAGGTGGATCGCTTCGCGGGCGTCGCGATGGTCGATAAAGATGGCGCCCCAGTCGAACTTGGAGTGGACGCCCCGCATGCAGCGCCATTCGCGGGCTCTCTCGCGCTGGCCAGGAAGAAGGCCGGACTGGGTGACAGCCAGTCACGGCGCTGACACTGCGGCGTAAACGATTGGGCCGCATGATCCGAAGAGAGATGTGCTGGTTCCGGCGGTCGCGGGCTGCGTGTCCGATGTGACGCTAGATCGTCCGGTCCGGCCAGCGATTTTTCCTGCGCGTCAGGCCATGGCAGTGCTGGCCTTTTGTGCGGGCGGATGGATGACGCCGTCGACGTAGCTGCTGCCAGGCGGGTATTTGTGCTGGCGTACCGCATCGCCCGAGTTGCCCTCGATGGTGTAGATGGTGCCGTCGGGATCGACCTTCTTCACCACGCCGATGTGTCCGACGCCGTTCATGACGATGAGATCGCCGACACGGGCATTGGACGCCCTGTCGGCAAGCCCGTGGCGCTTGGCGTCGGCCCAGATCGTGGGCACATAGGTGGTGCTGGTGGTCCAGTTCAACGGGATATGCGCCTGCTTCCAGGCCCAGGTGGCGAAGGACGCGCACCACGGCCCGCCGATGTCGTATGCCTTGTGACCCGGCAGGTGGTTGGTGCTGCCTATCTCGTGAACATTGAGCTGGGACAGCGCAGCCTGCACCGCGCCAGGAGCGCCGGGGGCCAACGGAATCGGGACGATGCTGCCGGTCCCTCTCGTCGGGTCCGGCGCGGACGAAAATGTCACGGCGGGATGGTAGTTCGGAACCGAATTCTCGATCACCTGCTTCTGCCGGCGGATCTGCTTCCCGGCGGAGTCGACCCTGCCGTGCACGTAGTCGACGGCGTCGAGGGCGGCGGTGATCACGGCCCGTTGCTGACTCGGTGTCAACGGTGTGCCGCTCTCATTCCTCTTCGACATGTCCGCGAGCGCGCCCTGGAGCTCGTGCACCTTTCTCATGCAGGCGGTGAAGGTCCCGTTCGATACGTCGAAGGTCGAGTAGACGGCCGCGCGAACGTCCTCGTTGTGCTCGTTGATCGCCACCTTGGCGGCGCGGATCTTGTTCAGCATCGAGGCGTAGTTGTCGACCATGACGGCGTGGTCGTGCTTGTCGTCGAGTCCGTCCTGGAGCAATCCTCGCTTACCCAATTCGTGCAGCAGATCCGGTTGTTCCGACGGCTTCCCCGACGCCAGTAACCCGATCGATTGACGGAGCGCTTTCTGCGCCGTGTGGAGTACGACGATCAGGCCTGGTTGCGCACCTTTCGGGGGCGTCAGCGTTATCTCGCTGATGTGAAATATGTTCGGGCTCATCGTGTCTCACATTGCGGTCGATCCGGTAGCGACGGGCGGTGCTCACGAGCAAGCGACTGGTCGGCAGTACGCCGGCCATCTTGATGCAAAACAAGTTGCACCATGCTGATCATAGGCAAATTATATTGCATCGATCGGTCGTGTGGGGCGAACCGAAGCGGCTCGCTGCACAGGACCGGCACTGCGACTCGCTCGGCCGTCGACGCCGCCGTCGGATGCGACGACACGAACCGATGCGGGTATCGCATCGAAGGTTCGGGTTGTGCTGCTGACGCAGGCTGAGCCCGGCGCCTTGCCGGTGCAGGACAACGGGATTCGTCATCGCCGGCGTTTGCTGGGGTCGGTCAGATCCACCGGGTCAGTTCCGGGCGGGTGAGTTCGCACCAGAGGACGGTGCGGCCGTGGTGTTCGTGGCGGCCGCAGTGGTGGGCTATGTGTTCCACCTGGTCGGAGATGAGGTTGTCGGCTGCCGAGATGAGGTGGGCGTTTTCGGGGGAGTCGTGGATCTCGATGACGAGGCGGCCCGCGGAGAGGGCTCGCAGGCGCAGGGTGAGGCGGGTTACGCGGCTCGGGTCGTCGTCGGCCACGGCGGCCACGAACGCTTTGACCAGTTCGTAGGTGACCAGGACGGCGTCGAAGACGACATCATGCCACCACCACGCGGTCAGTTTCTTGCGGACGAACCATCCGGCGACGGTGACCGCATTCCATTGGGCCGCAAGGTCTATGCGCTCGTTACCCGCACCCGGGAAGGTGCCCGGCGGCGGCATGCCCCGACCGATTCCGGCGCGGGATGCCAGGTGCGCGGCGATCATGCCCAACTTTCCTGCCAGGATATTGATTTCGCGATCGTCGAGCAGTTCGGCGACAGCGTCGAGGGTGGCGTGGTCGCACCAGCCGACCCGGCGTAGCTCATCGCGTACAAGGTGGAACCTGTTGTCTGCGTTCATATGCCGGCCTGCGGGACGGGCGGTGCGAATGTGTGCAATCGTGGACCGGGGAAATCCGGCACCCTGCGGCGACCCGCGTGGATTTCCCACACCAGATCCTCGTAGGCGACAGCGAGTTCGGACATGCGCTGCCAGAGGTAATGCCGATGCGGTTCCAGAGTCCCTTGCGCCGAACCGGCTTGTGCTGCGATCGAATACTCCGCGATTCGGTCTATCACCATGCCGACGGTCTCGGTGTGCAGAAATGGTGCGTTCGGCGTCTGCGCGCCGCTCGCCGACAGCCAGCGATCGACTTCCCGCACTGCATTCCGGCGCGCTTCAGCAATTTCGGGAGTATCCGCATTGGAATGGTCCAAACGGGCCTGATGCAGACACGCCAATTCCCGAGATGCCAATAGAACTGGATGACTCGGTATCGCACTGCCCATGCACGCTTGAACGAGCAGAACTTTCGATGGAAGTGCGATCATGCCGTCCCCTCCAACGGCACGACCTGTGCGGTGCGTCCGCCCTGTTGCCGACCGCATAACGCCAGGCGAGGCGTCATCGCAGGACAATCGAGGTTCGCACATTGTTCAGCAGTCGAACACTCGACAAGGACAGTGCCTTTCGCTCGAACTGATGATCGATTCACTCTTGTCGAGACCTCTGATCGCATGGTAATCATGGAGTTCCCCGGATTTGAGTCGGAAATGTGGGACGAACGCCCGAAACCTGGCCGGTGGGTGGTGCGTTCGAAGCCTCTGTGCGGCTGCGGTTCCATGTCACACCGTCGTCGCTGATTTCACAATCCAAAGCCGAGAATCGGTCCGCTTCGAAAAAACGAATCGAGCCGATTCGGGACCAAGAATGCCCAGGTCATGTCGAGGAGGATCGTTCACAATGCCCGCCGTACCGAATGTTCCGTCCGTGCCGCGTCGTCAGGTGGCACACATCCTGTCCAAACTGCACGGCGAGTCCGGCCTGTACATCAAGGACATCGCGGAGCAGATCGATCTCCATCACACGACGGTGTCCAGGATGCTCAAAGGTGAGCCGTGCAAGCTCAAAGCGATCTATATCGACAAGCTGTGCGACATCTACGGCGCTTCCGATGTGGTCAGACGGGAGCTGAAAGTACTTGCTGTAGAGGCGGAGTCGGCGCACGGGTGGTGGCACACGCTCACTGACGTAGAGTCCGCGAGCCAGTTGAGTACATACATCACCCTCGAAACCACTGCGGCATCTATAACGACGTATCAGAACACCCGTCTGCCTGGCCTGATCCAGACTTCCGAGTATGCACGGGCTCTCTTGCGAACCAGTCCGTACCTCACTTCGGAAGAGGTGGAGCACAACGTGGAGATCAGGATCGGGCGGCGGGTGACTCTTACCAGGGCTGGAGCGAAGCTGGATATCGTGTTGGATGAGAACGTAATTCGACGCTTTCTCGACGAGCCCGATGTAGCGGTGGGCCAGATCCGGCACATCATCGACACGTCGAAAATGCCGAGTGTGCGGATCCGTCTCGTCCCCTTCGATGTAGGAATCTATCGCGGCACCGAGACTGGTCCCTTCAGCATTCTCGAGTTCGCAGCCATCGGGAACCTCGCCCCCGATCCTCCCGTGGCGTACGTAGAGTCGGGAGTTGGGAGCGCTCTCTACTTCGACACGCCCGGTCAGGTGGCGCGGTATCGTAAATCGTGGGCTGAGATCGAACGGGTTGTGCTGAACGCAGCCAAGACTCGGGCCCGTTTGACCGAGATCATGCAGGAGGTATCCCAGTGAACGCTCCGAATGTCGGGTGGTTCAAGAGCAGCTACAGCACTCAGAGCGGTGACTGCGTCGAGGTCGCGTTCCAGGCCGCTGGCATGATCGCTCTCCGCGACTCCAAGAATCCCTCGGGACCTGCCCTGTCCTTCACGTCATCCGAATGGGATGCCTTCACCGCCGCGCTTCGGTCCGGTTCGCTCGCCGATCCCTTCTGAGTCATGGACGCGGGTCCTGCTGCGTGAGTAAGGTTTCGCACCGCATCTGATTTCCGGCAAGGCCGCTGATCGGTCGGGCACCCAGCGAAATCTGCTGTGCGGCAGCGTTGTACAGCTCAGTGCACCCGACGCGGCGCTGCAGGTGAGAGTCACGAGAACGCGCCGGATAGCCGGGATTTCATATGACAGTCGGAGCGCTGCGGCGGCCTCAGCGCAGCGTCTCGATTGCCGCCATCAGGTCTCGCAGCGCCTGCTCGGCGAGTCTGGCCATGGACGTCCGATTGCTGGGTTGCAGCCAGCGGTGGAAGGCGTCGCCGAGGGCGAGCGCGCCGATGTTGGCGGCCACGCTCGCGGTACATTGCTCCACTCCGCGCGCAACGAGCGCATCCGCCATCGCCGTGGTCAGCGCGGCGGACTTGAGCAGGTCGCGCTCCTGCAGTTCGGGATTGTCGGCGATGACTGCCTGGCGTTTCGCCAGAAATTCGCGGCGATCGTCTGCGAGGCCGTCCGCGAACGCGGCCAGTGCCGCACCGATCGCTTCCATCGGGGTGGCTTCGGCGGGCGCACCGGCAATGGCGGTGGCGAACATCTCTCGGTACGCATCCTGGCCGCTGGACAGGATCTCGCGCTTGTCGGCGAAGTGACGGAAGAACGTGCGTTTGGTCAATCCCGCACGCTCGGCAATCTCCACGACGGAGACGTGCTCATATCCCCGGGCGGCGAACAACTCCACCGCAGCCACTGCCAACCGCTCCGCTGCGTTGGGCTCCCACCGACTCATGCCCACATCGTAGAGCGCCCGACGAGCTGACGACACTAAGTGTCATAAACGGTGATAGCCTGATGGCACTTGGTGTCATGACGGCAGTCGTCGGTGCCACCGGCGCCACTGCGCAGAGAGGAATCAGCATGAAAGATCTTCGCGTCACATACGGCCGGTATGCAGTCGTCACCGGGGCGTCCTCGGGTATCGGCGAGCAATTCGCGCGGCATCTGAGCGCCGTCGGAGTCAATGTTGTTCTCGTGGCGCGCCGCAAAGACCGTCTGGAGGTTCTGGCCGACGAGCTGTCCCGCGACCACGGCACCGACAACATCGTGTTCGCGCTGGACTTGCTCGCCGACGGCGCCGTCGACGAATTGGCCCGTGGGGTAGCGGATCTCGACGTCGGGATCGTCGTGGCGAACGCCGGAATCTCTTCCGCCGGACCGCTGGTGAACAATTCGCTGGCCACCGAACTCGATGTCCTGACCCTCGACGCGGCGGTGCCGCTGCGGATGACGCACCACTTCGGGCGTGAGTTCGCCCGCCGGGGTCGCGGAGCCATCATCCTCGTGGCGTCCAGCCTCGAAGCCAGCGCCACACCGTACACCGCCAACTACGGCGCGGTGAAGGCTTACGTGTCGTCACTGGGCCAGGCGTTGCACTACGAACTGAAGAATCAGGGCGTCGACGTCCTGGTCGTTTCCCCCGGGATGACGAAAACCGAAGGCGCGCAGCGGTCCAACGGCCTCGACTTCCAGAAGATCAGCAGCCCGAGGATGGCGCCGTCGCAGGTGGTCCAGGCCGCGTTGCGCAACCTCGGCAAGCGCGCCCGCGTCATCCCCGGCGTCACCAACAATGCCGCGGACCTGCTGATCAAACATGTCCTTCCGCGATCGTTGTCGGTCACCATGTTCGGCCGGCTGTTCGGCCGCGCGCTCGTCGACACCGCACCGCGCGAATCCTGATCCGAACGAAAACCATTCTGCCGCAACTTGTTCAGAGAGGAACCAGTCATGCCGACAGCTGGTGCGCCAGTGGACATCCCCGCAGAGATGATCTCCACCCTTATCCGGCCCGAATTCGCCGCGCTGCCGCCGGTGGAGGTATTCCCCGGGGTAGCGAGCCATCTGGATCGCATCTATGCCACCCTCGCCGGATTCCGGCCGCTCACACTGGACCTGCACATCCCGCACCGTCCGGTGACGACACCCATTCCCGTTGTGGTGTACGCACATCCGGGAGGATTCTTCGCCGGAATCAAACAAATGGGGCCGTGGCGATATCTGCTCGAGGCGGGACTCGCTGTGGTGTCGGTCCAGTACCGGCTCAGCGGCGAGGCCGTCTTCCCCGCTGCCATCCAGGATGTCGCCGCCGCCGTTCGCTGGGTGCGGGCCAACGCCGATCATTACGGGCTGGACACCGACCGCATCGTGGGCTTCCGCTCCAGCGCAGGCGCATATCTCATCAGCGCCGTGGCACTTGCCGGCGACGGCAGCGATCTGGTCGGCAGCATCGGACCGCACTCGGAGGTGTCCTGCGGACTCGCCGCCGTCGTCGAGCACTACGGACCCACCGATTTCCTCAGACACGACGAGGATGCACACCCCGAGGCCATCGAACTGATGACGGGCCCGGACAGCACATTCGCCCGCTTCTTCGGATTCCCACCCGCCGTTCGCCCGGACGTGGCCGAGCGCGGAAACCTCTGCCTTCTCGCACACCCCGGCGCGCCGCCCTTCCTGATCGCTCACGGGGACCATGATCGCCGTGTCGGGATCGAACAGAGCCGACGCCTTCACCGCGCACTCACCGCGGTCGGAGTTCGGGCGGATCTCGTGGAAATCGCCGGTGGCGACCATGGATCCTCCGACTTCGACGCGCCGCCGCTGCACCGGACGACGCTGGCGTACCTCGAATCGGTTCTCGCACCGCCCTTGCATCTTTGACACACGACATCACCGAAGGGAGAACTCACATGACGATGAGACGGATCCAGTACCACCGCTACGGCGGACCGGAGGTCATGCGGCTCGAAGACTTCGAGCCCAGAGAACTCGGCGCTCAGGATGTTCGCGTCCGGGTGCGAGCGGCTGCCGCGAATCCCATGGACTTCGGGATCCGAAACGGTGCGATGAAATGGATGACCGGGCGAAGCTTTCCGCGTGGGATGGGATA
Source organism: Nocardia sp. PLKS1-43 (assembly GCF_059510335.1). Lineage (NCBI taxonomy): Bacteria > Bacillati > Actinomycetota > Actinomycetes > Mycobacteriales > Nocardiaceae > Nocardia > Nocardia sp. PLKS1-43. Next base: position 420,904 of record NZ_JCAJZQ010000006.1, on the reverse strand, counting down.
CGACTTCGCCGGCGTCGTCGAGGCCGTCGGCGACGATGTCACCCGGCTGCGCGTCGGTGACGAGGTCCTCGGCGGCGCACCGATCAAGTGGTCGGGTGCGTTCGCCGATGTGGTTGTCGCCGAACAAAAAGGCGTGGTCGGCAAGCCCGCCGGACTGTCCTTCGAGGCGGCGGCAGCGCTTCCCACCGTCGGCCTCACCGCGTATCAGGCCTTGTTCGACAAAGCGAGGCTACAGCCCGGCGCTGCGGTGTTCGTGCACGGGAGCCTCGGCGGAGTCGGTCGCGCGGCCGTGCAACTCGCGTCCGCGCACGGTGCGACGGTGGCGGGAAGCTGCCGCGCCGGTTCGACGGACGAGGCACGCGACCTCGGCATCGATCCCATCGTCCACTTCGACTTCGACCCCGCGGCGCTCGCGCGGCGATTCGATATCGTCTTCGACACCGCCGGTCGAACAAGCCCGGAAGATGTTGCGGCCGAACGGTCGCATCATCAGCACACGCCCCAGCCCGGCGAACATGGTGAGAAGCGCTCTGCCCGGCCCGTTCCACGTGGTGATCGCCCGCGCGGTGACGGCCGATATCGAGGCGGTCGCGCGAGCCGCCGGCGAGGGCCACCTCGAGCTACCGATCGCCCGGACCGTGCCGCTGGCCGACGCGGTCTCGGCGCTCACGGAACTGGAACGAAACGGGAGCGCGAAACGGGGCAAGCTCATCATCGTGCCCGGGTGAGCCCCTCGGTCCCCGGGCAGTTCGACCGCGTCGATTGGAAACTGTTGGCGCACAGTGACTTCCCCGCCCATTCCGCACTGGTGGACGGCAGGTATTCGATTCGTGCGGTATTCGGGCACTGTGCGCACCTTTCCTGGCACCGCATGTGTCCATGGGCTCGCAGATTCTCGCGGCGACAGAGCGTGCTGAGGGCTGGGTGTGGCGTGGCGAGCGTCGGTGCGCACGACCTTGTCCATCGTCGGAGCGGTCGAACGGTGAGTGCAACGGGCGTTGCTCTGGTGTGCCGCAGCGGCTGTCCGTGTTCGCGGCGCTCGCTCTGTCCGCCCGGCGATCCTCGCTCTGCGATTGAGTCACGCGGGGATTCGGGATGTCGCCTGTCAAGGCGTTGGTTCCTCGGCGTGCCTGCCGTGGGTATGGCCGCTGTCCACGCCGAGCCGACGGCTCCCGAATATGTGGGCGCGTGCTCCGGTCGCATCGCTTCGGCGGGCATGTCCGGCTGCTCATCCGCCCGGCGGAATGCCCAATTCGTCGAGTAGGGCGCGGATGCGGTGTTCGATCTCGTCGCGGATGGGACGGACCGCGTCGAGGCCCTGGCCGGCCGGATCGTCGAGTTTCCAGTCCAGATAACGCTTTCCGGGGAAGTACGGGCAGGTGTCCCCGCAGCCCATGGTGATCACCACATCGGAGGATTCGACCGCGTCCGTGGTGAGAACCTTGGGGATTTCGGTGGATATGTCGACGCCGATTTCGGCCATGGCCTGTACGGCTGCGGGGTTGACCCGGTCGGCGGGCTCGGAGCCTGCGGAGCGAACCTGGACGCGATCGCCCGCGAGGTGGGCCAGGAATGCGGCGGCCATCTGGGAGCGTCCGGCATTGTGGACGCATACGAACAGCACGCTGGGGATGGCAGGCATCGGCGAGCGTCTTTCAGTTGGCGGCCGGGACAGGGCGCTGAGTGGTGTTGTGGAAGAAGCGGTTTCGCAGGGCCAGGGATACGTAGACCAGCCCGACCAGAACGGGCACCTCGATCAGCGGGCCGACGACTCCGGCGAGGGCCTGACCGGAGGTGGCGCCGTAGGTGGCGATCGCGACGGCGATGGCGAGTTCGAAGTTGTTGCCCGCGGCGGTGAACGCGAGGGTGGTGGTGCGTTCGTAGCCGAGGCCCGCCAGACGGCCGTAGAGGTAGCCGCCGCCCCACATGATGGCGAAGTACGCAAGCATCGGGATCGCGACGCGCACGACATCCCAAGGGCGAGAGGTGATCTGGTGGCCTTGCAGCGCGAACAGGACCACGATCGTGAACAGCAGCCCGTACAACGCCCACGGCCCGAGCCGCGGCAACAACCTCGATTCGTACCAGTCACGGCCGCGGACCTTCTCGCCGAATCGGCGGGTGAGAAAACCTGCGACCAGCGGGACACCCAGGAAGACCAACACCGATTTCGCTATCTGCCAGGGCGAGGTATGGATCGTGGTCTGCGCCAGGCCGAGCCAGCGGGGCAGCGCCGAGAGGTAGAACCAACCCAGCACGGCGAACATGACGACCTGAAAAATCGAGTTCAACGCGACCAGCACGGCGGCGGCCTCCCGATCGCCGCAGGCCAAGTCGTTCCAAATGATCACCATCGCAATACATCTGGCCAGGCCGACGATGATCAGCCCGGTCCGGTATTCGGGCAGGTCCGGCAGCAGCAGCCAAGCCAGGGTGAACATCAGCGCGGGACCGATGAGCCAGTTCAACACGAGCGAGCCGAGCAGCAGGCGGCGGTCGCCGGTCACCGAGTCCAAGCGGTCGTAGCGGACCTTGGCCAGCACCGGGTACATCATGATCAGCAGGCCGATCGCGATCGGCAGCGAAATTCCGTCCACCTGTACCGCGGACAGCGCACTGCCCAGCCCGGGGACTCCGTGCCCGAGCAGCAGCCCCGCGGCCATGGCCACACCGATCCAGACCGGCAGAAACCTGTCCAGGGTGGACAGTTTTCCGGCGACCGCCGGGTGAGTGATGTGGTCGGTCGCGGTCATACGGTCGCCTCGATTCCGGCGTTGTGGCCCAGTACCTCGGACAGGTGCGCCAGAGCGTCGGGGACGATGCGGTAGTAGACCCAGGATGCGCGGCGTTCGCTGGTGACCAATCCGGCCTCGCGCAGCACTTTCAGGTGGTGCGAGATGGTCGGCTGGGTGACATCCAGGCCGTCGGAGACATCGCACACGCACGCCTCGCCCCCGGCGCGCGCGGCGATCGCCGACAGCACCCGCAGCCGGACCGGATCGGCCAGCGCCTTGAACATCATCGCCAGCCCAGCGGCCTGCTCCGCGGTCAGCGCCGGTCGCAGCCGGGCCGTGGGCTCACACGATGGTCCGGCCACCGCTGACGACACCGCTGGATTAGACATACATCGATATTGATAGGTATCGATGCGGAAGAGCAAGCGAATGTTCGGTGAATAGATTCACGCCCGAGTGCCGTATTCACGGCCGGTTCGGCCAGCAGCCTTTGCGTGACGTGCGCATTCCGGGTTCGGCAGTGGCAGGAGCACTCGGCGGCTCGAACACCGAAATCGCGGCAGGGTCCCGCGACTCGGGACAGGGCCATATGGCATCGAACGCTTCGACATCGCTCCCGCGGGCTCCGGCTACGCCGCGATGGCCGGGCAACTGCGCGATACCGTCAACTCCATCGCCGATATCGGTGCCGCTGCATAAGTCACCGGCGGCGGGTTGAGGGACGGTTCTGGTGAGCTGCCTTCGGTATCGCGGCGGGGCTCGGTGACTCGAATATTGCTGTTGCGGTGGAAGTTTCCGGTAGCGGGTTGAGGGGCCGGTTCTGGTGAGGGCGCCTTTGGTATCGCGGTATGGTCCTGCGACTCGGATATCGGTGTCGCGGCATAAGTCTCCGGCGGCGGGGTGACGAGTGGTTCTGATGAGGGTGCCTTTGGTATCGCGGCGGGGCTCGGTGACTCGAATATTGCTGTTGCGGTGGAAGTTTCCGGTAGCGGGTTGAGGGGCCGGTTCTGGTGAGGGTGCCTTTGGTATCGCGGTATGGTCCTGCGACTCGGATATCGGTGTCGCGGCGTAAGCCTCCGGTGGAGGGGGGTGAGGGGCCGGTTCTGGTGAGCTGCCTTCGGTGTCGGGCGGGCTTGGCGACTCGAATATTGCTGTTGCAGTGGGAGTGTCCGATGGCGGGTTGTGGAGCGGTTCTGATGAGGGTGCCTTCGGCTTTGGTTCGATCCGCGGAGAATTCAAGGCCGATCGCCGTGGCCAGTTCCAGGGGCGATGTCACATCGGCTGCGATACCTCGAGGAGCAGGGGCGCGGCCACAGCGTTCCGGGTGATGGCTCGAGCGCCGGGGTGCGGCAGGGATTTTCGGTGGCGCGAGCGTCGCGGGCGCAACGGAAATCTCTGCTGGTGGCCCGGTTTGGTGTCGCCGTGGATTCAGGTGGCGGTCGGGGGTTCGGTGTCGCGGTCGGCGTTCCGGGTGGTGGCTCGAGCGGCCGGGCTGCAGCAGACGTTTCCGGTGGTCTGGTCGTCCGTGTTGCAGCATGTTTGCACGTTGGCGCTGTCTACCTCGAATTCTTCTGCGGCGCTGAATGTTTCGCTGTCGGCGAGTACGGTGTAGACCTCCCATCTCTCGGTGTCCGGGCCGGTGACCCACACCTTGTCCTGGGTGGCGAAGCAACATGTGGTCGCGATCTGCTCCTCGGTGAACAACCCCGCCTGCGACAGGCGGGCGATTTCGTCGTGGACCTGTTCGGAGGACTCGACCTCGACCCCGAGATGGTTGAGCGTGCCGCCCTGGCCGGTGTTCTCGAGCAGCACCAGCTTCAACGGTGGGTCGGTGATCGCGAAGTTGGCGTAACCGGGCTTGCGCTTGGCCGGTTCGGCATCGAACAGCGTGGAGTAGAACGTGATCGCCTGCTCGAGGTCGTCGACGTTGAGTGCGAGTTGGATGCGAGACATCGGAAACCTCCATTGTGTGACATATGTCGAAAAGGTTGTGCGGTCGATTCTTGCACCTTTTCGACATATGTCAATGCCGTCGCTAGCATGGAATCCATGCCCAAGACGCTGCCCGTGATCGATATGTCCGCGCCGGTGTGCTGCGCGCCGGTGGCCGCGGGCCCGGTCGACGACGCCGCCGCGCTCGAAGTCGCCCTCCGGCTCAAGGCCCTGGCCGACCCGGTTCGGGTGAAACTGATGTCGCTGCTGCTGGCCGGGCCGGAGACCGGCGAGAACGGGGGTGCGCTCGCCGCTGCGGTCGGGCTGTCCGAGTCGACGGTCAGTCACCATCTCGGCCAGCTCCGCAAGGCCGGGCTCGTCGAATCCGAACGCATCGGGATGAGCGTCGTCCATCGGGCCAGGCGTGACGCGCTGTCCGCGTTGTGTGTTGTGCTGGACCCGAATTGCTGCCGCTGACCAGAGAAACGAATATGGCCACGTCGATATTCGTATCGAGGGTGACGTGCGGTATCTGACCATGCCGACCGGAGCCGTGGTCCGGGAGTATCTGGTGACCGTCGACGACGAGGCTCGTCGTCTGGCGTATTCGGCCGTCGAAGGATTTCGGTTGCCGATCGAGCATCATCACGCGTCGTTCCAGGTTTTTCCGGACGGCGACCGGGCGCGATTTGTGTGGATTACCGCTGTGTTGCAACGAGTTCCGAAGGGAAACGTCGATGTCCGGATCGATCGCGGCGCGCATCGGCCGATCGGGCCGCGGACTCGGGCGAGCGGTCGGGGATCTATGCGGATCGGACAGGTTGCGCCAGGGGGCCGGTGTGGGATCATGAATTGGCGGCGGCCAGCGGTCCGATGAATCGGCTGTCGCGGTTCACAGTTTCATGAACACCCGAGTGCAGTTCGGCTTTGCATGCTCAATGTCTGCAATCCACGGCAACAACTTCGGGAGGCTTGTCATGAACGATGCGATCGACCAGTTCGCTGACCTGTCCGAGGTCAGGATGTGCTACCGCGACGAAGGTGATCCGGCCGGGCCGCCGATGCTGATGATCATGGGGCTCAACTCGCAGCTGATCCACTGGCCGCAGCCGATGATCGACGACCTCGTCGCGCGCGGCTACCGGGTGATCCGTCCCGATAACCGCGACAGCGGCCTGACCTCGTGGAACGCCACCCCTCGTCAGTACTACCTGCGAGCGATCGCACGGGACTGCGCCGAGTTGCTCGATTACCTCGACATCGACCAGGCGCATATCGTCGGTGCATCGATGGGCGGGATGGTCGCTCAATTGTTCGCGATCGAGTACGAGCCGCGAGTGTTGTCGCTGTGTTCGATGATGAGCACTCCGCATGCCGGCATCGGCATGGCCCACAGCGACGTGCTCCAGGAACTGCTGAAACCGCTGCCGGCGGATCATGACGCCGCGATCGAGCAGATCGCCGCGCTGTACGCGCTGATCGGCTCGAAGACCTACGCCGAGAGCGAGCGGGCCCGCCGGTACGACATGGCGACTCGGGCCTACGAGCGCGCGCGTCATCCCGAGGGTGCGGCTCGTCAGGTGACCGCGGCCGTCATCGCGCCCGACCGCACCAGCAGACTCCAGCAGTTGGAGGTGCCCGCGCTGGTCATCCACGGTGCGGAGGATTCGCTGATCAGGATCGCCGGAGGCGAGGCGACGCGTGCCGCGATCCCCGGGTCGAGCTATATGCCGCTCGACGCGATGGGGCATGATCTGCCCGCACCGCTGCTCGGTGCGGTGGTCGAGGCCATCGCCGAGAACGCCGCTCGGCGACCCGCTGTCGTGTAAATCCGCATGCTCTGCCGTCGCCGGGTGGCCGTCAGCGGTCACCCGGCGACGCGCGTTCCGGCGGTTTTCGAGTTCGTTGCGAAATATGTTGATGCGCAGTGCATTTCACTAGCGTTGGTGTTCATTTCGGGGCGCTCTTCGCCGTGGGGTGGGCCGACCTAGGACGGCGGCAAGATCATCGAGGGCGTTGACGGTGATGGCTTCCGCGCTCGGAGTAAGCGCGAAAGCGTTTGTCGCGCAGGGTAATCAGTTCGCCGGTGCAGTCTCCAGCCTGGATCTGCCGTGCACGGGGAATACAGTGTCGATCCGAACCGGCTCGACGATATCGTCACTCGGCTGTCGAGTCCGGCCCAGTTCGTCGAGGAGCATCTCGACGCTCTGGATCAATCGGGGCAGTGCACGCCGGGTCCTGGTCCGGCGCACGAGCCAGCGCATCGTGAATGAAATTCCGCCGCAACGGAATTCGTCTCGAGAATGTCGAGATGAGTACGGCCGCCCGGAACGCGCACATCCAGTACGCCGCCGCCAAGACGGCGAACATCCGCATGTTCGGCAGACGGGAGCTGGTCTCCGCCGACTCGCGGATCTACGACGACGCAGCCGAGAAACTGGCCGATCGTCGTCTGTCTTCCTCAGACCACGTCCGTTGACGCGCCGTCGTCCGTTGGCATCCCGGCGTCGTGGACGGTCGGCTGTGGGGCGGAGGCGGGCGGGTGCGGTGGCGATGCATCGGACATACCTCGCACAGGTTGATGATCACCTGCGGAGCGAATCCCGGGCATCCGGAAAATCGGTGGCGCTGACCACCCTGGATTGTGCGATCCTGAGGTAGGCCGGTTCGGCGGAAATTTTCGAAGGGACCATGGCCCATGGGTCTGGACCACCGTGACAACGAAGAGCTGGAACTCGAGCTGGTGCGTGAAGTGGTACTGGCCCGCAGACGGCTGGACGGCAAGGTGATGGCCGCGTTGGCGCTGGGCGCGGAACTTCTCGATCACGAATCGGATGATGTCGCCGCGGCGAGGGCTGCGCAGATGCTCGAGGAGTATGCGGTGGATGAGGACGAGGTCGCACGCGATCCGCGGTGCGCGCTGCGGGCCGATATGGCCCGGGACCGGGCGCGGGCGGTGCGGATCGGGCGCTCGGCCGCGCCGGGGAGTGTGGAATCGGAGGAGGATCGGCGGCGGCGTCAGCGCACACTGCTGCTGTGCGAGGTGCGGTCGGATCTGCTCGCGGTGGTGCGGCGGTGCCGCAGATTCAGCTATGACCGAGTGGCCTTCGCCGACGGGATCGCCGAAGGATTGTGTGCCGCGACGGACAAAATGGTGAACGGCGCGGATATGGACACCTACCGCGCCTGGCAGCGGGGGATGGTGCTGAAACTGATCGAGGAGCCCGTCGCGAGCGGACCGCCGCGGGTGCTGGCGACGGTCGACGCCGGACCGGGCCGTGGACCGCTGACCGTCGAGTGGGACAGTTGTGAACGGCGGCTGGCACTGGTCGCGCGGATGGCGCGGGCGGGGATATCACCGGTGGCGATCTGCGATCGGCTGCTCGCGGATCTGTCGGTGTCCTCGCCGCTGCGTTATTCCGTGCGATGAGCCATCGGGTGATGGAGATCCGGGGTCGCCGAGGACACAGATAGACCAAGCAAATGCTTGGTTGTACGATGGGCGGGTGCCCCCACCCGACGCATCCAAATCCGCACGTCGCGCCGAACTGCTCGCCATCGCGGCAGGTCTGTTCGCCGAGCGTGGGCTGCGTGCGACCACGGTCCGCGATATCGCCGACGCCGCCGGAATCCTGTCCGGCAGTCTCTACCACCACTTCGATTCCAAGGAATCCATGGTGGACGAGATCCTGCGCGGCTTTCTCGACGACCTGTTCGGGCGATACCGGGAGATCGACGCGTCCGGTCTGCCCGCGCGTGACACGCTCGAGGCGTTGGTCATCGCGTCCTTCGAATCGTTCGATCGGTCGCACGCCGCGGTAGCGATCTATCAGGCCGAGGCCAAAAGACTCAGCGGCACAACGCGTTTCGAATACATCGACGAGTACAACCGGGAGTTCCGGGAGCTGTGGCGGCGAGTGCTCGACAAGGGCGTCGGCGACGGCAGCTTCCGGCCCGAGCTCGATACCGAACTGGCCCTTCGTTTTCTGCGCGACACCGTCTGGGTGTCCGTGCGCTGGTACAAGCCCGGCGGCCGCATCACCGTGGACAACCTGGCCAAGCAATATCTGACCATCGTGCTGGACGGACTCACCAACCCCGAGCCCGGCGCGAAACCCACAGTCCAGCAAGGTAAGTAGGAGTCATCCATGTCAGCACCTGCCCGTCGTCAGTATTCGCCCGTGCGGGAGGCGTACGTCGTCGATGCCGTGCGCACGCCGGTCGGCAAGCGCGGTGGCGCGCTGTCGGGTGTGCACCCGGCCGATCTCGGCGCGGCGGCACTGCAGGGTCTGTTGGGGCGCAACCCGATCGATCCCGCCGCGGTGGACGACGTGATCGTCGGCTGTGTGGACAACATCGGCCCGCAGGCCGGCAATATCGGCCGCACCATGTGGCTGACCGCCGGATATCCCGAGCAGGTGCCGGGGGTCACGGTGGACCGGCAGTGCGGATCCAGCCAGCAGGCAATCAATTTCGGCGCGCAGGCCATCATGAGCGGCACCGCGGAGGTCATCGTCGCCGGCGGTGTGCAGAACATGAGCGCGATCCCGATCTCGTCGGCCATGCTGGCCGGTAGGGAGTACGGGTTCGATTCGCCCTTCGTCGGCGCACAGGGCTGGGATCACCGGTACGGCACCGGCGAGGTGTCGCAGTTCAACGGCGCGCAGCTGATCGCCGAGAAGTGGGATATCAGCCGCGAGGATATGGAGCGCTGGGCTCTGCGCAGCCACGAGCGCGCCCGAAAAGCCATCGCGGAGGGCACTTTCGACCGCGAGATCGTGCCGGTCGGCGATTTCTGGATCGATGAGGGCCCGCGCGAGACGACGCTGGAGAAGATGGCCGGACTGAAGCCGCTGAGCGAGGGCAGCCGCCTCACCGCCGCGGTCGCGAGTCAGATCTCCGACGGCGCGAGCGCGACTCTGCTCGCCTCGGATTGGGCCGTCGCGGAGTATGGGCTGAAGCCGCGGGCGCGCATCCACCACGTCAGCGCGCGCGGCGCGGACCCGATCTACATGCTCACCGCACCGATTCCGGCGACCAGGTGGGCGTTGGAGAAGACCGGGCTGAGCATCGAGGACATCGACGTCATCGAGATCAACGAGGCCTTCGCCTCGGTCGTGCTGGCCTGGCTGAAGGAGACCGGCGCCGATCCGGAGAAGGTCAACGTCAACGGCGGCGCGATCGCGCTCGGACATCCCCTCGGCGCAACCGGCGCGAAACTGTTCGCGACACTGCTGAACGAACTCGAGCGGGTCAACGGCCGGTACGGGCTGTTGACCATCTGCGAGGGCGGCGGCACGGCGAACGCCACCATCATCGAGCGACTGAGCTGAGTCCGTTTGTGGCCGAGGAGCTTTCGTAGCGCCCCTCGGACCCGGGAGCTAGTCGACGCGGGTTGCCACAACCGCCCACACGGGCAGGTGCACCCGATCGTTCCGCAGCAGCGGCGCGAGGATCCGGAATTGTTCCTGCACCGGCCTCATCCGTTCGGCCCATCCGGAGTCGCCGTCCATCTCCTCGGTCAGCCGGATGAACGTCTCCGGGGAGAAGGTGGCCTGGTACGTGGTGGTTCCCAGGTAGTCGATGCGCCATCCGGCCGCGGGCAGCACCCGGTCGAAGTTCTCCGCCGGTAAACCTTCGGGTTGCAGGCCGTTGACGTTGTGGCGGCCGAATTCGAACATGAACAGTCGCGCCCCGGACCTGGTCGCGCGGTGCAGGGCCTGCGCGTACCGGTGCTGGGTTTGCTCGTCGTCGAGGAACACGTGGTAGAACGCGCTGTCGACGACGGTGTCGAACCGACCTTCGAGGCCCTCGAGCCGGGTGGCGTCGGCCACCTGGAAGTCGACGCGCACCCCGGCGTGCTCCGCGTTGCGTTTCGCCCGCTCGATCGCCGCCGGCGCCGCGTCGATTCCGGTGGCCGAGTAGCCCTTGGACGCGTAGTGGATCGCATGATGTCCCGGGCCGGTTCCGGGGTCGAGCACTTCGCCCCGCACGGCGCCGTAGGCCACCAACTGCTGCACCGCGGGTTGCGGGCCGCCGATGTCCCAGGGGATCGAAGCGGGGGCGTTCTGCTCCGGCGGCGCGTCGCGGTACAGCGCTTCGAAGTCCGGTGTGCGGTTCGGTTCCCTGTCCATGACTCCTCCTTCGATTGCGGACGGGCCACACCTGAGGGGTCGTGCTGGAGATGAGACCAATGGTTCCGCAAGTCCGCGGCGGGCGCCAGCGCCCCGGAGGCCGGCCGGCCGCAATCAAGGTCGTTCGGCTGTTGCCTTCGACGTCGGACAGGGGGACGCTCGGGTTCATGGCCAAGTCGTATCGGGCGGGGTGGGCTGTCAGGGCGTCAAACGCGTGGATGCGGGTCGTGATACGCGCTGGACTGCCGATGTGGACGTTTCGCGTGCTCACGGTGGCCGGACGCCGGACCGGCCGGGCGGTACAGACGCCGTTGACGGTGTTCGAACACGACGGGCGGCGCTATCTGGTGGCCGCCTACGGAACGGTGAACTGGGTGCGCAACCTGCGTTCGGCGCGCGGGGCGGCGACGCTGCGACACGGTAAGCACGTCGAGCGCGTGACGGCTGTGGAGCTGCCCACCTACGAGGCGGCCCGGGTGTTCCGCGCGGCGCTGGTGTCCGGGCCGCCGCGCGTTCCCAAACCCTTCGTGGCGCTGTATCGGCGGTATTTCGTGCTGCCCTATCTGGATGTCGACGAGGATTCCTCGCCGCAGCAATTCCTCGACAACGCCCGCACCCACCCGGTCTTCGAGATCGTTCCGGCCTGATACCCGAGCTGGACCACGGACCGTCGTCGGATACCGCCGTGGTATCGGCCGCCGCGATCGGCGCGCGATCCTAGGTACGGCTCACCGGGAACTTAATGAGATCCGGCGTGCGTGCGAGAGCCGGAGCCGGTCAGAGGCATCTCGGGCCTGCCGGCCGGAGCGGGGGACGGGGCCGGGCAGCGGATCTGCTGGTTACGATCGATCGGGTGAAGGTGTTCGGGGCTTGCGCGCTGGATTGTCCCGACGGGTGCTCGTGGGAGGTGACCGTCGAGGACGGCGTCGCCGTGGGGATGCGGGGGACCAAAGCACACCCGGTGACCAGGGGTGCGTTGTGCGTGAAGGTGAACCGGTATCTCGAGCAGTTGAACGCTCCGGACCGGATTCGGTATCCGATGCGTCGGGTCGGTCGCAAGGGCGAGGGGCGATTCGAGCGGATCGGCTGGGACGAGGCGCTGGACGAGATCGCCGGACGTCTGCACGGAATCATCGACGAGTATGGGGGAGAAGCGATCTGGCCGTTCCTGGGGACGGGGAACCTGGGCTATGTCCAGGGCACCGAGGGGCTTTCGGTGCGGCGGCTGTTCAATGTGCTGGGGGCCTCGCTGCACGATCCGACGATCTGCTCGGCGGCCGGGTCGGCGGGGCTGAAGTACACGCTCGGCACGGCCGGCGGGATGGATCCGGAGGATTTCGCGCATTCGGAACTGGTGTTGCTGTGGGGCACCAACCCGCTGACCTCCGGGCATCACCTCTGGAAGTTCGTCCAGGACAGCGGGGCGTACACGGTGGCGATCGATCCGGTGCGCAGCCGCACCGCCGAACGGTGCGACGAGCATCTGGCGCCGCTGCCGGGTACCGATGCCGCGCTGGCACTCGGATTGATGAACGTCATCGTGTCGATGCGGGCGCACGATGCGGGGTATCTCGCCGAACACACCGTGGGCTGGGATGAATTCCGCAGCCGGATAATGGAATTCACGCCCGATCGGGTCGCCGGGATCACCGGGCTGCCGGTCGAGCGGATCGTCGGGTTGGGGGAGCGGATCGCCCGCACCCGGCCCACCGCGATCCGGGCTTCGCAGGGCATCCAGCGGCATGCCGGTGGCGGGATGGCGCTGCGGACCATGGCCTGTCTGCCCGCGGTGACCGGTGACTGGGCAATTCGCGGTGGCGGACTGCACTATTCGACGTCGGGGCATTTCCAGCTGGACGTGCCGGGGCTGGCGCGGTTCGATCTGCTGCCGCATCCGGTGCGCACGTTGTCGCAGACGCGGGTGGGCGCGGGATTGCTCGAGGCGTCCGACCCGCCGGTCAAGGCGTTGTTCGTGATCGCGGCCAATCCGGTGGGATCCAACCCCGAACAGCGCGCCGTGGTCGAGGGCCTCTCCCGCGAGGACCTGTTCACCGTTGTGCTGGAACACTTTCCGACCGACACCGTCGACTATGCCGATATCGTGCTCCCGGCGACCATGCAGCCCGAGCATACGGATTTCGTCGCGGCCTACGGGAATCTCTACCTGGTCTGGAACGAGAAGGCGGTCGAGCCGCCGGGTGAATGCCTGTCCACGACCGAGACGTTCCGCAGGCTCGCACGCCGGATGGGGCTGACCGAACCGGCGCTGTACGACTCGGACGAGGAACTGCTCCGAGTCGTGTTGCAGGGTTACGACATCGACCGTCTGCGCTCGGAGGGTTTCCTCAAGATCGAGCCGCGTCCGGTACCCATCGAGAAGATCAACTTCACCTCGACCCTCGCCGAACGGGCCGGGCACGATCGGCTGCCCGGCTACACCCCGCCCGCCGACCCGGGAACCGGGCTGGTGCTGATATCCGCTGCGCCGCACTATTTTCTGAACACCACGTTCGGCTCGAACCCGGAATTGCGCCGTCGTGCAGGTGAATCCCGCATCGCCATCCACCCCGAGGACGCCGCCGTCCGCGACATCGCCGACGGCGCACCGGTTCTGGTCGCCAACGCCCGCGGCTCCTTCGAGGCGGTTGCCGAGGTCTCCGATCGGGTCCGTCCCGGCGTCGCGGCCACCACCAAGGGACGCTGGGCCAAATTCACCAACGGCGCCACCGTGAATGCGACCATCGCCGAACGTGATTCGGATTTCGCCGGCGGCGCGGTGTTCCACGACAACCGGGTGGAGATCACTCCACGCTGAGCGATCGGTCCGCGCTCAGGCCGGTTCGGTGCGCGCGGCGTGATGTGCCGGGGCGCAGGCTGAAGCGTCGCCGGTCGAAGTCCCAGAAGCGGTAGAGCGGCCACTGGATGGTGTGCGTCAGCCAGGCGGCCGAGATGAGCATTCGATGGATGGGCTGCACCGGCAGGCTGTGGTCCCGCAGGGTGCGCAGGCCCAGTAGATGGAACCGCCAGCGGTTGATCGGGGTGTCGCGGCGACGCCGGGCCGAGGTCCGGGCGCGCATGTGAATCAGCTGGTCGATGCGAATCCCGCTCTTGCACAGGCATAACGCCAGATCCAGATCTTCGATGACGTCGCGTCGCGTCTGGGTTTCGGCACGGACTTTCAACCATGCGTCCTTGCGTATCGCCATATTCGGCCCGTACATATTGCCGACCTGACCTCCCAGTCTTCCGGCGCGGATCAATATCCGCTGGCCGAATTGCAGGAAGAAACCGATCGGGGAATCGTGGTATGTGCACAGGCCGGTCAATGCCCCGGTTTCCGGGTGGCCGACGAAGTAATCGCGAACGGTCGCCGCCCAGTCCTGGCCGACGATGGTGTCGGCATCGGTGCGAGCGACGAATTCGCCACGCGCCGCGTCGAATCCGGCGTTGCGAGCAGGGGCGATACCGCGATTCGGCTCGTGCAGCAGGCGCACCCGCGGATGCTCGGCCAGGAAAGCGCGGACGATCTCGACGGTGCCGTCCGTGCTGCCGTTGTCCACGACGATCACCTCGTCGACCGCATCCTGAGCGACCAGACTTCGCAACGTGCGTGAAATATTCGCGGCTTCGTCGAGAACGGGAACGACTACCGACAGAACGATCGGTGAATTGGTTTCCGTCATGAATGCAATCCGTCCGGGGGCCCGTACTCGACGACCAACATATCGCACGAAAGTTACGCCGAATACCGAACTATGGCATCCTCCAACGAGTTACCGGCCGCGATTGGAGTCGATCTCGGCGCTACTGTCGGCATTCTGCCTCGCAGGACCCGATCGAGGAACAGCGGCGGTGATGTGCGTCACGCTCGTACCGCGAGCGCTCGGTGCGCCACCCGCTCGGCGTCGTAGGTTCGCAGCTGCAAGCGGTCGTAGATGGCGACGATCCGCTCGGCCTGCTGCTCCGGCGACATAGCGGACGAGCGATATAGCAGTCCGGCCTCCCGGGCGCCCTCGCGGACCTGGCGATTGCGTTCGACGCGTAACTCCTCGTAGCGCCGCAGAAGCGCCGGAATGTCTGCGGCGCAGGCATTTTCGAGCAGTACGGCGAGCGTGATGGCATCCTCGACGGACTGGTTCGCGCCCTGCCCGAGGTGTGGGGTCACCGCGTGGGCCGAATCGCCCAGCAGCGTGATGCGCTCGGTCGACCAGCGCCGCATGGGCTCGCGATCGTAGATTCCCCACCGGAAGGTCTGGTCCATGATCGCGATGACGTCCTGAACCTGCCGGTCCCAACCGTCGTATGCCGCGGCGAGGGCGGCGACATCGCCCGGCGCACTCCAGCTTTCCTCGACATTCAGGTCGGTGGGGACGAACGCGACGAGATTGAGCAACGCCCCGTCCGAGACCGGATAGGTCAGGAAGCTCTGCCCCGGCCCGACCCACAGCGACCACAGGCCCATGTCGTAGACGCCGTCCAGGCGCTCGGCCGGGATGAGTCCGCGATAGGCCATGATCCCCTCGCTGACCGGTTCGCTCTTCGCGCCGACCAGCGGCTGGATCGCCGAATGGATGCCGTCGGCGCCGATCAGCAGGTCCGCGCGCGCCGCGCTGCCATCGGCGAAGTCGATTCGCACCCCCGCGCCGTCCTCGGCGGCGGCCACGCACTCGTGACCGAGCCGGACCGTACCGGGAGGCATCGCGGCTACCAGCAGGTTCTGAAATTCCGCCCGATGCAGGGAGTAGGTCTCCGTGGCGGGATACGGCGGCCGGTAACCGGGCAGCGCCTGGCCCTGCCAGGTCTGCATCGTCACCGTCGAGGACTTGCCGGCGATGGCGGCGATCGAATCCAGCAGGCCCAGGCTGTGGTAGACGCGGGCCCCGTTGGCGCCGATCACGACCCCGGCGCCCAATTCCCGCAGTTCGCGCGCTTTCTCGTAGATCGTCACGTCGATTCCACGCCGGTGCAGCGCAATTCCCGCTGTGAGCCCGCCGATGCCGGCTCCCACGATCGCGACCCGTAACCCACTCATGATCCACAGCCTCCGATTCCCGCAAACGCCTTCTCCTCCTGCACAGCCTCGCCCCACCGGACCCGCCGGCGCCAGTGCCGAGCACTCCTAGGAGTGCCGCACCCACGGCACCCGGTCCGGCGGTCTGACCTGGACTAACATTGGCGCTGTGCTGAACAGGCTGGGGGAATTCCTTCGCGCCCGCCGAGCGGCCGTGCAACCGCCTGCCGACCCGCAGCGCCGCCGGCGGCAGACACCCGGCCTGCGCCGCGAGGAGGTGGCCGTGCGCGCCGCCATCAGCACCGACTATTACGTCCGGCTGGAGCAGGGCCGCGAACGGAATCCGTCACCGCAGGTACTCGATGCCCTCGCGAAGGCGCTGGAACTGTCGACGGCCGAGACCAGTTATCTGCACGGCCTGGTCAGGCAGCCTCCTGCCGCGCGCAAGCCGACCGGCGTTCGCGAGGAGGTCAACGAATTCCTGTCGCTGGTCATGCGATCGTGGGAGCCGGGCCCGGCCTACATCGTGAACCACCGCAGCGACGTGCTGGCGGCCAATCGGTCGGCGCGGGAACTCTTCGAGCGTTTCGAGATCTCGGACAACATTCTGCGCATGCTGTTTCTGGACCCGGCCGCCCCGCGGATATGGGCGGACTGGGACGCGTTCGCGCGGTTCTTCGTCGGCGGCATCCGCCGCATGATCGGCCCTGTGCCCGAGGACGATCCGGTGACCAGCGCACTGTTGGCGGATGTCGCGGCCCGCAACCCCGCGTTCAGCGAGCTGTGGAACCGGCACGAGATCGGCGTACCCGAACGCAAGCAGAAGTGGATTCACCACGAGGAACTCGGTGAGATCGGGCTCGACTTCGAGCTAGTGGCCGCGCTGGACACCCCGCATCAGTATCTCGTGCTGCACCGAATCCAGCGGCAGTGATCAGCGGTCCGGTGCCGCGATGACCGACGGCTCCCGCTGCGCCGCAACGGTATCGGCGTATCGGTCGGCACGCGAAGCGCAGGCCGCCCCGTGAGAGGCGTTCGGGGCGGCCTGCGGTGATCGGCTCGTGAGAAGCCGATCACGTTGTGGGGGTGGCGCTTCCCGCGTTGCGCAGTTCGGCGAGGGCGTCGATGCGGGCGACCGCCTCGGCGATGATGCGCTCGATCAGGTCGGCCACGGTGGGCAGATCCTCGATGATGCCGGTGACCTGCCCGGCGGCCAGCACGCCGGCCTGCGTATTGCCCTCGACCAGACCGGCTTTGAGCAACATGGGGGTGTTGGCGGCCATGATGACCTGGGACCAGGTCAGGTCCTTCTGCTTGCGCATGGTGAGGCCGTCGCGGACGATCGTGGACCACTTCATGCCGGTCATGGACTTGAACTTCGCGGCGTTGGCGACCGCGGCGGCCAGGCCGCGCCAGCTGCCCGAATGCTCCAGGCGGTCGACGAGATCTGTGTTGAGCACGCGGTGCGGCATGCCGTCGACCTTGCGGGAGACGACCGTGTCCTGCAGGCCGCGGCGCAGGTATTCCTGCTTCACCGAATCGGGCACGCTGCTGTCCTGGGTGAGCAGGAAGCGGGTGCCCATCGCGACGCCCGCGGCACCGTAGGACAGGGCCGCGGCCAGCCCGCGACCGTCGAAGAAGCCGCCGCCCGCGATCACCGGGATGTCGACGGCGTCCAGGACCGAGGGCAGTAGCAGGGTCGTCGCGACCGGGCCGGTGTGGCCGCCGCCCTCACCGCCCTGCACGATCACCGCGTCCGCGCCCCAGGAGGCGACCTTCACCGCGTGTTTGGCCGCGCCGATCGACGGGACGACGACCACGCCGTTGTCCTTCAGTCGCGCGATGAGCTCCTTCTTGGGCGCGAGCGCGAACGAGGCCACCTTGATGCCCTCGCGGATCATCAGCTCGATCCGGTCCGCGGCGTCGGTGGCGTCGGCGCGGATGTTGACCCCGAAGGGTTTGTCCGTCTTGGCTTTCGTCTTGGCGATTGCCTCCTCGAGTTCGGCGAGGGTCATCGTCGCCGACGCCAGAATGCCCAGTCCGCCCGCATTGGCGGTGCCCGCGACCAGGCTCGGACCGGCGACCCAGCCCATGCCGGTCTGCACGATCGGATGCTCGATGCCGACCAGTTCGGTCAACGGGGTGCGCAACCGCTGCCCGGTCACGACTGAACCTCCTTCTCGCGAATGCCCTTGGGGTCCAGCACATTCCGGATGATGTCCAGTTCCTCGTCGGTAGGCAGCCGGGTTTCGCCCGCCTCGGCCAGGCCCGCGACCTCGAACGAGGTGTTCTCCGCTACCTCCTCGGCGCTCACGCCCGGATGCAGCGACAGCGCGCGCAGCGTGTGGTCCGGCCCGCCGAAGTCGAACACGCCCAGATTCGACACCACTCGGTGCAGGTGGTGGAACCGGTACGCCGGATTGGCGGGATCGACCTTGTCGTAACCGATTCCGGAGACGATGTCCACGCTGTCGCAGAACACCCGCTTACTGTGCCGGGGGACGAAGTAGCTGGTGGGGTGGTTGATGGTGTTGCCCGGGGCGCCGCGCACGCCGAACATCTGCCGGGTCGGCTGTTGCAGCGGGCCGAACGCGGACAGGTTCTGATTGCCGTGGCGGTCGATCTGATTCGCACCCATGACCACATGGCGACGCCCGGAGTTCACCACGTCGAACACCTTCGAGAACGGAATCCAGCCCTCGATGGGAGCCTTCCCGCCGATCGGCGGAACCTCGGCGAAGAACAGTGCCTCGCCGTCGGACAGCAGCAGATCGGGTTCGAAGGTCAGCCGTGCCAGCCGGGCGCCGATGGTGGTGATGGTGGACATCGGCGAGGCCATGATTTCGCCTGCGCCCCGGAATATTTCGGCCGCGGCGATGACGCAGACCTCGGCCCGCGTGATTGTGCTGGTGTCTGTCATTACTTCTGCTCCTCGGCGAAAGCCTCGACGGCGGCCTGGTATTCGTCCTCGGACACGTCCAGATAGCGAGCCTTGAACTCGGCCCACGACTCGGGTGTCTTGGCCGCCTCGACGTAGTGACGCTGGAACTTCTCGTCGCGACGGTAGCTGCCGGAGAAGGTGAAGTGCGCGCCGCCGGGCGCCTCGACCACGCCGTCGACCATCATCCGGTTGAGCAGCAGTGCTTGCTGCGGAACGGTTTTCACCAATTCCTCGGTTTCCACCAGGCGGTCCACCGACAGGTAGCGCTTCTGCCCAGCGAGGGCGAACAGATCGTCCATGTACGGATCCACGCCGGTGTACGCGGCATTGCCGTGCTTGTCGCCCAGATCCAGGTGGAAGAATGCCGCGTCCAGATTCAGCGCGGGCATGGCGACGAGGGTCTCGGCCTTGCCGTCGGTGGGGTACGGGGAGGTGACCGTCTTCAGCTCGCCCTCCCAGAAATCGATGACCGAGGAACCCAATCCGGCCCGCACCGGCAGGAACGGCAGCCGGGCCGCGGCGGCCTGCAGGCCGGATTTGACCATGCCCTCGTCCATTTCGCGGACGGTGATCGCGCCCTCGGTGCGGGCCTTGGCGAACCACGGATCGTAGAACGGCGCGGAGTCCAGGGATACGAAGCCGTAGTAGGCCTTTCGCACCTTGCCCGCCGAGCACAGCAGGCCCAGGTCCGGGCCGCCGTAGCTGACGACGGTGAGATCGGTGACGTCCGAACGCAATAGCGCCCGCACGAAGGCCATCGGCTTGCGTCGCGAACCCCAGCCGCCGATGCCGACGGTCATACCGCTGCGCAGCTCGCCGACGGCCTCGTCGAGCGTCATTCGCTTGTCGCGCATGGCTTCTACTTCTCCTTCTTCTGTGCGGCCAGATCGTCGTCGAACCGAGCCCGGATCTCGTCGGCCACGCCGGCCAGGTTCAGCTCCATCGTGAAACCCTGCTCGAAACGGTAGGAGCGGTGCACGTCCTGGACGTCGATCCCGTTGAGGGCCTTCTTGGCCGCCCGGATCACGCGTCCGTCCTTGTTCGCGATGTTCTTCGCGACTTCCAGTGCGGCAGCGTCGAGTTCGGCCCGCGGCACCACCTGGTACACGGAGCCGAAGTGGTGCAGCTGCTGCGCGGTGAGCTTGCCCGCGGTGAAGAACATCGTGCGCATCAGATGCTGGGGGACCAGGCGCGCGAGATGGGTGGCCGCGCCGAGCGCACCGCGATCCACCTCGGGCAGGCCGAAAGTGGCGTCATCGGAGGCGACGATGACATCGGAGTTGCCGACCAGGCCGATACCGCCGCCGAGGCAGAAGCCGTTGACCGCGGTGACGACGGGGACCTGGCAGTCGTAGACGGCCCCGAATGCCTCGAAGCAGCCGTGATTGGCGCGGATCAGCGCGGTGTGCCCGGAATCGGCGTTCATCTCCTTGATATCCACGCCCGCGTTGAACCCGCGGCCCTCCGCGCGCAGCACCACCACCCGGGTCTCGGGGGCGCGCCCGGCCTCGCGGATCGCGTCGGCGAGGGCGAACCAGCCGTCGGACGGCAGGGCATTGACCGGCGGGTAGTCGACGGTGACGACCTCGACGCCGTCGGATTCGGTGTGACGGTTGATCCCCATCTCGAGTCCCATCGTTGGCAAAGCAAGCAAGTGCTTGGTAGGTTATCACGGTGGCAATAGAAG
Organism: Nocardia sp. PLKS1-43; assembly: GCF_059510335.1. Taxonomy (NCBI): domain Bacteria; kingdom Bacillati; phylum Actinomycetota; class Actinomycetes; order Mycobacteriales; family Nocardiaceae; genus Nocardia; species Nocardia sp. PLKS1-43. The sequence goes on along the minus strand of NZ_JCAJZQ010000006.1, from coordinate 400,464 downwards.
TGGACCTCTCCGGATCCGTAGTTCTCGTGACCGGCGGCGTGCGGGGCGTGGGCGCCGGGATCAGCCGGGTCTTCCTGGACGCCGGGGCGACCGTGGTCACCTGCGCGCGCCGTCCCGCCGAATCCCCGGTCGAGAGTTCGGGCCGCGCGGCCGAATATCTGCCCTGCGACGTGCGCGACGGCGATGCGGTGACCGCGCTCGTCGATGCGATCGTGGCCCGCCACGGCCGGCTGGATCATGTCGTCAACAACGCCGGTGGCGCACCGTTCGCCCCGGCGGCGACGGCCAGCAAGAACTTCCACGCCAAGATCGTCGAGCTGAATCTGCTTGCCCCGCTTCTGGTTTCGCAGGCTGCCAATGCGGTCATGCAGAAGCAGCCGGAGGGCGGTTCGATCGTGATGGTCTCCAGCGTCAGCGGGCATCGGCCCTCGCCCGGCAGCGCGGCCTACGGTGCGGCCAAGGCCGGGGTCGACAGCCTGGTTTCCTCGCTGGCCGTCGAATGGGCGCCGAAGGTGCGGATCAATTCGGTGATCGTGGGCATGGTTCACACCGAGAGCAGTCATCTGCACTACGGCGATCAGGACGGAATCGACGCGGTCGGCGCGACGGTGCCGCTGGGGCGCCTGGCCGCGCCCGAGGAGATCGGCCGGTGCGCGCTGTTCCTGGCCTCGCCGCTGGCCTCCTACGTCACCGGCGGCACCCTGCTCGCGCACGGCGGCGGTGAGCGCCCGGCCTTCCTCGATGCCGCGACCGTCAACGAGCCGGCTGCGGCTCCGCGCTGAAATACACTGCACCACAACGGAAATGAGAGCAGAAGAGATGGCTGACCGAGACAAGCTCTGCGCCGGACGCACCGTCATCGTGACCGGGGCCGGCGGCGGCCTGGGCCGGGCGCACGCGCTGGCCTTCGCGGCCGCCGGGGCGAATGTGGTGGTCAACGATATCGGCGCGGAACTCGACGGCACGCCGCGCACCGATTCCCCGGCCGCGCAGGTCGTGGAGGAGATCCTGGAACTGGGCGGCAAGGCCGTGGTCAACGGCGACGACGTCGCCGACTGGGCGGGGGCGAAGCGCCTGATCACGCAGGCAGTGGAGACCTTCGGCCGGCTGGACGTGCTGGTCAACAACGCCGGAATCGTCCGGGACCGGATGCTGGTGAACCTTTCCGAGCAGGAGTGGGACGCGGTCGTGCGGGTGCACCTCAAGGGCCACTTCGCGACCATGCGGCACGCCGCGGAGTACTGGCGCGGGGAGTCCAAGGCGGGCAACGCCGTGGACGCGCGCATCATCAACACCAGCTCCGGCGCGGGCCTGCAGGGCAGTGTCGGGCAGGGCAACTACGCCGCGGCCAAGGCCGGTATCGCCGCGTTGACCATCACCGCGTCGGCCGAATTCGGGCGTTACGGCGTCACCGTCAACGCGATCGCCCCTTCCGCGCGCACCCGGATGACCGAGACGGTGTTCGCGGACATGATGGCCAAACCCGAGGACGGGTTCGACGCCATGGCCCCGGAGAACGTCTCACCGCTGGTGGTCTGGTTGGGCAGCGCCGATTCGGCTGGTGTGACGGGCCGGATGTTCGAGGTCGAGGGCGGTAAGGTCGCGCTCGCGGACGGCTGGCGGCACGGTGTTCCCGTCGATCGCGGCGCGCGCTGGGAACCGGCGGAGGTCGGCGCGGCGGTGCGCGAGCTGATTGCCGGATCGACGCCGCCGGAGGCCGTCTACGGCGCCTGAATCACGCGTGCGGTCCCGGGGCGCCGAGCCCGGGACGATGCGGACGGACCGGATCGCGTGAGCTTCCCCCGCGCCCGATCCGGCCCGGTTCGGCACCGAATACCCCTGTGCGCGTTGCGATGATCGTGCGACCCGCGCACCCGCGAGAGCGTGCACATCGCCGGATCGCGTTCACCGCCGAGGTCGTCGCCGACCGTGGAACGTGACGTCCGCGGACCATGTGTGCCGACCGCACGAGTGGGATGTCTCACATCATCCGACTGCGCGAGCAAACAACCCGCAGTTATGATGATCGGCATCCGTTCAACTCCCGGATGATCCGCGACCGGGTACAGATCTGCGCTGAAGATGATGAGGGGAAGGCAAGCGCATGGCCATAGGTCGCATTCTGCGCGTCCTGACCGTGACCGGGTTGGCTGCCGGTTACGGGCTACTGGGGGCGTTCGCCGCCCAAGCGCAGCCCGCCCCGCTCTGTCCTCAGTGCACTCCGGCGACGCCGAACAGCCCTGCGAAACCGGGCAATCCGCTGAAACTCGGCAATCCGCTGACGCCGGGCGGTCCGATCGGGCCGGGCAACCCGTTCTCTCCGGGCAACATCTTGACGCCGGGCTCCGCTGTGCGGCCGGGCAACTCGCCGAAGCCGGGTGATCCGGTGCCGCCGGGCAACTCCACGAACCCCGGCAACGCGGTGCGGCCGGATAGTGCGCCCGATCCCGACCAGGGCATTCCCCTGCAGATCCCGGGCCGGTCGACGGCACAGTCCGGCGTACCTGTGCGGCAGTCGCCGCAGCGGAATTCCGCCGCGGGTTCCACGCCCGCGCACGCCACTCGCCCGGCACCGGGCCTGCCCGTCAGGCCCGCTCCGGCCGCCGGAATCGAAGGCCTGGCGGGGCTGCTGGGTCTGCTCGGCACCGGGTCGGCCGCGGCCGGATCGGCTGCGGCGGGCCCTGCCGTGGCACTGGCCGGTACCGGCTCCGCGGCCGTCGGCTCGGCCGCCGCGGGGACCGGTTCGGCCCTGGCCGGCACCGGGTCGGCCGTCGCGGGCGTCGGGCTCGGCGCAACCGGTTCCGCCGCAGTGGGTTCCGCCGCCGCGGGTACCGGTTCGGCCCTCGCCGGAACCGGATCCGCCGCCACCGTGCTCTTGGCGACGTTGCTCGGAACCGGTTCCGCCGCAGTCGGTTCCGCGGGTGCGGCCACCGGCGCGGCGCTGCTCGGAACCGGTTCCGCCGTCGGCCCGGCGCTGGCTGCCATCCTCGGAACTGGTTCTGCCGCAACGGGTTCCGCTTTGGCAGGGCTGGCCGGAACGGGTTCCGCGCTGACCGGTTCGGCCGCGCTCGGTTCGGCCGCTGCCGCCTCGCCACTGCTGCTCCTGCTGCTGTTGCAACCGCCGCCGTCCCCGCCGGCGCCCTCCGCGCCGCTGGCCGTACCGCCCACCCCCGGTGGGGCCGGGGCCCCGGCTCCCTCGGTCCCGATTCCGGGCGCGGCGGCCCCCGCCGCGGCCCCGGCCGCGCCGGCCCCAGCGCCCGCCGCGCCGCCGGCCGCCTCCCCGGCTCCCGCGTCGCAGGCCCAGCCGAATCCCGATGTGCGCCCGACTTCGGCGAACTCCGCACTGCCCAAGCCCGCGGTGCTGACCGTCCTCGGCGGTCTGGTCGCCATGGCCCTGGCGGCGGCCGCATCCGGCGCGATCAGTTTCCAGAGCGCTTCGGCCGCGCAGGCGCGCATCGACGCCGCACGCGCGGAATTCTTCGGACCTCGGGCATAGGGGGTTGAGGTCATGACCGGGAGTCGTACCCAGAGCGGCCGTTCGTATCGCCGCGTCGCGGCCGCGGTGGACGCGGTGTGCGCGGTGGCAGCCGATTTCGACGCGACCGATCTGGACGAGGTGGTCCTGGCCGTCTCGGCCGAACGCCGCCGCCCGATCGAGATCGCCAGTGCCCAGCTCGGACCCGGGGTGTGTGGTCAGCGACGGAGTTATCCGGAGAAGGACGTCATCGTGCTGGCCTCGGCGCTGCCGGGCCGCGAGCACACCCTCGCACACGAGTTGGGGCACATCATCTTCGATCATCCGGGCGAGGCGGCCACCGAGGTCACCCTCGAGGCCAGCGACGATCTCATCGCGTACATGCTCAGCCAGCGCTCGCATCAGCAGATCGTCGACGACGGTGAGGACGAGCAGGCCGAATGGGAAGCCGAGACCTTCGCCAACATGCTGATGACACGTCTGCGCGTATTCCACAATCGCGGTGCGGGCGTCTCGGTCCTGCGCTTCGACGAGGCTCTGGGATGAACGCGCGGATCCCCGAGCGGACAGCACGCGCGGGCACACCGGGTGGCGGCGACGTGCGCGGTGGGGCACAGCTCGAGTGGGCCCCGGACACGACGAACGCTGCGATGACGGGTCGTCCTGTGGCGCAACGGATCAGCACGCGCCGGGCGTGGTCGTCACGAACCTCCGTGGACATGCCGCGGTGCCGTATCGGCCCGTGCCACGGGGAAGAGTTCACCCGCATGCTGTCGGTGACCGGCGAGCCATCCGGTCACCCGGACGCGCGCCGAGGCGACCTCCGTGGCGGCGCGCGGCTCGGACGGGCGTCGCCCATGGCGAGCGCGGCAGTCGATTACGCAGGCGCACAGGGAAATTCGCGAGGGGAAGCGGCATGACATTCTGGTTGACCGCGCTGCTGATCTGGATGGCGGCGGGGGCCCGGGTGGGCCGGGTGCTGGTGAAACCGGCGACGACCGCGCGGGTGGCGATCGTGATCGCGGTGGCCTCGGTCGCGGCCGCGGCGACCGTCTCGGTCCCGGAAATCGCTCTGGCACTGGACAATCTGGTGCCGCACGGCATTCACGGCATGATGTTCGGCGACCGGATGGTCGTCGCGGCCTGGTTGTTGTTCGCCGTGGCCACCTCGGTGGTGGCCGCGGCGGCCTGGCCGGTGGTGTCGCGGCGGAATCTGCGGCAGATCGCGCTGGTGATCTACGGCGTCGGCCTGATCGCCATCGCGCTCACGCTGGCCTGGTCGGTGCTGTTCGGCTGGGTGATGACCCTGGCGGGCTGTGTGTTCATCGCCGTGACGGGCCTGCGCAACCTCGACTGGACCGCCCTGGGCCGCGGTATCGCGCTCTACACCTTCGGCACCCTCGTGGTCGGTGTGCTCGCGGCGTTGTCGATCCGCCGGCTGGCGATCGGCGAGGTGCCCGCGCGGCCCTCCACCGCGGGGTGGTACTGGCCGGTCTGGCAGATCGCGAGCCTGCTGATCGCGGTGGGCGCGGTGTGGATCGTCATCGAGCTGTGGGTGCGAGCGCGCGTGCTACTGCGGCAGATTCGGCCGCTGCACCACACCATGATCAAGCGTTTCCCGGAGGTCGTCGCGCACGATCAGACCGGCTCCACGACGCAGCTAAAGGCCTCGGACCACGTCGCGCAGATCATGGACGCGCTGTATCTGCAGTCCGGCGGCGGCGTCGAACTGGCCGCGGCCGGGACGCCGCCGGGGTCGGCCGCCGAACGCGCCGAATTCGTCGCGCGCTGGGCGCACAACCCGCTGGGCGATGTGGTGGTCGACGCGCGCTGGATCGCGCCGCCGCAGGGCCTGAGCCCACGCGGATGGGTGCAGGCGATTGCCCGCGCATTCGATGCCGAACCGGGACGTCCGGCGATATCGCGACGCACATGAAATACCCGGCTCGAAAGTCCGGTATGCATGTTTTGTCTTCTGTGTTTACGGGAACACCAATGGGTTTTTTCGTGCTCGGTCACAAACGCTCGGTGTTCGCCGAACCAACCGGTATGGCGGCGTCGATCACATCCGCTAATCCGTTGTGTACACATGTGTGTGCATGACAGATCGCCGGAGCGCAACCTCGAGGTATGTGCTCGCACTTGTGACCGAAGCGTTGTCCGCTTCGGTTTTCGACCCAAAAGCGACACAGCGCGGAAATCGGACTCCGCACTGTGTCGCTTTGTGGGACTTCCTATTCCGTGCCGTCCGGCGGAATCTCGGGTAGACCCTCACTCGCCCGCAGCTTCTCGGCCATGGAGGTCAGGAGATTCTGCGATTCCTCGGAGAGATCGAACGCCCTACTCGACAGACGACGCAGTCCATAGCCCTGGAGCTGGGACAGCAGCTCGAGATCATGATCGATCTTGGCCGCGTAGATGTCGTTGAAGAAGTAGTCCGGTTTGACCTTGAAGAACTTCGCCAGCGCGGCCACCGTCTCGTCAGAGGGGTTTGTGCGCTGTCCCGACCGCAGCTGAGAGAGATACGGTTTCGAGATCGGATGGCCGGAGGCCGTCAGCGCAGCCGCCACCTCGGCGTTGGTGTGCGGCTTACGCCCCGGGGGATGCACGGTTTCGAACAGCTTGTTCAGCCGCGCCGCGAAATCAGCCATTGTGAGCCGCCCAATTCCCTTCGCTGTACTAACAGTCGTTATCTCGGATACGTATCATTGATATTAGCGGCTGAGTAACTGAAAACCTACGCCTGATTCGCGATTTCCTTGAAGCTTCCAGACACCGGGTTCGTGAACCGGCGGTGGCGGCGGCGTTTGCGGGCCACCGCAACGGTTGTCGGGAACCGCAGGTAGACGCCGGTTCTGGCCCGTCGCAAGGGTCGTTCGACCCAAACCGTTGATTGCCTCGTAATAGCTGACGTCTCATCGTCCTGTCTGTACCGGAGATTGTGTGGCGTACGACACGTTCGGATATTTCGGGCGTGAAGGTTCAACAACGGCTGATAAGAGCCCTGATCGAATCCGCGTGGCCCCTGATCTGGGCTGTCACATGTACGCCAGCGACGCACATGAGGACCATACTCACAACTCCGCCCCGGCGCGCGGGAAGGTGCGCGCCGGGGCGGAGATGCCGGGATCGTTGCTGACCGATTTGTCGGGTATCAGATCCGCTCGATGATGGTGCCGGTGGCCAGGGCGCCGCCGCAGCACATCAGGATCATCGCGGTGCTGGAGTCCGAACGCTCGAGTTCGTGCAGGGCCGTGGTGATCAGGCGAGCGCCCGTGCTGCCCACCGGATGCCCGATCGCGATCGCGCCGCCGTTGACGTTCACCCGGTCCAGATCCGGCTTGTGCACCGAGGCCCAGGACAATACGACCGAGGCGAAGGCCTCGTTGATCTCGAACAGATCCAGATCGCCGATGCTCATGCCGCTGCGCTCGAGCAGTCGCGAGCACGCCTGCACCGGGCCGTCGAGGTGGAATTCCGGCTCACCGCCGACCAGGCACTGCGCCACGATGCGGGCGCGCGGGCGCAAACCCGTTCGGGCCGCGGCCTTTTCGTCCATCACCAGCACCGCGGCGGCGCCGTCGGAGATCTGCGAGGAGGTTCCGGCGGTGTGCACGCCGCCCTCGAGCACGGGCTTCAACTTGGCCAGCCCCTCGCGGGTGGTCTCGCGCAGACCCTGATCCCGGCTGACATCCAGTTTCTCGCCGGTGAGGTTGCCCGCCTTGTCGACCTGTGGCGCGCCGGTGACGGTGAGCACCTCGCGATCGAAACGCCCCTGCGCCCATGCCTGCGCGGCCAGGCGCTGGGACCGCTCGCCCCACTCCTCGACATCGTCGCGAGTCAGCCCGCGCCGCTTGGCGATTCGTTCCGCGGCCTCGAACTGGTTGGGCATATCGATATCCCACGACGCCGGGCGGCGCGGTCCGGCGTTCTCGCCGACGTTGGCGCCCAACGGAACATGACTCATCGACTCGATGCCGCAGGCGAGTCCGATCTCGATGGCGTCGGTGGCGATGAGTCCGGCGACCATGCCGACGGCCTGCTGGGCGGAGCCACACTGGTTGTCGATCGTCACCGCGCCGGTCTGCCACGGCAGTCCGGCGTGCAGCCAGGCGGTGCGGGTGACATTGTTGCCCTGCTCGCCGACCTGCATGACGCAGCCGCCGACGACCTGCTCGACGAGGGCGGGATCCAGCTGAGCCTTGTCGAGCACACCCTGTTGTGCGACGCCGAGTAGTTCGGCGGCGTGCAGGCCGGCCAGCCAACCGTTGCGCTTACCGATCGGGGTGCGCGCTGCCTCGACGATGACGGGTGTTCCCATAGCTATCCTCCCGTACATAAACTGTAACAAGTTCCCCAGATGTCATGCGAGCAGAATCTGGCTTCTTTACTACTGATACCACCTATGCTGCAATGAAGATAGAACGTGTTTCAGTTAGTCGAAGGAGACAAGCTGGTGGTTGACACTCGCATCGCGCCGAATCTGCCCGAGGGCTTCGATGTGACCGATCCGCAGATCTGGGCGGAACGCGTGCCGGTCGAGGAATTGGCCGAGCTGCGCCGTAGCGCACCGATCTGGTGGAATCCCAAGTCGCCGGAGGTGGGGGGTTTCCAGGACGACGGCTTCTGGGTCGTCAGCAAGCATGCTGACGTCAAGGAGGTGTCGCGTCGCAGCGATGTGTTCTCCAACTACGAAAACACCGCCATCCCGCGGTTCAACGACGACATCCAGCGCGAGAACATCGAGATGCAGCGTTTCGTGCTGCTCAACCAGGACGCGCCGCAGCACACCCGGATGCGCAAGCTGATCTCCAAGGGCTTCACCCCGCGCGCGGTCAACGGACTACGTGACGAGCTGTCCGCGCGGGCCAAGGGGATCGTCGAGGCGGCCGCCGCGTCGGGCGCCGGCGATTTCGTCACGCAGGTGGCCTGTGAGCTGCCGTTGCAGGCCATCGCGGAACTGATCGGCGTGCCGCAAGAGGACCGGATGAAGTTGTTCCAGTGGTCCAACGATATGACCGGGTACGACGATCCCGAGTCCACCGCCGACCCGCTGCTCGCCTCGACCGAGATCCTGGGTTACGCCTGGCAGATGGCCGAGGCGCGCAAGGCCAGCCCGGCCGGTGACATCGTGACCGAGCTGGTCAACGCCGATATCGACGGCGAGTCGCTGACCTCGGAGGAGTTCGGCTTCTTCGTGATCCTGCTGGCCGTGGCCGGTAACGAGACCACGCGCAACGCCATCTCGCACGGCATGGTCGCCTTCCTGGAGAATCCGGATCAGTGGGAGCTCTACAAGAAGGAGCGTCCGGCCACCGCGGCCGACGAGATCATCCGCTGGGCCACGCCGGTCTCCTCGTTCCAGCGCACCGCGCTCGAGGACACCGAACTCGGCGGCGTGCGGATCGAGAAGGGGCAGCGGGTGGTGCTGGTGTACCGCTCGGCCAACTTCGACGAGGAGGTGTTCGAGAATCCCTTCTCCTTCGACATCACCCGAGACCCCAACCCGCACTTGGCATTCGGCGGCACGGGCGCGCACTTCTGCATCGGCGCGAACCTCGCCCGGCTGGAGATCGACCTGATCTTCAACGCGATCGCCGATCACCTGCCCGACATCTCCAAGCTGGGTGACCCCAAGCGCCTGCGTTCCGGCTGGCTCAACGGCATCAAGGAATTCGAGGTCAAGTACTGAGAGCGCGAGAAAGGGGCGGGCACCTGATGGTGCCCGCCCCTGTTTGTCTCGATCCTACCGAGACCCGTTGTCAGGTACGGGGTTTCACTCCTGGGGGCGGATTGTCCGCATCGCGCGGTCGGTCTCCCAGTAGGCGCGCAGGGCGGCGATCTTGCCGGTGTCGTCGACGCGGTAGGTGAAAACGCCTTCCGCGTCGATGATCTGGCCGCCCATGCGGGTACGGATCAGGCCGGTGTAGGCCACCTCGTTACCGCAGGCGAAGGAGTCGCCGAAGACGAACTCGATGGACTCCGTCGCGGCGATCGCCTTGTCCCAGAACGCCGAAATCGCGTCGCGGCCACGGTGGCCCTTGCCTTCGGGGTCGAAACCGGACGGGCCGATCGGGTCCTCGACGATGCCGTCCGCGGCGAACAGGTCGAGCCAGGCCTCCTTGTCGCGGGCGCGGACCGCCGCCTGGGAGGCGCGACCGGCCCGCCGGGCAGGATGTTCGTCCTGCCCGCTCGCGGCCGTGCTCATTTCGCCCCCTGGATGTGCTGATCGGCGAAGCGGCGCAACGAATCCTGTTTCGCGGAGAGTTCGGAATCGAAGCCCAGGCCGTCGAAGACCCACGGGACCACGATGGAGTCGGTGACCCCGGCCGCGGCCAGTTCCTCGTAACCGGACTTGCCGAAGCGGTCGATGCAGACCACCTGGATCTCGAATGGCTCCGCCGCGCGGCCGTATTCGGCGCGGAGCTTGGTCAGTTCGGCGATGGTGCTGACGATATCGTCGTACTTCATCATCGCCGAGGTCCAGCCGTCGCCCACCCGGGCGGCCCGGCGCAGGGCCGGACCGGTGTGGCCGCCGATGTAGAACGGCACGGGTTCGGTGGGCGCCGGGCTCATCTGCAGCTTGTCGAAATCGTAGAACTCGCCGTGGAATTCGACCATCCCGCCGGCCAGGACCAGCTTGATCACGTCGATCATCTCGTCCACACGCGCGCCGCGACGCGCATAGGGCACCCCGCACCAATCGAATTCCTCAGGCGCCCAGCCGATTCCGACGCCGAAGCCGAACCGGTTGCCGCTCATGGCCGCGACCGACCCGACCTGACGCGCCAGCAGCAGCGGATTGCGCGAACCGAGTTTGAGCACGTTGGTGTAGAAGTGGATCTTCTCGGTGACCGCGGCCATGGCCGTCGCGCCGATCAGCGGATCCACCCACGGTGTGTCCGGGCCCCAGAAGCGGTTGCCGTCGGGGGTGTACGGATACTTCTCCGACTGGGACTGCATGTAGAACAGCGAATCCGGCAGCGCGATGCTCGAAAATCCGCATTCCTCGGCCGTTTTCGCGAGCTCGGGCAGCTGCTCGAGCGGGCTCATCGCGATTCCGACGGTGAATTTCACGGCTGCTTGCTCCCGACCACCCACATCGAGAAGTACTGCGAACCACCGCCGTACGCGTGCCCGAACGCCTTGCGGGCGTTTTCCACCTGGTAGTCGCCGGCGCGTTGCATGACCTGCTTGGCCGATTCGGCGAAGCGGATCATCCCCGAGGCGCCGATCGGGTTCGAGCTGAGCACGCCGCCGGACGGGTTGACCGGCAACTTGCCGCCGATGCGGGTCTCCCCGGCGTCGGTCAGCTTCCAGCCCTCGCCTTCGGGCGCGAAGCCCAGATTCTCCAGCCACATCGGCTCGAACCAGGAGAACGGCACGTAGATCTCGGCCGCGTCGATCTCCTCGACCGGATTGGTGATCCCGGCCTGCTTCCAGAGTGCGGCCGAGGCGTCCTTACCGGCCTGCGGGCTCACCTGATCGCGGCCGGAATAGGCCAGCGGCTCGGTCCGCATCGCGGTGCCGTGGATCCACGCCACCTTCTTGCCCGACGCCTCGACCGCGCGGGCCGATGACTCGTCACCGAAGACGATCGCGCACGCGCCGTCGGAGGACGGGCAGGTCTCGTCGAAACGGATCGGGTCCCAGAGCATCTGGGAGGCGAGCACCTTCTCCAGGGTGATGTCCGACTGCTGCAGATGGGCCAGCGGGTTGCGCGACCCGTTCAGCCGGTCCTTCACCGCGACCATCGCACCGATGTGCAAGGGGGCGTTGGCCCTTCGGATGTAGGCGCGCACGTGCGGGGCGAAATATCCACCGGCGCCGGCGCCTACCGGCTTGGTGAACGGCACCGGATTCGACAGCGCCCACATGGCATTGGACTCCGACTGCTTCTCCCACGCGACAGCGAGCACCTTGCCGTGCACACCGGCCTGTACGTGGTTGACCGCGACGATCGCGGTCGAACCGCCGACCGAACCCGCGGTGTGCACGCGCAACAGCGGTTTTCCGGTGGCGCCCAACGCATCCGCCATGAACAGCTCGGGCATCATCGAACCCTCGAACAGGTCCGGAGCCTTGCCGATGACGACGGCGTCGATCTCGGCCATGGTGACGCCGGCGTCCTCGAGGGCGCGATCGATCGCCTCGCGACACATCCCCGACATCGAGACGTCACCGCGTTTCGTCACATGATGGGTTTGTCCGGTGCCGAGCACCGCGGCGGGGGAACTCATTTGGCCTCCAGGGTGGCGACGAGGTTCTGCTGCAGGGCCGGGCCGCTCGAGGCGTGTGCCAGGGCGCGGTCGGCGGTGCCGTTGATGATTTCGGTTGCCGCGTAACCGATCCGCTCGAGTCCGGCGGAGAACATGGGGTTACCGGACAGCGCACCGCCGGACGGGTTGATCCGGGTCTTGTCGCCCAAACCGATGGCCTGCTTCAGGATCAGCTGCTCGTGGCTGTACTGCGCGTGCAGTTCGGCCACGTCGAAGTCGGCGGAGTTCGAGCCGAGCACCGCTTTTGCCGCCGCTGCGGTCGAGGGGGAGGTGCTCAGGTCACGCGCGCCCAGCATCGGGGTATCGATGCGATGCGCGATGCCGGTCAGCCAGGCGGGGCGCTCACACAGCTCGCGGGCGCGATCGCCGGCCGCGAGCACGATGGCCGCGGCGCCGTCGGTGATCGGCGCGATGTCGTGCTGGCGCAACGGATCCGCGACGAACGGTGCGGACAGACGCTTATCGATTTCGGCGTCGTCGGCGGCGTTGACAGCGGCCATATCGCGTTCGGTCCACTTCCCGGCGTCCAGACCCGCGCGGGCCTGCAGGCCGGCCATCGAGACCGCGTCCGGCCACAGCGGCGCGACCAGATACGGATCGGTCTGCAGCGTCAGCACCTGACGCAGCGTGCCCGCCGAGGCCTTGCCGAAGCCGTACACCAGGGCCGTTTTCGCCTGGCCAGAGCGGAGTTTCACGTACGCCTCGTACAGCGCCCACGCCGCGTCCATCTCCACGTGCGATTCGTTGATCGGCGGCACGGCGCCGATCGAGTCGATCGCCGAAATGAACGAAAAGGCCCGTCCAGCGAGGTAATCCGAGGATCCCGAGCACCAGAAGTCGATATCGGACACGCCGATGCCCAACTTGTCGTACAGGGTGTGGAAGCAGGGGATCAGCATTTCGACACCATTGGTGGTGCCGTAGGTTTCCGCGACATGCGGAGCGTGGGCGAAACCCACCACCGCGATGTCATTGGTGTTGTCGCTCACGCCTGCACCTCGCTGATGCTCGGTTCCGGCGTGCGCGACGCGCGCTGTGTCGATGATTCGTTCGCAAGCTCACTCATTGGTTCTCCTACAGATGCTGCGAGAAGGACTCGTAGTCGGCGTCGGGCTCGCCGCTGGGTTCGAAGTGGGAGACGTTGTCCAGACCGTCGTAGGTCCACTCCTCGCGGGGCTTCCACACCGCCTTGACCCGCATGCCCATGCGGACCTCGCCGGGCTCGCAGCCGAGCACCAGGTGCAGGAACGGGATGTCGCTGCCGTCCAGCAGCACGTAGGCGGCCACGTACGGCGGCTTGATGCGCTGGCCCTGGAACGGCACGTTCACGATGCAGAACGTGGTGACGATGCCGGTATCCGGCAGGTCGACGTAGTCCTCGGTGGGATCGCCGGTGCGCGGATCCGCACCGCGCGGCGGGAAGTACACCTTGCCGTCACCGGCGCGGGCGCCGACCAGGCGGCCCTCGGTGATCGCCTTCAGGAAGACGGTTTCCTGCGGCGAGGCGGTGTGCTTGTAGCGCAGGTCGATCGGGGTGACGATGCCGGTCACCGGCTCGGCCGCGGCGTCGCCGGATGTGCTTGGCGCGGCGGCGGTTTCACCGGGTTCGAAGGCGGCGATGTCGTGGATGTCGCCGGTGCGCTCGGCGGCCCAGCGCGCCCGCACCCGCAGGCCGGTGTGGATCTGATCGGGGGAGGTGACGTCGACCGCGTGCAGCAGTGCGGTATCTGCGCCGTCCAGCTTGATCAGCGCCCAGGCGAAGGGACGGTCGAACGGCTGGCCGGGCAGCGGCTCGGCCACCCAGCTCCAGCTCTGCACCGTGCCGACATCGGCGACGTCGACGAAGTCCGTCAACGGCTCGGCGGTGCCGGGATCGAATTCGGCCGGCGGAACGATCACCCGGCCGTCGGAGCCGCGCACGCCGACGATGCGGCCCTCGCGCAGTCCGGTCAGGAATCGTCCTATGGTCGGGCCGACCGATCGGGTGTAGTCGAACTTCATCCGCAGCTCTGCGGCCAGTACTTCGGGAGCGGGTTCCGATTTCGAACCGCTTCCTTTCGCAATTGTGCCGGTCATGGTGTTCCCCTGAGTCACGATATCGAGTAGAACAGGTTCTTATTCTGGTGGCAAGAGTAGCGCGGGCAAGGAGATGATCATGCGGTTCGGGTTGCAACTCGGATATTGGGGCGCGAGCCCGCCGGTCAATGCGGCACAGGTGGTGGCCGCCGCCGAGGAGGTCGGATTCGACGCGGTGTTCACCGCCGAGTCCTGGGGTTCGGATGCGTTCACGCCGTTGGCGTGGTGGGGTGCGGCCACGCGGCGGGTGCGGCTGGGCACCTCGGTGGTGCAGATGTCCGCGCGCACGCCCACCGCGACCGCGATGGCCGCGCTGACCTTGGACCATCTCAGCGGCGGGCGGCACATCCTGGGCCTCGGCGTATCGGGGCCGCAGGTGGTCGAGGGCTGGTACGGCCAGCCGTTCGCCAAACCGCTGGCCCGGACCCGCGAATACGTCGGGATCGTCCGGCAGGTGCTGGCCCGCGAGGCCAAGGTGACCAGCGACGGAGCGCACTATCCGCTGCCGTACAGCGGTCCGGGCGCGACCGGGCTGGGGAAACCGCTCAAGCCGATCACCCACCCGCTGCGCGCGGATCTGCCGATCTGGCTGGGTGCGGAAGGTCCCAAGAACGTCGCGCTGACCGCGGAGATCGCCGACGGCTGGCTGGCCATCTACTACACCCCGCGACTGGCCGGAATGTACGACGAATGGCTGGCGGAGGGTTTCGCCCGGCCGGGTGCGCGGCGCACGCGGGAGGAGTTCGAGATTGCCGCGAGCTGCCAGGTCGTGGTGACCGACGACGCGCGCGCGGAGATCGACCGGATCAAGCCGGTGATGGCGCTGTACATCGGCGGTATGGGTGCGGAGGAGCTGAATTTCCACGCTCAGGTCTACCGCCGGATGGGGTACGGCAACGAGGTCGACGAGATCACCAGGCTCTTCCGGTCCGGGCGCAAGGAGGAGGCCGCCGCGGTGGTGCCGGACGAGCTGATCCTGGACACCATGATCGTCGGCGACGAGGCGCAGGTCCGCAGCCAGTTGCAGGTCTGGGAGAAGGCCGGGGTCGACATGCTGCTGGTGTCGGCTCGCGATACCGAACAGCTGGCGAAGCTGGCGCCTCTGGTGCAGTAACTTTGGCCTCCGCTTCGCTCCGGCGGGTTCGCGGCCCTCTGGGCCGCGAACCTTGGGGTCGGCGTTGTTCGGGGTTGGTGGAACAGGGTGTTCGGGGTGTTGCAGGGCGCAAGCTGGTGAGATGGGTCACTCCGGGGTGAAGGCCCTCCAATTAGTGAACCCCGTAAATCAAGTCTTGTCAGAGGCGAGAACACGTTCTATTTTTGTCGTGTGAGCCATAACATAGCGGACCTTGTCGAACACACGATCGACCTCGTGCCGGAGCGTGTCGCGCTGGCCGATGACACCCGCTCGGTGACCTATGCCGAGTTGGAGGATCGGGCCAACCGGCTGGCGCATCACCTGCTGGAGCACGGTGTGCGACCCGGCGACAAGGTCGGCATCTACTCGCGCAACACCATCGAGGCCGTCGAGGCCATGGTGGCGGTGTTCAAGGCGCGGGCGGTCATGGTCAACGTGAACTTCCGGTACGTCGAGAACGAACTGCAGTACATCTTCGACAACTCCGACATGGTCGCGCTCATCCACGAGCGCCGCTACACCGATCGGGTCAGCGCGGTGCGGCCGAACACCCCCAAACTGAAGGCCGTCCTGGTGGTGAACGACGGCACCGAGGAGCAGTATCCGCTCGCGGAGGACTCGGTGGAATACGAAGCGGCCCTTGCCACCTCGCACGGCGAACGGGACTTCGGCGACCGCTCGCCCGACGACATCTTCATGATCTACACCGGCGGCACCACCGGCATGCCCAAGGGCGTGATGTGGCGGCAGGAGGACTGGTGGCGGGTGCTCGGCGGCGGCATCAACTTCGTCACCGGCGATTACATCGACGACGAGTGGCAGCAGGCCAGGAACGGCGCGAACGGCGCGCAGATGGTCCGTTATCCGATTCCGCCGATGATTCACGGCGGTTCGCAGGCGGCGACCTTCCACAGCCTGTTCGACGGCGGTAAGGCCATCATGCTGCCGGAGTTCACCGGCCACGGCGTATGGCAGGCCATCGACCGGCACAATGTGAACCTCATCTTCATCACCGGCGACGCCATGGCGCGCCCGATGCTCGACGCGCTCGAGGCGGGGAACCCGGAAACCGGTGAGCCCTACCAGCATTCGAATCTGTGGGCGATGGCCAGCAGTGCGGCGCTGTTCTCCCCGGCGCTGAAGGACAAGTTCATGGAGCACCTGCCCAATACCGTCATCACCGACTCGATCGGTTCCTCGGAGACCGGCTTCGGCGGACTGTCCATCGCGGCCAAGGGCGCCACCCACACCGGCGGCCCGCGAGTCAAGATCGATGCGGCCACAGAGGTTCTCGACGAGGACGGCAATCCGGTGACGCCCGGATCCGGTCAGGTCGGCATCCTCGCGCGCAAGGGGCACATCCCGCTGGGCTACTACAACGACCCGGTCAAGACCGCGGCGACGTTCAAGGAGTTCAACGGGATTCGCTATTCCATCCCCGGTGACTTCGCCCGCGTCGAGGAGGACGGCACCGTCACCATGCTCGGCCGCGGTTCGGTCAGCATCAACAGTGGCGGCGAGAAGATCTACCCCGAAGAGGTCGAGGGTGCGCTCAAATGCCATCCGGAGGTCTTCGACGCGCTGGTGATCGGCGTGCCGGACGAGCGCTGGGGGCATCGGGTGGCCGCGGTGGTGCAGTGTCGCGGCGCGGTCCGGCCGACGCTGGAGGAGTTGCGTCCTGTTCTGTCGCAGGAGATCTCGTCCTACAAGCTGCCGCGCAGCCTGTGGTTCGTGGACGAGATCAAGCGCTCGCCCGCGGGGAAGCCCGACTACAAGTGGGCGCACGCGCACGCGGAGTCGCGTCCCGCCGACGAGGAAGCACACGCTCCCGCGACGAAGTAGGGCACCACGAGAAGTGAAGCCTCTCCGGCCGGAGACGCCCCGTATGTGGGGCGGCGTCTCCGGCCGGATACGTTGCGTGTCCGGGATATCCGCTGAGGTGTGGCTCTGCCCGTCGCGACGCTGGGGCCGGTGAGATCACCGAATTCGGCGCGAACGGTTCGGTGGTGTGACAGGCCGGGGCGCCATCGGTCCTCGGGCCCATAGGCAGACCGATGGATGGAATCGGAAAGTCTATTGGCGCGGATCGGGTCACCCGGCGACGATGAGGGCATGCGACAACGCACTCTCGGTAGTTCCGGACCAGTGGTTTCCGCGATCGGTCTGGGTTGTATGGGATTCTCCCAGGGGTACGGCGCGGTGGACGACGACGAGTCGATCGCCGCGATTCACACGGCGATCGATTCCGGTACAACGCTTTTCGATACCGCGCAGAGTTACGGCAGCGGGCACAACGAGCGGCTGCTGGCGCGAGCGCTGCGCGATGCGGGCCCGGATGTGCGGGTGGCGACGAAATTCGGCATCGTGCGCGGCGAGAACGGCGTGTACCTGGACGCGAAACCCGAACGGGTGCACGGGTATTGCGACGCCTCGCTGGCTCGGCTCGGGCGTGAGGCGATCGATCTGTACTACCTGCATCGCGTCGACCCCGAGGTGCCGATCGCCGAAACCATCGGCGCCATGGCCGAACTCGTGCACGCGGGCAAGGTTCGCCACCTCGGTGTGTCCGAGGTGAATCCGGAGCAGCTCGCCCAGGCCGCGGCGGTGCATCCGATCGCGGCGGTGCAGTTCGAATGGTCGCTGCTGTGGCGCGAACCGGAGCGCGACGTGGTGCCCGCGGCGCGCGAACTGGGCGTCGGACTGGTGCCCTACAGTCCGCTCGGGCGCGGATTGCTCACCGCCACACTGACTTCCGAGACCGTGGCCGCCAGCGACTTCCGCCGAAATGATCCGCGGTTCTCCGGTGAGAATCTGGCGAACAATCTGACGCAGGTGGCGGCGTTGCGCGCACTCGCGGACCGGCTCGGAATCACGGCTGGACAGCTGGCCCTGGCCTGGCTGCTGGCGCAGGGGCCGGACGTGACGCCGATTCCGGGCAGTCGCCGGGCGCAGCGCATCGTGGAGAACGCCGCGGCCGCGGCGATCGAGTTCGATGCCGAGGATCGTGCCGAACTGGAGAAGATCGTCGCCGCGGGGTGGTCGGGCGATCGGCAGTCCTTCGCCGCGCACGGCACGTCGCGGTCGGACTCCTGAACACCCGGATACGCGGTGACTCTCGGATTCGCACGCCGCCGGGCGCACCGGATCGCGGCACCGTTCGACCTGGGAGTTTCCGCGTTGGTCAAGTGATGTGAATCACGTTTGAATTTGTCTACCCCCGGATTCGGGGGCACTTACTTGTCGGTGGCCTGTGCCAGAGTGTGTGACATGAGCCATCGAATCAGATTCACAGCCGAGCGCTAGCGGGGTCCGGAATGAACCAGACGCGTTCCACCGGCGCCGTCGACGAGGTGCTGCAGCAGTTCGAGGGGTATCGGCGGGAGCTGTGTGCTTACGCCTACCGGATGTTGGGGTCCTCGTTCGAGGCCGAGGACGCCGTTCAGGAGGCCTTCACCCGGGCGTGGAAGTCCTACGACTCGTTCGAGGGCCGGGCCAGCGTCCGGTCCTGGTTGTACAAGATCACCACCAACGTCTGCCTGGACATGCTCGACGGCCCGCAGCGTCGCGCCCGGCCGATGGATCTGAACGGGCCGTCCAGCCCCAGCAGTCCGATCCCGGCCCCGCAGCCGGACTACGTCTGGATCGAGCCCATCCCCAACGGCCTGGCCTTCGGGGCCGATCCGGCCGAGCACGCCACCGCGAAGGATTCGCTCCGGCTGGCGTTCGTGGCCGCGGTGCAACATCTTCCGGCAACTCAGCGCGCGATTCTGATCATGCGCGAGGTGCTGCGCTTCTCCGCCAACGAGACCGCCGACATGCTCACCATGTCACCGGCTTCGGTCAACAGCGCGTTGCAGCGGGCGCGGGCGACCATGTCCAAGGTGCAGCCGGACAGCGGCGACGGTTACGACGAGTCCGACGAGAAGCAGCGCCGGCTCGTCGACGGCTTCGTCGAGGCGTTCGAGGCATACGATATGGACGCGCTGACCACCCTGCTGAAAAAGGATGTGGCGCTATCGATGCCGCCGATCGAGCTGTGGGTCTCGGGGCCCGGCCACGTCGCGGACTTCATGCTCAGTCCAGGGCCCTCGGCCTGCCGGGGTTCCCGGCTGGTTCCGCTCGAGGGGGCCAACGGCCTGCCCGCCTTCGGTCAGTACAAGCCGGGGGAGCGGCCGGGCGTGCTCGAGCCGTGGGCGGTGGTCGTCCTGGAGCTCGACGGTGACGGTATCGGCGGGCTGAACTTCTTCCTCGACACCGACCGGATGTTCCCGTTGTTCGGGCTGCCGCCGGAGTTGCGGGTATAGGCGGGATCAAGCGCTCGGGAGGGCCATACAGAACGGTTCCCACTGATGGCCGTCCGGATCGGCGAAGGTCCGCCCGTACATTCCGACCTCCCGTTCCTGTGCGCGCTTGTCCTCGTTGATCTCCTCGGCCCCACCGGCGCGCAGGGCCGCGCCGGTGAGGTCGTCGACCTCCTGCGCACTGGCCAGGGCCAGCGCGTAGATGGATCCGACCGAGGCGGTGGTCTCGGCCAGGGGCCGGTGGGTGAAGGTTTCGAAGAACGGTTTGATCAGCAACATCAGGCAGATGTTGTCGTCGATCACCACGCAGGCGGCGTTGTCGTCGGTGAACTCCTGATTCACCGTCCAGCCGAGGGCCGCGTAGAAGCTCTTGGACCGTTCCAGATCGTCGACCGGGAGATTCACGAAGATCATTTTGCTGGCCATATCGGTCCTCTCGGCACACAGTCCCGTCGTTGTCACCTATGCCGACGATGCGAGCGGGCCAAACTCATCGGATGATTCGCAGGCCGTCCATGAGTAGATCCATCATGCGTCCCGCCTGCTCGCGTTGTTCGGGTGCGCCGCAGGCCAGGAAGATGCCCAGCAGGCTCGCGACCACGTCCTGTGCGGGCACGTCCGGGCGCAGTGTGCCCTGGGCCGCACCCGCATCGATGAGTTTCTGTACGGCTGTGGACAATTCGGCGCGCGCCTCCTCCGCGGTGATCGCGCCGGAGGCGATGATCGCGCGCAGGGCGTCGGCCATCTCGCGTTTGGCGCAGATGTAGTCGCCGAAGCGGTCCATCCAGATGCGCAGCGCCGCCGCGGCGTCGGGGCCGGTGACCAGGTCGTCGACGGCATCGCACAGGCGTCGGCGTTCGGCCCGGTAGACTGCCTCGATCAAATCCTCGCGGGTGGGGAAATGCCGGTAGAGCGTGCCGATGCCCACTCCGGCCGCGCGTGCGATCGATTCCAGGGACACCTTGTCACCCTCGGCGAAGGCGGTTTTGGCCGCCTCGAGCAGGCGCTCTCGGTTTCGATGCGCGTCGGCGCGCGGTGCCCGGGTTCTGTTCACCAATCGGAGGACCCTCCGTTTCTGCTACGCTCGAACTATACGGAGGATCCTCCGCATAGTCGTCGACTCCACTATCCCACTCGGAACAGGATCACGCAGATGGCAGTCCAACAGGAATTCACCGCTCCCGGCGGCACCGCATCGCTCGGTTCGCGGAAGGTCGCCCGGATCGGTTACGGCGCAATGCAATTGACCGATCACGACGGCCGCTCCTGCGACCGGCAGGCTGGTATCGACATTCTCCGCCGGGCCGTCGAGCGGGGTGTGAACCACATCGATACCGCGCAGTTCTACGGGGCCGGCGCGGTCAACGAGCTGATCCGCGCGGCATTGTCGCCCTATCCGGCCGATCTGGTGCTGGCGACCAAGGTCGGCGCGGTCTACGACGCGGACGTCCGTTTGCTGGCGGCGCAGCGGCCGGAACAGTTGCGCGCCCAGGTAGAGGCCAATCTGGTTGCGCTGGGCGCGGATTCGCTCGGCGTGGTCAATATGCGCCGCGCGGACGTACCGCCCGGCATCGTCGCCGAGGGCGATCAGGTCGTGGATCTGGACGATCAGCTCGCCGAGCTGACAACCCTGCGCGACGAGGGCAAGATCGCCGGAATCGGCCTGAGCCACGTCTCCGCCGAGCAGCTACGTCAGGCCCTGCCCGCCGGAATCGTCTGCGTCCAGAACCTGCACAGCCTCCTGAACCGTTCCCACGAACCCGTCCTGGACCTGTGCCGCGCCAACGACATCGCCTGGGTCCCGTACTTCCCGCTCGGCTCGGCGTTCCCCGGCTTCCCGAAGGTCACCGAGCACCCGGCCGTCCTATCCGCCGCGGCTGCCCTGGACGCGACCCCCGCTCAGATCGGCCTGGCCTGGCAACTGGTCCACTACGACCACACCCTCCTGATCCCCGGCACCTCCAACCCCGCCCACCTCGACGAGAACCTCGCCGCGGGTTCGATCCACCTCCCCTCCGACGTGATCCGAACCCTCGACAGCTTGGCCGCATCCGAAAAATAGTTCAGCGCAACGCCATCGCGGAAGTTCAGCGGCGTCGGCTGGTTTCGCTCACCCCTGAAGGTGTGAGGACTCTGGACGGCGCTGCGAGTTCGTGATCGCGTCGGTTGCTACGCCCAGGGCCGAAATAAGTCGTTCGGCAATATCGGCGACTTCTGTCAGCGCGCCCGATGCGACGTCGATCATCATGTCATAGGCCAGATCATCGTCGAGAGCGTCGACGTCGATACCGTTGCGGGCCAGGAAGATCACGGCGGAAGTAAGAGAAAGCCGCTTGTTGCCGTCGACCAGTGGGTGGTTGCTTGCGATCGAGTGCAACAACGCCGCGGCCTTCTCCCAAATCGTGGGGTATGCGTCCGTGCCGAATACCGTCGTCTGCGGCCGGGCAGCCGCGGACGCCAGAAGGCCCGGATCTCTGAGGGCGAAGGCGCCGACTGCATCGTCCGCGATGACCCGAAGGTCGGCAACTGTCAGATAATAGACCGAATCTTCGCTCATTCGGCCAGCCGATCGAGCAGTGTGCGGTGCTTGGCCGCGAAACGTGCTGACAGAGCCCGTACCTCGTTGTCTGCGGTCTCGGCCATCGGCTCGGGCACAACTGCCGCAACGCGGCGACCATGCCGCGTCAGGTGGACAACGGTGCCTGCCTCCGCCGCGGCTATGACCTCGGCGAGTCGATCACGCGCCTCGGTCACCGGTAGTTCCCAAGGGTCGTTCGCGAAGGGTGCCGTCATGCTTTGAATTGTACAGTCGGCGCGCAATTACGTACGAAAGCGTTCGCCTCGTCCGTAGTCGTGACGAGGCGAACGCTTCACCGGGAGATTCGGTCAGGCCGGGGATTCGGCCAGTTCGGCGCCCAGGGCGCGAAGGTGGTCGGTGGCGCCGCCCAGGGCGAATTCGTTGTGTTTGGCGGCGGTGAAGAACTGGTTGACGATGTGGTCGCGGTCGATGCCGACGCCACCGTGGACGTGCACCACGGTGTGTGCGACGCGGTGACCGGCCTCGGCGGCCCAGAACTTGGCGGTGTGAATCTCCGCGGTGGCGGGCAGGTTCTCGGACAGGCGCCAGGCGGCCTGCTGCACGGCCAGGCGGACGCCCTGCACGTCGATGTAGCCGTCCGCCAGACGCTGTGCCACGGCCTGGAAGCTGCCGATCTTGCGGTTGAACTGCTCGCGTTCGCGCGCGTAGCCGGCGACCAGCTCCAGGCCCTTCTCCACCACGCCGAGCTGGTGTGCGGACAGGCCCAGCCAGGCCCGGTGCAGCAGCCAGTCCAGGATTTCCGCGCCCTGCTCGACGGTGCCGACCAATTCGGCAGGGGCGCCGGAGAATTCGATCTCCACCTCGGGCGTGCGATCGGTGACGATCTGATCGGTGATCCGCACCCCGGCCTCGGCCGGATCGACCAGGAAGACCGCCGCCTGCCCGGACACGCTGGCGGGCACCAGGATTCGCGACGCCTGCCGCGCGAACGGCACGGTGATCTTCAATCCGGTGATCCGCCAGCCGGCGCCTTCCCGCGCGGCGGTGGTGACCGGTTTCGACGGCTCCCAGTTGCGCTCCTCGCTCAGCGCGACGGTGAGAACCTTTGTGCCCGAGGCGGCTTCGGCCGCTTGCGCGCGCTGAGATTCGGAGCCGAACTCGGCCAGCGCCCCCGCGCCCAGCACGATCGACCACAGGTAGGGCACCGGCGCCACCGAACGTCCGAGTTCGCGCAGCACCGCGGTCTGCTCCAGGACGCCGAAACCGCCCCCGCCCACGGCCTCCGGCAGCGCCGCGGCCAGCACGCCGGTCTCGGCCAGCGATTTCCACAGCGGTTCGTCGAAGCGCGCGGTGTCCGAGTCGGAATCCAGTTCGCGCAGCCGATCGGCGGTGACCAGCTTGCCGGTCACCTCGGCGGTGAGTCGCGCCAGATCCTGCTGCGCTTCGGTGAGAGTGAAATCCATTGTGTTACTCAGCTTTCCAATCAGCGCGCAGCGGCGGGCTGCTTCAGGGCGGTCATGGCGATGATGTCGCGCTGCACCTCGTTGGTGCCGCCGCCGAAGGTGAGAATCAGGCAGGCTCGGTGCATGCGCTCGAGCCGGCCGAGCAGTTGCGCACCGGCCGAACCC
Organism: Nocardia sp. PLKS1-43; assembly: GCF_059510335.1. Taxonomy (NCBI): domain Bacteria; kingdom Bacillati; phylum Actinomycetota; class Actinomycetes; order Mycobacteriales; family Nocardiaceae; genus Nocardia; species Nocardia sp. PLKS1-43. Next base: position 377,031 of record NZ_JCAJZQ010000006.1, on the reverse strand, counting down.
TGACGCAGATAGGCCTGCGGGCCCAGCACTTCCATCAACGTGCGGTACGCCTCGGTGGCCAGTTCGGTGCCGAGCACCTTGCAGGTGGAGGCGTTCCACGGCTTGGGGGCGGAGTCGCCGCCCGCGTCCGCACCGGACGCGATTTCCCAGTTCAGCAATTTGAGGTACTCGACCTTCGCGTGCACCCGCGCCAGATTCAGCCGCACCCATTCGCTGTCGATCACGCGACCGCCGTTGGAGTCCTTGTTGTTCTTGGCCCACTCCACCGTCTGGGCCAGCGCCAGCTGCAGGGAGGCGGCCGAGGTCAGCGCGACGCGTTCGTGGTTGAGCTGGTTGGTCACCAGGGGCCAGCCGCCGTTCTCCGGGCCCACCATGTTCGTGTGCGGGATGCGCACGTCCTGGTAGTAGGTGGCGCTGGTGTCCGGACCGGCCATGGTGTGCACCGGCGTCCAGGAGAAGCCCTCCGCGGTGGTCGGCATGATGAACATGCTGATGCCCTTGTGCTTCTTGGCATTCGGATCGGTGCGCGCGGCCAGCCAGACGTAGTCGGCGTACTGGATGAGGCTGGTCCACATCTTCTGCCCGTTGACGATCCAGTCGTCGCCGTCGCGGACCGCGCTGGTGCGCAGCGAGGCCAGGTCGGTGCCCGCGCCCGGTTCGGAGTAGCCGATGGAGAAGTGCAGCTCACCGGCGGCGATCTTGGGCAGGAAGAACTTCTTCTGCTCCTCGGTGCCGTAGTGCATGATCGTCGGCGCGACCGAGTTGATGGTCAGGAACGGCACCGGTGCGCCGGCGATGGCGGCCTCGTCGGTGAAGATCAGCTGATCCATCGTGGAGCGGTCCTGGCCGCCGTACTCCTTCGGCCAGCTCAGCGTGAGCCAGCCGTCGTGGCCCATCTGCTGGACCACCTCGCGATAGACGTTGCCCTGCCCGTATTCGCCGGTCTGCGAGGAGAGCGCCTCCCGGCGCTCTGGGGTGATCAGCGTGGCGAAATAGTCGCGCAGTTCCGCGCGTAGCTGTTCCTGTTGCGGGGTATACGCAATCCGCATGGCAATCACCTCGTCCGTTCTGCTGGTGGCCGGCTCGTTCCATAGCCAGCCGATATGGGCTGCGCCGGTTGTCCCGATCATTGCACAACCACTGAAACATGTTCCAGTATGGACCCCGAACGGGCCGCTTCCGCCTCCTTGGCCGAGGCGGGCTTGTAGGCTCGGGCTATCAGTGGCGAAGGAGTTGTCAAAATGAAGGTCAGTGTGGATTTCGACCAGTGCGAGGCCAACGGCATCTGTGTCGGATACGCCCCCGACGTGTTCGAACTCGACGACGAGGACAACCTGCACGTCACCTCGGGTGATGTGCCGGAGGACCAGCTCGACGACGTGAAGACCGCGGTCGCCCAGTGCCCGAAGGCGGCGTTGAAGCTCGTCTGAACCGATGCTTGCCGTTAACTGGAACACGTTCTAGAGTCGCCGTGTGAGCGAGCGGAGCGAGGGAACCGAAAATACAGCGCGCGTCGCGGGCGGCAGCCCCGAGCGCCAGCGAGGGGCTGACGGGCGCGAATCCGAAATCAGCTTGTCCGGTCGGGTGGCCATTGTGACGGGCGCCGGTGCCGGGCTGGGGCGGGCGGATGCGCTCGCCTTGGCCGCTGCCGGCGCCTCGATCGTCATCAACGATCTTGTCGAGAACGACGCGGTGTCGGCCACGCTCGCCGATATTCGCGCATTGGGAGTCAAGGCTGAATTCGTCGCCGGCAGTATTGCCGAACGCGCTACCGCGGATGCTCTGATCAACACGGCGGACGAGACGTTCGGCGGCGTCGACATCGTGGTGAACAATGCCGGAATAGTCCGTGACGGAATGCTTTTCAATCTCACCGACGAGGATTGGGATTCGGTCCTCGCCGTTCATCTGCGCGGACATTTCTTGTTGTCCCGCAATGCCGCCGCATACTGGCGCGGCAAATCGAAGGCGGCCGGTGCGCCGATCTACGGCCGTTTGATCAACACCTCGTCCGAGGCCGGTCTGCTCGGTCCGGCCGGGCAGCCGAACTACGGCGCCGCCAAGGCCGGAATCACGGCGCTGACCTTGTCCGCGGCGCGCGGGCTGGAGCGATATGGCGTGCGCGCCAACGCAATCTGCCCCCGTGCGCGCACATCGATGACCGAGAAGGTCTTCTCCGACGCGCCCGAAGAGGGCATCGATCCGCTCTCGCCCGATCATGTCGGACGATTGGTCGCCTATCTCGCCTCGCCCGCCGCGGACAAGGTGAACGGGCAGGTATTCGTCGTCTACGGCCCGATGGTCGCACTGATGGCTGCGCCGGAAGTCGAACGGCGTTTCGATGCCGCCGGCGCGGAATGGCGTCCGGAGGATCTCGCCGACACGCTCGGCGGATATTTTGCCGAACGCCCGGCGGGGCGTACGTTTTCGGCGTCATCGTTGCACGAACTGGGCTAGTAGCCGACAACTACCGGCCGCATTGTTGATCGCCGGTCCGCCACTTGGTAGACATGGGGATCGACGGTGTGGGGTGACTCACACAGTTTTTCCTCATGCCGTATGAACAAGTTCTATCTTCCGATCACAGTTCGGCAGGAAAGAGCAGTTCGATATCGCCAAACTGGGTTCGGCAACAGAGTGAACGTGTTCTAATCTTCAGACCGACGGGCCGGTTGTTACCGCCGTCACGAGCTCGACGTGCAAGGCATGGCAAGGAGGAATCGGGAATGAACGAGGTTCTTGCCGTGCCGTTGCGGGCGGTCGGCGGGTTCTTCGAACTCACCGCCGCGGTGGCCAAGGCGACCGTGCGGCCGCCCTTTCAGCGTCGTGAATTCGTGGACCAGGCGTGGTTCATCGCCCGGGTCTCGATCCTGCCGACCCTGCTGGTCGCCATCCCGTTCACCGTGCTGGTGAGTTTCACGCTCAACATCCTGCTGCGCGAGATCGGCGCGGCCGACCTGTCCGGCGCGGGCGCGGCCTTCGGCACCGTCACCCAGGTCGGCCCGATCGTGACGGTGCTGATCGTCGCGGGCGCGGGCGCCACCGCGATCTGCGCGGACCTGGGCGCGCGCACCATCCGCGAGGAGATCGACGCGATGAAGGTGCTGGGCATCGACCCCATCCACCGGCTCGTCGTCCCGCGCGTGCTGGCCTCGATGTTCGTCGCGGCGCTGCTGAACGGCCTGGTCTGCCTGATCGGCATCGGCGGCGGCTTCCTGTTCTCGGTTTTCCTGCAGGGGGTGAATCCGGGCGCGTTCGTCAACGGGATCACCTTGCTGACGCACCTGCCCGAACTGGTCATCGCGGAGGTCAAGGCGACGTTGTTCGGCCTCGCGGCCGGGCTGATGGCCTGCTATCTGGGACTGAACGTACGCGGCGGACCCAAGAGCGTCGGCGATGCGGTGAATCAGACGGTGGTGTTCTCCTTCATGGTCCTGTTCGTTTTGAACGTGGTGGTCACCGCGGTCGGTATCAAGTTCACGGTGCGGTGACCACATGGCCTTCGTAATCCACGCTCGCTTCCCGCGTACTGTTCGACGAGTGCGCCGCCTGTCAGACTCACTCGACAGTGTCGGCAGGCATGCGCTCTTCTACGCCGAATCACTGCGCGCCGTGCCCAAGGCGCTGGTGAGCTATCGCACCGAAACGATCCGGCTGATCGCCGAAATCAGCATGGGCACGGGCGCATTGGCCGTCATCGGCGGCACGGTCGTCATCGTGGGCTTCCTGACGCTGTTCGCCGGCGGCACCATCGCGGTGCAGGGATACAGCTCACTGGGCAATATCGGCGTCGAGGCGCTGACCGGATTCTTCGCCGCATTCCTCAACGTTCGCATCGCCGCGCCGGTGATCTCGGGGATCGGCCTGGCCGCGACCATCGGCGCGGGCGCGACCGCGCAGCTGGGCGCGATGCGCGTCGCGGAGGAGATCGACGCACTCGAGTCGATGGCGATCCGGCCGGTGCCGTTCCTGGTCGGCACGCGCGTGCTGGCCGGGATGATCGCGATCGTCCCGCTGTACGCGCTGGCGGTGATCGCCTCGTTCATCGCGAGTCGCTTTGCGACCGTGGTGATCTACGGGCAGTCGGCCGGTGTGTACGACCACTACTTCTCGACCTTCCTGATTCCCAGCGACATTCTGTGGTCGTTCGTGCAGGCGATCGTCATGGCGTTGGCGGTCATGATGATTCACACCTATTACGGCTACCACGCGACCGGCGGACCGGTCGGCGTCGGCATCGCGGTCGGTAACGCGGTGCGCACCTCGCTGGTGGCGGTGGTGACGGTGACCCTGCTGGTCTCGCTGGCCATCTACGGCACCTCCGGCAATTTCCATCTCTCCGGGTAGGCGGTATGGCGAGAAATACACTTGTCGAAAAGGACGGTGCCGGAAGGGTCTTCGGCGCGGGATGGGGCGTCAAGCTGGCGGGCCTGGGCCTGGTGCTGAGCCTGGTGGCGATCGTCGCGCTCGCGCTGACCATGTTCGCGGGCGGATTCCAGAGCACCGAGGCGATCTATGTCGATTCGCCGCGGGCGGGCCTGGTCATGGACAAGGACGCCAAGGTCAAGATGCGCGGGGTCGACATCGGCACGGTCAAGGCGATCTCGTACACCGGCAACAGCGCGCGGCTGAGGCTGGCGATCGATCCCGATCAGCTGAAACTGGTTCCGGCCAATGCGGGCGTGGATATCCGCTCCACCACGGTATTCGGCGCTAAGTACGTGAATTTCACTGTGCCGCAGAATCCTTCGTCGGATCATCTGCGGCCGGGCGCGACGCTGAGCGCGACGCAGGTTACCGTCGAATTCAACACGCTGTTCCAGCATCTGACCGATGTGCTGAGCAAGGTCGCCCCGGAGAAGCTGAACGCCACGCTGACCGCGCTGGGCACCGCCCTGCAGGGCCGCGGCGACGAGCTCGGGCAGCTGCTGGCGAACAGTGACCAGTACCTGAAGGACATCAACCCGAGCATGCCGGACCTGCAGCGCGATCTGCGCACCAGCGTTCCGGTGACGAATCTGTACGCCGACGTCGCGCCGGATCTGCTGCACACCACCGACAACGCCGCGGTGACGAGTAGAACGCTCGTCGATCGCAAGAGCGATCTGGACGCGGTGCTGCTGAACCTCATCGGCCTGGTGAACACCACCGACCCGATCCTGAAGCAGAACCAGAAGCCGCTGGTGACCGCGCTGGATCTGCTGCGGCCCACGACCGCGCTGCTGAACGAGTACAGCCCCGGGCTGTACTGCATGGTGGTCGGTATCGCGAACGCGGTGCCGGTGGCCAATCAGGTCTTCGGCGGCCTGGGCCCCTACGTGACGCTCAACGCCAGCTTCATGCCCGGCGGCACCCCGTACCAGTATCCGAAGGATCTCCCGAAGGTGAACGCCACCGGCGGGCCGCGCTGCGACAACATTCTCGATCGCAAACCCGGCAGCCATTCCAACTATCTGGTCACCGACACCTCCCAGGGCGAAGTGTGGACGCCGTCGCTGAGTTCACATCTCAACGACCCGAACACCAGCGTCTTCCAGTTGCTGTTCGCCGGAATGCCGGGGGTGCGCAAGCCGTGAGCGTCAAACCACGGGCCGTCACGGTCAAACTCTCGATCTTCACACTGGTGATGGTGCTGGTCCTGGCGCTGCTCGCGGTCGTCTTCAGCCAGATGCGGTTCGCCAGCGAGACCGGATACCACGCGGTGTTCACCAGTTCCTCGGGCATGCTGCCCGGAGCCAAGGTGCGCATCGCGGGCGTGCCGGTCGGGTCGGTCAAGCGGGTCTACGTGGGCAAGGACCATCTCGCGCACGTCGATTTCCAGGTCGATCATCAGTACCACCTCTACGAGAGCACCCAGGCCGCGATCCGCTACGAGAACCTCGTCGGCGACCGGTATCTGGAACTCATGGACGGGCCCGGCAACGCGAAGGGGATGTCCGAGGGCGGCACGATCGGCACCGACCGCACCAAGCCGGCCCTCGACCTGGACATGCTGCTCGGCGGGATCAAACCGCTGCTGCGCGGCCTGAATCCGACGCAGGTCAACGATCTGACCAACGCGCTGCTCCAGGTGTTCCAGGGTCAGGGCGGCACGCTGGTGGCCCTGCTGAACAGCTCCGGCTCGTTCGCCAAGACGCTGGCCGATCGGGACGCGCTGATCGGCAGCGTGATCAACAACCTGAACACCGTGCTGTCCACCATCGACGCGAAGAACAAGGATTTCGACGCCACGCTGGTCGAACTGCAGCGCGTGGTCAGCGGGCTGGCCGCGGACCGCGACCAGATCGGCGATTCGCTGCCGCGTCTGGCCGGGGCGACCGGTGACCTGACCGGTCTGCTGCGCCAGGCCCGGCCCGATCTGAAGAACGACTTCGACCAGCTGGGCCGGTTGTCGAGCAACCTCGACTCCCGCACCGACGACGTGCAATGGGTGCTGGACCGGCTGCCGGAGACCTACAAGAAACTCGTGCGGCTCGGTTCCTACGGTTCGTTCCTGAACATGTACGTCTGTGGGACGAACTTCCTCATCGACGGACCCGACGGCAAGCCCATGCATATCAACCTGCCCGGTTTGCAGACGACCGGAAGGTGCTCGGCGCAATGAAGGAACAACGCTCCCCCCTGATCGAGATCGGCGTCGTCGGCGTGGTCCTCGCGGTCGCGATCTCGTTGTCCGCCTTACAGTTCCAGCGGCTGCCCTTCATCCGCAGCGGTGCGGAGTTCAGTGCCTTCTTCGCCGATGCCGGTGGCCTGCTGCCGGGTGATCCGGTGCAGGTGGCCGGGGTGCGCTCGGGACAGGTCGAGGACGTCACCCTGGCCGGTGCGAAGGTGAAGGTCCGGTTCAGCCTGGACGAGTCGATCGTGTTGGGGCGCAAGACATCCGCCGCGATCAAGACCAACACCGTGCTGGGCCGCAAATCGCTCGAGGTGACCCCCACCGGCGACGGTGCGCTGCGTCGCGACGACACCATCCCGCTGTCCCGAACGACCTCGCCGTACTCGCTCAACGACGCCCTCGGCGATCTGGCCTCGACCGTGCACGACCTGGACACCGATCAGGTGAACAAGACCCTGGACACGCTCTCGGCCGCGTTCGACAAGACTCCCGGGCCGCTGCGTTCGGCCCTGGACGGCGTCACCGCGCTCTCGCGCAGCCTGAACACCCGCGACCAGGCCCTGACCCAACTGCTCTCGCACGCGCAGGACGTCACCAAGGTGCTCTCGGATCGCGCGGACCAGATCAACGCGCTGCTGCTGAACGGCAACGATCTGCTCGGCGAACTGAACGCCCGGCGCACCGCGCTGAGCCAGCTCATCCAGTACGTCAACGGCCTGGCCCAGCAGCTCACCGGGTTCGTGCGGGACAACGAGGCCTCGCTCAAACCCGATCTGGACAACCTGAATTCGCTGCTGGCCCTGCTGCAGAAGAACAAGGACCAGCTGGGCAAAGCCCTGGACGCGCTCGGCCCCTACGCCGGTGCGCTCGGTGAACAGGTCGGCAGCGGTCCGTACTTCCAGGCGTACGTGTCGAACGCGTCGAGCAAGGTGCTGCAACCGCTGGTCGACGCGCTGGTCTGGCCGCAGCACGTGCCGGACTCGTTCCGGAGCTATCTGAACCCGCTGCCCAGTATCGGTCCCTCCATCCAGGAGCCTCCGCGATGAAAGCATTACCGAAGTTGCGCACGGTGCCCCGCTGGGTGCGGGCCGTCGCCGCCGCGCTGGTCGTCGCCCTGGCCGGATGGATCGTCTACGGCGCGGTGACGAATATCGGCAAGACCCACATCACCGCGTACTTCCCGTCCACGACCGGCATCTACAACGGTGACGGGGTGGAGATCCTCGGGGTCAAGGTCGGCAAGATCAACTCGATCGAGCCGGGCCGGGACAACGTGAAGGTGACGATGACCGTCGACCGCGGCGTGGACATCCCCGCGGACGCGAAGGCGGTCATCATCGCGCCCTCGCTGGTCTCGGCGCGCTTCATCCAGCTGGCCCCGGCCTACACGGGCGGGCCGAAGATGCACGACAACGCGACCATTCCGATCGAGCGCACCGCCGTTCCGGTGGAGTGGGACGACATCAAGGCCGAGCTGACCAAGTTGTCCAAGGCGCTGGGACCGATCGGCCAGGACAAACAGGGTTCGTTCGGACGGTTCGTGAACACCGCCTCGGACAACCTCGCCAACGGCAACGCGCAGGCGTTCCGGGATACGTTGAAGGAGCTGTCCAGCACGCTGGGCACGCTGTCGGACGGGCGGACCGATCTGTTCGGGACGATCAGGAATCTGCAGCACTTCGTGGACGTGCTGTCCAAGAGCGACGATCAGATCGTCCAGTTCGGCGGTCGGCTGGCCTCGGTGTCCTCGGTGCTGAACAACGTCTCGGGCGACCTCGGTGCGGGACTGGACAATCTGGACGTCGCGGTCGCGGATGTGCAGCGTTTCCTCAACGAGCGCGGCCCGGCGCTGACCGACAGCGTGCAGCGCCTCGCCGATGTCACCCAGCTGCTGGTGGACAAGAAATCCGATATCGAGCGCGTGCTGCATTCGGGCCCGACCGCGCTGGCGAACTTCTATCAGATCTACAAGCCGGCCCAGGGCACGCTGACCGGCGCGGTCGTCGGCACCAACTTCGCCAACCCGTTCGCCTTCCTCTGCGGCGCGATCGAGGGTCTGCAGACCGACGATTCGGACAGGACCGCCGCGTTGTGCAAGCAGTACATCGCGCCGGTCATCCAGTCGCTGATGATGAATTACCCACCGCTGCTGTTGAATCCGGCGTCCGGACAGGGTGCGTTCCCGAGTCAGCTGACCTACAGCACGCCGGATCTGGCCAAGCGGGTGAACACCAACCCCGATGCCGGCGCGCCCGCCGCGGCCCCGGCGGCCACGCCTGCGGTCGTGGTCCCGAACGGCATTGCCGGACTTCTGCTTCCGGGAGGTGGGCACCGATGAGCTGGAACGGTTCGGGTAGGACGCGCAGGCGGCTCGCGGGCGCGGCGATCGGCCTGGTGCTGGCGCTGGGCGTCACCGGCTGTCAGTGGGACGGGCTGAACACCCTGCCGATGCCGGGAGCGGCCGGAACGGGCGACGGCTCGTGGCAGGTGCGCATCCAGATGCCGAATGTGACCACGCTGACCCGCAATTCGCCGGTCATGGTGGACGACGTCACGGTCGGCACGGTGAAGAATATCGAGGTGCAGGACTGGCACGCGCTGGTCACGGTCAGCCTGGATCGGGGTGTTCACCTGCCCGCCAACGCGATCGCGCGCATCGGGCAGACCAGCCTGCTGGGCAGTAATCACGTCGAACTCGCCGCGCCGCCGTCGAATCCGCAGGGCCAGTTGAAGAACGGCGACGTGATTCCGCTCGATCGCGCCGGTGACTACCCGACCACCGAACAGACGCTGTCCTCGCTGTCGGTGGTGCTCAACGGCGGCGGTATCTCGCAGCTCGAGACCATCACCCACGAATTGGACGCGACGTTCCACGGGCGGACCGACTCGATCCGGGACCTGTTGCCGCAGTTGCAACAACTGACCGGCACATTGGATCAGCAGACCCAGGACATCATCGCCGCGATGGGCGGCCTGGACCGCCTGTCGGGTGTGCTGGCCCGGCAGAAGGATCAGGTCACCACCGCGATCACCAAGATCCACCCCGCGTTGACAGTACTGGCGGATCGTCGGCAGAACATCACCAAAACCCTTGTGGCGCTGGGTAATCTGAGCGACGTCGTGCAGCAGATCATTCAGCAGGGCGGAGACAGCCTGAAGACGGACCTGGCGAATCTCGGTCCGGCGCTGAAGTCCTTGTCCGACACCGGCGGGAAACTGGCCGATTCGCTGCAGATCCTGCTGACCTTCCCGTTCCCGATGAAGAATCTGGACAAGGCGCTCAAGGGCGACTATCTGAATCTGCTGATGACGGTGGATATCACCGGCGCGCGACTGGATTCGAACTTCCTCACCGGAACTCCGCTGGGCGGCCGGTTCGGCGGCGTCGAGGGCGCGTTGGGCGCCATCGCCCCGCAGACCGCGCAGGGTAAGGGCGATCCGGTGCGCGGGCCGCTGCAGACCCAGTCCAGACCGGCCACCCCCGCACCCACGCCGAGTATTCCCGGGTTGCCCGCGATTCCGGGGCTGCCCGCCATTCCGGGGATCACCGTTCCCGGCCCGTCGCAAGGAGGCGGCCGGTGAAGCTCACCAAGTTCGTCCGCACCCAGCTGATCATCTTCGCGGTGCTGACCGTGGTCGGCCTGGTGGTGATGGCGGGGGGCTATGTGCAGCTGCCGGCCATGTTCGGGATCGGCCGGTACGGGGTGACGGTGCGGCTGGCCGCGACCGGCGGGCTGTATCCGACCGCCAACGTCGCCTATCGCGGGACCAATATCGGCAAGGTGCAGAGCGTTCGGCTGACCCCGCAGGGAGTGGACGCGCAACTGTCCATCAAGAGCGGTTACAAGGTGCCCAGCGATGTCGAGGCGTACGTCCGGAGCGTCTCGGCCATCGGTGAGCAGTACGTGGACCTGGTACCCGCCGAAAACCCCAGGGGCGGAAACCTTTACGACGGTGCGGTGATCCCGCGGGAGCGCACCAGGCTGCCGCAGGATGTCGGCGCGATGCTCGATCAGGCCGACCGGCTGCTGTCCAGCGTCGCGGACACCAAACTGCGCGAGCTGATCGACGACGCGTTCACCGCGTTCAACGGCGCGGGACCGGACCTGCAGAAGTTCATCGACTCCGCCTCGCTGCTGGTGCAGGAGGCGCAGAAGAACACCGCGCCGACCAAGGATCTGCTGAAAAAGATCGGCCCGCTGCTGAACACGCAGAACCGCTCGGCGGATTCGATCCGCACCTGGACCCATGACCTGGTCGCGGTGACCGATCAGCTGCGCCAGCACGATCCGTCGCTCAATCAGCTGCTCCAGCGCACACCGGCGGCTGCGCAGCAGGTCAGCCAGACTTTCCAGGATCTCCAGCCCACCCTGCCGATCCTGCTGTCGAATCTGGTCAGTACCGGCCAGGTCGCGGTGACCTATCACGCCGGTCTGGAACAGATCCTGGTGATCTACCCGCAGATGATCTCGGCGCTGCTGACCGCCGTGCGCGGGCCCGTCCAGTACGGCGCGATGGTCGACTTCATGCTCGGCCTGAACGACCCGCCCGGCTGCATCACCGGCTTCCTGCCGCCGAGCCAGCGTCGTTCGCCCGCCCAGACCGACACTCCCGACACGCCGGGCAATCTGTACTGCAAGGTTCCGCAGAACGCCAAGGAGGCCGTGCGCGGTATCCGCAACACGCCGTGTCAGGACGTGCCGGGTAAGCGTGCGCCGACTCCGGAGCTGTGCCACGATCCGCGCGGTTATGTGCCCGAGGGAAACAACCCGCCGTTCGGCCCGCCGCAGCCGGTCGACAATTCCGGTGCGCCGCTGCCGAATCCGGCCGCGAAGCCCGGAACGGTCCATCCGGCCGCATTCGAGAACAGGAGTTACGACCCGACAACCGGAACCTTCACCGGACCCGACGGGCGCACCTATCGGGAGGGGGACGTCAAGCCCGGCGGCTCGGGCACGGTACCGTCCGGGTGGCAGGCGATGCTCGAGGAGCAGCAAAAATGAGCGAAACCACACCCCCAACACCACCTACATCGGGACGAGTCCGGCGGCGTGCGAGCCGCCAGGCCGGTCCCGTCGGCGACCAGGGCCGGCCCGCTGCCGAGGTGACGGTCGTTCCCACCGGTAGCACCGCGAACTCGGACGCCGCACGGACGCCGCCGACCGATACCGCGACGTCCTCGGCCGCTGTTCCGGTGCACGCGCACGAGGCGGATGCCGCGGCGGCGGGGAAGTCCGCCGGGGCGGTGGGCGACGCCGGTGCGACTTCCACGATCGCGACTGGATCGTCAGCGAAAGCTACTGCGGCTGAAGGCGTTTCGGACGCCGAGCTGCGCGGTCCGGAGGCCGGGGGCGCGGGCGGCTCCGCTGATATCGATGCGGGCTCGACCTCCGGTCAGCACGCCGCAGGAGCCGCGAAAATCGTTGCCGCCGAAGCGGATTCGACGGTGGAGCGCGATTCTGCCGGGAATCCGGCGGCCTCCGGTGCAGAGCCCGTCGACGCGCCGGTGGACGAACCGGTCGACGCGCCGGGCACCCAGGGCGAGGTCGTCTCGGGAAAACGCCGGTTCCGGAGCTCGATGCGGCCGATCGAATGGGCGGCCGCCGCGGTCGCGGTCCTCGCACTGCTCGGCCTGTTCGGCAGCGGCGGGGCGTACGCCTACCACCGGTCGCACGCCGACGCGCTGGCCTCACAGCGGGCCGAATACATCCAGACCGCCAAACAGGCCATCCTGAACCTCACCAACATCAAGGACGACACCGCCTCGCAGGACATCGACCGCGTACTCTCGGTGGCCTCGGGCGATCTGAAGGCCGAGTACTCCCAGCGCAAGGACGCCTATGCGCAGGTCGTCAAGGAGGCCAAGGTCAAGGCCAGCGGCGAGGTGATCGAGGCCGCGATCGAGAGCCAGAACGACGATTCGGCCCAGGTGCTCGTCGCGGCCAAGCAGACCCTCACCAATGCGGGCGATTCGCAGCCGCAGGACCGGTACTACCGGTTCCGGGTGACCGTGAACCGCGGTGACGGCGGCGTCACCGCGTCGAAGGTGGAGTTCGTGGCATGACATCGCGAGGAAAGCGTCTTCCGATCCTGCTCGCCGCGGCGGGCGTGCTGCTGATCGCGGCCGTGGCGGTCGGTGCGTTCACCGGGTACCGGTTCTGGAACGACCGGCAGGCCGAACAGGCGCGCAGCGCCTCGGTCGATGCCGCGCGCCGCACGGTGGCGGCCATGTTCACCTACGACTTCAACAGCGTCGACACGCAGCTGCCCAAGGCCGCCGACGCCCTGACTCCCGCCTTCAAGAGCGATTACCTGAAGCTGGTCGACAAGGCCATCGCCCCCGGCGCGAAGCAGAAGCAGCTCACTGTGCAGGCCACCACGCAGGCGGCCGGGGTCGTCAGCGCCGACAGCTCGCACGCGGTGGTGCTGCTGTACCTGAATCAGGTGACGACCAGCAAGGACTCCCCGCAGGGCACGGTCACCCCGAGTCGCGTGCGGGTATCGCTCGAGAAGGACGACGACCACTGGCTCGTCGGCCAGGTAAGCCCGATCTGAGGTCGGTTCGCCGCGCACCGGCGCCGATCCTCGGCGCGAAAGACGTTGTCAGCGGCCCGGATCCAGGTCGGCATCGGACAGCAGTGCGCTGCCGGCCACCTGATCCTGGGCGAGCGCGTCGAGAAACGCTCTGGCCCAACGGTCCACGTCGTGCGCGAGGACCTGGCGGCGCAGCGCGCGCATGCGGCGGCGACGGGTGTCGGGATTGTCGGTGAGCGCGGCCATGATGGCGTCCTCGACGCTGTCCAGGTCGTGCGGGTTGCACAGGTACGCCTGACGCAATTCGGCTGCGGCGCCGGTGAATTCGCTCAGCACCAGGGCGCCGTTCAGACCGCTGTGGCTGGCCACGTACTCCTTGGCGACCAGATTCATCCCGTCGCGCAGCGGGGTCACCAGCATCGCGTCGGCGGCGACGAAGAAGGCGAGCAGTTCCTCGCGCGGAATCGGCCGGTGCAGGTAGTGCACCACCGGATAACCCACGCGGGCGAATTCGCCGTTGATGCGCCCGACCTGACGTTCGATATCGCCGCGCATCTGGATGTAGCTCTGCACCCGCTCCCGGCTGGGCGTGGCCAGTTGCACCATGGCGATCTCCGCCGGGTCGATCCGGCCCTCGCGCAACAGTTCTTCGAGCGCGGCCAGGCGGATATCGATGCCCTTGGTGTAATCGAGCCGATCCACGCCCAGCAGAATATGTTTCGGGTTACCCAGCTCGTCGCGGATCTGCGCGGCCCGCTCGCGCACCGAACGCCGCCGGGACTGCTCGTCGAGTTCGGCCGAGGAGATCGAAATCGGGAAGGCGCCGACCCGTACCGTGCGGAAACCCACCTGAACCACACCGAGTTTCGAGCGCACGCCGACGGTGCCGCGGGAAGTCGGTTGTCCGGCAAGGCGTTTGGCCAGGTACAGGAAATTCTGGGCGCCGCCGGGTAAGTGGAAGCCGATCAGATCCGCGCCCAGCAGGCCCTCGACGATCTCGGTCCGCCACGGCATCTGCATGAACAGTTCCACCGGCGGGAACGGGATGTGCAGGAAGAAGCCGATCGTCAGGTCCGGGCGCAGCATCCGGAGCATCTTCGGCACCAGTTGCAGTTGGTAATCCTGCACCCAGACCGTGGCCCCCTCGGCGGCGACCTTCGCGGTGTACTCGGCGAAACGCCGGTTGACCTCGACGTAGGCGGTCCACCAGTGCCGCCGGTACTCCGGCCGCACGATCACGTCGTGATACAGCGGCCACAGGGTGCCGTTGGAGAATCCCTCGTAGTAGTCCGCGACCTCGGCCGAGGACAGCGGCACCGGATGCAGTTCCAGCCCGTCCTCGATGATCGGGTCCAGATCCACGTCGGGGACGCCGGCCCAGCCCACCCACGCGCCGTTGTTGTTGCGCAGGACCGGTTCCAGGGCGGTGACCAGGCCGCCGGGACTGCGCTTCCAGCGGGTCGTACCGTCGGGAAGCTGCTGCAGATCCACCGGCAGGCGGTTGGCGACCACGACGAATCCGGAACCCGCGCCATGTGGAGCTGTCGCAGGCGGTTGGGCTCCCGCATCCGATCGTCGCTGATCCGATGGGTTTGCGCTCATCTGGTCCATTACTGGAACCTCCGGTTTGCCGCGGGCCGGGAGAGCCCTGTGGAGTTGTAAGTGCGGGGTCGGGGTCGGTTATTCGCCCCGGCCGCTGGGACCGATACCGAGCATCGACAGCAGCATCCGGCATTCGTCCGCATCTTCAGCGTAAGCGGCGACGACTCGTTGGGCCTGTCGAGCAGTCTCGTCGGCGAGCGGCTCCAGATCGTCGTCCGCGATGTCGTTGGCGCCCTTCGCGGCCATCATCGTGTCCTCTCGACTATGGGTTGAGTTCTCACGGTTGCGAGAAGTCAATCGTATCGGTCATGGGAATGGGGCCGGTTGGGCGGCAACCGCGTGAAGCGGCAACCCTGAAACGATGAGGTTCGCGATGCCTATACCGTGGGAAGACTGTATGTGTCGGCAGAAAGGGTTCGGATCATCATGCCGTTGGCCACGGTGAACGGAATAGCACTGAACTACCAGGTCAAGGGGGACAAGGCCAAGGGCAGCGATATCAAGGGCGCCGCCCCGCTGGTCGTGCTGATCATGGGAACCGGGAGTCCGGGCCGGGTGTGGGAGCTGCATCAGGTCCCCGCGCTGGTCGCGGCCGGATACCGGGTGTGCACCTTCGACAACCGCGG
This sequence comes from Nocardia sp. PLKS1-43, assembly GCF_059510335.1. NCBI lineage: Bacteria > Bacillati > Actinomycetota > Actinomycetes > Mycobacteriales > Nocardiaceae > Nocardia > Nocardia sp. PLKS1-43. The sequence continues at coordinate 361,653 of NZ_JCAJZQ010000006.1, read as the reverse complement.
CATCGCCCCCTCGTACGAGGCCGCGCACGGAATGACCATCGATGACCTGGTGAAGGACACCGCCGCGCTGATCGAGTTCCTGGACGAGGGTCCGGTGCTGCTGGCCGGCACGTCGATGGGTGCGCGGGTCGCGCAGGAACTCGCGCTGGCTCGTCCCGACCTGGTTCGCAAGGCGGTATTCCTGGCCGGTCACGGGCGGTTGGACCAGTTCCAGAAGACACTCTCGCTGGGCGAGCACGAACTCGACGCCAGCGGGGTGAAGCTACCGCCGAAGTACGAGGCCGCGCTGACCGCTGTGATGAATCTTTCACCGGCGACTCTCTCCGACGTCAACGCGGCGCGGGATTGGCTCGACCTGTTCGAGTTCACCGGCGGGCCGGTCGCGCCCGGAATCCGGGCGCAGCGCGCGATGGATCACGATTTCGACCGGCTGCAGGCCTACCGCGGGATCAAGGTGCCGTGCCTGTCGGTCGGATTCGCCGACGACCGGATGATCCCGCCGTATTTGGCCAGAGAGGTCGCGCAGGTGATTCCGGCCGCGCGGTATCAGGAGATTCCGGACGCGGGGCACTATGGTTACCTGGAACGCCCCGACGCGGTGAACAAGGTGCTGCTGGAATTCTTCGGCGGCTGAGGCGGTCCGTTCGCGAAGGCGGCCCCGGTGTCGTGGCGGCCAGGTAACTCCCCGGCGGTAACGCCGGTCTTGCTAGGGTCGATATCAGGTATTGGGGGTCGCTCCGCCCGGAGGGCCGTCAGTGTTTCGTACCCGTAGCGCATGCCCAACACACAGTGCCAGTATCAGTGAGGTGAGATGAGCACCAACCCCTTCGACGACGAAGACGGCCGCTTCTTCGTTCTGGTCAACGACGAGGAGCAGCATTCCCTCTGGCCAGCTTTCGCGGAGGTTCCCGCCGGGTGGCGGGTCGTGTTCGGTGAGGACAGCCGGGCTGCCTGCGTCGAGTACGTCGAGAAGAACTGGACCGATATGCGTCCCAAGAGCCTGCGCGACGCGATGGCGGCCGACGACGCGGCCCGCCAGGCTTCTCAGTCCTGATCCCGGCTACTCGACACCGCGTGAGCACGACGACCCGGCGACCGCATGTATCCCGCATGCGGTCGCCCGGCCCTGCCCATCCCCGCTGACCACGCTTTTTCGCCCCCAGCCATCCCCCCGGTTATGATGGCTCCGCTTTTTCCGCCTCCTTAGCTCAGTGGTAGAGCACTCGCCTTGTAAGCGAAAGGTCGTCAGTTCAATCCTGACAGGGGGCTCCAATAGGCTCTGACCTGCGAATCGGGTCGGAGCCCATTTTCGCTGACCAAGCGCGCCGTCCGGACAACGCTGAACTTTGCTGTCGCCGCATGACGGCAGCGCGCCCACGGCATACGGGGTTGATGCCGGATAGGTGGCATCGTGACCTGCCCGGTCGGGGTCACAGCACCTGGCGAAACTGCGCACGGCCCAGGTCGTACAGACCCGAGGCTCAGGCGCCGGGATCTAGTCCAGCGTTGCTGACCGGATCGCTGGTTCCGTCGGTGTTCCTCGCCGGCGCCGCAGTGGCGGCCCGATGGTCACGGCTGCGATGATCGGGCGGCCGAGTCGCGGTGAACAGGGTGCGTCACTGCACATACGACAGCACGGTCATCATGCCGGCCTCGCCGTGGTAGGCGTTGTGGCAGTGCAGCATCCACTGCCCAGGGTTGGTGGCGTCCAGTTCGGCTTCGACTGTTCGCATGGGTAGCACGATGGCGGTGTCCTTGCGTGCGCCGGTGCCGTCCGCGGTGACGATCTGGAAGGTGTGGCCGTGCAGGTGCATCGGGTGGAACATCATGGTCTTGTTCACGAACCGCAGCCGAATTCGTTGCCCGGCAGACACATCCAGCGCCGTGTGCTCGCGGTAGGCCTTGCCGTTGATCGTCCAGATGTATTCGGACGAGGCGGTTCCGAGGGCCACCTCGAGGGTGGTGTCCGGGGCGCGGCGAGGCAGGCGCACCGCCTCGGCCGCCGCGAGCCGGGCCGCTGTCAGCGGTGCGGCCGCCAGTTCCGAAAGCCGCGTGTCGGCGGCGGGCGGGGCGCCTCCGCCGGTGCGGATCAACGCGAAGGCCTGTCCGGTTTTGCCTTCCGCGGCGGCGATGAGCGGGAACACGCCGTCGCCGAGGTCGATGATCGCGTCGTAGCGTTCTCCCATGCCGATCAGGACCGAGGCCGTGGTCACCGGCTGGACGGGGTAGCCGTCGCTGTGGGTGACGCGCAACCGGTGGCCGCCGACCGCGACGCGGAACGCGGTATCAGCGGCGGCGTTGATGATCCGCAGCCGCATCCGCTGCCCGGGTCTGCCGCTGAAGACGACCGGGTCGGCAGCGATACGTCCGTTGATCAGGTAGTACGGATAGTCCTTGATGTCACCGGCATCCGAGCCCAGCGGCGCATTCGGATCCATCGGCATCGACATCGGCGAGGAACCCATGTTCATGCCGCCCATCGCGCCCATATCCATCCCGGGCATGCCGGCCATCCCCGTGGCGCGTAGCCGCCGCAACTGTTCGTCGGGGTTGCGGCCGTCGACACCGTCGAGCCAATCATCCAGCACGACAACGGCTTCCAGATCGTAGTCGGCGCCGTCGGCGGGGCCCTCGACGATCAGCGGCGCGTACAGACCACGGTCGAGCTGTACTCCCACATGCGGGTGAAAGAAGTAGGTGCCCGCGTCGGGCACGGTGAACTCGTAACGAAAGGTGCCGCCGGGCGCGATCGCGGACTGGGTCAGATCGGGCATTCCGTCCATGTCGTTGCGCAGCGCGATGCCGTGCCAGTGCACCGTCGTCGGGGCAGGTAGGGCGTTGGTGAGATCCGCACGAAGGACCTCGCCGCGTCTGAGCCGGATCTCGCTTCCCGGAAGCCGGTCCGCATAGGCCCAGGTCGACACCTGAACGCCACCGAGGTCCACATTGGCCGGTGCGGCACGCAGGCGCACCTGCCGGACGGGAGCATTCGCGGCGCGGCGAGCGTTCTCGACTGTTCGGACGGCCTCGGAATCGGGGCGCACGAGGCGGGGCGAGCTCGACGAGCCGGTCGAACACGAGGCAAGAACAGCGGCGGCACCGGCACCGAGAGCTAGAAAGCCTCGCCGAGTCACCGGCGCCGAGGTCGCGGGTAGTTGTCGCGGTAGCCGCTGATCAGCCATGACGCGATGATACATAACCCCGGTGGGGTATGCGTTTGGTGTGTCCGGAACACGTCCACTCTCTGCTGTGAGAGCGGTACCGAGGTGGGCATTCCGGTCGCAGGTCACGATGTGGCGGTGGGGTGAACATCGGATTCATCGGCGGCTCTCGGTTCTCGTTGAGCGAGTGACCGTATGTCGGCGTGCCCGCACGGTTCGCAGCCGGGTGAACAGCATCCGGCTGTCCGAACTCGGCTACCGCCCGGGAGAGCCTGCTGGTATGCCTCGACATGAGGCCTCACGAGCCGGGTGGCGCTTCGGGCGGCTCGGCTGAGCTACGTCCGCGCGACGCATGAAACTTGTTGTCCGCCAACGTGGTCAGCGACTCGGTAGCGACCTCACCAGGGCGTGTTCCACTCCCGCGAGACTTCGGGCGGGTCGGTGGCCGGGGGTAGCGGTGCGGGGGTGCGGGTGACCGGCCAACCGGCGGCGCGGGCGACGGCGGCGAAGCGGATGGCGTTGTGGATGGCCGCGCCGCCGGGGTCGTTGTTGAAGTAGACGTAGATGTCGTGACCGGCGTCCCAGGTTTCGCCGAGGCGGTGCACCCAGTCGTCCAGGACGTTCTCCTCGTAGCAGGGCCACGGCATGCCGGTGCCCTCGTGAAAGCGCAGGTAGCCCCAGTCTGTTGTGCGCCACAGCGGGGTGACGGGCCGGTCCAGCCGGTCGGCCCAGCACAGCGCCGCGCCGCGTTCCGCCAGGACGGCGCGCACCTCGTCGGTCCACCAGCTCTCGTGGCGGGGCTCCACCACCACGCGCACATCCGCCGGGATCAGCCGCAGCGCGGCCGACAGGCGGTCCGGTGCGGCGGGCAGGTTGGGCGGCAATTGGATCAGCAGCGGACCCAGCTTGTCACCGAGCCCGCGCGCCGAGTCGAGCATCCGCTCGAGCGGGATCTCCGGGTCGAGCAGTCGCCGATGATGGGTGAGCACGCGGCTCGCCTTCACCGCCATGACGAAGTCGTCCGGGGTGCGGGTGCGCCAGCCCTCGAAGGTCGTGCGCGCCATCGGGCGGTAGAAGGCGGCGTTCAATTCCACCGTGGCGAACGCGCCCGCGTAGTGCTCCAGCCACCGGCGCTGCGCGACGCCCTTCGGATAGAGGACCCCGCGCCAGTCCGCGTACTGCCATCCCGACGTGCCGATGATGATCGCCATTCAGGGAACGTTCCCGCCCGCAGCCACCGCAATCTCCCGTGCCGGTGAGGTACGCGGTCGCGAACGAACTCGGGGCGCCGCGTTTCAGCCGCCCGCGCCGCCGTCGACCGGGATGATGTCATGGCGGCGCGGAGGTCCACGGCCGATACGACGCCGTTGTATGGCATCTCCGATGCCGCGGAATTCCGGCACCACGTCGTGATGCACCTGCCCTCCACCATCGCCCGTTATCCGTCGGGTCCGGCGGTGATCGAACTGGTTGACGAATTACGGTCCGGCAGTTCGGAATTCGACCGGCTGTGGGATCGGCACGACGTGCACGCGACGCCGATGCTCCGCAAGACCTTCGATCACCCCGCCCTCGGCGAGGTCACCGTCGACTGCGATGCTCTCGCACTCGTCGACCGCGACCAGACCTCGTGCTCTACAGCGCGCCGACGGGATCCCGCGATGCGGAGGCACTGGCATTGCTCGGTGTCCTCGGGGCCGACGTCGGCGATTATCGGCGATAGCTCCCCGCGAGCGTCCTCAGTTCTTGCGGGCGACGCCCGCCCAGCACCCCGCTTCGGCGTCGCGCCAGTCGGGCAGGTCGGATTCGGGACGCCAGCGGTGCACGCCGACCACGCCGGGGTCGAGAAGTTCGTAGCCGTCGAAGAAGCGGGTGACCTCGTCGCGGTTGCGATTCTGGGCGTGCACGCCGCTGGCGCGATAGGTGGCCAGGGCGCGGCGCATGGTCTCGGGGTCGAAATCGGCGGTGACATGCGAGATGACCAGGTACGAGCCGGGAGCCATGGCGTTCATCAGGGTGTCGACGATGCGGTACGGCTCCTGTTCGTCACGGACGAAATGCAGGACCGCGATCAGGCTCACGGCGACCGGTTCGTCCAGGTTCAGGGTTTCGGCGAAGGCCGGTGCGGACAGGATGGCCTCGGGATCGGTGGCGTCGGCATCGATGTAGGCGACCTTGCCCTCGGCGGTACTCGCCATCAGAGCGTGTGCGTAGGCCAGGACCAGGGGATCGTTGTCCACGTACACCACGCGGGCGGCCGGATTGAGCTTCTGGGCGATCTGGTGCAGGTTCGGTTCGGTCGGGATCCCGGTGCCGATGTCGAGGAACTGCCGCACTCCGAGATCGCTCAGCGTGCGCACCGCGCGGGTCATGAAGTCGCGGTTGTGGTGCACGCCGGAGGCGACGGTCGGCCACACCTCGAGGATTTTGGCCGCGGCCTGACGGTCGACCTCGTAGTTGTCCTTGCCGCCCAGGAAGTAGTCGTAGATGCGAGCGCTGCTGGGTTTGGTGGGATCCACGACCCGGTTGTTCGCCATCACTCGACCTCCTAGTCGACAAATGTTGCTACGCAAGAGCCAATATCGAGCGGACGCAATGCAATTCGCATGATAATACGGTTTCGGCGGGTGCGTCCGAGGAACGCCCCGAGGTTGCCGGTATCCGCGCGGGCGTGGTGCGCGCGACTCGGGTTCCGAGCCGCGCCGCGATCGTGGTTGGCGCTCAGCTGATTTCCGGACAATCTGCGCGTATCCGGTTGGGCGGGACGGATTCCCGGACGTTGCAGGGCACGTGACCGATCCGCTCCGGTCACCCGGCGGGCTGCGGGACACCGGCCGGGTGGTGCTTGCCGCATACCGGCTCTCACCAGCGATATCGCCGCCGCTCGCGGCCGGTTCCGAGCAATGCCCGAGATGCTTCCCAGGAAACTCCCAGGCTACGTTCAGCAGGTTCCGCACTGGGCGAGGGACGATGTCCCTCATGAATGGTGTGCCAGCGGACCGGGCGCCCGAGGCCAGGATTCTGGTCGTCGACGATGAGCCCATGATCGTCGAACTGCTGTCGGTGAGCCTGCGCTACCAGGGGTTCGAGGTCACCTCGGCGGTCAACGGCGCCGAGGGCCTGGACAAGGCCAAGACCTTCCGGCCCGATGCGCTCATCGTCGATGTGATGATGCCGGGCATGGACGGCTTCGGCCTGCTGCGCCGGCTGCGCGCCGACGGCATCGAGGCGCCCGTGCTGTTCCTCACCGCCCGCGACGAGGTGGAGGACAAGGTCACCGGCCTGACTCTCGGCGCGGACGATTACGTCACCAAACCCTTCAGCCTGGAGGAGGTCGTGGCGCGACTGCGGGTCATTCTGCGCCGTTCCGGCCACGCGGTGGAGGAACGCAAATCCTCGCGAATCCGGTTCGAGGACATCGAACTGGACGACGATACGCACGAGGTGTGGAAGGCGGGGGAACCGGTTTCGCTGTCCCCGACCGAGTTCACCCTGCTGCGCTATTTCATGGTGAACGCTGGCACGGTGCTGAGTAAGCCGCGCATTCTCGACCACGTCTGGCGCTACGATTTCGGCGGTGAGGTCGGCGTGGTCGAGACCTATGTCTCCTATCTGCGCAAGAAAGTGGACACCGGCCCGGATCAGTTGATTCACACGCTGCGCGGAGTGGGCTACGTCATGCGTTCACCGAGCCGCAGGAATTCCCCGGCGAAATGAGCGCCCGCCCGATCGCGCGCGTCGGAGGTTCCCGGCCATAAACGACACTGCTTCGGCCGATATGGAGAATACGGGCATGGCTGGTGGCGTCGCGAGAGTTCGCCGGGCGATCACGCATCGTCTGGCCGCGGTGCCGTTGCGCGTGACGCTGGTCGTCGCACTGGTATTCCTCGCGGCCCTGGGACTGCTGATATCCGGTGTGGTCGTCACCTCGGTCATGCAACGCGTCGTACTGGGCGGTGTGGACCGCCAGTTGTTCGACGCCGCGCATATCTGGGCGCGCCCGGAAGCGCGTCTGCCGAGCAGGCTGCCGCCGATGTTCTACGTGCGCACGACGAATGCGCAAGGGGTGGTGGAATTGCGGTCCGCGCCATCGTCGTCGGTGCCCGATCTGCCACCCGACCTGGACAACCATCCCCGGACGGTCGGCTCGGTGGGCAAACCGTCCGATCGCTGGCGGGCGCTGGAGGTCGTCCACCCCGACGGCGTCAGCGTGGTCGCGGTGCATCTGGATCAGGGCAAGAACATCGTCGACCGTCTGGTTGGTCTGCAGATCTTCGTGGGGCTGGCGGTGCTGGCGATCCTGGCCGCGGTCGCGCAACTGGTCATCCGGCGCAGTCTGCGGCCCCTGCGCGAGGTGGAGGAGACCGCGTCCGCGATCGCCGGGGGTGATCTGCATCGGCGAGTTCCCGTGCGCGGCACCCGCACCGAGGTCGATCTGCTGTCACAGTCGCTGAACAGCATGCTCGCGCAGATCCAGCAGGCATTCGCCGCCACCGAGGCATCCGAGGAGGCCGCGCGGCGTTCGGAGGCCAAGATGCGGCGGTTCGTCGCCGACGCCAGTCACGAACTGCGCACGCCGCTCACGACGATCCAGGGGTTCGCCGAACTGTACCGGCAGGGGGCCGTGCCGGAATCGGACATGCTGATGGACCGGATCGAGCGCGAGTCCAAGCGGATGAGCCTGCTGGTGGAGGACCTGTTGATGCTGGCCCGGCTGGATGCGCAGCGTCCGCTCGAGCGCCGGCCGGTGGATCTGCTGGCGATCGCGAGCGATACCGTGCACAACCTGCGCGCGGTCGACGCGACCCGGCACCCGGACGGCCCGCCGCGGCCCATCGATCTCGAAATCCGTTCCGGCGAGGGAACTCTGGAGGTTTCCGGCGACGAGGCGAGATTGCGTCAGGTGCTGGGAAATCTGGCCGGTAACGCGCTCGTGCACACCCCGCCGGGCACCCCGGTGACGGTGCGGCTGACCCCCGCCGGGCACGAGGTGCTGATGGAGGTCGTCGATACCGGCCCCGGTCTGCCGCCGCAGGAGGCCGAGCGCATCTTCGAGCGCTTCTACCGCACCGACACCTCACGCAGCCGGGACAGCGGAGGCACCGGCCTGGGGTTGTCCATCGTGCAGGCGCTGGTCGCCTCGCACGGCGGCACGGTGTCGGTGGACAGCACCCCGGGGGAGGGCACGACGTTCACGGTGCGGTTGCCGCGCGAGGCGTCCTGAGCCGGTTCAGTCCGGGACGTTCGCGCCGTAGCCCAGGTCGCGCAGGGCCTGTTTGATCTTGGCCTGCGCCTCGTCGAGGGATTCCTTGCTGGGGTCCGGATCCGCGCCGGAGATGTTGAAATCGCCGAGTTGGAACGCCGGGAAGACGTGCACGTGCAGATGCGGGACCTCGAGTCCGGCGATCAGCAGGCCCGCCCGGGGAGCGCCCCACGCGGCGCGCACGGCCTTGCCGATCTTCTGCGCCACCGCGTTGATCCGGGCGAACACCTCGGGGTCGAGATCCTGCCACTGATCGATCTCCTGGCGCGGCACCACCAGCGTATGCCCCTGGGTGATCGGGTTGATGGTGAGGAATGCGACGAATTCCTCATCCTCCCAGACGAACCGTCCGGGCAGTTGACCGGCGATGATCGCGCTGAAAACAGAAGCCATGGTCTGCATTGTGCCCTGTCCTGGGCCGGTCACCTAAGCTGTGCTGCGTGCGCGTACTCGTCATCGGTTCCGGAGCTCGTGAACACGCCTTGGTAGTGGCCCTGCGCCGGGATCCGGGGGTGAGCGCGGTCTGCGCTGCGCCCGGCAACCCCGGCATCGGGCAGCAGGCCGATGTCCGGCCGGTCGATCCGTGCAGCGCGGAGGCCGTGGTCGCGCTGGCCACCGACTACGACGCCGATCTGGTGGTGATCGGGCCCGAGGTGCCGCTGGTGCTCGGCATCGCCGATGCCGTGCGCGCGGCCGGGTTCGCGTGTTTCGGACCGTCCGCCTCGGCCGCGCGGATCGAGGGGTCCAAGGCGTTCGCCAAGGATGTTATGGCCGCCGCCGGCGTGCGCACCGCGCGCAGCGAGATCGTGGACCACCCCGGTGAGCTCGATGCCGCGCTGGACCGCTTCGGCCCGACCTGGGTGGTCAAGGACGACGGGTTGGCAGCGGGTAAGGGCGTGGTGGTCACCGCCGATCGGTCCGCGGCCCGCGATCACGCCGCCGAACTGCTCGAGCAGGGCCATCCGGTGCTGCTGGAATCCTTCCTGGACGGCCCCGAGGTCTCGCTGTTCTGTCTGGTGGACGGTGAGACGGTGGTGCCGCTGCTGCCCGCGCAGGATCACAAGCGGGTCGGTGACGGCGATATCGGTCCCAACACCGGCGGCATGGGCGCGTACACGCCGCTGCCGTGGCTGCCCGCGGGCGCGGTCGGCGAGATCGTCGAGACGGTGGTGAAACCCGTTGCGGCGGAAATGGTCCGGCGCGACGTGCCGTTCTCCGGACTGTTGTACGCCGGGCTGGCGATGGGGCAGGCCGGACCCGCGGTGGTCGAATTCAATTGCCGCTTCGGCGATCCCGAGACCCAGGCCGTGCTCGCCCTGCTGGACAGCCCGCTCGGCGAACTGCTGAACGCCACTGCCACAGGGACTCTGGCGCGGACCGAGGCTCCGCGCTGGAAGGACGGCGCGGCGATCACCGTGGTGCTGGCCGCCGAGAACTACCCCGCCCGCCCGCGCACCGGCGATGTGATCACCGGCACCGGACCCGAGGCCGCCGAGTCGAATACCGAAGTGCTGCATGCCGGTACGTCCCTGCGCGCGGACGGCACCCTGGTCTCCGCCGGCGGCCGCGTCCTGAACGTCGTCGCCACCGGCGCCGATCTCGCCGAGGCTCGCGCCCACGCCTACGCCCGCATCGCCGCGATCAAGCTCACCGGCAGCCACTTCCGCACCGATATCGCCCTGGGCGCGGTCGAGAACCGCATCGCCATACCGTCGGCCTGACCGGCCACGATGCCCGGTGACGTGCTCGACCGTCGGTGAGCGCCGGGAACGTGTCGTCTATCCCACTTGGATGCCGTGCAGGGCGAGCCAGGGCTGTGGGTCGACGTGCTGGCCGTTGATCAGGATCTCGAAGTGCAGGTGGGGCCCGGTGGAATCGCCGCGGTTGCCGATGCGGGCGATCTGCTGACCAGCGCGGACGCGTTCGCCGACCGAGACCGAGAAGTCGTACATGTGGCCGTAGACGGAGATGGTCCCGTCGTCGTGCCGGATGCGCACCCACAGGCCGAAGCCCTGGGCGGGGCCGGCGTCGATGACGGTGCCGTCGGCGACCGCGTAGATGGGCGAGCCGATCGGCGCGGCGATATCGATGCCGTAATGGAAAGTGCCCCAGCGTGATCCGTATCCGGAGCTGAACACGCCGCGGGCGGGCAACGCGTACCCGCCGATACTCGGCTCGAGTCCGCCGGGCAGGGCGGTGCTCGGGCCGATGAGCAGGGGCGAGGGTTGCCCGGCCGCCGCGGCGGCGGCCTCGGCCCGGGCCCGGTCCAGGGTCGCGCGCGCGGCCGCGGCCACCACGTCCTGTTCGCGCAGACGCTCACCGTTGTCGATGGCCGCCAGATCGCGGGCGCTGGTGGCGGGCTCGGCCTGCACCTGTAGCGGGTAGGGCACCGGAATACGTTGGGCCACACCAGGAGCGGGCGTGGAGTCGACCGTGCGCGGTGCGATGGCGTCGCCGGCGGCCAGCAATCCGACGATCACGATGCCACCGACCAGCACCCGATGTGCGCGGGCGAACTCGCGTCCCCGCCACCACGCGCCGCGCACCTCGCCGGGCCAGTCCCGGCGCACGAACCCTCGCCAGTCGAGGCCCGCGATCATCCGGACGATCCGCCGGATCGCACTCCGGAAACGGGTGAAACCGCGGCGAATCCGCTCGATTCGCGAGGGACGTTCCCGATGCAGGTCGGTACGCCAGTCGGGGCGGATCACCGTCTGGGTGCCCCCGGAAATCGTCGCGTGGCGTGCCTCGTCGGGCATTCGCCGACGATAACAGGGCCGTGCCGCCCCGACAGCACGCGTGATCGTCCGGCGTGGTCCGCTACTCGGCGCGCGAGCGGGTGGGCCGGCCAACCGACCCCGGCGGTGTCGGCTCGAACGGGTGGCATGCCGGATCAGGTGTGCATCGCCGGGCACCGGTGCGATGTCGATCGGAAAACCGCGGGCAGCCGGCCCGCGACCCCTGGTTCACCGCATCGGGCGTCCAGTCCCGTCCTGGTCTGGCGGGCGGTACTCGTCCGCAGTTCTCGGAGCGTGTTCTACCGTCGTCGGGTGCGCAGTGAATCCCGTCGGTCGACCATTCCCGCCTTCTACGTCATGGATGTGTGGAAGGCGGCCGCCGAACGCGCCCGCACCCACGGTGACGTCCTGGTACTGGCCGCCGGGCAGCCGTCCACCCCGGCGCCCGCGCCGGTCCTGCGGGCGACCAGGAATGCCCTGGACGCCGAACTGCTCGGCTACACCGAGACTTTCGGCACCCCCGAGCTGCGCGCGGCCATCGCCGCCTACCACCGCGACGGCTACGGCATCGAGGTCGACGCCGAGGACGTGGTGGTCACCACCGGATCCTCCGGCGCGTTCACGCTGATCTTCCTGGCCGCCTTCGATGTGGGCGACACCGTCGTGGTGGCCCGGCCGGGTTATCCGGCGTATCGGAACACGTTGTCGGCCTTGGGATGCCGCGTGGTGGAACTGGACTGTGGTGCACGGACCCGGTTCCAGCCGACGGTCGAGATGCTCGAGGCGCTGCCCGAACCGCCCGCCGGGCTGATCGTCGCGAGTCCGGCCAATCCGACCGGAACCATGATCGCCCCGGCCGAGCTGGCGGCGTTGGCGCGCTGGTGCGATGCGCACGGGACGCTGCTGATCTCCGACGAGATCTACCACGGGATCGTCTACGAGACGGGCCCGGACACCACCGCGACGTCATCGGCCTGGGAGACCTCCCGCGAATCGGTGGTCATCGGCTCGGTCTCGAAGTACTTCTCCATGACCGGCTGGCGGCTGGGCTGGATGCTGGTCCCGGCGGGCCTGCGCCCCGCCCTCCAGCGCCTGGCCTCGAATATGACCGTGTGCCCGCCCGCGGTCTCGCAGTTCGCCGCGGCGCACGCCTTCGACGCCGAATCGCGACGCGAACTGGACGGCCACGTCCGCCGCTACGCGCGCAACCGCGAACTCCTGCTGGACGGGCTGCCCCGGTTGGGTATCACCGAACTGGCCCCGGCCGACGGCGCGTTCTACGCCTACGCCGATATCGCGCACCTCACCGACGACGCCACGCGCTGGTGCGCGGACCTGCTCGCGAGCACCGGAGTGGCCCTCGCGCCGGGCACCGACTTCGATACCCGCGACGGCAGTCATACGGTCCGGCTGTCCTTCGCCGGGGCCACCGCGGATATCGAGGAGGCGCTGGTGCGGATGGGCCGCTTCCTGGGCGTTTGACCAGGCGCCCGAAGCGGATTGTGGCGCAAAGACTTTCCTCAGACATCCACCGCGACGCCCGCGAACGGTGTAGAAAAGCCATGGTTGTATTTTCAACACCTGCACGTTCGCCCACTCGAACTGGATTCTCACAGATCGCACCGATTTGGCACGGATGAACCGATGATGACTGGCACGATGACACGGTGATCACCGCGACGACCCCGAAAGGTGAAAGGCGTCGCCAAGCGTTGGTCGCGGCTGCCGCCGAGTTGCTACTCGAGGGAGGATTCGACGCAGTGCGCCACCGCTCGGTGGCCACCCGTGCGGAACTTCCCCTGGCCTCGACGACCTACTACTTCGAGTCGCTCGAGGATCTGATCGCCCGCGCGGTCGAGTTCAGCGGCAACGCGGAACTCGAGACGATGCGCCGGCGGGTCGGCGATATTCCGCACCGCCGCCGCGGCACCGACGCGACGGTCGACCTGATCCTGGACCTGCTGGTCGGCGCGGAGGTGTCCGACGAATCGGCTCGGGGCCGGTTGATCGCCCGCTACGAGCGTTCGGTGGCCTCGGCACGGCATCCGGAACTGCGCGAGGTGCAGCTACGACTACGCGCGCAGCTCGAGGAGCTGCTCGCCGAGGCGCTGCGCCGATCCGATCGGGTGGTGCGCGCCGAACAGCTGCGACGGCTGGTCGCCATGGTGGACGGCGCGGTCGTCGCGGCGCTGACCGAACTGGATCCGCAGCCGCGGCGCACGGCCCGCAGCGCCCTGCTCGAGCTGATCGATGTGATCGCCCCGCCCGCGCCGCAGCACCCGATCGCGCCGCATCCGATGGCAGCGCACACGATCGGGCCGCATCAGGTTCCGCAACACCAGGTCCCGCAGCATCGGACCGAGCCCCAGCAACTGGACAGGCACCGACAGCTGGACTGACGGCGAACATTAGACTGGACGTCCGTGACCATCGTTCCGAACGTCCTCGCCACCCGCTATGCCGGCCCGCAACTGGTGCGGCTGTGGTCGCCCGAGCACAAGGTCGTGCTGGAGCGCCGCCTGTGGCTCGAGGTGTTGCGGGCGCAGTCCGAGCTGGGCATCGAGCTGCCCGACGGGGTGCTCACCGACTACGAGCGGGTGCTCGAGCAGGTCGACCTGGCTTCGATCGCCGAACGTGAGCGGGTCACCCGGCACGACGTGAAGGCGCGAATCGAGGAGTTCAACGCCCTCGCCGGGCACGAGCACATCCACAAGGGCATGACCAGCCGCGACCTCACCGAGAACGTCGAGCAGTTGCAGATCCGCCTGTCGCTCGAGCACGTGCACGCGCACGGTGTCGCCGTGGCGGCCCGGCTTGCCGAGCGGGCCGCGGAGTATCAGACGCTGGTGATGGCCGGCCGTTCGCACAACGTGGCCGCGCAGGCCACCACACTCGGTAAGCGATTCGCTTCCGCCGCAGACGAAGTGCTGATCGCGCTGACCCGCGTGCGGGAGCTGATCGACCGATATCCGTTGCGCGGCATCAAAGGTCCGATGGGCACCGCGCAGGACATGCTCGACCTGCTCGGCGGCGACGCGGGCAAACTCGCGCAACTGGAACAGAAGGTCGCGCGGCACCTGGGTTTCGCGACGGTGCTCACCAGCGTCGGGCAGGTGTATCCGCGCTCGCTGGATCACGACGTGCTCTCCGCGCTGGTCCAGATCGGCTCGGGCCCTTCGTCTTTCGCGCACACCGTGCGGCTGATGGCCGGGCACGAACTGGTCACCGAGGGGTTCGCACCGGGCCAGGTGGGCTCCTCGGCGATGCCGCACAAGATGAACACCCGGTCCTGCGAGCGCGTCAACGGCCTGCAGGTGGTGCTGCGCGGCTACGCCTCCATGGCCGCGGAACTGGCTGGGGCGCAATGGAACGAGGGGGATGTGTTCTGTTCGGTGGTGCGCCGCGTCGCGCTGCCGGACGCGTTCTTCGCCGTCGACGGCATGATGGAGACCTTCCTGACCGTGCTCGCGGAATTCGGCGCGTATCCCGCGGTGATCGATCGTGAGCTGAACCGCTACCTGCCGTTCCTGGCCACCACCCGCATCCTGATGGCCGCCGTGCGCGCCGGGGTCGGCCGCGAGAGCGCGCACGAGGTGATCAAGGAACACGCCGTCGCGGTGGCGCTGGCCATGCGTGAACAGGGGCGCGAACCCGATCTGCTGGACCGGCTGGCCGCCGACGATCGCATGCCGCTGGACCGTGCCGCCCTCGATGCTGCCCTGGCCGACCGCTCGGCTTTCGTCGGCGCGGCCCAGGCCCAGGTCGCCGACGTCATCGCGCAGGTCGAGAAGCTGGTCGAGGCGAATCCGGAAGCCGCGCACTACGTTCCCGCGCCGATTCTGTAGCCGAATCCCTTCGCGCGCAGCGAGATCGGTGCGGTCCGGCCTCGGCGCCGGTCGCGAGCGATCGAGGTCGTTCCCGCCCGCGGCATCGCAGCCGCTGATGGGTGCGCGGTCCCGGTGCGGCTGTCCCGTACGCCGAGCCGGGGCCGTGGCCGAGGTTGCGAGCCGGTCGCCGCACCGGTCCCGGATGCCCTATAAACGGATGATGGATCCCTACACGATCTTCGCCGACATCATCGCCGGGCGCGCTCCCGCGTCCGTGGTGCACGAGGACCCGGATGTGCTGGCGTTCATGGATATTCGCCCGATGACGCCCGGGCATCTGCTGGTGGTGCCGAAGGTGCCCGCGCGGTCCCTGGCCGAGTTGGATCCCGAGATCGGCGGCAAGCTGTTCCAGGTGGGGCAGCGCCTTGCGGCGGCGCTGCGGGCCAGCGAGGTGAACTGCGACGGGGTGAATTTCTTTCTCGCCGACGGGGTCACCGCCGGACAGGAGGTCTTCCACGTGCATCTGCACGTCATTCCGCGCACTCCCGGCGACGGGTTCGGGCTGCGCGGGCGGCCACGCACGCCGCCGCGAGCCGATCTGGACTATCTGGCCGGATCCATTCGCGGCGCGATGCGGCGTTCGGCATCCGATTAGGTCCCCGTTCGGCTGGGTGATCCGCTCGGACCGATTGCTCGTGGGAAGCCGCACGGTCAAACCACCCCTGGGCGTGTTCTGCGAGGTTATCGTGGATGTTCTGGTTCATTGGGCCGATGGAGGTGGGGATATGCGGCGCGGTTCGATAGCTGTCGTGGTGCTGGCCATGGTTGTCGGAGTTTCGGCGACGCTGATCGGACAGCCGCATGCCACCGCGGCGCGGGTGGTGGGGCTCACGCGGCTGGGACCGACCAGGTCCGCGCTGTTCATCGACTCGCCGGCGATGGGCCAGGTCATGCAGGTACAGGTGCTGCATCCGGCCGGATCACGCTCCCGCCCCTCGTACTATCTGCTCGACGGCCTGGATCCGGGCCGGGACCAGAGCACCTGGACCAATGCCACCGACGCCGAACCGTTCTTCGCCGACAAGAGCGTCAACGTGGTGCTGCCGATGGGCGGCGAGGCCGGCTACTACACGAACTGGCAACGCGACGACCCCTATCTGGGCCGCTATCAGTGGGAGACCTTTCTGACCCGGGAGCTGCCGCCGATCATCGACGACACGTTCGCGGGTAACGGCGTCAACGGGATCGGCGGACTGTCGATGGGCGGAATGGCGGCTTTCGTACTGGCCGTGCGCAATCCGGCGCTGTACCGCGCGGTCGTCGGCTACAGTGCGTGCCCGGACATGGGGATGGCGCAGGGGCCGATCATGTTCTCCATCGCCAATCGCGGCGGTGACCCGGGCAATATGTGGGGCGCGCCCGGCAGCCCGGACTGGGGTGCGCACGATCCGGCGCTGCTCGCGAATCGATTGCGCGGCAAGACCATCTACCTGTCCGCTGGTTCGGGTGTGCCCGGACCGCACGAGAGCGAGCTGAAACCCGAACTGGCGGAGAACATCCTGACCGGCGTGCCGATCGAGGCCGCCGTGGACACCTGCGTCACCTCGTTCGCACAACGCTTGCGCGCGTTGAACATTCCGGCGAATATCGTCCAGAGTCCGGTGGGCACGCATTCCTGGGCCTACTGGAAGGACGATCTGCACAGCTCCTGGCCCGCGGTGTCGCGGGCGCTGGGCGTGTGAACGGCGCGGCGACTTCAGGCTCCGGGCCGGTTGAATTCCCCGTCCTTGGCGCCGGCCACGAAGGCCCGCCACTCGCCGGGGGTGAAGATCAGCACCGGACCATCGGGATTCTTGGCATCGCGCAGGCCGACGTTGCCGGTGGCCAGGAACGCCACCTCCACGCCCCCGGTCTCGCTGCTGCGGTGCCAGACGGCGTCGGGGTTGATCTCACGGTTCTTCGCTTCCACGGATGCTCCTGTGCTGGTTCGTGACGCGGTGAAAGGTGACCGCTGCTAATCGTTTTCGCGGTGTCCGGCCGGTCGGGCCGGATCTCCTAGACACTAGCGGCGGCGCGACGCATCGTGAAACGAACCGATATGAACCGCAGGAAAATAGTGATGTTCAACACCTGAGACAAAAGCGTAATTCCGATGCGAATATCCGGTCGTGTTGGTTTGAACTACATCGGATTGGCGTTATTCCGATGTGGACCCGTACCTTCCGGAATACCGGTACGCCCGCGTGCGCCCGGAGGCGCACGTCGCTCGGTCCGGCCGCGCCGGCGGCGGCCGGGCCCGAATCCGGTGAACCGGCGGCCGGCATCCGAAGGCCGCGATTGGAGCAGGTGACGGCAGGTTTAGCTGATCATCCAGGTGGTAGTCGGTGGTGTCCGCAAGGTGATCGGCGCGCTGCGCGGCGCGTGGCGGGACGGCTGCGATTCGCGCCGGATTCGCGGCAAACCGGACGGTCGAACTGGTATCAGGACGGAATTTTGGGTCGTTTACGACGGCATTCGGTGGACAACGGGCATTTCTCCTGTGTTGTCCGGCTCGTTTGGTTTATCCGGCAAGCTGAGCGGAAACCCCGAACTTTGTGGCGGGAATACAGCGTCCACCGGCCCTCGGTGAGGACCGGCGCCCGCGCCGCTGCACAGCACGGCACGACAATGGATGGAGCACCGCATGGCACCCGTCTTCGACAGTTGCGCGGTAGTGCCCCGGCACCTTACCGTCGAGCAGGCTCACAACATCTTGCGTATCCACAACACCTGCCCCGCCGACCAGTGCCTGCGTCGGAAGGCAGCCCTGTACTTTCTGATGGAGTCCCGCCGCGCGACCCGCGGCGTTGTCGGGCCGCGCCTCCCGGGACCGACGCCGCGCGCCCAGGGGTTGTCCTAGCGCAGGGTGGTTCCGTCGCCGGCGCACCGCTTCCGGATGCGGCGGCGGCCGGCCGCAGCGGGTCCGACCAGCCCTGTCGGACCGGCACACTACGGTGGAGCGTATGGCTCTCGACACTGGTACCGGCCCGATCCGCAACGCCGCCGATCCGTCCGTGGTGACGCCGCCGATCGCGAAGCGGGTTCCGGCGCAGCGCGTGCACCACGGCGACGTCGTCGTCGACGAGTACGAGTGGCTGCGCGACAAGGAGGATCCGGAGGTCATCGCCTACCTCGAGGCCGAGAACGCCTACACCGAGGCCTGCACGGCGCAGTTGCAGCCATTGCGGGAGAAGATCTTCGGCGAGATCAAATCGCGCACCCAGGAGACCGATCTGTCGGTCCCGGTCCGGATGGGCGATTTCTGGTATTACTCGCGCAGCTTCGAGGGCAAACAGTACGGCGCGCACTGCCGATGCCCGATCGGCTCGGCGGACGACTGGACCCCGCCCACGCTCGACGTCGACACCGAGGTCCCCGGCGAGCAGGTGCTGCTGGACAGCAATGTACTGGCCGAGGGGCACGAGTATTTCGCCGTCGGCGCGTACTCGATCAGCCACGACGGCACTCTGCTGGCCTATTCGGTGGACACCGTCGGCGACGAGCGATATGTGCTGCGGTTCAAGGATCTGCGCACCGGCGTCGACCTGGCCGACGAGATCGCGGGCACCGTACCCGACGCGACCTGGTCGCTGGACGGCACGCACGTGTTCTATCAAACCTACGACGAGGCCTGGCGCTCGGACACCGTCTGGCGGCATCGGCTGGGCACGCCGAACGAGCAGGACGTGCGGGTATTCCACGAGCCGGACGAGCGTTTCTCGGTGGGCATGGACACCACCCGTTCGGAGAAGTACCTGATGATCGGGGTGCATTCGAAGATCACCACCGAGATCCGGATCCTGGAATCCGACGATCCCGAGGGCGAGTTCCGGGTGCTGCTGCCGCGCCGGGAGGGCGTGGAGTACGTGGCCGAGCACGCGGTCATCGGCGGGCGGGACCGATTCCTGATCCTGCACAACGGCGAGGTGCCCGCGCCCGGCGGCGGAACGGTCAAGGCGGAGAATTTCGTCCTCGCCGAGGCGCCGGTGGACGATCCGGCCGCCATGACCATTCTGATCGATCACCGCGAGGATGTGCGGCTGGACGGCGTGGACTGTTTCGCCGACCATCTGGCGCTGTCCTATCGCCGCGGCGCGCTGCCGCGAGTCGCGGTGTGGCCGTTGACCTCCGACGGTTACGGCGAACTTCGCGAGCTGGAGTTCGGGCTCGAACTGTTCTCCGCGGGCGTGCTGGGCAATCCGGAGTGGGCGCAGCCGACGCTGCGGCTCGGCGTGACCTCGTACATCACGCCCGTGCGGGTTTTCGACTACCTGCCCGCGACCGGCGAGCTGCTGTTGCGCAAGGAGCAGGCGGTACTGGGCGGCTACGACCCGAACGACTATGAGCAGCACCGTGATTGGGCGGTCGCCGAGGACGGCACCCGGATTCCGATCTCGCTGGTGCGCCGCAAGGATCTTCCGGCGGACGGGCCGAAACCGTTGCTGCTCTACGGGTACGGCTCCTACGAGGCCAGCATGGACCCCGGTTTCTCGGTGGCGCGGCTGTCACTGCTGGATCGCGGCATGGTGTTCGCGGTCGCGCACGTGCGCGGCGGCGGTGAGATGGGCCGGCTGTGGTACGAGCACGGCAAGACGCTGCGCAAGAAGAACACCTTCACCGATTTCGTCTCCTGCGCAAGGCATCTGATCGATGCCGGCGTCACCGCGCCGGATCGCCTGGTCGCCGACGGCGGCAGTGCGGGTGGCCTGCTGGTCGGCGCGGCCGCCAATCTCGCGCCCGAGCTGTTCGCAGGCATTCTGGCTGCCGTGCCGTTCGTGGACCCGCTGACCTCGATCCTGGATCCGTCCCTGCCGCTGACCGTGACCGAATGGGACGAGTGGGGCAATCCGCTGGAGGATCCGGCGGTGTACGAGTACATGAAGTCGTACTCGCCGTACGAGAACGTCCGGGCGGTGGACTATCCGGCGATTCTGGCCACCACCGGCCTGAACGACACCCGCGTGCTGTATGTCGAACCGGCGAAGTGGATCGCCAGGCTGCGGGCCACCGCGACCGGCCACTCGCGGTTGATGCTGAAAACCGAGATGAGTGCCGGTCACGGCGGCGTCAGCGGAAAGTACGAGAAGTGGAAGGAAGTGGCGTTCGAATACGCCTGGGTACTGGACACGCTCGGCCTCGGCGACCGCTGAGGTAGCGGCGCCGAGCCGACGGGCTCAGCGGATTCCGCAGGCGTGGATCAGCTGTAGCAACTGCTGGTGCTGCTGCCCCTGGACGAGCTGGTAGCCGGGCACCTTGGCGGCCATCATCTGGTCGTAGCTGTCGGCGATCTGATCAGGGGTGGCGTTCGGATGCTGTGCGCGCACCGTGTTCACGATCTGCTGGGTGCTGTCGCACATCTGGTCCTGCGACGGGTTCAGGTTCGGGAGCGGGGGCGCGGCCTGCGCGAACGCGGGGGCGAAGAACAAAAGGGTGGCTGTCAGTGCGGTGAGTGCTGCGGCTTTCACAGGGGCGGAGCCTATTGAGGTGACGGAGCTGGTGTGGATCGGTTGTCATCAAAGAATGTGCGCTCCGTCACCTCCGCCGACTAGGCCAGATGGCAGCTGGTGATGTGGTCCAGGATGTACTGGCGCTGCCGCTCGCGGGCACTCGCCGGGAGATTCTTGAACGCTCCCTTCTGATCGAGGAACGTCATATAGCCGTCGGTGATCTGCTGCGGAGTCGCGTGCGGGTTCTGCTTGCGCTCCATGTCGACCACCGCCTTGGTCGCCTCGCACTCCTGCTGCGGAGTGAAGATGTGCGGCGGCGGATCTGCTTGTGCCACAACAGGTATGGCGATGAACAACGGAACTGCCAGGGCGGTCAGTAAGGCTGCTTTCACCCGGTCGATCCTAAGCCAGGCGGCGGCGGGCAGCCGCGAAGACCGGACGGTATGTCACGTGACCGGACGGTATTCGCCCGAATCGGTCCGCGCGCCGGTCATCCGATGATGGTCCGATTCGGTAGCGCGAATTCGTCGGCGCGTCACCGGGACTGCACGGTGCGGACACCTCCCGCGCGCATCGTAGGGCTATCAGCGACATCGGCAGAGGGGCGCGGATATGCGTGCACAATTGATCGTCTCGGTGTCCGGCATCCGGGATACCACCCGCGCGCAGGCACAGGATTTCGCCGCGGAGATGGACAAGCGCGGAATTCCGCTGTCCCTGCTGGTCGCCCCGCGGCTGAAGGGCAAGTACCGGCTCACCGACGACGCCCGCACCCAGGAGTGGCTGCGAGAGCGTCGCGAGGGAGGTGACGCGATCGTGCTGCACGGGTACGACCAGGCCGCCACCAAGCGCCGCCGCGCGGAATTCGCCACGCTGCCCCGGCACGAGGCGCGGTTGCGGTTGATGGCCGCCGATCGCGTGATGGAGCAGGTGGGCCTGCGCACCCGGCTCTTCGCCGCGCCGCGCTGGAACGCGTCCGAGGGTGCGATGGCCGCACTGCCGGACGTCGGCTTCCGCCTCGCGCTGAGCCTGACGACCGTGCACGATCTGGAACGCGATGTGGCACAACGGTCTTGGGTGCACGGAATGGGCGAGGGCTTCCGCGCCGAACCCTGGTGGTGCCACGCGCTGGTGATGAGCGCGGCCCGCACCGCGCGCCGCGGCGGCGTGCTGCGACTCGCGGTCTCGGCCACTCAACTCGGCCGTCCCGGCCCGCACCAGGCCGTGATCGACGCGGTCGATCTGGCGTTGTTCCACAACGCCCGGCCCGAGGTGTACCGCTGGGAGCCGTACGCCACGGGCGCTGCCCGCGCCGCCTGATCCGGTTCGCTACCGCGTCGCGGCCTGCCGACGCCGCAGTTCACCGCTGGACACCTCGGCCGTCGCGTTGTGGGTGAACCCGCCGGACTCCTCCCGAGTCAGCGAGCTGCTGGGCGGGTGCTTGTCCAGTTGCGCCAGGGCGCGGTCCATATCCGCCAGCAGCAGGTCGGCCATATCGTGGCTGAAGCCGTGCCGGACCAGAACGCGCATGATCGTCTCGTCCTGGCGGTCGGCGGGCAGCGGATAGGCGGCGACCAGCCAGCCGCGGGTGCGCAGCCGGTCGGACAGGTCGTAGAGGTTGAAGCTCTGCTCGCCGGCCAGCCGCCACGACACCGCCGCGATACCGCGCAGCGGATCGCCGTCGTGGATGAGTTCGAACGGCCCGAGTTTGCGCACCCCCTCGGCCACATGCTGGGCTACCGCGTAGGCCGTGGACTGCACCCGGGTGTACCCGTCGCGGCCGAGCCGGATGAAGCCGTAGTACGAGGTGATGACCTGACCGCCGGGGCGGGAGAAGTTGAGGTTGAACGTGGCCATATTGCCGCCGAGGTAGTCGACGTTGAAGACCAGTTCGTCCGGCAGGTCCGCGGCCTCGCGCCAGATCGCCCAGCCCACGCCGAGCGGCGCCAAGCCCGTCTTGTGCCCGGAGGCGTTGATCGACTTGACCCGCGGCAGCCGGAAATCCCACACCAGATCGGGTGCGGTGAACGGCGCCATGAACCCGCCGCTGGCCGCGTCCACGTGGATCGGGATGTCGAGGCCGGTGCGTTCCTGCAACTCGTCCAGCGCCCGGCTGATGCCCGCGACGTCCTCGAACAGGCCGGTGAAGGTCTGGCCGAAGGTCGGTACCACCATGATGGTGTTCTCGTCGCAGTGGGCGGCGATATCGTCCGGATGCAGGGTCAGCCGGTCCCCGCGCAGCGGAACCTGCCGGATCTCCACATCGAAATAGCGCGCGAACTTCTCCCAGCACACCTGGACCGGTCCGCAGACGAAATTCGGGATGCCGCGGCCACCGCGCGCCCGCCAGCGGAACTTCGCGGCCAGTCCGCCGAGCATCGCGGCCTCGCTGGAACCGGTCGTCGAGGTGCCGCGGGTGCCGTCCGGGTCGGGGGAGTGCCACAGGTGCGCGAGCATCCGCGTGCACCGCGACTCCAGTTCGGCGGTCTGCGGATATTCGTCCTTGTCGACGATGTTCTTGTCCAGCGACTCGTCCATCAGCCGTCGCTCCTGGTCCTCGACCCAGGTGGTGCAGAAGGTCGCCAGATTCATTCGGGAGACGCCGTCGAGCATCAGTTCGTCGTGCACGAGCTGATAGGCGGCCTGTGGAAGGATCTCCGACTGTGGGAATTGCGACTTGGGCGCACCGTCTCGGAACGGGGATGTCGCGAACAGATCCTCGGAATCGGGTGATTCGGGCATCGTCATCTCCTGGTCATCGCAACGTGACGAATTCGCGGACGGTCGCCAGCATCTCACAGTGCGAGCCGCCCGCGGCGCAGGGGCGAATCCCGGTCGGCGGGTCGGCTGGGCAATGCTCGTCACGTGACGACAACCTCGCGGTCCGGGCGAAGTGCGGCTGTCGTGCAAGAGTGATGGCGACGATGGCGACCGGTGGCGTAGCGGCGGGCGGCGGAGCTGCGGAGTTGCGACGAGACGACGAAATGGGTTGAGATGAACGACGATTCACGGACAGCCGGCCTGCGCGCACAGGTGCGGGCGCTCATGGGCCGGGCGAAAGACGATCTGGCGGAACTGGTTTCGTATCGATCCGTGTACGATCCGCGGCAGTTCCCGGTGCAGGAGTGTCAGCGGGCCGCGCAGTGGGTGCTGGACGCCTTCGTCGAGGTCGGCCTGACCGACGCGGGCCTGCACGAGACCGCGGACGGCAGTCTGGCGGTGGTGGCCCGGCATCCGGCCCCGGCTGGTGCGCCGACGGTATTGCTCTACTCCCACTACGACGTTCAGCCCCCGCTGGACGAGGATGCCTGGCACACGCCGGTGTGGGAGCTGACCGAGCGGGGCGGGCGCTGGTACGGGCGCGGGGCGGCGGACTGCAAGGGTAACGTCCTGGCGCATCTGACCGCATTGCGCGCGTTGCGGGAATCCTTGGGCGGCAAGGAGTTTCCGGTCGGCATCACGCTGGTGTGCGAAGGTTCGGAGGAGCAGGGCACCGGCGGGCTCGAGGCATTCGTGCCCGAGCATGCCGATTTGTTGCGCGCGGATGCCCTGGTGATCGGCGACTGCGGCAACGCGGCGGTCGGCGTGCCGACCTTCACTCAGACCCTGCGCGGCACGGTCAACGTGATCGTCTCCGTGGAAACCCTTGCCGGACCGATGCACTCGGGCATGTTCGGCGGGTCCGCGCCCGATGCGCTCGCCGCGCTGATCCAGTTGCTCGCGACGTTGCGTGACGAACACGGCAATACGACCGTCGCCGGGCTGCCCGCCGGCCAGGTCTGGGAGGGAGCGCAGTATCCGCCCGAGCGATTCCGCGCCGACGCCGGTGTGCTGGACGGTGTCGATCTGCTCGGCGACGGCACCGTCGCCGATATGGTCTGGGCGCGGCCCGCGGTGACCGTCCTGGGCATCGATGCGCCGAGCGTGGTCGGCTCGGCCGCGGCCGTGCAGGGTTCCGCCCGGGCCCGGATCAACCTGCGCATTCCGCCCGGTATCGATCCGGAGTCGGCACTGAAAGCCCTTACCGCACATCTGGAATCGAAGACGCCGTGGCATGCGCGCATCACCGTGGAACCCGAGGCCGCGGGTGCGCCGTTCCGGTCGGGCACCGGCGGTCCGGCCCGCCGGGCGATGCAGGCCGCCTTCGCCGCGGCGTACGGCCGGGAGGCGACCACGCAGGGGCAGGGCGGTTCGATCCCGCTGTGCAACGTGTTCGCCGAGACCTATCCCGAGGCGGAGATCATGCTGATCGGCGTCGAGGAGCCGAGTTGCCTCATCCACGCGCCCAACGAGAGCGTGGATCCGAGCGAGATCGAGCACATCGCCCTGACCGAGGCGCTGTTCCTGGCCTCCTACGGATCCTGAGCCCCCGCGCGCCTCGGCGGCATTCCCGCCGGGGCGCGCCGGAAACCCTTGGCGCAGATCAGAATTCGGCGTCGGTTTCCGGTGTGACGACGGAGAATTCGGTATCGGCCGGGCCCATCTCCCGCAAGCGTCCGAAGTAGATGCCCTGTGCCGCCGGCTCGATGATCCCGTAGTGGATGGGCATGGCCGTGCGCGGCGCGACCGCGCGCAGATAGTCCACCGCCTCGCTCAGGCGCATCCACGGGGCGGCCGCCGGGACGGCCAGCACGCCGACCGGCGAGGGCGGAACCCACAGCGAATCGCCCGGGTGGACGAACTGTGCCGGATCCTGCGCAGTGCCCAGCTGGAAGACGGTGTTGTCGATGACCGGGATGTCCGGGTGGATCACCGCGTGCCGCCCGCCGCCGCCGGTGATCTGCACCCCGCCGACGCTCAGCACGTTACCGGCGTGCACCGCCTCCCACGGCTCCTCGCGCAGCTGTGCGGTCTGCGGATCGCTGAGCAACCGCGCCTGCGGATTGTTCTCCACCAGCGCCCCGATCCGCGCCGGATCGATGTGATCCGGGTGCTGATGCGTGATCGCGATCGCGTCCAGCCCGGTGAGCCCCTCGAAACCGTGCGAGAAATTGCCGGGATCGAACAGAATCTTCACTCCGTCGATCTCGACCAGGACGCAGGAATGACCGAAGTGAGCAATGCGCATGCGGTAATTCTGCCTCCGCTCCGCTCCGGCTGTTCGCGGCCCCCGAAGTCTCACCGGTCGGCCCGGTGTCGGGCACTCGTTCCTCGCACTCGCCATGTGTCCGAACGGCGAGTCGGGTCGCGAGCCGTGTTGGATTGCGGCTGCTTCGCTCCGGCGGGGGCGCGGCTCTGCGGGTCTCACTGTTCGGCCTCTTGGTGCGGGTGCTTGTTCTTCGTACTCGCCATGTGCCCGAACGGTGGGACGGGTCGCGAGCCGTGTTGGATTGCGGCTGCTTCGCTCCGGCGGTCCGCGTTGCATCGCGTCGCGG
This sequence comes from Nocardia sp. PLKS1-43, assembly GCF_059510335.1. NCBI lineage: Bacteria > Bacillati > Actinomycetota > Actinomycetes > Mycobacteriales > Nocardiaceae > Nocardia > Nocardia sp. PLKS1-43. The sequence goes on along the minus strand of NZ_JCAJZQ010000006.1, from coordinate 335,803 downwards.
AACCGGGTGCGGGGGGCGCTGTTCCGCGGTTCGTGGCCGGGTTGAGCGCGCCCCGGCGCGGCGTGTGCGAGCTGCGGCGATTAGGCTGTGCGGGTAATCCCCCCACCAGCGTGAGGAGCAAGCGCGTGGCACGAGTCGTGGTCGAGGTGATGCCGAAGGCCGAGATCCTGGATCCGCAGGGTCAGGCCATCGTCGGCGCACTCGGGCGCCTGGATATTCCGGGCGTGTCGGATGTTCGGCAGGGCAAGCGATTCGAACTCGACGTCGACGACAGCGTCAGCGATGCGGAGCTCGAGAAGATCGCCGAATCGCTGCTGGCCAACACCGTGATCGAGGACTGGAAAGTGGTGCGGCTGTAATGTCCGTGCGCATCGGTGTCATCACCTTCCCGGGAACGCTGGACGATGTGGATGCCGCCCGCGCGGTGCGGCTGGCCGGCGCCGAGGCGGTCAGCCTGTGGCATGCCGACGCCGATCTGAAGGGCGTCGACGCGGTGATCGTGCCCGGCGGCTTCTCCTACGGCGACTATCTGCGCGCCGGCGCCATCGCCCGGTTCGCGCCGGTGATGGGCGAGGTCGTCGAGGCCGCGCGCAAGGGGATGCCGACGCTCGGCATCTGCAACGGCTTCCAGGTGCTGTGCGAGGCCGGACTGCTGCCCGGCGCGCTGACCCGCAACGAGGGCCTGCACTTCGTCTGCCGCGATCAGTGGCTGCGCGTGGACGCGACCGACACCGCGTGGACGGCCCGGTACGAACCCGGCGCGCAGATCCTGATCCCGGTCAAGAACGCCGAGGGCCGCTACCAGGCATCGCAGTCGGTGCTGGACGAACTCGAGGGTGAGGGCCGCGTGGTCTTCCGCTACGCGGGTGACAACCCGAACGGCTCGCAGCGCGATATCGCCGGAATCTCCTCGGCCGACGGCCGCGTCGTCGGGCTGATGCCGCACCCCGAACACGCCACCGAGCCACTCACCGGACCCAGCGACGACGGTTTGGGCATGTTCCTGTCGGTGGTGGATACACTCGTCGCGGCCGCCTGAACCGAACCGCGCGGCGGGTTCAGTTGGCCAGATCGTCGATGACGTGCAACCGCACGCCCTCGGCGCGGGCGATCAGCCCATCCGCCCGCACGGCCCGGTCTCCGCGGAAAACCTTTCCGCCGGAAGGGGTTTCGAGTCGCAGCCCATCGGCAAGGGCCGCGCGCATGCGCGGCACCTCGAGTGAGCCGAGGGTCCGCGCCATTGAGCCGATCAGATGGATCGCCTCGTAACTGGTATTGCTGAAGAAGGTCAGGGCGGGCGCGAACCGGCCGTGCATGCGGTGATACCGCGCCAGCCGATCCGGATCGCCCACCCGATCGGGGAAGAAGGCCGAGGCGACGTAGAGATTCTCGTTCGCCGCCGGACCGGCCGCGAGCAGGACGGTCTCATCGATCGCCGGACTCACCCGCACCTGGTACGCGGACCGGCCGGTATGCGCGAACTGCTGATTGAACCGCACGGCGTCCGTGCCGACCAGCAGCAGGATGACACCTTCGGCCCGGTCCAGCCGGGGATCGTTCAGGAACGCCGAGAAATCCTCGGTGCCCAGCGGCACGAAGCGTTCCAGCACCATCGCGCCCGGATAGGCGGCGCGCACCGACCGCGCGGTGGCCAGCGGCCAGATGTAATCGTTGCCGATGACCGCCCAGCGCCGGGTGCCGAACTGGCGGTGCAGCCAATCCAACGCGGGCAGCACGTTCCCGGCCGGACTCTCGCCGACCATCAGCACGCCGGGCGGCTCGTCGGGCAGATCCTCGTGGATCGTCGCGAACAGGTAGGGAACCCGGCCGTCGGCGGCGCGCGCGACCGCGCGGCGGACCGCGGAGATGTGCCAGCCGGTGATGGCATCGATCATTCCGGTGGCCAGCAGCGCCGAGACCTCCGCGGCGACCTCGGCCGGTTCGCGGCCGCCGTCCACGGTGGTCACGCGGAGTTCGCGCCCGAGAATTCCCGCGCCGTCGTTGATTTCCGCCACGGCCAGCGCGACGGCCGCCTCGCAGGAAGGAGCCACGATTCCACCGGAACCCTGCAGCGGAACGATGTTGAGGACTTCTATCACATCGTCCGAGCCCTCGTGGAACGGCGGCATTCGGTACCCTTCTCCTCGTCGGAGGAAAATAGGAAATGGGCGGAAGAAATATTATGTCGACCATTGTAAGCGGATTTTCCACGCTGCACGGTGCACTGCGGGCAGCGGAACGCGGTTGGCTGCGTCACCTCGAAACCGCCCTGTCCGCACGGCGACTCTCCGCGGACCACTGGGCGATGCTGGCCAATTTGTCCGATGAGGTCGGCATCACCATGACCGAATTGGCCTGCCGCGCACAACTTCCGCCTTCTTCGGCCACCCGCCATGCCGATGCCCTGGCCGAACGCGGGCTGATTTTCCGTATCGCCGCCGAGGACGACCGCCGCCGCATTCTCATCGGCCTCAGCAAACGCGGCGTCGAGATCGTCGAATCGCTCCGCGCGGAGGAGCAGCGCGCCGAGGAACAATTGCGCAGGCGAATCGGCGCCCGCAATCAGGCCGAACTGCTGCGCCTGCTGGAACTCGTCGCCCAGGTGCCCGCAGGCGGCCGCTGAACTCGGCGGGATGACCTCCACCCGGTGCCCCCACGAGTGTCACCTCGCAGCCCATTCGGTCCCAGTGCTCCGCGCCGAATGGACACCCGACCCGCTTACCTCTGACAAACATAGTCTCCGCTGTCACCCAGGCTTCGTTCACCGTGGGTGACGTCATTGCCGCTGTCGCTCCAGGCTCGTTCACTGAGGGTGAGGTCAATGCCGCTGTCGCTGCGGGCTCGTTCACCGTGGGCAACGCCAACTCCGCTGTCACCCCAGGCCCGTTCACCCTGGGCAACGCCAACTCCGAAGGCCGCGGCCCGGGTCGATTCTGGACTGACGGAGCGGGGAGCGAAGCGGAGGAGCGCCAGGAGGGAAGAATCGACCCTTCGGGGGCCGCGGCCCGCCGGAGCGGAGGCCAAAAATCCAGCCCCGTTAATATCGGGTGATGCCCGTTTCGACCACCGCTACACCGTCCGGACTGTGCGCCTTCGTCGACGCCTCGCCCTCGCCGTTCCATGTCGTGCACACCGTCGCGAACGAATTGATCGCCAACGGATTCCGGGAACTGCCGCAGGCGCGGCCGTGGGATGCGCCCGCGCAGGGGCGGTATTTCGTGGTACGCGGGGGTTCGCTGGTGGCCTGGGCGCAAACCGGTGCGCCGCAACCGTTTCGAGTGATCGGAGCGCATACCGACAGTCCGAATCTGCGCGTCAAACAGCATCCGGATCTGAACTCGGCCGGATGGCAGCTGGTCGGGCTGGAGCCCTACGGCGGCGCATGGCTCAACTCCTGGCTGGACCGGGATCTGGGCATCTCCGGGCGGATCGCGGTCCGCGAGGGAAACGTGTTGTCCGAGAAGCTGGTTCGGATCGACGAGCCGTTGCTGCGAGTGCCGCAGCTGGCGATCCACCTGTCCGACGACCGGCGCGGGGTGAGCCTTGATCCGCAACGTCACGTCAACGCGGTGTGGGGCGTGGGCGGTGCGCCGCGTTCATTCCTGGGGTATGTGGCCGAGCACGCCGGAATCGATCCGGACGCGGTGCTGGGCTGGGAATTGATGACCCACGACCTGACTGCGAGCGCGCCGGTTGGTCGTGATCTCGATCTGATCAGCGCACCCCGCCTGGACAATCAGGCCACCTGCTATGCCGGTCTGCAGGCCTTCACCGCGGCGGTGGCCGAGCCGGGCGCGGCTACGCCGGTGCTGGTGATGTTCGATCACGAGGAGGTCGGCAGTCAGTCCGATCGCGGCGCGCAGTCGGATCTGCTGCCCTCGATCCTGGAGCGGATCGTGCTCGCGCGCGGCGGAGGGCGTTCGGAATACCTTGCGGCACTGTCGGGTTCGATCCTGGCCTCGGGTGATATGGCACATGCGACGCATCCCAACTATCCCGAACGGCACGAGCCCGCGCACACGATCGAGGTCAACGGCGGTCCGGTGCTGAAGGTGAACCAGAACCTGCGCTACGCCACGGATGCGGTCGGCGCGGGGGCGTTCGCCCTGGCCTGCGCGCAGGCGGGGGTTCCGTTGCAGCGCTACGTGCATCGCGCGGATCTGCCGTGCGGTTCCACCATCGGCCCGATGTCCGCGGCACGCACCGGGATGACCACCGTCGACGTCGGCGCGCCCCAGCTGGCCATGCACTCGGCTCGCGAGCTGATGGGTGCGCGCGACGTGTCCGCCTATTCGGCGGCGCTGGCGGCTTTCCTGACGCCGGCCGAGGTCACCGCACGGTAGATCGGCCGATAGGCCGCGACCGCGATGACCAGCACCGCGAACGTCACCAGCACGTAGCTCGAACCGATCAGCTGCTCCCACAGCGACCAGTGCCGCTCGTGATCGCCGCCGTGCGGCAGCAGCCACTGCGGGCCGACCATGAACATCACCACGATCGCCGCGATCGCGAGCAGATAGGGACGGCTGCGACCGCCGCGTTCGACGGCGTCGGCGGCCACCAGCGCGGCCGGCGCCACCCACACCCAGTGATGCGACCAGGAGACCGGCGAAACCAGAAGTATCGCAGTCGCATTGACGGTCAGCGCGGCGAGATCCGCGGCGGCCGAGCCGGGCGCGGGCGCGGCCGGGAATTCGTGGCGGCGGGCGAACGCGGCGTCGTCGAAGAGCCGTTTCATCAGGATCGCGGCGAGCACGAGCGCTGCAAGCGAGGTCGCGAGCCAGACGATCGTCGCGTCGGACGAATCGAGCCCGAGCCGGAAGGCGAAACCCTTGAGCGACTGGTTACCTGCGTAGTACGGCGGTCCGATGCGGCCGGTGTCGAGCAGCGTGTGGAACCAGTACTGGGCCGATTCGTGCGGGAACAGCGCGAACCCCGCCGCGATCGCACCCAGCGCCGAGAGCGTCACGGTCAGCGCGGAACGCCGATCGCGGCGCAGCAGGAAGTACAGCAGGAATCCGGCCGGAGTCAGTTTGATCGCCACCGCGATGCCGATCAGCATGCCACGTGGCCAGAAAGGCTTGCGCGCCAACAGGTCCAGCGAGATCGCCGCCATCAGCAACAGATTGATCTGGCCGAAGTTGTAGGTCTGGCGGATCGGCTCGGACAGTCCCAGCATTCCGGCCGCGCCGATCACCAGGGCCAGGGTGAGTGTCGGGTCCAGCCGTGGCCGCAGCCGCCGCAGCACCAGCCACACGGTCAGCGCCAGGCTCGCGACATTCAGTGCGAGCACCAGCCATTCGGCGGGGAGCAGCGGTAGCAGCGCGAGCGGGGTGAACAGCAATGCGGCCAGCGGGGGATAGGTGAACGGCAGACCGAGCCCGCCCACCTTCGGCATCGGTCCGTACAGATCGCCGCCGTCGAGCCAGATGCGCGCGCCGTTGCGATAGACCTGCAGATCGATGTAACCGCGCCACAGTCCGGCCGCCATGCAGACGATCGCGGACACCACGAACAAGGCGATCGCGATCGCCACCACGCGCCGTCGTCCGGCCGGCTGATCAGGACGCGAGTGGTCCACCGAGTTATTCGGGGGCAATTCGTCCGGATCCGCGACCTGGGATCGCTCGTTCACGCGCCAAGAATATCCGGTGGGCCGAAGTGTGCAGCGCAACACGGTGCGCGGCGTCGTTTCGGCACGCATTAGACTCGCGGGGTATCCGCCGAACTCCTGCATTAGGGCTCATGGCATTCGCATGCCCGCCGAAAGGACCCTGGTACTCATCGTGACTGTCCACGTCGACACCGTCAGCGCCGCCGCGGCAACCCCGGATACCCCGCAGCCGTACAAGGAGCTGGGTCTCAAGGACGACGAGTACACCCGGATCCGGGAGATCCTGGGCCGCCGTCCCACCGACGCCGAGCTCGCGATGTACTCGGTGATGTGGAGTGAGCACTGCTCCTACAAGTCCTCGAAGGTGCATCTGCGTTATTTCGGGCAGACCACCACCGACGAGATGCGCGCGTCCATGCTGGCCGGTATCGGCGAGAACGCGGGCGTGGTCGACATCGGCGACGGCTGGGCGGTCACCTTCAAGGTGGAGAGCCACAATCACCCGTCCTATGTGGAGCCGTATCAGGGTGCGGCGACCGGCGTCGGCGGCATCGTGCGCGACATCATGGCGATGGGCGCGCGGCCGATCGCGGTGATGGATCAGCTGCGATTCGGTGCGGCCGACCACCCCGACACCCGGCGCGTGGTGGACGGCGTGGTCCGCGGCGTGGGCGGCTACGGCAACTCGCTGGGCCTGCCGAATGTGGGCGGCGAGACGGTGTTCGACGCGTCCTATCAGGGCAACCCGCTGGTGAACGCGCTGTGCGCGGGTGTGATGCGGGTGGAGGATCTGCATCTGGCCTTCGCCTCGGGCGCGGGTAACAAGATCATTCTGTTCGGCGCGCGGACCGGCCTGGACGGTATCGGCGGCGTCTCGGTGCTGGCTTCGGACACCTTCTCCGGCGACGAATCCGGCACCGGCCGCAAGAAGCTGCCGAGTGTGCAGGTGGGTGACCCGTTCACCGAGAAGGTGCTCATCGAGTGCTGTCTCGAGCTGTACGCGGCCGGTCTCGTGGTCGGCATCCAGGACCTCGGCGGAGCCGGATTGTCCTGTGCCACTTCCGAACTCGCGGCCGCGGGCGACGGTGGGATGCATATCGAACTGGATCGGGTGCCGTTGCGCGCGGCCAATATGACGCCCGCGGAGGTACTTTCCAGCGAATCGCAGGAGCGCATGTGTGCGGTGGTGACGCCGGAAAACGTGGACGCGTTCATGGCCGTCTGCCGCAAGTGGGACACCCTGGCAACCGTGATCGGCGAGGTCACCGACGGTGACCACCTGGTCATCACCTGGAACGGCGAGACCGTGGTGGACGTCCCGCCGCGCACCGTCGCGCACGAGGGGCCGGTCTACGAGCGCCCGGTGCGGCGTCCGGACTTCCAGGACGCGCTCGTCGCGGACACCAGCGCGAGCCTGACCCGCCCGAAGACCGGCGACGAACTGCGCGCGACGCTGCTGAAGATGATCGCCAGCCCGCAGCTGAGCAGCCGCCGCTGGATCACCGAGCAGTACGACCGCTACGTCCGCGGCAACACCGTGCTGGCCGAACACGCCGACGCGGGCGTCATCCGCATCGACGAGTCCTCGGGCCGCGGTATCGCGCTGGCCACCGACGCCTCGGGCCGCTACACGAAACTCGACCCGTACACCGGCGCGCAGCTCGCGCTGGCCGAGGCGTTCCGCAATGTCGCGACCACCGGCGCTACCCCGAAGGCGGTCACCAACTGCCTGAACTTCGGTTCTCCGGAGGATCCGGGCGTGATGTGGCAGTTCCAGCAGGCCGTGCGCGGACTCGCGGATGGCTGTGCGGCCCTCGGCATTCCGGTCACCGGCGGCAATGTGAGCTTCTACAACCAGACCGGGCAGACTGCGATCCTGCCGACGCCGGTGGTCGGCGTGCTGGGCGTCATCGATGACGTGCACCGCCGCATCCCGACCGGCCCGGGGCTCGAGCCCGGCGAGACGCTCATCCTGCTCGGCGACACCCGCGACGAGTTCGACGGCTCGATCTGGGCGCAGGTCGAGCACGACCATCTCGGCGGCGTCCCGCCGCGGGTCGACCTGGCCCGCGAACAGCTGCTGGCGGAGGTGCTCACCTCCGGCTCCCGGGACGGATTGATCAGTGCCGCACACGATCTCAGTGAGGGTGGCCTGGCGCAAACCGTCGTGGAGGCCGCGCTGGCCGGCGAGACCGGCTGCCGGATCGTGCTTCCCGAGGACGCCGACCCCTTCGTGATGCTGTTCTCCGAATCCGCCGGCCGGGTTCTGGTCGCGATCCCGCGTTCGGAGGAAACCCGCTTCACCAAGATGTGCGACGCTCGCGGATTGCCTTGGGAGCGTATCGGTGTCGTGGATCAGGGCTCGGATTCGGTCGAGGTGCAGGGCCAGTTCACCGTCCCGATGACCGAGTTGCGCGCGGCCCACGAGGGCACTCTGCCTCGGCTGTTCGGTTCGTCCGGTCACTGAGCAGCGCGGCAGCAGTTCACGGGATGAGATGGATGAATGACCGACATCTTGATCCGGGACGTCTCGGACGCGGCGCTGGCCGAGATCGATCGACTCGCGGCGGAGGCCGAGATCTCTCGTAACGAGTACTTGCGGCGCTGGGTGAACAACGGATTTCGCCAAACGGCCAAGGTGACACGAGCCGATCTGGCTCGTTTCGCCGAAATGGCCAAGGACCTGGCCGACCCGGAGATCATGCGCCAGGCATGGTCGTGAGCGTGCGGCCATGGCTGATCGATAAGTCTGCTCTCGTTCGCCTGGTAACCAGCCCGGATGCGGACGATTGGATCACGCGGATCGAGTGTGGTCTGGTGCGGATCACCACGGCAACGCTGCTGGAAACAGGCTTCTCCGCCAGGTCGGCAGAAGAGATGGATGTCTTACTCGATTGCCCTCCGGTCTCTGATATGCCGGTCGAATACCTCACCCCAGCTGCGGAAACGCGCGCGGTCGAGGTCTTGCGGCTGTTGGTACGCGGTGGAAGGCGCCGCGCGCCGTCGGTTCCGGACCTGCTGATTGCGGCCACAGCCGAACAGGCCAAGCTCACTGTGCTGCACCTGGACAAGGATTTCGAGCTGATCGCCGAGGTGACCGGGCAGCCGATGGAGCGCCTGCGCGTCGAATGACTCCGTCCGGCTGTGCCGACGGGTAGTTATCAGCGGCGAAATATGCTGTCGCGGAATCTGTTTCAGGCCGCGCGGAACGGATCATGTTCGGCCATCAACTTTTCCAGGCGCGCCTCGTCGATGCGGTGGTGGACGCGCGCGGCCTCGTGCTGGTCGCGCACGACCTTGGCGAGGGTGAACGTGCTGCTGACCAGAAAGAGCATGGTCATCAGCAGGAAGCCGCGCTGCCAGATGTCCAGCGGGAGGTAGACGATGCCCGCGGCGGTGGCGACGAAGGCGACGCCGAAGGCGATGGCGGCCTGGGCGAGGAAGGCCGAGGTGCTCTTGCTCGTGGTTTCGGGAGTGCTCATGGATCGAGTGTGCTCCAGCGCTGGGGCGGCCGGCCTGCGTACAACTACTCGAGACGGGCAGGTAGTTCGCGCAGTCGGTGATGTTCGGCTCCGCGCGACCTCCCAGGATTTCGGTGGGCCGGCGGCCATACTTGACGAGTGCTCGACACTTCCGAGACTTCGACGACGCTGCGTTCGCGCGGCGCCGACGTCGCTCGCAGGGCGTCCGGGCTGCTGCATCGCCTGGAGAAGGACGTCATCGGTCTCAACTATGCCGGACTGGTCGTCGCGACGGTGTTCTTCGCCTGGTCGGTTACGCCGTCGCTGCTGCCGCGCGACTGGCTTTTCCAGGGGCTGATCAGCGGTTTCAACGCCGTCATCGGATACGGCGTCGGCTGCGTGTTCGACTGGGCCTTCCGCCGGTGGGTCCGGCCGAAGCTGCCGTGGCCGCCGCCACCGCTGCGAGTGGAGTACGCGGTGAAGCTCACCGTACTGGTCCTGTGCGTCCTGACCGCGGGATACATGCTGGTGCTCTCGGCGGACTGGCAGCGGCAGATCTACGCGCTGATGAATATGACCGGCACCACCACCTCGGGTTATCTGCGTACGGGCGGGCTGAGTCTGCTGGTCGGCGCGGCGGTGGTCACGGTGTACCGGACGTTGCGGATCATCGTGCGGTTGCTGGCCCGGCTGCTGAGCCGCTGGGTGCGGATTCCGCCGCGGTTCGCGCCGACGGTGGGTGCGGCGCTGCTCGCCGTGCTGATCGTGTCGCTGTTCAACGGTCTCGCGATGCGGGCGTTCTTCGCGACGGCCAATTCGGCGTTCAGCGTGCGCAACGACAAAATGACTCCCTATGCTGTGCAGCCGCAGGTCCCGGAGCGTTCCGGCAGCCCGCAGTCGCTGGCCGCCTGGGACACGCTCGGCTCGGAGGGGCGCTGGTTCGTCTCGCACGGGCCCGATGCCTTCCGGATCGGCGCCGTCACGGGAAGGCCTGCGCTGGAACCGATTCGCGCCTATGTCGGCCTGGACTCGATGAAACACGGTGAGAGCCAACCGGATCTGGCCGTGGCCGAACTCGAGCGGACGCACGCGTTCGATCGCAAGGTGCTGGTGGTGGTCACCACGACCGGTACCGGATGGGTGAATTCCATGACGGCCAACGCGATCGAGTACATGTACGGCGGCGATACCGCGATCGTGGCCTCCCAGTATTCGTATCTGCCCAGTGTGCTGTCCTTCCTGGCGGACCGGCAGAAAGTCGCCGAGTCCGGGCGCGCGATGTTCGACGCGATCTATCGGGCGTGGTCGCGGCGATCACCGCAAACCCGGCCGAAGCTGCTGGTATACGGTGAATCGCTGGGGTCGCAGGGTTCCGAGGCCGCCTTCTCCGGGCTGGCCGATCTGCGCGCGCGGGTGGACGGTGCGCTGTGGGTGGGGCCGCCGAATTCGAACCGGTTGTGGAGTCAGTTCGTCACTCGGCGTGATCCCGGATCGCGCGAGGTCGAGCCGGTCTATGCCGACGGACTTGTGGTGCGTTTCGCCGCGAACGCCGCTGATCTGTCCAAACCCTCTGCGGAATGGCGGCTTCCGCGTATCGCCTATCTGCAGCACGCGTCGGATCCGATCGTGTGGTGGTCACCGGATCTGATCTTCTCCCGGCCGAATTGGCTGTCGGAACGGCGCGGTTCGGATGTGTCCACACAGATGCGCTGGTGGCCTTTCGTGACCTTCTGGCAGGTCGCCGTCGACCTGACCAATGCCCAGGGCGTCAGCGACGGCCACGGACACAACTACGGCAGTCTCGTTCTGGACGGCTGGGCCGCGGTGCTGCCGCCGCCGGACTGGAATCCAGACCTCGAGGAACGGATCCGCACCCGGATCGAACTGTCCGAAGCCTTCGAACGCGCCGTCAAGTGACCGCGAGAACCCTTGCTGCCATGGCCCTTCCGGTGCTGTGGAACGGTTGGCTGCTGCCGCGTCTGCGTCTCGGTGTGCGTGGACGCACCGTCGCCACCGCCGCTTTCGCCACGGCCTACGCCGCCGGGTTCGGCGTGCGCGGGTGTCACTGTCCGCGGAAGCCGGCCGATCGCCGATTGGACAGGCGAGCGCAGTCTTCGCGCGAATTATTCTGGGGCGCATCGCTTTTCTGTGCTGTCGGTGCGGGATATTCGGTGGCGCTGGTTATTCCGCCCGCACGCAGGGCGCTGGCCGAACTCGGCGCGGCCGGCCCGGAGGTCGGCATGCTCGAATGGGTGGGCGTGCACATCCCGGTCGGCACCGTGTACAGCGAGGAACTGATCTTCCGGTGTTCCCTGGACGCGCTGCTGACCGAGACCGCCGGCTCGAACGGGATCTGGCTCGGCGCAGCATGTTTCGGCCTCTGGCATATCGGTCCCGCTCGTGCGGACGGAGACGGCGTGCTCATGACGGTCGCCGCGACCACGGTCGGCGGCCTGGCTCTGAGCTGGTTGCGCCGTCACTCCGGCGGTGTGGTCGCACCGGCATCGCTGCACCTGGCCCTCAACGCGGCCGGTGCGATCGCGTCCCGGTCGGCGCGGCGGTCTCTTGCGCGCTGTGCGCCGCAGCGCGCGGGGACGGGCCGGGCCGGGACCGCCGGCGCCGAGTTTTCGTGAGTATTCCCGCCGCGGGTTCCCACGGTATGGAAATCGGGCTCGGGTCGGATTGTCGGAATTCAGGTACAGTACCTGCGTTCCTCGCATTTCCGAGCCTCGTGCCGACGAAAGGTTGCCGATGGTGTTGTCTGCCTGCTAGGTGATTCGTCGCATCCGGTCGAGAAGATTTCGGCGAATTCCATGCGAGCGAATCGCGTGATGGGGCCGACTTATCGATTCGGGGCGCTCTGGCTGGTCTGACGTGCGGGGAGCTGGCCGTGACCGCATGCGGTGCCGCCGTGGAACGGTATTCGCATCCGGAGTCTCGTGCGGTATTTCGCTGTCCGGGGAATCCGATTCCGAATTAGGTCCGGACCGGAAATCGACCACTTGTCCGCGCGATCACCGATTGCGTCGGACGGTGGTATTTCGCAATTTCGTTCATCAATCCCGATTCGTGCAGGAGAACGCCCGATGAAGACCATGAAGAAGTTCGCCGCCACCGCCGCGCTCGCGATCGCGACGCTCACCGTCGCGGCGGGCACCGCATACGCCGACACTCCGGCCGCGAACGCTCCCGCCAAGCCCGGTGCGACCGTGAGCACCGATGTGCTGCCCGGTATCCACTACACGGCGAACGTGGTGGACCACTCGGTGGTGCTGCGCACCGACGGCGGCAAGTTGGTCACCCGTGGCAATCAGTTCGAAATCCTCGACGGCAGTGGGCATCTCGCCTTCGGTATGCCGCTGACGTATCAGCTCGACCGCAAGGACTGGCCGATCGCCGCGAAGATCGACGCCGCCGGCCGGACCGTGACGCTCACGCCCAGCCGCAACCCCGCCGACGCGGTCACATCCACCCGGCCGGAGTTGAAACCCGTGTTCTCCCAAGAGGATTTCAACGAGGCCGTCGGCGTGGCCGCGAATCAGGTCGGCCTCGCGACCGGCATCGGCGTCCTGGTCGGCACCGCCATCGGGCTGGTCGGCGGATGTGTGGCCGGAGCGGTCGTCGGCACGGCGCTGATGCCCCCGCTGTTCCTGGCCGGCGCCCCCGGCGGCTGCCTCGCGGGCGCCGTCGCGGGCGCAGCGCTGGGCGTGGCTGCCGGCACGGTGATCGTCGGCGGCCCGGTCGCGGTGGTCTCGGTCATCCAGTTGTTCAACACCGTCACCGCGGGCAAGTGATCCGTTTCCCGCTGTCCCCGCCGCGACCGCAGGGGACAGCGGGACCGGTCACTCGAACGTGCCGGATCGGCCACACGCCCGCCGCTCTGCGGCCGTGGGCGATGTAGGCCGGCCGTCCGTGTCACACCCGCTGGGTAATCTCGCGATCGTGGCGCGACGAGGTGTGGTTGATCCGGCGGAGGTGCGGGCGGCGGTGGTCGCTGTGAGCGGGTGGTTGCAGGAGGAGTCCGCCCAGGCTCCGGCGCGGACCGAACTCGCGGCGGCGGTGCGCGGTACCGCGCGCACACTCGCGGCCAACGCGCCGGGGGCGTCGGTGGAGGTGCGGGTGCCGCCGTACGTGGCGGTGCAGTGCATCGAGGGACCCAGACACACCCGCGGCACCCCGCCGAACGTGGTCGAGACCGATCCGCGCACCTGGTTGCTGCTGGCGACGGGCCTGCTCACCTATCAGCAGGCCGTCGATTCCGGGGCGTTGAGCGTGTCCGGTATCCGCGCCGCCGAACTCGCGCACTGGCTACCGCTCGTCCCGCTCTGACTCTCGCGGGCGTAAGGCGGGCTGTGCGGTGTGGTTCAGCGGTTTGCGCTCGAGTCCCTTGTGGTCGTAGTACCGGGTGATGCACAGCCCCAGCACCAGCCCGATGGCCAGTCCCAGTGCGGCCATCCAGAATCCGCGCGCCAGTCCGGCGTCGGCGCTGCCGTTGAAGTAGAGGATCGAGCGGGTGCCCAGGAACACCTGGTGCATCGGCTCGAACGAGGCCAGCCAGCCGAAATACCGCGGAGTCGCCTCGATCGGGATGGTGCCGCCGGAGGACGGCAGGCCCAGGATGATGAACACGATCATGTTGACGATCAGTCCCGAGGTGCCGATCGCGGCGAGTACCGCGGTACAGGTGAAGCCGACCGCGAGCATCACGAACGCACCGTAGAGGAACAGCGTCAGCGGCTTGTCGATCTGCATGCCCAGCGTCTTGCTGATTCCCATCAGCACCGCGGAGACGATCACCGACATGGTCGCGACGGCGGCCCATTTGAGCAGCAGCGTATGCGTCCGGGAGATGCTCGCGCGCGGATAGTGCAGGTACCAGGGACCCCATTCGGTCGGCAGGAAGCCCAGCGCGGAGTCGATCAGCTGATGCACGATCATCGCGCCGACCATGCCGATCAACAGCAGCAGCAAACCGTAGAAGAAGGCCGTCAGACCCTGACCGGAGCCGCCGGGCAGCGGGCGGAACTGGTCGGTCACGATATTCAGCGGGTGGGCCAGCACTATCCGCGTCGCGCCCGAGAGCGCGGGCGCCGCACCGCCGCCGGGCGGGACCAGTTGCGCCTGCACCTGTTCGGTCAGCTGTTTGCCGACGGTGTCGTCGACCTGCGTCAGCGCCTGATTGCCGAAACGCTGCACGATCTGCGTGGCGAACGCGCCGGTGCGCGGATTGGTCTGCAGGGTGATGATCGGGCGTTCGATATCGCCCGGCAGGACACTGCCGGCGCCGAGGATGCCCAGACGTTTGGTGAAGTCGCTGGGGATGATCACCGTGCCGTAGAGCTTGCCGGCCTGCATCTGCAGCTGCGCCTCGTTCAGGCCCAGCACCCGCAGGTCGATCTTGTCCGTGGGTACGGCCTTGCGCAGTCCGTCCTCGACCTGATCGCCGAAATTCACGTGCCGGCCGCTGATCGTGTCGCCGACGTCCTGATTGACCAGTGCGATCGGGAAGTCGTGCAGATTCTTCTCCGGGTCGATGACGTAGTCGAGATACATCACACCCAGCAGCGCGCCCAGCAGGGTCATCACGATGATCGGAAAAGTCCATCTGACCGGGCTCAGCCGCCGAGGTTTCGCAGGCACATCCGCACTGTCCGTAGACGCCACTCCTGGCACGGTAGCAGCAAACCGCGTGCCACCCGGGTGATCCCGGCGGAGGTTTCGCGCGGATGACCCGTAGAATGATGGAAGCCACCAGCCCGCCGAACTTGGAGCAAACGGTGACCAACGACGATCTGTCGGTCGAGAGCCAGAATCCACCCGTCGAACCCGACTCGGATCGGCCCGAGAACGAGCCACGCGAGGAGTGCGGCGTCTTCGGTGTCTGGGCTCCGGGCGAGGATGTGGCCAAGCTCACCTACTACGGTCTGTACGCATTGCAGCACCGCGGTCAGGAGGCGGCGGGCATCGCGGTCTCCGATGGATCGCAGGTGCTGGTGTTCAAGGATTTGGGCCTGGTGAGCCAGGTGTTCGACGAGCAGACGCTGGCGGCCATGCCCGGCCACGTCGCGGTCGGTCACTGCAGGTATTCCACCACCGGCGCGGTCACCTGGGAGAACGCTCAGCCGATCTTCCGAACCACCTCCGTCGGCACCGGAATCGCCTTGGGGCACAACGGAAATCTGGTCAATACCGCCGAACTGGCCTCGCGCGCACGAGAATTCGGCCTGATCAACCGGATGCCGGGCTCGGTCGCGGCCACCTCGGATTCGGATGTGATGACCGCGCTGCTGGCGCACGCGGCCACCGACAAGAGCATCGAGCAGGCCGCGATGGAACTGCTGCCGACGCTGCGCGGCGCGTTCTGCCTGACCTTCATGGATGAGCACACGCTCTACGCCGCCCGCGATCCGCACGGTGTGCGGCCGCTGTGCCTGGGCCGGTTGGACCGTGGCTGGGTGGTTGCCAGCGAGACCGCCGCGCTGGATATCGTCGGCGCGTCCTTCGTGCGTGAGATCGAGCCGGGCGAACTGCTGGCGATCGACGCGGACGGGGTGCGTTCCTCGCGGTTCGCCAATCCCGAGCCGAAGGGCTGCGTCTTCGAATACGTCTACCTGGCCCGCCCGGACAGCACTATCTCCGGACGTTCGGTGCACGCCACGCGCGTGGAGATCGGCCGCCGCCTCGCCGGTGAGCATCCGGTCGAGGCCGATCTGGTCATCCCGGTCCCCGAATCCGGCACCCCGGCCGCGGTCGGGTACGCCCAGGGGTCGGGCATACCCTACGGCCAGGGGCTGATGAAGAACGCCTATGTCGGGCGCACGTTCATCCAGCCCAGCCAGACCATCCGCCAGCTCGGCATCCGGCTCAAGCTCAACCCGCTGCGCGAGGTGATACGCGGTAAACGCCTCGTCGTGGTGGACGATTCGATCGTGCGCGGCAACACCCAGCGCGCGCTGATCCGCATGCTGCGCGAGGCCGGGGCGTTGGAGATCCACGTCCGCATCGCCTCGCCGCCGGTGAAGTGGCCGTGCTTCTACGGCATCGACTTCGCCTCGCGCGCGGAGCTGATCGCCAACGGGGCCGAGTGCGAGGGTTCGGTCGAGGAGATGGTCGAGAACGTGCGTCGCTCGATCGGCGCGGACACCCTGGGCTACATCTCGCTCGACGGGATGGTCGCGGCCACCGAACAGCCGCGGTCGCGGCTGTGCTGCGCGTGCTTCGACGGCCAGTACCCGATTCCGCTGCCGACCGAGGCCGCGATCGGAAAGAATGTCCTGGAGACGCTTCTCGGTGACAAGTCCGAGTCCCAGCTGCTGGGTGAGAACGCGAATGCGAGCGCCCTGAGCCGGCCGTAGGCCTGCGCAATTTCCGCACAGTCGACTAATTGTTGCGAAACGCAACA
The DNA here is from genome assembly GCF_059510335.1 of Nocardia sp. PLKS1-43. Lineage (NCBI taxonomy): Bacteria > Bacillati > Actinomycetota > Actinomycetes > Mycobacteriales > Nocardiaceae > Nocardia > Nocardia sp. PLKS1-43. The sequence continues at coordinate 319,326 of NZ_JCAJZQ010000006.1, read as the reverse complement.
TATCCGCAACGCCCTGGCGGTACTGTCCCGCCATATCGAAGTTGGCGCGACCGCACCCGTCCCGTGACCCGGAACGGTGCGCGTCGCGTGTGCGAGATGAGGGACAGTCATGCGGTTAGCGGCGACACAGGCGTCGGCGGCCCGATCGGGCCGAGTGAAAACTATTGCGGCAGTAGGAATGGCGGGACTCGCGCTGGTCGCGGTCGCCGGGTGCGGTGCCGGCCGCACCAACGGCGGCGGCAGCGGCAGCGGGCTGGTCATCGGGACCACGGACAAGATCTTCTCGCTGGATCCCGCCGCGGCCTACGACCAGGGTTCGTACGTGCCCGAGACGCAGGTCTACCAGCACCTGCTGAACTTCGCCCCGGGGGCGACCAATCCGACCCCCGATGCGGCGCAGAAATGCGAGTTCGCCACGCCCACCACGTATTCCTGCACGTTGAAGCCCGGACTGAAGTTCGCCAACGGCGATCCGCTGACCTCGGCCAGCGTGAAGTTCTCCTTCGACCGGATGGTGAAGATCAACGATCCGAACGGGCCGGCCTCACTGCTGGGCAATCTGGATCACACCGACGCCCCCGACGCGAATACGGTGACCTTCACCCTGAAGAACGCCAACGACCAGACCTTCCCGGCGATTCTGCCGACCCAGGCGGGCCCGATCGTGGACGAGAAGGTGTTCCCGGCGGACAAGGTCATGGACGACGACGCGATCGTCAAGGCCAAGCCGTTCTCCGGGCCGTACACGATCAGCAGCTACGACAAGAACAAACTCGTTCAGTACCAGGCCAATTCGGGATACAACGGGATCCTGGGCACGCCGAAGACCGCGACGGTCTCGGCCAAGTACTATGCCTCGGCCGACAATCTCAAGCTCGACATCCAGAACGGCAACATCGACGTCGCCTATCGCAGTCTGAGCCCGACCGATCTGGAGTCGCTGCGCAAGAACGACAAGGTCGAGGTGCACGAGGGCCTGGGCGGCGAGTTGCGCTACATCGTGTTCAACATGAACACCATGCCGGGCGGCACCCCCGAGCAGAAGCTGGCGATCCGGAAGGCCGTGGCCTCCAGTGTCGATCGCGACGCGCTGTCCACCGGCGTCTACAAGGGCATGTACCAGCCCGCGTATTCGACTGTGCCGCAAGGCTATGAAGGCGCGACGGAACCGTACAAGGATCTCTACGGGGCCAAGCCGAACAAGGCCGCGGCCGCCAAATTCCTCGCCGACGCCGGGGTGCAGACACCGGTGCAGCTGAATCTGCAGTACAACCCGGATCATTACGGCGGCAGCAGTTCCGAGGAGTATGCCGCGATCAAGAACCAGCTCGAGGCGACCGGGCTGTTCACGGTGAACCTGCAGTCCACCGAGTGGGTGACGTATCAGAAGGAGCGCGCCCGCGACGGCTATCCCGAGTACCAGATGGGGTGGTTCCCGGACTTCCCGGATCCGGACGACTACCTGACCCCGTTCTTCGCCCCGAACAACTTCCTGCAGAACCACTTCGAGGATCCGAGCATCACCTCGCAGCTGACCGCCGAGATCACCCAGCCGGACAAGACGCAGCGCGTCGCGATCCTGCAGCAGGTCCAATCCGATCTCGCGCAGAAGTTCATTCCGGTGCTGCCGCTGCTGTCCGGTAAGCAGATCGCGGTGTCGGTCAAGGGCGTCAAGGGCGTGGAGAGCACGCTGGATCCGTCCACCAAGTTCCGCTACAGCGTGCTGAGCAAGTGACGAGCACGGCGACCGTGCGGGAGCCGGACGCCCCGGCCCCCGCCTCGAATACGCAGCGCCGCAATGGGTCTCGCTACGGTGTGCTGCTGCGTTATCTGGGTGTGCGACTGCTGCTGATCGTGCCGACGGCCTGGATCCTGGTCACGGTCGTCTTCTTCCTGATGCGGGTGGTCGGCGATCCGATCAGCGCCGCGCTGGGCGGGCGGCTGCCACCGGAACAGATCGCCGAACGCAAGCGCGCGGCCGGATTCGACCGGCCCATCCTGACCCAGTACTGGGACTACATCTCCGGGCTGGTGCGCGGGGATTTCGGTCGCTCCCAGGACAATCGGGCGATCAGCGACATCATCACCAGTTACGGTGCGGCCACGCTGGAACTGGTGGTGTGGGCGCTGATCGTGGCCTTCCTGGTCGGGATTCCGCTCGGGCGGCTGGCGGCCAAGCGCCGGGACAAGCCCGTGGACGTGGGGTTGCGGCTGTTCGCGATCCTGGTCTACGCCGCGCCGGTGTTCTTCGTCGGACTGTTGCTGAAACTGGTCTTCGCGATCGAGCTGGGCTGGCTGCCGGTGGCCGGGCGGGCGAGTACCAATGTGGAACTCGCGCTGCAGAACGTCTCGCCGAAGACCAATATCCTGTTCATCGACGCGATCCTCTACGGCGACAGCGGATACCTGCTCGACGTGGTGAAACACGCTGTCCTGCCCGCCATCGCGCTCGGGCTGCTGACCGCGGGGATCTTCCTGCGGCTGGTGCGGATCAATCTGATCCAGACCCTGCGCAGCGATTTCGTGGACGCGGCGCGGGCGCGCGGACTGTCGGATCGGGTGGTGACGGGGCGACACGCGTTCCGCAACGCCATGATTCCGATCGTCACCGTGATGGGGATGCAGATCGCGATGATGCTCGGCGGGGCGGTGCTCACCGAGATCACCTTCGAGTGGAAGGGCCTGGGCTATCAGCTCGCGCAGTATCTGCAGGCCCGCGATTTCGTCGCGGTGCAGGGCATCGTGGCATTCCTGGCACTGGTCGTCGCGGTGATGAGCTTTCTGGTGGATATCGTTGTGGCCCTTATCGATCCGAGGGTGAGGTTCTAGGTGACCGCTCCTGAGCTACTGGCCGAGCCGGTCGTCGTGCCGCCGGCGCCGCGGCGCGGAATTCCGGGGACGCGGCTGTTCTCGCTGACCTCCGGATTGCAGCGGGTGACGTTGATCGCCGGGCTCGCCCTGATCGGGCTGTTCGTGATCGTCGCGGTGTTCGCGCCGCTCATCGCACCCTACGGATTCGCCCAGATCTCCGATCACGGCGTGGATTTCGTGCGGCAGCAGGCGCCCTCGGCGCAGCACTGGTTCGGCACCTCGGTGCGCGGGGAGGACGTGTTCTCCCGAGTGGTCTACGGCGCGCGCACCGCGCTGATCGTCATCGCGATCTCGCTGGTGTTGTCGCTGTTCGTCGGTGTGCCACTGGGTTTGGTGTCCGGATACGTCGGGCGCTGGGTGGACCGGGTGCTGGTGCTCTTCATGGACGCGATGTACGCGTTTCCCACGCTGCTGCTGGCGATCGTGGTGTCGATCGTGGTGGCGGGCGGCAATTCGTCGAGTTTCGGCGGTGTGCTGTCGGCGGCCGTGGCGATCACGGTGATCTATGTGCCGCAATACTTCCGGGTGGTGCGCAACGCGACGGTCGCGGTGAAGACCGAGCCGTACGTCGACGCCGCGCGGGTGACCGGCGCGTCGATCGGGCGAATCCTGTTCCGGCACATCTTCCCCAACGTCACGCAGTCGCTACCGGTGATCATCACACTGAACGGCTCGGAGGCGATTCTGACGCTGGCGGCGCTGGGATTTCTCGGTTACGGCATCGAACCCACGCAGGCCGCGGAATGGGGTTACGACCTGAACAAGGCGTTGGCCGATGTCTCCGACGGGATCTGGTGGACGGGAATTTTCCCCGGTGTGGCCATCGTGCTGGTCGTGCTGGGGATGACGATGGTCGGGGAGAGCTTGAACGAGGCGCTCAACCCGTTGCTGCGGACGCGCCGGGCGGCCGCCGGCGCGACTTCCGCCGGGAACGATGCCGGAGGCGGGAATGACTGAGACATCCGAACGTACCGCGGCCCTGTCGATCACGTCGCTCTCGGTCACCTTCAGCACCGATGCGGGAACGGTCGATGCGGTGCGTGATGTGTCCTACGAGGTGTTCCCCGGCGAGGTGCTCGCGATCGTCGGGGAATCAGGCTCGGGGAAATCGGTGAGCTCGCGCACCGCGATCGGACTCCTGCCGCACACCGCCCAGGTGCGTGGCACGGTCACCGTCGGCGCGCACGCGATCACCGCGCTGTCGGACAAGCAGCTGACCGCGATCCGCGGCGGTGAGATCTCGATGGTGTTCCAGGAGCCCGGCGCCGCCCTGGACCCGCTGTTCACCGTCGGCTTCCAGATCGCCGAAGCCGTTCGCGCCCATACGAATACGAGTCGCCGAGCGGCCAAGGCCCGCGCGGTCGAACTGCTGCGGACGGTCGGGCTGCCCGATCCGGAGCATCGGGTCGACTTCTATCCCCATCAACTCTCCGGCGGCCAGAAGCAGCGCGTGATGATCGCCATCGCGATCGCGTGCGAGCCGAAGGTGATCATCGCCGACGAACCCACCACCGCGCTGGACGTCACCGTCCAGGCCGAAATCCTGGAACTGCTGCGCGATCTGCGCGATCGGATCGGCAGCGCCGTCGTCCTGATCACCCACAACATGGGCGTGGTCGCGGATCTCGCCGATCGCGTCGTGGTGATGCGTTCGGGCCGGGTGGTGGAAACCGCACCGGTCGACGAACTCTTCGCCGCCCCGCAGGAGCAGTACACCCGCGATCTGCTTGCCGCCGTCCCGCATCTGGGTGCCGGTCTCGAACCCACCGCCGAGCCGGTGTCCCCGATCGCGCCGCAGGTGGATTCGACGGCGGCGCGGCCGCAGGCGCCCGAGCATGCCGATGATTCGGTCTCCGGGCCGGCGGGCGTCGAGAGCCTGCCGGTCGAGCAGGGTGTCGCGGGCGAAGCGCCGGGTGCGGGCTCGGTTGCGGCCGGGGGAGGTGCGGTGGCTGCGGGAGTGGGGTCGGATGATTCGGTTGCCGGGCCGGTGGCCGTCGAGGGCGCGGCGGCCGGGGAAGGGGCGGTCGAGCAGGGTGTCGCGGGCGAAGCGCCGGGTGCGGGCTCGGTCGTGGCCGGGGAAGGTGCGGTGGCCGAGGGGGTAGGGGCGGCCGAGGTCCGAACGGTCTCCGAAACCGTGCTCGAGGTGCGCGATCTGGTGGTGGAGTTCCCAGGTTCGCTGGGGCGGACGGCTTTTCGTGCGGTCGATGCGGTCACCTTCGGCATCGCGCGTGGTGAAACCCTCGGCCTGGTGGGCGAATCCGGATCGGGGAAGACGACGATCGGGCGCTGTGTGGCTGCGCTGCAACGGCCTTCGTCCGGGGTGATCCGGGTGCAGGGGCAGGAGCTGACCGGACTGTCCGAGCGGAAGTTGCGCCCGGTGCGCAAGCGGCTGGGGTTCGTGTTCCAGGACCCCGCGACATCGCTGAATCCGCGGTTGACCGTGGGACAGTGCGTCGCCGAGCCGCTGGTGGTGCATCGCGCGGCAGGCGGAGCCCGACTGCGTTCGCGAGTGCGGGAGATCCTGGACGCGGTGCAGCTGCCCGAAGGCACCGAAAAGCGTTATCCGCATGAGCTTTCCGGTGGCCAGCGGCAGCGCGCGAGCCTGGCGCGGGCATTGGTGCTGAATCCGGACCTGCTCATCGCGGACGAGCCGACCAGCGCCCTGGACGTCTCGGTGCAGGCTCGGGTGCTCGAGCTGTTCGCCGAGCTGCAACGCGAATTCGGCTGGGCCTGCCTGTTCATCAGCCACGATCTCGCGGTGGTGGATCAGCTCGCCGAACGAATCATGGTGCTGCGCAACGGTTCCGTCGTCGAGTATGGCACTCGCGACGAAATCCTGCGGCACCCGTCCCAGGACTACACCCAGCGCTTGGTCGCGGCCGTACCGGTCCCGGACCCGGTCGAACAGCGCCGCCGCCGCGCCGCCTCGGCCGCCCTGTTCGCAGCGGACAACACGGGGTGACCCACCGGGTGCGGTGCGCAGGACTCGTCTCCCCAGGCGGAAGCCGCTGCACCGCACCCTTTCCGGGCGGACGCTGGGCCGGTGGTAGGTATCGGCCGAGCGTTCACCGATCCGGGGCGGCGGCCGGTGCCGGACTGCCGCCGCCCCACCGGATTTCGCGGTCGCTCACCTCATGCACGCCCGTGCCGATCGGCCGTTCGGTGTGCAAAGCCCTTGCGTATGTATCGAATTCGCGGCAGGTTGCGGTGCGCGGCGCAGATGTGGGCTCGGCCGCGATCAACGCTGGGACAGACGGGGCCGGGTGTCTCGACGAGTGCCGGGGTGGTGTGGATGTGGCTGCCCACGTGTGGTTTCCGCTGAGCGCGGCTGTCGGCGATCGGGTTCCAGAGCCGGGATTCGGGATCAGGTCCCGGGTGCGGCCGGGGGGCGCAGCAGGCCGCCGATCATCAACAACATGCACTGTTCCGCTTCCGCGCGTGCGGTTTCCGGATCTGCGGCGTTGGCCACGAGCATGCCCGCTTCGGTCACCGCGCTCAGGATCAGGTGCGCCAGCACGCGGACGGGCGCGTCGACGGCCAGGCCCGCCGCCACCGCGCGTTCGAGCAGGTCGGTGATCAGGCCGAGGCCGTGGCGGCTCTCCATCTCGCGCCAGCCCGCCCAGCCCAGGACGGCCGGGCCGTCGGCCATCGCGATGCGTACCGTTTCCGCGCGGCTGCACATATCCAGGAAGGTGCGCAGGCCGACGGCCATCGCGGCCATCAGATCGTCCGGATCGGGCAGGGCCGCTACGGCACGCTCGATCTCGGCGGTGTTGTCGGCCTCGAGTTGTTCGAGCACGGCCAGGAACAATCCTCTCTTGTCGCCGTAGTGATGGTGCAGCGCTCCGCGGGTGACTCCGGCCTCGGACACGATCTCCTCGGCCGACACGCCCGCGTAGCCGCGCTCGGCGAACAGCCGGTAACCGGCCTGTTCCAGTGCGGAGCGGGTGCTGCGGGAGCGATCCTCCTGACTACGGCGTGGCATGCAGCCGAGTGAACTCCACGATCAACGCGGTGAGCAACTCGGGCTGATCCTCGGCGATGAAGGTGTAGGAATCCTCGATGGTCCTCAGGGTCGCGTTGGGCAGGTCGCCCGCGAGCCGTTGTGCGAAGGACAGTTTGAACGCCTTGTCCTCGGGCGCCCACGCCAGCAGGATCGGCAGGTCCAGTTCTCCGAACCGCTCGGCGGCGGCCAGGGTGTAGCGGTTGTGCACCCCGCGCACGAAGCGGCGCAGATCCGCCCGCACCGCGGCCGAGCCGCGACTGGGCAGCAGATACGAATCGGTGATCTCCGCGGGCGGCTGCCGCTTGGTGACCAGGCCGAAAGCGATCGGCAACCGCAGTGCGGGCCGGAAGCGCATGAGTTCGAGCATCGCGCGCAGCAGACCCGGGACCGCGGCGAGCCGGGGCAGCGGGGTGAACGGCTGCGGGAAGAACTTCTCGTACGCGTCGCAATTGGTGAGCACCACGCGTGCGACTCGGGATCGGTTGCGCGTCAACAGGATCTGCGTTATGGCCCCGCCGGTGTCATTGGCCACCAGCGTCACGTCCCGCAGGTCGAGCCGGTCGAGGAAGGCGGCGATGAGATCGGCCGCGCCAGTGGGGGACAGGTCCGCGTCCGGCACCGCGATGGTGTGCGCGCCGAACGGCCAGTCCGGGGTGATGCATCGATGTCCCGCCGCGGCGACACCGGGCACCACCTTGCGCCACAGGTCGGCGTTGACGAGCAGCCCGTGCACGAACACCACCGGATCGCCGGTGCCGGTGTCGTGATAGCGGATCCGGGCGCCGGGCAGGTCCACATGATCGATCGGTCCGAGTGCGGTACTGGTTGCCATGATTCCTCCGGGGGTCGCGGGTGGTTGTTCGCTCAGATTCACATACATACGGTATGTATGTCAATGGTCGACGTGGTCCGCGAACAGCGCGCCGACGGGCGGAATTACCGGTGGCGCGGGTATGCCGCATCCGGATAAGGGGGCTGGACAGCGGCGTAATCGCAGCGGCGAGATTTTGTCGATCTGCCAAGCCGATACCGGTGCCTGCCCGTTACTCCGCTCCGGTAGCGTGATCAGGCATCTATCCGCCGATTCGGTTTGGAGCTTTCCCCGAAAATGACTGAGCAGACCCCGAGTGGTGCCGGTATGGACGACCGGGGCGGCGCTTCGTACGCTGCCGCCGGTGTGGATATCGAGGCGGGTGACCGCGCAGTCGAGCTGTTCGCGCCCCTGGCGCGCAAGGCCACCCGGCCCGAGGTACAGGGCGGCCTCGGCGGATTCGCCGGACTGTTCGCACTCAAGGGCGGCTACCGCGAGCCGGTGCTCGCCTCTTCGACCGACGGCGTCGGCACCAAACTCGCGGTCGCGCAGGCCATGGACAAGCACGACACGGTCGGGCTGGACCTGGTCGCCATGGTCGTGGACGACCTGGTCGTCTGCGGCGCCGAACCGCTGTTCCTGCAGGACTACATCGCGGTCGGCAAGGTCGTCCCGGAGCGGGTGGCGCAGATCGTGTCCGGTATCGCGGAGGGCTGCGTCCAGGCCGGATGCGCACTGCTCGGCGGGGAGACGGCCGAACACCCCGGCCTGATGGAGGACGACCACTACGACATCTCGGCGACCGGCGTCGGCGTGGTCGAGGCCGACGCGGTACTGGGTCCGGATCGGGTGCGCCCCGGTGACGTGGTCATCGCCATGGGTTCCTCGGGTCTGCACTCCAACGGCTACAGCCTGGCCCGCAAGGTGCTGCTCGACATCGACCGGATGTCCCTGGCCGGCCATGTCGAGGAATTCGGCCGCACCCTCGGCGAGGAATTGCTCGAGCCCACGAAGATCTACGCCAAGGACTGCCTGGCGCTGGTCGCCGAGACCGATGTGCGCACCTTCGCGCACGTCACCGGCGGCGGGCTGGCCGGCAACCTGTCCCGGGTGCTGCCCGCGGGCCTGGTCGCCGAACTCGACCGCGGCACCTGGAACCCGGCGCCGGTGTTCAAGCTGATCGCCCAGCGCGGCCGGGTCGAGCGCTCGGAGATGGAGAAGACCTTCAACATGGGCGTCGGCATGGTCGCCGTCGTCGCCCCGGAGGACGCCGATCGCGCCCTCGCCGTCCTGACCGCGCGCCACATCGCCTGCTGGACCCTGGGCACAGTGAAGAAAGCCAAGGACGCCGACTCCGATCGGGCCATCCTCCTGGGCGAACATCCTCGGTTCTGACGATGTGATCGACCCCGGACCGAGACCGCCGGCTGCTGCGACGGTCTCGTCCGGTGGCGGACGGCGCCCGGTAACTCATCGGGTACGCCGAGGTAGCTCGCTACCTACCGCCTGCCCGAAACGCAAAATTCCCCGCACCGCACGACTTTGCCGAAGTCGCGGGAAAGCGGGGAGGCACCGAAGTCCCGGTAGGAAAAACGGGACGTCGATGCGATATGGAGCCCATCAGCTGGTGTGGCGAATCCACCAACCGGGCCGGAGACAGTACTGACGTGTGAAGGGGGAGGCCGGTGTAGCCTCCCCCTTCACACGTCGGTCCAGGTCAGCGGCGCCAGTTGTCGTAGTCGTCGTCGGTGTCGTTCCAGCGTGACAGCGAATCGTCGCCGTCGTGCTCGTCGGACAGCACATCACCGCGCTGCGAGTTGTGGGAGTGTCCCGACAGCTCGCGCTGAAGGCTCGTGAAGTCGGTCGATGGCGAGCTGTACTTGAGCTCGCGAGCGACCTTGGTCTGCTTTGCCTTAGCCCGGCCACGGCCCATGGCTGACCCCCTCACGTCACTGCGGAGCGGCCTGGGGTGGTTTGGCGGCCCCGTTCGAATTAATACTCTTCCTGACAGACACTTTAGCGTGTGTCACGCGGTCGCGCTTCCAGGAGTGGTCGAAGACTCCCGATCCGTCCGCGTTTGCCGGGTTGTCGCCCTCGGTCAGGAGTTATCCGAACAGGCCGGGCACCGCGCGGATCACCCCGACCCGCGCACCCCCGCCGAGCACCGCGGGAGTCGCCAGATCCGCGTGCGCATCGGTCCACTCGACCCCCATCCGGCGCAGAATTGCCTGCGTCAGGGGCATGCGGGCGCGGTCGTGACCGTCGTCGATCTTGTACGCGAACGCGCGTCCGTCCGGCAGCGCACCCGCGTGCACGCCGTCCGCGCCGATCTTGCAGACCAATCCGGGGGTGGCCCGCATGGTCAGCAGGTCCGGGCCGTCCGTGCCGGAAATCACTCGCGGATTCGCCCGGATCGCCTCGGCGACGCGCCGCTGCGGCGTTCCGGGCTCGCCGGTCGCCATCGACGCGTAAGCGCGGGCCAGGTTCACCAGCGAGACCGGCACGATCGGCAGCCCGCAGCCATCGATGCCCAGGTCGGTCTCCGGCTCTCCGGTGATCTCGGCGATCGTCGCGGACACCGCCTGCTGCAGCGGATGCGCCGAATTCAGGTAGCCGGTCGTCGGCCAGTCGTTGATCTTGCAGGTCGCGAGCATGGCGGCGTGTTTGCCCGAACAGTTCATATAGATTTTGCGCGCGGCCTTCGCGCGGTCCTGCCCGGCCAGTGCCTGGGCTCGGGCGAGCTCGTCGGCGGGCAGATCCGGCGGGCATTCGAGCTGATCCTCTTCGAATCCGAACCGGTCCAGCAGGCGCTGCACCAGTGCCACATGGTCCGGCTCGCCGAAATGCGACGCGGTCGCGATGGCCAGCTCCGCCTGATCCACGGGCTCGAAACCGTTGCGCAGCAAGGTGATCGCCTGCATCGGCTTATTGGTCGAACGCGGGAATATCGGCAGATGCACTTCGCCGAGTGCGATCTCCGGCTCGCCGTCACCGTCCAGCACCACCACCGAACCGCGATGCACGCACTCGCGGAACCCGGACCGCACCACCTCGACAAGCTCGACGCTCACGACCGCACCTCGCCGGCGCTCGGCTCCGCCGTATGCGTCGCGCGCTGTCTCGATGATTCCCCCCGCTGCGCTGCGTTCATCGCCCACGCAACCTCTCCACCGCGAGGCGACCGGCCTGCGGTTCGTCGTCCGCGGGGATCGAATCCGGATCGATCGCCGCGGCCATCGGCCCCGCCTCGAGCCGGGCGTCGGCGGGAACGGCCCGCTTGATCAGGGCCAGGGCGATGGGGCCGAGTTCGTAGTGGTCGACGAGGGTGCCCAGGCGGCCCACCGCGCGCCCGCCCGCGGTCACCGGATCGCCGGCCTCCGGACGGGAGTCGGCCGATCCATCCAGATGCAACAGCACCAGACGACGCGGCGGCTTGCCGAGATTCTGCACTCGCGCGACCGTCTCCTGACCGCGATAACAGCCCTTGTTCAGATGGACCGCGCCGAATTCGTCGACTCCGCCGATCCAGCGAACCTCGTGCGGGATGGTGCGATCGTCGGTGTCGACTCCGATGCGCGGTCGCGCGGCCGCCACCCGGAGCGCCTCGAACGCCCACAGCCCGGCCGGGACCACACCCGCGCCGGTCAGCCGGGCCCACCAGGAACTCAGCTCTTCGCGCGGGACGAGCAGGTCGAAACTGTCACCGGTGGGCCATGGCATACGGCGCAGGAATCCGCCGGACGGTAGCGCAATTGCGCCATACGTCGGCGGTAGCTGTTCCACGCCGAGCGTCTCGGCGAGTGCGGCGATTGCGGGGCCGAGCAGGGTCAGTACCGCGTGGTCGGGCGCGGCCTCGGGTTTCGCGTCGGCCCAGAACACCATCTTGCGCAGATAGTCCAGCAGAGCCTGGCCGCGTTCGCCCTCGGTGTCGACCCACAGCGTGCCGTCCAGATCGGTGAGCACGAAATGGTGCAGCACTCGTCCGTTCAGGTCCAGATCCAGGTCCTCGGCCGATTCGCCGTCGCCGAGGTCGGTGATGTGCTGGCTGGAGATGGTGTGCAGCCAGGACAGCCGCTCCGCGCCGGTGATGGTGAACACGAACCGATGCGACCGATCGACCACGGCCGCGCGCTCGACCGCGGCTCGCTGTTCGCCGAACGGATCGCCGTAATGCCAGGCGACCGCGGCGTCTGGGGTGCCGGGCGGGCCCGCGACGGCCCCCGAAACGGTCAGCAGCGGACTGGGCGGGAGATCCACGGACACGTCATCCACAATAGGCGACTTCGGACTCCGGGGTCGGCGCGCGATGCGCGGTGAGATTTCACGACCCGTTTGCTGTGGGGTTCCTCACTGGTTGCCGGGTGATCGGGGTGCGTGTGATGGTGACCGACGGCAGTTCGGTACCCTCTCGCGCGGGCGTCCGTTCGCCTAGGCTGCTGCCCATGGTGGATCGAGTTCTGGTGACACTCGACGGCGCGGTCCAGGACCCGGACGCGCCGTTGCTCTCTGCGGACGACTTCGGCGCACTGCGCGGTGACGGCGTCTTCGAAACGGTTCTGGTGCGTGAGGGCAAGCCCTGTGCGTTGGAACTGCATCTGGCCCGGCTGCGTCGTTCGGCGCAGATTCTGGAGCTACCGGAACCCGATCTCGGCCAATGGCGTTCGGCGGTCGAGATCGCGACCAAGGAGTGGGGCGCCGAGCACGAGGGTCAGCTGCGCATGGTGCTGACCCGCGGTCGCGAAAGTACCGGTCCCGCATCGCGAGTCACCTCCGGCGCCCTGTCCGGGACTCCGGACTCGACCGCCTACGTCCTCGTCGCCGCCGTCCCCGAACGGGTGAACAAGGCTCGCACCGAAGGGGTTTCGGTGATCACCCTGGCGCGCGGGATCTCGGTCGATCTGGCGCAGAGCGCGCCGTGGTTGCTGATGGGCGCGAAATCCCTGTCGTACGCGACGAATATGTCCGCGTTGCGCTTCGCCGCCCGCCAGGACGCGGACGACGTCATCTTCACCAGCACCGAGCACCGTGTGCTGGAGGGCCCGCGTTCGACCGTGGTGATCCAACGCGACAAGGAGTTGCTCACCCCGCCCGCGAAACACGGTGTGCTGCCGGGCATCACCCAGCGCGCGCTGTTCGCCGAGGCCGAGCGTGCGGGCTGGAAATGCGAGTACAAATCCTTCTTCGTCGCGGACCTGATCACCGCGGAGAGCGTGTGGATGTTGGGTAGCGTCACACTGGCCGCGCGGGTGGCATCACTCGACGGGCTGCGGATGTCCGCTCCGGACTGTGCCCCGGAAATCAGTGAACTGGTCGATCGTGGTGTCGCGCGATCGTGGAAGCTCGCCGACTGGTGAGGTCCGACACGTGCGCGTCGTGACCTAGGACTCGTTGTTTCGGAGGGTATCCGGCGTAGCCTTTACTACGACATGTAGTAGGGGCAGGAGGCCGGATGAGCGTTGTCGACATATCGCGGTGGCAGTTCGGTATCACCACCGTTTATCACTTCATGTTCGTGCCGCTCACCATCGGCCTGGCGCCGCTGGTCGCGGGGATGCAGACCGCCTGGGCGGTCACCGGCAAGGAACATTGGTACCGGCTGACGAAGTTCTTCGGCAAGCTGTTCCTGATCAACTTCGCGCTGGGTGTCGCGACCGGCATCGTGCAGGAATTCCAGTTCGGGATGAACTGGAGCGAATATTCGCGATTCGTCGGTGACGTCTTCGGCGCGCCGCTGGCGATGGAGGGCCTGGTCGCCTTCTTCATGGAGTCGACGTTCCTGGGCCTGTGGATCTTCGGCTGGACCCGGCTGCCCAAACTGGTGCATCTGGCCACGATCTGGCTGGTCGCGATCGGAGTGAACGCCTCGGCGTACTTCATCATCGCGGCCAACTCGTTCATGCAGCACCCGGTCGGCGCGGTCTACAACCCGCTGACCAAACGCGCTGAGCTGCACAGCATTTCGCAGTTGCTCGGCAACAACACCGCGCTGGCGGCATTTCCGCACGTGGTCGCGGGATCGTTCCTCACCGCCGGGACTTTCGTCGCCGGGATCGGCTGCTGGTGGATGGTGCGCGAGGCGCGCCGGGGCCGCGGCGCGCCCGGCGGGCCCGGAGGCGGCAGCTTGCGTAACCACGCAGGGATCTCGGAAACGCCGCCATCGGACACTGTCGAGCTCGCACACGACATCTGGCGCCCGGCCGCGCGCATGGGTATGTGGGTGGTCATCATCGCGGGAGTCGTCCTGGTGTTCACCGGCGACGTGCAGGGCAAGCTGATGTTCAAACAGCAGCCGATGAAGATGGCCTCGGCCGAATCGCTGTGCCACGGGCAGACCGATCCGGACTTCTCGGTGCTCACCGTCGGCACGCACAACAACTGCGACAGCGTCACCCATCTCATCGAGGTGCCGGGCGTGCTGCCCTGGCTGGCCGAGGGCAAATTCAGCGGCGTGACCCTCGGCGGGGTGAAGGACCTGCAGGTCAGTTACAACAAGAAGTACGGTTCGGGTGACTATCGGCCGAACCTGTTCGTGACCTACTGGACGTTCCGCGCCATGATCACCTGGGCCGGCGGCTCCGCGCTGATCGCCCTGCTCGGCCTGTGGCTCACCCGGCGCGGTCGGATCCCCGGACAACGCTGGTTCGGTCTGCTGGGCCTGCTGGTCATCCCGACGCCCTTCCTGGGCAACAGCGCCGGCTGGGTGTTCACCGAGATGGGGCGTCAGCCGTGGGTGGTCGCGCCCAATCCGACCGGTGATCCGAGCATCCGGATGACGGTGCAGCAGGCGGTATCCGGGAACACCGCGGGATCCGTGGTGACCTCGCTGATCGTGTTCACCGCGCTGTACGGGGCGCTCGCGGTCGTCTGGTTCTTCCTGATGCGCCGGTACGTCGTGGAAGGGCCCGAGGAGGTCACCGCCGCGGTGAACGCGGAAGACGGTGCCGTGGAAAAGCTTTCGTTCGCCTACTGAGGGAGTCGAGGCAATGAGTCTGCCGGAATTCTGGTTCCTGCTGATCGGTGTGCTGTTCACCGGCTATTTCGTGCTGGAGGGCTTCGACTTCGGCGTCGGCATGCTGATGCCGATCCTGGGTCGCGGGTCCGAAACGCGAAAGCGCGTGGTGCTCAACACGATCGGGCCGGTCTGGGACGGAAACGAGGTGTGGTTGATCACCGCGGGCGGCGCGCTGTTCGCGGCGTTCCCGGAGTGGTACGCGAGTCTGTTCTCCGGGTTCTATCTCGCGCTGCTGCTGATTCTGGTGGCGCTGATCGTGCGGATCGTCGGCATCGAATACCGCAGCAAGATCGACGATCCGCGCTGGCGGGCGGCATGTGACGCGGCGATCGTCTTCGGATCCTGGGTGCCCGCCCTGGCCTGGGGACTGGCGTTCGCGAACATGGTGCACGGCGTGAAGCTGAACGAGCACAAGCAGATCGGGGGAAACCTGCTCGATCTGCTCGGGCCCTACGCGCTGCTGGGCGCGCTGACCACGGCACTGCTGTTCCTGCTGCACGGTGCGGTGTTCATCGCGCTCAAGACCGGTGGCGAGGTGCGCGAGAGCGTGCGCCGGATCGCGCGGCTCGTGATCGTCCCGACCGTGGCCGCGGTGGCGGCCTTCGGACTCTGGACGCAGCTCGCCCACGGTACGGGCTGGACGTGGATTCCGTTGGCGCTGGCCGTGTTCGGGCTGGTCCTCGCGGCCGCGTCGACGTCGCGCGGGCGGGACGGCTGGGCGTTCACCGGGACCGCGCTCACCGTGGTGGCGGCGATCGTGCTGCTGTTCGGTGCGCTGTTCCCGTACGTGTTGCCGTCGAGCGTCGATCCGTCGTTCGGGCTGAGCGTCGACGGCCGGACGGTGGACGGGCATCGGACCGTGAGCGCCTCCTCGACGCATTACACGCTCATGGTGATGAGTTGGTGCGCGCTGATCGTGACGCCCGTCGTGCTGCTGTACCAGGGCTGGACGTACTGGGTGTTCCGGAAGCGGTTGACGGTCGAGCAGATTCCACCGGCGACCGGGCTGCCGCTACAGCGCAGCGCCGTGGGCTGAGCCATGGCCGGACCCGTCGACCCGCGCCTGTGGCGGTACGCGCGTTCCGCGCGTCGGTATCTCGTTCTCAGCGTGGGGTTTTCGCTGGTGACGACCGGTTGCATCGTGGTGGCCGCGGCGATGTCGGCGCGGGTGCTGGCCGGGGTGATCACCGATCCCGGACGTCGCACACTCGGCTCGTGGACAGTGCAGATCACGGTGCTGGCCGCCGCGGTCGCCTGCCGGGGCCTGGCGACCTGGTGGCAGTCCAGGCTGGCGCATCGGGCCGGGGCGCAGGTCGTGGCCGAGTTGGAGCAGGCCGTCCTGGCGCGCGGGGCCGGCCTCGCACCGCGCGAGCTGGATTCGCGGCGAACGGAATTGGCGGTCGTGGTCGGCAGCGCGCTGAGCGGGTTGCGGGCGTATCTGACCGGTTATCTGCCCGCGCTGCTGCTGGCCGCGCTGGTGCCGCCCATCGTCCTGGCGGTCATCGCATCGCACGATCCGACCGCCGGGGTGATCATCCTGGTCACGCTGCCGCTGATCCCGGTGTTCATGGTGCTGATCGGGTTGATGACCCAGGGGCGGTCCGCCGCGACGCTGGCCGCCGCCACACGGCTGTCCGATCAGTTGCTCGACCTGTTCGCGGGAATGCCTACGCTGCGCGCACTCGGACGTGAAACCGCCGGTGCCGCAGCAGATTCCGCGATGACCATGCGGCATCGGGTGCGAGCGCTGGGGGAATCCCTGCAGGCGCGGACGATGTCGGCGCTGCGGGTGGCCTTCCTGTCCTCGATGGTGCTGGAGATGCTGGCCACGCTGTGTGTCGCACTGGTGGCGGTTTCGATCGGAATGCGCCTGGTATTCGGGCACATGAGCCTGTACGCGGGATTGCTCGGGCTGATTCTCGCGCCGGAGGTGTATCTGCCGCTGCGGGCGGTGGGCGAGCGCTTCCATGCCGCGCAGGACGGTATGGCCGCCGCCGAGAAGGCCTTCGCGATACTGGAATCCGATGATCGCGCGGTGGAAGTCACCGGCGCGCGGGAGATCGCGGATCTCCAGGGTGTGATCGAGATTCGCGATCTTTCGGTCGGGTCGCGCGACGGATTCGCGCCCGCCGGACTGTCCGCGCTGCTGCGACCCGGCGCGATCACGGTGCTGGCCGGCCCGAACGGCTGTGGTAAATCTACTGTGCTGCAATCGATCCTGGGCCTGGTCCGACCCGATGACGGAACGGTTCTGGCGGACGGCTTTCCGGTGCCGGAACTGGACCATGAGTCCTGGTGGGACCATGTCGCCTGGTTGCCGCAGCGTCCGGTACTGCTGCCCGGCACCCTGCGCGAGAATCTCGAACTCCTCGGCGCGAGCACCCGGGCCGATCGCTTGGCGTCTGCCTGCGCCGCAACGGGATTCGACGAAGTCCTGAACGGACTACCCGACGGCTGGGGCACCGTCGTCGGCTCCGGCGGCCTCGGCCTGTCCCTCGGCCAACGTCAGCGCCTCGCCCTGACCCGGGTGCTGGCCGCCGATCGCCCGATCCTGCTGCTGGACGAGCCCACCGCCCACCTCGACGATGCCAGTGCCGCCACCGTCCTGGCCGCCCTCACCGACCGAGCCCGCGCCGGCGCCACGGTCGTCGTCGTGGCCCACCGCCCCGACCTCCTGGCCGTCGCCGACCACGTCGTCGAGGTCCGTGCCTCGCACCGCGATCGGCCGGAAATGCCGGCCGCACCGGATGTTCCCCCTCCAGCACCCGCACCGCCGCCACGCGTTACTCCCGCACCGACCGGGAATACCGGTCCCAATGCCGCCGAAGGGCTTCCCGTGGGGCGTGGCGTGCGGACTGTCCGAAGGTCTCGGGAGGCTGTCCGATGAGGGGAATGTGGGGCGAGTTTCGGCGGATGCGGGAGATGCTGGGGCTGTCGGGGTGGCGGGTCGCGGTCTCGATCGGGTGGGGAGTTCTGGCGCTGGGCAGTGGGCTGGGGTTGGCGGGGCTGGCCGCGTGGTTGATCGCGCGGGCTTGGGAGATGCCGCCGGTGCTGGATTTGAGTGTTGCGGTGGTCGCCGTTCGGGCGCTGGGGATTTCGCGCGGATTGTGCCGGTATCTGGAGCGGCTGGCTACTCACGACGTGGCGTTGCGCGCGATGACGACCGCCCGGACCGGGGTGTACACCGCGTTGGCTCGGGCCGACATCTGGACGCCGGGTTCGCGCGGCGACGCGGAACCTGTTGTGGCTCAGGACGACCCGATGCGCCTGCGGCGTGGAGACCTGCTGACGCGGATCGCCGGCGATATCGATGATCTGGGCGCCGTGGTGGTGCGGGCCGTGGTGCCGATCGCGGTCGCGCTGGTGTTGTCGATCGCCGCCGTAGCCGTGCTGGCAACCGTATCTCCCGCTGCCGCAGCACTTCTGGCCGCCGCACTGGCGGTCGCCGGAATCTTCGCGCCCTGGTTGTCCGCGCGGGCCGCACGGGAGGCCGAACTCGCTGTTCGAGCCGACCGTGCCGAATTCACCGCCGCCGCGATGACGGTGCTCGATCACGCACCCGAGCTGCGCGTCGCCGGACGCCTCGAGCCGGCTCTGGCGACCGCCTCGGCCGCGAGCCGCCGTGCGGTGGCGGCCGAGGATCGCGCCGCCGCGCACAGCGCCTGGGCCGCGGCGGCGACCCCGGTATCGATCGGCGTGAGTGTCCTGGGCGCGCTGCTCATCGGCATCGTGCTCTACGGAGGTCCGGGAACCGTGCGGATGCCCGCCGGCGCACTGCAATCCGTGCCGCCGGGCGCGATCACCCCGATGGCGATGGCCGTGCTGGTCCTGCTGCCGCTGTCCGCGTTCGAGGCCGTGGGCGTACTTCCCGCGGCCGCTCAGGCGCTGACCAGAGGCCGAGCCGCACTGCATCGGATCACCACCGCCGAGAAGACGAAAGACATTCGCACCCAACGGGTTCCACTGAGCGATCTGCCCGCCCTGCCCGCGGGCCGCCGGATCGCGGTCCTCGGCCCGAGCGGCGCGGGTAAGACCACACTGCTCATGGCCTGGGCCGGGCTGTTCGGCACGCCGCGTCCGGGGGTCACCTTCTTCGCCGAGGACGCGCACCTGTTCGGCACGACTGTCCTGGAGAATCTGCGGGTCGCCCGTGGCGATATCACCGAGGACGAGGCTCGCGCGGCCCTGCGCGCGGTCGGCGCGGGCGACTGGCTCGACGACCTGCCCGAGGGCCTGCACACGGAGTTGATCGGCGGCGCGGCGGCGGTATCGGGCGGCCAGCGCCGCCGCATCCTGCTCGCCCGGGCCCTGCTCTCCCCGGCCGAGGTCCTGCTGCTGGACGAACCGACCGAGCATCTGGAAGCCGACGCCAGCGCCGACCTCCTGCGTGCGCTGCTCGACGACAGCAGCGGCTTGATCGCCCCCGATCGAAAGGTCGTGGTCGTCACCCATCAACTGCCCCGGGACCATCGGGCGGACACGATCGTCCGGGTAGCCTCCGGCGGCCGTGTCACTGTCGAGCCCGCCGCAACCGTCCTCACCAGCGATTTCGCCTCCCGCGAAAATACGTTGCCGACCGGCGGAACCAGCTATTAGATTCGTTGGTACACGGGAAGGAGGTGGTTCGAAGAATGAGTATTCATAGGACACGTGAGGTGGCTGTCAGCTGAGCGCCACCGCTGCGACGGGTTGACCGTCCGCGCGAGCGCGCGGCGAATCCCAGGCAGTCACCCGGCCCCCGAGTCCCCGGCACGTCCGACCGGGACCGCAGGATGATCCGTCATCCGCGGTACGACTCGGGGGTCGTTCCTTTTCCCAGTGAGTCGTCTTGGACCAGGGGTTACGCTATGGGCATGACCGTTGAGCCGGTACCTGATTGGGTGATCCCGCCACCAGAGGGGTTCACGGTCGACGCATTCCTGCAATTGCCCGGCCTTCCACGCCATACCGAACTGATCGACGGGAGTCTGATCTTCGTGAGCCCGCAGGTCAAGTGGCACAGGCAGGTCATCGACCACCTGCGACGTGAGCTGGACCTGCAGGCACCGCAGAACCTGCGGGCCGACCGTGAGATGGCGGTCAAGCTCGGGGTACGCCAGATGCCGGAGCCGGATGTTCTCGTCGTCACGTCCGAGGCGCTCGATCGGGCAGATCCCGAGAGCTACTATTTCGCCGAAGACGTGGTCTTGGCGGTCGAGGTGGTCTCACCGGACTCGCAGGAACGAGACCGGGATACCAAACCCGCCAAGTACGCCAAGGCCGGGATTCGTCACTACTGGCGAGTGGAGCGCAACGGTGCAGCGCCCGTGGTGTACGCCTACGAACTGGACCCCGCCACCAACGTCTATGCGCTGCTGGGGATTTTCCACGACAGTCTGAAAATCTCGGTACCGTTTCCGATCGAGATCGACCTGTCCGAGAAGACGCGGCGCGGCTGAGGCGGAGCCTCAGCCGATGTAGCGCTGCAGGCGAGCCGACAAGCGGGGTTCGAGGGCGCCGTCGGCTACCACGCGCTCCTCGACGTAGCCCAGGTCGCCGCCTTCGACGATGCCGTAGAGGCGTTTGGCGCCGCCCACCACCGCGCCGGACTGGCTGCGGATGACAACGTCGGTGGCGAGTTCCCAGGAGGACTGGGTGAGGGCCTGGCCGTAGAACAGCTCGACGATGCCGGAGCTGTGCGTGAGCAGCAGTTCGATGACCTCGTCGTCGCCGTCCATGCCGACTCGCCAGAACCCGCTCTCGCGCAGGTCGGGGCCGTCGTACTTGCCCTCGGCGTCGATCACCCAGGAACGGGACTGCCAGGTCAGATAGTCGCCGCCGTCGTGCGAGACGATGATCTGCTGGCCGAAGTGGTAGTCCCCGCGCTCGGGATCGTTACCCTCGCCTTCACCACGCCACACGCCGACCAGCGGCAGCAGCGCGAGCATCGAGGAACTCAGATCCGGCCCCAGCCGCAAATTGGCGGTGTCCTCGGGCAGCGGCAGGTCCGGAAGCTGCGGAATGTTGCGCACGCCGGTGGACTTCGCACGCTCGGCCGCCTCGCTCACCGCGGCATCGCCACTGCGATGCGCGGGCTCGGCCCCGTTGCCCGTAGCGGACGCGGAACCGTTCGTCGTCGAGTTCTCGGCGTGCTCGGCCTCGGTCACGACTCGGTGAAGAGCCGGTAGAGGACGTACAGACCGAACCAGGCGATCAGCACGGAGACGAGAACCAGCAAAATCTCGAAGGTAAGGACCACACTCGGAGTCTATCGACCTCGATGCCCGCTACGGAATCGGGTAGGTGTGTGGTGTCTGTATTTATCTGAACGACGAGCCCGCGCCGAAAACCTTGCAGGTCTTCTTGCTGAGCCTTTCGCTTCGCGGGCGATTTCCAGCGGGACGCCAGACGCTTCGCCGCTGGGCGCGTCTGGCTTTGGCCTCGCTTCGCTTCGGCGGGTTTTCGGTGTGGTCGGTGCCGGGCCTTGGGTGTTGTTGGTGAGCCTGGCCAGTTCCACCGCGAAGACGGCTGCTCGACATCCGAGCTCCTGGGATGTCCCAACGTTTCGTGGGCGACTTCCGGCGGGACGGAGACGCTTCACGTCGGAGCGGCCCGGGTGGCAGGGGACTTACGTTCGGTGCGGGTTCGCCTGCGGCGCAGCGGGATTGGGGTTGCGCTGGTGTGTGTTGTCCGGATATGACTGAGCGGCAGCCTGTTCGCACAGGCTGCCGCTCGGTCCGGTTGCCCGGCAGGCTATTTCGCTACCGACACGTCCACGTTGTGGATGCCGGCGCCCTCGGGGGCGACCTTCGCGGTGCCGTTGCCCGCGGAGGACAGGGCGCGGATGGTCCAGGTGCCGGGGGCGGCGAAGAACCGGAAGTCACCGGTACCCGAAGCGACGACCTCGGCGGTGAACTCGTCGCTGGAGTCCAGTAGACGGACGAACGCACCACCGACGGGATTGCCGTCGGCGTCGAGGACACGACCGGTCAGGACCGTCTCCTTTTCGGTGTCGACATTGGCAGGCAGGGTCTGGCCCTGAGTAGGTGCTGCGCACATAGGAATTAGGCTCCCAACTCGATCGGTGCTCCCACGAGGGAGCCGTACTCGGTCCAGCTTCCGTCGTAGTTCTTGACATTCTTGTGGCCGAGCAGCTCCTGCAGCACGAACCAGGTGTGCGAGGAACGCTCGCCGATGCGGCAGTAGGCGATGGTCTCCTTCTCGCCGTCCAGGCCCGCATCCTTGTACAGCTCCGCCAGCTCCTCGTCGGAACGGAAGGTGCCGTCCTCGTTCGCGGCCTTGCTCCACGGCACGTTGATCGCGCCGGGGATGTGGCCGGGACGCTGGCTCTGCTCCTGCGGCAGATGCGCCGGGGCGAGGATCTTGCCGGAGAACTCATCGGGCGAACGCACGTCGACGAGGTTCTTGGTGCCGATCGCGGCGATCGCGTCGTCCCGGAACGCGCGAATGGACAGGTCCTGCTCACCGGCCTTGTAGGTGGTGGCCGGTCGGCTCACCGCGGCCGTCGACAGCGGGCGGCCGTCGAGCTCCCACTTCTTGCGGCCGCCGTCGAGCAGCTTGACGTTCTGGTGGCCGTACAGCTTGAAGTACCAGTAGGCGTACGCGGCGAACCAGTTGTTGTTGCCGCCGTACAGGACCACCGTGTCGTCGTTGGAGATGCCGCGCGCGGACAGCAGGTCGGAGAACTGCTCACGGTTGACGAAATCGCGACGGACCGCGTCCTGCAGGTCCTTCTTCCAATCGATCTTGACGGCACCTTCGATGTGGCCCGTGTCGTAGGCGGAGGTGTCCTCGTCGACCTCGACGATGACGACGCCGGGGGCGTTGAGGTTCTCTTCTACCCAGTCTGCGGAGACCAGGACATCGGAGCGAGCCATGTTGTTCCTTTCGATGTGACTTGCCGGGCTAGGTGGGGGACTGTGTGGGCGCGGGAAGGACCCGCTGCACGAGGGGGTAGATCTTGCACCCCAGGCAGATGCCGAAGGCCGCGTTCAGGAACGCCGCGAACAGTGCGAAGGCCGTGAAGATCGCGCCGGCCACGACGCTCCCGGCGGCGAAGCCGATCAGGCCGGCCACCGCGAAGACGAGGCCGACCAGCTGGGCGAACCGCAGCGGCGCGACGGGCTCGACCTCGGTGGGCGGGCCGACGCGCGGTGCGACGAGCCTGGCGTAGATCTGCCCGTACGGGCTGCGTCGCGGTCCGAGTAGCGCGCCGAGTGCGAACACCACCGCCTGCAGGGCGATGAGTACCGCGGCGGCCGGTACCGAGACGGCCGAGACGATCAGGACAACGACCAGAACGCCGGTGGTCAGCCACGCCGCGAAGCGGGGACCACGGACATCGACCTGGCCGGGCCGGGACTGCCGGGTGAATAAATCGGTGTCGGGTTGGGACATCGGAAGAACTCCTGCGCTGCGTATGTCTGTCGGGATTCGAGTCGGATCACCGGGGGATCGACGAGATCACTCACGCGGTAGGACAACCGGTCGGCAGCGAAAGAAAGTAAAGGCCGACCGGCTACATGCACAGGCAGCAACAACCGCCGAGGCGGCACAGATCGACTGTGCGGCGACGGGTGAGCATCAGCTCTCGGCGGGTTTGCACGTCGATCAGTTTACCCGGTTCGGCGCGGAAATTGGGCCCGGGGTCCGGAATCGATGCGTTCGACCTGCTCACAGCCGGTCAGTGAGCGGTTTCGTACCCAACGGGACGGGTTCTCGCCCCCGGCTCAGGCGCAGCGGGGTTCGGGCTGCGTGAGCGGGATCAAGGCGCTGCGCAGATCCGCTGTCTTGGGCACGCCGGAGATCCGGAAGCGTTCGCGGCCCTCGGCGTCGAAGACGAAGGTGGTCGGCAGGGACAGCACGTTCAGCTCGCGGGCCAGTGCCGGCTCGGCATCGATGTCCACCTCGATATCGCGCGGCGGGGCCTGCGTCTCGGACAGGTCGGCCACGACGCCGCCGACGACCCGGCGCACCGCGGCGCACGGGCCGCACCACTCGGCGGAGAAGTGCAGCACCGCGGGTTGCGCCGCGCCGACGCCGACCGTGGCCAGCAGCGCCGCGCGCTCGGCGGCCTCGGGCGCGTTCGCCTCGGCCGCCGGCGCGTTCCGTACGCGCCCTTCGCGGCGGCGCACCAGAATGCCGACGACGGCGGCGATGAGCAGCACCGCCACGAGAATCATGATCTGCGTCATGGCTGGGCGAACCTGTCCATATCGATCGTCATACTGTGGCCCTCCCCTTCGACGATGATATTGCCGCCGAGCGCCTTGACGCTGGTCGGGTGCACACCGAAGGGAAGATCGCGGGTGTCGATGGTCCGGCTGAACCGGGCCAGCACCGCGGTTTTGTCCAGGTCGGGGCTCAGCTCCACGGAATTCGTGGTGGTGGTCTCGTCGCCGTGATACAGATCCGTCGCGACGATGCGGACCTGGTCGCCGTCCAGCATCAGATCGGCCTTCACGCTGACGCGCTCGGTACTGCGCGGTTCGGGCCCGAGCGGGATGGTGCCGCTGAGGATGAGCGCGCCCTGGGTGGTCACACCCGAACCGCCGGAACCGCCGGTGCCGTCCGATTTGTCGGCCGGTGGCCCGCGCATGTCCAGGTCGGGGATGTTGAACAACCGGCCCAGCTCGACCGGCTCGATGCGCATCCGCCCGGCCACCCGGTCCACCGAGACCGAGCGGGTATCGCCGTCCAGCAGCGCGTGCGCCGGCAGATGGACGCCGTTGAGCGTCGCCTCGACCAGGATCTGGCCCGGGATGTCCGGCCGGTTCGCGCTGGCCCGGATCTCGACGTTGCGGAAATCGCCGTGCCAGGCCTGCAGGACGAACGGGAAGCCGTGCATGGTCACGTCGGGGTCGGCGCTGAGTTCGCCGCCCGCGCGCAGCGACCGCGAGACCCGATACTCCGAATAGGCCGCCGCGGTGAAATCCACCACGACCGCGGCCGCCACGAGCAGCAGCAGCCCGAGGACGAGTCTGCGCACCACGACCGCGCGGATCGGCGCGCGAACGTTCTCGGCGGGTGCGCCGGATTCGGCGCTGGAGCGCTGCGGGGCCGGGCGGAGGCCCGGCGTCTCCGTCGGGTTACTCATGGATGCGGCCGTCTCTGCGCGGTTCGCCGGACACGGCCGGGCCGGTGCGCGGGCGTGGTGTCTCAGCCATCCGCTCGCCCGCCCGTGCGCATCTCGGACGGGGTGAGCGCGTGCTCGCGAGGCGCGCCGCCGGGTCGGCGGGGTGCGACAGGTCGGGTCGTCGGGGTACCCGGTGAGTTACCCATGCATGCACGATATCTGTTGCCGCCGCGATCGGCCCGGGGCGTTCGCTGATCGCGGACCCGCTCGGCTCGGCGCGAGATGGGCCATCGGTTCGGAATGCATGGGCAACTCGGCAGACGCGCTAATGTAGGCACGAATTACCAGTGCTAACCAGCATGATGTCGCGGACGTACAGCGAGGTTGCCGCGGACATGCCAGATTGGGAGGAGAGCCGGTGGAGCTGCTCCTGCTGACCTCGGACCCGAACCCGGAGTCGGTCCTGCCCTCGCTGGCGTTGTTACCGCACAACGTCCGTCCCGCGCCTACCGAGGTGTCTTCCCTGCTCGAGGCCGGGTCCGCCGATATCGCGCTGGTGGACGCACGGACCGATCTGGCCGCCGCGCGCGGGCTGTGCCGGCTGCTCGGCAGCACCGGATCCTCGGTCCCGGTCGTCGCGGTGCTCACCGAGGGCGGGCTGGTCGCGGTCAACGCCGACTGGGGTCTGGACGACATCCTGCTGCCCGGCACCGGCCCCGCCGAACTCGACGCCCGGCTGCGTCTGCTGGTGGCGCGCAACGGCGGTTCGGCCAGCCCCGAGAACACCGGCAAGATCACCCTGGGCGAGCTGGTGATCGACGAGGGCACCTACACCGCCCGGCTGCGCGGCCGCCCGCTCGACCTGACCTACAAGGAATTCGAACTGCTGAAGTACCTCGCCCAGCACGCGGGACGGGTGTTCACCCGGGCCCAGCTGTTGCAGGAGGTCTGGGGTTACGACTTCTTCGGCGGCACCCGCACGGTGGACGTCCACGTGCGACGGCTGCGCGCCAAACTCGGCAGTGAATACGAATCGCTCATCGGCACGGTGCGCAACGTCGGCTACAAGGCGGTGCGCCCGGCGCGTTCGAATGCCAAGTCCGACACGGCCCCGGCGGCCGAGGAGGGACAGCCCGCCGAGGATGCGCAGCCGGCTCCGGTCAACGGTTCGCTCTCGTGACCGCGGCCGCGTTGTCGGGGTGGACCGGCGAGCTGTCCGCCGACACGGTCTCCCAGGTTCGCGAACTGCTCCGGCGGTCGGACGAATTCGACGGCGTCGCACCGGTTTCCGAGCAGGCGGTGCTGTCCCTGGAGGTGTCCGGCGCGGCCCGGCATCTGCTCGCGACGCGCGAGGGAGTGGTGGCCGGATACGCGAATCTCGTTGCCGCACATGGTGAACACCCCGCGATGGCGGAGGTCGCGGTGGATCCGCGACATCGCGGCCGCGGGATCGGCGCGGCCCTGGTGGGCGCGGCCCTGGGCGAGGGCGGCCGGGACGCGCGGGTGTGGGCGCACGGCAATCTGCCCTCGGCGCGCGCGGTGGCCGGACGTCTCGGGCTGAGTGTGGCACGCGAACTGTGGCAAATGCGCCGCCCACTGGCAACGCCGGAGTTACCGGCGCTGTCGATTCCGGCCGGAATCACCCTGCGGACCTATGCCGGTCCGTCCGACGACGCCGAACTGCTGCGCGTCAACAACGCGGCGTTCGACTGGCATCCCGAACAGGGCGGCTGGACCGAGGCGGATTTCGCGGTGCGGCGCGAATCGTCCTGGTTCGATCCGCAGGGACTGTTCGTCGCGGTGGACACCGCGCGGCCCGAAACCATCCTGGGCTTCCACTGGACCAAGGTGCACGACGCCGCGGAGAACACCGGCTCGCCGGTGGGCGAGGTGTACGTGGTCGGTATCGATCCCGCCGCGCAGGGCCGCGGCCTGGGACGGCTACTGACCCTCGCGGGCCTGCATTACCTGCGTGATCGCGGTTCGGCCGAGGTGCTGCTCTACACCGAGGCGGACAACACCGCCGCGGTGCACACCTACACCAGGCTGGGTTTCGGTACCTCGCACGTCGACGCCGCGTACGCCGCGCGCTGATACCCGACGCGATCGGCGGGCGCTAGGGGCCTTGGTCGATACGCCGGTAACTCTGCGGCAAATGTCACAGCAGCAAATCGCAATAGCGCCGGCTTGTTCACTCCGCGTTCACTTACCCAGGTCCAACTGTCAACCGGCCGAACCTACGTTACTTGTGGGCAGTACCCGCTGCCTGGTGTGCGAGTTCTGCGAACAGCCACCACGGTACCCGTCCGGTCGTTGAGGGATCGGGCGTGTCTCGAGCGTTACCGGAGGATTAGGTGAATCTCAAGCGCAGCAGCGCTCTCATCGGCGTGCTGGCGGCAGCCGGCGCCCTGACCTTGTCGGCCTGTGGGAGTGACAACAACACCGCGTCGACCGGGGGCACCGCATCGAAGGTCAACGTCGACTGCGGTGGCAAGAAGGCGCTCAAGGCGAGCGGTTCCACGGCCCAGAAGAACGCCATGGACCGCTTCATCGCCGCTTACCAGCAGAACTGCGACGGCTACAAGCTGGACTACACCGGCAGTGGTTCGGGTGCGGGCATCAACGACTTCATCGGTGGCCAAACCGATTTCGCCGGTTCGGACTCCCCGCTGGACCCGAAGAAGGGCGAGCCCGACAAGGCCGCACAGCGGTGCGGTTCGACCGCCTGGGATCTGCCGACCGTCTTCGGTCCGATCGCCGTCACCTACAACATCACCGGTGTGGACAACCTGGTGCTGGACGGCCCGACCGCGGCCAAGGTGTTCAGCGGCCAGATCAAGAACTGGAACGACCCGGCCATCAAGGCGCTCAACACCGGCATCGCCGACAAGCTGCCGGATCTGGCCATCAACGTGGTCTTCCGCAGCGACCAGTCCGGCACGACCGACAACTTCCAGCACTACCTGGATGCCGCGTCCAAGGGCGCGTGGGGCAAGGGCGCGGGCAAGGTCTTCAACGGCGGCGTCGGCGAGGGTGCGCAGGGTAACGACGGCACCTCGGCCGCGATCAACCGCACCCCGGGTTCGATCACCTACAACGAGTGGTCGTTCGCCAAGGCGCAGAACCTGCACATGGCGCGCATCCTGACCGACGCGTCGGTGAAGCCGGTCGAGCTGACCACCGACTCGGCCAGCAAGGCCGTCGCGAGCGTCAAGGTCAAGGGCACGGGCAACGACCTGGTGCTGGACACCTCCTCGTTCTACAACCCGACCGATCCGGCCGCGTACCCGATCATGCTCGGCACCTACGAGGTGGTCTGCTCGAAGTACAGCGACGCCGACACCGCCAAGGCCGTCAAGGCGTTCCTGACCTCCGCGGTCAACAACGGTCAGGCCGGTCTGGACACAGCCGGGTACATCCCGCTGCCGGACTCGTTCAAGGCCAAGCTGACCACCGCCATCAACGCCATCTCCTGATAGCTGCCACCCATGACCGTGCACGACGATGTCACCGCCGCGGGCCAGTCGGAATCGACCGGCCCGCGGGCGGGCGGCGATACTGCTCGAATGCCGAGTGATCCCGTCACCGATCCGGCGAAGTCCACCCGGCCGGGTGTCAGCAGGAAACCGGAATTGATCTTCCGGTCGCTGGCCACCGCGGCGGGTGCGACGATCGTCGCCGCCATCGCGCTGATCGCACTGTTCCTCCTGATCCGGGCCGTGCCCTCGATCGGGGCGAACAAGGCGAACTTCTTCACCAGCGGCGAGTTCAACACCAACGATGCCAACAACCTGAAGTTCGGCATCAGAGACCTGTTCATGGTCACGGTGATGAGCGCGCTCATGGCGCTGGTGATCGCGGTGCCGGTGGGCGTCGGTATCGCGCTGTTCCTGACCCAGTACGCGCCCAAGGCGCTGGCCCGCCCGTTCTCGATGCTGGTGGACCTGCTGGCGGCGGTGCCATCGATCGTGTTCGGTCTGTGGGGGTTCCTGGTGCTGGCCGAGAAGCTGGTGCCGGTGGAGAAGTTCTTCCACGACACTTTCGGCTGGTTCTTCCTGTTCAAGTTGGGCAACGTCTCGATCGACGGCGGCGGCACGATCTTCACCGCAGGCGTCGTGCTGGCGGTGATGATCCTGCCGATCATCACCTCGGTCAGCCGCGAGGTGTTCAATCTCACGCCGCGTGCGCACATCGAGGCCGCGCAGGCGCTCGGTGCGACCAAGTGGGAAGTGGTGCGGATGACCGTGCTGCCCTACGGTCGCAGCGGTGTGATCGCCGGGTCGATGCTCGGTCTGGGGCGCGCCCTGGGTGAGACCATCGCGGTGCTGATCGTGCTGCGCACCGCACAGCAGCCGGGTCACTGGTCGCTGTTCGACGGCGGGTACACCTTCGCCTCCAAGATCGCTTCGGCCGCTTCGGAATTCAGCCAGGCGCTGCCGACCGGCGCCTACATCGCCGCGGGCTTCGTGCTGTTCGTGCTGACCTTCGTGGTCAACGCGCTGGCCAGGATCGCCGCGGGCGGGAAGGTGAACGGGTGATGACCACAGCCACCTTGGACAAGCCCATCAAGGCGCGCGCCTTCCGCGAGATCTCACTGGGTCGCAAGGTCCGCAACAACATCGCGACGCTGGTGATGTGGTTGTGCTTCGCGATCGCGCTGGTGCCGCTGGCCTGGGTGCTCATCGTGGTGGTGAGCAAGGGCGTCAGCTCGATCACTCGCAGCGGCTGGTGGACCAACTCGCAGTACGGCGTGCTGCCCGAGCAGTACGCTGGTGGCGTCTACCACGCGATCTTCGGCACCGTCGCCCAGGCGCTGGTCGCGGCGGTCATCGCCATCCCGCTGGGCGTGATGGCCGCGGTCTACCTGATCGAATACGGTGGCGGCCGGTTGGCCAAGGTCACCACGTTCATGGTCGACATCCTCGCCGGTGTGCCGTCGATCGTGGCCGCGCTGTTCGTGTTCTCGCTGTGGATCGCGACGCTGAAGTTCGGGCAGAGCGCACTGGCCGTGTCCTTCGCCCTGGTGCTGCTCATGCTGCCGGTGGTGGTGCGCAGCACCGAGGAGATGCTCAAGCTGGTCCCCGACGAATTGCGCGAGGCTTCGTACGCGCTGGGCATCCCGAAGTGGAAGACCATCGTGCGGATCGTGGTCCCGACCGCCCTGCCCGGCATGATCAGCGGCATGCTGCTGGCCGTGGCGCGCGTGATGGGCGAGACCGCGCCGGTGCTGGTGCTGGTCGGCTATTCGAAGTCGATCAACTTCAACATCTTCCAGGGCAATATGGCCTCGCTGCCGCTGCTGGTCTACCAGGAGCTGTCCAATCCGCAACCCGCAGGTGTGGCGCGGGTGTGGGGTGCGTCGCTGACGCTGATCCTGATCATCGCCCTGCTGTACGTGGGGGCCGCGGTCGTCAACAAGCTGCTCACACGGAACCGATAGAAGCGAACGGAATAACGACATGGCCAAGCGGATCGACGTCAAAGATCTGAACATCTACTACGGCAGGTTCCACGCCGTCTCCGATGTGTCGCTGACCGTGCTGCCGCGCAGCGTCACCGCCTTCATCGGTCCCTCCGGTTGCGGTAAGTCCACCGTGTTGCGCTCGCTGAACCGCATGCACGAGGTCACCCCCGGCGCCCGCGTCGAGGGCGCGGTGCTGCTGGACGGCGAGGACATCTACGGCGCGACGATCGACCCGGTCGGCGTGCGCCGCACCATCGGCATGGTGTTCCAGCGCCCGAACCCGTTCCCCACCATGTCGATTCGCGACAACGTGGTGGCCGGCCTGCGGTTGCAGGGCGTGCGCAACAAGAAGGAACTGGCCGAGGTTGCCGAGCGGTCGCTGCGCGGTGCGAACCTCTGGAACGAGGTCAAGGACCGGCTCGACAAGCCCGGCGGCGGCCTGTCCGGTGGTCAGCAGCAGCGTTTGTGCATCGCCCGCGCGATCGCGGTCTCGCCCGACGTACTGCTGATGGACGAGCCCTGTTCGGCACTGGACCCGATCTCCACCCTGGCGATCGAGGACCTGGTCTCGGAACTGAAGAAGCAGTACACGATCGTCATCGTGACCCACAACATGCAGCAGGCCGCCCGCGTCAGCGACCAGACGGCCTTCTTCAACCTCAAGGAGCAGGGCAAGCCCGGCAACCTGGTGGAGATCGACGAGACGGAGAAGATCTTCTCCAACCCCTCCCAGAAGGCCACGGAAGACTACATCTCCGGCCGCTTCGGGTAGGAGGGATTGCGCCCCCCAACCTGCCCAAGCTGAATACCGCCGAAACACTGTTGCGCTGCGAGTCTGGACCGTTGGTCACCAGAATCGCAGCGCAACAACTGATTTCGGAAGCATATGGCAACTCGAAGGGGATGCTCGAGGCGCTCTCGCGCTCGACCGCCGACCCTGAGCAATAGTCTCCGGCGCTCGACGACACGTCGCAGTCGCGCAGGCGCGGTGAGTACGCAGGTACTCACCAGCCACCAAAGCTCAGCACACCAACTTATTTCGCAAGCGCATGGGCAACTCCCGGGACCCCGAAACCCGGCCAGGCTCTCGATCGCCGGCCCGACGCCCAACTCTCCCCGTACCCAACGACCCGCTGGCGTCCCGAGGAAGCGGAAGCGCGTTAGATCCTTTCGACGTCCGCGTCCTCTTGGTCGGGCGGCAGCACGCCGGTGACCAGGAAGACCACCCGGCGTCCGATCTCGACGGCGTGGTCAGCGAACCGCTCGTAGTAGCGGCCCAGCAGCGTGACATCGACCGCGGCCGCGACGCCGTGTTTCCATTCGCGGTCCATCAGCAGGGAGAACAGGTGGCGGTGGAGATCGTCCATCGCCTCGTCTTCCTCGTTGAGCTGGGCGGCGCGCTCGGGATCGCGGCTCTCGAGCACCTCCTTGGCCGTGGCGCCCATACTCACCGCGATCCGGCCCATCTCGGCGAAGTAGCCGTTGACCGCCTCGGGCAGCGCGTGGTTGGGATGACGCCGCCGGGCGACCTTGGCCACGTGCAATGCCAGCGCGCCCATGCGGTTCACGTCCGCGACGATCTGAATGGCGCTGACGACCTGACGCAGATCACCCGCGACCGGGGCCTGCAAGGCCAGCAGTGCGAATGCCCGCTCCTCGGCGAGCGTGATCATCTCGGCGATCCGGTCGGAGTCGGTGATCACCTGTTCCGCGAGTGCGAGATCCGCCTGCAGGAGCGACTGCGTCGCCCTGTCCATGGCCGAACCCGCCATACCGGCCATTTCTCCCAGCATGGTGGCGAGTTCGCCCATTTGCTCGTTGTAGATGACACGCATGATACGAACACTAGCTCTCGGCGCTGACCAAGTCACGAACGAGGGATGAATCACTGGTGCATCCCCGGTGGGACACATCTGCGCAGGTGGCAGCGCATCTCAGCGGCAGTTGTCGTCCGCGGCGTTGACGTGCTCGAGATCGCTGGGAAGCGTGACCGAAACCGCCGAGCCGGAACCGTCGGGCGGGGCCGAGGCGACGGTCGGCAAGGGAGTGCCGAACGTCGGCGGAGTACGCACCACGCCGGTGAAATTCTTGCCGAGCGCCACCTGAACGATACTGCCCAGATCCGAGGTGACCTGCAGTTTCGCTCCCGGAAGCGCCGCGGCCACGGTCGCGGCCTCGTCTCGGTGACCGTTCGAATACCGCACCAGGGTTGAGGACAGCACGCCCTGGGGATAGGTGTCGACGCTGTAGATCTGGAAGCCCGGGGCGGCCAGCTTGGTGGCGGTCGCGCTCGCGGCGCCCGAGACCCCCGAGGCATTGGAGACCTGCACCGATACCGTCGTCGGGTCGACCGCGGTGAGTGGTGGCGGTGCGGCGGCCGAGGTGGGCGCGGGCTCGGGTGAGTGTCGCTCGCCCGGCAGCGGTTCGTCGTCGATGATGGCGCTGAAGATCGCCTTGATATCCGATTCGCGCGGAATTTCGTTGCCGTAGGACGTGGTGCCCGCGGTCGGCACGGTCAGGAAGGTTATCGCGTCTGCGGCCACCTTCTGCAGGGATCGGCCGAGCATCAGCAGATCCTGGGTGTTCACGTTGTCCATGAAGGCGTGCGAGGTGAACGCGGCGATGAATCGGTTCAGCTTCACCGGGTCGAACAGCACCCGGTTCGACAACGCACTGCGCAGTAGGGAGGACAGAAAAAGTTGCTGGCGGTGGATTCGGTCGTAGTCGCTGCGTTCCTCGCCGACGACGTGCCTGGCACGCACGTAGTCCAGCGCGGTGACACCGTTGATGACCTGGCGGCCGGCGTTGGACAGGACCGTGCCCAGTTCGGTGTCCACGATCGGCATCTCGGTGCACACCTCCACGCCGCCGACGGTGTCGACCATCGATTCGAATCCGGCGAAGTCGAGGCCGACGAAGTGGTTGATCTTGAGTCCGGACAGTTTCTGGATCACCTTGATCAGACATCTGGGCCCGCCGAGGGCATAGGCGCCGTTGAGCTTGTCGCCCAGCGCCGAGGGATAGTCCGTGTCGGTGTACTGCGCTCGGTCGTTGTTCCAGCCCGTGCAGACCGGTCGGGTGACGTCGAGATCGCGCGGAAAGGACACCACCACAACGCGTTTGCGGCTCGCTGGGATGTTCACAAGCATGACCGTGTCGGAGCGGGCTCCCTCGGCGTCGGCGGTGGTGCCCGCGCCGACGCTGCTGTTCGCGCCCGCACGCGAATCGGTGCCCGCGATCAGGAAGTTCTCGTCGCCGAGCTGACCGACCGGATCCACGATGTCGTGTGATCCGACGTCCAGCGCCTGTACCTTGGTGAAGCCTTTGTCGGTGGCGCGCAGATAGTTCCAGCCCGCGCCGGTCAGCACGAGCGTCGCCACCGCGGCCAGCGCGGCCACGGTGCGCCCGGCGATGCGCAGCCGTCTGCGCTTGCCACCCTGACCTGAGACGCAGGGGATGTGGGGAAAAGGCAGTGCGCCAAAGGTTTTCGGCGCCACCGTGAGTCCGGGCCGGTCGAGATCCGGAACCGGAACCGCCGCGTGCCTGGTTTGCGTTCCGGTGCACAGGTTCTCGGCATCCTGTGACGATTCGGCGCGTGCTCCAGGGCCGGTATCCGATGCGGCCGTGACGGATTCGCCGGGCCCCGCGACAGCGCTCGTCTGCGCATGCGGCACGCCGCTGTCGAGCCGTGTGCTCGGCTGTACGGCAAGCGAAGTGCCGGAGCGGAGACCTCGCCTCGCCTCGTCCGAGGGGCGCGTGTCCGGTCGGGTATCGGCCACCGCCTCGTCGATGTGACGTCGCGAGTTCGGATCCGGCAAATATGTCGCATACCAGGCTTCCGCGGTACCCGCGGCAGCGATCGAGCGACCGAGCACGGTCGGTGCCGCACCCGGTCGCTCCCACGGAGCACGTCCGACCGGAGGCGGTGAGTCTCCGCTCTGATCGTCGTCGCCCATCAACGAACCTCACCTCGCCTAGTGCCGACGATGAAACCGCGCCGAGAGCAAAGCCGAGTCGATGATAATGACCGACCCCGGAGAAATACCTGAACACGGCCGTTTCAGGCGTGTACGCATCTGCGGCCACAGGAATGGGCCGAGAAATTCGTCCGCGTTCAGCCGCCGCTGTGCATGACGTCGGCGGCCTGCGGGACGGTGTCGTCCTCCGGGTCGTCGAGCCAGCCGTCGGGGAGGGAGACCTTGGCCTGGGGTGAGCCCTGGCGACCGCGCGGGCCGGTGGCGGCCTCGGTCGGGAACGGTGCGGCGGGGTCCAGCTGGGCGGCCAGATCCCGGATCTGCTCGAGACTCGAGACGGTGGCGAATTTCCGGCGAAGTTCGGATCCCACCGGGAAGCCCATGAAATACCAGGCCATATGTTTGCGGATATCGCGCATGGCCTTGTCGTGCCCGTCGTGCTCCACGAGGAGTTCGGCGTGCCGGATCAGGATCTCCCCGACGCGGCCGAGGGCCGGGGCCTCGGGGATGGGTTCGCCGCGCAACGCGGCGGACAGCTCGGCGAACAACCAGGGCCGGCCGAGGCAGCCGCGGCCGACAACGACTCCGTCGCAACCGGTTTCGGCCATCATGCGCAGGGCGTCGTCGGCGGTGAAGATATCGCCGTTGCCGAGTACCGGGATGGTGGTGACGGCCTCTTTCAGCCGGGCGATCGCACTCCAGTCGGCCGTGCCCGAGTACAGCTGGGCAGCCGTGCGCGCGTGCAGCGACACCGCGGCGGCGCCCTCGGCCTCGGCGATGCGGCCGGTGTCGAGATACGTCTGGTGATCCGCATCGATGCCGACGCGGAATTTGAAGGTGACCGGAACCTCGCCCGCGGCCGCGACCATCTCCCGGACGATGTTGGCGAACAGCCGCCGCTTGTACGGCAGCGCCGAGCCGCCGCCGAGCCGGGTGACCTTGCGCACCGGACAGCCCAGATTCATATCGATGTGATCGGCCCAGCCCTCGCCGACGATGATTCGCACCGCCTCGCCGAGGGTTTTCGGATCGACGCCGTAGAGCTGCATCGAGCGCGGACTCTCGTCGGGTCCGAACGCCATCATGTGCAACGTCTTCTCGTTGCGTTCCACCACCGCCCGCGCGGTGATCATCTCGCACACGTAGATCGCGGTGGAACTACCGAACTCCCGGCACAGCGTGCGGAACGCCACATTCGTGATCCCGGCCATCGGCGCGAGCACGACCGGCGGATCGACCGGGTAGGGGCCGATCCGCAGCTGGGGCCTGGCCTCGATCACCGCAGTCATGAATTCCATTCTCGCATCCGGGTATCGGTGGCCCACATCACGTCGCTGGATGCCGCGCGAGTAGCGAATCCGCCGGTCGTGCGAGCGGGCCGGGTACCTCGCCTGCGGCCGATCCCGGTCGGCCGCAGGCGATCAGGCGGAGAAAGATGTGATTCAGCTCACGGCGACGGTGGCCAGCTCGCGCTCACGCTTGGCGGCTTCGCGGGCGAGCATGCGGTCGCGCTGCTCCTCGAACTTGGTCACATCCTTGGACAGCTTGTCCAGGAAGGTCGCCAGGCGATCGCGGGTCTGCTCGCCGCGAGCGGTGAAGTCGTCGCGCTCGAAGATCCGCCACTTCTTCAGCACCGGCTGGACGACCTCCTCGAGGTGCTGACGCAGGTCGTAGATACCGTGCTTGGCCATCAACACGCCGTTGCGGCGGAAGTTGGGCATGCCCGCGCCGGGCATCTGGAAGTTCTCCAGGATGAGCGCGACGGCGTCCAGGGCCTGGTCGGGCGCCAGATCCAGTGCCGCACCGCACATGTTGCGGTAGAAGATCATGTGCAGGTTCTCGTCCGCGGCGACGCGCTGCAGCATGCGGTCGGCGATGGGGTCGTCGCAGACCTTGCCGGTATTGCGGTGCGAGACACGGGTCGCCAGCTCCTGGAAGGTCACATAGGCGACCGAGTGCAGGAATCCGGCGTCGACCTCCGTGGGAGAGGCGAATCCGTTGGTCATGTGGATCATTCGCGCCTGTTCCAGGGCGACCGGGTCGACGCCGCGGGTGACCACGAGGTAGTCCCGGATGACGATGCCGTGCCGGTTCTCCTCGGCGGTCCAGCGGCCGACCCAGGTGCCCCAGGCGCCGTCCTGGGAGAAGTTCTCGGCGA
This sequence comes from Nocardia sp. PLKS1-43, assembly GCF_059510335.1. NCBI lineage: Bacteria > Bacillati > Actinomycetota > Actinomycetes > Mycobacteriales > Nocardiaceae > Nocardia > Nocardia sp. PLKS1-43. The sequence continues at coordinate 282,955 of NZ_JCAJZQ010000006.1, read as the reverse complement.
TCTCGCGGTGGTAGGAGGGGAGGTTGTCCTCGGTGAGGAGATTGGTGATCATCGCGGCCTTGGCGACCTCGTTGAGCTTCGACTGCTCCGGCTCCCAGTCGACACCGCCCATCGCCGCGAAGTTGCGGCCTTCGTCCCACGGGACGTAGTCGTGCGGGTGCCACTCCTTGGCCATGGAGAGGTGGCGGTTGACGTTTTCTTCGGCAACCGGCTCCAACTCCGTGAGCAGCTCGAGTTGAGTCAGATCCCTTGCCATACTTGAACCCTTCGGTCTCGTCCTGCCATCGTGCTCGTCGCCCCCGCTCGTCCAACGCCTCACGGCGGCATTGCGGCCCATACCTTACGGCACCGTAGGTGTGATGCGAAACGCATCGGACGTGGTTTGCCATCAGGTGATGGAACCCGCGGGTTCCCGATTGTGAGCTGGCACAATGCGGGAGACGGCCCCTCCGAGTGTAGGGGGAGCACGGCCGTCGTGGGGTTCATCGTCCCCGGCGGCGGTCCCGTTAGCGCCCGGTTGCCGATGCGTGCCTGCGGGCCGTCGAGTGAGATGCCCGACGACGGTCACCGAGGTCCGCATGCGATGCGAATATTAACCACATAATCGCTCCGGCGGTCGATCCGGCGCGCCCGCAGTGCATTTCGTCACAGATGCGGAAAGTCCGCCGGAACCTGCGTTCCGGCGGACCCGAGTGCCCCCACCAGGGCTCGAACCTGGGACCTGCGGATTAAAAGTCCGTAGCTCTACCAACTGAGCTATAGGGGCGCGGGTGGCAAGTCTAATGGGCGGCTCGCGGAAGTGGTAACCGGTATCCGTTCCGGGTGTCGGACCGGACGATCCGCCCTGGTCGGCGCGGTCGGCGGCGGCCTTCGGCGCGGCGGGCGCGAATCTCCGGCGGCGGCGCGGCGTCCGGCGGGGTCGCCGCGCGGGCTCCGCGAGGCCCCCGCGCGGGCCGGACCCGCGCTCGGGCGCGTTCGAGATGCGGGGTAATCCCGTTGGCTTCCAATTTGTTTCAGCGGAGAAGTGTGTAAATATCAACCAATCGCGGTGCGTGGCAAGGAAATTGGTAGTGGAGGTGCGAGTGTCGAGGGATCGGCCCGACCGGCGGCCCGCCGGCGGGGTGGCGCGTCCGGCCGGCGATGGTTCGCGGCGGCCGGGGCGTGGCGGTGGCGAACCACGCTGCGGGATGGTGGAATTCGCGAAAGGAACGTCGCGAGGTGATGGTAACCGAAGATTTGCCGCAAACTTCGGAAAGCGGATTTCGCGAACTGACTTTCCGGTAGTTGCTCCGGTCGACATCGATACGGAGTACGGTGACCTGTCGGTGAATTCCGAAAGAACCGGCTCTGCCCGGTGGGAGGGGATTCCGCCCATGGTTGATGTGCCCGCTTGCGTCGCGATCGGTCCGGCCGTTCGCGGGGCTCTGGAGATTCGGTCGCAGGAGGCAGATCCGAGAAGAACATGCCCGGGTGCGCACCCCCTGCGGCGCACCCGGGCTCGGAGAACTATACCAGCTGGTGTGTTTCCGGTTTTCCCGCGACTTTTCGTACTCAAAGTTTGAAAAACCGGGCAGAAGCCCGAATCTCGGTATTAAAAAAATCTCATAACTCGCATCGAGGACTGTTCCCATCGGGGGTCCTGCGGCGGTAAGTAGCTTCGGAGGCGTTTCGAGCATGGCACGGCAGCAAGAGCGGGCCCGCCGGACTCGCGCGGCGATCATCAGGTCGGCCGCGGTGGAATTCGGGAAAAGCGGCTATGCCGCTGCATCGTTGAACCGCATTCTGGAAGGGTCCCGCGCGACCAAGGGCGCGATGTACTTCCACTTCGATTCGAAGGAGGATCTGGCGCGCGCGGTGCTGGACGCCGCGGTCGAACGGTACCGGGCCAGCATCGAACGATGGCTCGGCAGAACCGATCTCGGCCCTCTCGACATCCTGCGGGGGATGCTCGACGAGATCGCGCTGCGGCTGGACAGCGACATCATCATCCAGGCGGAATTCCGGTTGATCATCGAACCGGAGTTCCATCGCGACGTCCAGGCCGGCGGCGGGCGCATCCTCGGCCGCGCCATCCGCATGCTGGCGGCGCGCGCGATCGATCAGAAGCAGCTGCGCCCGGACGCCGATCCGGACAAGTTCGCCCGCACCCTCACCGCGGCGCTGGCCGGGCAGCGCTACGTCACCGACATGGCCGGCGGGCCGGTCGATATGCGCACGCGGTTCACCGAGGCGCTGGAGATCATCGTCGAGGGGATGGGGACGCCCGAGTGGCTCGGGGAGTTCCGGGCGGTCGGCTGGCGCGCCAGTGCCCGCCCGGACGATCTGAACGTCGGGACGGCGAGTTCCTGACCAGCCGATTTGGGTTTCTCGCCGGAGCTGTCATAAGCTATCCCAGCTCCCAACGGAAGCCGTTGAGGTACGGACCGGAGAGATCCGGCGGGCCCCCTTCGTCTAGCGGCCTAGGACGCCGCCCTTTCAAGGCGGTAGCGCGGGTTCGAATCCCGTAGGGGGTACGACGGTGGAAACACCGTTGAGAGCAGAGCAAGGCCCTGTGGCGCAGTTGGTTAGCGCGCCGCCCTGTCACGGCGGAGGTCGCGGGTTCGAGTCCCGTCAGGGTCGCAAGACTGTATAGGCATTCACGTCGGGTGCCCCGGCCAGGTAGCTCAGTTGGTACGAGCGTCCGCCTGAAAAGCGGAAGGTCGCCGGTTCGATCCCGGCCCTGGCCACACGGGACCGCCTCTCCGACACTTCAGCGTGTCGTGGGAGTGCGGTCATTTTTCGTTTCGGGCCGGTGGTTCGCGTGGATCACCTTTTGGGCATACATGATGAGTTACCCCTGTTGTTGCGAGATCAGTTGCTTCGGTTGGTCGGGGCTTCGCCCCTTGCCCCCTGAATATCGGTGATATCGCTGGGGCGTGGTCGGTGTGACGGCGATCATGTAGTTTATTGTTGGGCGTGGCAACAAATGCGTTCTTTCTGGTTGGATTGATTTCGGGAATTGTTGCTGTGTCATTTATTTCTGGCGTAGAAGTCGGTGAGGTTTTCATTCCGAATGCTTCGTCGTGTGGGATTTCGCATAGCGGATGATGTTCGGAGAGTGGGGAAGTGCGCGTCCGGTCGGTGCGGGTATGGGCTGTGGCGGGGTTCGTGGATGGGATCATCGGGGTATGGGTGATTCCGAATCGGATTGGTACTACTGCCTGAAGCATCGTCGGGCCGAGCAGAGCAAGCGGTGCTGGTTCGCGGATCGGATGGGGCCCTATCCGGATCGGGCGACAGCCGAGCGGGCGCTGGAGATCGTGCGGGAGCGTAATGCCCGCGAGGATTCCCGCGACGAGGGGTGAGGGGCGGGCCGACACGGTGCGGGGGTGGGAAGTCGATGGGCTACGGTCAATGCTGTACACACGCGCGCGTGAACGAGCGGGAGGCTGACCCTTGAAGGTGACCGTTGTGGTGCCGACCTATAACGAGCGGGACAACCTGCCCGTGGCGGTGGAGCGGCTGACCTCGCTGCCGGTCTCTGACCTGCATATTCTCGTTGTCGACGACAACTCGCCGGACGGCACCGGAGAACTCGCGGACAAACTCGCCGTCGAGCGGCCCGATACGGTCGGTGTGCTGCACCGGACCGAGAAGGACGGGCTGGGGCGCGCGTACATCGCGGGGATCACCCGGGCGCTGGAGGAGGGGGCCGAGGTCGTCATCCAGATGGACGCAGATCTGTCTCATCCGGCCGAGGTCATTCCGGCCATGCTCGACAAACTCCAGACCTCCGGCGCCGGTGTCGTGCTCGGATCCCGGTACGTTCCGGGCGGTTCGACCGCCGAGGAATGGAAGTGGTACCGCAAGGCGCTCTCGGCGTGGGCCAACTTCTATGTGAACCTGATCCTGCGGCTGGGCGTGAAGGACGCCACGGCCGGCTTCAAGGCGTGGCACGCCGATACCCTGCGCGCGATCGACGTCGCCTCGATCCGCAGCAACGGATACTCCTTCCAGGTCGAGATGAACTACCGGACCATCAAGAAGGGCATCGCCATCGCCGAGGTGCCGATCCGCTTCGAGGAGCGCACCAAGGGCGCGTCCAAGATGAGTCTGAAGGTGCAGCTGGAGTCGGCGGCGATGCCGTGGAAGCTGCTGTTCGGGCGGCAGGTCTAGGACCCGGCCAGGCCCCGGACCGGGTGCGCGTGCCGCTCGTCCGGTACCGGCCAGTCCAGCAGGGTCGCGACGAACAGTTGCCGCACCCGTTCGACCTCGGCGTTCATCTCGTCGGGATCCCAGCCGCTGACATCGATCGGCGGCAGGACCGCTACATCCACCGTGCCGCCGCGCACGATCGCCGAATTACGCCAGGCGATTTCACCGGCATTGCGGATCACCACCGGAATGATCGGCACCCCCGCCTGCGCGGCGATATGGAATGCGCCCTTCTTGAACGGGCCCACGCGCGGCGTCAGTGAACGGGTGCCTTCCGGGGCGATGACAATCGACAACCCGGCCCGCAGTGTTTCGACCACGGGTGCCAATGCCGCACGTGTGCCGGAGGTATCGGAACGATCGATGAAAGTAGCCCCCGCGAAACGCAACAGCGGCCCGAACACCGGATTGCTGGTCACTTCTTTCTTCACGATTCCGGTAAAGCCCGCACCGAGCACCGCGGCCAGAACGACCATGTCGAATTGACTCTGATGATTGAATACGAATACCGCGGGCCGGGGTGCGTGAGCGTATTCGGCGCCGGTGATCCGCATGCGTATGCCCGTCGCCCGCAGGGTGCCGGTCGCGGCGTGGGTGATCATCGAATCGGCCATCCGCCGCCGGTCCCGGGTGGCCGCGGCGGCCGCCACACCGGCTGCCGCGCCGCCCAGCAACCCCGCGAAACCCGCTGCGGTGCGGGCGATATCGCGTGCGCCGGCCGTGTCCCGAGGGCGGAAGGACAGCACCGGCCAATTCTGTTCGACCGCCCGCATCGCCATGCGAGGACCCGGATTCACCGCTGTCGGATGGGCGACGAGGTCGAGCAGCGGGATGTCGGGAGCGGCGTCGGCATAGGCGTAGCCGCGGGCGAGATCCAGGTCGCGCTCGGCCGCGAAACGTCGCACGGCGTCGGCCTTACCGTTGCGCCACAGCGGTTTTCCCTCCACATGTCCGGTGAGTACGCCCTCGCTCACGGCCATTCGGGTGGACAGGACGTTCGGGAAGCCCAATTCCGTTGCGGCGGGCAGGACCTGGAACTTCGACAGGCAGGAAGCCAGCACCAGCGTGTGCCCGGCGGCCTCGTGCGCGCGGATCAGCCGCCACGCCTCCGGATACACGTGGGCGTGGATGGTGTCGCGGAACAGCCGTTCGCCCAGAGCGGCGAGTTCGGACTCGGCGTGCCCGGCCCACAGATGCATCGCCCGCTGCAGGAAGCGCTCGTATTCGCCCTCCGCGCGGGAGCCGCGAATGGTGTTCACCAGCGAGGCGGCCAGATCGGCGCGGCTGCCCCGGCGCAGGAGCCGCTGGACCGTCGTGTCGGGAGTGAAGCCGTGCACGACGGCGCCGCCGAAATCGAAGACGGCCGGGACGCGCGGCCCCTGCGGTCCGGAGCGCACGGCTTCGATCGCCTGATCGAGCGTGCGCGTCGCGACGGAATCCGGTGTGTCCGAGACGCTCATGGTCCCTCCGTGCGACTCGACGGGTCCAGGGCCGCCGCGCGGGAGATGCGCGCCCCGATGACGCGCAGTTCGTCGGCGAAAGCCCTTCTGCGGGCGAGGAGATCGGCGCCATCCGGATCGAGCAGTCCGTGATTGTCGGCGAGTTTCAGTGCGGTGGTGAACAATTCCGAGGATACCGATTCCGGACTGTGCAGGCGCTTCTGCAACAGCATCTGGTGGCCGACCGCGAGGCATTCGTCGATGAACTGTTTGCGGTCCAGCGGTCCGGGGACCCGGGCCGCCAGACGTTCGGCGACGACCAGCTGGGCATCGAAGAACGAGCGCAGCACGCGGTGGGCCATGATGAATCCGGACTCGGTGAACACGGCCAGGATGTCGGCCCCGACCGTGCCGTCGGCCGTGCGGTCGTGCCAACTCGGGTCGGCCAGCAGCATTTCCGAGATCATCTCGGTCGCGAATTCGGTGCGCTCGGGGAAGAAGAATTCGAATTTCAGCAGGTCACGCAGCCGGTAGGCCGATTGCCACCCGGCATCGAGCTGTTCACCCTCGGGGGCTTCGACCGCGGCCAGCACGGACAACTCGAGGATGGCGCGGTTGACGAACCAGTGCACGGCGCTGTTGCGATAGAACGCCGCCTCCAGGTACGCGCCGGTCTGGATGGAGTACACCGGCTCCACACCGCCGCGATAGACGGTCACCACGCGGGCGAGGGAGAGTTGCTCGAGCACCGCGGCCAGGCCCGAATCCTCGTCCACCGTGTCGAATTCGCCGCTGGGCAGGCCGCGTCGGCGGATGTAGTCGCGTACCGGTTCCAGCGCCATGCGGACCTCGCCGAGGGTCAGCGCGCGCTCGTGCACGCCGAGCAGCACGAGAGTGACCAGGGCGTTTACGGTGATCGGGGTGACCGCGTTGATGCCGACGGCCACCTCGAAGGCCAACAGCTGCACGGCCTTTCGCTCCTGCGCGCCGACCTCCGCGGGATTCGGATCGGCCGCGGCGGTGGGCAGCAGCGGATCGCCGTACGCGCCCAGGCGTTCCCGGGCGGACAGCGGTGCGCCGAAGCGGATGTAGACGTTCCCGGCCGAATGTTGCTGATTGCGGATGTAGCGCGCCAGCCAGGGCAGGCCCTCGGGCTTCTTGACGCCGCCGGCCTGTTCGCTGGCGATCGCGCCGAGTTCGTTGAGCCGCTCGTAGGTGATCGAGACCGGGACCAGCACCACGTCGTCGATCCGGCGCGAACGGATCGCCGCGGCAAGGTAATTCAGCAGCCCGTAGCGCGGTGGGCGGAGCTTTCCGGTCCGGGTGCGCCCGCCCTCGAAGTACCACTCCAGATTGAACCGCTTGGCCAGCAGGTAGGCGAAGTATTCCTCGACCACCGCCTTGTACACCTCGTCGTCGCCGAAGCTGCGGCGGATGAACACCGTTCCGGTGCGCCGGGCGATCGGGCCCATCGGCCAGAATCGCAGATTCGCGCCGCCGATCACGTGATTGGGCGGGAAGTCGTTGCGGGCCAGCGCATCACCGAGGACGAACGCGTCGACGTAGGACCGGTGCGAGGGCAGGAAGACCAGCGGATGATCCTGATTGATCCGGCGCAGCTCGGCCAGACCGGACCGGTCGTAGTCGACCTTCCAGGCCGAGGCGTGTACCGGTCGCATGGCCTGGGTGAACAGATCGGAGACCAGACGGCTCTGTGCCGCAACGAGTTCCCGCAATGCCTTCTCCGCGCGGCGGTACACCTCGCGCGGGCTCGCCCCGATGTCGTCGGCGATGCGGTCGAGACGGCGCAGGAATTCCGGCGAGTCCAGGATTTCCTCCGCGACCAGGCGCGGCACCTTGTAGCGATCGCCGATGACGGCGCGTTCGGCGCGTTCGAGCGCGACGATTCCGGCCCGGACGATGGCGCGGGCGAACGGATCCGCGGATCCGGCCGTGGCGGGATTGTTCGCGCGCAGTTCGCTCAGGCGGGCGGGCTGCCCGGTGAGCACGAGATGGCGATCGGGCGCCTTGTGCACCAGACGCCGTTGCAGCAGCCGGTGGGGCCGCCGGGGGTTGCTGAGCGTGACCAGATCGGCGAAGGTCGTGCGGCGCACGCCGTCTCGCTCGGGCGGCAGCCACAGTACGCGGATCGGTACCACCAGCGGATCGTCCCGGCGGCCGACCAGTCGCTGGGCCACCACTTCGGCATCCAGGTCGAGCTGGGTGATCGGGGCGTCCACGCCGAACTCCGCGTCGATACCACCCTCGTCCAGCCAGCCGCCGATCAGCTCGCGTTCCACCGGGGAACGGGCGTCCACGAGGGCGACCACCGACTGCGGCGCTCCGCCCGGTGCGGGCGTCGCCGGAACGTCGGGGCGATGATCGAGCATGGCGGGGACCTCCTACATATGGCGCAATCCCCATTGAAGCCCCGCCGACGCCTTTCCCGCAGGAGGTTCGCGAGGAGTCTTCGTCCGGTTCGACTCTCCGGCCGACGACGCCGCCGAACTGCCGCAGCGAACCGCAAGCAATCCGATGCGGTCCGCGCCCGCCTCGCCGCCGAGACATCTGCCGATGCGAGCAGCGAGTCCCGGGCGGAGGCCGAGCGTGAGACTCCAGGCGGTACGAACTGGAGACGATCGAACACGGTTCGCGGCATGTCTTGCCGGCCTGATGCGTGAAGAGCGTGGGTCGCCCGCGCGGGGTCGGGCTCCTGCGACTGGAGCGGCGTGGGCAGCTGCGGCGACGTGGAGGTGATCGAGCGTGGTTCGGGCCTTGTCTTGCGGCCTGATGTATGGCGAGTGCGAGTTGTTCGGCGCGGGGTCCGGGTGCCGGGCCTCGAATGGGCGGGCTTGCCTCCGCGGCGCGGCGGAGTCGATTCGGCCGATCGTGGCATGTCTTCCTGGTCGGTCGTGCGGAGGTGGGTGGAATCGGATCGGTGTTCGCGTTGGGGGCCGCCCAAATTGGTCAGGTAATGCTAACCTCACTTCTTGATTAGGTAAGCATAACCTTGGAGGATCGGTGTCGACCACGGACGACCGCGTGCGGATCGGATATGAAGAGGGTCCGGGGGCGATGATCACCGCGGATCGCGGCGGTGCCGGGGGATTCGACGCGGCCGCGGCGGTGGCCGCGCTGGCGGCCTGTGATCGGTTCGGCGAGTACGTGATGTACGAACGTCCCGGCGAGTGGGTGTTCGCGGCCGATCCGGTCGGCAGCGTCGAACTCGACGCGTCCGAGCTGCGGATCGGTTGGGACGGAAGCCATTCGGCGCGGCCGTGGCAGGGCCGCCCGGCGCATGTGATCGACCGGGCGCTGGCCGGCCTGCCGCTGGCTGGGCGTCATGCCTACGGCTGGATCGGATTCGAGTTCTGTGCCTGGGCGTTGGAGGCCACCGGTCACCTGTCCGAGCGCACGCCGCTGGCACACCTGATGATTCCGCGCATCGAGGTTCGCATCGATGCCGACGGTGTACGAGTGCGCGGCGCGACCGATTCCGAGAACGCCGAGATCCGCGAATTGATCGAGGCGGCGCAGGACACCGCGCTGCCCCGGGCGCATCCGGTCGACGTCTCCGCCGATCCGACCGGTTATCGGGACCGGGTCGGCCGGGCGGTCGAGGAGATCCGTGACGGCCGCTATCAGAAGGTGATCCTTTCCCGCCGAGTCGAACTGCCGTTTCCGGTGGACGTACCCGCCAGCTATCGTCTGGGCCGGGTGCACAACACCCCGGCGCGGTCGTTCCTGTTGCGGCTGGGCGGGCTCGAGGCGGCCGGATACAGTCCGGAGCTGGTCGTCTCCGTCGACGAGGACCGGGTGGTGACCACCGAACCGCTCGCCGGGACAAGGGCATTCGGCCGTGGCGCGGAGGCCGACGCGGCCGCGCGCGCCGAGCTGGTGGCCGATCCGAAGGAGATCGTCGAACACGCGATCTCGGTACAGACCTCCTTCGCCGAGATCGCCGCGGTCGCCGCGCCGGACACCACCGTCGTATCGGATTTCATGGCCGTGCGCGAGCGCGGCAGCGTGCAGCATCTCGCCTCGACGGTGCACGGCCGCCTGGATGCCGGCCGAAGCTCCTGGGAGGCATTGGAAATGCTCTTTCCCTCGGTGACCGCGTCCGGAATTCCCAAGCGCGACGGCGTCGATGCGGTGTTCCGGCTCGATCACGACGCGCGCGGATTGTATTCCGGTGCGGTGGTGACGGTTTCGGGCAGCGGCGCACTCGAGGCGACGTTGGTGCTGCGCGCGGTCTACCAGACCCCCGACGGCGCTTGGCTGCGGGCCGGAGCCGGGATCGTCTCCCAGTCCACCCCCGCGAGGGAATTCGAGGAGACCTGCGAGAAGCTGCGCAGCGTCGCCCCGTACGTGGTCGAGGCGTGACCGCACACGAGTGTGGCCGCGTCGGGGATGCTCACAACGATGCGCGCAGGGCCTTCTTGTCGATCTTGCCGACCGCGGTCAGCGGCAGACTCGTCGAGAAGTGCAGCAGGTCAGGATGTTTGAACGCGGCCAGGCCGCGGCCGGTGAGGAACTCCTTCAGCTCGGCGAGGGTGGGGGCGTCGCCCGAGCTGACCAGGACGACGCAGACCTTCTCGCCCAGTACCGGATCGGGCAGGCCGACCGCGGCGGCGTGCCGGATGGCGGGGTGGGCGAGCAGGTGTTCCTCGAGTTCGTCGCAGGAGACGTTCTCCCCGCCGCGATTGATCACATCCTTGATCCGGCCGGACACGATCAGATGCCCGCTCGGCAGCCGGCGCACCAGGTCGCCGCTGCGGTAATAGCCGTCGGAAGTGAAGCAACGGGAATTGTGTTCCGGCGCACGGTAATAGCCGCGCAATGTGTACGGGCCGCGGGTCAGCAGTTCACCCTCCGCGCCGGGCGGGACGTCGTTGCCGGCGGCATCGACGATCCGGATCTCGTCGCCGGGGGACAGCGGGCGGCCCTGGGTGGTGCAGGCGATGTCCTCCGAGTCGTCCGGACGGGTGAAGTTGATCAGGCCCTCCGCCATGCCGAACACCTGCTGGACGGCCGCACCCAGCGCGGGCCGCACCGTGCGGGCGTTCGCCTCGGCGAGTTTGGCCCCGCCGACCTGCAGCAGTCGCAGCGAGGACAGATCGGCGTCCTCCCATTCGGTTGCGGCACACCATAATTGCGCCAGCGGCGGGACGACCGAGGTCACCGTGACGCGATGACGTTCGATGGCGGCGAAGGCGCATTCCGGGCTCGGGTCGGTCAGCAGGGCGATCGCCCCGCCGCTCGCGATCGTGCCCAGGATTCCGGGGCAGGACAACGGAAAGTTGTGCGCCGCGGGCAGAGTCGCGAGATAGACGTCCTGCGGGCCGAATCCGCAGATCTCGGCGCTGGCACGTGCGTTGTATCCGTAGTCGTCGTGGGTGCGGGCGATGAGTTTGGGCAGACCGGTCGTTCCGCCGGACACCAGCATCACCGCGATGGCCGATGACGCCACCTGTGGTAGCGAATCACCCTCGCGGGGAACCGAACTCAGCGCTGTGAACGGGCCCGGATCACCGACGACGAACACCTGTCGCAGTCCCGGCACCCGGGCCCGCACCTGCGCCGCCAGCTCGCGATGGTCGAAGTCGCCCGCTCGATCGGCGGTGAGATATGCCACCGCACCGGATAATTCGGCCAGATGCTCGATCTCCGCACGCCGATGCGCGGGCAGGGTCAGCACCGGGATCGCCCCGGCGCGCAGCAGCCCGAACAGCGCCACCACGAATTCCGGGACGTTCGGCAACTGCACGAGCACCCGGTCGCCGGGTTCGATGCCGGTGGCGAGGAAGCCGTGCGCCATCCGGTCGGCCGCGGCGTCGAGTTCCCGATAGCCGAGTGTTCCGGACGCGTCCAGCAGCGCCGGGCGATCCGGCCACCGCCGGGCCGATTCGCGCAGCAATTCACCGAGCGTTCGGCCGTCCCAGTACCCGGCAGCGCGATACGCCTCGGCGAATTCGGCGGGAATGGGGGTGCATCCGTCGTGTGCCATCGATGTCACAGGTGCTCACCTCACGCTCACGGTGCAACCCGAAATGCGGTTACACAGGTTAGGCAACCCTATCTCATTGAGCTTCGAATGTGCCTTCCGACCGTTGTGGGGCGGGACGCGCCCGGCGCGGGGCTCTAGACTCTGGAGCGTGAGTGATTGGGATATCGCCGACATCCCCGATCAGAGCGACCGGACGTTCATCGTCACCGGCGCCAACAGCGGGCTGGGTGCGGTCACCGCGCGAGCGCTGGCCGGCGCGGGTGCGCGAGTGATCATGGCCTGCCGTGACGAGGTGAAGGCGCGGGCGGTCGCGGACACCATCGGCGAGCGGGCGCAGGTGCGCCGCCTGGACCTCGCCGACCTGGATTCGGTGCGCGAATTCGCCGACTCCGTCGATGCCGCCGATGTGCTGATCAACAACGCGGGCGTGATGGCGCTGCCGTTGCGCCGTACCGCGCAGGGCTTCGAAATGCAGTTCGGCACAAACCATCTCGGTCATTTCGCACTCACCGGGCTGCTGCTGGACAAGCTCTCCGAGCGGATCGTCACCGTTTCCAGCGGTGCGCACCTGATCGGGCGGATCGATCTGGCCGATCTGAACTGGGAGCACCGCAGGTACCAGCGCTGGAGGGCGTACGGACAGGCCAAACTGGCCAATCTGATGTTCGCCCGCGAGTTGCAGCGCCGCCTGAGCGCGCACGGCTCGTCCAAGATCTCCGTCGCCGCCCATCCCGGATACGCCGCGACCGATCTGCAGTTCCACACCGAATCGCTGATCAGCGTGCTCATGCCGGTGGGCAACCGGATCCTGGCGCAGAGTGCGGAGATGGGCGCCCTGCCCAGCCTCTACGCGGCCACCGCCGAGGTCGAACCCGGCGGCTACTACGGTCCGAGCCGCCTGGGCGGCATGCGTGGCCATCCGAGTCCCAGCACGTCCTCGGCCGCGTCCAAGGACGAGGTCACCTCCCGCCGCCTGTGGGACATGTCCGAACAACTGACGAAGGTCACCTACCGCTTCGGCCGGTGAAGTGAGGCAGGTCACTTCCGGAGCTGTCACACCGCGGCATGCTGTCGCGTCTTCTCTGTGTAGCGCCGCCGATGCGGCGGAAACAGTGAGAGTGAGGACACGGTCATGGAAGCTCGCCTGAACGCATTCGAAATCGATGTCGTCTCGAAGGTCATCAAGCGGCTGGGCGCCGTCGGGCAGGTGCTCGACCAGTCGACACTGCCCAAGCGCACCCAGGAACTGGTGAAGTTGCGTGCCAGCCAGATCAACGGCTGCGGCTTCTGCACCGATATGCACGCCAAGGACGCGGTGGCGGACGGGGAGAGCTGGGTGCGCCTCAATCTGGTCGCGGCCTGGCGCGAGGCCACCGTCTTCACCGAGGCGGAGCGGGCCGCGTTGGCGCTCGCCGAGGAGGGCACCCGGATCGCCGACGCGCAGACCGGCGTCAGCGACGAGGTCTGGGAACAGGTGCGCAAGCACTACGACGACGAGCAGATCGGCGCGTTGATCTCGGTCATCGCGGTGATCAACGCGTACAACCGGTTCAATGTGATCGTGCAGACGCCCGCGGGTGGGTACGAGCCCGGCATGCTCGGCTGAAATGCGGCGAAATATGGTCCGGCGCAGGGTCTTTCGATCCTAGCCGGGCCCTGCGCCGGTCCGCGCGAGCCGGTCCGCGAGATGCGTGTCGGCGACGCCGCGCCGGCCGTCTGCCGGTGCGGTACCGACCTGATGACATGTAGTGGTGCGCGTCGTACGCTCACTGCATACCGAAGGTGTCGATCAGTGCCTGACAAGCATGTCCCGAAGGGGCATGCTCCGCTCTGCTCGTTACCGGAGGTGGACGATGGCCAGGAAGTTCGAGGGAAGAATTTCGCTCGACATCCGCGATTCGGAGCCCGACTGGCGGCCTTTCGCGGAGCCGACCGCACCGCAGGACGCGCCGAATGTCCTGTATCTGGTGTGGGACGACATCGGGATCGGCACCTGGGACTGCTACGGCGGTCTGGTCGAGATGCCGAATATGAAGCGGATCGCCGATCGTGGTGTGCAGTTCACCCAGTTCCACACCACCGCACTGTGTTCACCGACGCGCGCCTCGCTGCTGACCGGTAGAAACGCGACCTCCGTCGGAATGGCCACCATCGAGGAGTTCACCGACGGGTTCCCGAGCATGTGTGGCCGGATACCGGCCGAGACCGCGCTGTGCTCGGAAGTTCTCGCCGAACGCGGGTGGAATACGTACGCGGTCGGAAAATGGCATATGACGCCATTGGAAGAGGAGAATCTGGCCGCCTCGAAGCGGCACTGGCCGCTGGCGCGCGGGTTCGATCGCTTCTACGGATTCCTGGGCGGGGAGGCCGACCAGTGGTATCCGAATCTGGTCTACGACAACCACCCGGTCTCGCCGCCGTACGCACCCGAGGACGGATATCACCTGTCGAAAGATCTGGCCGACAAGGCGATCGAATTCATTCGCGATGCGAAGGTGATCGCGCCCGGCAAACCGTGGTTCACCTATCTGTGCCCGGGGGCCGGGCATGCGCCGCATCACGTGCCACGGGAATGGGCCGAGGAATACCGCGGCCGGTTCGACATGGGCTACGAGAGGTATCGCGAGATCGTTCTGGAGAATCAGAAGCGCTTGGGTCTGGTACCGGAGAACACCGAATTGTCGCCCATGAACCCGTACGCGAATGTGACCAGCGCGGACGGCAAGCCGTGGCCGATGCAGGACACCGTGCGGGCATGGGATTCGCTGTCGGAGGACGAGAAGCGCTTGTTCAGCCGGCAGGCGGAGGTCTTCGCGGGATTCCTGTCCTACACCGACGCGCAGATCGGCCGGCTGCTGGACTACCTCGAGGACAGCGGCCAACTGGACAACACCATCATCGTCACCTTCTCGGACAACGGCGCCAGCGGCGAGGGCGGTCCGAACGGCTCGGCCAACGAGATGAAGTTCTTCAACGGCTACATCGACACCATCGAGGACAGCCTGGCCAAACTCGGCGAGCTGGGTTCGCCGACGACGTACAACCACTACAGCATCGGCTGGGCGATGGCGTTCAACACCCCGTACAAGCTGTACAAACGCTACGCCTCACATGAAGGCGGCATCGCCGATCCCTGCCTCATGTCGTGGCCGGCCGGAACAGCGGCCCGCGGCGAGGTTCGCCATCAGTACCTGAACGTCTGCGATATCACCCCGACCGTCTACGACCTGCTCGGCATCACACCCCCGGACACCGTGCAGAACGTGCGGCAACGTCCGCTGGAAGGAATCAATTTCCGGGCGTTGTTCGATGACGCCGACGCGGACGTCGGCAAGCACACCCAGTTCTATTCGATGCTGGGCACCCGCGGAATCTGGCATCGCGGCTGGTTCGCCGACACCGTCCACGCGGCCTGTCCGTCCGGCTGGGGTCATTTCGACCAGGACCGCTGGGAACTGTTCCACATCGAGCAGGACCGCAGCCAGATGCACGACCTCGCCGACGTGCATCCCGAGAAGCTCGAGGAGATGAAGGAGCTGTGGTTCTCGGAGGCCGCGAAATACAACGGCATGCCGCTCAACGACCTCGACATCATTTCCGTCCTGACCCGCTACCGCCCGACCTACGGCGCCGAGCGGGACAGCGCCGTCTACTATCCGGGCAGCGCGGAGGTGGGACCCGGTGCGGCGCTGGAGATCCGGGGACGGTCGTTCGCGCTGCTGGCGAAGACGACGATCGACAGTGCGGATGCCGAGGGGGTGCTGTTCGCCCACGGCGGCCGACTCGGCGGGCACACGCTGTATCTCGAGGACGGTCACCTGCACTACACCTACAACTTCCTGGGTGAGCAAGAGCAGACCATCGTCTCCGATCGCGTGATGCCGGTGGGTGACCACATTCTCGGGGTCCGGTACGAACGGCGCGGAACCCGGCCGGACAACTTCACCCCGACCGGTGAGGGCGTTCTCTACATCGATGAGAATCCCGTCGGCTCACTGGAGGACATGCGGACTCAACCGGTCGTGTTCTCCGGTGTCGGGGAGGGAATCCGCGTCGGCCGCGACAACGGCCAGTCCGTTTCCGCGCGGTATCGCGCGCCGTTCCCGTTCACCGGAGGGACCGTGCACGAGGTCATCGAGGACGTGAGCGGCAAGCCGTACCAGGACCTGGAAATGGCTGCGGCAGCGGCGTTCTCGCGGGATTGAGGCCGGAACCCGTGGCGGTGCGGGCACGCGACGGGGCAGGTCGCGGCATGATCCGGATACCCGGTGGCAGCTTCGCGATGGGGTCCGAGGAGTTCTTCCCCGAGGAGCGGCCGGTGCGGGTGGTGCGGGTCGATTCGTTCCGGATCGACCCGCATCCGGTGACCAACGCGGCGTTCCGGCGTTTCGTGAAGCAGACCGGATACGTCACGGTCGCCGAACGAACCCCCGCGGCCGAGGACTATCCGGACGCGCGGACGCGGGACCTGGTTCCGGGCGCGCTGGTCTTCCGGCCCACCGGAAGGCCGGTGCGGCTGGATGATTGGCGCCGCTGGTGGCGGTATGTGCCCGGCGCATCCTGGCGGCACCCGCGTGGGCCCGGCAGCACACTCGACGGGCTGGACCGCCACCCCGTCACCCAGGTCGCCTACGCGGACGCGGCCGCCTACGCGGCCTGGGCCGGTAAACGGCTGCCGACCGAGGCGGAATGGGAGTATGCCGCCCGCGGCGGATTGGACGGGGCCACCTACGTCTGGGGCGACGAGTTCGAACCCACCGGCCGCCGCATGGCCAATGTCTGGGTCGGCGCGTTTCCGTGGCAGTTCCACCCCGGCCGGGGCCAGACCGCGAAGCCGGGCACCACAGCGGTCGGCACCTACGCACCCAATGGTTACGGTCTGCACGACATGACCGGCAACGTGTGGGAGTGGACCGTGGATCGTTTCCGTGCCGAGCGTTTGCCGGGAACCTGCTGCGCCCCAGGCGATCCGCCGGGTTTCGCGCTCGAAACAGCAGCAGCGCAACGCTTTTCGCGATACGTGGTCAAGGGCGGATCGTACCTGTGCGCGGCCGAGTACTGCCTGCGGTACCGGCCCGCCGCGCGGCAGGGCCAGACCGAGGACACCGCAACCTGCCATCTCGGGTTCCGGTGCGTCGCGTCCGAAGGGTGAGATCGTGTCGCGCCGGTACCGCAGCGGCCGGCGTGCCGGGGCCGGCCGGCCATGCGATCGCGCTGTGCTACTGTCGCTGGCGTGCAGCGCGCGTATTTCTGGTTTATCTCCCCGGCCCCGGGTGGGCCGGTCGGTGAACCGCGCTGACCCAACCACCCCGAGCCGGACTACCGGCTCGACGGGTATTTCCGCTCGGTGGGCCGGATCTACAGATCAGGAACCCATACGATGACAACCGCAGCCGATGCCGCCGCGAACCCCCTTGCCGATCTGGATGATCGCCGCACCCTGAGCGTGAGCCCGTTGCTCTCGCCCGCCGACGTGCGACGTGCGCACCCGATCGATAACGCCCTCGCGGACGTCGTCCGGGCGGGCCGAAAGGCCACCGTCGACGTGCTCAACGGTGCCGACGACCGGCTGATGGTCGTGGTCGGCCCGTGTTCGGTGCACGATCCGGAGGCCGCGATGGACTACGCGCGGCGACTGGCCGCCAAGGCCGCGGAGCTGTCCGATCGGCTGCACGTGGTGATGCGGGTCTACTTCGAGAAGCCGCGCACCACCCTCGGCTGGAAGGGACTGATCAACGATCCGCACCTGGACGGATCGTTCGACGTCAACACCGGCCTGGGACTGGGACGCCGGCTGCTGGTCGACATCACCGCGCTCGGGCTGCCGGTCGCCTGTGAATTCCTCGACCCGATCACCCCGCAGTACATCGCCGATCTGGTCTCCTACGGCGCGATCGGCGCGCGCACCGCGGCCAGCCAGGTGCATCGGCAGCTGTCCAGTGCGTTGTCCATGCCGGTCGGCATCAAGAACGGCACCGACGGTGATGTGCAGGTGGCGGTGGACGGTGTGCGTGCGGCCGGGGCCAGCCACGTCTTCCCGGGGACCGATCTGGACGGGCGTTCCGCACTGATCCGCACGTCCGGAAATCCGGACTGCCACGTCATCCTGCGCGGCGGCAGCAATGGCACCAACTACGACGCCGCCTCCGTCGCCGAAGCGTGCCTGCGGCTGGAGAAGGCGCAGCTGCCCCAGCGTGTCGTGGTCGACGCCAGCCACGGCAACAGCAACAAGGACCACAACCGCCAGGTCGACGTCGTCACCGATATCGCCGAACGTCTCGCCGCGGGCGACCGCCGCGTCGTCGGCCTGATGATGGAGAGCTTCCTGGTCGCGGGCCGCCAGGACCTGACCCTCGGCCACGCCGCGGACCTCACCTACGGCCGATCGATCACCGACGCCTGCCTCGATTGGGACACCACCGCAACACAATTGGACCGCCTGGCCCAAGCCGCCTAGCTTGCCCGCCTCGCCGCGTCTCGAGCGTGCCGTCGGGGGCACAGGGGCTTTCGTGTCGGGCCGGAGGCAGGGTGCGCGGTGCTTTCGGGCGTGCCCGTGAGTTACCCGTGTGCGACCGAAATCCGTTGTCGCGGAACCCCGGTCGGTCGGCGCCGCGCGGTTCGGGGTGGTGCCGGTCGGCGGGTGGGTGCGAGGTCGAGTTCGGGCGTACGGAGGACTTACCCATGTGGCTGCGAAAACAGTTGTTGTGCGGAGCTTTACAGGGCTCGGGCAGTGATTCGTGGCGTCGGAGTTCCGGTCCGGCGTCATGAACCGCGACTTCCGTTGGCAGGACGGTTGGTCGAATCCGATCCTGCTGGAAGTAGCATCGAGGTGCCGTCTCGGAGAAGCCGGGACGGGGTGGTTTCGGGAGTGCTCGGCGGTGGACCTGGTTCTTTCATGAAACTTGTTGTCGTGCAAGGGGTCTGTTGTAGCTTTGGGTGGATCGCGATGTCCGTGTTCGGTCCGGCGTCACCGGGCGGATTCGGCCGGCCTCGGCGCGAGTGGGTCGGCACGGGCAGGCCAGCGGGTTGGGAGTGGACCGCGACAGGGGGCGGGTGAGCGGGCCAGTATGGGGGCATGATCGGGATGACTGCGGTGGTCGGGGTTCTGGTGGCTGCGTTCGGGCTGGTGCTGACGCCGGGGCCGAACATGATGTACCTGGTGTCGCGGACGGTGTCGCAGGGGCGGCGGGCCGGATTGGTGTCGCTGGGCGGGGTCGCGGTGGGATTCCTGTGCTACCTGGCGGCCGCGGCGGCCGGGATCACGACGATCTTCGCGGTGGTGCCCGAGTTGTACCTGGCGGTGAAGTCCGCCGGGGCGCTGTATCTCGGGTGGTTGGCGTGGAAGACGTTGCGGCCCGGCGGAATATCGGCGTTCGCGCCCAGTGCGCTACCGGCGGATTCGACGCGGCGGCTGTTCGGCATGGGACTGCTGACGAACCTGCTGAATCCGAAGATCGCGATCATGTACATGGCGCTGATCCCGCAGTTCGTGGAGCCCGCGCACGGACGGATCTGGTTGCAGAGCCTGTGCCTGGGCGGGCTCCAGATCGCCGTCGCGCTGACCGTGAACGGCCTGATCGTCCTCGGCGCGGGCGCCATCGCGGGATTCCTCGGCAAACGCCCCGCCTGGCTGCGGATGCAACGCTGGATCACCGGAACCCTGCTCGGAACCATCGCCGTCCTGCTCGCCTCCGATCGAACCCGGCCCCTGGCAGCCGTTTCCTGACCGTCCCGCCCACGCCACGGATCCGCAAATCAGGACCTGCCGCGGAGACAGCCCGCGCAACGGCAGCCGGGTTCCCGGCGTCCGGGGTGCGCATTCCCCCGGCACGCCGACGGCGCGGACGGAGAGGCGGAATCAGTGCGTGAGGCGGCGAACGGCTTCGGTGATGGTTTCCTCCTTCTTACAGAAGGTGAAGCGCACCAGGCGATTCCAGGAGTCGGCGTGATCGGCGAAGGCGGACAGCGGGACCGCGGCAACGCCGAGGCGTTCGGGTAGTTCGCGGCAGAACGTCATGGCGTCGGCGGAACTCAGCGGGGTGATGTCGGCGCAGACGAAATAGGTTCCGTCGCTGCGTTTGACGCCGAATCCGGCTTCGGCCAGCGCCCGGGACAGGCGAACGCGCTTGTCCGCCAGGTCGTCTCGCAACTTCGCGACCCAGGGCAGTTCGTGTTCGAGGGCGTGTGCGACCGCGGGCTGGAACGGGCCGCCGCCGACGAAGGTGAGGAACTGCTTGGCCGCCAGCACGCCGTCCAGCAGTGGCGCGGGTGCGCACGCCCAGCCGATCTTCCAGCCGGTCACGCTGAAGGTCTTCGCGGCGCTGGAGATCACGACGGTCCGCTGGTACATCCCGGGCAGCGTGGCGATGCTGATGTGCTCGTGCCCGTCGAAGGTGAGATGTTCGTACACCTCGTCGGTCACCACGATGAGGTCGTGTTCGTGCGCCAGCTCGGCGATGGCCAGCAGATCCGCGCGGCCGAGCACCGTCCCGGTCGGGTTGTGCGGCGAATTCAACAGCAGTACACGGGTTTTCGGGGTGATCGCGGCCCGCAGGCTGTCCAGGTCCAGCGCGAAGCCGTCGCCGTCGGGCACCAGCCGGGCGGTGCGGCGGGTGGCACCGGCCAACGCGACCGCCGCCGCATAGGAGTCGTAGTACGGCTCGATCAGCACGACTTCCTCGCCGGGCTCGACCAGTCCGAGCACCGCGGCGCTGATCGCCTCGGTGGCCCCCACCGTGACCAGGATCTCACTGTCGGGGTCGTAGCGGGTGCCGTACCGCTCGGCGCGATCCCGCGCGATCGCCTGCCGCAGCACCGGCACACCGCGACCGGGCGGGTACTGGTTGAACCCCTCGGCGATGGCCCGCTCGGCCACCTCGAGCATGGCCGCCGGACCGTCCGAATCCGGAAATCCCTGGCCCAGGTTGACCGCGCCGTGCCGCACCGCCAGTTCGGTCATCTCGGCGAAGATCGTCGAGGCGAACGGGCGCAAGCGGGCGACGGTCGGCGGA
Organism: Nocardia sp. PLKS1-43; assembly: GCF_059510335.1. Taxonomy (NCBI): domain Bacteria; kingdom Bacillati; phylum Actinomycetota; class Actinomycetes; order Mycobacteriales; family Nocardiaceae; genus Nocardia; species Nocardia sp. PLKS1-43. The sequence goes on along the minus strand of NZ_JCAJZQ010000006.1, from coordinate 262,304 downwards.
TTTCGCATGGTCACAAGGTAGCGCGTGTCAGCCGGAGCTTCAGCGGTGGCGGTGGCCCGGTACCGGCCTACGGCCGGCCCGGCGAGGCGAAGGGCCGCCGTCTGCGGCCCTGTGAGCGACGCCACGGCCGATGCGGCGATCGAGCGCGCGGGATCAGGGAAGACAGCCGGAGTGAACGGTGTTCCACGGGACGGATGGGCGCGCGGCCGATATGCGGCCGGATATATCCGCCGAACGCGGTTCGTCAACCGCTCGAGCAGGTACATTGCGTGCTCAGCCCCGGTGGCGGCGGCCGTGTCGGTCCCATCGGCAAGAATGGACCCGGCCCGCGAACCGCAGGAGGTGCCGTGACAGACGGACCACTCATCGTTCAGAGCGACAAGACCCTCTTGCTCGAGGTGGAGCACGAGCAGGCCGATGCCGCCCGTCAGGCGATCGCGCCGTTCGCCGAGTTGGAGCGCGCGCCCGAACACGTGCACACCTACCGGGTCACCCCGCTGGCGCTGTGGAACGCGCGCGCGGCCGGGCACGATGCCGAGCAGGTCGTCGACGCTCTGGTGAAGTACTCCCGGTACGCGGTGCCGCAGCCGTTGCTGGTGGATGTCGTGGACACCATGGCCCGATATGGCCGGCTGCAGCTGATGAAACATCCCGCGCACGGTCTGGTACTGGTCAGCCTCGATCGCGCGGTGCTGGAAGAGGTGTTGCGGCACAAGAAGATCCAGCCGATGCTGGGTGCCCGCATCGATGACGACACGGTGCAGGTGCATCCGTCCGAGCGCGGCCGGATCAAGCAGATGCTGCTCAAGGTGGGCTGGCCCGCCGAGGATCTGGCCGGATACGTCGACGGTGAGGCACACCAGATCGATCTGGACTTCGGCACCCATGCCTGGCACCTGCGCGATTACCAGGAATTGGCCGCGGATTCGTTCTGGGCCGGCGGCTCGGGCGTGGTGGTGCTGCCGTGCGGCGCGGGTAAGACCATGGTCGGCGCGGCGGCGATGGCCAAGGCCAAGGCCACCACGCTGATCCTGGTGACCAATACGGTCGCGGGCCGGCAGTGGCGGCGGGAGCTGCTGGCGCGCACCTCGCTCACCGAGGACGAGATCGGCGAATACTCCGGCGAACGCAAGGAGATCCGCCCCGTCACCATCGCGACGTACCAGGTCATCACCCGCAAGACCAAGGGTGAGTACCGGCATCTGGAGCTGTTCGACAGCCGGGACTGGGGCCTGGTCATCTACGACGAGGTGCATTTGCTGCCCGCCCCGGTCTTCCGGATGACGGCCGATCTGCAATCGCGTCGCCGCCTCGGTCTCACCGCGACCCTGGTCCGCGAGGACGGCCGCGAGGGCGATGTGTTCTCGCTGATCGGGCCCAAACGGTACGACGCGCCGTGGAAGGATATCGAGGCGCAGGGCTGGATCGCCCCGGCCGACTGCATCGAGGTGCGGGTGACGCTCACCGACGCCGAACGGATGGCGTACGCCACCGCCGAACCCGAGGAGCGCTACAGGCTGTGCTCCACCGCGCGCACCAAACTCCCTGTGGTGGAGTCGATTCTCGCGCGGCACAAGGATGCTCCGAGTCTGGTCATCGGCGCCTATCTGGATCAGCTGGACGAATTGGGTGAACATCTGAACGCGCCGGTGATTCAGGGCTCGACCCGCACCAAGGAGCGCGAGGCGCTGTTCGACGCGTTCCGCAACGGCGAAATTCCGGTGCTGGTGGTGAGCAAGGTCGCCAATTTCTCCATCGACCTTCCCGAAGCGTCTGTGGCAGTACAGGTTTCGGGCACCTTCGGCTCCCGTCAGGAGGAGGCTCAGCGGTTGGGCCGCCTGCTGCGCCCGAAGCACGACGGCGGACAGGCGCACTTCTATTCGGTGGTGTCCCGCGACACGCTGGACGCAGAATATGCTGCGCACCGACAGCGTTTCCTGGCCGAACAGGGGTATGCCTACCGAATCACCGACGCCGACGACCTGTTGGGCCCCGCGATCGGTTAGACCACTCGAGGAACCGGACGGAGGACCTGAACATGGTTGAACGCCCGCCCGGCCGGAGCGAGCCAGGTGCCGGCCCTCTCCACCCGGATCGCCCGCCCGGCGATCAGCGGCCACCCGGCGCGCTCCCTCCGCACAACGCCGAACCCGAGGCCGCGCCCGGGGGCGATTCCAGCCCAACCTCGGCACAGGAGCGAAGCCGGGAAGCGGTGCCACTCACCCATGGCACGTGGCCGCAACGTCGCCCGGATCTGTCCACCTCGGACAATGGCGACTCCGAGGGCGGGGGCAGCGGCGATGCGGGATCGGCGCAGCGTGCGAAGCGTGACGGAGTCCGAGGTCGGCCAGGTTCGCCCATGCCGGACAACGCCGAAGGCCGCGGCCCGGCTCGATTCCGGACTGACGGAGCGGAGGAGGGAAGAATCGAGCCTTGGGAGGCCGCGGCCCGCCGGAGCGAAGCGGATGCGGAAAAGAGAGCGTTCGAATTCGTGGTGGACCGGGAACATGCGCGGGCGGTGAACGAGGTCGTCGCGGACACCCGCAAGCTTCGAGTTCTGGCGTTCACCACGACCGTCGTGCTCGGGCTGGGTACCGCCGGTTTGATCTGGTTGGACCACCCGTATTCGTTCCTGCTGGCCGTCGCCTTCGGGCTCGGCACGGTGACCTCGCTGTTCGTGGCGCTGTGGACGCCGCATCGCGCCCGGATCGAAAAGCTCTATGCCGAGGGCGAACTCGTCCCGGCGATCGTCTCGGATCGGCATCCGCGCGGAGCGCTGCTGCTGGCTCTGGTCAACCTGGCCAAATCCGGTGCGGCGCCGCGCTATGCGTTGATCACCCGTACCGTGCGGTCGCTGCCCGGCCATCGGTCCTGGCCCGGTGAGCAGATCCCGTCGGTGACCGTGCGGGCCGACCGCGCACCGCTGTCGGTGGGCGGATTGCGGCAGTCGGTCGGCGCGATGCCGATCGCCTGGGGCACCCGCGATCCGGAGGTCATCGCCCGTGCCCGCGACGCCATTCCGGCGGCCGAATGGAAACTACTGGCCGACAACCGTTCCCTGGCCGACAAGGTGCGCACCGCCGATTTCGGACGTCTCCTGCTCGATCCGCACCAGTTGCCCGAGGAACTGCGCGGTTAGCCAAAAACCCTTGCGCGCCTTCGTATGATCGAAAGATGCCGTCCGCCGCAAATCTGCTCGCATTCATCGTGGCCGGAACGATCATCATCGTGATTCCCGGTCCTGGCGTCCTGTTCACGGTCGGTCGCGCGCTGACCGATGGCAAACGGGCGGCACTGGTTTCGGTGCTGGGGCATGCCCTCGGCGTGCAGATCATGCTGGCGCTGGTCGCGGCCGGTCTCGGCACGCTGGTCGCGGCGTCCGCGATCGCCCTGACGATCGTGAAGGTCGGCGGCGGACTGTACCTGATCTATATCGGCGCCCAGGCGATCCGGCAGCGGCGATCGCTACGCACTGCGTTGGCCGCCTCGACATCGACGGAGCCGACGGCGCATCGCCGGGTGTTCCGGCAGGGGGTCATCGTCGGGGTGACCAACCCGAAGGCGATCATCTTCTTCTCCGCGATGCTGCCGCAGTTCGTGGATCGCGAGCACGGTTCGGTGCCGTTGCAGATGCTGGCCCTGGGCTGCATATTCGTGTGCATCGCGCTGGTCTCGGACAGCACTTGGGCGCTGCTGGCCGGTACCGCTCGCGATTGGTTCGCGCGGTCGCCGCGGCGTCTGGAGGCCGTCGGCGGCGCCGGGGGCGTAATGATCATGGGGCTCGGCGCGAGCGTGGCGGTCTCGGGTTCGGGCGGATAGCCGACGGTTCGCCTGGTGTGCCGCTCCGGCCTGGGCTTTCGGGTGGGTTAGCATCGACCGTCACCGGAACCGCATGCCGAGAAGGGGGTGGACAAGTCCGCATGACATCGCGCAAATGGGTGTGCGCAGTGCTGTCCGGTGTGTTGCTGGCGGCCGGGTTGTCGATTCCGGCGCAGGCGCGAACGCCTGCCGATCCCCTGGTCGGCGCGCCGGGGCTCGGCGATCCCTACTATCCCGACGACGGCAATGGCGGATACCACGTCGACCACTACGCGGTCGCCATCGATTACGACCCGCCGACACATCACCTGACCGGCGCCGCACGGCTGGACGCGGTCGCCGGCCAGCCGCTGCGCGCATTCACGCTGGACTTCAGCGGCCCTGCCGTGCAACAGGTTTCGGTGAACAATCTGCCCGCCGGATTCGCCCGCAGCGGTGATCACAAGGTGAATGTCACACCGGCCCTGCCGATCCTGCCCGGACTGCCGTTCACCGTGACCGTCCGATACTCCGGCATCGAGTCGAACAACTCCGATCACGGTTGGACCTTCTCGCCCAGTGGCGGAGCGTTCGTCGCGGGTGAACCGCATTCCGCCGCGACCTGGTACCCGCTCAACGACACTCCGCTGGACAAGGCCACATTCGACCTGACCGTGACGGTTCCGCGGGAATGGCAGGTCATCTCGAACGGGCTGCGCGTGCGCGACGAGGTGCACGGCTCGCAGCGGACCGCGCAATGGGCGACGCAGCATCCGGTGCTCGGCTATCTGACCACCGTCGCGATCGATCATCTCGATTTCCTGAATCAGCGTCGTGCCAACGGAACCCCGCTGATCAGCGCCTTCGCCCCGAGGTCGGAGTCGCGCAAGGATCTCGAGCGGCGGCTGCCGGAGGTGCTGGACTTCCTCGAATCCCTCTACGGCCCTTACCCTTTCGAGAGCGGCGGCGGCATCTACGTCGACACCGATCTGCATTTCTCGCTGGAGACGCAGACCCGCCCGATTTATGCCCCGTGGGCCGAACTGCACACGGTCGTCCACGAGAACACCCATCAGTGGTGGGGCAATTCCATGTCGGTGCGGAACTGGTCCGACGTCTGCCTGAACGAATGTTTCGCCAGCTATACCGCCGACTACCTGTGGCCGGAACGCAAGCAGGGCAAGGACGCCGACGCGCAGTACCGCAGCACGCTCGCCGAATACCGCAACCGAGCGGACTTCTGGCAGATCCCGCTGCAGAACCCCGGCGCCGGGAAGGAATTCACCTCGGTCTACTACCGCGGCCCGTTGTTCCTGCACGCGCTGCGCCGCCTGATCGGCGACGGTGTCTTCTTCCCGTCGATCGCCCAATTCGTGCGAGCACACGCCTACGGCAATGCCTCGATGCCGGAGTTCCGCCGGTACATGCAGTCCAGAACCCCGATCGACCTGTCCGGCTTCTTCGCCGCCTGGCTCGACGGCGCGACCCGCCCCGCCGACAGGTTCCTCTACCCGGGTTCTCTGCACACCTGAGCCGACGGTGGCCGTCGGGTGTGGCTGCCGGACAACCGCATTCGATACCGACGTCTGTCGCCGCGGTTCGTGCGATCGGGATTACTCGAGGTGGGGCTCGGCCACGCTTTCCGATGCCGCCTGCGGAACCCGGACCGGAACCGGTTGTCCGCTCGGCTGTTTCGGGCGGTGACGTGTCTGAGCCATCTCCATCGACGCAGCGCATACACCGTGTCGGAGGGTGATGATGGCAAGTGTGTATCGACCGAACAGTCCGTTGGGACAGGTAACGATGCACCACCGTTAACAATTGTGCTTACAATCTGTCCGCACAACGTCTCGAGGGAAGGCCGGACAAATGAATATCTACGGACTCATGCTGCTCAGCAACACTCTGGGCCGGTCCCTCGGATATCTGATGCTCGGCCTGCAGGGCCTGTCCCAGCAGTACTCGACCGACTACTGAGCCTTGCGGTCGGCGCGGGCGGCTACTGATCCACCAGCGCCACGGACGCGATCCGGTGCAGGGTGAAATTCCGCACCGCGCCGGTGACCGGATCCAGGGCGTTCAACTGGCCGCCGGAAACCTGGAGTGGTTCCACGATGCGTTGCGTCGCGACACCCTGGGCGTCGACGTATCCGATGTGCACCGGCCGTCGCACCCGCACGGCCAGCTGAAGCAGGGCCATGGTGGCCGCGGTACTGGTGCGGGAGCCGTCGGAACGCACGGTCCGACCCGATTTCGCCTGTGCCGCAAGTTCTCCGGCACGTAGTTCGGCCACCAGCTGTCCGAGCTGTACGGTACTGGGCAGGCTGGGCCGCCAGGCGTTGCGGGTGTTCGGGCGAGCCGCAATGCGCGCGCCGCGCGGGCGCAGATCGACGATCGCACCCGAGGAGTCTTCCCCGGCCGGACTGAATCCCGCCGCCCGCAGCTCATCGAGGACCTCGGCGAGCGTGGCCTGTGAGATCGCCACGGTCGGTGCGACCGCTCGCAACGCCAACTGCTCGGCCACCGGCGCGGCGAGCACCTCGGCCAGAAGCGCGGGATCCTCACTGCGGACGAAGGATTGGGCGATACCGGCTCGCAGCCGTCCGTGCCGGCGGGCCACATCGTCGATCAGATAGGTCAGCGACTGCGGAACCGGGGTGCGCGAGTACGTGGTGAACAGCTGATGCAGTTCGGCCGCGGTCATCCCGGCGTCCAGGGCGCGCCGCACCGATGTTTCGCCGATCCGGTAAACGGTTGCCGCACCGGCGGATTCGATATCGGCCACCAGCGCGATCCGGCTCTGCAGATCCGGGATGAGCGGTCCGGGGGCGATCACCGTCAGGTCCGCCTGCACCAGCACGTGGTCGACCGGCTCGGGTAACGCCGAATCCATTTCGGCCTCGGCGTTGCGCAACGCCTCCTCGGGGACGGCGGCATCGCCGGACGCGCCGGGGCCGTGCAGTAGCGCGCGTCCGGCGGAGGCCAGCGCGCCACGGCCGATCAGTCCCAGCGTCGCGGCCTCGGCGAGGGTGCGTTCCACGGCGTCGGTGTGAAAGTGCCTGCGCAGACGCGGCTGTCGCCAGGCCAGCACGCGTGCCAGGTCCGCGGCCGAAACCGCGGCGCCCGGCGGGAATTCGGCCAGCAGCCGCAGAATCGCCCGGCGGTCCCGGATCGCGTGCATATTGCGCAATTCCATCGATAGTGCCGCCAGCGGTTTGTCATTGGCGTCGCGCAGACCGATCATCCAGGGGAAGCGGTCCAGTTCCAGCCAGGCGTGCGCGAGGACCACCCAGCGGCGAGCCGGCGAATGTTCGCGCCAGCCGTCGGCAGTGGCCGTGGGTGCCCAGCTGTCGTCCAGCGAGTCGTCCGGCGGGGGTGGTTCAGGAATGCCCTTGTCCAGCAGGCGTGCTGCCGCGAGCACCTCGGCGAGCAGTCCGACGCGGGTCTCCTCGACGCCGGTCTGCTTGGCGATGCGGCGCAACTCCCGAACGCCGAGCCCGCCGGAGCGCAGCGCGGGTGCGGGCGCGGTGCCGAGCACCTCGAGGATGTCCCCGCAGTGCCGCAGCAGTTCGCCCACCTCACCCGCGGCCGCGGCGTTGACGTCGGTGGCGGTGTGCTTGACCGGTGTGGGCCGTGGCGGCACGAGCGCATGCGGATCGGTTACCGGTTCGCGGCGCAGTACCTGCCCGACCGCCGGCGGCAGTTCGACGGTCTCCGCGTCGACCCAGTTCAGCAGGCGATGGGCGAGCAGCCGTTGAATCGGGCGGTCCGGTGCGGTGCCGGGTGCGGCGTCGCGGGTGCGGCCGCGCGGACCGGTGGCGGCCAGTTTGTCCAGCAAAGCGCGTTCGGGAGGACCGATCTCGGTCAGCGCCTCGACGATCTCAGGTTCGGTGAGTGCGTCGGGAAGTTCGGTGGTGCTGCCCAGCTGCCAGGGCAGCGCGTCCTTCGCGGCCGCGACCAGATGCAGCTCCTTCGTGCCCCAGACCAGAGCGCGGGCGGTGAGCCGGGCGACGGACAGATCGACCGTCTTGGCGGGTACCCGATCGCTCAGCAGTTTCTGCAACTGCTTGCGCGGCAGCGGTGCGGCTGTGCGGCTCGGAAAGGCCGCACCGTGCACGGCCAGGGTCTCGATGATCGCGAAATCGAGTGTGTCGAGGTCGTCGCAGACTCGCAGCACCGACGCTCGCTGTTCGGCGCGGGCGGCCAGGACGGCCATTGATCCGGGCAGCGGTACGGCCAGATCCGGGCGCAGTTCCAGCAGGGTCACCAGCTCGTCGTCGGTGCGGGCGGACAACCAGTCGGCCAGCTGGGCGACACCGGCCGTGCCTCGGGCGGCGGGAGCGGCTCCCGTGGGACGGTCGTCCCCGGTCCGGGGCGTGCGGTCGGTCGTGGTCATCCTTTCCAGCCTACGGCGACACGCGGGTGGGCGCTGGGGGACCGGTCGGTGCGCCGAGCGGCCATGGGAGCGTGCGGCGATCGAGGCGGCCGTGCCAGAATGATGCCGTGGTGAACAAATCGAAGAAACCCTACGTCGATAACGGCTGGCCGCAGCTCGACAATGGTGACCATGCGGTCACCGAGCTCTCCTCGACCCGTTCCGGTGGTCTTTCGCCGTTCGGTGAGGACACCGAGCTTCCGGTGCCGGCGGAAGAGATTGCCTACGTGCACCCGCGCACGGTGATCAACCGCTGACCGCGAAACAGAAAAGGCCCCACATCCTTTCGGATGCGGGGCCTTTTCTTGTGTCCCGATAAAAAGCTGAAACGTGCCTCAGGCAGACCGGATCAGTTGGGCAGGAAGCTCTTGTTGGCCTCGAAGAAGTTGATCACGCTGGGATCGAGCTTGACGCCGCTGGCCTTGGCGGCCCGGTAGGCGTCCATGGCCTGCTGCGGCAACTGGATGCCGCGCTGCTGGGCCAGGGTGATGCCCTTGTCGACGGTCTGGAAGACCTGCTGGCTGCCGTCCGGCGCGGCCTGCTGCTGCACGGGGGCCTGCGAATGGGTCGCGATATCCGGCTGAGCCTGCGTGTGCGGCGCGGCCTGCATGTGCGGAGCGGCCTGCTGGGTGGTGGTGCTGGAGGCGGGCGCGGTGCGCTGCGACGGAGCGCTGTGCAGGCCCAGGTGCGAAGAGCAGGAAGGCCAGGCGCCCCAGCCCTGGGTCGCGAGAACCTTCTCGGCGACCGCGATCTGCTGATCCTTGCTGGCGTGCTCGGGGGTCGAGGCGTACTGCGTGCCGCCGTAGGAAGCCCAGGTGCTGGGCGTGAACTGCAGTCCGCCGTGGAATCCGTTACCGGTGTTGATACCCCAGTTGCCTCCGGACTCACACTGCGCGAGCTTGTCCCAGTCGGAGTCCGGAGCCGCGGCGGCGTGACCGGCGAGGGCCACTCCTGCACCGCCCATCATCGCGCTCGTAACGGCGACCTTGGCAACGGTACGGCCGGTGTTGGTCGGCTTGCGATGGCGTCCACTCATATCGGGTGTCTCCCTCTCGTACGCGCCTGCGAGGTGAGCTGTCGGGTTCGGACTGAGAGGCCGTCCGGCCCTGGCTCACCGGGTGGTGCGCCGGGGCTTCACCCCAAGGAATCGGTCGTTTCCGGCCGATTCCGCTTCCCTGCCTGTAGGGAACGTGGGTTCCCCGCCCTCGCCCCTGTCTCCTTGGGGTCCGGTACCCGCGGGGCGAGGTTCGGTGCGGCGGGCCGGTGGCGTCGGGACTGCTCCCGACTGGGATAGACGGTACGACGATCGCCGCGAAAAATCACTATTTGGTAACCGGCGTGTGCGGGCGGGTCGCGCACGCGCCCAACGTGTTCCGCGCGGCTTCGGTGCAGGTTGATGCGTTGTCACGTATGCAAGTACGGTCCGTGACCCGCCCGTGACCTAGCCGTGATGTGATGAACATCACACGTGTAGCGGGATTACGAACAGGGCATTCCTGTTGTCGGCCGAAGGGATCGGTCCCGGAGTCGCGGAGGTTCAGCGCGCCCGGCGGCCGGACCACAGTGCGAACACGGTCGCCAGCAGAAGTCCGCCCGGAGTCGCCACCATCGCGACGAGATAGAGCCACAGTCCCGGATGCGCGTCGGACACCACCGGGGTCAGGAATATGGCGAGGATCGCCAGCAGCCCGATCACGAAAAGGCCGACGGCGACGGGCAGCAGCCGATCCGCGGCGCGCCGCGGGGAACGGTCGGAAGAGGAATCCGGCATTGCTGCACCGTAAAACTGATGTGCTTCGGGAATGGTCACCGGGGTAGACTCGACGCAAATCGCGTCCTGCATGCCTGTGTGGGGCGCGTTCTTTTCGCGAACGCAAGGGCGCCGGACACACCTCCGGCGCCGATGACTGTGCCCGGGCGGTCCGGGCATTCGAAGATGAACGGGTGAGCGCAGTGCCGACCGGCAAGGTGAAGTGGTACGACGTCGAAAAGGGCTTTGGCTTCCTTTCCCAGGATGAGGGGGAGGACGTCTATGTTCGGTCGTCTGCATTGCCCAAGGGTGTCGAGGGGTTGAAGCCCGGGCAACGGGTCGAATTCGGGATGGCGGCCGGTCGCCGTGGCCCGCAGGCGCTGAGCCTCAAACTGCTCGAGCCGCCGCCGTCCGTGCGCGGCGGACAAGGCCAGGGGCACAAGGATTCCGCGCCGCAGCATCCCCGCAAGGGCCCCGACGATCTGCACGGGATGATCGAGGACATGATCACCCTGCTGGAGGCCAAGGTGCAGCCGGATCTGCGCAAGGGCAAGTATCCGGACCGCAAGACCGCCCAGCGCATCGCCGAGGTGGTGCGCGGCGTCGCACGCGAATTGGATCACTGAGCCGATCGGCTCCCGCGGCCCCGGCACGCCTGGTGCGCCGGGGCCGCGGTCTGTCCCGGGCCCGCGCTCAGGCGGTCTTGATCGACCAGGCCTGGTACGGGGTGAAGAATTCGCGGCCGGTCTCGTCGCGGGCGGGCAGCACCAGCTGCAGTTCGATGCCGGCCAGGCGAAGGTCGGGGCTCGGGCGGGACGGGACGGTCAGCGCGAGGGTGCCGGGTGCGAAGTCGCGGTAGGTCTTGACGTCGCGGACCGCGGTCCGATTGTCCGGAAGGACGTACTCGCGCACCATGATCCACGGCGCGTCGGCGATCTTCTTCGGCAGTGAGATCTGCACCGGATGTCCGGCCGGATCCAGTGGCACGGTGATATCGCTCTCCCGGCACTTCATGTTCAGCCGTCCGGAATCGGCGACCCCGGCCACCGTGCAGTACCGGTAGGGGGCCACGGTGGCGGATTTTCCGTGGGCGTACACGGTCAGCGCCGGATCCGGTGTGGTCGTGTTCCGCACGGCCACGATGACGGCGGCGGCGACGGCGACGATCACAACGAGCACGCCCGCCGCGGCCAGCGCGACGATCGTGCGGGGGCTGGGCTTGGTCACGGATTTCCTGTCGCTGGTCGGGAAGCGGCGCCCGGCTCGGAGCCCATCGAGGCCTCCTGCTTGGCGTGTTGCGGTCGGTTGCCGCCCAGACCGGGCAGCAGCGAATGCCCACGGTAGCTCACGAAGGTTTGCGTCAATCCCAGTGCCAGCACCGCGGCGACCACGGTGAAGCCCTCCCACCACGTCGTCGGCAGCAGGACGCCGCCCGCGCCGCCGACCACCCAGGACAACTGCAGCACCGTTTCGGATCGGCCGAATCCCGACGCGATCGACTCGGGCGGCAGATCGTCCTGGATCGAGGCGTCCAGCGAGACCTTCGCCAAGGCGCTGGCGCACGCGCCGACCAGGGTCGCCAGCGCGGCGCCCAGCAGATTGTCGGTCAGCGCCGCGACCACGGCGACGATCGTGCACGCGGCCGTGCACACCAGCACGATCAGAGCCGGACGTCCGAGTTTCATCCGCGCGCCGGTCGCATTGCCCGCGAAGTTGCCGATCGCCGCGGCCGCGCCGACCGCGCCGAGCATCGCGGCCTGCTGCACCGGACGGTGTTCGGTCGATTTCGCCACGAAGGCGACGTAGAAGGTGAGGAACCCGGTGAGCACCCGGATCGCGCTGTTCCCCCACAGTCCGGTCACCACCGACCGGCCCAGCGGCTGACGACGTTTGCTCGGTTTGATCGGCGCCGTGCCGTCCTTGTCCAGGATCTCGCTGTCGCGGTGGTAGCCGAGTGTCGCGGGGACCTCGCCTTCGGTGACCTCCACCCAGGACGGGATGCGCAGGCTCAGATACGTTCCGGCCGCCGCGATGAGGGCGGCGAAGACCAGCGCGCCCGGCGATCCGGCGACCGCGGCGACCGCCCCGGCTAGACCGCCTGCACCCAGCGTGCCACCGACCAGTCCGAAGACGGTGAGCCGAGAGTTGGTGCGTACCAAGTCGATTTCCGGCGGCAGGACGCGCGGGGTCACCGCACTCTTGAGCACCGCGAACGATTTGCTCAGGATCATCATCACCAGGGCCAGCGGATACAGCGCCCACCCGTTGAAGTTGAAGATCAGCACGATCGCGACCACCGCGCGCACGGCGAACGATCCCGACAACGCCAGTCTGCGGCCGCGTTGCAGGCGGTCCAGCATGGGGCCGATCAGCGGGGCGATCACCGCGAACGGCGCGATCGTGATCAGCAGATACAACGCCACCTTGCTCTTGGATTCCGCGGTCTGCGCGGCGAAGAACAACGTGTTGGCCAGGGATACGGCGATGGCGGCGTCCAGGGCGAAGTTGGCCATCGTCGCGTAAACCAGTGCGGTGAGCCCGGATTCGCCGGCACCGTCGGCCTCGGCCGCGCGCTGGAAGGTGCGCAGGCCGCGTCCGGTGAGTTCCACGCTGCGCATCGCCACGACCCGGGTGACGGTCAGCTTGCGCGGCGGCTTGCGGGCGCCGGAACCGGCATCGTCGGCGGGCGGATCGGCCTGCGGCGGGCTGTCGCGCAGCGGCCGGGTCGGCGGCGTATCTCGCGGCGGCGTGTCCTCCGGTCTCGGCGCTTGCCCCGCGGACAGGCGGCGGGTGACGAATTCGGGCACATCCGGCTCGCCGCCGCGCCGCGGCAGGGGCGGCAGCCGATCGCGGGACGCGGTGTGCGGCGGGGGATACCGGTCGTAACCGGGATGTCGCTGAGTGAGCGGAGATTCCTCGCCGTCCCGACGCCCCGGATCTGTGCCGGAGGGTTCACGGGAGGCAGTCACAACGTCGATTCTCCCGCACGCGCGATGAATGCGTGGCCGGGGCCGGGTGTGACCATGCCGTGCGACGCCCGGGTGCGGCGGGAATCGGACGTCGCACGTGGCCGGCCGGTTGCGGCCGGGCGGCAAGTGGTCGATCCCGAGAAGACCGCGGCGGACGCGGGTACGGGTTGCCGCCGAGTGCGGCGCGAGTGTGATTCTGTGCACACCCCGCTTCACCGGCCTCGGTCCGGCACGAATTGCACCTCGAAGGTGGCGGGCCGAGTTCTTGCCGGTGATCGGCGCGGAGGTGGGCGATGTCGTTGAGACATCGAGCCCGGCATGCGGGGCTGGGGACGATCGGCCTGGACTCGGGTTCGGCGGCCGGTTCGCCCTGTCGCGGATTTGCTTTCGGCAGGGGACGGATCGCGCTTCGAAGGCGTTGGCCGGTTCTCGGCGGTGATCGGGCAGCGGCCGGTGCCGGGCGATGCCGTCGGGATGTCGCCCCCGCTTGGGCCGTTTCGGCGAGCTGGTTGTCCGGCCCGGATTTCAGTGGGGCACGAATTGCACTTCGAAGGTGGTGGGCCAGTTCTTGCCCGTGATCAGGAAGTGGTCGGTGCCGGGGATGTCGGCGATGCCGTTGAGGACGTCGGCCCCGGCTCGCTGGGTGGGCGTGAGCAGGCCCGATGCGTCGATATCGCCGAGTACCCGGCCGGAAGCGGGATCGATGTGCAGGATGTGGTCGGTCGGCCAGTCGTTGGCGTAGACGGTGCCGTCGGGGGCGCAGTCGAGTTCGTTGAGGCGGGCGCCGGTGTGATCGGTGAGCCGGACCGACCCGGTCGGGGCGAAGCCGACCGGGTCGCGGAAGGTGAGTGTGCTGGTGCCGTTGCTCATGACCAGGCTTTTTCCGCGTGTGCACAGTCCCCAGCCCTCGCCGTCGAAGTGCACTCGCCGGCGTTCTGCGAGAGTGGCCGGGTCACGGTCGAAGGCGATGCCGTTCTTCCAGGTCAGCTGCCACAGGGTCGTGCCCACGCGGGTGACGCCCTCGCCGAAGTAGTCCGGGTCCAGGTCGATGCGGGCCAGTTCCGCGCCGGTGCCGAGATTCGTCGCGCGCAGACCGGATCTGCCCTCGAGCCCGGTGCTCTCGTAGAGGACATCGCCGTCGATCTCCAGGCCCTCGGTGAACGCGGTGTGGTCGTGTGGGCGGGTTGCCAGCACCTTCACCCCCAGGCGCGGGGTGTTGTCGAGCACATCACATCCGGTCGCGGCACACAGCGCCACTGCCAGCACGATCAGCCCTGTCGCGGCCAACGAACGGGGTTTGCGTTCCATGCGGCAAAATGTAGGGCGTGAGCGCAGTTTCTGTTTCGGAGCCCGATGTGCGACCGATCCTGGCGGAGGCGGTCGACATGGCTCGCCGTGCGCTACTGGAGTTGCAGCCCGAAGGAGTGGGCGAGCATCTGGGCGTGACCGCCGAGGACGAATACGCGGCCACCCACCATTTCGCGACGACCCTGCCCGGCTATCGCGGCTGGCAGTGGGCGGTCGTGGTGGCCGCGCCGCCGGAGGCCGACCGGGCCACGGTCAGCGAATCGGCCCTGCTGCCCGGTCCCGACGCCCTGGTCGCCCCCGATTTCGTGCCGTGGGATCAGCGGGTGCGGCCCGGCGATCTCGCGCCCGGCGATCTGCTGGCCCCGCTGCCGGACGATCCGCGCCTGGCCCCCGGCTACCTCGTGACCGGCGACCCGGTCGTCGACGACGTCTGTGAGGAAGTCGGCCAAGGCCGCCCGCAGGTGCTGAGCCGCGAGGGGCGTGCGGAGGCCGCCGAACGCTGGTTCACCGAATACGGCCCCGACACCGAGATGGCCCGCGCCGCCCCGTCGACCTGTCGTCTCTGCGGTTTCTACGTCCCCCTGGCCGGTGCCCTGCGCGCCTCGTTCGGTGTCTGCGCCAACGCTCTCGGCGCCGACGGCCACGTCGTGCACGCCGAATACGGCTGCGGAGCCCACTCCGACACCGAACTTCCCACCGGCGGCGGTTCCCCCCTCTACGAGGCCTACGACGATGCCGCCGTCGAACTCGTCGCGCCGGAGGAACTGCGCAAGCCCGCGGCCACGACGCCGGATGATGCGGTCGAACCGGACGAGTCCGGCGCGGTTACCCGCGAGGGCGACCGGACATCGGCGAACGAGAGTGCGCAGCAGGAAGCCACCGCGCCGGCGGGTGCCGTTGTCTCGGAGAGCGCGAGCGCGCCGGTAGTTGATGCCCCGGAGACCGCGGCCCCCTCCGCCGATGTCGCCGCGCCGCAGACGGCAACCTCCGCGGTGGATGTCGCTGCGCCGCAAACGGCTGCTGCGGAAGTCACTGCGCCAAAAGGCGATTCGATATCAGCGGTTGCATCCGAAAGCTCCGCTGCGTCGCCGGATGACGCCGTAGCGGAGGGCGCGAGCCCATCGGCCGATGCCGTTGCGGGAGAAGGTGTCGCGCAGCCCGGTGTCGCCACGTCAGCCGACACGACCGTGCCGGAAAGTGCTGTTGGTTCTGCCGACGCTGCTGCGGGAGAAGGCAGCGCGACGTCGGATGTTGCTGCGCGGAACGACGCTGTGGCCGCCGGTGTGACCGTGCCGGAAGGTGCTGTCGGCGCGGCCGATGCCGTTGCGGGAGAAGGTGTCGCGCAGCCCGGTGTCGCCACGTCAGCCGACACGACCGTGCCGGAAAGTGCTGTTGGTTCTGCCGACGCTGTTGCGGGAGAAGGCAGCGCGACGTCGGATGTTGCTGCGCGGAACGACGCTGCGTCGGCCGATGCCACCGTGTCGCAAGATGCTGTTGGCTCTGCCGATGCCGTTGCGGGAGAAGGCATCGCGCGGTCGGATGCGGCTGCTGCGCCGGATAGCGCGGCGGAGCCTGCGAATGAGGTTGCGCCGGAGGGTGTTTCCGGAGCATCGGATTCTGGCGAGGGGTCCGCTGGGCTCGCGCGGGAATCCGGGCAGGCGGTCCGGTCCGCGGAGACTTCCTCGATCGCGGATGCGGCCCCATCGGCTGCCGAGGCCGTAGGTGAGCCTCGGGCCGTCCAGTCCGGACAACCTGAGAACGCCGCCGACACCACGAGTCCCGTTGCGGCAGCGGCAGAGTCGGCGCAGAGCGGTGCGGCGGATGAAACGCGCGCGGGGACCGCCGATGTCGTCGCATCCGGCACGGTCGAGTCGGTACCGCTGGCCGCCGCGTCCGCACCGGCTGCGGAAGGCCACAAGGAGGCGACAGCTGCTGCCGAAGCGGCGGATGTGCGTGCGGAGTCGTCGACGAGTGCCGCTGACGTGAGTGTTTCCACCGCCGGAGAGGCGGCGTCGGCCACGGCCGAAACGGCGACCGGGCCGACATTCGAGAGCTCCGCGTCCACGGCGGGTTCGACGTCGGCGACTGTGGATACTTCGCCGAGTGCGGCAGATACTGGTGAGTCGGCATCGGTGGCGGGGGTGTCCGCACCGGCTGTGGAGGCCCATGAGGCGGCGAGTGCTGATACTGGGTCGGCTGCTGAAGCGGCGGATGTGACCGCGGAGTCGCCGGTGGATGCCGACGTGAGCGTTTCGCGCGCCGGGGAATCGGCGTCCGCGGCTGAGTCGGCGGTCGGGCCGACATTCGGAGAGTCGGCGTCCGCTGCCGAGTCTTCGGTGGCTGCGACTGGTGAGTCCGGGGCTTCCGCTGGTTCGGCCGTCTCGGGCACGGACGAGTCGGCATCGGCGGTGGCGCAGGAGCGCGGGGGCTCGTCTGCCGCCGAAGGTTCGGCGGGAACCTCGCCTCCGGGCGGTCCTGTTGCGGCGGAGAGCGTCTCGTCCGGCAGTAGTGGTGAAGATCAAGCGTCGCCGGTGACCGAAGGCACTTCGACCGACGCCGATGCCGACCGTGCGAGTCGAGCGGCTGATTCTGTATCGGAGGTCGATGCCGGGGCCGAGGATGCCGCGAACGAACCGGTCGAGGATCGCTCGCCCGCGAGCGGTGCCGACGCCGTGACGAGCGCCGACGCGACGCCAGATTCCGGTGTGGCCGAGGGGGTTTCGGGCGACGACCATGCGGCGGCCGATTCCGGTGCGCCGGGTGGCGTCGAGTATCACGACGCCTGGGCGGTGTCGGCGGTGCGCGTGCGGCATGATGCCGGAGGCGCTTCCGGAGCGGCGGATCCGAGCTGAGCGAGGTCGTGGGGGATCGATTCGGCTCGGCGGCCCTTCGGGCGGGGGTGCTCGATGCGTGGCGCGGATCGCCGACGCGGCTGCGTGAGGATGCGGCCACCGAGGCCGATCTGGTGCGCGCCGGATACCGCGATCGGCTGCTGACCGAGCTGGCGCAGAACGCCGCCGATGCTGCGGCCCGGGCCGGCGTTCCGGGGCGGCTGGCAGTCTGGTTCGAAGGCCGGACGCTGCACGTGGCCAACACCGGTGTGCCGCTGGAACTTTCGGGTGTACACGCGCTGACCGCACTGCGGGTTTCGGCGAAGCAGGGCGAGGACCCTGCCTCGGTCGGCCGGTTCGGCGTCGGGTTCACCGCCGTACTCACCGTCGGCGATGACATCGAATTCCGTTCCAGCACAGGGTCTTTGCTGTTCTCGCGGGACCGCACGCGGGAGGAGCTGCGACGCAACGCGATCCCCGAACCCGAGGACCCGGAGTTCGCGCCGCCCGCGCTGCGCCTGGCCTGGCCGCTCGATGCGGGGCCGGTCGCCGGATTCGACAGCGAGATCGTCATCCATCTGCGCGCCGACGTCGATACCGCCGCGTTGTCGGCCGCCATGCGCACCGAGGCCGCCGATCTGCTCCTGGAACTGCCCGCTTTGCGTTCCGTGCGCATCGAAAGCGAGGAAATGCGCAGTGCGTCGATCGAACTCGGCGGCGGGCTGCGTCAGCTGACCCTCTCGGGTGCGCAATTCGGCGAACGGATCTGGTGGCAGTTCGACACCGGCCGCGCCCGCTGGCTGCTCCCCGTCGTCGACGGCCGTCCGGTTCCGGCCGGACACGATGTGCTGCGCGCCCCGACTCGCTCGGACGAGGAACTCTCCCTGCCCGCGCTGCTGATCGCGCAGGTCGCCATGCAACCTGATCGCCGTCGCCTCCTGCCGGGTGCCCGGCCGGCCGAATTGGCGACGGGCTACGCCGATTTCGCCCGCGCCCTCCCGCCTCGCGATCGCCTGGTCCTGGTACCCGCCGCCGGATTCGCGCGCAGCGAGACCGACGCTCTCCTGCGCGAGGCGCTCCTCACCGAGCTTCGCACCGAGCGCTGGCTCCCGGTGGTTTCGGTCCCCTCCGGCGGAAGCTTCGGCCGGCACGACCGGATCGCCACACCTTCAGAGCAACCGATCAACCTGATCGACGCGTCGCCGCGCCGGACGGGGGAATCCGCTGCCACGGTGGGCGATTCGGCCGCCTCCCCGACGGTCGCACGCACTGCCGCGGACGACCCGGTCACCGACCCGGCGCAACCGGATGCCGTCGGCATCCCGGTCGATGACCTGGCGGAACCGGCGGTCGCGGAACCGGGCGTTGCCGCCACCCGGTACCCCGGGACCGCGCTCGCATCACCAGCTCGCGCGAGTGTATTCCCCGCCGTGTCAACGGAATTGGCGGACCTACTCGCCGATCTGCTGGGCCCTCTGGTGATTCCGGAACTCTCCGGCCGAGCCGCTTCCGATGCGCTGGCGGTGCTGGACGTGCACCGGATCGGCCTGGCCCGGATCGCCGAATTGTCCTCGAGCCTGGAACGTCCACCGCAGTGGTGGTATTCGCTCTACGACGCACTCGAGCCGTTCGTGGTCGATCCGCTGACCGCCGAGGCACTCGGCGCGCTCGCGGTGCCGCTGGCCGACGGCCGGCGGGTGACGGGGCCGCGCACGGTGGTGCTGGGCGACGACCTCGAACTCGTCGACGTTCCCTACGGGGACGCTCTCACCGTGGAGATCGCCCTGCCGGTGCACTGGGCGCGGTTGGTGCATCCGGAGGCGGCGCACGATCTCCTGGGCCGGCTCGGCGCGCGCCAGGCCACCGTCGAGGATCTACTCGCGGATCCCGCGCTGGAGGCGGCGCTACAGGATGATCCGGCCGATCC
Source organism: Nocardia sp. PLKS1-43 (assembly GCF_059510335.1). Lineage (NCBI taxonomy): Bacteria > Bacillati > Actinomycetota > Actinomycetes > Mycobacteriales > Nocardiaceae > Nocardia > Nocardia sp. PLKS1-43. Next base: position 243,286 of record NZ_JCAJZQ010000006.1, on the reverse strand, counting down.
GGACACGGTCGAGGCGGTGCTGCGCCTGGCCGCGCAACTCGCCGACTCGTCCGCGCTCCCGGCCTGGCTGGGCACGCTGGAGCTGCCCGGCGAGGACGGCGAACTACTACCCGCGGACGAACTGCTGCTGCCCGGCGCGCCGCTGGCCGGCGTGCTCGCGGCCGATTCCCCGCTGGGCACGGTCGATTCCGCGACTCTCGACCGCTACGGCGAGCAGGCATTGCGCGCGGTCGGTGTGGGCTGGGGATTCTCGGTGGTCACCGAACTCGACCCCACCGGTCCGGACCACCACCTGGACGACGAGGAAATCTGGTGGGAGAGCCTCGTGGAGGATCCGGCCGAACTGGTCGCCGTCCGCGACCTGGATCTGGTCGACGACGACGCCTGGCCGAATGCGTTGCGGCTGTTGCTTTCCGAGCCCGGCACCCGGCGTTGCCTGGCCGATCCCGACGGCTACACCGCCTGGTGGTTGCGGCACCACGCCCGGATCGCCGGCACGCCACTGGGCCTGTTCCGCGCACCCGGTGACGCGGTGTTCGCCGGGCTGCTGCCCGTGCCGCCGGATCTCGATCCGGCCGAAACCGCCGCCCTGTCAGCGGTATTGGCAGATCCGGAAACCATCGGCCCGGAACTTGCCGCCGCACTGCTCGAAGCGCTGGCCGATCCCGCGAAAAGCCCGTCCCCGGAAGCGATTTCGCAGACGCACCGCAGGCTCGCGGCCAATCTGGATCTGCTCGACCTGGACGAGCTGGTGCTGCCCGAGCGGGTGCGCGCACTCTCGGGCGCGGTGATCGATTCGGCCGATGCCCTGATTCTCGACGAGCCCTGCTACGGCCTGGCGATTCCGCCGGACCGGCTGGTCGCGGGCGATGCCGGCACCGCGCGAGCCTTGTCGACCCTGCTGGATCTACCGCTGGTCTCCCAGGCGGTCACCGCCGAGGTACTCGGCTCCGGCCGGGTGAGCACCTGGCGGGACGAGCCACTGGGCGTGATCCTGCGGCAGCGGTTCGGCTCGGTTCCGGCCGATACGCCGTTGATCCTGCACGAGAACCTGCGCGTCCGCCTGAGCGGCGCGTACGAGGCGACCGTCGAGGTGCCGTGGTGGTGCGAGGGCGAGGTCACTCACCTTCGCGCGCAACCTATTGCGCGTACGTCGTGATCATCTCCGCGAGCACGTCCAGCTGAGTCCGGACCGCCTCGCTGTCGTCGTCCACCAGCCAGCGCAGCACGATGCCGTCGATGACCGCGAGGGTGAATCGGCTCAGCGTGGTGACCGGAACCGACCATCGGGTGCCGGTGGCATCGCGGGCGTGTTCGAGTACGTCGCCGACCGTCGAGTCGTTGAATGTGTATTGTTCGCGCGCGATCGCGAGTTTCGCCGGAGTTTGTTCGCTTTCCCGTAGTGCATAGGTTGTCGTTTCATAGGTGAGCAACTGCCGTTCGGGTGTGGCTTCGATGTTCAGCCACAGAAGTTCCAGGCTCGCGCGCACCAGATTTTGAAGCGATTCTTTTCCACTTCCGACGCCCTGCCAGACCGTTTCGTTGGTCTCGACCGAATCGCGCAATTCCATCGATAGCGCCTTGACCAGTTCGGTCATCAGCGCGTCCTTGTTTTCGAAACAGTAATGCACCACACCGAGCGAAACACCGGCGGCTTGCGCCACGTCACGGGTGGTTACCCCGGCCACGCCCTTTTTCTCGGCCAAGCCGATAGCGGCCTCGATAAGGTGGGCGCGGCGTTCTTCGACGCTCAATCGGGAGGACACCCACGCAGTTAAGCGGGAAGGACGCCGTCAGTCAATTCGCGAGCGCGAAAAGTCGCCCTCAGAGTCCTTTCTGCGCGCCCTTGTCGCCACGCCGGGCACTGCGGCGTTGAATCGTGAAGATGAGGTAGCCGAGCAAACCGACGGCCAAGCCCATCAGACAGATCGGCCGCGCGGGAGCCCAACTGTCGTTCACCCAGACCGCGATCGCCGCGATCGCCCACAGAATGCTGCCGATGGCCAGTACCGGACGCGGATCGGTCAGACGCGGCGGAATTTCGGGCACATCGGAGGTCACGATGCCAACGATACCGCTGTGATCGGACATCTCCCGTACGACGTGTCACGTATCGTTCTGCACTGTGACAACGGCTTCCGACATACGAGCCCTCGCCGCCGAGCTGTCTTTGGCGGTGGTTCGGCTGACCCGGCATCTGCGGGGTCGCCGCGCCGAGGCTCAGATTTCGCTGACCCAGCTGTCGGCACTGGCGACCCTCAATCGGGACGGCTCGATGACTCCGGGCACCCTCGCGGCCAAGGAGCGCGTGCAACCGCCCTCGATGACGCGCGTTATCGCATCGCTGTCGGAAATGGATCTGGTGAACCGCGATCCGCACCCCACCGACGGCCGGCAGGTCATCGTCTCGCTCTCCGATGCCGGCCGGGCACTGATCGCCGACGAGGCCAATGCCCGCGAGGAGTGGATGACCGAACAACTCTCCGGCCTGAGCCCGGCCCAGCTCGACGTGCTGCGCGAGGCGGTCGGAATCATGACGCAGATCGTGGACGAATCGGAATAGCGCCCAGACGGGAAGCTACCCTTTCAGTCCGAAAACGCTTTCACTCGGTACGATTTCGCGGCCCAGCGGCATCAGCGATACCGGGATGAGTTTCAGGTTGGCCCAGCCGAACGGGATTCCCACGATCGAGACGAACAGCGGAATACTGGTCAGCAAATGCCCCAGGGCCAGCCACCATCCGGCGAAGATGAACCAGATGACGTTCCCGACCGTCGACGGTGCGCCCGCGCCCGGCCGCACGACGACCTCTCGCCCGAACGGCCACAGCACATAGCTCGCGATCCGGAACGAGGCGATCCCGAACGGAATGGTGACGATCAGTACGCAGCAGATCACTCCCGCGAGCAGGTATCCCAGCGCCATCCAGAAACCGGCCAGCACCAGCCAGATCACATTCAGCACGAACCGAATCAAGTCCACAATGCCAGCATGCCAGTGTGTACCCGGACCGGCTACCCCGTAACGACGTGCCGCGCCGGGACGGGGGATCCGTCCGGCGGTTGGCACCGGAAGGGCCCCACCCGACGGCCACGCGTCACGGTGACGCCGCCGGGTTCGTGTCTGCTCAGAAGGGCCAGCCCAGGACGGGATCACGGTCGGCCCGGAAGGCCGAGTCCAGCGCCCGCAGCGCGGCCGGATTCTTCGCCCGGATGCGATGTGCCGCAGCCAATCTCCGTATCCGATGGGCGCCGAGGTAGACACAACCGAGCACCCCGATATCGAGTTCGACGTCGGCCTCGCGGGTGGTCGGCGCGCATTCGGCGCGGCCCTCGCGCACCCGAAGCGCGAAGACGCCGCCCGCCGCGCGGAACGGATCACGCACCGCGACAACGACATCCAGGTCCGACTCGTAGGATCGGGCGGTCAGCGCGGCGGGAACGTCCATGATCCGCAACCACAGCGCGTCGCGTAGTGCGGTGGTCCGGACCAGCCGCGGGTCGGTGAACAGGTGCGGGAGCGGGTCGTCCGGTGCGATCACCGCTTCGATCCGATCGAACAGCTCGAGTGCGCTCAGCGCCCGCCAGAGCGCGGCGTGCGCGTCCGGGGTGACCGCGCGCAGCTCCACCACCTCGATCGCGGTACCCGATTCGCGCCGGTGGTAGCGATACAGCGCGTAGCCGTCGGCGTGGATGAAGGCGAACAATCCGGTCCCGCCGCCGCGGTAGCGCGGCTCATCGGCGAACAACGCGTCCCAGACGGGCTCCGGGCGCAGCTGCGCACCGGGCTGCGCCGGCCGCCAGCGGTCGTAGATCGCGGGCACGATGTGCCGGGCGCGGTCGGCAGGAGTCGGCTCGACGCCACCCGGATCCGGTGTGCCGGAATGGAATTGCGCGAAGCGGCGATCGAACCAGATGTGCTGCTGGACGATCGCGGGCCCGTAGCCGAACCGACCATAGATGCCACCCTGGCTGGCCGTGAAGATGGTCAGCGGCAGCTGCTTCGCCTCGGTGCGCCGATGCTGTTCGGTGTACATCGCGCGCAGGATGCCGCGGCGCCGATGTGTCGGTGCGACAGCGACATTCGCGATCGACTCCACCGCCACCGGATGGCCGCCCGGAACCGTCAATGTCTGCGTATACGCAGCGGTGTAGCCGACGATTCGATCACCGTCCCGCGCCACGAGGCCGTTCTCCAGAGCGAAGACCCGGCGATTGCGTTCGATCTCCACCGGATCGCTCACCACACCGAAACCGGTGTCGCCCAGCAGCCGGACCGCATCGGCGTCGGCCGCGGTACCGGAGCGCAGAGTTATCCCCGACGTCTCTGTCATACCTGCACCATCGCATGTACCGGGACCGCTCCGCACTCCGGTTTCGCCCGGCCCCTCGTCCGCGGCGGGTTGCCGGGGCGATCCGGTCCGTCCCCCGACGAGACGGGCCGAACCGTTTCCCGGCCCGTCCTGCCATCCCCTCCGAGGCAGGCCGAGCCGGTGGCCGGATCGCGAGGTTCGCCGAACCTCACAGCAGAGACGATCCCGCACCGGACTCGACGGGCGCTTAACAAGACCTTGCAGCCGTGAGCGAGCGGCGGCCTACTTCCGCGAACGTCGCCACAGCCGCCGATAGCGGGAGGTGGTGCGTTCGATCCGCGGATCCTCGGCGACCTCGTACCGCCTGACGTATTCGCTCAGGAATGCCTGCACCGTGGCCGTCGCCGGAATCGCCAGCAGCGCACCGACCGCGCCGAGCAGGGCGCCGCCCGCAAGCACCGCCAACAGCGCCACGGCCGCGTTCACGTCGACGGTGCGTGCGGTGATGCGCGGTTGCAGCAGATAGTCCTGGAACCACTGGTAGACGACCGAGAATCCGATCACCCACACCGCGTCGATCGGCCGGATGGTCAGTGCCACCAGCACCGGCAGGGTGCCCGCGATATAGGTGCCGATGGTCGGGACGAACGAGGCGACCACGCCGAACCACACACCGAGGGCGAGCGCGTTGGGCAGTCCGAGGATCTCGAGGAACACACCGTGCGCGAGTGCGGAGATCACCGCGAGCAGGGCTCGGGAGTAGAGATATCCGCCGGTCTTGGAGATGGCCAGATCCCAGGCCCGCAACACCTCCTGCTGGCGGGTGGGCGGCAGCAGTGAGCACACCGTGCGCCGCAACTTGGGACCGTCGGCGGTGAGGTAGATGCTGAACAGCGCGATCGTCAGCACCTGGACCAGTCCGCCGAGCACTGTGCTGGACAGGCCCCACGCGTTGTTGGCCGCGGTCTGGGCGTAGTTGTTCAGCACATTGGAGTCGTGCAGCAGCCGATCGCGCAGCTGATCCACCGTGAAGTGTTGGTGGAACGTGTGATTGACCCATCCGACGAGTTCGTTGATCAGTCCCGGCAGTTCGTGCAGCAGATTGGTCACCGTCTCCACCAGCAGGGTGACCAAGGCCGCGATGAACCCCGCGACAGAGGCGAAGAGCAGAACGAAGACCACCGCGGTGGCCAGTCCGCGGTGCACCCCCCGCGCGGACAGCACGTTCACCGCCGGTTCGGTCGCCAGCGAGACGAAGAACGCGACCAGCATGATCGTGAAGAGTCCCAGCAGCTTGTGCGCCGCCCAGTCGGTGATCTGATACGCGCCGAGCAGCGCGAAGGCCAGCAGCATCGCCCGCGGCAGCCAGGCCGGCATGCGGTGGGTTCCGTTCGAGGAGGGCTCGGGCGATGCGATCTCGTCCTGGGCGGCCGGCTCGTCCGGATGTTCGGTCATTTCATCCAGTCTGCCCGCTCGGGCCGGGTTTGCCCGGCTGCGACCCGCCCGATGAAGGCTCGCTCGACCGGGGCGCACGTGTGCGGGTGTCCGTCATTGCCCGACGACTTTGCGGCGATCGCGACCGGCCTGCTGATCGACGGCCGAGCCGCCGAGTTCCACTCGGGCCGAGGCGCGCAGGAATTCGGTGGCCGCGGCGCTGGCGGTGGGGTCGGCGTGGCGGATCGCGGTGGTGAGCCGGCTGCCGCGATAGAGCAGGCCGGGATCGCGGTCGGTGGACAGCCATTCGGCCGCGTCCTCCTCGATTCGCTGACGCCACAACAGGAATGCGCGATTCTCCGCGATCCAGCCGCGCAACCGGTCCCAGCGCAACAGGGTGTCGTGCACCAGGTCGGCGTGCCTTACCTCCACCACGATCATGCGCCACCGGACGAGACGATCTACCAGATCGTGGCTCGATCCGGTGCGGGCGGCGATGCGCAGCAGATCGGTCGTCGGGATGCGCCGCCGCGAGTAGCTGCCATCGCGGTGCACGGTGATCAGGGCCAGCAGTATCTGGCGCGCGTCGGCCTGTTCCGCCGGAGTCAGCTCGGCCCAACGTCTTTCGGCGGCCCGGGCGATCTCCCCGGCCGGGCCCCCGACCTTCCGGTACGCGGCGATATCGATCCGGTCGCCGGTGTGCGCGGCCCACAGCGACCGCATGGTGGCGGACAGCACGGCCAATTCGCCGGGACTGGGAGCCGTGCGGTCCAGGCTCAGCCGATCCGATTCCAGGGCGCTGAGCAGCAGATCGACCACTCCCGGATCGACCGCGGCGCCACAGCTGCGCACGGGGCCGACGATGACCGAGGTCAGCTCAGGTCTGAGCATCGGGCTGAGCGTGAAACTGTTGTGCTGCACCGCGTCCGCGAGCCACGGGTACTGCGCGCAGGAGACCAGGTCGTCGGAGCGGATCGAGATCAGCACGGTGCCGATCGTGGCGACCTGTTTGAGCCAGATCAGGAAGGCCGCCCGTTCGGTCGGGTCGATCTCGGGGCGGTACAGCTGCTCGAACTGGTCCACGATCAGAACCGGGCGGGCCTCACCCGACCATTGCCGCAGCACTTCCAGATCCGGGCCGCCGACGGCGAGATCCGTTGTCCCGCCGAAGGTTCGCACCGACGTGGCGAGCGGATCTCGGCCCGGGACGAGGGTCGTGACGGCCCACCGGCCGCCCTCCGAGCGCAGCGCCGGAACGAGCGCGGCGCGCAGCAGCGCGGATTTGCCCACGCCCGATGCGCCGGTCAACACGATCACATCGGCCGGGCGCTGCGGCGTCGCGGACATCCGGACCATGCTCAGCAGCGCGGTGAGCGCCCGCCGGCGACCGAAGAAGATCGCCTCGTGTTGTTCGGTGTAATCGCCGAGCGGATACGGCTGCTGGGACACCGCGCCGGTGGCGTCGGCCGGACTCGACCGCGCCGCCGTCCACAACATCCGCCAGGCTCGCGTATTGACCGGCTCGCCGGCAACTCCGGTGCGGCGCTTGGCCTTCGCGCCCAGCACCTGCAGCACCGGAAGCAGGGATTCGAACCGGGCCGGCACATTGCGCCCGCTGAGCCAATCGCTGATGCGCTGCGCCGAGGCGAGCGCGGACCGGGTCTCCCCACCCGCCTCGTTCGCCCGCAACTGGGCCAGCATCGCGACATTGCGCAACGACGGCGCCCCCGCGGCTCGATGCAGTGCCGACAGGTGCCGCGCGAACTCGCTGCGCGCCGACCCGCCCTGGACCTGCCGACCGTGACCGACCTCTTCGGTAGTCATGTAGTACCCCCGAACGGACTTGGGGATCCGCCCGGTGCCGAGCGGATCGTTCGTGTTCTCGAAGGTTTGGACGGATCGAACCGCGATTCGGTTCCCGCCGCGGCCGTTCGTTTCGCCGCTTCGGTGGCCGGGCCGCACGCGAGCGGGCCGGATGTCCGGACCGTACATCGTCCCGGATCCGCTGACCTGGCGGTCTCTCGACCGCGACGAACTGCCCTGTTGCTCCGGCCGTTTCGGATTTCTAGCGTTCTGGCCGTACTTGCGGCCGAGACCGAGACGTCCGGCCGGTCCATGGTGAATCAGTGGGGGAGTCCCAATGCGAGCAGGTTTTCCGATGTCCGTGGCCGCCGCCGCGGCGGCCATTCTTGCGGTCGGTGTTCCGACGGCACACGCCGACGTGATTTCGATTGCCCCGCACGAACAGTCGATCACCATGCCGGACGGCTGGCAGCTGAAGGTGGGGCAGCACGACGAGCAGGCCAACCGGGTGCTTCCGCTCAACGGCATCGGCACCACCCGCGAGGTGTTCGTCACCAACCAGGCCTACGGATCGGTCGGTGCCAGCGGATCACCGCTCGCCGGCGTCGTGCTGCGGACCGGCTACAACGTCGGATGCGCGGTGGACCTGACCACCATCACCCTGGGCGCGACGGTGAGCCTGGGCATCACCCCCGGTATCGTCATCGCCGCCGGTATTCCGACGCCGACGGTCGGCGCCAACATCGGGCCCACGGCCAGCATCGCGCCGTCCTTCAACGTCACGCTGCAGCCCGGCAAGGTTGTCGACGTGCCGCTCGGCGAGAAGCCGCTGACCGGTACCAAGGCCTTCGTCACCAGCCGCAATGCCCACCTGCACATCGACGGCTGCGCCGGCCCCGCGAGCATCCGCTCCTATACGATCATGGCCGCGAAATCGAGCGAGGCCGACGATTCGGTCGCGGTCTATGGCGCCCCGATCGCGCTGTGATTCGCGGCGCGGGCGAATGCGTATCCCGGTATGGATCGCGGCGGTCCTGACCGCGGCGACGTTCTCCACGTCCCAGGCCGCCGCGGACACGCTCGAACCCGCGTCGCCGCACGAGCTGATTGCCGAGACCGGCGACGGCCGCACGGTCGTCCTGGGACAGCGCGGCGAAACCATCCAGCACGTCACCGGTCTGCCGGTGACCACGCGGGAGGCGCGGGTGACCGCCGAGGCCTACGCCACCCTCGCCGGGTCCTCCGCGTCCGCCGCGCTCGAAAAGGGCACGCTCACAATCGGTTACGAGGTCGGCTGTGCCATCGCCACCGGCCCGGTCGTGCTCGATCTGCAGAGCATGGTCTCGGTGCTGGGCCTGAACCCGAATCCGGCCGTGGGCGACTCGTCGACGATCACCGTCACCCCGGATGACAAGGGCTCGCCGACCACCATGGCCACGTTGTATCCGGGCATCGCCGTGTCGCCATCGATCACGATGTCCTTCGCCACCGGAACGATCCGCGACGTTCCGCTCGCCACCATCCCGATCCACAACGGACGCAACAAAGTCGGAATTCGACGGTCCGAGGTGAAGGTGACGGGTTGTCTGGGCGCGGCCGCGATCCGCTCGTACGCCATCCTCACCACGAAATCCGCGCTGTCGGACGACACCGTCGTCGTCTACGGCAACCCGGTGGCGATATAGCCGGCGCCGTTCCGGGCGCGGCGGCGGTGGTGCGGCTCGCGCGCCTGTCGATGATCCGCGCGTGCGAATGGGAAAGGCCCGCTTCCGAATCGGGAGCGGGCCTTTCCGCGAGCTGTTTCAGCGGCCGGCGATCTCGGTGAAGTCGCGGGCGCCGTAGCCGGTGTAGATCTGGCGGGGGCGGCCGATCTTCATGGGCTCGCCGTGCATTTCGCGCCAGTGCGCGATCCAGCCGGGGAGGCGGCCCATGGCGAACAGCACGGTGAACATGCGGGTCGGGAAGCCCATGGCCCGGTAGATGACGCCGGTGTAGAAGTCGACGTTCGGGTACAGGCGGCGCTCGACGAAGTAGTCGTCACCGAGGGCGGCCTCTTCGAGCTGCTTGGCGATGTCCAGCAGCGGATCCTGCACGCCCAGCTTGGTGAGGATCTGGTCGGCGGTCTTCTTGACGATGGTCGCGCGCGGATCGTAGTTGCGGTAGACGCGGTGCCCGAAGCCCATCAGCTTCACGCCGTCTTCCTTGTTCTTGACCTTGCGCACGAACTCCTTGACGTCGCCGCCGGAATCCTTGATGCCGTCGAGCATTTCGAGCACGGCTTGGTTCGCGCCGCCGTGCAGCGGGCCCCACAGCGCGTTGATGCCGCCGGAGACCGAGGTGAACAGGTTCGCGTCCGAGGAGCCGACCAGGCGAACGGTGGAGGTCGAGCAGTTCTGCTCGTGGTCCGCGTGCAGGATCAGCAGCATGTCCAGGGCCGCGGCGACGTCCGGGTCGACCTCGTAGGGCTCGGCCGGGAAGCCGAAGGTCATCCGCAGGAAGTTCTCCACCAGCGACAGCGAGTTGTCCGGGTACAAGAACGGCTGGCCGACCGACTTCTTGTAGGCGTAGGCCGCGATGGTCGGCAGCTTGGCCAGCAGGCGGATCGTGGACAGCTCGACCTGTTCGGGATCACGCGGGTCCAGCGAGTCCTGGTAGTAGGCCGACAGGGCGTTCACCGCGCTGGAGAGCACCGGCATCGGGTGCGCGTTGCGGGGGAAGCCGTCGAAGAAGCGCTTGAGGTCCTCGTGCAGCAGGGTGTGCCGCCGGATCCGGTCGGTGAAATCCTCCAGCTGAGCGGCGGTCGGCAGCTCACCGTAGATCAGCAGATAGCTGACCTCGATGAAGTTGGAACCTGCGGCGAGCTGCTCGATCGGGTATCCGCGATAACGCAGGATGCCGGCCTCGCCGTCGATGTAGGTGATCGCCGACTTGGTCGGTGCCGTGTTCACGAAACCGGGGTCGTAGGTGACGTACCCCGTGCTGGCCAGCAGCTTCCCGAGGTCGATCCCGTCATTGCCCTCGGCGGCCTTGGTGACTGTCATCGGGTAGTCGCCACCGGGGTAGGACAGTACCGGCTTGGCGTCGTCGTCGACGTTGATGATGTTCTCAGCGGGCACGGAAGGATCCCTCTCAGGCTAGAACCGGTAGGCATCGGGCACGGTCGGTGTCCGATGCGCTCAACCGTCAACGCTAGCCGCTGGCCGTTAGCGGCGGATCGCGAGGGTCTGGTTAACTACCTCACGGTCACCTCCGCTCGAGATGAGTTCGGCGGGGGTGTCGTGATAGTGGGCCGCGGTGCTCAGGCAACCGGGATTTCGGCATGTGCGCGGCTTACTCGGTATCGTACGAAGGCCGGGAAGGCCAGCGTCGCGAGCACCATGCCGACCACCACGAGCACACCTCCTCCGGCCGCCGCGACGGCGGTACCCAGGGTGGCGGCCGCAAAACCGTGGGCAACATCACCCAGCCGCGGTCCGCCGGCGACCACCACGGTGAAGACGCCCTGCAGCCGCCCGCGCATCTCGTCGGTGGCGACCTGCTGCAGCATGGTGGTGCGCAACGTCGCGGAGAACATGTCCACCGCACCGCCGAATGCCAAGCAGCCCACCGCGATCCAGAGTCCGACGGTGGTGCTCAGCAGATGTCCGGTGACGCCGACCGCGACGCCGAAACCGACCATGGCCACCCCCCACAGCGCGATGCACACCACCACCGCCAGGCCCTGCCGGCTCAGGTGCGAGAGCCAGCCGGAGAAGATGCCGCCCGCCACCGCGCCCGCGGACAGCGCGGCGAACAGCAGACCCAGCGCGGTGCCGCCGGTGATCGGATCGCCGAAGGTGTCGTGGGCGAGTTCGGGGAACAGCGCCCGCGGCATGCCGAAGACCATCGCGATGATATCCACCGCGAACGAGGCGAGCAGGATCCGTTGCGTGGTCAGATAGGCGAATCCGTCTGCGACAGTGCGCAATCCGGCCCGGCGGGCCTCGCCGGTCGGCGGCACCCCGGGCAGTCGCCACACCGCCCACAGCGTGGCCAGCAGGGCGATGGAATCGATCAGGTACAGCGCGGACAGGCCCACGACCGGAATCAGCGTCCCGGCCAGTACCGGCCCGGCGATAGCGCCGAACTGCATGACCGTGGCGTTGAGCGAGTTGGCGGCCGGCAACAGGTGGCCGGGCAGCAGCCGCGGGTAGACCGCGCTGCGCGTGGGCTGATTCACGCCGAAGAAGCCCTGCTGCACGGCGAACAGCCCCAGCACCAGCCAGACGTTGTTCACTCCCGCCAGCGCCTGCACCCAGAACAGCACCGAGGTCAGACCGGTTCCGGCACTGGTGATCAGCAGCAGTTTGCGGCGGTCCATGACATCGGCCAGCGCGCCGCCCCACAGCCCGAACACGATGAGCGGCACCAGGCCGAACAGCCCCGACAGCCCGACGTAACCGGAGCTGTGCGTGATCTGGAAGATCTGCTGCGGCACCGCGACGACGGTCAGCTGCGCCCCGACGACGGTGACGATATTGGTCGTCCACAGGCGGCGGAAGTCCTGGTTGCGCAGCGGGGTGATATCGGCGAGCAGTTTCACTGACGGAACATTAACGGTTGCGAAAGGCCCGGGAACACCAATTTCGAGTGATTCATCCCATGATTGCAAGTGTGGCGATCCGCTGGGGCCGACTGCTCCCGCCACGGCTCTCGCGCGCTGCGACGCACCCCAGGGGGCACCCGGATCCGATTACGCGGATAACGCCGGCTTTCATCGCGCGGGGCCCGGGGCGATTCTGGACCGACGGAGCAGGGGGAGCGACGAAGCGGAGGCCGAATTACGGCTGCAGGCGCTCTATCTTCATGGCGGACACGTCGGAGTTGCCGACTTCCAGGGTGACGCGGATGCGGTTGTGCAGGCGGCTGCGGCGGCCCTGCCAGAACTCGACCGTTTCCGGGGTGAGCAGGTAGCCGCCCCAGTTCGCGGGTACCGGTAGCTGGTCGACGCCCTCGAAGCGTCTGGTCACGCTGTCGAGCGCGCGATCGAGATCGGTGCGCGAGGCGACCGGCCGGGACTGCTGCGAGGCCCACGCGCCGAGCTGGGAATTGCGCGGACGCGAGCGCCAATACACCGCCGTGGTCTCCGGACCGACCTGTTTCACCGGCCCGCGCACGGTGACCTGTCTGCCGAGGGCGGGCCAGGCGAACGTCGCCGAGGCGTAAGGGATCGCGGCGAGCTGATTTCCCTTGGCGGAATCGTAATTCGTGTAAAAAGTCACACCGGCTTGCGAGAGCCCTTTGCACAGCACCGTGCGCGACGCCGGGCGCGGGCCCGCGCCGCTCATCTCCACCGTCGCCAGGACCATGGCATTCGGCTCGGCGATACCGGCCCGGGTGGCTTGCTCGATCCAGTTGCGCAGCAACGGTTCCCAGCCTTCGGACAGCCAGGATTCATCCAGATCGGGATCGCCGCCGTATTCCGCGCGCATGGCGGCGATATCCATTTCCGCGCGCATCGCCGCACCCACATCGGGGTACCCGGGGGTCGAATTTCCAGTGGGAAATCCCACTGTGGCTTCCGCGGAACCGGGTGAATTCTCCTCGTCGCGCATGGACCAGAGGTTACTCCGCAGTATTGGAAGGACTAAGGTTCTTATCGGTCGACGCGCGTGGCGCAACGTCCGAGTGAACCTCCGGCTATCTCGCGCGTCGCAGTGAAACAGCGTGGCCGCCCAGAGATCGTGCGGTCCGAATCGCAAGGAGAGTCACCGCAATGACCACCAGCGCTGCGGCATCCACCGGCCCCGCCGTACCCCCCGATTTCGTCAGCGGACTGGAAGGCGTGGTGGCGTTCACCACCGATATCGCCGAACCCGACAAGGACGGCGGCGCGCTGCGGTACCGCGGCGTGGACATCGAGGACCTGGTCGCCAACCGGGTGACCTTCGGCGATGTGTGGGCGCTGCTCGTGGACGGCGAATTCGGCCACGGCCTGCCCCCGGCCGAGCCGTTCCCGCTGCCGATCCATACCGGTGACGTGCGCGTCGACGTACAGGCCGGCCTGGCCATGCTCGCCCCCATCTGGGGTTATCAGCCGCTGCTGGACATCGACGACGCGACCGCGCGGGAGAATCTGGCGCGCGCTTCGGTGATGGCGCTGTCCTACGTCGCGCAGTCCGCCCGCGGCATCTATCAGCCCGCCGTGCCGCAGAAGAAGATCGATGAGTGCACCACGGTCACCGAGCGGTTCATGACCCGCTGGAAGGGCGATCCGGACCCCCGGCACACCCAGGCCATCGACGCGTACTGGGTGTCCGCGGCCGAGCACGGCATGAACGCGTCCACCTTCACCGCCCGGGTGATCGCGTCGACCGGCGCGGACGTGGCCGCCTCGCTCTCGGGCGCGATCGGCGCGATGTCCGGTCCGCTGCACGGCGGCGCGCCCGCTCGCGTGCTGCCGATGATCGAGGAGGTCGAGCGCACCGGCGACGCTCGTGCGCTGGTCAAGGGCATTCTGGATCGCAAGGAGAAGTTGATGGGCTTCGGCCACCGGGTCTACCGGGCCGAGGATCCCCGCGCGCGGGTGCTGCGCGCGACCGCCGAGCGGCTGGGCGCGCCCCGGTACGAGGTGGCCGCCGCGCTGGAACAGGCCGCCCTCGCCGAGCTGCGCGAGCGCCGTCCCGATCGCGCCATCGAGACCAATGTCGAATTCTGGGCCGCGGTCATTCTCGACTTCGCCGAGGTGCCCGCGCACATGATGCCCGCGATGTTCACCTGCGGCCGCACCGCGGGCTGGTGCGCGCACATCCTGGAACAGAAGCAACTGGGCAAGCTGGTGCGTCCGGCGGCGATCTACACCGGGCCCGCGCCGCGCAGCCCGGAATCGGTCACCGGTTGGGCGTCGGTCGCCGGCAAGTAACTCGGAACAACGGCATTCGGCTGCCCGCCGCCCACCGCGGGCGGTCGAGTGCTTTCGGGTGAATTCACGCGGAACGGCAGGTGCCGCCGATTCTCGCCGGTGGGCGCGTGAGATCTGCCCCGGCCCAGGTCTTCCCGTACGATCCGTGCCGTGTTCGAACGAGTGATCTCCCGGCGTGGCCTGCTGACGGCGGGCGCGGTGACGGCCGCCGGCCTGGTGAGCGCGGCCTGCGCCGAGGCGTGGGGATCCTCGCCGACCTCCGCGACGTTGTCCGCCGCCACCCGGCAGCCGCTTCCTGTCACCGCCACGCGGGACCCGGCGGCAATGTTCGCGGCCACGACCGGGACTCCCGCGAACGCGCCCGCGGCACAGTCGGCTTCGGGACCCCAGCCCGAGGCCGTGGCCGCCGCGCATCACGGGCAGCGACCGGCGACGTGGGCGATGGCCATGCCCGGGATCATCACCACGTTCGCCCCGGCGGGCAAACAGATGGCACTCACCTTCGACGCCTGCGGCGGCCCCGGAAACGATCAGATGAATGAAGTTCTGATGAATTTCCTGATATCGCAGCGTATTCCGGCGACATTGTTCCTGAATGAACGCTGGATCGACGCCGATCCGAAGCGGGCGGAATCGCTCGCGAACAATCCGCTGTTCGAAATCGGTAATCACGGCACCCGGCACTGCCCGCTGTCGGTGACCGGACGTTCGGCGTACGGCATCCCCGGAACCGCTTCCGCGCAGCAGGCGGTGGACGAGGTGTGGGGTAACCACGAACGCTTGATCCGGTTGACCGGCCGCGCACCGCGATTCTTCCGCACCGGGACCGCGCATTACGACAACGTCGCCGTCGAGATCGTGCACGAACTCGGCGAGACCCCGGTGGGATTCAGCATCAACGCCGACGGCGGGGCAACCTTCAGCAGTCCGCAGATCCAACGCGAGATGGCCGCCGCCGTCCCCGGCGCGATCGCCCTGGCCCACATGCACCGGCCGAAATCCGCCACGGCTCCCGGCATGCTGGCCGCCATCACCCGATTGCGTTCCGCCGGTTACGAATTCGTCCACCTGCCGTAGTCGCGGCCACTGCCGCTCCCGGCGCGCCTGAGGTGAACGTCGAGGCGCGGACCGCTCGAATCGGTGACGGTGTGCGTGCGCACCGTTCAGCCGGCAGGCGCTCGATCCCGGACAGTGGGGCTATTCGGACGCGGCCCAGTCGACCGCGACCGATTCCCCGCGGTCGACGGTGAAGAAGGCGACCTCCAGATGCCTGCCCCGATCGACCAGTTCGATCGCGGACAGCGGAACGGGCTGGATGATGCGGACCCACCAGGGGCGGGGTTCGTCCCAGGCACGCAGTTCCAGGTCGAGTCGCAGGACCGGATCGTCGCGTCCGGTGTAGTCGGCGGCGACGGGACTGGCCGCGAGCACGGTGGCGTCGGCGCGGCGGCCGTTGGCGAGGATCTTCGCGATGCCGACCCGGGTGGACTCCTCGGGTCCCGGAACGTACAGCACGACCCGATCGCGATCTCCCGGATCGACCCGGCAGCCGACGACATCACCGGGCTGCATGGCGATCAGATCCATCTCGCCGACGCGCTGGCGGATCCGTGTCTCGTAGGGCCGGCGATCCTCGATATCGACGCGGATCCAGAAAAGGTGCCCGGGTTCGGCGCGGCCGCCCGCGACGCCGTCCGCCTTCCGCACCACCGCCGGCCCGGCGAACGGCGGCATCCGGCAGGGTCGCACCCCGAGAATCCGCGCGGTGCCCGCGAGCCCCAGCATCAGCACCTCACGCTGGGCCGGTTCGGACAGCGCGCCGTGCCGGATCGCGAAACCGGGCGAACCCCAGTGCGCCGACCAGCGGCCGAACAGGCCGGAACGAGTGCTCGAGATCACCGGTGCTGGTCGTTCGCTCGCGCGCTCCCGCATAGGCTTACGGTAACCGGAATACGAGATGCATCACGGCCTTTCGACCATCTATGCGAAGAAATTCCGGATTAGCCCGAAGGTCGAAGCGGTCGGACGCGAGGCAAATTAAACATCGCGGTGGCGGGCCATTAGGCTTGGGACCATGACCGCTGCCTTGCCGAGCATCCCCGCCGAACTCAAACCAGCCGACGGACGTTTCGGCTGCGGACCGTCCAAGGTCCGTCCGGAACAGCTGAACGCGCTGGTCGAGGTCGGCGCGTCGGTGTTCGGCACCAGCCATCGGCAGAAGCCGGTCAAGGACGTCGTCGCGCGGGTGCGCGCGGGCCTGCGCGAGCTGTTCTCGCTGCCCGACGGCTACGAGGTGGTACTCGGCAACGGCGGCACCACCGCGTTCTGGGATGCGGCCGCCTTCGGCCTGATCCGGGAGCGTTCGCTGCACCTGACCTACGGTGAGTTCAGCTCGAAGTTCGCCGCCGTGGCCAAGAAGAACCCGTTCATCGGCGATCCGATCGTCGTCTCGACCGATCCGGGCACCGCGCCCGAGCCGGTCGCCGATCCGCAGGCCGATGTGATCGCCTGGGCGCACAACGAGACCTCGACCGGCGTCGCGGTTCCGGTCCAGCGTCCGGCCGGTTCGGAGAACGCGCTGATCGCCATCGACGCCACCTCGGGCGCGGGCGGTCTGCCGGTGAACATCGCCGACTCCGACGTCTACTACTTCGCCCCGCAGAAATGCTTCGCCTCCGACGGCGGGCTGTGGATCGCCCTGATGAGCCCCAAGGCGCTCGAGCGGGTCGCGGAGATCAAGGAGTCGGGCCGGTTCACCCCGGAATTCCTGTCCCTGCCGATCGCGGTCGACAACAGCTCCAAGGATCAGACCTACAACACCCCGGCGCTGGGCACCCTGCTGCTGCTGGCCGACCAGATCGAGTGGATGAACGCCAACGGCGGCCTGGACTGGACGGTCAAGCGCACCCTGGATTCCTCCTCACGGCTGTACGCCTGGGCCGAGTCCAGTGAATTCGCCACCCCGTTCGTGGCCGATCCGGCGCATCGCTCGCAGGTCGTCGGCACCGTCGATTTCGTCGATTCGGTCGATGCCGCGCAGGTTGCGAAGGTGCTGCGCGCCAACGGAATCGTCGACACCGAGCCGTATCGCAAACTGGGCCGCAACCAGTTGCGCGTCGGTATGTTCCCGGCGATCGATCCCGATGACATCACGCAGCTGACGCGTAGTATCGACTGGGTCGTCCAGGAAATCGCCAAGTAGGCGAATGCGGCAGGGGGGTCGGTCGGATGTTTCAGCGGATTTCGGCCATTGAATGGCGATCCGGCCGGGTCGCGAACATGCTGATCGAAGCGGGCTGAATTGAACACGATAGCGCGCGCGGAAGTCTCCCGGGAGATTTCCGCGCGCGTGTCCTGCCACATGAATCTCAGAAGTGCACTACTGTTCCAGAACGTGGGCGGTGTCGCGAGCCATGCTGTGATCGACGCGGCGCTGTGTTCGCTGCACTGATAAGGAGGTAACGGTGCGTGAGCTTCGAGTGATCGGTCTGACGCCCGATTCCGCGCACATCGTGTGCATCGATCCCGAGTCCGGACAGAAGTACCGGCTCGCCGCCGACGAAAAACTGCGCGCTGCCGCCCGAGGAGACCTTGCCCGATTCGGCCAGATCGAGATCGAAACGGAAGCGACTATGCGTCCTCGCGATATCCAGGCCCGTATCCGTGCCGGTGCGTCCGTGGAGCAGGTGACCGAGGAATCCGGAATGCCGCTGAGCCGCGTCGAGCGGTTCGCCTATCCGGTCCTGCTCGAGCGCGCGCGGGCCGCGGAGTTGGCGCAGAAGGCGCACCCGGTTCGCAAGGACGGCCCGGCCGTGGAAACTCTCATCGATGTGGTCTCGGCCGCGTTCGCCGAGCGCGGCCACAATATCGATATCGCCGAATGGGATGCCTGGAAGGACGAGAAGGGCTACTGGGTCGCCCAATTGCAGTGGCAGGCAGGTCGTTCGGTGATCGCCGCGCACTGGCGTTTCCAGCCGGACGCGCACGGCGGTTCGGTGACGCCGCTGGACGACCCGGCCAATGATCTGGTCGATCCCGATTTCGGCCGGGCGCTGCGCGGCCTGGCGACGATACTGCCCGAACCCGCCGCCGAACAGGCCGCGCCGGTGGAGCCGGTGGCCCCGGTGGCGCCGACCCCGCCGCCGCGTGACGAGCCCGCGGCGGTGACCGAGCGGGAAACCGAGGCCGAGGAATTCTTCGAGAAGCGTGCCGTCGGTGGCAGTTCGGTGCCGGTGGCCGCGCAGTCGACTCCGGTCGCCGCGCCGCCTGCCGCACCGTCCCGGGAGCCGCAGGCCCCGGCCGCGGAGTACGCCGCGCCCGCACGTGAGCAGTCGGCGCCGGCCGCGACGCCGTCGCGCGAACAGGTCGAGCCCGCACCCGAACGCGCGCAGCCCGCGGCGGCGAAGGCGACCAAGCCCGCTGCCGCGGCGAAGCCGGCTCCGGCACCCGCGGCGAAGCCGGCCGCCGCCACGGCGAAGTCCGCTCCCGCCGCGGCGGCGAAGTCCTCGCCCGCGGCCGCCGCGAACCAGCCGGCCACCGAGGAGGCCAAGCCGCCCGCCAAGCAGACGCGGTCGAAGGCCAAGCGCGGCAAGGCGCCCATGCCGTCCTGGGAGGACGTGCTGCTGGGAGTGCGCAGCTCGGGTCACTGATTTTCCGCCTCGCACACCGGGGTTCGCCGATCCGGTGATATGTCCGGTTCCGGCGAAACCGGTCTTGACACGCGCACGCGTCATCCGAAGTGCACCGTTTCGGTGTGCCGGAGGGTAGATTTTTCTCATAGCGCCCAGCTATTTCGGGCGGGCACCGGTGATGGTGGGTTCGGATGTCATCCGGCGCTGTGATTGCTGTGGAGTAGCTATGCTTACCCGTACGAGGATCGGGAGGTGTCGCAAGTGCCGTCCACTGCTTCGTCCCTCTGGTACGTCGACGCGCCCGACCCGGTCGCGGTGCTGCGCGAGCATCCGGATCCGGATCCGGCTGCCGCACTGGCGCTTGCCCGGCAGCTCAATCCCGATCTCGACGTGGTCCCGGCCGCCTCGGGCACTTTGAAGGTCTGGGCCGGGCCGGATCCTGGCTCGATCTATATCGGCTGCTATCCGGGCGTCACCGTGGTGTGCACGACGCAGGCCGCGGTGGCCCGGCCGACCCGGCTTCCGGAGTTGCTGGTCCGTCCGCTCGCCTCCGAGCACAGCTATCTGATCTCGTACGACGTCGAGCGGGGCTGGGGGGCGTTCGCCCATTGGGAGCGTGGCGAATTCCGCCGGTCGTTCAGTTCCACCCGAGTCGACATTCTCGAGAACGAGGGGTTGCCGCAGGTGTGGGAGCGGTCGTACTGGGCGGGGGAGCATCCATTGCGTTTGCTGCCCGGCGAATTCCCGGACCCGCAAACCCTGCCGTTCGATCCGACCGAATTCGCCGACGGGGCCAATGCCGAATGGCTCGGCTTCCATTATCGCGGCGGGCAGCACGACGGCGCACTCGAGCCGGAGGATGTTCCGGTCTGCGGCTTCAGCCTGTTCCCGAAGGGGCAGGCGCCGTTGCCGATCCGTCCGGACCAGGCGCAGGACGACTCGCACAACAGCGGTCGCTGGTTCGGCTGGCTGCGCGGTCGAACCGATCACGTGCACGAGACGACGGCGTGAACGACGGCTCGTGTGAGTCAGGAAGAGATCGCGGCGACCAGTAGAGCGCTCCAGCCCAGCCCGACTCCGACGGCGACGCCCAGCAGGATCCACCGCACGACCGGCGTGCCGCGCCAGCGCCAGGCGCTCGGGGCCGCGCCGCCGACCGCGACGAGGTTCACCACGACGGCCAGCGTCCAATGCACCTGTGCCAGTGCGGCTCCGAACGCGTACACCCCGGCGGTGGCGAGCACCGCCACCAGGGCGGACACCGCGATTCCCGCCGCCCATGGCGTCGGTTCGGGATAGGCGCCGTAGCGGGCGCCCGGAGGCTGATTCACGAGATGCGCACCCTTTCGTAGAAGGCCATCGCGGCGGCGGTGGCCACATTGAGCGAATCGGTGCCCGGCGTCATCGGGATGCGGGCGCGAATATCGGTGGCGGCCATGGCCGTTTCGGTCAGTCCCGGCCCCTCGGCTCCGAGCAGCAACGCCACCCGGTCACCGGTCATCACCCGGGCCAGTGTGGCCGCGGTCGGGTCGGGCGTCAATGCGATGACCTGAAAACCCTTGCTGCGCAACATGTCCAGACTTGCGGGCCAGTCGGGCAACCGGGCGAACGGCACCCGCAGCACATGCCCCATCGAGACCCGCACCGCGCGCCGGTACAGCGGGTCGGCGCAGCGGTCGCCGAACAGCACGGCGTCCGCGCCGAGCCCGGCCGCGTTGCGGAAGATCGAGCCGATGTTCTCGTGATCGTTGACGCCCTCCAACACCGCGACGGTCCGCGCCGAGGCCAGTATCCGGTCCGGATCGGGTTCGGCGGGACGGCGAGCGGCCGCCAGCACCCCGCGATTGAGATGGAATCCGATGATCTCGGCCATCACCTCCGCGGTGGCTCGGTAGTACGGCACGTCCACGCCGGTCAGATCGCCGGCCAGTTCCTCGTATCGCCGAGCGACGCCCAGCAGTCCGAACGGAGTGAAGCGCGAATCCAGCATTCGCCGCACCACCACGACGCCCTCGGCGATCACATACCCCTGGCGTCCGGGTAGATCCGGGCGGCGATCCGCGGATTTGAGGTCGCGGAACGCCGCGACCCGCGGATCGGCGGGGTCCTCGATATCGATCACGTCGGCCACGACGCACAATCCTGCCACCGACATGGACAACGCCGACCCCTGTGGTCAGCCAGTCCCACCGGCCCCGAATAACGCCAACTTTGAAGGGCGAGCCTTCGGGGGCCAAGACCCGCCGGAGCGGAGCGGAGGCCGGTGACACAGCCCGCATCAACTTTCTGGTTTCGCGAGCAACGATATGGTGAACAGTAAATTGGCTAACCCATCGCAACGGAAGAGGACGCATGACCAAGCCTGAAGTCGAGTTCCAGGACGGCCCCGCGCCGAGCACTCTGGTGATCAAGGACCTCGTCGAGGGTACGGGTGCCGAGGCGGCGCCCGGTGGCACCGTCGAGGTGCACTACGTGGGCGTGGAATACGACACCGGTGAGGAATTCGACTCCTCGTGGAGCCGTGGTGAGTCCATCACGTTTCCGCTGCGCGGCCTGATCCAGGGCTGGCAGGACGGCATCCCGGGGATGAAGGTCGGCGGCCGCCGCCAGCTCACCATCCCGCCGGAGCAGGCCTACGGTGCGGCCGGTGCGGGTCATCCGCTCTCGGGGAAGACCCTGGTCTTCGTCATCGACCTGCTGAACGTCGTCAACTAGCGGCGTCGCACACCCCTCGCGCGCACGGCACCGCGCGTGCCGTGCGGGTGCTCACCGGTTCGGGAATTCCAGTACCAGCCGCACCCCGCCCAGGACACTGTCCTCGAAATAGGCTCTCCCGCCGTGCAATTGGGCCTGCTGGGCGACCAGAGCCAGCCCCAGCCCGGAACCGCCCTTGGTGGCCTGGCTGCCGCGGATGAATCGTTCGAAGACCTCGGCTCGCTCCTGCGCGGGAATGCCGCGCCCGTCGTCGTCCACCGAGATCACCACGCCCTCGGGCGTGCGATGTGCGGCGACCAGCGCCCGGGTCGCGCCGCCGTGCCGGGCGCTATTGGTCAGCGCGTTGTCCACCGCGAGGCGCAGCCCGGTGGGCAGGCCCCGGATGATCAGTTCCGGATCGGTGTCGATGCGCACAGTCAACTGCGGGAAGAGCCGCATGGCGTCGTGGGCGGACTGGTCGATCAGATCACCGAGGTCGGTCTCCACGTGGTCGCGCTCGTTGGTGAGCTCACCGGCCGCGAGCCGTTCGAGTGCGGCCAGGGTCGCCTCCACCCGGGACTGGCTGCGTTGCAGATCGGCCAGGATCTCCGCGCGCTGGTCCGCGTCCAGGTCCAACGTGCGCAACACCTCGAGATCGGTGCGCATGGCGGTGAGCGGGGTGCGTAGTTCGTGTGCGGATACCGCGGCGAAATCGCGGGCGGTCTCGAGTGCGGCGGCCGTTTCGGCCTGTGCGGCGCGCACCCGATCCAACAGCGAATTCACCGCGTCGGCGAGTTGTTCGGCCTCGCGCACCCCCGACCCGTCCACCCGGGTCGCGCTCTCGCCGGTGCCGCTGTGCGCGCCGACCTGCCGGGTCAGATTCACGATCGGCCGTACCGCCCGGCCGCCGAACATCCAGCCGAGCGCTGCCGCGGCGACCATTGCCAGTCCGGCCGCGGACAACACCCAGCGACGTTGCTGGCTGGTCGCGTGATAGGCGTCGTTCAGCGGAATGCCCATCGAGACCACGCGGCCGGGCTGCTGATTCTCGGTGGTGGTCATGATGCGGTACGGAGTGTCGTCGAGGGTGACGGTGTGCGAGCCCGGATCCAGTTTCGGCAGTCGCATGAGCGTCGAGGCCTGGACCTCGCCGTCGTCGCGGACGGTCACCGCCAGATCCTTGCTGGGGGTGACCACCGACAGCACCCCGGCCGCGATCACCGGCTGCATCAGCACGATGCGCGAGGCCACGTTCAGTTCCTGATCGGCCTGGGTGATGGCGTTGCGCTGGATGGCGACCATGGACAGCCAGCCCAGCAGAGCGGTGAGGATGATCGCGCCGAGTGCGGCGGCCGCCGCCACGCGGGTGCGCAGCGAATAGGAGCGACGACGCCGTCGTCGCATCCACGGTGCCGCGACGGTCACTTCGGCGCTCGCAGCACGAAGCCGACGCCGCGGATGGTGTGCAGCAACCGCGGCGTGTCGTCGGCCTCGAGCTTGCGGCGCAGATAGCCGACGAATACGTCGACCACATTGGTGTCGGCGGCGAAGTCGTATCCCCACACCAGTTCGAGCAGGCGTTCGCGGCTCAGTACCACCCCGGCGTTGCGGGCGAGTGTGGACAGCAGTTCGAATTCCCTCTTGGTGAGCTCGAGTTCCCGGCCGTTGAGCAGGGCGCGATAGCCGGCCTCGTCGACCTCGAGCGGGCCGACGCTGATCGCGCCCGGCGTCAGCGGCGCGGGAGGGTCGGTGCGGCGCAGCAGCGCCCGGATCCGGGCGACCAGTTCGGCCAGGACGAACGGTTTGACCAGATAGTCGTCGGCGCCGGACTCCAGTCCGGCGATCCGGTCGTCCACCGAATTTCGCGCGGACAGGACACAGATGGGCACCTCGTTACCCATCGCCCGCAGTGCGGTGACCACCCCAGCGCCATCCAGGACAGGCATGTTCATATCCAGGACGAGTGCGTCGGGGGACTGCTCGGTCACGCTGCGCAGCGCCTGCGCGCCGTCGCGGGCGATGATCACCCGGAACCCGGACAGCCGCAGTCCGCGCTCGACCGAGGCCAGCAGATCCTCGTCGTCGTCGACCAGCAGAACGGTCGGATTGTCGTGGCTCGTCACCACTACATTCTGCACAGATGGGCGGGCCGGGCCCGGGTAACAGACCGTCAGTAGTTGTGGCAGCTGTCCGCGACGGCCTGGATGGTCTGCTGCATACCCGAGGCTCGGGGATCGTTCTGGATCTGCCGCTGCGCCTCGGGATGCTGGGCGAGATATTGCTGGGCCTCGGCGCGGCGCTGCTGGACCGGCTCGTCGAACTTCGCCTTCAGCTGTGCCTTCTGGCTGGGATTGGAGTCCAGGATCGAGGCGAGCTGGGGATTCTTGGCGTGTAGCGCGCGATCGACCTGATCGAAGCTGCAAGTCGAATTCAGCAGGGGCGCAACCATATCCATCGGCGCGGCGGCGGCGATGCCGGGGGAGAGCAGGGCGGCGGCGGTGGCCAGGCCACCGATCGCGAGGACGGTGCCGGTGCGGCGGCGGTTACGCAGCGTGATCATGAGAAATCCTTCCGCTCGGGGAACGACCGAGACTCTAGGGTCACGCTCTGGGGCCGCTGTGAACCGATTATGAGAAGACTATGAGGACCGGACCGGGGAGCCGTCGGCCGCCGTGCCCGGGCCCGCGGGATGACCGGCGGCGATGATCTGGTCATCCAGCGCGACCAGCACGGCGGGGTCCTCGATGGTGGCGGGCATCTCCCACTCCTCGCCGGAGACGATCTGCCGCATGGTCTTTCGCAGGATCTTGCCGGAGCGGGTCTTGGGCAGCGCCTGCACCACGATGACGTCGTACAGGGTCGCGATCGCGCCGATCTGCTCCCGGACGCGGGCGGTGAGTTCCTCGCGCAGCCGATCCGGATCGACCTGGACGGTTTGCCCGGCCCCGTCGGATTTGAGCACCACGTAGGCGATCGGGCGCTGGCCCTTGAGTTCGTCGGGGATGCCGATCACGGCGCATTCGGCGACGGCGGGATGTCCGGCCACCGCGGCCTCGATACCGCCGGCCGAGAGGCGGTGCCCGGCCATGTTGATCACGTCGTCGCTACGGCCCAGGACGTAGAGGTAGCCGTCCTCGTCGAAGTAGCCGGAGTCGCCGGTCAGGTAGTGGCCGGGGAAGGCCGACAGGTACGAGCGCACGAATCGGTCGTCATCGCCCCACAGGCCGGTGAGCGTGCCCGGGGGCAGGGGTAGGCCGATCACGATGTTGCCCTCGGTGCCCGCGGCGACCGCGTCGCCCTCGAAGTCCAGCACCCGCAGGCGGTAGCCGGGCACCGGCAGCGAGGCCGAGCCGGATTTGATCGGAAGTTGCTGCAGCCCCAGCGGATCCGCGCAGATGGGCCAGCCGGTTTCGGTCTGCCACCAGTGGTCCACCACCGGGCAGTCCGGGCGATCGGCCAGCACCACGTCGCGGGTCCACTCCAGGGTGGTGGGGTCCAGCCGCTCACCGGCGCAGAACAGCGCGCGCAGACCGGACAGATCGTGCCGGTGGGCCGCGGCGGCGTCCGGATCGGCCCGGCGGATCGCGCGCAGTGCGGTCGGTGCGGTGAACATCACGTGCACGCCGTGCTGTTCGACCATGCGCCAGTACGCGCCCGGATCCGGGGTACCGACGGGTTTGCCCTCGTAGAGTACGGTCGTCGCGCCGATCAGCAGGGGTGCGTAGACGATGTAGGAGTGCCCGACCACCCAGCCGATATCGGAGGTGGTGAGCATGACCTGGCCGGGGGCCATGTCGTAGATGTATCGCATCGACCAGATCAGCGCGACCGCGTGGCCGCCGTTGTCGCGCACCACGCCCTTGGGCTTTCCGGTGGTGCCGGAGGTGTAGAGGATATAGAGCGGATCGGTCGCCGCGACCGGAACCGGATCGGCCGGCTCGGCGTCCGCGACCATGTCCTCCCAGTCCAGCCATTGCGCGGCAACGCTTTCCGCGGAGCCCGGCAGGTGTTCGGTGGCGGGCTGGGGCGCCGCGAACCGCAGGATCGGGAAGTTCGGGCGCTGTTTGACCACCACGTGCCGGGGCGCGATGGTGCGGACCAGATCCAGCGCCTGCAACACGATCGGCGGGTACTCCAGCCGCTTACCCGGTTCCAGACCGCCCGAGGCGGTGACGATCAGCACCGGTTCGGCGTCGTCGATGCGGGCGGCCAGTTCGTGCGCGGCGAATCCGCCGAACACCACCGAATGCACCGCCCCGATCCGCGCGCAGGCCAGCATCGCGATGACGGCCTCCGGAATCATCGGCATATAGATGACGACCCGGTCGCCGGTGCGCACCCCGAGTCGCAGCATCGCCCCGGCGAACTGCGCCACCTCGGCAAGCAGTTCGGCATAGGTGTAGACGACGGTGGCGCCCGTCATGGCGGAGTCGTAGATGAGCGCGGGCTGGTCGGCGCGGCCTCCGGTGGCGTTCCAGACTCGATCCGAATTCGATCCGGTCTCGATGAGATCACGACCCGGCGCGGCCGCTGTCGAGGGCTCTATCGGTGTGATATCGCGCACATGACGGTCCAGTGCGTTGTAGCAGGTGTTGAGCCGAGCGTCGGGAAACCAGCGGGCCGTCGGGCGGGCGGTGCCGTCGAGAATCTGCGTGGGGGGAACATCCCAGCTGACAGCAGCCGCGGCCGCGCCCCAGAAGTCCGACGGGTCGACCAGGCTCGTCTGGTAGGTGGGCCGGTACTCCTGCTGTGCGTTCAACCGTGTGACTCCCTGCCTCGCCTCGACGCCCGCCTCGATAGATCAGCCTGATTGTGGCAGACTTCACGCGGCGTCCGGGCGGGCGCCGCGACCTTTGATTTTGTCCAGAACAGGCTGGTCAATGTGCGGAGGTTGCCAACAGGTCACACAAGAAGTTATTGATCCGTTAGAATCGCATGTCACATATTTCGGCCGTCAAGGACGCAATTTCACGGCCTGCCGCAGATCTCGGCCCGCTGTGCCAAACGAGTCCAGCCATGCGATCGTGGAGGCTCGCTGATGGCGCATGGCTGGGGCCAGTTTGGAAAGTGAGTGAAGATGCGCGACGCCGCTAGGTCCGGCAACAAGCGTTGGGCGCTTAGCAACTGGGACCTGCGTTGGAAGGTTACGGCGGTTCTGGCCGTCCCCCTTCTCGTTGCGGTGGTGCTCGGCGCGTCCAGGATCGCGGCGCAGTTCAGCGACTCGAGTCGACTGGATGCCGCGGTGACACACGTCGGGGCGATTCCTGCGGTGACCGGCCTCAGTGGCGCGGAGGCCACGGTGGCCAGTGAACAGATGGCGCAGATCGCCCCGGGCCAATCGCTGGTGCAGGACGCCGATCTCACCGCCCTCGACAACGCCATCAACTCCGCCCAGAAGAACTCGGCGCGGCTGGACGGCGTGCCGGGCGGGCAGAGCGCGCTCGACCAGATGATCACCGGTGCCAAGGAGGTGCGGGCCAACGGACACACGCCGTCCCCCTCGGTCACCGACGCGGTCAACCACGAGGAGAGCATCCGGCAGAACAGCGTCCGGACGACCGAGCAGATCACCTCGACCGTCTCCGACCCGCAGGTGGAGCAGGCCAAGCTGCGCCTGGTCGACACGCTGAACACCCGCGCGGTGGAGGTTTCGGAGGTCGCCGCCATCTCGGAGGCGCTGCGCGGCGATTCCAAGGGCGCGCTGCGCGACTTCCAGATCGCGGCCAACACCGAGCGGCAGATGCTCTCCACCCTGGCGCACCGCTTCCCGGACAACGATCCGACGATCACCGCGCTGAACCAGCTGGTGAACAAGCGAATCGAATTGGCCGGCAGCCCGCAGGCCGCCGTCGGCCAGATTCCGGTCGCCGACCTCAAGCAGTCCCTGCAGGACAGCCTGTCGTACTACCAGAAGATCGTCGACAGCTCGACCAGTCAGATCACCGCGCGAGTGAACCACCTGGCCGACGACGCCCGCACCGGCGCGATCCGGTACGCGATCATCGTCATCGCGACGATCATGGCGGCGCTGCTGCTCGCGGTCGTCATCGCGCGCTCGATGATCGTGCCGCTGCGCAAGCTGCGCCTGGCCGCGCTGCGCGTCGCCGAGCACGACCTCGGTCACGAGGTCTCCCGGCTACGTGACGGCGCATCCCCGGAGGACGTTCCGCTCGAGCCGATGCCGGTGCACACCGACGAGGAGGTCGGCCAGCTCGCTCGCGCCGTCGACGACATCCACGGCCAGGCGTTGCGCCTGGCGGCGGATCAGGCCTCGATGCGTACCCAGGTCAACGATATGTTCGAGACCCTGGCCCGGCGCTCGAAATCCCTTGTCGACCATCAGCTCTCGCTCATCGAGGCGATGGAGTACGACGAGAAGGACCCGCGTCTGCTGGAGAACCTCTTCCGGCTGGACCACCTCGCCGCCCGTATGCGACGCAACGGCGACAACCTGCTGATTCTGGCCGGTACCCGGCAGCGGCGCGGTAAGTCCGCGCCGGTCGAGATCGCCGACGTGCTGCGCGCGGCCATCTCCGAGGTCGAGGACTACGAACGGGTGAAACTGGGCGCCACCCCGCGCGGCGCCATCACCGAACCCGCCGCCTCCGATCTGGCGCACCTTTTCGCCGAGTTGCTGGACAACGCGCTGCGCGCCTCGCCGCCGGAGACCGACGTCAAGTTCACCTTCGCGCAGGCACACGATCAGGGCCTGCTGGTCGAGGTCGCCGACCGCGGTATCGGCATGCCCCCGGCCGAGATGGCCGACATCAACCGCCGCCTGGAGACCGCCGCCGAGGTGGGCCCGGACACCGCGCGGCACATGGGTCTGTTCGTGGTCGGCCGGCTCGCCGAGCGGCACGGTCTGACGGTGCGGCTGCGGCCCACCTTCGACACCGCCCGGGATCCGGGCGTCACGGTCACGGTGCATCTGCCCAAGCCGATCATCGTCGCGCCGGTCGGCGGCACGCTCGCCGTGCCGACGCAGGCCACCCCGCAGGTGCCCACGCCGTCGCAGCCGATTCCGGTGCAGCCGCAGTCGACCACTCCGTCGGCCACCATGCAGACGCGTGCGGTCACCCGTACGCCGAGCGGCAACATGATGGTGACCGTGGACCCCGGTGTCAGCGGGGCGATCCCGACCGAATCCGAGGATGTCGAGGACGCCGTATCGGCCCAGGGCGTGATCGGGTCCACCCCGCCCGCGCCGAACGGCGGCCTGCCGCTGCGTCAGCCGGGAGGCGCGGCGCCGAGCGGGCTGCCGCAGCGTCAGCCGGGCAGTGCGACGCCCGGGGGACTGCCGCAGCGTCAGCCCGGCGCGGATGGCCCGACCCTGCGGCGCAGCACCGTCGACGGCGGTCCGGGTCTGCCGCAGCGCGAGCCCGGCGCCAACGGTCCGCAGATGCCGGGTGCGCAGCCCGGCGCGAATCTGCCGCAGCGCCCGAATACCGGTGGCGGACTCGCGCAGCCGCAGGCCAACCTGGCCGCGAACATGCTCAAGCGTCAGCCCGGCGCCGCGGGCCAACCGCGCACCGGCGGTCTGCCGCAGCGTCAGCGCGGTGACAACGGTGCGCCACAGCGTGAACCCGGTGCGGGCGGTGTGCCGCCGCGCGCGGCCGGTGGCCCCGGCGGCCTGCCGCAGCGCGGTATGGGAGCTGCGGGTCTGCCGCGTCGCGGAGGTCCGGCGGGTCCGGATGCGCCGGGCGGTCCGACGCCACCGCAGGGCCCCGGCGGTCTGCCGGAGCGTCCGGCCGCCAACCGGCAGCCGGGTCCCGGTGGTCTACCTCGGCGCGAGCCCGGTGCCAACGGCCTGCCCCAGCGCGGACCCAGCGGTCTGCCGCAACGGGGCGATGGCCCGCCGCAGCGCGATACCGCGGGTAACGGCCTGCCGCAACGCGGACCGAACGGTCTGCCTCAGCGGGATGCCGCGAAGGGCGGACTGCCCCAGCGTGATACGGCGGGCAATGGTCTGCCGCAGCGCGATTCGGCCGTGCCGCAGCGGGATACGCCGGGCACCGGCCTGCCGAAGCGCGATCCGCTGACCGGGGATCTCCCGCAGCGCGATGCCGCGAGCAACGCCCTGCCGCAGCGGGATTCGTCCGCCGGTGGTCTGCCGCCGCGCGAAGGCGGTCTGCCGCAACGTGAGCCGGGTGCCAACGGTCTGCCGCGACGTCAGCCGGGTGCGAACGGTCTGCCGCAGCGCGGGCCGGGTGGTCTGCCGCAGCGGGATGCCGCGAGCAACGGTCTGCCGCAACGGGAGAACACCGGCAACGGTCTGCCGCAACGGGAGGGCAACGGCCTGCCCAAGCGCGAGAGCCCCGGTCTGCCGCAGCGGGAGAACACGGCCGGCGGTCTGTCGAAGCGCGATCCGCTCACCGGGGATCTGCCCAAGCGCGATGACCCGCTGACCGGCGATCTGCCGCAACGCGATTCCGCCGGAACCGGTCTGCCGCGGCGCAGCCCGGCTTCGCCCGGATTGCCGCAACGGGATTCGGCGGAAATTGGGATACCGCAGCGGGATTCGGGTATAACCGGTCTGCCGCAGCGCAAGCCCGGTGCCGAACTGCCGCCGCGTCCGCTGCCGACGCCCGGCCTGAGCCTGCCGCCCGCGGATCGGTCGGCCGAGAACACAGACAAGGGGGAGGACCTGGGCGAGGGCCGCGAACGCGGTCGCCACAGTTTCAAGTCCAACCCGCAGAAGACGGCCGCGTTCTTCCAGACGCGGTTGCAGCCCACCGAGGACACTCGCTCGTCGATGGCCGACAGTCCGATCTTCGCGGAGATGATGTCGGCCTGGCTGGCGGATCCGAATTCGGATCGTTCGCAGGTGGCTGCCGCCTTCGAGTCGCCGGGCGACGAAGGCTGGGAGGCCGCCCGCCGGGCGGTCGAGGCGCCGTCGGACAAGCGCACCGCATCCGGACTGCCGCAGCGCGATCCGGGTAACCGGCTCGTTCCCGGCGGTGTCGGTGGCAAGGTCGACCGGGTACCGAGTAGCCGTGACCCCGAGTCCATCAGGTCAAGTCTGAGTCGTCACCAGCAGGGCGTCCGGGATGGCCGCGCAATGAAGGCAATGAACCTTACCGGAGATAAAGGAGACCGATGAACCCCGATCTAGGTGGTACGAACCGTCAGCTGGACTGGCTGGTTTCGAACTTCGCCAACGAGGTTCCTGGCGTCGCTCATGCCGTGCTGGTTTCGGCGGACGGTCTGTTGATGGCCGCGAGCGCCCAGTTGCCCGTGGACCGTGCCGAACAGCTATCCGCAGTGACTGCCGGGCTGGCCAGCCTCTCGGTGGGTGTGTCGAACCTGTTCGAGGGCGGCACCGTTCTGCAGTCGGTGGTCGAGATGGAACACGGCTACCTATTGCTGATGGCCGTCGGCGACGGGTCCTATCTGGCCGTGCTGACCAACACGTCGTGCGACATCGGCCAGGTCGGCTACGAGATGGCGTTGTTGGTCGAGCGGGTGGGCCAGACGGTTCAGGCGACGCCTCGCGTCACGATGGGTTCCTGATGGTGGGATGGACATAGACAACCAGCGCGTGGGGAGCGCCGAGCCGAGCCTCGTACGCCCATACTCACTGACCGCCGGCCGTACGCGGCCGACGGTCGAGTTGGCGTTGGAGGCCCTCGTCGCAGCGCAAGCGGTCGCCTTCGAGCGGCAGTTCGAACTCACCAATATCGAGACGTCAATTGTGGAGTTGTGCAGGGAGTCGCCATCGGTTGCCGAACTGGCTGCCCGGCTGGGTATCCCGATCGGGGTGGCACGCGTTCTCGTTGCCGATCTCATCGAGGCCGGACATGTACGAGTCTCGGCGACATTGAAGGACGACTCGAGCGACGATGAACGTCGCGAGCTGATCGAAAGGGTTCTTAGTGGACTCCGGCGTATTTGATTCGACGGCCCAGGTCGATACCCGCACCAGTAAACCTACCTCGGCGAAGATCGTGGTCGCGGGCGGTTTCGGTGTGGGCAAGACGACCCTGGTCGGTGCGGTTTCGGAGATCGTTCCGCTGCGCACCGAGGCATTGGTCACCAATGCCAGTGTCGGGGTCGACAGCCTGGCCGCCGTGCCGACCAAGAACACCACCACGGTGGCGATGGACTTCGGCAGGATCAGCCTCGCCGACGACCTCGTGCTCTACCTGTTCGGTACACCGGGGCAGTACCGCTTCTGGTTCATGTGGGACGACCTGATCCGCGGCGCCATCGGCGCCGTGGTCCTGGTCGACACCCGCCGGCTGGAGGACAGTTTCGCCGCCGTCGATTACTTCGAGGCGCGGAGCCTGCCGTTCCTGGTAGCCATCAACGAATTCGACGATGCGCCCAGGTATCCGACCGAGGACATCCGGCAGGCGCTGGCGGTCCCGGCGGACGTGCCGATCATGTCGATCGACGCGCGTCGGCGCGAGCCGGTCAAGCAGGCGCTGGTCTCGGTCACCGAGTACGCGCTGCGCAAGGTCGTACAGGGCTACTGAGCGGCCCGGCGATCCAGGGTCGCGAGCCCTGTCGGCCGGCGAAGGGCCGCCCGGCGCTCCGCGGCGTGTTCCGGCGCTACGGAGTGATCCCAGTCGCACCCTTGCCGGGGATGCGCACGATCGTCCGATCCGAGTGGGTCGGATGTGTCGCGCATCCCGGGCAAGGGTGCGACTGTCCGTGACTCGATGAGGGCTGCCCTCCATTAGCTCTCACCGTCACGAATGCCGTGTGGCGGACCACCCACGCCTCCGCGAACATATCTTCAACGGGGTTGACCGGGCCCCGGCCCGACGAGCGGAGCGGAGGCCGAAGATTCAGTCAGCGCGAGAGTTCTTGGCGGAGTTGCTCGATCAGGATTCGTTCGTGAGCTGGGATCGGCCGCCGGTGGAGGTGGCCGCGGGGCCGGAGTATCGCGAGGACTTGCGCCTGGCCGCCGAACGCGCGGGGGTGGACGAGTCGGTGGTGACCGGCGAGGGCCGGTTGCGGGGACGGCGGATCGCCGTGATCGCTTGTGAATTCGGGTTTCTCGCGGGTTCGATCGGGGTGGCGGCGGCCGAGCGGATCGTGCTGGCGGTGGAGCGGGCGACCGGACTCGGGCTGCCCCTGCTGGCCTCGCCGACCTCGGGCGGGACCCGGATGCAAGAGGGCACAGTCGCTTTCGTGCAGATGGTCAAGGTCGCCGGGGCCGCGACGATGCACAAGGCGGCCGGATATCCGTACCTGGTGTACCTGCGCGATCCGACGATGGGCGGAGTGTTCGCATCCTGGGGTTCGTTGGGGCACATGACGTTCGCGGAGCCGGGCGCGCTGATCGGCTTCCTCGGGCCCAGGGTGTATCGGGCGCTGTACGGGCGGCAGTTTCCCGCTGGCGTGCAGACCGCCGAGAATCTGTATCGCAGCGGGGTGATCGACGGCGTGGTGCCCGCCCGGGTGTTCCGGCGGATCATGCATCGGTTGTTGAACGTTGTGGACAACTCTCGGCCACAGGGGATTTCGGAATCGAGCGAGCCGGCCGGGTCGCCGGCTGCCGAACCCGCCGGGACGGATGAGACGAAACAGGCTGCCGGACAACCGAGTTCGGCTTCGATCCGAGCGGCCTGGGATTCGGTACTGATCTCCCGCCGTCCGAGCCGTCCCGGAATACGCGACCTGTTGCGCCACGTGACGGACCGAGTTCCATTGAGCGGCACCGGTCAAGGCGAATCGGACCGGACCGTGGTTCTCGCCCTGGCCCGCCTGCGTGGTCGGTCGTGCGTGATATTCGGTCACGATCGCGCGGGGCAGACCGACGAGAACACCATGGGCCCGGCCGCTTTGCGGGAGGCGCGGCGCAGCATGCAGTTGGCCGCGGAACTGCGCCTGCCGCTGGTCCTGGTGATCGACACCGCCGGTGCGGCGCTCTCGCGCGAGGCCGAGGAACGCGGGCTCGCCCCCGAAATCGCCCGCTGCCTGGCCGATCTCATCACGCTCGGCACCCCCACGGTGTCGGTGTTGCTCGGACAGGGCAGTGGCGGCGGCGCGCTGGCCCTGCTCCCGGCCGACCGGGTACTCGCCGCGACGCACGCCTGGCTCGCGCCGCTGCCGCCGGAAGGCGCCAGCGCCATCGTCTTCCGCGATACCGAGCACGCGCCCGGCCTCGCCGACGCGCAACGCATCCGCGCGTCCGACCTGCTGGCCGACGGGGTGGTGGATCGCATCGTGCCCGAGAATCCGGACGCCGCGGACGAACCGGTCGATTTCGCCCGCCGTATGGTGAGCGCGATCGCCGCGGAGTTGACCTGGTTGGGCGGTCGATCGGCGGACGAACTCGTGCTCGCTCGGCAGCGGCGATATCGCCGCTTGGGCTTGCGATGAGTGACCGATGGCGGACCAACACGCTCGGGAGCGTTCGTTGACGGTTGGACGAACCGCTTCTACCGTCGAATTGTGACCTATCGCAGCGAGACCAGTGCCGTCCCCTCGAGCGTCCTGAACGACGGGTCCGTGATACCGAGGTTGGGTTTCGGTGTCTTCCAGGTTCCCCCGGAGGAGGCAGCGGCGGCGGTCGGCACCGCGCTCGAGACCGGGTATCGCAGCATCGACACGGCGGCCGTGTACGCCAACGAGGCCGGTGTGGGCCAGGCGGTGCGCAAATCCGGCCTGGACCGCGACGAGGTCTACATCACCAGCAAGGTGTGGAATTCCGAGCAAGGTTACGACTCCACGCTGCGTGCCTTCGACGCAACCATGGCCGAGCTGGACATGGATTATCTGGATCTGTACCTCATCCACTGGCCGGTGCCCGCCGCCGATCGGTTCGTGGACACGTTCCGGGCGATGCAGGAGATCAAGTCGCAGGGGCGGGTCGGATCGATCGGTGTGTCCAATTTCACTCGCGAGAACTTGGAGCGGCTGATCGGCGAAACCGGGGAGGCCCCGGTACTGAACCAGATCGAATTGCACCCCAGCCTGGCACAGCGGGAACTGCGTGCCTTCCACGCCGAACACGGCATCGCGACCGAGGCGTGGGCCCCGCTCGGACAGGGCTCGGAACTGAAGGATCCGACGATCGCCACGATCGCCGGGGAACTCGGCCGCACCCCCGCTCAGGTGATCATCCGCTGGCATCTGCAACTGGGCAATGTGGTGATTCCCAAGTCGGTGACGCCGTCCCGGATCGCGGAGAATTTCGACGTGTTCTCCTTCGAGCTGAGCCCCGAGCAGATGCAGCTCATCTCCGCGCTGGACACCGGTTCTCGTCTCGGTCCGGACCCGGCCGACTTCAACGTCGGCCTGGAGGCCTGATCCGCACGGTCCGTCCGCTACGGCCGGCGCAGACCGAGGTATTCGGTGAGTTCCACCGCCGCGGCGCGGCCCGCGCGATTCGCGCCGATGGTGCTGGCCGACGGTCCGTAGCCGAGCAGGTGGATGCGCGGGTCGGCGGCGACCTGCGTGGCCAGCCGTCCGGTCATGGTGATGCCGCCGCCGGGCCCGCGCAACCGCAGCGGCGCGAGATGATCGAGCGCGCTGCGGAATCCGGTGGCCCACAGGATCACCTCGGCGGTCTGGAAGGAGCCGTCCGCCCAGCGCACGCCACCCGGTTCGATCCGGCTGAACATCGGATGCCACTGCATGACGCCGCGCGCGCGTGCGGCACGAATCCGGTCGTCGACCGGTAGCCCGGTCACCGAGACCACAGAGCGCGGCGGCAACCCGCGCCGCACCCGGTCCTCGACCATCGCCACCGCGCGCCGGCCTGCCTCGCAGGTGAATTCTTCGGTGCGCCAGCGTGGTTCGGTCCGCGACGTCCAGGTCGTCGTGGTCACCTGCGATATCTCGTCGAGCAGCTGCACCGCCGAGATTCCGGCGCCGACGACCACCACGTGCCGCCCGGCGAACTCCTCGGCGCTGCGATAGTCGTGGGCGTGCAGTTGTCGTCCGGCGAACGTCTCGGCGCCCGGATAGTAGGGGATGAAGGGCTTCTCCCATGTTCCCGTCGCATTGATCAGCCCGCGCACCCGCAGTGTGCCCGCTTCCGGAACATCGGAAACCGTTGCCGTTCGGGCGGTTTCGGCAGCAGTACTGGATTGCCCATCGGACGGTGCTGCCGCCTCGCGACGTGTCCCAGTCGCAGTCGCACCGGAATATGCTGTCGCACTGTCGAATTCAGCAGGATCGGTCGCATCGGGCGATGTGTGGCCGGCCGCGTCGGCCGCCTCGCCGGAACGGGCCGCCGCACCGCCGGATGCGCCCGGAACGGTCTCGGCGTGCAGGAGGCCGTCGACGGATTCGGCGGGGCAGGTGCTGGGGGTGGCGCGGTCGCACACCACGCGCACGGTGGTGGGGCGGTGCACTCGCAGGTCGAAGCGCTGTTCGTAGCGGGCGTAGTACTCGGGAACGGCGGTGGCGGCCTGGGCGTGCTCGGAACCGGGCCCCAGCACCTCGGCGAAGGCCATTCCTGGGAGGTCGTGTACGCCGTTCACGGTGGTGAGCGTGAGCGAGGGCCAGCGGAACTGCCAGGCTCCGCCGGCGCCCGGTGCGTGATCGACGATCAGAAAGTCCTGTTCGGGACGCAATCCGAGGCGCCGGAGGTGATATCCGGCGGACAGGCCGGCCTGTCCGGCGCCGATCACCAGGATATCGACATCGGGTGCGGTCACGGCCGCCACAGTACCGCCAAGTACGTCGGGTGCGGCCGGGCGACCGCGCACCGCATACAGTGAAGGTTGTCCGAGGCGAGACGATGCGTCCAGTCCATCACCGTACGAACCGGGGAGGCCCCTTGCTCGCAGTGAGCCGCGATGGTGACGTGGTCACCATCGAATTACAGCGTCCGGAGCGCCGTAACGCGCTCAACGAGGAATTGGTCGGGCTGCTGCGAGAGGCCGTGGTCACCGCCGCTGCGGATGCCCGGGTCATCGTGCTGACCGGGCAGGGCACGGTCTTCAGTGCGGGCGCGGATCTCAACGGGGTGTACTCGCAGACCTTCCTCGATGCCCTGATGGACATGCTGTCCACGATCGAATCCGTCCCGGTTCCGGTCATCGCCGCGCTGAACGGCCCGGCGCTCGGCGGCGGTGTCCAGCTGTCGCTGGCCGCGGATCTGCGGGTGATGGCGCCCGACGCCTATATCGGTATCCCGGCCGCGAAAATCGGTGTCTCCGTTGACCGTTGGACCGTGCGACGGTTGGCCTCGATAATCGGCGGCGGCCCCGCGCGCAGCATCCTGCTCGGTCTGGACACCGTATCTGCCTCCGACGCATATACTTTCGGCTTCGCGAACCGGATCGGCACAGTGGCCGACGCGCAGGGGTGGGCCAAGTCGATCGCGGAGCTGGCACCGCTGTCGCTGCGGCACCTGAAGCTGGCGCTCAACGACGACGGCACCCGCGATCCGCAGTCACCGGCCCAGCGCGACGCGCTCGAGGCCGCGTGGACCAGCGCGGACGCGCAGGAGGCGCGGCTGGCTCGGCAGGAGAAGCGCCCGGCGAAATTCGAGGGGCGCTGATGAGCATCACCACGATCGTGCGCCGAACCGTGCTGGGCCTGGCCGGTGCGGTCGGACTGAGCTGGGTCGCGCGGGCGGTCTGGGAGATGCCCGGGGCGATGGGCGCTTCGGTATCGGCCATCGCGCCGGTGGCCGCGCGGTCCGCGCGCTATCGCAACCGGCAGTTCTACAACACCGAACCCAGTTCGCAGATGGCCCCGGGATCCGGTGTGTCGCTACTGTTCTCGGCTCTGACCCGGCGCGGTGTCGGACGTCCGCCGGGCCGGATCCCGCTGGTCACACCGGATGTCCCCGAACAGGCCGGCGCTCTGGCGGTCACCTGGTACGGGCACGCCTCGACGCTGGTCGAGGTCGACGGGTATCGGGTGCTCACCGATCCGGTGTGGAGCGAACGGGTTTCGCCGTCCGCGATCGTCGGGCCGACCCGCATGCATCCGGTGCCGGTGCCGCTGTCGGAGCTGCCGCCACTGGACGCGATCGTCATCTCGCACGACCACTACGACCACCTGGACCGCGATACGGTCAGCGCGCTGATCGCGGCCCAGGATGCGCCGTTCGTGGTGCCGATCGGCATCGGCGCGCATCTGCGCATGTGGGGTGTTCCCGAGCACCGCGTCGTCGAATTGGATTGGAACGCTTCATTTTCCCTGTCCGAACCGGTTGGCGGCGGGCAGCCGGGTGAACTCGCGATCACCTGCACCGAGGCGCGGCACTTCTCCGGCCGCGGGCTGGTGCGCAATACGACGTTGTGGGCCTCGTGGGCGATCGCCGGACCCACCCGGCGCGCCTATTTCGGCGGAGATACCGGTTACACCAAGGCATTCGCGGAGATCGGCGAGAGCCTGGGCCCGTTCGATCTGACGCTGTTGCCGATCGGCGCGTACGACGTGCACTGGCCCGATGTGCATATGAATCCGGAGGAGGCGGTGCGCGCACACGCCGACGTGTGCCGCGGGAATTCCGGTCACGGCCTGATCGTCCCGATTCACTGGGCGACCTTCAATCTGGCATTCCATGGCTGGTCGGAGCCGGTGCGGCGGCTGGTCGCCTCGGCCCGTGCGGCTGGAACTCCGGTATCGGTTCCGTTGCCGGGTCAACGTATCGATGCCAATGCGCTATCACCGCAGGTTCACTGGTGGGAAGATGTGGTCTGACCAGCGATAGATCCGACGGGTGAAGGAGCGGGACGCATGAGTCTGATGGATACACTCAAGGGCTTGGTCGGCAAGGGGAAGGAGGTTGCCGCCGAGAACGCCGACAAGATTCAAGCGGCCGTGGACAAGGCCGGTGGGTTCATCGATGAGAAGACCCACGGTAAGTACTCCGATCAAATCGGCAAGGGCGCCGCGGCGCTGAAGAACGCCATCCCCGAGCAGCCCGGATCGGCCGCCTCCGAGCCCGCAGCCGAAGCGGCTCCCGCGGCCCAGGCCGAGGCCGCTCCCACGCCGCCGGCCGAGGCCGCACCAGCTCCCACACCGCCGGCCGAGGCCGCACCCGCAGTGAAGCCGCCGGCGGATGTGGTCGCCGAGCCCACGCCCCCGGCCGAGTCGGAGGCGGCCGCGGATACCGAATCCGCTCCCGAGGCCGCGCCGCCGAGCGAGACCGAGCCCGGCAAGAGCTGATTTCCGGTGGTCCGTCGTCGGACGGGATGTGCTGTGCCGGTGGTTCGCACCGCCCGTCCGTCCGCGGGCCGGTGTGTGCGAAGCCGATCCGCAGTTATCGGCCCGTAAACTTCGATCATGGCCACCCGCCGGGATTTCGGGGGTATCGAGGTTGAGCTGAGCAACCTCGACAAGGTGCTGTATCCGTCGACCGGAACCACCAAAGGCCAGGTCATCGACTATTTCACCGGGATCGCCCCCGCGCTGCTGCCACATATCGCGGACCGGGCGGTGACCCGCAAACGCTGGCCCAACGGCGTGACCGAACCCGCCTTCTTCGAGAAGAACCTCGCCGCGCACGCGCCGAGGTGGCTCGACCGCCGGGCGCAGGAGCACTCGAATCGCCGGGTGGTGTATCCCGTGATCGACTCGGTCGCGGGACTGGCCTGGCTCGGGCAGCAGGCAGCGTTGGAAATCCATGTGCCGCAATGGATTTTCGACGACGAGCGACGAGGGCCGATCACCCGGCTGGTCTTCGATCTGGATCCCGGCCCGGGGGTGGGGCTGGCCGAATGCGCGCTGGTCGCGATACGGATCCGCGATACGGTCCGCGATGCCGGACTGGATGCCTACCCCGTGACCAGCGGAAGTAAGGGAATTCACGTCTACGTGCCGCTGGCGCACATGCTCGATGCCTCCGGGGCCTCGACCGTCGCCAAGCAGGTCGCGGTGGGCCTGGAGAAGCTGTATCCGGATCTGGTGACCGCGACGATGGCCAAGGCGGCCCGGACCGGCAAGGTCTTCCTGGATTGGAGTCAGAACAATCCGTCCAAGACCACCATCGCCCCCTACTCGCTGCGCGGGCGCACCTCGCCCATGGTCGCCGCGCCGCGCGCCTGGGACGAGATCGAAGACCGGGAGAACTTGCGGCACTTGAGCTTCGAGGAGGTGCTGACTCGCTGGCGTGAGCAGGGCGATCTGCTGGCAGGCCTGGATTCGGCGCACGCGGCCGGCACGCCGGACCCGCTGCGCACCTACCGCTCGATGCGTGATCCCGACCGGACTCCCGAACCCGTTCCGCTGCAACCGCCTACGCCGGGCTCGGGCGATCGCTTCGTCGTACAGGAACATCACGCCCGCCGCCTGCACTGGGATGTGCGACTCGAGCGCGAGGGCGTCCTCGCGTCCTGGGCGGTGCCGAAGGGGCCGCCGACATCGAGTACGCAGAATCGGCTCGCCGTGCGGACCGAGGATCATCCGCTGGAGTACCTCGAGTTTCACGGCTCGATTCCCAAGGGGGAGTATGGCGCGGGCGAGATGACGATCTGGGATTCGGGCACCTACGAGACCGAGAAGTGGCGCGAGGACGAGGTGATCGTGCGCTTGCGCGGCAGCCGCCTGAACGGACGCTACGCACTGATCCGGACCAAGGGCGATCAGTGGCTCATGCATCTGATGAAGTCGGAAGCTGCTGCGGGGGAGAGTCTTCCGAGTGACAGCGGGCGTCGTGCCGCCGAGATGCCGCACGATCTGAGTCCGATGCTGGCCACTCCCGGCGACGTGGCCACCCTGGACGCGCGGGACTGGGCGTTCGAGACCAAATGGGACGGCTTCCGATTGATCGTCGAGATCGAGGACGGCGTGGTCACCGCCCGGAGCCGAGCCGGAAACGTTGTGACCGAACGCTATCCACGCCTGGCCGCGCTGGCCGAGGATCTCGCCGAACATCGGGTGGTGCTCGACGGAGAGGCGGTCGTCTTCGATGCCGACGGCACGTCGAACCTCGCCCTCTTGCAAGCGGATTCGGTGCGCGCCGAATTCGTCGCCTTCGACGTGTTGTATCTGGACGGTACATCCCTTGTCCGCAAACGCTTTTCGGATCGCCGCCGGGTGCTGGAGGCGTTGGCCGCCCGCTCGCCCGCCCTGCGGGTACCGCCGCCACTGGAAGGGTCCGGCGCACAGGCATTGGACTACAGCCGCGAACACGGGTTGGAGGGTGTGGTCGCGAAACGGCGGGACTCGGTCTACCTGCCGGGACATCGCGGACAATCCTGGGTCAAGACCCGAAACTGGCGCACCCAGCAGGTGGTCATCGGCGGGTGGCGGCGCAGTGCCGCGCGTCCGTTCGCCTCCCTGCTGGTGGGGGTGCGGCACGAGGGCGCGCTGATCTACGCCGGTCGGGTCGGTACCGGATTCGACGAACGGGAAATGGCGAATCTGGCCGCCCGTATGCACGGGCTGCAACGCAAGACCAGCCCGTTCGACAACGATCTCACGCCGGCCGAACGCCAGGACGCGGTCTGGGTGACCCCGAAACTCACCGGCACCGTGCGCTACATGAACTGGACCGAATCCGGCCGCCTCTGGCACCCGGGGTGGCTCGGATCCGATACCTGATCAGATCTTCCCGGCCAGTAGCGGGACGATGATGTCCACATCGGTAACGATCGCGTTGCCCTGGAAGGCAAAATCGTCCAGCGCCCGGCCCATGGCCGCTTCGTCTCGGCCACCGCAGGCATCACCGATGACGACCGGGACGAAGCCAAGATCGGTGGAGTGTGTGACGGTGGGCGCGATCCCGATCTCCAATGCGACACCCGCGATGGCATAGGAGACGATGCCCAGGTCGCGCAGCGTCGCGGCCAGTGGCGTTCCCTCGAATGCGGACATGGTGGTTTTGTCGAACACGATTTCGTCCGGCCCGGGACGCAACTCGGGCACCAGTTCGAAGCCCGGCGTGTCGCGCAGCAGTATCGGTCGCAGGTCCTCGACCGAATCGACGCCCTGCCACGTCATCGCCATACGGAGGGCGAACACGCCGCTCAGGCGCGGTGGCAGGAACATGTGCCGCAGGAAGACGATGGGATACCCGCCCTCCCGTGCGGCCCGGACCACTCGCACCACCCGCGCGACGATCGCATCGGCATGCTCGAGCTGGGACAGCACGCCCACCTGCATGTCGTAGACGATCAGCGCCATCCGGTGCGGGCTGCAGACGTCGGCGAGTCCGTCCGGAATGTCGAGCCCATTGCCGTGTCGCACGAACTCTCCTTTTGTCGCACGCGGTTTCGACCCACAGTACCGGGCCTCGGGTGTGTCGGGGGAAAGGTTGCCCGACCGGCCGCGGACATCGTTGACCTGGGTATTCGGGACCGATACCGTGCACAGTCGGTGGTGAGGTGCGGTCGGGGTGATCGGTGCCCGCGGCGCCTCGTGTGGCGACGTGGGAGGTTGCGGATGGGATTCGGCCGGCTGGCGGGTGCGCACGCCTCGCCTCGACGGGCGGGCATGGTGCTGACCATGGCGATCGCCATGCTGCTGGGCCTGCTGTCGGCGCAGGTGGCCCGCGGCGAGGTGCTGACTCCGGATGCCGATCCGTTCTACGCCGCACCCGCGGATCTGGCCGCGCATCCCGACGGTGCGGTGCTCGGGATGCGCCCGATCGACGTGTTCGGCTTGCCCCTTCCCGTCTCGGCCTGGCAGTTGCGGTACCGCACAACGGATTCGGTGAACCGCCCGATGCTGGACGTGGCCACGGTGGTGGTGCCGACCACGTCGTGGGACAAGGGCCCGCGGCCGCTGCTGAGTTATCAGGTACCCGAGGACAGCCTCGGCACCCGGTGCTCGCCGTCGTTCGCGTTCTCCGGCGGGCACGATCCGGGTGTGGTGAACACCCTGCTGGACGTGCCGTTCATGACCGCCGCCCTGTTGCGCGGATGGGGGTTGGTGATCAGCGATTACGAGGGCCCGTACTCGCGCTTCATGGACGGGCCGGGGGCGGGCCGGGCCGTCCTGGACGGCGTGCGGGCGGCGCTGAACTTCGCACCCGGCGGGGTTCGTGCGACGAGCCCCGTTGGGGCGTGGGGATATTCGGGTGGCGCGTTCGCCACGCTGTGGGCGGCGCAGTTACGCGCGAGTTACGCGCCGCAGGTGCGCTTCGCGGGAATCAGCACCGGCGGTGTTCCGGCCGACATCCCCGCGATCGCCCGGCGCGTGGACGGCGGAATCCAGGCCGGACTGGCGTTGCTGATCGTCCTGGCGCTCACCCGCAATCACCCGGAATCGGGGCTGCCGGGCATGCTCAACGATCGCGGGCGGGCGTTGCTGGCCGCGAACGCCACCGCCTGCGGATCCGAACTGGTGCCGCAATACGTCAACGCCCGTGTCGATGATTATTCCGCTGCCCCGAATCTTCTGGACAGCAAGGAATTTCGCGGTGTCGCCGCGGCGAACGAACTGGGCGTCGACGCGCCGGACAGTCCGTTGTACATGTATCACAGCAACTCCGACGACGTGATTCCCGTGGCCGGGTTCAGCTCCCTGGTCGAGCGATACTGCGCGAAGGGCGCGACCTTGACCGCGATCCATTCGCCGTTCCCCACACACAACGGCGCGGCGGCCGGAGAGGCCCTGGGCGGTATGAATTTCCTCGCCGACCGCTTCGCCGGGCGGCCCGTCAGACCGGGCTGCACCATCCGCTGAACCTGGAGGTCACTGATTCCATTTGCTGGTGCCGGGCGCGGCGCCGAGGGTGTTGACCAGATCGAGACCGGCGACGATCAGTGCGGGACCGCCCACTACGATCGTGCCGATGATGCCGCCGACCGCGGCTCCGGCCAGTACGCTCGCCACCACGCCGGGCCCGCTGACGATCCCGGTCAGCCCGATCAGCGCGCCCAGGGCCGTCCCGATGAAACCGCCGATCGCGGTGGCGACGCCGAACTGGGTCGAAAAGGCTTCCAGCGCACGCTGATTCTCGGTGACCGAGGCGACCGGGAGGGCCTTGGCCGGGCGGGCCGCGGCCACATCTTTCACCGCGGTCAGATCCAGTTCGCGTGAATCGGTGCTGATCCGGTGTGGCAGTGGGTATTCCGTGCCGTTCTGCCGTATCGACAGCGGCAGCGTGAGGACGGTGTTGCCGCCGGTGTCGCGGATGTCGACGGTGCGCTGATCGGTGGCCAGGCGGAACGAGCCGCCGGTGAGGGTGGTTCGAACCGTGTTGCCCACCAGTTCGGTGGCGTAGTGCACAACCGGCATGGCGGGGTCGGCGTGCACGGTACCGGCCCCGAGGCCGAGGGCGATGGCCACCGGCACGACGGTAGCGATGAACTTGCGCGGGAGCATTGGATGTTCCAATCTTCACCAGAGTCGTCGGAAACATGAGGCGCGCGCGGGCGTGGACTTCCGCTACTCGATGGGCTGCGCGCGGGTCCGTGCAGCGAGATGGCAACCGCTGCACGTTCGGGCAATCTTAGAGATTTTTCTGGGTTGAAGCCCGTGAATTTTGGGTATTCCCATAGGTTACGGTCAGGATTGGATGATTCCGGGGGATGAAAGAGACTCCGGGTCGGTTGCGTCCCCGCGACTTTCGCGCATATCGGAG
Source organism: Nocardia sp. PLKS1-43 (assembly GCF_059510335.1). Taxonomy (NCBI): domain Bacteria; kingdom Bacillati; phylum Actinomycetota; class Actinomycetes; order Mycobacteriales; family Nocardiaceae; genus Nocardia; species Nocardia sp. PLKS1-43. Next base: position 199,063 of record NZ_JCAJZQ010000006.1, on the reverse strand, counting down.
GATTCCTACCGATCGGTCCGGATGTTTTCTACAGCGCGAGGTTGATCGCCACTGCCGCAACGCATATCGCGATGACGACGAGCAGTGCGATCGCGTCGCGGCGCCCCGGCGCGCTCGGATACGCGGTGAGCTGCCCGGTGCCGCCCCGTGCGGTGATCGCCTCGCCGAGTTCGCCAGCGCGGCGCGTGGACACCGCCATGGCGGCGGTCAGGATGTCCATCATCGCGTTGTCGGTGGCGCGTTGCAGCAAACCGTCGTTCGGCCGGAGTTTGCGCGCCGCTCGAAGGATGCGCATCTCGTCGAGCAGCAGCGGAAGTCCGCGCAACGTCAGCGCCACCACCACGGCCCACTCGTCCACCGGGATGCGCAGCAAGCGTAGCGGCGCACCGAGTTTCGCCAGTGCGGGGGCGATCTCGCCCATCGGCGTGGTCCACGCGATCAGGAAGGAGGAGATCACCAGCAGCAGCGCGAACGTCATCGTCTGCGCGTAGTGCAGCACCGCCGCCCAGCCGGCCGGCAGCGAGGTGAAGGCGCCGATGCTCAGCAGCGCCCAGAACTGCCAGGGCAGTCGCGGCAGGGTGCCCGGCGGCAGGTGCGCCACCGCGCCGACGGCGATAAGGAAGGCCACCACCAGGCCGAGCACCGGCCAGGACGGCTCGAACAGGACGATCAGGCTGATCAGGAAGACCGCGATCATCTTCGTGCCGGCCCACAGCCGGTGCACCGGACTCTGGACCGGGACCTCGCGCAGCAACACCATGGTCATCGCTGGGCTCCCGGAATGTCGGACGTAATGCGTTGTGCGGGGAAGGTTCTCATCGGTTACCTCCGGTCGCGCCGGGCCGCTTCGGGGTCAGCCTGCTCAGGCTGCGGGCCGCGAGTCCGGGAGCCTCGACAGGTTCGGTCGTCGGCTGCGCGGCGGTTTCGGGGATCAGACCGTGCCGCAGGTGCACGGTGCGGTCGCAGACGCCCGTCATATCCTCCACGTCGTGCGAGATGACGATCAGCGTCAGGCCCGAATCCCGCAGCCGGGCAAGAAGTTCCACCACTTCGGCGCGGCCCTGCGGGTCGAGTCCGGCCAGTGGTTCGTCGAGCACCACCACCTGCGGATGGCCGGCCACGATCGCCGCGAGCACCACGCGTTTGGCCTGACCGCCGGAGAGTTCCTCGATCGAGCGTGAGGCCAGTGCGCGATCCAGGCCGACCGCGTCCAGCGCCCGGCCGACCGCGGCCGAACCGGTGCCGCTGCCGCCCCAATCCTCGATCTCGGCGGCCACGGTCTGTCGCTGCAGCTGTAGCCGGGAATGTTGGAAGGCCAGCGCGACCGTGCCGATCCGGGTCGAGACCCGATGGGTGGCGAGGCCCTCGCGCAGTTCGCAACGGCCCTGGGTCGGTTCGACCAATCCGGCCATGATCCAGGCCAGGGTCGATTTGCCGGAACCGTTGCCGCCCACGATCAGCAGTGCCTCACCGCGTCGCACGGTGAGGTCGACGCCGTGCAGAGCCGTTGCGGCCCAGGGAGTTCCGCGATTGTAGGTGTGGCGGACGTCGCGCAGTTCCAGGATCGGCTCGCCCATCGGGCGGCGGCGTTCGTCGCGGGCGGGTCGCGGCCAGGCGGGCAGCCGATCCACCTGCCGTCCGGCGGACAGGTGGACCACGCGGTCCGCGGCCGCGGCATCGGCTTCGTGGTGGGTGACCAGGACGACCGCCATCCCGTGCCGCCGGGGCAGTTCGGCCAGCAGGGCGACCAGATCGCGGCGCCCCTCGGGATCGATCATCGAGGTGGCCTCGTCGGCGATCAGCAGTGCCGGTCTGCGGGCCAGTGCCGCGGCCACGGCCAATCGCTGCTGCTGGCCGCCGGACAGCGTCGCGGTCTCGGACTTGCCCATCCCACCGAGCCCGACCTCGGCCAGCAGCGACTCCACGTCGACCTGTCCGGCCAGTTCCGGCGACAGGCCCCACACCACGTCGTCCGCGACCTGCACGCCCAGGGTCTGGCTCTCCGGCCGCTGCAGCACCAGCGCGGTGCCGCCGAGCCGGCCGAGGCCCGCTGAGCCGGGACGTTCGACGGTGCCCGAGCTGGGCGGCTGTCCGGCCAGCAGCCTGGTCAGGGTGGATTTACCCGAACCGTTGTGGCCGACGACGGCCACGAACTCCCCGACGTCCACGGTGAGCGAGACCGCGGTGAGCGCGTCGGCGCGCGCCCCGGGATAGCGGAACGACGCCTCGCGCAGGGTGACCGGCAGTGGCGCGATCGGGCGGTCGTCGTGCGGCGCGTCCAGCAGGTCCCGGCCGGGCAGCCAGGTCAGCCGGTCCAGCACCGAACCCAGCGCGAACCAGGAGAACAGCGCGGAAGCCACCAGTCCGATGAGGATGCTGCCGCCGATATAGATCCACCACCAGTGCAGCACCTCGTCGGTGATCGATCCGAGCGCCCGGCCGAGCGGTGCGAGCTGGGGCTGTTGTTCGGCGAGGCGCTGCACGCCCTTGGACAGGTTGCGGACGGTCTCGAACATCAGGTGCCGCGCGGCGGTGAACACCAGCAGTGTCCCGACCGAGCACAGCGAGTACGCCAGACCGGCGAGGATCGACAGGCCCAGGACCGCGGGCAGACCGCCGCCGCGACGTTTGACGATGCCGACGATCCCGCCGATGGTCGCCATCGCCACCGTGGTGAACGCGGGCAACATGCCCGCCACCACGAAGGTGACCAGCGTCGCCGCCACACCCGCGGTGAACAGGGCGCGCAACCGGTGCCGATGCGCGAGCAGACCCATCGGCACCGCCGCGATCAGCATCAGCGCGGTGGCGATCGGAAGCACCGTGCCGACCGTCACCAAACCGACCGTGACGCCGGCCAGGACCGCCCCGGTGGCCAATTCGATCGGGCGCAACGGCCCGCGCCCCAGCCGGGGCCGTTCGCTGCCTGTGGAAAGAGCGGTCACGGATCAAGTCTGCCAGGCCCGCCTGAGCGTTGTCCGAGTGCGAGCGGCGGGAAACCTGTGCGGCCGCTGTGTGTAGCCGGGTACGCCTGTGGACGACTGGGGATGAGCGTCCGGCCGGGGTTCGAGCGCCGGTTCCGGTAGCCGCCGTCAAGTGCGGGCAGTGGTCGCAGGGCGTGCGCCCGTGCCACAACCGTCCGGAGGCAGGTACAGCACGTCCGATTCCAGGCGCGGCGGCCTCGCCACGCCTGGGACGGCCGGTTGAGCGTCGATCGGGCCGGGGATCAGGGCGTGCGCGTAAGGGTGTAGTCGGCCGGGTGCAGGGTTCGGGTGCGGAGGCGGTAGGCGGTGACCGTGCCGGGCCAGTTGTTGGTGATGCGGCCGCTCGCGTCGCGGTACCAGCTCGAACAGCTGGACCAGGGGGTACGGCGAAGCCGGCGCTGGGTGCGGGCGTCGAAGTCGCGGGCGGCCTGTTCGGTGACCTCGAGGGTGTGGCCGGGGTGGTTGGTCAGGTGGGTCAGCGCCTGGCGGATGTAGCGGGACTGGCATTCGATCATGTACACGATCGAGCCGATGCCCAGATTCGTGTTGGGGCCGTACAGCAGGAACATGTTCGGGAAGTGCGGCACCGTCATGCCCAGGTGGGCGCGGGCACCGTCGGCCCAGGCTTCGGCCAGATCCAGGCCGTCGCGGCCGAGAATTCGCATCGGCCAGAGGAATTCGCTGCCCTTGAAACCGGTGCCGTAGACGATCACGTCGGCTGGGTGCACCACGCCGTCGGCCGTGCGCACTCCTTCGGGGACGATCTCGCTGATCGCGGTGGTGACCACGTCGACGTTGGGCTGGACGAGGGCAGGGTAGTAGTCGTTGGAGAACAGCACCCGTTTGCACAGCACCGGATAGTCCGGGGTGAGTTTCGCGCGCAGGGCCGGATCGGCGACCGCGCGGTGCAGGTCGGCGCGGCACAGGGATGCCACCAGGCGTCGCAGGAACGGCAGATCGGCCAATCCCAGGGCGAAGAACTCCAGGAAACACCACACCCAGAGCCGTTGTGCCAGACGCAATCCCGGTATGTGGCGGAACATCGCGTGGTGAATCGGCCGGTACTCCCGGTCGGTGCGGCTCACCACCCACGCCGCGGTGCGCTGGAAGACCGTCAGCTGGGCGACCCGCGGCTGGATCGCCGGGACGAATTGGATGGCGCTCGCGCCCGTGCCGATCACGGCGACGCGTTTACCGGTCAGGTCCACCGTGTGATCCCACTGCGCGGAATGGAAGGACGGCCCTCGGAAGGTGTCGCGCCCCCCGATGTCGGGCAGTTGCGGCCGCGAGAGTTGACCGACCGCGGAGATCAGCACGTCGGCGTTGTATTCCGCGCCATCGGCGGTGCGCACGTTCCAGGTTCCGGTGGATCCGTCGAATGCGGCCTCGGTGACGTCCGCGCCGAATCGGATGTGCTCGAGCAGGCCGTGCTCGGCGGCGAGGTCCCGCAGGTAGTTCAGGATGTCGGCCGCGCCCGAATAGCGGTGCGGCCAATCCGGTTTGGGTGCGTAGGAGTACGAGTACAGCGGAGAGGGCACATCGCACGCCGCACCCGGATAGGTGTTCTCCCGCCAGACTCCACCGGGTTCGGTGGCCCGCTCCAGGATGGTGAAATCCTCGAATCCGTTGCGGCGCAGCTCCATCGCCATGCCGAGGCCGCCGAATCCCGCGCCGATGATGATGACCGATGGTCTCCTCACTGACATTGTGGCGCTCCTCACAGTTGCGGGTGTAGCCTCCACTTTAAAGAGCGGGAGCGCTGGTGATCGAGATATTCGGCCATAATCGGAGTATGGCAACGGAGCAGCATCCCGCGATTCGCGATTGGGATTTCCCGCGAGGGATGGCGAGCGTGGCTCTCATGGTCGGCTACGCCCGCGAATATGGCGTGCCCCCCGAGGCCATGCTGCGCGGCACCGCCCTGACCGAGCGCACCCTCGCCGATCCGGACGCGCAGATCGATGCGCGAACCGAATTGGCGGTCATCCGCAATCTGGTGCGCGCGCTCGGCACGGAACGTCCGGCGCTCGGCGTCGAGGTGGGGCGCCGTTATCACATCACCACCTTCGGCATCTTCGGCTTCGCGTGCGTCAGCAGTCCGACCCTGGGGGAGACGATCGACTTCGCGCTGCGTTATCTGGAGTTGAGCTTCACCTTCTGCCTGCCGGTAACCCGTTGGGAGCCGGGCCAATTCGTTGCCGATATCCGCGACGAGCTGGTCCCCCCGGACGTGCGGCGCTTCCTGGTGGAACGCGATGTGCTGGCCATGCATCAGGTGATGAGCGATCTGCTGGGCCGCCCGCTGGTGCTGCTGCGGGCCGAATTCGATTATCCGGAGCCGGAATACGCCGGCCGCCTCGCCGAGATCATCGGTGTGCGACCCCGTTTCGGGCAGCCGCAGAATCTGTTCGCCCTCGATCCCGCGGTGCTGGAACAGCCGCTGCCGCAGGCCAACGAGTACACCTGGGCGATGTGTCTGGCCCAGTGCCGGGAGCTGGTACATCGCCGCCGCGCCCGCACCGGCATCGCCGCCGAGGTCCGAATGCGTCTGGTGCCGCGCGGTGGCGTGGACGGCTACGCGGCGCCCCTGGGAATCGATGCGGTCGCCCGCGATCTCAATATGAGCACTCGCACCCTGCGCCGCCATCTGGACGCGGTGGGGACCAGTTACCGGGCACTCCTGGACGAGGTCCGCCGGACCCTGGCCGAGGAAATGCTCACCGCGACGCCGCTGTCGGTCAGCGATGTCGCCATCCGCCTCGGCTACGCCGAGGCCTCCACGTTCATCTACGCCTTCAAACGCTGGACCGGCACCACTCCGGCCTCGTACCGCCGCGAGCGGGTGCGCAAGTAATCGGTCCGTTGTGCGCTCGCCGGATGCGGTCGCACCGGCCGTTTACCGCCGGAAGTGAGTACAGACGAGAGGCGGCCTCTCGTCCAGGTGGTCGCCGCACACGTCTCGTACTACCGCGAGCAGGCACGCACCGGGGGCAGCCGCTCGGTCACGAATGCGGAGTTCTGCACGCTGCCCGTTCCGGCGCGAGGGGCTCGGATGGTTCGCAGCGGTGAGTTCGCGCGGTGCGAATGAGGTCTTGACGTGGCGGGTTCGCTATACGGCGGCTATCCGGCCGCCCATGGGGACCGGGCGCAGCAAAGTGGTGAGGCGGCCGTCGTCGATGACGTGCAGCAGGAGTGCCGGGTCGGGGGCGTAGTCGATGGGGACCTCGCCGGGGGTGGCGACCTCCCAGGCGCCGCCGATGGTCGAGGCGACGCTGGGGGCGACGACGAGCGGTTTACCTCCGAACAGCGTGGTGCCCATGGTGTGCATGTGGCCGGTGAGCACGCCGAGGATGCGGTGATCCGCCGCGACGATCTGCTCCAGCCACTGCGGATTGGCCAAGCGGATGGGGTCGACGACCGTGCTGTACATCGGCATCGTCGGATGATGCAGCGCGATCAGCACCGCATCGCCGGGTGGAGTGGCACGCAGCAGATCGGTGAGCCAGGCGAAGGTGTCGTCGTCGAGTTCGCCGCCCCCGGTACCGGGCACCGTGGAATCGAGCAACGCCACCGTCAGACCGTCCAGGCGCATCGCCCGATCCAGCGGCTCGCCCGAGGCCGCCTCGCCGAGCAGTACCCGGCGCAGCGCGGCTCGGTCGTCGTGGTTTCCGGGCAGCACCCACAGCGGGATCGTGGTCGACCGCAGGGTGGCCAGCGCCTGTTCGTACTCTTCGGGCTTGCCCGCATCGGTGATGTCGCCGGTGAGCAGGATCGCATCGGGTTGTCGCGGCAGCGTGGCCAGATAGGCCAGCACCCGTTCGACTCTTTCGGCGTTCCTGGCCTTCAGATCGAAATGTGTATCGCTGAGCTGAGCCAACAAAATCATCGGCGGGTGCCTTCTCGTGAGATCGCGCCGTTGCGCCCGAGCGTGCCTGGACAGCACCTCATCAGGCTAGATTGCGGGTTGCCGTCGCGTCTTCATGAGACGCGCCACCGAATATAGCGGAGATGCATGACAATTCGGTCTCTGTGGCCGGCGGGCGGGTCACGCGTCCGCCGCTTGTGCGAGCAATGCGTCCGGATCGTCGGTGAGCCGGACCGTGCCCGCGGTCCAGAAGTCCGGGCCCGGCGCGGCGACGAGGTCCAGGCCGGCGGGTTCGCGCCACGGCGCGTCCAAGCCCAACCGCCACGAATGCAGGTGGGTGCGCGAGTAGGCGCCGGATCGGTCGAACAGGGGATCACCGGCGATCGGATGGCCGATCCAGGCCAGATGCACCCGGATCTGGTGGCGGCGGCCGGTGATCGGGCGCACGGCGAGCACCGTGTGCCCCGCCCCGCGCAGCACGGTGCTGAATTCGGTGCGGGACGGATAGTTCTTGTCCGCCAGCACATCTCGCTGCGCGACGGACCAGGTGGCACTTGCCGGACCGTTGTCGGTGCGCACGATGCTCTCGCGCGGAGCCGCGATCCGAACCCGGTTCTTGCGGCCCACACTCAGCGGCAGATCGATGACGCCGCGATCGGGCAGTCCGGTGGACGCGGTGACGGCCAGATAGGACTTCTCGGCCGTGCGTTTGTTGAACTGCCTGGTCAGCTGGCCGTGCGCGGCGAGATCCTTGGCCAGGAGCACCAGCCCGGAGGTCACCTTGTCGATGCGATGCACCGGATACAGCGTTTCGCCATCCGCCTCGGCGAGCCGCACGATATCGGTATCGTGGCGTTCCCCGGTCACGGAGATTCCGGCGGGTTTGTTCAGCGCCAGAATCGCCGCATCCTCCTCGAGACGGCATCGTGCGCGCAGTTCCGGCCAGTCCATACCTGCAATAGTGGCGTCCGGCGTTCGGCGGCTACTGTGCGGCCCCCGCGGCGTCACCCATCGTGCCCGTAACGGCCGTGTGCGCACGTGCCGTCAGATGCCGTGGGGAGCCACCGACCCCATCGGCCGGATACGCCGCACCAGACGCGCTGCCGTGAGCGTACGCAATACGTCGTAGAGCCTGATGGGTGACCATTGCGAGCGTTTCGCGCACCCGGTTCAGGATCGAGTCGGTTGCGAGCCGACCCGGCCGACGCATCTCGATCGAACCGAACCGCTGAATGTTCGTTCGATGCGGTGTTCCGCACTGGTGTCCGAGTTTCTAGCAGGTCGCGTGTTCGAGTTCGGTGAGGGCGGTGTCCAGGTGGTCGACGAGGGTGGGCAGCTGGGGGACCGAGCGGCGGCAACCCACGATGCCGACGTCGAAACTGTCCGCGGTGCTAGTGACCGTGATGTTCATGGCCTGGCCGTCGAACGGGATGGACAGCGGGTAATTGTGTTCGAGCCGGGCGCCCTGCAGATAGGCGGGTTCGCGTGGGCCGGGCACGTTGGAGATGACGAGGTTGAACGGCACGCGGGGCAGTGCCTGGAAGCCGGGGAGGAACGTCAGCCCGACCGGGGACATCAGCAGTGCGGACAGCGCCAGCGCCTGCAATCGCGGCAGCTCGGTGAAGACGCGCTTGGCCTCGCGCATCGATGTACTGATCGCGGCCAGCCGCTGCGCCGGATCCGCGATATCGGTGCCGAGATCACACAGCAGCGCGGCTACCAGGTTGCCCTCGAGTCCGGTGTCGCTCGCGCGGCGCAGATTCACCGGAACCATGGCGGTGAGGGACTTGTCGGGCAAGGCATTTCGCTTCATCAGGTATTCGCGCAGGGCTGCGGCGGACAGCGCCAGGACCACGTCGTTGACGGTGGTGCCGGTGGCCCGGCGCACGGCGTGGATGCGTTCCATCGGCCACGATCCGACGGCGATACTGCGGGCGCCGCCGATCGGGACGTTGAACATCGTCGAGGGTGCGGACAACGGCAACGCCAGTTTGCCCTCGGCCAGCGCGCGCACCGCATTGCGCACGCCACCGACCTCGCCGGCCAAGCGCGGTAGCGCGTGCCGCACCTGCTGCCACAGGCTCTCCGGGACGTCGGGGTCTGGTTCGGGCTCGCTGTGGCTCACCGTCCACGGCGCGCGGATCCGGGTGGCGCAGGGGTCCTCGGAGAGGCTGCGCTGCAACAGCCGCTGCGCGGAGACGCCATCGATGAGCGCGTGATGCATCTTGACGTAGAGGGCCAGCCGATCCTGTGCCATTCCCTCGATGATCCGGCCCTCCCACAGCGGGCGGTGCCGGTCCAGCAAAGCGCCGTGCAGATGTTCGACCAGGTCGAGCAGTTCGGCCGTGCCGCCGGGCTGGGGTAGTGCGCAGCGGCGCAGGTGATACTCCAGATCGATCTCGCCGTGCGCCCAGACCACGCTGGAGAAGCTGCCGAGGATGCGCCGCTGCTGCCGGCGGAAGCGCGGGCGCACCGGCGTGGCGGACATCAGTTCCGCGTAGAGCGAGCGTACGAAATCCTCGCCCCGCTCGGCGGGCCGTTGATAGATCTGCAGGCTGCCCACGTGCATGGGGTGCTCACGTGATTCGGCCGTGAGGAAGAGAGCGTCGATCGGGTTGAGAAGTTCCATCGGATCCGCCTATACCGGGTGGGTGTAGCCCTTGGGTGTACGGTCGGCGTCGTTGCCTCCGTCCGGACGAATGCGACCTGATCCTGCTCGACGTGCTCGGCGCGACTACAGCGCCGCGGGGTCCAGGTCCAGGGTGGTGCGGTCGAGCGAGTCGAGCAGATCGAACAGCGGTGTGGTGCGCGGAAGTTCCCAACGATAGAAATAGCGTGCCGCGACGCGTTTGCCCTCGTAGAACACGCCGGAATGTTGGTGCGCGGCGACGGCCTGTTCCAGCCAGATCCAGGCCAGCACCACATGTCCGAAGGCCTCGAGGTAGGCCGCCGAATTGGCCAGCGCGATTCGCGGATCACCGGACTTCCACAGCAGTGCGGTGCTGGTCGCGATGCGCTGGGTGGCCAGCGCCAGATCGTCGCCGAAATTGCCGAGTTCGGCGTCGCCGGTGGCTCCGGCGGCGGTGATGGTTTCGGCGATGGTGTCCATCAGCAGCGACAACGCGGCCCCGTTGTCGGCGGTGACCGCGCGCCCGAGCAGATCCAGGCTCTGAATGCCGTGTGTGCCTTCGTGAATCGGATTGAGCCGGTTGTCCCGGTAGTGCTGTTCCACGTCGTAGTCGCGGGTGTAGCCGGCGCCGCCGTGCACCTGGATCGCCAGATCGTTGGCGGCCAGGCACCACTGGCTCGGCCAGCTCTTGGCGATCGGGGTGAGCACGCGCAGCAGCGCCTCCGCCCGGTTGCGTTCGGAATCGGTTGTGGCACTTCGTAGATCATCGATCAGGGTGGCGCAGAACAGCTGCAGTGCCAGGGCGCCCTCGGCATAGGACTTCTGGGCCAGCAGCATGCGGCGCACATCGGGATGGTCCACGATCGGCGCCTGCGGGCCGCCTTTGGCGCCGGTCGGGCGGCCCTGCGGGCGATTGCGTGCGTAATCCAGCGCCTTGAGATATCCGGTGTATCCCAGGGCGGTCGCCGCGAGTCCGACGCCGAGCCGGGCCTCGTTCATCATGTGGAACATATAGGCCAGCCCGCGATGCGGCGCTCCGACGAGATAGCCCACCGCGCCGGGCCGTCCGCCCGGGGTGAACGCGCCGTCGCCGAAGACCGGCGCGGTGTTGACCGTGCCGCGCCAGCCCATCTTGTGATTGATCCCGGCCAATACCACGTCGTTGCGCAGGGTGTCCGAACCGTCTTCTGCCGGAAGGAATTTGGGCACGATGAACAGGGAGATGCCGCGAGTGCCCGCGGGCCCGCCCGGAATTCTGGCCAGCACCAGGTGGACGATGTTCTCCGACAGATCGTGATCGCCGCCCGAGATCCACATCTTGCGGCCGAACAGCCGGTACGTGCCGTCCTCCTGTGGTTCGGCGCGGGTGGTGATATCGGCCAGATTGGAGCCGGCCTGCGGTTCGGACAACGCCATGGTGCCGAAATACCGGCCCTCGATCATCGGCGTGACGAACCGCTCGATCTGCTCGGGCGAGGCGTGCGCGGCGAGCAGATTCGCATTGCCCATGGTGAGCATCGGATAGCTGGTCGTGGCGACGTTCGCGGCGTAGAACCAGGACATGCACGCGGTGAACACGGTGTGCGGCAACTGCATACCGCCGACGCGCTCACTCATCGCCGCGCCGATCATTCCAGCTTCGGCGAACGCCTTCAACGCCCGCTCGACCTCCGGCAGGACGTGCACCTTCTCCCCGTCGAAGGTGGGCTCGTGCAGATCGTTCGCGCGGTTGTGCGGGGCGAAGTATCTGGTCGCCAGCTCCTGCGCCAGTTCCAGGACCTGATCGAAGGTCTCGCGGGAGTGTTCCCGGTAGTACTCGCGCTCGGTCAGGCGCGCGGTGTCCAGCCACTCGTACAGCAGGAACTCGAGGTCCCGCGCCGACATGATGAGCGAATTCATGGACTCCACCCTCGCGATCCGCGAGCCCGCGCGCAACCCTCTGCCGATACCCGCACCCGGTGCACGAAGACGCACCCCGTACCGGGCTCGCGCGGGGTGCGGATCCGCGTTCGGGGTGCGCCCGGACGTCCGCGAATCAGCGGTGCGCGGAGCTGAACAGCGGCGCGATGAAGCGGTGCAGCATCTGCGCCTCCTCGGCCTCGTCCCGGCCCGGGACGGTCAGCAGCGAGACGATCGTGCGAGTCAGCCAGCGGGCGAGCAGCGTCGCGTCCCGGTCCGGCGCGGCGCCGGTCACCGAACCGGCAATGGCCTCGATGACCTGCGAAGTCTGCGCGATTTCGATGGCCAGCCCGGCATCTCCCGGACGGAACCAGGCGATCAGCAGCGGATCGGTGCGCACCGCCCGCAGACTGGCCAGCACGCCCGCGACCGCGCGCTCGCCCGGATCGGCGATCCCGGCGATCTCCTCGGCGACCCGCGCCCCGACGTGCCGGGCCGCGCGATGTACGAAGGCCAGTTGCACCGCCTGCCGGCTGTCGAAGTAGCGGTACAGCGTTGCCCGGGAACATCCCGCGGCCTTGGCGATATCGCCCATCTGCGTGGCCGCCACCCCGCGTTCGGCGAACAACCGCGCCGCGGCGTCCAGGATCCGTTCGGCGGCGCTCAACGAGCGCGCCTCACCCAGCCAATCGCTCACAACTCTCCCGTCCCCGCTGGTCTCCGGCGCCGAATTCACTCACGCGGCCGGACCGCCGACCGCGAACGGCACGCTGACCGGCCAGCGCACATAACTGCCGTCGGTGTACCGCACGTTATCGATGTCGACGGTGAACTCCGGACAGCGCGCGAGCAACTCACGCAGCGCGATGGTCGCCTGCATGCGCGCCGCGGCCGCGCCGAGGCAGTGGTGGTTGCCGTTGCCGAAGGTCATGATGTTCCGCGGGGCGCGGGTGATGTCGAGTTCGGCTGCGTCGGGACCGAATTCGCGCTCGTCGCGATTGGCCGACGCGTACAGCAGCAGGACGCGACGGCCCGCGGGAATGGTGCCGCCGTCGAGTTCCACATCGCGAGTCGCGGTGCGCGCCAGTCCTTGTACCGGCGAGGTGAGCCGCAGGAATTCGTCCACCGAGCCGGGAATCAGATCCGGGTCCTCGACCAGCCGCCGCCGCTGCTCGGGATACTGGGCCAGCAGTTGCACCGCGCCGCCGAGATTTCCGGTGGTGGTGTCGTTGCCGCCGGTGATCATGGTGAAGGCGAAACCGAGGATCTGCAGGATCTCCCCGACATCGCCGTCCGCGCCCAGCCCGGAGGCCACCAGATGTGAGATGGTGTCCTCACCCGGTGCGGCACGGCGCTTCTCGATCAGTCCGGTGAAGTACTGCATGAGCTCGCCGACCGCGGCCTGCGCCTGCATGACGCCGCCGGCGCCGGTGGCCGAGGCCGCGACGATCGCCTCGCTCCAGCCGTCGAAGGCGGTCCGATCCTCCTCGGGCACACCGAGATAGTGCGCCACGACCATGGTCGGCAGCGGTTTGAACAGCTCCGCGGTGATGTCGCCGCCGCCCGCCGCGCGTAGCCGCTCGATCCGTTCGATGACGAATTCCCTTACCGCCGGGCTGATTTCCTGCACCTGCCGGGGAGTGAACCCCTTCGCCACCCGGCGCCGGAAGGCGGTGTGATCCGGCGGATCGGTGAACACGAACGGCCGGTTCTCGCCCAGCCCGATCGCGCTCAGATCGGTGTAGTCGACCGTCAAACCCTGTGCGGAGGAGAAGGTTTCGGGGTCGCGCACGGCCTCGTAGACGTCGCGGTACCGGGACAGCACGTAGTAGTCCTCGTCCTCGCGCCCCTCGGGCACGACGTGATGCACCGGATCGTGCTCGCGCAGCGCGGCATACATCCCCCACGGATCGCGCCAGCTGTCTCCGGACCGGAGTTCGAAGTGCGCCTCGCGAGACAAAGTATCCCTCATGTCTCAACGGTAAGTCAGAACAGGAAGAGTGTCTATAGGCGATCTCGCTGTTATTCGGTCGGCGAACTCATATTCGCTCCCGTACGATCGCGTTCGAGACCCCGGCTCGCCGGAGTCCCGAACGGCCAGCAGGAGGGGGAGGGAGTTGAGACTTCGTCTACCGGCGACCGTCCGTCAGGGCGCGGACTGGTTGCGGCGCCTGGCCGCTACCACGCCGGGGGTGATCGCCGCGGTCGCGGCCGCCGCCGTCGTGCTGTGCTTGATATCGGGACTGGTGTGCGCGAACGAGTTGAGCGACAAGACCGCTCGCCGTGACAACGCCCTGACTCGAGCGGAGCCGCTGAACGCGGCGGCGCAGAGCCTGTACGTCGCGCTGTCCCAGGCCGACGCGAGCGCCGCCACCGCATTCCTTTCCGGCGGTATCGAATCACCGCAGATCAGGTCGCAGTATCAACAGGCGCTCGCCGACGCGGCCGCCGCACTGGCCACCGCGACGGCCGGGGCGAACGATCCGCAGAGCCGCCGGATCGTCGCGAACGTCTCCGCTGATCTGCCCGCCTACACCGGACTCGTCGAGTCGGCGCGGGCCAACAACCGGCAGGGCTTTCCGGTGGGCTCGGCCTATCTGCGCGAGGCCTCGGGTCTGATGCAGAAGTCGTTGCTGCCCAGTGCCGCTCAGCTCGCCACCGACCGTGCCGCGGCGCTGCGGGCGGATCAGCGCGCGATCACCGGGCCGCCGTGGTTGGCGGTCGTCCTGCTGCTGGTGGTGCTCGCGGGTGCGGTCCTCGCGTCGCGAATCCTGTTGCGCCGCACGAACCGGCTGTTCAATCTCGGCATCGTCGCCGCCGGGGGCGCGGCGCTGGTGGCGCTGGTGTGGATCGTGGTCGCGACGATCACCTCGGCCGGTGCGATCGATTCCGGTGCGGGCGGGCCGACCACGCGTTCGGAGAATCTCGCGCAGGCCAGGATTCTGGGACAGCAGGCCCGCACCGACGAGATGCTCGAATTGATCACCCGCGGCGACACCACCGGCACCGAGGCCGACTTCTCGGCCAAGACCGGTCAGCTGCGCGACCGGCTCTCCGGGGTGGTCCCGGCCGATTCGCCGGTGCTGCGGCAGTTTTCGCAATGGCTGGCGGGCCATCGGGCGCAGGTCGGCTACTACGCCGCCGCCAACTATCCCGCCGCGGTGGAACAGGCGATCGGCACCGCGCCCGCCGACTCCTCCGCGACCTTCACCGCCCTGGACGGTTCGGTGCGCGGCGACCTCGCGCAGACCCGGGTTCAGGTACGCGAGCAGATCGCCTCGGCCGGTGACAGCTGGATCGGCGGCGCCGCGGGCACACTGGTGTTACTGGTGTTCGCGGCCGGCGCCGCGGTCATCGGACTCTGGCCGCGGCTGAAGGAGTTCCAGTGAGGCGCACCCGGTTGTTCCGAGCGCTGGTCGTCCTGGCGACGACCGCACTGCTGGCGGGCTGCGGGGCCGATGCGGCCGTGCCGGTGTCCACGCCGGTCCCGCCGGTCCGGCCGCTGCCGCCTGATTCCCGGACGATCACGCCCGGCGCGACGCCCGCCGCCCAGTGCGGCGACGTCACCACCAGCCTGACACCGAATTCCGGTGCGTTCGCGCCGGATTCGACGATGGCGCGGATCCGGGCCAAGGGCCGCTTGACGGTCGGCGTGGACCAGAACACCTATCTGTTCGGCTTCCGGGATCCGGCCACCGGACAGCTGGAGGGTTTCGACATCGATCTGGCCCGGGAGATCGCGCACGACCTGTTCGGCGATTCGAACCGGGTCGAACTGCGCTCGGTCTCCACCGCCGAACGGGTGCCGGTGCTGACCGACCACCGGGTGGACATGGTGGTGCGCACCTTCTCGGTGACCTGCGAGCGTCGTCGTGACGTCGCCTTCTCCAGCACGTATTTCACTGCCGCGCAACGTATTCTGGCGGAAAAGACCTCCGGCATCCGGGCCGCGGCCGATCTGGACGGCAAGCGGGTCTGCGTCACGGTGGGCGCGGATTCGGCCGATCGGCTGTTCGCCCTTGATCTGCCGCATCCGCCGACGGTGCTGGGCGTGACGAACTGGACCGACTGCCTGGTCGCGCTGCAACAGGGACAGGTGGACGCGGTCAGCACCGACGAGCCGATTCTGGCCGGCCTGGCCGCGCAGGACGCCAATCTCCAGGTCGTCGGCGGACCGCTGGGATACGAGAACTACGCGGTCGGATTGCCGCGCGGGCAGGACGATATGGTCCGGTTCGTCAACGGCGTCCTCGATCGCATCCGCGCCGACGGCACCTGGCAGCGGCTCTACAACGCCAGCCTGAGTCCGCTCGGCCCCTCGACCGGACCCCCGGCCCCGCACTACAGCGGATGAGGTCGGCGATGCACGCGCTCACCGCCCTCGAGATCGACAGCGAACTGGCCGCGCGCGGCCGGGAGATCGATGCGGTCACCGCGACCCTGCTGGAGCTGGATCGGCACCCGGGATTGCTTCTGCTGCGCGGATTCCCGCCAACCGGCGTCACCGCACAACAGTGGCGTCCGATCGAGCAGCTGCTGGATCTGATGTGGGAGGATTTCGGCCGCCTCCAGGCGATTCTGGATCAGGCGCGGGTCGTGCGGGCGCAGCGCGCCAAACTCACCGACGCCGATCGCGCCGAACTCACCAGACTGCTGCGTGATCGTCCGCACGAGGCGGCGCGGACGGCGATCCCGATGGCCGAGCGCTCGTTGACCGGTCCCGGTGAGCAGGTGCTGTTCGTGGGTATCGCGGACACGCTGGATCGGATGCGGACCGCCTTCCCGCAGATCGCCCGGTTCCTCGATGCCGTGGACGCGGCCAACACCCGAGTGCTCGAGGCACTGAATCCGGTGCAGGCCGAACTGACCCGGCTCGGCGGCCGCACCCCGGAACTGCGCGAGATCGCGGCGGCGGTCACCGATATGCTGAGCCGCTCCGCGACCGACCCGCTGGCCTCGAGTGCGGCCGAAACCGCCTCTCGCGTAGCGGAATTGACGCGCCAGCTGGAACGCGAGTCGCAGGATCTCGCCGAACTGCGGGTGCTGAGCGAGCAGTGGCCGACGGTGATCGCGCAGACCCGCGACCGGCTCGTGGCGATCGGTGAGGTGGTCGATCGCGCCGCGCTGGCACGGGAGCAGGTGCAGGAGAAGATCCACACCGCACCCCTGCCCGTCCATCGCGACGAGACCGGCTCGCTGCGCGGCGAACTCGACGCCCTCGCCGACGGGCCGCCGGACGCGCGTGCCGCGATCGCCCTGCGGGAGTTGCGGCACCGGATCGACGCGGCGCACGCCCGCGCCGAACAGGCGCTCGAACTGGCTCAGGGCCTGCTGGACCGCCGCGCCGAACTGCGTGGCCGATTGGCCGCGTACCAGGCCAAGGCGGCTCGCCTCGGCGTGAGCGAGGAACGCGATGTCCTGTCCGCCAACCGGATCGCCACCGGCCTGCTCGGCCGCGTCCCGTGCGATCTGGCGGCGGTCACCCGGGCGATCACGGACTATCAACAGATCGTCGCGGAAGTGTCGGGGAGGCGGGGATGAGTGGTACGGCGGTAACCGGCGAGCAATGCGCCGAACCCGGATGCACCGGAATGATCGTCGACGGGTACTGCGAAACCTGCGGTACCGCACCGCGGACGGCCGCGCCGTCCGGCGTTGCGACACCGGCGTCGTTCGCGGCTGCCGCGCTGAACGGTGACAGATGCGCTGAACCAGGTTGCGCCGGAAAGATTTCCGACGGCTATTGCGACACCTGCGGCATCGCGCCCGCGCCGGTGACGTCGGCAGGACCGGGCACCGGGGCGGACGCGAGTTCGCAGCCCGGGACGCAGCCGATCGCGACCGCCGGGACGGCTCGCGGCGGAACTCGTTCGGCACGTACGCGTTCCGGGTCGTCGCGGTCCCGGCGCGGGAGCCTCGGGGCGGGGATGGTCGAGGTGCCCCGGGTCGCGCGGGTCGATCCGGCCAGTGCGGTGCTGACCGATCCCAGCGTCCCGGAGAGCAAGCGATTCTGCGCCAATTGCCAACGGCCGGTGGGTCGTTCGCGCGACGGTACGCCGGGGCGGGCCGAGGGCTTCTGCCCGCACTGCGGCGGCCGGTTCTCCTTCACGCCCAAGCTGGTTCGCGGCGAGCTGGTCGGCGGGCAGTACGAGGTGGTCGGGCCGATCGCGCACGGCGGGCTGGGCTGGCTGTACTTGGCCGTGGACCGCAATGTCAACGATCGGTGGGTGGTGCTCAAGGGCCTGCTCAACACCGCTGACCCGGACGCGATGGCCGCGGCGGTGGCCGAACGCCGCTTCCTGGCCCAGGTCGAACACCCCAATATCGTCAAGATCTTCAACTTCGTCGAACACGCCGGGGCGGACGGCATTCCGGTCGGCTACATCGTGATGGAGTACGTCGGCGGCACCTCGCTCAAACAGGTGTTGCGCCGGCACCGCGACGAGACCGGCGCGCATCTGCCACCCGCGCAGGCCATCGCGTACGTGCTGGAGATGCTGCCCGCGCTGGGATATCTGCATTCGCTGGGCCTGGCCTACTGTGATTTCAAGCCGGACAACGTGATGCAGTCCGACGAACAGCTCGAGCTGATCGATCTCGGCGCGGTCATCGCGATGGACGATCTGGACAGCCCGATCTACGGCACGGCCGGATATCAGGCTCCCGAGATCGCCCGGACCGGCCCCACGGTGGCGACCGAGGTGTACACCGTGGGGCGCACGCTGGCGGTGCTGATGCTGGCGGTGCCCGAGCGCGACGGCCACTTCGCCGAACTCCCGGGCCCCGCGACCGAACCTGTTCTGGCACAGCATGACTCGCTGCACCGGTTTCTGCTGCGCGCCACCGACGCCGACCCCGGCGCGCGCTTCGCCTCGATGCAGGAGATGGCCGATCAGCTGACCGGCGTGCTGCGCACGGTGCTCTCGGTCCAGGACGACCTACCGCGTCCGGGCCTTTCGGTGAACTTCGGTCCGCCGCGCGGTGTATTCGGCGCCGGTGCGCACGCGCCGGGAAACGCGGCCACGGCGAACGCCCCGGTCCGGCTCGACCCGCGGGATATCGTCACCGCGCTGCCGGTGCCGCTGGTCGATCCCGCCGATACCGGCGCGGGACTGCTGGCCACGACCAGCGGTACCAGTCCGGCCGAGCTCGAGCCGGCATTCGCGGCGGGGCTGCGCGCGGTCCGCACCGGTGCGGCCGAATCGGTGGAAATCCCGCTGCGGCTGATCCGCGCGGCCCTGGAGACGGGTGATGCCCTCGACGCCCAGCGCCGCATCGACGAGCTGGCCGCAACCCTCGGCGAGGACTGGCGGCTGACCTGGTATCGCGGCCTGGCCCGGCTACTGGTTCGCGAATTCGACTCGGCCGCCGCGGAATTCGACGCCGTGTACGCCGCGTTGCCGGGTGAGGCCGCCGCGCAGCTGGCGCTCGCGGTGGCGGCCGAACTGTCGGCCGGCCGGACCGGCGCCGATCCCGGCGTCGAATTGGACAGGGCCGCACGGTACTACGACATGGTGTGGCGCACCGATCGCAGATTCGTCAGCGCGGCCTTCGGTCTGGCCCGGCTGCGGCGTGCGGTCCGGGATCACGCGGGTGCGGTCGCGGTACTGGACCAGGTCGACCCGGCCTCGGCGCGACACACCGAGGCCGCGATCACCGCCGTGGAGGTTCTGCTCACGGGCCGGAGCCCGGCCGAAATCACCGAGGAGCTGTTGCGCGAGGGCGGCAGCCGGATCGAAAGGCTCGTCATCGAATCGAAACATCGTGCCGCGCAGGTTCGCAGGGTTGTGCTGGACGCCGCCCTGACCTGGCTGTCCGCCGGCCATGCCGCGACCTCGTCCGAACCTCTCCTCGGCCGTGACCTGGACCTCGCCGGTGTGCGTTCGGGGCTGGAGAGCTGCTATCGAGATCTGGCCCGGGACGCCGGAGATCTCTGGGGCCGAATCGAACTGGTCGACAACGCCAACCGGATCCGCCCGAGGACGATGCTGTGAGCGCCGCGGTGGATCGGCACTGCCCGGAATGCGGGGCCGGCGTCGGCGCCGCCGACCGCTTCTGCGAACAGTGCGGGCGTGAACTGGCCATCACCCGCGCGGTGCTGCCGGACCTCACCATCGATCCCGCGGCGGTCTGCGAGGACTGCGGCGCGGCCGATTTCGACGCCGACGGCTACTGCGCGGCATGCGGCGGGTTGCGTCGCCCGCCCGACCGCAGCGAAGCCGACCTCGGTGCGGTGCAACTGATCACCGATCGCGGACTGGTGCACGCCCGCAACGAGGACGCGGTCGCCGCGGCGCTGTTGGACGAGCCCTCCGGGCCCACGCTCGTGATCGCCGTCTGCGACGGCGTGTCCACCTCCGAGGATCCGCATCTGGCGGCCCGGGCCGGTGCGCGCGGCGGGGTGGACGCGTGCCTGTCCGCGCTGGCCGCCGACCGCACCACCACCGACGCGGTCATGGCTGGTCTGGAGGCCGCGTTCCAGGCCGTCCGGGACGTGTCCACCGGTGCGGGGCACTCCCCGTCCTGCACCTACGTGGCCGCGGTGCTGCGCGCCTGCGGAGCAGGCGAATTCGAGATCACAGTCGCGAATGTGGGTGACAGCCGGGCTTATTGGCTGTGCCCGGACGACGCGCGCGGTATGCCACCGTCGCAGCGGCTGACCATCGACGACTCCTGGGCGCAGGCGCTGGTAGACGCGCGCGTGATGGACGAGGAGGCGGCCATGCAGGATCCGCGCGCGCACGCGCTGGTGCGTTGGCTGGGTGCGGATTCCGAGCACAAGGCCGCGGATACCCGGGTGCGGTCGCTGCGGGTGCGCGGTCCCGGTCTGCTGCTGCTGTGCAGCGACGGGCTGTGGAACTATCTGTCCGATCCGGCCGGCATCGCCTCGGTCGCCACCGCGACGGCGACGCACGCGACCGGGTCCGCTCGCGAGTTGGTCGAATTCGCCCTGGCCGCCGGTGGCGGTGACAACATCACCGTCGCGCTGGCGCCGGTCGGCATGCCCTGGGGGCGAGGAGGCGAGGCATGAGTTCAGCTGCGGCGGAGGGTATTTCGGTCGTCGTCGACCAGAATCAATACCTGGCCGAGGGGGCGGACACCGTGGACGCGGTCGTCACCGTGGCGGCGGGTGCGGGGTTCGCGGTGGCCGCACCGGCACGCGAGCGCGTGGAGATCATCATCATCGACTGTTCCGGATCGATGGCGGCCGGTGACCGGTTCGCCGGGGCCCGCGCGGCCACCCTCGCCGCGTTGGACGAGATGCCCGACGGCACCCTGTTCGCCATCGTGAAGGGCACCCACGTCGGCGAGGTGATCTTCCCCGCGCGCGGACCGCTGCGGCGCGCGGATCGCGAATCACGCACCGCCGCAAGGCATGCCCTGGACACATTGCGCCCCTACGGCGGTACCGCGATGGGAATGTGGCTGGGCGTGGCGCGCCAGGTCGCCGGGCAGTATCCCGGGGCGATGGCCCATGCCATCCTGCTCACCGACGGTAAGAACGAGCACGAGGAACCCGCGCATCTGCTCGATGAGATCCGGCAGTCGGCGGGCCTGTTCACCTGTGACTGCCGCGGTGTGGGCACCAACTACGTCGTGGCGGAACTGCGTACCGTCGCCTCCGGGCTGCTCGGCTCGGTCGACGTGGTCAAACAGGGTTCGGAGCTGACCGCCGACTTCCAGGCGCTGACCCGGGCTTCGATGGGGCGCACGATTCCCGAACTGGCCCTGCGGGTCTGGACGCCCGCGGGCGCCGAGGTGCGGTTCGTCAAGCAGGTCGCGCCCACCATCGAGGACATTTCCGGTCGACGTCGCGAGACGGCCGCGCAGATCGGTGACTACCCGCTGGGCTCGTGGGGCGCCGAGGAACGCGACTATCACGTGCAGGTCCGCCTCGATCCGGCCGCACCCGGCCGGGAGAAGCTGGCCGCCCGGATCAGTGTGGTGGCCGGGGAGGAGGCGGTGGGCCAGGGGCTGGTGAAGGCGGTGTGGACCACCGACAGCGAGTTGTCCGCCCGGATCAGCCGTCGCGTCGCGCATTACACCGGTCAGGCCGAACTCGCCGAGGCGGTGCAGGAGGGCCTCGTCGCCCGCAAACAGGGCGATCTGCACACCGCGACGGCGAAGTTGCGGCGAGCGGTGGAACTGGCCGCCGAGTCCGGAAACGAGGGCACCGCCAAGCTCCTGCGCAATGTCGTCGAGGTGGACGACCACACCGGCACGGTTCGGCTGCGGCACGATGTCGACACCTTCGACGAGATGGCGCTGGACGCGCGTTCGACCAAGACCGCCCGGGTGCGGAAGGAGTCCTAGTTGCCCGCCTGTCCCGATGGTCACTCGTCCGCCGACACCGATTACTGCGACGTCTGCGGGGCGGCCATGAGCAGCGGCCCGCCCCCGGCTCGGCCGGCCGCGGCGCCGCTGCCGTGTCCGGCGTGCGGTGCGCCGATCTCGGCGCGGTTCTGTGAGGTGTGCGGCCATGATTCGGCACTGCCCGCGGCCGGACCGGTACCGGCGCAGGCCGGTTCTGCGGTCGCGGTATCCGAAACTGCCGCGCCGACAGTCGAATACGGCAGTTCCGTCCCGAACGCCCCGGTGGGAGAACTCGTCTGGGTGGCAACCGTCGCGGCGGACCGCGATCTCTACCAGCGGATGTTGGTCCGCAAAGGCCCGGACGCCGAACGGGTGGAATTCCCCGGCTACTATCCCGACCGCCGGATCATATTGCGCGGCAACGATTTCCTGATCGGCAAGCGCAGCGTGTCGCAGGGGGTCCTGCCCGAGATCGATCTCGGCATCGCTCCGGTGGACATCGGCGTATCCCGCTCGCACGCGCGGATCCACATCGACCGCGATGTACTCACCGTCACCGACCTGGGCTCCACCAATGGGACCAGCCTGAACGGCGTCGATGATCTGATCCCGCCCGGCACGCCGGTTCCGCTGCACAGCGGTGATCGCATCCACGTCGGCGGATGGACCACCATCACCGTGACCTACGAACCGGCCTGAACCGGCTGGAATCCGCCCCGCGGCAGCGTCGGCATGCAGATGCGCCCCGCGATCTGCTTGTCCGATCCGACGAAACCGCCCGATTTCATTCATGAAAGCGGACAATCTGGGTGTTACCGCTCACATTTACACTGCCCCGATCAGGTAGTACAAGGAGCAGCACATGCCAGGTAGTTCAGTCATGCGCAATCTTTTCCCGCGCAGCTCATCGGGCCGGGGCGAGTTCTTCCGGCGCAAACCCATCGACCAGATCGAGGAGCACGAATCCGGTGGCTTGAAACGGGTTCTGGGCCTGTGGCAGCTGACCACGATCGGCATCGGCGGCATCATCGGCGCGGGAATCTTCAGTCTCGCGGGTGAGGTGGCGAACAAGAACGCCGGACCGGCGGTGCTGGTCTCCTTCCTCATCGCCGGTGTCGCGAGTGCGGCGGCGGCGCTGTCCTATGCCGAGTTCGCGGGCCTGATCCCGAAGGCCGGTTCGGCGTACACCTACGGGTACGCGGTATTGGGGGAGCCGGTCGGCTGGTTCATCGGCTGGGATCTGCTGCTCGAGTACACCGCGATCGTCGCGGTGGTCGCCATCGGCATCTCCGGCTATATCGAATATCTGCTCGAGCAGCTGAATCTGCATCTGCCGGTGTGGATGCTCGGTGCGCCGGGCACCGGTTCGGGACACAGGGTGGATCTGTTCGCCGCGCTGCTGTGCCTGCTCATCGCCCTGCTGCTGAATCTGGGCATGAAGGCGGCGGCGCGCTTCGAGGCGGCCGTGGTCGCCATCAAGATCGTGGTGGTGCTGATCGTGATCGTGGTCGGCTTCTTCTACATCAAGTCCGGCAACTATCACCCGTACTTTCCGTTCGGCTTCGGCGGTGCGGTGACCGGGGCCTCGACGGTGTTCTTCGCGGTGTTCGGCTACGACGCGATGTCCACCGCCGCCGAGGAGTCCGTCGACGCCAAACGTCATCTGCCCAAGGCGATCCTGTATTCGCTGGCCATCGCGATGGTGCTGTACGTGCTGGTGTGCCTGGTGCTCACGGGTATGCAGCACTACAGCGAGATCAATCCCAAGAGCGGTTTGTCCACGGCGTTCAAATCCGTGGGGCTGCCGGGTTTGGGTAGCCTGATCGCGGCCGGTGCGATCATCGGCATCACGACGGTGCTGTTCACCTTCATGCTGGGCGTCACCCGGATCTGGTTCTCGATGAGCCGGGACGGGCTGTTGCCCCAGTGGTTCGCCAAAACTCATCCGACCCGGCACGTGCCGACCCGGATCACTTGGATCGCGGGCGCGGTGTCCGCGGCCATCGCCGGATTCATGCCGATCGGCTCGGCGGCCGAGCTGACCAATATCGGCATTCTGCTGGCCTTCGTGGTGGTGTGCGCGGCGGTGATCGTATTGCGTTACCGCTCACCCGATCTGCCCCGCTCGTTCCGGACTCCGCTGATGCCGGTGGTTCCGCTGGTCGGCATCGGCTTCTCGATCTGGCTGATCACATTCCTGCAACCGATCACCTGGTTGCGGTTCGCGATCTGGTTCGCGATCGGCATGGTCATCTACTTCGGCTACAGCAGAAGGCATTCGCTGCTGGCAACCGGGTCTCGGCCGGACGCGAGCGAAATCGCCAACGCCTGATCCCGCGAGCGGCCCATCGACCGAATCCCCCTCGTCCGATGGGCCGTTAGCAGCGCGGGTGCCGCCTGCTTCGGCCGTGCTCGGTGCAGGCGAATCGTCAGCGCAGCAGTTCGGCTGTTGCCAATAGGGATTCGTCACATCCGGGTGCGGCGATGAGGGAAAGTCCCAGGGGCAGGCCGTCGATGCGGGCGACCGGCAGGCTCAGCGCCGGCGCGCCCAGAATCGGCGCCAGACAGGTGAGCCGGACGACCGCGGCGCGCCCGGCGGCCGAATCCTCCAGCAGCGGTGCGGGATACGGGGTGGCGGGCAGGGCGAGCACGCGATCGTCGCCGAGCACGCGCAGAATCCGATCCGAGACCGTGCGCAGCACCGACCGGGCCTCTTCGGCCATCCGCGGCGTCACCTCGGCGGCCAGTTTCAGGCGTGCGGAAACGTTGCGGCCGAAGATCGGCCGTTCCCGGCGCACCCACTCGCCGTGCTGCTCCCACACCTGCGCGGCCTGGGCGGTGCTGAACGCCGCGCGCACCCGGTCCCAGCACCCGGCCTCGAACAGCGGCGCGGTGGTGAGCTCGAAACCCGCTCCGACCAGGCGAGTCAGTGTGCTGCGCAGCACCTGGCGCACCGGTTCGGCGACCGGGATGTCCGCGGGCCACCAGATCGTGCGGGGACGTGCGTCGGTTCCGGTGTGGTCGAGCATCAGCCGCGCCCCGGCGCGCAAGGTCGCCAGATCGCGGGCAAGCAGCGCGGGAACGTCGAAAGACGGTGCCAGCGGCACGATTCCGTCGTGCGGGGCGCGCGAATGCGTGGGGCGCAATCCGTAGATGCCGGTGTAGGACGCCGGGACGCGAATCGAGCCGGCGGTATCGGTGCCCAGCCCGAGATCGGCGAGCCCGGCGGCGATCACCGCGGCGGTCCCACTGGAGGACCCGCCCGGCATGCGTTCCGGGGCAACGGGATTCACCGGCGTTCCGTAATGGGCGTTGGTGCCGGTCAGGCTGTAGGCCAGCTCGTCGGTATGAGTCTTGCCGACGACGGTGAACTCGGCACGCAGCGCGCGCACGACCGCCGCGTCCTGCTGGGGGATCGAATGCGTGGCCAGCCACCGCGGATTTCCCGCGCCGGTGGGCAGGCCCGCGACGTCGATGACGTCCTTCACGGCCAGTCGCAGACCCGCCGGCGCGTCCAGGACGGGGAGCCAGGATACGAAGCCGTTCACAGGCCCTCCAGATCGCTCTTGCGGATGCAGCAGTGCACACCCTTGACGATGTCGACGACCTGGGAGATCCGGAAGTCCGCGGTCGCGGACAGATAGGCCAACGCGATCGGTTCCGGAATCCGGTGTCGCACAGCGAGATACGCGATCGCATTGCGAGTCGCCCGCGCCACCGCGACGTCCAGGTCGCGATCGAGCCCGATCAGCAGGTGGTCCCGCGGGGTCTCGGCGAACGGCGTCGCGAGCACCTCGGCGAGGCGGCGCATCTGTGGATCGGTGTGCAGGCGCAGCCGGAGCGTGGCGCGAAGCGGGGCCTCGAACGCGGTCAGCGCCACCTCCCCGTCGCCCATCGCGAAATGCGGATCCCCGGCGTAGAACAGCGCTCCCGGGACCTGGACCGGCAGGTACAGCCGCGCCCCCACGCCGAGCATGCGTATGTCGAGATTTCCGCCGTGCGGGCCCGGCGGCACCGAATGCACCGGGTCCTCGGTAGCGGCGGCCACGCCCATGATGCCCAGGAACGGGTTGAGCGGGAAGCGAAGTGAGCGCCCGTCGCCGACCGCGATGACGCCGCGTCCGGCATCGTCGACGGTGGCGATCGTGCAGACCGGCGGCACCGGTTCATCCGGTGGATGGCCCGGCGGCGGAGCCGGGTACTCGCCGGGTAGCGCACCGCGTCCGTGCCGGTTGCTGATCACTCCGTACCCGGTGCGGCGACGCAGTTCCAGCACCTCGACCTCGAGCACGTCACCGGGGCGGGCGCCGGTGACCGCGATCGGGCCGGTGAGCACATGCGGGCCCTGCGTGGCCGGATCGTGACTACCTGTGGCGGCGACAAGCGCTGTGTCGGAAAGGATTTCGTCGATCCCGGCCGCGGCGAAGAAGGCCGCCGGATCACGGCCCTGATCCTCGAGGATGCCCTCGTGGCTGATGGTGTCCAGGCAGACGACGGCGCCCGAGCCGACGGTCGTCACCGGCTCGCTCGCCGCATTGGGCAACAGGCCCCAAGAGATTCGGGCCGGGTCCGTGGGGAGGTACACCTCGCCCGAGAGCGGGCCGGAATGGGGCTGGAGCAGATTCATCGACCATCCTTCGAGTGCGACGGGAATGGTTCCGTATACAACCACCGCGTGCCGCACGCCGCCAGAGCGGAACGCGAAGCTGTGGGAAATGCCACGCAACCCCGGAATAGCGGAAATTGGTCGTTAGCTATCGAATTGCCATGTGGCGGGTTTCGCGGATTGGTCACGAGAGTTCCCAGCTCGATGCGGGCCGTCTGCGATCTCGGCAAATGCTCGGCGTGTCTTGCGAGGATTTGGTAACGCCCCGGACAAATTTCCTGCGGGCAGGCGCAACACGGCATTCCTATACAGATCGTGCCCCTGCTCTTCCTGGAGGTACTCATGGCGGACCTGGTTCTCCGCAACGCCCGGATCTCGGACGACACCGATCTGATCGATATCGCCGTCACAGCCGGATATATCACCGAAATTGCTGCGGCACTGCCGGTTTCGGCAATCGAAGAGATCGATTGCGACGGCCGCGTCGTCATCCCCGGCCTCGTCGAGGCGCACCTGCACGTGGACAAGGCGATGCTGGATCGCGAGCGCACCGATCCGGACGGCACCCTGGCCGGTGCGATCGCGATCACCGGCGAACTCAAACGCGGCTTCACCGCGGACTCGGTCCGAGCGCGCGCCCGGCAGGTGCTGGATATGGCAATCCTCAACGGCACCACGATGATTCGAGCGCACCCCGATGTCGATCCGATCGTCGGACTGCTCGGCGTGCGGGTCCTGCTGGAATTGCGCGAGGAATACCGCGATCGGCTCGATCTGCAGATCGTCGCCTTTCCGCAGGAAGGCATCCTGAAGGCCCCCGGCACCCTGGAACTGCTGCGCGAGGCGCTGCGACTGGGGGCGGACGTCGTCGGCGGATGCTCCTACAACGAGGCCGACCTGCCGGACTGTCACCGGCATATCGAACTGGTCTTCGACCTAGCGGCCGAATTCGGCGTCCCGGTCGACATACACGCCGATTTCGCCGACGACGCCGGCGATCCGCGCTTCGCCCTCGCCGATCGGATCGCCGAGGTCACCGCACGCAGCGGGATGGGCGGGCGGGTCACCCTCGGGCACGTGACCTCCCTGGCGGGGCGGCCCGCCGCGGAACGTCGGGCAACCATGCGCCGGCTCGCCGCGGCGGGCGTTGCCGTGGTGCCGCTGCCCGCGACGGATATGCATCTGGGCGGGCGGGCCGATACGGTGGCCGTCCGGCGCGGCGTCGCGCCGGTCCGAGAACTCTGGGAGGCCGGGGTGCTGGCCGCGGTGTCCTCCAACAACGTGCGAAATGCCTTCACTCCCTTCGGAAATGCCGATCTGCTCGATGTCGGCCTGTTCCTCGCGCAAACCGGTCACCTGTCGGGTGAGCGCGATCTCGCGCGGGTGCTGGACATGCTCACCGAGGCTCCGGCGCGAATTCTCGGCATCGCCGACCGGTACGGGCTGCGCCCCGGCGCGGCGGCCGATCTGGTGGTGCTGTCCACCCGCCGCGTCGCCGACGTGCTGCTGGACCGGCCGGATCGCTGCTTCGTCCTCAAGCACGGCCGGATCGTGGCCCGCACCACTCGAACCCGAGAACTGTTGTACCCCAGTATGTCCCAGCCTCCTGCCGATATCGGAGTCCTGTCCCATGCGTGAGATCGTCCCCCACGAGATAGTCGCCTCGGCCCTGGCCGGGCTGACCGCCTTCATCGGCGGCACCGCATTGAATCTGCCGCCCTGGGCGATCTTCATCGGCTGGGCCGGAACCTTCCTGGCCGGCGGGCCGTCCATGGCCGTGGCTCGCAAGCTCTGGGCCGCGATGCCCGCCGGATCGACCTTCGCCATGCTGATCGTGCTGCTCGATCAGCACATCGGCACCGCCTTCGGGCAGTCGCGGGTGGCGCAGGACGCCGTGCTGGCCCTGATCATCCTGGTGGTCAACACCGCGCTGATGTACACCGGACGGATCGGCTACTTCTCGCTGATCCCCGGTATGTTCTTCGGCTTCGCCTCCTATTTCGCCACCTACTTCGGCGGATTCGGCTTCCATGCCGGGAATGCGCTCGCGGTCTGGGTGTCGGTGGTCGCGATGAACGCTCTCGGCCCGGTCTTCGCGTATCTGTCACGCAGACTTGCCTTCCCGCGCCCGGCAGCGGCGCCGTCCCCGGCCACCGTGGCCGGGGCGGTGGGATCATGAGCGAGCAGGTCATCGAGAAGCCCGATGCGGCAGCGGAGTACGAGCACGTTCCGGTGCCCGCTGCGGCGCGGCGCAGCCTGCTGTCCGTCGCCGCGGTCTGGGCCGGATTTCCGATGTGCCTGGGCAACACCGCCTTCGGCGGCCTGATCGTGTACAGCCGGGGCATGATCCGCGGGCTGTCCGCGATCGTGCTGGGCAACCTGCTGCTGTTCGGTTATGTCGGTGCGGCGTCGGACGGCAGCTCCTTTCTCGGCCTGCTCACCGGATAGGGCCCCGTATTGACCTGTGTCGCTGTACTTTTCGTCTTCGCGAACCTGGGATCCGTTGCCGCGCACAGTCTCTACAACGGAGCGATGGGCTGGAGCGGCATCATCCCGTTGCGGATGCGGCGCGCCTTGCGGTGTTGCTCGGCCTGGTCGGCACCGTGATCGCGCTGACGGGGGTGTGGGGCCACATCGTGAACTGGCTCGAGTTGCTCGGAGTGATCGTCCCGCCGATCGGCGCCGGTGTTGATCGTGCATCGGCTGCTCGGTCGCGGTCGTGAGGGGACCGCGGCCGAGTTCCGTCCCACGGCCTTCGCGGCCTGGCTGATCGGTGCCGTCGCCGCGGCCGTCGGGCACTACGAGCTGCGGCGGTTACTCACCCCCAGGGCGACGATCAGCAACGCCGCGCCGCACCATCCGGCGACCGAGAGACGCTCGCCGAGGACGAATACCGACAGCAGGGCCGCGGTCAGCGGTTCCAGCAGGGCCGCTATTGCAGCGAAAACCGGTGCGGCAGTGCGTAATCCACGAAAATAGGCGGTGTAGGCGACGGCGGTGGGCACGCTGCCCAGGTAGGCCGCCGTGGCCAGGGTGGCGGGCCGCAGGGGCAGCGCCATGCCGCTGGTCAGGGCGATGGGGGTGAGCAGCAGGCCGCCGGTGAGCATGCCGAAGGCGGTGGTGCGCAACGGGTCCAGGCCCTCGATCGTCCGCGTGGTGAGCAGGGTGAGGGCCGCGAATCCGGCGGCGGCCAGCAGGGCGAAGCAGATGCCCGCGGTGAGTCGCCATCCGGTCGTGACACCGTCCGGTGACCAGGTGAGCAGAATCAGGCCGGTGACCGCCGCTGTGATCGCGGCGAGCGTCGCGGCATCGGGCCGGCGCCGGGTTCGCAGCGTACCGCCGAGGGCGACGAAGACGGGCAGCGTCCCGATCGTTGCCATCGTCGCGATGCTCACCGAAATGTATTGCACCGCAAGGAAATAACTGCCTTGAAAGAACCCCAGCAGGGCGCCGGTGAGCAGCAGCCGGCCGACCGCGGCCCGGGTCCGCGGCAGGCCGCGCAACCCGCCGGAGACGGCCAGCAGGATGATCGCGAGTCCGCCGCCGATGAGCAGCCGGTAGGCCGCGACGGACAGCGGTGACAGATGCGCCTCGCGGGCGAGGATGGCACCGGACAGACCTCCGGTGCCCCAGAGGATTCCGGCTGTGACGAGAGCCAGCGCGGATCGGTCGCGCGCGGGCGCGACGACGTCGACGGACATGGGTGTTGGTACTCCTGCGTCGAAGAGGAAGGAAAGGACGACGACGCGAGGCAGTCCGACGATGTTCGCACCGGAAGACCGATGCCCGAACTCCGGCCGAGCGGCTGATGCCACCCGGCCCGTGAAACCACCTCGCTCAGGAGGCGGGCGGCGGAGTGACGGTGAAGATTCGGTGCATGGCCGAGATACTACCGGGCGGCCGGGTCCGTTCGGTAGCGGAGCGGATGTGCAATTCCGGCCGTGTCCAATTGGACACGCCGCACGAATCGGGCGGTTTCGGAGTTATCTCCGTGTAAGACTGGCGATCGCACAGTTTTACTCCTCACTACGGAGGACCGTCCATGACGAATTCTGTTGCATCACTGGATCTGCCCCGTCCCCTGGTCATCACATTGGGGAATTTGAAGGGCGGCGTAGGGAAGACCACATCCGCGTTCTTTCTCGCCGCTTATTTCGCCCGGGTACACGAATTGCGCGTCCTGGTGATCGATGCCGACCCGCTCAGCCAGACCGGGTATTCCTGGCATCGCAGGCTGGTCCGGGCCGAGGTGGACATTCCGTTCACGCTCATCGCATTTCCGTCCCGACACGTCGGCGACTGTATCGCCGACAACGCCGCCGACTACGACGTCGTGATCGTGGACGCCGGAGGCGAATCGGCGGATATCTTCAAGGCGGCCATTCCCGCTACCGACGAACTCGTCCTGTTGACGAGTGTGAGCCCCTCGGAGGTGAAACGAGTGCCCAGCACCTATCGGGCCGCCGAGGAGGCGGCCGCGGGCACGGACCGGGAAATCCGGGTCCGGGTCCTGATGACAAAGGTTCCGGTCACGATGAAGAACGGCGTCAACATTTCCACCGAATATCGCACGCAGCGGGCCTGTCTGGAAGACGCCGATTACGAGGTTTTCCAAACCTGGGTGAGCGCATGGAAGTGGTATCGCGAAGCCGCCGATGGGGAAGTCGGCGAAGGCGCGGAGAATCCACTCCAGGATCTCGGCGAATACCAGCAGGTGGGCGATGAACTCGTCGCGCCCTATCGCGCCGCGCTGGGGGTGCCCGCCTGATGCCTCCGCAACGCAGGAAATCCACGATCGGCGGCGGTCACGCACAGGCGCTCAATCCGCTGGACGACGCGGCCGAGCACACGCCCGCGGTCTCGCCGCTGCGCGATGCCGAATGGAATCGCCAGGAACGGTCCGGGCGGGCCCTGGCGGTCGTACCGCCATCCGCCGAACCGCAGCTGGTCAACGTGCTCACGGTCCCGCTGCCCGATCCGGGTGAGGGACCGCTCAGCGACGGCGAGCAGACGCAGTTGTCGGCCTGTGAATCCTCGATCGGCACGCTGCGGATGGCCTTCTGGGCGGCCGGCCGGGCGCTGCAGATCGTGCGTGACGGACGGCTGTACCGCAATTCCTATGCCAGTTTCGACGACTATGTCGAACAGCGATGGGATATGCAGCGCTCCTACGCGCACAAACTGATTCGCGCCTGGCCGCTGGCCGCGAAACTGCATCCGCTTGCCCCCGGAATCAACGAGGGGCAGATCCGGGAATTGCTGCCGGTGGCGGCCGAGCACGGTGAGGATGCCGCAGTCACCGTCTATGCCACGCTCGCCGCGGGCGATGTGAAGATCACCGCGGGCAAACTGCGCGAAGCGGTGGCGGTGCTGCCCGGTGAATTCGATCGCGACCGGGTGGTACAGCGGCTGCAGGCGTGGCTGCGCGGTGAGCTGGCCGAGGATTCGCGCGAACATCCGATGGATCTGTTCAGTTCGGCCGAGACCCGGCTGGCCGCGCTGACCCGCCGGATCGTCAAGGGGTCCGGCGGCGACCCGGACGCGGCCCGTGAATTCGCCGCCAAATTACGCGGCCTGGCCGAGCAGATCGAACAGCAAATCAGCGCCTGAGTAGTATCCGACAATGCCCCGCAGTGCAGAAAACGCATTGCGGGGCATTGTCGTGAGATCAGTTGTTTTTCGATACTTTACCATCTCGTTATCGTATTTTGTACGATTGCCATTGTAATTCCTCTTTTTCCGGCGAATGATTGCGCCTCGGATCCGCTCGACTGGACGCATCACCGTGTTGTTTTCCGAATCTATTTCGAGGAGCTCGACGGAGTCACCCGCGTCAACGGGACGCGGGGTCGCACGGCCCCGATCGGCCCTCGATGACAGGATCGTGAGGAGCACATCATGAGCGCAGGAAACGACGAGGTCCGATATACCCGCCTACTGCGGCGGGTGCTCTGGTTCGCGGTTGGAGTCGCCGCGGCCACAGTCGGAATGATCTGGGCGACGTTGCTCACCACCGGCCAGGCCGCCGCCCAACCGCTGAACCTCCCCGGCATCGGTGTCATCGATGTGCCGAGCCAGGTCGACGTTCCCGAAGGTGTCCAACAGGGGCTCCATCTGGTTCCCGCCGCGCCGCAACCCGATTCGAGAATCGAGCCGCGCGTCGTGATCGGCGTGGCGCACGTCCCCGAAATCGTGCGGTCCGCCGTCGGGCTCGCGCCTACTCCCGCGGTCGCGCACCCCGCCGCGACGCCTCTGCCCGGTGCGGGCGAAGTGGCACCCTGTGCTGGAGTCACCCATTCCACTGCCGCGGCGATACCCGCGATCGCGCACCCCGCCATCGCGCTCGCACCGGCGCCGGGCATCGCGGGTTTCGCCGCCGCGCCCACGGTGATAACCGCACCTGAACAGTCTTTCCTGCGGGCGTTCGCGTTCGCCCCGGGCTCGGCTCCGAACTCGGCCCCGGCTCCGAACTCGGCCCCCGGCGAAGCACAGCCCGGATTGCCGGCGCTGCCGCCGGTGCTGGATACCCCGCAGGTCCGGCAATTCCTGTCGGCACCCCCGTTCCGCGGATTGACGTTGCCCGGCCTGAAACTGCCGACGCCGCCGGCGCTGTCCGCGCCGCAGGCCGCGCCCACGCCGCGGGAGACCACCGGTGAACGCGCTCTCGATGCCGCTCGCTCCAAACTCGGATCGGCCTATCGCTACGGTTCGGCGGGACCCAACGCCTTCGACTGTTCCGGCCTGGTGCAGTGGTCGTACCGGCAGGCCGGCGTATCCCTGCCACGCACCAGCTACGCGCAACTCGACTCCGGGACCCCGGTACCGCTGAACCAGTTGCGGCCCGGTGATGTGGTGTCGTTCTACGGCGGTGAGCATTCGGCCATCTACGAGGGCAACGGGCGAGTCATCCACGCATCGACCGACAGCACCGGGGTGATCGAATCCCCGATCTCACAGATGCCGGTCGCCGGCGCGCGGCGATTCTGATCGGCGGCCGGTCATGGGAGCAATGGCAGTGTGTTCCGGTCAGCCCGCGGCGAGTTCGCCGACCGCCGCGACGACCAGCGCGTTGATCGCCGGTGGCAGCGTCTGCTCGGGATCGGGCGCGAAACGGGGGGAATGGTTGGAGGCCGTCCCGGCGGGCAGCGCCATCTCCCGGTGCAATCCGATCCAATCCTCGGCGGTGTACCGATCCGCCGCGAAGCCGCCGACGTACCAGAACACCGAGGCGCAATTCGCCGCAGTGGCGAAAGCTCCGAAATCCTCACTGCCGGTGATCGGCCCGGGCAGCGGGAAGGCAGGGAAGCCGTTGGCGGCGAACGTCGCGAGCAGGCGGTCGGTGTCGGCGGCGGTGTTGGTCGTCACCGGGAAGCTGTCGAATACCTCGATCACCGGATCCTTGTGCGCCCCAGCGGATTCGGCCTCTGCGGCGGCCATCCGGCGCACCCCCTCCAGGATCGTCTCGCGCGAGCCGGGGGTGAATGTCCGCAGACTCAAGAGCATTTCGGCCTGTTCGGCGATCACGTTCGGGCGGTCGCCGACGTGCAATGCGGCCGGCGTGAGCACCGGCGCGGACGGCAGTCCGGAATGCTGGGCGGCCAGCCCCTGCAACCGCTGCACCAGAGAGGCGGCCATGGTCAGCGGATTCACCGCGGCATGCGGCATGGAGGCGTGCCCGCCCGACCCGGTCAGCTCGATCCGGATCGAATCCGACGCCGCCATCAGCGTGCCGCCGCGGCTGAGGATCAATCCGGCCGGAACGGGGCCGACGTGCTGACCCAGCACGATCCGCGGCCGCGGGAAACGGTCCAGCAGACCGTCGTCCAGCATGCCGTGCGCGCCGAAACCGGTCTCCTCGGCGGGCTGGAAGACCGCCACGATCGTGCCCGGCAGGGCGCCGCGCTCGGCCAGGCGTGCGCAGGCGCCCAGCAGAGCTGTGACGTGGACGTCGTGGCCGCACGCGTGCATGACTCCCGGCGTGCGCGAGGCGTAGTCCAGTCCGGTCTCCTCCTGCACCGGCAGCGCGTCCATATCCGCGCGCAACCAGATCACCGGGCCGGGACCGCCGCCGAGCACACCGACCACACCCGTGCCACCGACGCCCTCGGTGACCTCCCAGCCGGGCATCGCCCGCAGTTCGTCCGCGACCAGGCTGGCCGTAGCGACCTCCGCGCCGGACAGTTCGGGATTCGCGTGCAGGTGCCGGTAGACCTCCAGCCAGTGCTCCTGCACGGCGGGCATCGCCGCGACGCCGGCCAGACCGGCACGCACCGCGCTCTCGATATCGACGGGGGAGGTCATCGGGCAGCTCCTTCTTGGCGGGAGATCAGCGGGGTCGCGTCCCACGCACCCGAACTCGCCCGTCTCCGAACCGGATCCGCACGGCCGTGCGCCGTGCGCACCTCGAATATATGAGCAGCGGCGATTACCCGAGCACCGAGCCGGTCACCGACGCGAGCGATCAGACCGGCGCGCCCTGACCGATTCGCTCGTGATCGGCCAACTCGTGATCGGCCGATTCGTCCGGACCCGGGCTCGGGCAGATGCCCACGGTGCGCCAATCCGCGGCATCCGGATTGCCCTGGTACAGCGAGATCTTGCAGTCCAGCACCGCGACGGTCTGCCGCAACTCCTCGATCTGTGCCAGCACGTCGGCACGGGTGCGCTGGAACATCGCCAGGCGCTCCGGATAGGTCGACTCCCCGGCGCGGACGAGTTCGGCGTAGCGGATCATGTCCGCCACGGACATTCCGGTGCGGCGCAGCTTGCCGATCAGCGCCAGCCAGTCCATATCCCGATCGCTGAACCGGCGTTTACCGGCGTGATCGCGGCCCACCGAATCCAGCAGCCCGATCCGCTCGTACCAGCGCAGCGTGTCGCGAGTCAGACCGCAGAGTTCGGAGACCTCGCCGATCGAATAACGCGCCCGTTCGTACTCGGGATCGTCCCTGTCGGTGATCCGATCCCATGCGGCCGTGCCCATAACTCTCGCCTCCGCTTCGATCCGGCGTGTCCGGTAGCCGCCGCGGCGCCTCCGGACTCGGGCCCATTCTGCCGCACTTCGCCGCGGACCCGCCGGGCCGCTGGTCAGGAGCGCTTCGGGATTTCCTGGATCGCCCACTTGTTGCCGTCGGGGTCCGCGAAATAGGTGAACAGCCCCCAGCCCTCGTCCTTCACCGGCGTGGCTGCCACGCCCGCGGCGGTGAGTTGCCGATAGGCCTGCTCCGCGCTGGCGACGACGATCTGCATGCCGACCACGCTGCCCGGAGCGGCATCGGTGATGCCCTTGCCGATGGCGATCGAACATCCGGAACCGGGCGGGGTCAGCTGAACGAAGCGGATGTCCTCGGTGGGACTCTCGTCGTAATCGGCGTTGAAGCCGATACCGGTGTAGAACTCCTTGGCGCGATCGACGTCGGTGACGGGGATGGCGACGAGCTCGATTTTCCAGTCCATGCGCACAGGATGGCAGCAGGCACCGACAAGTTTCGCGCTCCGTCTCCCGGCCGTCGATTCCGCACCCCTTCCAGCAGGAGCGCCGGAAAAGGACCGGACGATCGGGGAGAGTCGGCCTACCCTGAATTCATGGCCAAGGAGATCGATCGGATCCGCGCGAGATCGGCGCTCGAGACGATCAGGGAAAGTCCGCTCATCGCCGCGATCGCACTGCTGCCCGTGTTCGCGGTTCTGGGCGTCGTATGGTGGCTGACCAACTGGTTCGTGGCCCTGGTGCTGCTGATCGTGTTCGGTGTGGTCGTCGTGGTCCGTGGGCGGATCATCAGCTAGCGCCCCGGCGGCTGGCGCGGGACGTGGAAGCGCACCAGATCGCCCGTCCCGGTGTCCAACTCGGCCCAGGCCCGGTCGAATTCCAGGACCGCCAGCGCCGAGGTGGGAAATTTGCGGCTGAGCTGCGCGGCCGGTTCGGAATCGCGATTGGCGGCCAATTCCCAAGCGGTCCAAGGCATTCCGGGGGAATGTCCGACCACGAGCAGGGTCTGCACGTCCGGCTCGGTGAGCTGGATCAGCTCGATGAGCGTGCGCGGCGAAGCCTCGTAGATCGAGGATTCGAATTGCACCGGCGCGGCGACCGCTGTCGCGGCGAGCGTCTCGCGGGTGCGCACCGCGGTGGAACAGCAGACCGCGTCGATCGCCGGTTGCGTCTCGCGCAGCCAGCCACCGGCCAGCGCCGCCTCGCGCCGTCCGCGCGGGGCGAGCGGCCGATCGTGATCGACGACACGTTCGGGGTAATCGGATTTGCCGTGTCGCATCAGGATCAGGGTCCGCACCATAGCCGATACCGTAAGCCGACCGGGCCGAGCGGGCACTCGGGCATGCCGGTCGATGCGGTATTCGGGTTACCGAAACCCTGTTCCGATGCATCCTGATGAGAGAGACGTCTCACTCTCGAGGCACACTGAAGGTGGCGTCACATCCATTGCTCGCGGGCATCGGATGTGATGCCCGTCCCGCTCCGAGCCCCGGCGCGGGTACGGCCCCATGATTGTTTCGAGGATCTGCGAGATATGGCCTATGTGATCACGCAGCGCTGTTGCGACGACGCCAGCTGCGTACCCGAGTGCCCGGTCGATTGCATTCGTCCGACTCCGGAGCAACCCGAGTTCGCGACGACCGAGCAGCTGTACATCGACCCCGACACCTGTATCGACTGCGGTGCCTGTGTGGATGCCTGCCCGGTGGAGGCCATCTTCTCCGAGGACGATCTGAGCGCGTCGCTGGCGCGTTTCGCCGAGATCAACGCCGCGTACTTCCAGCGTCATCCGCTGGAATCGAATTTCGACCCGCTGGTCACCCCGGCGCGTCCGCCGAAGGACCTGGGCACGCTGCGGGTCGCGATCGTCGGGGCCGGGCCCGCGGCCTGCTACGCGGCCGAGGAACTGCTGCGCCGCGCGGACGTCGAGGTGGAGATGTTCGACCGGCTGCCGACCCCGTGGGGTCTGGTGCGCGCCGGGGTGGCCCCGGACCACCCGGGGACCAAGGGCGTGTCCAATATGTTCGAGAGCGCCTTCCGTCGCGAGACCCTGCAGTACCACCTGAACGTCGAGGTGGGTAAACACATTTCGCACGAGGAGCTGGTGAAGCATCACCACGCGGTGATCTACGCGGTAGGCGCGTCCACGGACCGCCGCCTGGGCGTACCCGGCGAGGATCTGCCGGGCAGTCACTCCGCGACCGAGTTCGTCGCCTGGTACAACGGGCATCCGGACTACACCGAGCGCACCTTCGACCTGTCGGGGGAGCGCGCGGTCATCGTCGGCAACGGCAACGTCGCCTTGGACGTGGCGCGGGTGCTGACCCTGGACCCGGAAACCCTCGCCAAGACCGATATCGCCGATCACGCGCTGGATGCGTTGCGGCAGAGCAACATTCGAGAGGTCGTGGTGCTGGGGCGGCGCGGTCCGCTGCAAGCCGCGTACACCTCCTCGGAATTCCTGGCCCTGGGTCACCTGGACGGGATCGACGTCGTCATCGATCCGGCCGAACTGGAACTGGACCCGGAAAGCCAAGCGCTGCTGGATGATCCGAATATCGAGCCGTCGCAGCGGCTGAAATACGAACTGGCGCAGGAGTATGCGGCCAAGTCGCCGAATCCGGCCAACAAGCGCATCGTGTTCCGCTACCTGACCTCGCCCACCGAGATCAGCGGCGACGGCCGGGTCGAGGCGGTCCAGATCGTGCACAACGAACTGGTCGTCGAGGACGGGAAGGTCATCGCGCGGGCCTCGGATCGGACCGAGACGCTGCCCGCCTCGCTGGTGCTGCGGTCGATCGGCTATCGCGGTCAGCCGGTCGGTGAACTGCCGTTCGACGAGCGCACCGGCACCATTCCGAACGAGCACGGCCGGGTCGTCGCGGACGGCTCGCATCTGCCGGGCATCTACGTCTCGGGCTGGATCAAGCGCGGCCCGCGCGGCATCATCGGATCCAACCGGGTCGATGCCGCCGAAACCGTCGAGCAGTTGCTCGCCGATTTCACCTCCGGCAAACTCCAAGCGCCGCAAGCCGATCGGGCCGCACTCAAGACGCTGCTGGCCCAGCGGCAACCGGATCTGGTGGACCGCGAGGGCTGGAAGGCGATCGACACCGCCGAGCGCACCGCGGGCAAATCAGGCGGCCGCCCCCGCGTCAAGCTCACCACTCGAGAGGACCTGCTCAAGGCCGCCCGGGGATAGCAGCCGCTCGGGTACAACCGCATCGGGTACGCCGGAGGATCGCTCACGATCCTCCGGCGTTTTCGTGTGCCGCCCTCACTCCGGCAGCGGGCCGATCCGCACGGTCGTGGTGGTCGTGCCGCCGACCACGAACCACAGCCGCAGAGCGGCGTCTCCGTTGTGATCTCCCGATTCGAACCGGCTGCGCACGCTGACGTGCTGACGCGCGAGCACCGGCTCGATGTACTCGATGACCGCCCGGTGCGGACCCGCGACGAGTTTCGGGGTGTCGACCAGGTAATGCTCCACGGCCTGCCAGTACACGCTGGTGTTGATGTGGTTGTAGAGATCGATATCGGTGGCGCGCAACGGGAAGGGCAGATCGGTGTCCGACTCCGCCGGGGCCACGTCGGTGAGCCACTGCCGCCAGCGCAGCCGGGTCTCGGAGGTGGTGCGGGCCAGATGGGCCAGGCCCTGATCACTGATCCGGGTCGGCATATTGGTCGACTCGTTGAGGTTGATCCAGAAGCCTTCGGTCTCGATCAGTCCGCCGTTGTCACTGGTGATCCGGACCCGCATATTCGCCCAGCGGGTCGACATCGCCGAACACCACCGCCGCAGTTCCACCCGGTCCGGCCACAACACCGGACGCACCACATCGATGACGGTGCGTCGCACGATCCACACCGGATCGGTGCGATGGAAGAAACCGCTCTCCAATTCCTCCCAGGCGATATCCTGCAGATAACGGGCGATGGCGTCGAGCCGCACCCGGTTGTACGGATCCACATCACCGGTGCGGACAGGCCACGACGTGGTGAAGCCGATGCCCTCCTGCGGAAGCGGGGCGAGTGGCTGATCGAGTGACACTGGTGCTCCTCGCGCTGCACGGTGTGCCGCGTTCTCGTGCGGTGCTTCTTGTGCATGACTTTACGGTGCGAGCGGCACGGCGTTACGCGGAGATGTCGGTACCAGCGCGTAGCATCTGCCCGTTTTGCGCGAGAATGGCAAGCGCGGCCGGTGTCGACGTCACCGCGCGCCCGGCGTCAGTAGCCGACGTAGGCGCCACCATTGCGAACCGCGACAACGCCCGGAACCTCGCTCAGCGAGCCGTATCTGTTGATCGCGTATCTGCTGGCCGCGACGATGTTGTCGACCGGATTCAAGATATCCGTATGGCCCGGCGCGGCAAAGGAATTGAAGGTGCTGTCGATGGTCTGCATCAGCCCCTTCGACGGATGCCCCGCCGCGGCATTGCTGTCCCAGTCGTTGACGATGGTCGGATCACCGCCCGATTCGTGCTCGATGATCGTCGCGATGGCGTTGTCGTCGATCTGATCGGGCGGAACGCCCTCTTGGATGAGGATCTCGCGTGCCTGTTTGATCCACTCTGCGACATTGCCCGACGGCTTCGACAGATTCGCCTCGCTACCGCCCCGGGAGCTGAACGAGGCATTGCTGTAGTGGCTGCCGCCATTGTGCGACGACGTGCCGTTGCTGTGGGAGCTGTAACTTGTCGACTGATGCGGCGACGTGGCGGAACTCGAGCTGACCGACGCGGGGCTGGTGTTCGTCGGAGCGGCGGGCGCCGCCGTGGCACCCAGTTTCGGGTCGCCGAGGCCGGCATAGGCCGCGTCGACCTTCCCTTTCGCGGTGTTCACGGCATTGATGAGATCGTTGGCGGCCGACTCCGCCTGGGCGAGCGCACCGGTGATCTTGGCCTGGTGGTTGGCCGCGAGCAGATCCTGGAAACACTTCTGCCAGGTCTTCTCGCCGTCGTTCAACCCCTGCAGTTTGTCGAAGTAGTCCTTGCGCTTGGTCGCGGTGACCACGCCGTTGTCGGCCACTTCGAACGGATCCGGGGGCGTGGCCTCCTTGTCCGCCGGATGTAGTGCCAGATCGCGAGCGTCCATGACCGCTTTGCGGGTGTTCGTCAGGTTCTCGACGTGCGGGGTCATCGCCTTCTGCAGATCCAGCAGTGACGCGCTCACCGCCGAGGCCCGGGTCTTCTCGGTGGCCATGCGGGTGCGAGCG
Organism: Nocardia sp. PLKS1-43; assembly: GCF_059510335.1. Taxonomy (NCBI): domain Bacteria; kingdom Bacillati; phylum Actinomycetota; class Actinomycetes; order Mycobacteriales; family Nocardiaceae; genus Nocardia; species Nocardia sp. PLKS1-43. The sequence goes on along the minus strand of NZ_JCAJZQ010000006.1, from coordinate 158,562 downwards.
GCCTTGGCGGCGTTGCCGTCCCAGGTGAGACCGCTGATCGTCTTCTCCGCGTCGCTGAGGGCCTTGTCGAGATTCGTGCTGGAGCTGTTGACCGCCGTGGCCGCGGTGGTGATCGCGGTGGGATTCCATGCCTCGACGTTGGAGATGGTGAGGGTCATGCGTGCAACCCGAGCTTCTGCAGATCGGCGGCGAACTGGTCGTCGGTCATCGTGAGCACCTTGCCCGCGTGGTCGACCGAGTCCGCGAGCGCCGTTACGCGGTCCGAAATGCGTTGCAGCGCATTGTCCACCGATGTCTTGGTCTGCTGGCAGGTGTCCTGCCAATTGGTTCCCGGCAGGGCGGACAGGGCATCACCCAGCCCCGGATTCAACTTGCCGATCGCGCTCGCCTCGTCGGTCAGCGCCTTGGCGAAACTGGCCAGCGCTCCGACGTCGACATTCATCGATGGTTCCGGTGCCAAGACATCCCCCTTGCTCACAGTTCGGCGGGCACAAGCGTAGCAAAACGTGCTCCCGTGGACACTCGGCCGCGAAGACCGGTTAACTTGTTCGGACAGGTGTCGGACGACAGGAGCGATTCATGCGTGCAGCCCAGGTGAGCAAGCTCGAGGGGCCCGAGTCCATCGAGGTCGTCGATATTCCGGAACCGCAGCCGTTCGACGGCGGTGTGGTGATCGACGTCCACGCGGCAGGTGTCGCCTTCCCGGACGTTTTGATGACTCGCGGCCTCTACCAGCTCAAACCGGAGCTGCCGTATGTCGTGGGCGGTGAGGTCGCCGGTGTGGTGCGGTCCGCGCCCGAGGACGCGCACGTGAAGGCGGGCGACCGGGTGGTGGCGCTGACTATGCTCGGCAATGCCCTCGCCGAGGTCGCCGTGACCCCCGCGCAGATGGTGTTCGCGCTGCCGGACAACATCCCGCTCGAGGCCGGCGCCGGAATCGTGTTCAACGATCTGACCGTGCACTTCTGCCTGCGTAATCGCGGCCGGCTGGCCCCTGGCGAGTCGGTGCTGGTGCACGGTGCGGCCGGTGGCGTGGGCACCTCGACATTGCGGATGGCCGCGGCGCTGGGCGCGGGCCGGGTGATCGCAGTGGTGAGCACGCCGGAGAAGGCCGAGGTGGCGCGGGCCAACGGCGCCACCGACGTGGTGCTCGCCGACGGCTGGCTGGCGGCGGTGAAGGAGCTGACCGGCGGCCGCGGCGTCGACATCGTGCTGGACCCCGTGGGCGGTGACCGGTTCACCGACAGCGTCCGTTCGCTCACCGCCGGTGGCCGCCTGCTGGTCGTCGGTTTCACCGCGGGCGAGATCCCGACGGTGAAGGTGAACCGGCTGCTGCTCAAGAACGTCGAGGTGGTCGGTGCGGCCTGGGGTGAGTGGGTGGGTTCGCACCCGGGCTACCTGCAGGAACAGTGGGCCGAGGTCGGCCCGCTGCTGGCGGCCGGGAAGATCGCCCCGCCCCAGCCGGTGCTGTACCCGCTCGAGCGGGCCGCGGAAGCGGTTGCGTCCCTGGACAATCGGACCGCGACGGGCAAGGTCGTCGTCACCATCCGCTGAGCAGCGGACCGGCGGGAAGCGTCCGGTCCGGACGTCGCCGGTGCGGCTACGGTTCGGGCCGGCCGCTGTGTGTGGTCGCCCGTGGCGGCATTGTCCGGATTTGTGTCGGTGCCGCCGTTTACGGTGAGCGGACCATGAAACTTTCCGATCGCGTCCTGAACCGGACCCTGCTGGCCCGCCAGCATCTGCTGGCGCGGTCGGCGATGTCCGCGGCCGACATGTGCGCACATCTGGTGGGGCTGCAAGCGCAGGACGTCGCGCCGCCCTACATCGGATTGTGGAGCCGCACGGCCGATTTCGACCCGGAGACGGTGTCGGCGGGGTTGCGGGATCGGTCGCTGGCCCGAATCACCCTGATGCGCGCGACGATTCATCTCGTCACCGCCGTCGACGCGCTGCGGATCACGCCGCATATCCAGCCGGAACTGGAGAAGATCCCGTTCCGCAAGGGGTTCCACTACGGCGCGATGGTCGGGCTGGATCCCGAGCAGGTGCGTCGGCGCGGTGCGGCGGTTCTCGGTGACGAGCCGATCCCCGCGGCGGAACTGCGCGCGCGGGCGGCCCGGGAATTCCCCGAGCGCGATCCGTCCGCGGTCCTGCAGACCTGGCTCTATCAGCTGCCCGTACTGCAGACCCCGCCGCGCGGGCAGTGGCGCGACAACGCCCGCCCGGTCTGGTCCCGTATCGAGCCCTGGCTCGGCGCACCGCCGGACGATCGATACCCGTTGCCGGAGCTGGTCTTTCGTTATCTCTCCGCATTCGGCCCGGCGACGACGGCCGATATCGCGACCTGGTCGAAACTGACCGGAACCGCCGAAGCAGTTGCGGCGCTGGGTGATCGGGTCCGCACCTACACCGACGAGCGCGGCCGCACGCTGTACGACCCCGCCGACGCCGAACTCGCCGATCCCGATCTTCCCGCCCCGGTTCGGTATCTGGGCTGGTACGACAACGTCTTCCTGTCCCACAAGAATCGGACTCGCATCGTCCCCGAGGGCGTCGCCGCGCCGCCCGCACGGTATCGCGGGACGCAGGTCTCCCCGATCCTCCTGGACGGCATGGTGGCGGCGGTCTACAAGATCTTCACCGACCGCGAACGCGCCCGGCTGCGAATCGTGCCCGCCCGCATCTGGTCCGCGGCCGAACGTTCCGCGGTCGAGGCGGAAGGCGCCGCGCTGCTCGGATTTCTGGCGCCCGAGTTACGCCACAGTGTCGAAATCCTCTGTCCAGCAGCCGATTTGAAGATCTGACCGGCACGGGCGGGTGCCCCCTCAGCTGTGCCGATACGCGGGGGCCTTACTCGTGCCGGTCGGCGTGAGCGTCCGCAGCAGCGGCAGGGTCCGGCTCGGCACGACCGTGGACAGCACGATGACGCTGTGCGAGCGCACCACCGCCGCGCTGCGGTCGATACTGAGCAGCACCGACTGCAACCCGGCATGCGAATCTGCCCCGATGCGGCACAGCACATCCTGCGAGCCGGTCGTGGCATACGCCTCGAGCACGCCCGCGATCGCCTCCAGGTCGGCGGCGACGGCGTCCAGCGCGCCCTGGGCGATTTCCAGTGTGACGAACGCCTGCACGTCGAAACCCGCCGCCGTGACGTCGATGTGGGGATCGTAGGAGGCGATCACGCCTGCCTCCTCCATCCGCGCGATGCGGGACTGGACCGTGGCGCGGGCGACGCGGGTGCGGCGCGACAGCTCCAGGATCCCGGCCTTCTGGTACTCGTGCATCGCGGTCAGGATCGCCAGGTCCAATTCGTCCAGCCTGGTCTCGTTGCGGCCCATCGGTAGTCTCCACTTCGATCCGTTGTTCTAGACAGATTGTCCAGCATGATCGGGGTATAGGTGGCGTAATTCGCCATCATGTCTACCGAATTTCCACGATATTGCCTAGCCGCGCGGCGGACGATTATCTGGGGTCATGACTACCGAAACCGCGCCGATGACCATCCGCGAGGACCCGTCGGACATCCAGCTGATCGGCCTGGTCGAGCACGACTCCGCACACGATCCGTTTCCGGTGACCGGCTGGGACGCGCTGGTCTGGGTGGTCGGCAACGCCACCCAGTTCGCGCACTACCTGCAGGCCGCGTTCGGCATGCGGCTCGAGGCGTACTGCGGTCCCGAGACCGGCGTGCGCGATCACAAGGGATTCGTGCTGCGCAGTGGCAGTGCGCGTTTCGTGGTGACCGGCGCGGTGGATCCCGACAGCCCGCTGGTCGCACATCACGGCCGGCACGGCGACGGCATCATCGATATCGCGCTCGAGGTACCCGATGTGGACCGCTGCGTCGAATGGGCGCGGTCCCAGGGCGCGAACATCCTGGTCGAACCGCACGACGACGCCGACGAATTCGGCACCGTCCGATCCGCGACGCTCGCCGCCTACGGCGAGACCCGGCACACCCTGGTCGACCGGTCCCGCTATGCGGGCCCGTACCTGCCCGGATACATCGCCCGCGAATCCACTTTCGTGCCCCGCCCCGGCGCGCCGCGCCGATTGTTCCAGGCGGTGGATCACGTCGTCGGCAATGTCGAACTCGGCGAGATGGACCGGTGGGTCGACTACTACCACCGCGTGATGGGCTTCGCGAACATGGCCGAATTCGTCGGCGACGACATCGCCACGAATTATTCGGCGCTGATGAGCAAGGTCGTCGCGAACGGCAACCACCGGGTGAAGTTCCCGCTGAACGAACCGGCCCTGGGCCGCAAGCGATCCCAGATCGACGAATATCTCGACTTCTACCGCGGTCCGGGCGTTCAGCACATCGCGCTGGCCACCGGGGACATCCTGGGCACGGTCGACATCCTGCGTCGCGAGGGCGTCGAATTCCTGGACACCCCGGACGCCTATTACTCCGATCCGGAACTGCGCGCCAGGATCGGGCATGTTCGCGTTCCCGTCGAGGAATTGCGGTCGCGCGGCATTCTGGTCGACCGGGACGAGGACGGCTATCTGCTGCAGATCTTCTGCCGCCCGCTCACCGACCGGCCCACCGTGTTCTTCGAACTCATCGAGCGGCACGGCTCCCTCGGCTTCGGCAAGGGCAACTTCAAAGCCCTGTTCGAGGCGATCGAACGCGAACAGGACGCCCGCGGCAACCTCTGACCCGGCAGCCGGACGCCATCAACTACTACACTTCGGCGCATGCGGAGGATGACGTCGGCAATCGTCACGGGGACTGCCATCGCGGCACTGTTGACGGCCTGCGGCTCGGGGGACGACTCCAACGGCGCCAATTCGTCGATGCGGCCACCGATGAAGGTGGCCGCACTGGGCCCGTTCGTCGGTGAGTGCGGCAGTGTCACCGACGACGAGGCACGCGATATCGGCGGGCTCGGCCAGATCTCGGCGACCTACAAGAATTCGGTCGGCTGCAACTGGCAGGCGACCGGAATGGACGGCGCGAGCGTGACATTCGCCTCCTACCGGGGCAGTCCGCTGGGCCGGGAGAAGGCGTGGGTGACCGCGCAGGGCCGCAACCCGGAGACCATCGACGTGGGCGGGCACGCGGGCTTCCAGGACGCCACCCCGGACGGCACCATCTGCGATCTCGCGGTGCAGCTCGGTGACGATTTCTTCGAATGGTCCACCTCCAGTGGTCTTTTCGGCACGCCCACCGCCACCCCGTGCGAGAAGAATCGGAAGCTCGCCGAGCTGACCGTGCAGCGATTGAAATGAGGAGCGCCATGAAGGTTCGGCCCGTTCTCGTCGCCGCGCTCGCGGTGGTGGTCGGCATGTCGGTCGGCGGATGCGGCAAGACCATCTCCGGCACGGCCCAGCCGGCCGGTGGCGGCGGGGGCATCAACACGAACTTCGACAAACTGCTGCGTGAATGCGATGTGGTGAAGAAGGACGACATCGCCAAGACGACCGGCGCGCAGGACGCGCAGGGTTCGTTCAACGGCGCGGTGTGCATGTGGAGTCTGGCCGGGACGCCCAGCGGCGACGGCATGGCCACGCTGAACTGGTACGAGATGGGATCGCTGACCAACGAGAAGACGACGAACGACAAACTCGGTTACAGCTCCACCAATGTGAACGTGCAGGGCCGCCGTTCGCTGCAGATCCGCCGCCCCAACGACGGCGATTCGTGCGGGGTGATGACCCCGGCCGCGGATACCGGGATCGTCGGATGGTGGGTCAACTACCATCCGGGCGGCCACGGGGATCCGTGCGCCGCCGCGCAGAAACTGGTCGAGCTGACCGTGAATCTCGCTCGGTGAGCCGGACGTCGCCGCCGGTCTCGGCGGGACCCTTTTTTGCTCCGCGCCGCGCCGACGGGTATCGTGGATCGCTGTGCCCGGAGCGTGCGGGCAAGTTTGTGTGCAGGACGTAAGCCAGCGAAAGCGGCCGACCGTTCAGACATGCCCGAAAATCGGGCCCTGATCTGCGCGCGACACGCCCGACCTCGGGACGCGAGTGACGCGGTCCGGGCGAGCGGGTGAAGGCTCGACAACTGCGACATGAACGGCCAGGCCCGGAGGCGGAAGCTTGTGTAACCACGAAGGGCCCGAGTGAATGTCGCCAATTGAACACAGACACATGAAGTTCCAGAAGCCTGGTAACTAACGAGGAAAGCCGGTCTATGCCAACCATCAACCAGCTGGTCCGCAAGGGTCGCCGCGACAAGGTCGCCAAGACCAAGACTGCGGCCCTGAAGGGGAGCCCGCAGCGTCGTGGCGTGTGCACCCGCGTGTACACCACGACCCCGAAGAAGCCGAACTCCGCGCTGCGCAAGGTCGCGCGTGTTCGCCTGACCAGCGCGGTCGAGGTCACGGCCTACATCCCCGGTGAGGGCCACAACCTGCAGGAGCACTCGATGGTGCTCGTCCGCGGCGGTCGTGTGAAGGACCTTCCCGGTGTGCGCTACAAGATCATCCGCGGTTCGCTAGACACCCAGGGTGTGAAGAACCGCAAGCAGGCCCGCAGCCGCTACGGCGCCAAGAAGGAGAAGAGCTGATATGCCGCGCAAGGGCCCCGCACCCAAGCGTCCGCTGATCAACGACCCGGTCTACGGGTCCCCGCTGGTCACCCAGCTGGTCAACAAGATCCTGCTGGACGGCAAGAAGTCCACCGCCGAGCGCATCGTCTACGGCGCGCTGGAGCAGGCTCGCGACAAGACCGGCACGGACCCGGTCGTCACCCTCAAGCGCGCGCTGGACAACGTCAAGCCCGCCCTCGAGGTCAAGCCCCGTCGCGTCGGTGGCGCCACCTATCAGGTGCCGGTCGAGGTTCGTCCGGGCCGCGCCAACACCCTGGCGCTGCGCTGGCTGGTGAACTACTCGCGCGCCCGTCGCGAGAAGACCATGGTCGAGCGTCTGGCCAACGAGCTCCTCGATGCCAGCAACGGCCTGGGCGCTTCGGTGAAGCGTCGCGAAGACACCCACAAGATGGCCGAGTCCAACCGGGCCTTCGCGCACTACCGCTGGTGATCAGCCACCCGGCCCCGCGATGGTGCCGGGAGGGTTGGTCGCAGCCGGGCGCGGCACCAACCAGCCGCGTCCGGCGTTGTACAGACAGAACCCCCGACAGAGTCGAATCACCCGGCTCACCGCCGGGTTGTTCCCGAAAATCCCAACTAGCTGATCGCTAACAAGCAGAGCGGGGAAGATTTCCGTGGCACAGGACGTGCTCACCGACCTCAACAAGGTCCGCAACATCGGCATCATGGCCCACATCGATGCCGGTAAGACCACGACAACCGAACGCATTCTCTTCTACACCGGTATCACCTACAAGATCGGTGAGGTCCACGACGGCGCGGCCACGATGGACTGGATGGCTCAGGAGCAGGAGCGCGGCATCACGATCACGTCGGCCGCGACGACCTGCTTCTGGAAAGACAACCAGATCAACATCATCGACACGCCCGGACACGTCGACTTCACGGTCGAGGTGGAGCGCTCGCTGCGCGTGCTCGACGGTGCGGTCGCCGTCTTCGACGGTAAAGAGGGCGTTGAGCCGCAGTCCGAACAGGTCTGGCGGCAGGCAGACAAGTACGACGTGCCGCGCATCTGCTTCGTCAACAAGATGGACAAGCTGGGCGCGGACTTCTACTTCACCGTGCAGACGATCAAGGATCGCCTCGGCGCCAAGCCGTTGGTCATCCAGCTGCCGATCGGCGCCGAGAACGACTTCGAGGGCATCGTCGACCTGGTCGAGATGAACGCGAAGGTCTGGAAGGGCGAGACCAAGCTCGGCGAGTCCTACGAGACCGTCGAGATCCCGGCGGATCTGGCCGAGCGGGCCGAGCAGTACCGCCAGGAGCTGCTGGAGACCGTCGCGGAGTCCGACGAGGCGCTGCTGGAGAAGTTCTTCGGCGGTGAGGAGCTCACGGTCGAGGAGATCAAGGGCGCCATCCGCAAGATGACCGTCAACTCCGAGCTCTACCCGGTGCTGTGCGGTTCGGCGTTCAAGAACAAGGGCGTGCAGCCCATGCTCGACGCCGTCATCGACTACCTGCCGACTCCGCTGGACGACGGCGGCACCGACGGCATCGTCCCCGGCAAGGAGGACGAGGTCCTGCACCGCAACGCCGACGTCAACGAGCCGTTCGCGGCGCTGGCGTTCAAGGTTGCCACGCACCCGTTCTTCGGCAAGCTGACCTACGTGCGCGTCTACTCGGGCAAGGTCGCCTCCGGCGCCCAGGTCATCAACTCGACCAAGGGCAAGAAGGAGCGTCTGGGCAAGCTGTTCCAGATGCACTCCAACAAGGAGCAGCCGATCGATGAGGCCCAGGCGGGCCACATCTACGCGGTCATCGGCCTGAAGGACACCACCACCGGTGACACCCTGTGCGATCCGCAGAACCAGATCGTGCTCGAGTCGATGACCTTCCCGGACCCGGTCATCAAGGTGGCCATCGAGCCGAAGACCAAGGCCGACCAGGAGAAGCTGGGCACCGCCATCCAGAAGTTCGCGGAGGAGGACCCCACCTTCAACGTCGAGCTGGATCAGGAGACCGGCCAGACCGTCATCGGCGGTATGGGCGAGCTGCAGCTCGACATCTACGTCGACCGGATGAAGCGCGAGTTCAAGGTCGAGGCCAATATCGGTAAGCCGCAGGTGGCCTACCGCGAGACCATCACCAAGCCGGTCGAGAAGCACGAGTACACCCACAAGAAGCAGACGGGTGGCTCGGGTCAGTTCGCCCGCGTCATCATCGCCCTCGAGCCGTTCACCGGCGAGGACGGCGCGACCTACGAGTTCCAGAACAAGGTCACCGGTGGCCGCGTGCCGAAGGAGTACATTCCCTCGGTCGACGCCGGCATCCAGGACGCCATGCAGTACGGTGTCCTCGCTGGTTACCCTCTGGTCAACGTGAAGGCGAGCTTGCTCGACGGCGCCTACCACGAGGTCGACTCCTCGGAAATGGCGTTCAAGATCGCCGGTGCGCAGGCGCTGAAGGAAGCCGCGCGCAAGGCCGGTCCGGTGATCCTCGAGCCGTTGATGGCTGTCGAGGTGACCACGCCCGAGGAGTACATGGGCGATGTGATCGGTGACCTCAACTCCCGCCGTGGCCAGATCCAGGCCATGGAGGAACGCAGTGGTGCCCGTGTCGTCAAGGCGCTGGTTCCGCTCTCCGAGATGTTCGGTTACATCGGTGACCTGCGGTCCAAGACCCAGGGCCGGGCGAACTTCTCGATGGTGTTCAACTCGTACGCGGAGGTTCCGGCCAACGTGTCGAAGGAGATCATCGCCAAGGCGACCGGCGAGTAGTCCGATCGGGGCAAGTGCTAGCTTGCCCCGATAAGCCGGGAGTCCGTATTACCCAACTCCTCGCACAAGCGGGGACGAACCCCAGCACTGCTGCAACTGCAAGCACCAACAAGTCCAGGAGGACCCAAAAGTGGCGAAGGCGAAGTTCGAGCGGACGAAGCCGCACGTCAACATCGGCACCATCGGTCACGTCGACCACGGCAAGACCACGCTGACGGCGGCTATCACCAAGGTTCTGCACGACAAGTACCCGGACCTGAACCAGAGCTTTGCGTTCGATCAGATCGACAAGGCTCCGGAGGAGAAGGCTCGTGGTATCACGATCAACATCTCCCACGTCGAGTACCAGACCGAGAAGCGGCACTACGCGCACGTGGACGCCCCGGGTCACGCCGACTACATCAAGAACATGATCACCGGCGCGGCGCAGATGGACGGCGCCATCCTGGTCGTGGCCGCTACCGACGGCCCGATGCCGCAGACCCGTGAGCACGTGCTGCTCGCCCGTCAGGTCGGCGTGCCCTACATCCTGGTGGCGCTGAACAAGTCGGACATGGTCGACGACGAGGAGATCCTCGAGCTCGTCGAGATGGAGGTCCGCGAGCTGCTGGCCTCGCAGGAGTTCGACGAGGAGGCTCCGGTCGTCCGCGTTTCCGGCCTGAAGGCGCTGGAGGGCGACGAGAAGTGGGCCGAGTCCATCGTCGAGCTGATGAACGCGGTCGACGAGTCCATCCCGGACCCGGTTCGTGAGACCGACAAGCCGTTCCTGATGCCGATCGAGGACGTGTTCACCATCACCGGTCGTGGCACCGTCGTCACCGGCCGTATCGAGCGCGGCGTGATCAACGTGAATGAGGACGTGGAGATCGTCGGCATCCGTCCGACCACCACCAAGACCACGGTCACCGGTGTCGAGATGTTCCGCAAGCTGCTGGACCAGGGCCAGGCGGGCGACAACGTCGGTCTGCTGATCCGCGGTATCAAGCGCGAGGACGTGGAGCGCGGCCAGGTCGTCATCAAGCCGGGCACCACCACCCCGCACACCGAGTTCGAGGGTCAGGCCTACATCCTGTCGAAGGACGAGGGTGGCCGCCACACCCCGTTCTTCAACAACTACCGTCCGCAGTTCTACTTCCGTACCACTGACGTGACGGGCGTTGTGACCCTGCCCGAGGGCACCGAGATGGTCATGCCCGGTGACAACACCGAGATGAGCGTCAAGCTGATCCAGCCGGTCGCCATGGAAGAGGGCCTGCGTTTCGCGATCCGTGAGGGTGGCCGCACCGTCGGCGCCGGTCGCGTCACCAAGGTCATCAAGTAGGACCTGCTGTTAGCCGAAAGGGGCCGTTCCCGTTGGGAGCGGCCCCTTTTCGTATCCGACGGGCAGCAGCTCCCCCGCTGCCCAGTGCTGACGCCGGCTCGAGGTAGTTTTCGCTGATCAGCCGACCGATTCCATGTGGCCAGGATTGCGTTCGATCCGAACCAGCTCGGAGGTAGGCCCTGCATTCGTGGCATGCGCATCAGGGTGAGAGACGTGCTCGAGTTCCTGGGCGCTGGCGAGACCGACGATTCGATTCTCGAGAACTACCCGTACCTTACCCGAGCTGACATTTCCGCCTGTATGTCTGGCTTGCTGGACCGAACACTCTTTCAATCCTCGGGCGCGTTGGTATCGAATGTGGCTATGCCCAACGATTTCCATGCCGCCAGCAGACGACGGTCACCCGCTGCCGCTACCATGTGCGAATCATCCAATTGTTCTGCTGCAGCACAATGAACGGCGTCGTGGCCGCGCAATGCGAGTACATCGGTCAGTTCTGCCGCGCGAAATACGACGGGCTGATCTACTTCCATCACCTCGACCTGTGGCCAGAGCCGATCCAGCGTGCGCAAGCAGCGCGCATAGCCGGAATCGTCGAGACGTGACATGCGGTGTGCCTGCGCCAATGCCGCTGCGGTTTCTACGTAAAGCAGTCTGGTAGATGCGACGGCGTCTGCATCGTCCCAGAATCGTCGACAGGATCGAGTGCTCGGTTCATCGAATAGCAGCGGAACAAAAGCCGATGTGTCCAGGTAGCCGATCACCGGCGCTGATCGTCGATGAGTTCGGTCACCAGCCCATGGCCTCGGACCGGTTCGGGTGAGGGTTCTTTGGGCTTACGTGCTGCTTGAACGCGTCCCTCCGCGCGCAATTGTTCCAACCGTGTCAGGCGCTCGACCGGGACTATCCGGGCGATCGGCTTTCCGTGATCGGTAACGGTGACAACGCGCCCGGCTCTGACCTCCGCCAGATGGCGGCTCAGCCCGTCTCGCAGCTCGCGTACTCCGACATCCACCGCTACACCCTTATGTGGCGATATTATCGCCATTGATTATAGCCACAGACTCCGGATGTAAATTGTGTTCAGGCCGAGTCGGAGGCGGCCAGGAGTGCCTCGGCGAATTGGCGCATCTGGTCGGCGCCGCCGAACCAGGTGGAGACCAGGTCTACCGCTGCGGTGCGGGTGCGGCGGGCGGCGCGGATGAACTCCGCGAGGGAGACGTCGCCTGCTTCGGCCCTGTCGGCGATGTTCTCCAGGGTGTGGCTGGCCAGGAGTAGGTGCATGATCAGGTGGACGTCGATGTTCTTGGCGGCGTCGTCCTGGGGTGAGTTTCGGCGCGGTTCCGCGGTGCGTGTGCGGCGGAAGGGGGCGGTGCCGGGACTTGTTGTGCTGCTCGAGTTTTCGTCGTCCGGTGCGGTGGCGGCCGCCGCCTCCGCCTCCGCGGCGCGTTCGGCGGCCTTGCGGCTCATTCTGCTGCGGGGCGGGGCGGGAGTCGGCGTGCCGGCCGCATCCGTGGAGTCCGGGGCGGTGAGTCCGGAGGTGGTTCGGGTGCGGGGCGTGCGTTCGGCGGCTGTGCCGGGGGCCGGGGAGTTCGGTGTCGGATCGGTTGCCGTGGCGTTCCGCGCCGGCTCGGTCGCGGTGGCGGAGCGTTCGGGCAGTGGGGCCGGTGCCGGGGCGTGGGTCGTATTGCCGGTGCGGCTGACGAATTCGGCGGAATTCAGTGCGGTATCTGATGTTTCAGCGGTATCGCGTTCGGCGGTGACCAGCAGGGAGTTATCGGTGAAGGGGCCGGATTCGGTCGAGCCGTATGCCGAACCGTTCGTCAGATTGCCCGATCCGCTGGATTTGCGGGTAGCTGGTGGCGAATCGAATTGCGAGTCAAGCAAATTCACGATGGGCTGGCTGTACGCGTAGTCGGATTCGTCGGAATCGGTGAATCGGTGTGGTAGCCCCGGAGTTCGGCGAGGCAGGCCCGGAGTATCACCGGTTGGTTCGGCGTCGGTGCGAAACGCCGGATCGGGAGCCGGTTTCGAAGGTGCGGGCGGGGGCGTTGTGCTGAATTCCGTTGTCGAGGGCGGAGTGTTCGATGCGGTGCGCGCCGATTCGGTGTGCGGCATTCGCGGTGGAGGATTCGCGCTGCGCGGTTCGTGCACGGCAGGCGCATCGAACGCGGAGAATTCCGAACCGTTGGTCCCCGAAGAGAATTGGCCGCTCGTGCCGGGCGAATTCGCCCGCTGCCGTCCCGCGGCCGCCGAATCGGCGATCGCCGTGCCGAAATCGGGCCGGATCGCAACCGAATCGGGTGCGGACATCAGCGATTCCCGTGCGGCCGAAGGCGTTGCGCCGCCGGCCCATTCCGGTGCGGGATCGGCCGGCGTCCACCCCACCGCGACTTCCGGACGGCCCAGGCTGCCGCGACCCGGATCGAATCCGGTGAGCCCGTTCGCCGATCCCGTCGCCTGTTCGTTGCGCGGCTGGGTGAGGCGATAACCCTCCGGGCGCGAACGATTGGGTTCTCCGAAACTGGCGAAATCGGGGTCGGTCATATCGCCATTCTTACCTCCACATCCGTGGTATGCGAGCCTGCGGGTCGTCGGATTATCCACAGGCGCACTCGATTCGCTTGGTAGCTGGGAAGATACGAACGGTGTGAATTCATCGGAGCCGGGGCGCCGGAACCCACCGCCCGTGGCGGGTGAGACAGGCGGCGGCCTCGGCGGCGGTGGTGATCCGGCGGGCCACCTCCCCGGCGTCATCGAGTTCGCTCGAGGTGCATCGGACCGGGATCCAGCCGAGGACGCGCAGCCGGTCGTCGCGCAGTTCGGCGGCGAGTGCGGCACGTTCGGCGGCCTCGGCATCGCGTCCGGGCTCCGGCCGCGGATCGAAGTCGACCGCGACGCCGAGCTGAGGGAACAAACAGTCGACGCGGGCGACGAAACTGTTGTCGGGACTCAGTATTCGGGCCTTCACCTCCGGTGCGGGCAGGTCGGCCGCGGCCACCGCCACTCGCAGACGGGATTCGCCGACACTCGAGCTGCGGCCGTCGAGGAAGGTCAGTACCTGCGCGGCCTGTTTGTAGCCGGGGCGGGCCCGTGCCCGGTGCAGCTGTTCGCGCAGCTGTGCCGCGGTCGTCGCGCCGCGGTGCAGGGCCGCGTCACCGGCCGCGACCGCCTGCTCGAAGCCCTCGGTCCGGGCGATGTCGACGATCGTGCGGGCCGCGGTCGTATAGCGGACCCCCTCCACCGTGACGATCTCGTCCGGCGCGAGCTGCCCGGCGTGCACCACGAGCAGGCGGCCGATCCGCGCGCCGTTGCGGCGGGCGCGGGTGAGGTGGGCGCGGTCCAGCCGGATCCGCCAGGTCGGTAGGTCGTGTCCGATCAACGCCGAAACATGGCTCATCACCGCGACATCCGCGGTTGCGGCGATGGTCGCCCGGATCAGTGCTCGATGCCGGTCCGCCGCGCTGAGCGTCTCGGCCGGGGCGCTGAGATAGTGCCCGGTCCGGACGCGATGCCACAGGCCGTGCCGGCACAGTCTGCGCAGATCGGAATCCGACAGCCCGGTGGCGAGGGCATCGCGGCGAGAGATCGGTTGCGGGGTTGCCATAGGCCGATCATCGGCGCGCCGAAGCCCTTTCGGACGCGCCTCGGGACGAATGTGGACAACTCGGGGGGTGTGGATAATTCACCGTCCCGCGGTCCGTTTCGCCACGCCCGGAACCCGGCGGCGAGTGCCCGAACAGTCAGCCCAGGTGGGTCATACCCGCGGCGACGACCTGCGAGATGTTCAGGATCTCCTCGGCGGTCGGCAGGTTCAGACCGTCCAGGGCGTGCAACCGGTCGGTGGTGGCGATGGCCAGCATCGCCGAAACCCACGCTCCCGCGCAGGCGCGCAACGTGCCGGGCTGCACCGGACCGGGCGCACTGGCCTGCAGCACTCGCGCGGTGATGTCGAGCAGCTGACCGCGCATGCGCCGCAACTGTTTACGGACATCGGGATGGGTGTCGGCCTCGCGCCACATGATGACGCGCAACACCGAGGAATGGTGATCGCGCAGATTCAGCGCGGCGTCCAGGGCGATCAGGCTCCTGGCCGGATCACCCGGCGAGACGACGGCGTCGATGTCGTCGAGCGGGTTGGCCGGAATCCGCTCGGCCATCAGCGCCGACAGGATCGAGTCCTTGGTGGGGAAGTAGTAGAAGACCAACCCCTTGGGGACGCCCGCTGCCGTGGCGATCGCCGCGGTCGCGGTGGCGTCGAATCCGTTTGTCGCGAAAAGGCTTTCGGCGGCATCGAGGATGAGCTGGCGGGCGTCGCCGTCGACCTTCTTACTCCGGCGGCGCCCCGCTCGATGGGGTTCGGTCATGTGCATCAGTGAGCAGTATGCATCCGTGCCGTTACTTGCGGAAGGGCCGCGACGGCGACCACGACGGTCAGTACGCCCACGATCCAGGACGTCCAGGCCGCGCCGTTGTAGGAGCTGTAATTCATGACCCACGGCGCGATGAACAGCAGGACGCCCAGCAGGCCCATGGCGTAGTCCAAACCGGTCATCGCCGGACGTGCCATCTGCGCCAGACCGCTCAGGGCGATCAGCACGCCGAGCACGATCAACGTCCACAAGGCGCGATCGTTGTGGTCGACCCATATCGGCGACAACGCAGTGTAGACACCGAGCACGACTGCTACGAAGTCCTGAGCACGGGATTCGGTGAACATGTTCTGCCTCCTCGGGGCGGTGATGTGGCTTCGATTTCCGGTATAACTCTGATTGACCGCCCGATCAATACTCGGCCGGGCACAATTGGGTGGCGATATCCGGCACGTCCTGGACGTGTCGGTGATCACAGTGTGGAAATTAGAACGTGTTCTAGAATAAGTTGGATACCGTGCACCTTTCGATACCTGAGATCCGCATTGCCCGCGCGACACTCGGCGCGATCCGATGAGCGCCCGTCCGATCGTGATCGTCGGTGCGGGGCTGTCCGGGCTGCGCGCCGCGGAGGAACTGCGGCGCGCCGGATATCAGGGCGGGCTGGTTCTGGTCGGTGACGAGGTGCGCCTGCCGTACGACCGGCCGCCGCTGTCCAAGCAGTTCGTGCGCGGGGAAACCGACGACACCACGCTGCGCCCGGCGGAATTCTTCGCGGAGAACGATATCGAGGTGCGCCTCGGCGTCGCGGCCACCGGTGTGGACATCGTCGCGCAGCGGCTGCTGCTGGCCGACGGGAACAGCCTGGACTACGACCAGCTGATTATCGCGACGGGCCTGCGTCCCAGGCGGATCCCCGGTCTGCCGGACGCGGCCGGGGTACACGTGCTGCGCAGTCACGACGATGCCGCCGGACTGCGCGACGGACTGGCCGGCGCGTCCCGCGCGCTGGTCGTCGGCGCGGGTTTCATCGGTTGCGAGCTGGCGGCCAGTTTCCGTTCCCGCGGCGTCGAGGTCGTCCTGGTGGAACCGCAGCCGACCCCGCTGGCCGCCTCGCTCGGTGAGCAGGTCGGTGCACTGGTCGGGCGGCTGCATCGAGCCGAGGGCGTCGACCTGCGCTGCGGTGTCGGTCTGGAATCGCTCGTCGTCGAGGATGACGCGGTGCGCGGTGCGCGGCTCTCCGACGGTTCGACCGTCGAGGCCGATCTGGTGGTGATCGGCGTCGGTTCGGCCCCGGCGACCGATTGGCTCGCCGAATCCGGTATCCCGCTGGCCGATCGGTCCGCGGGCGGCGGCGTCCTGGCCGACGAGTCGGGCCGCACCTCGGTCGAGAACGTCTGGGCGCTCGGCGATGTCGCGGCCTGGCGCAAGAGCGGGGCGCATCGCAGGGTGGAACATTGGACCAGCGCGGGCGAACAGGCGCAGGTGCTGGCCGCCGCGCTCCTGGGCGCCGAGGGGCCCGCGGCCGGCGTGCCGTACGTGTGGAGCGATCAGTACGACGTGAAGATCCAGGTCCTGGGTTCGACCCGCGGGGCGGACGAGATCCGCGTCGTCGAGGACGACGGGCGCAAATTCCTCGCCCACTACCTCACCGACGGTGTGCTCACCGCGGTTGTCGGAGCGGGCAAGGCGGGCAAGGTGATGAAGATGCGGGCCGAACTCGCCGCCAACACCCGTCCCGGCGAGCGGGTCGGCTGAAGTACCCGGCTCGTCCCGCCCTAGGGCAGGGTGCGGCGCGGGCAGCATGTCGCTCGCTAATACAGTGGCGGGTGTGATTGTCGCGCTGATCGATTCGGGCCTCGGACTGTTGACCACCGGAGCCTGGTTGCGCAGGCTGCGGCCCGATCTCGACCTGCTGTTGCAACTGGATCCCGACGGTGCGCCGTGGGGCCCGAAGCCCGAATCCTGGCTGGTGGATCGGGTGCTGAACGCGACTCGCCGCTCGATCGAGCTGGGTGCGGAAGTCATCGTGCTGCCCTGCAACACCGCCAGCGTGTCGGCCCTGGAACAGGTGCGTGCCGAGGTCGGTCCGGGCGTCCCGGTGATCGGTACGGTTCCGGCGATCAAACCCGCGGCCGCGGTCTGCGCCACGGTAGCGGTGTGGGCGACCGCCGCGACCACCGCGAGCCGCTATCAGGCCGATCTGATCGCCCGATTCGGCGGCGACGCCGAGGTGACCGGCGTGGCCTGTCACGGCCTCGCCGATTCGATCGATCGTGGCGATCCGGCCGGAATCGAGCAGGCCATCACCGAGGCCGCCGCGCTCACCCCGTCCGGCACCGAGGGCATCGTCCTGGGCTGCACGCACTACCCGCTGGTCATGGATGCCATTCTGGCCGCGCTGCCGCCCGGCGTGCGACTGTTCGACAGTGCCGAGGCCGTCGCGGTGCAGACCCTCCGTCGCATGGACGCGCTCGGCCGCCCCACCTCCGGCTCCGGGACGGTCACCGTATTCAACAGCGGCCGCCCCGGCGAACTGCCCACCAGCGCATCGGCTTTCGAAGCCGGGCGAGTCCTCGGCGCCCCCGCACAAGTCACCACCGCCTGACCGCTCAACTCCTCACGGCCGAAGTAAGTCTTCTGGCATCGGTCCACCCGGTGCAGAATCCTCTTCACTCGAATTCGTATGGGCGAAGCCCGAACTTCGAGCGCAAAGACACCGCTCAGCCTGGTTGAAGACGGGCCGAAGCGAAGGGCGGCGAAATCCAACGTACCCAGCGGCGAAGGCGTCTCCATCGAGCTGGAATTCGCCTGCGAGGCCAAAGATTCAAAGCGCTGTCACCCCATAGGTCTTTCAGGGTGGCTCGCACTGAAACCCCGCCGAAGTGAAGCGAGGCGAAAGGTCAACGTGCCCAGCGGCGAAGCGTCTCTGTTCGGCCGGGAGTCGCCCGCGAAGCGATAGGTTCAGTAACGCCAACTCCGAGGGTTTTCGGCGCGGGCTCGTCGTTCAGCCCTCGAAGCGCATGGCCGAAGGCCGAGTCTCGAGGGCTGAACGACGAGCCTTACAGCGCCGAAACCCCGCCGGAGCGAAGCGGAGGCCAAAAATACGGAGACCAAATATTCAGAACTGGATTTTCAGGTGGTCGGTGACCGGGTGCGCCTGACAGCCCAGGATGTAGCCGGCCTCGATGTCCTCCGGGTCGAGAATCTCGGAGTTGTCCATCTCTACCTTGCCCTCGAGGACGGTGCAGGCGCAGGAGCCGCATTCGCCCTCCTGGCAGGAGTACGGCACGTCCAGGCCCTTGCTCAGCATGATGTCGACCAGTGTCTTGCTGCGCGGCCATTGCAGATTGTGCACCTCGCCGTCGAGTTCCACGTCGACGGTGGCGGCCGCGGCGGCCTCCTCCTCGCTGACCTCTTCTTCCTCGACATCCGCGAACGGGTCTCCGGCGAGGGAATTGAATACCTCGGCATGGGTGCGATTGCGCGGGACGCCGAGTTGGGCGAGGGCATCGTGCACACCGTCCATGAACGGCTTGGGTCCGCACATGAACGCCCGGTGCTCGGCGAAGGGCCGGGCCAGCGCGGCCAGCTTCTCCACGCTCGGCAGGCCTTGCAGGGTTTCGAGCCAGTGCACGATCACCAGCCGCTGCGGATATTTGTCCGCGAGTTCGCGCAGTTCCGCGGCGAAGATGACCGATTCGGCGTCCCGGTTCGCGTAGATCAGCGTGATCCGGCCGCTCCCGCCGACCAACGCCGATTTGAGGATCGACATGATCGGCGTGATACCGCTGCCCGCGCCGAACAGCAGCAGATCCTCGTCCAGATCCTTGGGGGTGAATACGCCCGAGGGCGGCAGCACCTCGATGGTGTCCCCGGCCCGGACGTTGTCGCACACCCAGTTCGAGGCGTACCCGTCGGCCGTGCGCTTGACGGTGACCTTCGGTGCGTCGTCGGTGTGCGGTGAGCTGGCCAGGGAGTAGCAGCGTGCCACCGAGCCGGTCAGCTCGCTGGGGATGCGCAGGGTGAGGAATTGACCGGGCTGGTATTCGAACCGCTGGCGCAACTCCGCGGGCACCTCGAAGACCAGCGAACAGGCATCGGCCGTCTCGGTGACGACCTCGGATACCCGCAGCATCACCGAACGGGAGCTGTGCGGTACGTCGGGATCGTGTCGAGGGTCGGCGGTGGTCATAACGTCCTCTCGGGCCGGGCGTTCACGTGAAAGCATCAAACTAGAACGTGTTCTAATTTCATGATACGCAGCCCTCCTGCCGCCGGACAAGCTGGGCTTCCAGACCGGAGATCAGTACGTCCATGCCGAAGTCGTAGGAATATCGGCCGCGCAGGTCGCCCATGTGCTTGACCGCGCGGGCCATGGCGTCGGGCAACGTGGCATCGGCCAGGGCAGCGCGGTCACGCGGATTGACCCGGCTGCGCCCGAACAGATACGTATGGATCGTCGCATATGCCGACAGCACGGCGCGATCGTCGAATCCGGCGTCGGACAGGATTTCCATCACGGCGCCGATCAGATCGAGTTGTTTGCCCAGCATCTGTTCGATCAGAACATCGCCGAGACCCGGATGCTTGCGCAATTTTTCGTCGATCTGATCGACAAGTTCGCGCAGGCGCTGCTGCCACGGACCCGATTCCCGGGTGGGTTTGCGCACACCGGTCAATGCGGCGGTGGCCACCAGATCGAGTAGTTCGCTTTTGTCGGCGACGTAGTAGTAGGGGGCCATCGGAGAGACGCCGAGTTCGCGGGACAACCGCCGCATCGATAACTTCTCGACGCCGTCCTGACGTACCACGCGCAGCGCGGCCTCCACGATCTCCGATTCCGACAGTGTCTGATTGGCGGCGCCTCCGGCGTTACGGCCCCCATTGGTCTGCATCCGTCCGACTCCCATAACACCTCGAGACTGTGCCGGTGGCCCGCTCGTTCGACGGCGTGCTCGTCCTGTAGCTGTTCACCGTGCTTTCTCCCCGAAGTCTAGAGCGCGTGGCTCGGCCGAGGTTCGGTTGTGTGTCACTCGCTGGCCGCGCACATTCGTGCGGCCGCGCCATCCCAATAGCCAGTTGTGAGCTGTTCGATGCCGCAATGCGTTCCGGGACGGTATCGAGTTGGTTTGCGGTGTGATAGCCATTGATCGCGATCGGGTGTGTCGCCGCGAGTCGGCGGGCACCGTGCGCGCTGCCGGGCTGTTCCCGCCGAATGCGATCCGTTTTTCCCGACACCCTGCACCGGAACGACCGACAGCGCATAACATTTCCGGAATGCGCCATCAGCGACTGCCCGACGGGTTCGGGGTGCGGATCGATCCAAGGGTGCGCGCGTATTCCGGTGGCAGGTTCCTCGTCGGTGATTCGCCGACGAGGTTGCTGCGACTTGCGCCGGATGCCGCCGCCCTGATCGGCGACGGGTACCTCGAGGTGACCGATCCGAAGTCCGCCGTGGTTGCCAGACGGCTGCTCGATGCCGGTGTCGGCAATCCGCGCCCGCGCCTGCTGCCGCGGCCGGAGGAGGTGACCGTCGTGGTGCCGCTGCACAACGACACCGACGGTCTGCGACGTCTGCTACGCACTCTGCGCGGGCACAGCGTGGTGATCGTGGACGACGGTTCGGACCGGCCCGTGGCCATCCCGCGCACCGGCGGCCGATGCCGCGTGACCGTGCTGCGGCACGACCGCCGACAGGGTCCGGCGGCCGCGCGTAATTCCGGATTACGGGCGGCCACAACCGAATTCGTCGCATTCCTGGACTCGAACGTGGTGCCCCGGGCCGGGTGGCTCGAGGTGATGCTCGGACATTTCAGCGATCCCGAGGTGGCATTGGTCGCCCCGCGCATCGTCGCGCGCGAACCGGCCGACACGGTGCTCGGCCGATACGAGCAGACCCGGTCGTCGCTGGATCGGGGTCGCCGCGAGGCCGAGGTGAGTTCGCGCGGTGCGGTGTCCTATGTGCCCGGTGCGGCGCTGCTGGTGCGGCGTCGCGCGGTGCTCGCCGAGGGCGGATTCGACGAGGAGATGTTCTCCGCGGTCGAGATCGACCTGTGCCGCCGGTTGGAGCGGGGTGGGTGGCGGCTGCGCTACGAGCCGGCCGCCCACGTCGCCTGCGATCATCCGGTGTCGTTCGGAAAGTGGTTCGGGCGCAAGGTGTCCCACGGCTCCGGGGTCGCGCCGCTGGCACGCCGGCATCCCGATACCGCGGCGCCCCGATCGGTGCCGCTGTGGGCCGTCGTCGCGACGGTTCTGCTGGGGATCGCCTCCAGGATCAGCGTGCTGGGTGCCGTGTTGACGCTCGCCGCCGCACTCGTGCGCCTGCGCCGGGTCTTCGCCGAACTCGACCATCCGACCCGGGTGGCCGCGCTCGCCCTGGCGCGCGGCTATTCCGGGGGCGTGTGGCGCATCGTCTCGGCGATGTGCCGCGACTACTGGCCGGTCACCGTGGTGGCCATGGTGTTCTCCGCCCGGCTGCGCCGATTCGCCCTCACCATGGCCGCCGCCGACGGCCTTGCCGACTGGTTCACCCACCGGGACCCCGGCGGCCTGGACCCGGTGCGTTATCTGATCTGCAAACGGCTCGACGACCTCGCCTACGGCACCGGTTTGTGGATGGGATGGTGCAGGGCCTGATTGCCGCCGTTCGGCACGGTCGATGCTGCCGGGACGTGGCGCCGCTCATTGCGCCTGGTCGAGTAGGCCGAGGTCGCGGAGGCTTTCGGCGGTTTGCACGATCGTGGTCTCGGCAGGGCGCGGTGACCACTGGAGTTCGGTTTTCGCCCGGTCGTTGTGGATGACCAGCCGGGGCGGTTCGGCGCCCGGGGCTTCCTCGGCCGGTACGCGGGCGGCGAGAGCGCCGAGGCGCTCGCTCAGGATTCGGGCCATGTCCAGGAAGCTGATCGTCGGGCCGTCGGCCAGGGCAAGATAGCGTTTGCCCGCGGCCTCGGGGGCGGCCATGGCGCGGATGTGCAGATCGGCGACATCGCGCACGTCCGCGACGCCGAAACGTTGTCTCGGCGCGGCGGCCATCGTGCCGTCGAGCATTGATTTGGTCAGGGTCAGGGACGAACGCACCTGCGTGACCAGGGTGGGGCCCAGAATGAACGTGGGGTTGACCGTGACCAGTTCGGTATCCCCGCCCTCGCGCTTGATGAAGTCCCACGCCGCGCGCTCGGCGATCGCCTTGGATCGCGGGTAGGGGGCCAGGCCAGGGGTATCGGGGTCGGTCCAGTCCTGCTCGGTGTACTCCGCACCGGGCTTGGGCGAGTAGCCGACCGCCGCGAACGACGAGGTCAGCACGACCCTGCGCGCGCCGGCGTCTCGCGCGGCGCGCAGTACCCGCAGTGTGCCGTCTCGCGCGGGAACGATCACGTCGTCCGGATCCTGCGAGTGGACCATCGGGGTGGCGGTGTGATGAATTTCCTCGCATCCAGCGGTCGCCTCGGCCCAGCCGTCGTCCGCGGTCAATCCGGCGGCGACGACCTCCAGGTCGCTATCGTCCGCGCCGCCTCGCCGCACCGACGCGCGTACCAGGGACTCGCTCTCGAGCGAACGCACCGTCGTGCGAACCGGACGGCCCGAGCGCAGAAGTGCGGCTATCAGCTGGGTGCCCAGATAGCCGGTCCCGCCGGTCACCAGAACTCGGCTCATCGCAATACCATCGCTTCCATTCGGGGGTACATACCTTGGACTCGTTCGTTCGCCTCGGCTTCGGCGGCAGCGTCACCGTGATCGCGGGCATCCCACAGCGCGGCCTTGGCTCGCAGATAGTCCAGGTGGACGTGCAGTGTCTCGATCTCGGCCTCGATTCGCTCGGCGTGGCGCAGCAGTAGATCGCGCTGTTCACCGGCCGCGTCGTGGCCGCGGGATCGGTTCGCCTGGTATGTGCGCATCTCCGCGATGCCAAGACCTACGGCTCGCAGACACGCCAGAATCTGCAGATTGTCGAGATCCTGCTCGTGGTATCTGCGGTGTCCACTGGTGGGATCGCGCTCGACCGGGCCGATCAGCCCGACCTGTTCGTAATAACGCAGTGTCGGTTCGCTCAGCCCGCTGCGCCGGGCGGCGTCCTGGATGGTGAATGCCATACATGCAGGAGAACAGACTTCAAGCGCTTGAAGTCAAGGGCTGCTGTGCTGTGAGTGCGGACACCCACGCGAAAGGGCATAGCTGGTTCGGCATTTCGGCAGCTGAGTGGCGGTGCCGCAGCTGAGGCCAGGCCCGGACGCCCGCGTATTCTGGACGTTGAGGTGGTCCGGGTGTGCTCGCGGGATGCGGGCGGGATCACCGAATGCTTCGCCGGTGCCGGTCCCGGGGAAGGTGCGGCACCGGCGGAGGTTCGTGGGGGCGTCCTTACGACTTCAGCTGGTCCACCACCCAGGCCGCGGTCTCGGGGCTCGAGCGCAGGGTGGAGTGATCGACCGCGGGTGCGGTCGGGAAGCGATCCTCGTACACGGCGTTCACCACTCCCGGCTCCTGGATCAGCGAACAGGTCACCGCCGGGGTGGCGATGCGGTCCTTGCGCGTGGCCATGATCGAATACCGCACGCCGGGCTGGGTGACCGTGCCGTCGAACACCGCCCGATACACCTCGGAGGTGGGAGACATCTGCATGGCCGGCGCCATGCCGGGGAACATGATCGCCAACGCGGACACCAGATATGGCGCGACCTCGGCCGCCTGGACCGGAGTCATCGGCGGATTCGTGATGCCGTACTGGGCGAGCAGACCCGCGCCGTCGCAACCGCGCGACTCGGGTGCGAGCAGTACCGCGTCGCGGACGGACGACGCGCCGTGCAGGACCTTCAGGTAGTACTGCGCGACGAACGTGCCCGCCGAATGCGCGACGATGTCGACCTTGTCGGCGCCGGTGGTCCGGCGGACCTTCGCGATGAAATCGGCGACCTGCCGCGCCTCGCTGGGCACATCGCCGGCCCAGCGCTGCCCCTTGATGATGCCGCCCTGGAATACGAAGGCGCAGCCGCCGTCCGCGCGTAACGCCGTGAGCATCGGATTCCATTGCGCCGCGGTCTGTTCGGTGGTCCCGTCGGCGCCCGGGAGAACGATCACCGGATGTGGCCGATGCGGGCCGGGTGTGCAGTTCACCGCCGGTTCGATCACGGTGCCCGCCGGGATCGCCGAGGTATCGGTCCGGATCGGCGACTCGGCACCGGGCGCCGCCGATGGGCCGCTCGGCGCCGCGGCGGCCGGTGTGGCCGCCAGCGCCGCCACCCCCGCCAGCGCGATGCCCGTCAGCGTGATTCGAGCGCGCAACAATGTTGTCCTCATCTGCGGCACAGCCTTTCGATACTGTCCGAACCATCCCCGGCCCGGTGTTACCGGCGCGTCGTGCCGCCGACCGGACTCCGTGGCGGGACGGGCCCCCTACCCGTACATCGGGCCGCCCCCCGAAACTGTCCCTATCGCACCAGCGTCATCTGCCCATGTCAATGGGTATACGGCGTGGTGACGCAAACGCGCCGCTGGAAGGGGTGCGTTCGCCGCCGCGGGGTCCGCGCGGACGGCGCTCGAGGCGGCGGTGGCGGTTCGGGGTGCGCGGCGGTGGATTCGCGCGATCAATATCGCGAGGGCATGCCGTATGGTTGCTGAATATTTATGAAAACGTAATTCTTCGATCTACTTACAACTCTGTGAGTTGTGTCTGCAAACAAGCGAACGAAACATGGTCGGCGTCTTGTTGTCCCGTCACCCCGGCCGGTCATACCCGCCTTCGGGCATATCGCCCGTCTCGGAGCATTAGTCTTTTGTCTTCGGCGAACCTCCCGTTTGGCGCGAAACGAGGGCCGTAGCTCGAACGTAACCCAAGGTGCGGACAGGTTTTGTTAATGTCGGCATACGCTGTTGATCCCGAGTTGAAGGTTGGCGTCAATTCGATCCGGAGTCGTTCGGAAGAGTGTCTCGGAAATGCGTTTCGAGGTTGTCGTACGAAGGGGTGCGCTGTAATGAGCCAGAGCTGGAACCGGCGGCGGAACGTCGCGGAGATCCTGGTGGAACAACAGTCAGGAGATGTGCTGGTGTTTAACGACAGTGGATCCGCCGAACCGAGTGCGGCGGGTTATTACCTGGATCGTGACGGAGATGTGTGGGAGAAGGAGGCGCAGGGCTGGCGGTTGATCCTGCAGCGCGGCGTCGCGGTGGATCCGGTGTCGCTGTGGGATTGGGTCGAGGGGCATGTGCGCGACTACGCGCCGTTCATGCCCGTCGTGATGAACTGATCATTCGAGGCGGAAGCATTGCCGCGCCGCCTGTTATCGTCAGGGTGACGATTACAATCTCGGTCATGGCCAATGCTTTTCGCCTCAACGCAGCGGTCGCCGTCGATCTCGTCGTGCTCACGCTCGGCGCCCGGAACGCGCCCAACGACACCTTGTGTGCCCTGCTCGTGCAGCGGTTGTACGCACCGTATCGAGGCAGGTGGGCGCTGCCGGGCGGATTCGTGCAGACCGACGAGAGCCTCTCGGCGGCGGCCGTGCGACTGCTGCGGGAGGAGACCGGCATCCGCGCGGACCGGATGCATCTCGAGCAGCTCGCCACCTATGGCGAACCGGGCCGCGATCCGCGCGGCAGGGTCATCAGCACCTCCTATCTGGCGCTGGTGCCGAATCTGCCCGCGCCCACCGCGGGCGGAGATGCCACCGCCGCGGCGATCTGGTCCGCCGAGCAGATACTGGCCGATCCCGGGCGGCTGGCCTTCGATCATCACCGGATCCTGGCCGACGGGGTCGAGCGGGCCCGGGCGAAATTCGAATACACGCCGTTGGCCACCGCGTTCTGCGGCCGCGAGTTCACCGTGGCCGAACTGCGGCGGGTGTACGAGGTGGTGTGGGGGACCGAGATCGATCCGCGCAATTTCCATCGCAAGGTGACCAGCACAGCCGGGTTCGTCGAGGCGACCGGACGGACCAGCACCCGCGACGGCGGCCGTCCGGCCCAGCTGTACCGGGCCGGACCGGCCCTGGCGCTGCGTCCGCCGATGATGCGGCCACAGGCAGCCTGACCCCGCCCCGCCGCTGGACATATGTCCCGCACAGCAAGTTCCCAGCCACGGCACGGCGAGCCTGCCAGACGGGATTCCTACGCTCTGGCGGACGAACGGGGGAATCCGTGGAGAAAGGCGGGAAGATGGTGTCGATGTCCGGCGTCGGCGACGTGTCCGAGGGCTACGCGGATGCACCCGGAGCGCGGACGGGGCCGGCTCCCGGTAGCGCCCGGCCACGTTGGGTACGCCCGGGTCTGGCCGGACTGCTGATCGCGACGGCCGTGCTGTATCTGTGGGGGCTGAATTCCGCGGGCTGGACCAATCCCTTCTACGCCGCGTCCGTGCAGGCGGGCACCCAGGATTGGAAGGCGCTGCTGTTCGCCTCGCTCGACCCGGGCAACGGCATCACCGTCGACAAACCGCCCGCCGCGATGTGGGTGATGGCGTTGTCGGGGCGGATCTTCGGTTTCACGGCGTGGTCGATGCTGATGCCGCAGGCGCTGATCGGCGTGGCGACGGTAGCGCTGCTGTACGGCGCGGTGCGGCGGTGCGCGGGATATGCCGCCGGGCTGGTCGCGGGTGCGGCCCTGGCGCTGACCCCGGTAGCCGCGTTGATGTTCCGCTACGACAACCCCGATGCGCTGATGATGTTGCTGGTCGTCGCGGCGGCCTACTGCGTGGTGCGGGCATTGCGGTCGCCGGGGACGCGGTGGTGGTCGGCCGGTACCGGTTGGCTGGCACTCGCGGGTGTGGCGATCGGTTTCGGGTTCCTGGCCAAGATGATGCAGGCGTTCCTGGTGCTGCCGGGACTGGCGCTGGCCGTACTGGTGGCGATGCCCGGCGGATTCTGGTCCAGGATCGGAAAACTGCTGACCGCCGGTTTGGCGGTGCTGGTTTCCGCGGGCTGGTATGTGGCGCTGGTCCAGGTATGGCCGGCGAACGCGCGACCGTACATCGGCGGGTCCACCGACAACAGCCTGTGGGACCTGGCCGTGGGTTACAACGGGCTGGGGCGGGTCCTGGGCGACAAGAGCAGGCAACACGCCGGGAGTGCGCATGTGGCGGTGCATGCGCAGGCGCCGCAGTTCGGGGGGATGGCCCACGGTGGGACCGGATTGCTGCGGCTACTGCAGAATTCGCCGGCGACCGAATTCGCCTGGCTGGTCCCGGCGGCGGTGATCGGGCTGCTGGCCGGGCTGTGGGCGACCCGCCGCGCGCCGCGTACCGATCCGGCCCGCGCCGCGCTGATCCTGTGGGGCGGCTGGCTCGCCGGGACCTGGTTGGTGCTCAGCTATATGAGCAGCTCTTTCCACACCTACTACACGATCGAACTGACTCCGGCCCTGGCGGCGCTGGGCGCGGTCGGCGGGACGCTGCTGTGGCGGCGGCGCGAGCACTGGGCGGCCCGGGCGGGTCTGGCCGCGATGTCGGCGGCGACAGGCTCGTGGGTGTTCCACCTACTGGATGCGACGCCGACCTGGCTGCCCTGGCTGCGATGGACACTGGTGATCGCCGGGTTCGCGGTGGCGGCGCTGCTGCTCGTGCCGGTCTCCCGCGTACGGCGGTTCGGCGTCGTGGCCGCGGCCGTCGCGCTGATCGCCGGGCTGTCCGGTCCGGCGGCTTACGCGGTCGAGACCGTGGCGTTGCCGCACAGTGGCGGGAGCCCCTACAGTGGACCGGTTCGGTTGCGCGGCAACGGTTCCGGGCATGATTCCACGACCCAGAGCGCCCCTCGGCTGGATGCGATGTTGTCCGATGCGGAAAACCGCTGGGCCGCTGCGGCCGTCGGCTCGCAACAGGTCAGCGCCATCGAATTACGCACGGGCGCATCGCTGTTGGCCATCGGCGGATTCAGCGGCCGGGATGATTCGCCGACCCTGGCGCAGTTCGAACAGTACGTCGCCGCCGGGGAGGTGCACTATTTCCTGACCAGCGCCCGCCCGCAGTCGCGCGGCACCGGAGGTACCACCGCGCCGGACGCGGACGACGCGCACACCGCGAGCGTGCACCGAGATGCCACGGCCACCCGTCCCGAAAGTCCGAGCGCCGCTTCGGATACGAGCACCAGCGGCGGCCGGATCACCGCATGGGTGCAGGCGCACTACACCCCGATCAGCGTCGACCGGATGCGGGTATACGACCTGACGGTCCCGCCGCGCGGGTGAGTTCGCAAGTCCGCGGCGGCAGTGACTCGGCGCGGCGTCGATCACCGGATCGCGTTGCGGCCGAGATCGAGTGAGCGGAGCCGACGATGTGCGGATGCGACCCGGGGCGGTGCTCTTCGTACGGCAGGCTGCGCGACCGGATTCCGGTGTTGTCCCGTTCGGGGGCGGGACATCGCGGACAGGTGTCGGTGTGGCATCTGGTTCGCGCGAGGCAGGGCATTCGCCGGTCGCCGGTGGTACACCAGGGGTATGAGCGAGGTTGTGGCCGACGCGCGGGAGATTCGCGGCTGGTCGGCTGAATACTGGGGATATCTGATGTGGGGTCTGGCGGCGTTGGCGATCGCCGGACCGGAGCTGGCTTCGGTGTTCGGCGTGGGGGATTGGCCGACGATCTCAGCCACCATCGGACATCTCGAGGCGGCGCATTCCTGGGTGCGCCTGGTGGTGGTCTTCGTGATCGTCGTCCTCGGGTATTACGCTGTGCCGCAGTTGCTTACGCACCCGTCCCTACCGCGGGTCGTGGCGGGTCAGCAGACCACGGTGAACGGCCGGGCCACCCGTGACGCGGAGGCCGTGCGAACCGAGGGTATGGGCTGGTACCTCGTGGTGGCCATCGCCGGACTCGTGGCCGGTCTCGTCGTCGCGGCCGGCGCCCGGCAGATGCATCCGGGCAGTTACGTCGGCGCGTACGTGCTCTACGGACTCATCGCGGTGCTGTGGGTGATCGTGCCCAGTGTGCTGGCGATGTTCTTCGCGCGAGAAGTGCCGTTCCCCACGCTGTTTCGCACCATCGGCTACCTGGAGCGCCGCGCGCATCCCATCGCGGCGATCATCCTGGCCCTCCTGGTGATCCTGTTGCTGCACCTGGCGTTTTATCCCTGGCCGCGTTTCGGATCCTGAAGTAGCGCAGGCGAATCGGAGCGCGGCGCAGCTAGTGCGGTTCGCCGAACAAGGTCACCTCGAGCAGGCTGATGACGCGGTCCTGGGGGCAGATCCGGTCACCCTCTCCGAAGACACGGCCCAGATCGACCACGAGGCTGAAGGCGGCCTGGACCAGGATGCGGGCTTGGGCCTGGGACAGCTCCGGACGCACTTGGACCAGCAGCGTCACCCATTCGGCCACGATCAGCCGCTGGACGTTGCGCAGCATGGTGCGCTCCTCGGCCGGAATGTGGCCGAATTCCGCGTAGTAGACGAAGGTCAGCTCGCGCTCGGCGAAACAACCGGCGACGTACAGATCGATCAGCTTCGACAACGCCTCGGCCGGGCTGTTCGACGAGGCGGTCGCCGGTCCGATCGCGCCCGCCATCCGATCGGCGGCCCGCCGGAACGCGGCGGCCAGCAGATCGCTCTTGCTGCGGTAGTAGCGGTACACCGCCGAGGCCGCCGACAGTTCCGCGGCCGCGGCGATGTCCTCGACGCTGACGTTCGGATAACCGCGCTCGTGGAACAGCTCGACCGCTTTCTTCAGCAGCAGTTCGTGTTTGAACGATTGCGGGATCTCCACCGCGCGGGGTGTGCGCGGGTCGGCTCGAGGCTCGGGCAGATCCGCGCGGACCACCGCCCACGCGGCCGAATTCAGCACGGCCGTCAACGGTTTCACCGGAAGTGCGGCGTGGTGGTCACCGATGCTGCTGATCACGCTGAACAATGTCACCGAGCAGACCAGGCTGTCCCGGCTGCTCAGCTCCGGGCGCAGATCGTCGATCAACCTGCGCACCACCGCGATCGATGTGCGGAACTGCTCATCGAGGGTTTCGCGGTCGGTGTCGTCCAGATATCGTCGCTCCCAGCGGGTCAGCGCGACCGTCGGGCGATTGGCGATGGTGTCGGCGATCATCGCGTCGATCACGTGACCGAGGCGCTGTTCCGGAGTCCAGTCCGCCGACTCGTCGGGCAGGGTGACCGTCGCGACGGTGCCCGAGCCCAACCGCAGCAGTTCCTCGCGGAACAGCGCGTATTTGCTCGGATAGTGCCGGTACAGGGCCGCGGAGGAGATGCCGAGGCGGGAGGCGATGTCCTCCATGCTCACGCCGTGATAGCCGAGGGAGCCGAAGGCGGCCGCCGAGGTCGCCGCGATCTGCGCCCGGCGATTCTTGGGGCGGCGGCGAATCACCCGTTCGGGTTTTCCGGTCTTCGATACCTCTGCTGAGTGCGCGGTACCGCGCTGACCTCGGCTCACAGTGCTGGCCTGTCTTTCGGTGACGGCGCGCGCACGCCGGATTTCGGTGCGCGCACGCGGCTGAGGGGTTGCCGTCGCGGTGGGTTCACCGCCGTGGCATTCCCGGAGTGTTCATGATCGCCATGGTAGCCAGCAGGGGATATGTCGCCGACCTGTGCTACCGGCGGCCGTCATGTCGTATCCGTGGTACCACTAGGAGCCCGGTGGCGTCGTCAGCGGGGAGTCGACCTTGTTCACCAGCCAGCGGTCGCCGTCCTTCTGCAGGCGCATCGAGATGGAGAGCTGTCCGGGTTCGGGTTTGCCCTGCGTGCCGAGGCTGCTGATGGACTGCCCGACCACCACGATGGCCTGCGCGGAGGTGGCATCGCCGGAGACGATCGCACACTGCACATCGCTCACCGTGGTCGTCACCTCGCCCTTGACCAGTACGTCGCGCAGGTCCTTGCTGGTGGAGTCGAATTGCTTGTGCCAGTCCCCGGTGGCACCCGCGAGGACAGCGCGGAAGTACGTGTCGAGGTGTTTCGAGTCGTAGGTGGCCAGTACCGGGCCGTATTTGCAGGCGGTGTCGCGAGCCTGTTCCCGTGCGGACAGCGTCTGCTTGCCGTGCTGGTCCTGAAGGTAGAAGTACACACTCGACGCGGCCGCCGCGATGAACAGCACCGCGACCACACCGGATATCGCGATCCGGCCGGCCCGGCCGAGGCGGGGGCGATGGATTCGGCGGGTACCGCCGGATTCCGTCGCGGTCCCGATATCGGCCGACGACTGCGAGTCGGTGGATTCGTCACCGGCGCTGTCGGTTTCGGGAGCTCGGGCATCGCTGCCGGGATCGGCGGAGCCATCGGAGACGTTCGAGGCGGTGGGCTCGGAATCTTTTCCCGGAGCCGGATCTCCCGCGGCCGGAGCGGACGAAGGCTCCGCGGACGGCGATTCGGTTACCTTGTCGCTCATGGGTTTTCGGCTCCTCAGTTACCGGAGATGGGGCGGGACAGTTCGTTACCGGTGACGCCCGGGGGCGGGCCGGAGCCGTTGTCGGGGACGTTGGGCCGGGGAGCGTTGGCCGAGCCGCGCACCTGCAGGGCCGGGTTGTCGGTCACGCAGTAGTTGTACAGGCGGACGCGGGTGTCGGCGATATCGGTCGGCGCCACGGGGATCGTCTTGTAGTCGCAGGTCGGGCGCGGCCAGGGATCGATGAGGGTGTGATAGCTGCCGTCGTGAGCGGGCACGCCCAGTGCCTGGATGCCTTGTCGCAGTGCGGGAAACAGCGCTTCGATGGCCGGCTGACGCAATTTGGCCGCCTTGGTGATGGCGACGAAGTTGATCACCAGATCGGTCATCGGATCCTGATTCTGTGTGACGACCCCACCGAGGGTGGCCAGCTCGCCCGGTCCCTGGTCCAGCAGTTTGCGAATCTCCCCGTCGGCCGCGCCGGCCTGCTGGAACAGCGCGGTGCCGCGCGCGGTCAGAGTGCTCAGATCCGGTTGCGCGTGCTGGGTGGTGTCGGCGATGACCTCGAGGTTCTCGATCAGCTGCCGGGTCTGCGGCAGCAGATTGCTCAATCCCGCTGTGGCCGTGCTGATTCCGGCGATCATGTTGCGCATCTTGTCCGGGCCGCTGGCCAGCGCCTCGTCCAGCTCGTCGATCACGACGTCCAGCCGGTCCGGATTCATTCCGCTGATCAGCCCGCTCATATCGGTCAGCACGTTCTGAATCGGGACGGGCACGCTGGTGCGCGCGCGTTCGACGGTCGAGCCGTCGGTCAGGTAGGGACCGGTGTCGGCGTCGGGGCGGAAGTCCAGGTACTGCTCACCGGCAGCGGACAACCGGCCAACGTGTACGGTGCCGCCGATCGGGATCCTCGCACCCGCATCGATGGCGGCGACCGCCGTGATGCCGTCGCCCGAGACGCGCACATCGCTCACCTTGCCGATGCGGGTGCCGCGGAAGGTGACGTCGTCGCCGGGCAGCAGTCCGCCGGAGTTCGCCAGATCCACGGTGACGTGGAAGGTGCGCGCAAAGGGGTGCAAGCGCAGCACTTCCCGGCCCAGATAGCCTGATCCGAGCACCAACACCAGGATCAGTCCGAAATTGGCCAGGACGACGCGCCTGCGCACCAGCCATTGCCACAGCGGCGGATTCATCGCGCACCGCCCTGCACCGGAACCCCCGGAATCGGTGATGGGAGCGCGGGATTCGTTGTGCTGGAGGGTGTTCCGGGAACAGCCTGCGGGGGACTGGTGACGCGTCCGAACACCTTCGCCAGCACCTGCGCGAGACTGCCGATGAACGCGGGCACATCACCGACCTCGGGCCAGCGGCTGCCCTTCGGATCGGTCAGCGCGCCGACGCTCAGATAGGAAACCGTCGCCGCGACCGCGAGAACCGGTCCGCGCAGACTCGCCATCAGCGAGGGATACAGCGTGTGCAGTT
Source organism: Nocardia sp. PLKS1-43 (assembly GCF_059510335.1). Classification (NCBI taxonomy): domain Bacteria; kingdom Bacillati; phylum Actinomycetota; class Actinomycetes; order Mycobacteriales; family Nocardiaceae; genus Nocardia; species Nocardia sp. PLKS1-43. Next base: position 125,804 of record NZ_JCAJZQ010000006.1, on the reverse strand, counting down.
CGGCGAGCGACTGGGTGAAATTGTCGCCCATCTGGGTGAATCCGGACATCAGCTGCTGAATGCTGTCGAACAGGCTCAGGAATTGCGGTCCGGTGGTTTCGGTGAAATCGCCCATCGCGTCCATCGTGGTCGCCACCTTGGTGGTCAGGTCCACGATGCGCTGGTCGTTCTCGTCGAACAGGCCGAGCAGTTTCGGAAACGTATCGGCCGCCGCGCCGAGTTCGGCCTTGTGCCTTGCCAATTCGCCGGACAGTGCGTTCATCCCGGCGAGCGCGCCGTCGATATCGCCGGTGCGCTTGTTCAGATCGGTGATCACGGTGGTCAGCTCGGACAGCAGATGCGCCAGTTCCGGTGCGCGCCCGCCGAACATGGAGTTCATCTCCGCGGTGATCTGCGCCGCCTGATTGATGCCGCCGCCGTTGACCAGCATGGCGATCGACATCATCAGCTGCTCCACCGAGGCCGCGGTGCCGGTCCGATCCAGGCCGATCGTCGCGCCCGGCTTCAGCTCGGGGCCGGCCTGCTGCGCGGTGGGCAGCGTCATCGCGACGAACATGTCCCCGAGCGGGGTGGCCTGGCGCAACTCGGCCGTGGTGCCGGTGGGGAGCCGGATGTCGTCGCGGATCCGCATCTGCACGTCGGCGATGAAATTCGTGGTCGTGATCCCGGTGACGGTGCCGATATCACTGCCGCCGATCCGGACGTGCGCGTGGTCCGGCAGGTTGAGCGCGTCCTGGAAGGCGGCGTGCAGGGTGTAGCCGGGCCCGCCGATACCGGGTTTGGGCATCGGCAGGTTCTGCACCGTCACCGCACAACTCGACGCGCCGCACAGTGCGGCGGCCGTCACCAGCGCGGCCGCGGCCCGGACTCGGATGTGTCGCATCATTTTCTCGTGATCCCCAGCAGTGCGGCGGTGAGCCCGAAATCCGGGCCGAAATCTTCGATCTTGCCGGTGCGGCAGCCGTCCAGGCGCATCTGCACGCGTTCGCAGAACGTCGAGAGCGCCTCGCCGTCGAGCAAGGATTTGTCCAGCAGGCCGTGCAGGCGCAGCGCCTGATGTTCGGTGCTGGTCGCGTTGGCCAGGTTCTGGAACATCAGCGGGCCGACGTCCACGACCTCGGTGAGATTGCGTGCGTTGGCGCGCATCTGGTTGCTGATGGCCACGAACCGGTTCAGCGCACCGGCCAGTTGGTCCTTGTTCTGCCCCACCACGGACGAGGTGTTGGTGACGAACGCGTCGAGCTGTGCGAGCACGGCCTGCAGACCGGGCGCCTGACGTCCGAGCAGATCCACCAGTTCGGTGAGCCTGCCGCTGAAATCCCGTACCGTCGAGTCGTTCTGGGCGATCACCTGGGTGATGTCGTTCAGTTTGACGATGGTCTCGGAGATCTGGTCCTTGTTCGCCAGAGTGGTCTGGAAGGCCGAGGACAGATCGTCGAGGGTCTGATGCAGCTTGTCCCCGTTGCCGTTCAGCAGCGGGAACAGGACCCGGCTCGCCATCGGCCCGGTCTGGTCGTCCCCCTTCAACGCCGTGCCGATCTGGTCGAACGTCTGCAGGATGCGATCGAGTTCGACCGGAGTCCTGGTGCGCGGCAGCGGAATATGGGCGTTCTCGGCCAGCACGGGACCGGAACCCGAATACGCGGGCGACAATTCGATGTGCCGGTTGGTGATCAACTGCGGATTCACCAGCGCGGCCATGGCATCGGCGGGAATCTGCACGCCAGGATCGATACTCATCGTCACCTGGACGAAACTGCCCTGGGCCTCGACCGAGTCGACCTTGCCGACCGGCACTCCCAGCACGTCCACCTCGTTACCGGCGTACAGCCCGGCGACGTTCTCGAAATCGGCGCTGATGTGCCGGTGCGAGCCCAGATACTGACCCGACATCGAACTCAGGCTGCCCGGTAGCAGCGAGCATCCCGAGGCCAGCCCGGTCAGCGCGCAGACCGCGGCGAGTTTTACCAGTGCGCGCACTCTCATCACTTGCACCCCTGTACGGCGTGTGCGAAACACAGCCAGTTGTCCGGGAACACCCACGGCGCGTAGACATCTCCGTACGGGCCGTTGCCGAGCACATTGTTGAACTGACGCAGGGTGACCGGCATGATCTGGTACAGCCGGTCCAGGTTGTCCTTGTTCTTCTGCAGGCCCTCGGACATCGTGTTCAGATCGCGAATCGTCTGGCCGAGTTGGGAATTGTTCTCCAGACCCATGTCCTGGAAGAGCTTCGACAGGGCCGCGACATTGTCCAGCAACCGCTTCAGCAGGGCCTGGCGTTTCTGCACCGCCGCGCCGATCGCCTCGCCGCGGGTGAGCAGCATCAGCACGCTGTTCTGGTTGTCCGCGGCCAGTTTCGAGACCGAGTCCATCCCCTTCAGCAGCGAGTCGACCTCGCCCTTGCGGTCGTTGATCACCTTGGCCAGCTCGCCGATGCTGTTCAGCGCCTGCACCGCCAGCTGCGGAGAATTGCCCATCTGCTTGTCGAGGGCGTCCAGCGCGGTGCGCATCTGCTGCGGGTCGAGCTGCTCGATGCGGTCGAAAGAGTTCTTGTACTCCGGATCCCGGATGACCTTGCTCAGATTGTACGGGACGCTGGTGTTGCTCAGGCGGATCGTGTTGTCCGGCAGTCCCTTTCCGTTGCCTGGTGTGAGATCGACGTGCAGCCGGCCCAGGATGGTCTCCAGTTTGATCGCAGCTTTCGCGTCGGGGCCCAGCCGCAGGTCGCGACGCACTCGCAGGTCCGCGACGACCTTGGTCCCCGCGAGCCGGAGCGCACGCACCGAACCCACCTCGATACCCGAGACGTCCACGGTCGCGCCCGCGCGCAGACCGGCCGCCTGCTGGAATTCGGCGTGAATCGTCTTGTCCCCCAGCTTGACCTGGGTCAACGCACTGGAACCCACCAGCAGGACAACCACGACGGCAGCCGCGAGCAGGCCCAGCCGCAGGAACTTGTTGCCGAGGAATCCGGGCAGTCGCACCGGCCGCGGTCGGGGCAGCGGTATTCGTGCCATCATCGGCACACCTCCGAATGTGAGTTGCCGCCGACCTGGGAGAACAGCCCCGGCGGGAGCAGCACACCCCACAGCGAGACGTCCAGGCTGCACAGATAGGCATTGCCGTAGGCGCCGTTGCCGGAGAACTGCGCCACCCGGTTGAGGAAGTTCGGCAGTTCGACCGCCGCGTTGTCCAGCGCCGCGCCGTTGGTCAACAGCAGTGCGATACCGCTGGTGGCCTTGTTCTGCGCGGCGGCCACACCGGGTTTGACCTGTGAGATGAGCCCGACCAGCGAATCGGTCGACGCGGCCACCCGATCGACCGAACTCTTCAACGCGGAGCCCTGTGCGTACAGGCCGTCCATCAGCGAACGGGTCTGGGTGATCAGCGTTTCCAGGTCGCCGCTGCGGTGCGCGAGGCCGCTGATGACCGAGCTGAGGTTGGTCACCACGTCGCCGAGGATCTTGTCGCGCTGACCGAAGGTGGTGGCCAACTGCGCGGCCTGGGTGATCAGCTCGCTCATCGATACGTCGTTACCCTGCAAGGCCTGAATGAGCGTCTTGGACAACGAATTCACCTGATCGGGCTGGAGTACCGAGAACAGCGGCTCGAATCCGGACAGCAGCGCCGAGACGTCGAAGGACGGTTCGGTGTGCTGGACCGGGATCGTTCCGCCCGGCGCCAGCGGCGTACCGGGTTCCGGGCCGGGCATGAGCGCGATGTACCGCTGGCCGATCAGATTCTGATACCGCACCAGAGCCTTGGTGGTATCGGTCGGATGCTGATCGGATTCGATCCGGAAATCCACCTTGGCCTGGTAATCGTCACCGAAATCGATCTTGTCGACCCGGCCCACCCGGACCCCGGCCATCCGGATGTCGTCGCCGACCCGCAGGCCGAGCACATCGGTGAAGATCGCCGAATAGCTCTGCGTCGTACCGGAAACCGACCGTTGCAGAGTCGAGTACATGGTGTAGGTGAGCAGCACCGCGACGATCGCGAAAAGGCCGAATCCGGCTGCCGTCTTGCCCGATCTCATCGCGCCGCACCGCCTTCGCTCACCGTCAGGTGTCCGCCCGAGAGCACCGGGCCCAGGAGCAGTACCTGCGCCATGTTCGGTCTGCCGCCGACCACCGCGTCGACCGCGGCCATACCACGCAGCGATGCGGGATGCGTTGCGCCGGAGTCGGTTCGGTCGTGATCGGCCGCCGGTGCGGTGATACCGGGAATCCGGGGGAGGCCGGGCAGCTGCGCCGCACCGGGCAGCAGCGGCTGTGCCGGTCCGGGGACCGCGGCGGCCGGAGCCGGCGCCGGCAGCGGTTTCGGCCCGGCCGCGTCGAGCCACTGCGGGAGCATCGAGGCCGGATACTGCTGCGGCGGTGCGACGGCCGGGACGCTGGGCCCGCCGCAGCGGGGGCCGCGCAGACTGCCGTAGTGCGGGCAATCCTTGGCCGTGTACTGCTGGAACGGGGTGAAGGTGACGTCCATCGTCCACACCATCTGTTTCTGCGGGCCGTAATGGAAAGCCGCCTGCAACCGCCGCAGCGCGGTGTTGAGATTCGCGGCGGTGAACGGGATGGCCTGCGGGTCCCCGGCGAGGCTGCCGAACAGGCCGTCCAGACCTGAGACCAGGTATTTACCGGAATTGGGATTCCGGGCGAACAGGGCGTTCACCGAATCGACCGCACCGGACGCATTCGTCAGCAGCGCAACGAGATTCGAGCGCTTCTCGGTCAGGGTCCGCGCGGTGGTGACCGACTGCGCCAGTACACCCACCAGATCCGGCGCCGATTGGCTCAGCGCCTGCGAGGCCCGGCCCAGATTGCCGAGCAGATCGCCGATGTGCGGGATGTCGTGCACCTGGGTGAGCCAGGTGTCCAGGCGCTCGACCGTGGAGCCGGGGGCGCGGGCGGAGGGGTCCAGTGCCGCGGACAACGTCGCCAGCACCCGGCCCAGTTTCTCGGGTTGGATCTTGTCCAGCACGTTGCGCAGCGTGTCCAGGGTGGTCTGCAAGGCGATCGTGGGCGCCCCGGTGTCCTCGGCGATGGTCATCCCGCTGTGCAGGGTGGCCGTGTCCGGTCCGTTGTCGACCAGTTCGATCGCGGTCACGCCGAAGATGTTGCTGGGTATGGCGCGTGCGGTCACGTTGGCCGGAATCGTCTCGGCCACAGCCGGTTTCAGATTTATCAGGGCACGTTGCCGGACCCCCGCGGCGACCACGTCCACAGAATCGACCGTGCCGACCAGCATGCCGCGGAACTTCACGTCGGCATGCGCGGGCAGTCCGTCTCCGGTGCTGGTGAGCATCGCGGTGACCGGCACCTTCTCGGTGAAATGGCCGGTGTAGCGCAACATCAGCAGATACAGCAACCCGGCCAGCGCCAGGATCATCGCGATGCCCGCCAGACCGAGCCGGCGGGCGGTGGCGCCTCTGCCGCTGGGATCGAGAATCATCGCCGCACCCCCTACCCCGAGATCCGGAAGCCGGGGTCGATACCCCAGATCGACAGGGTCAGAAACAGATCCGCGAAGACCGTCACGACGATCACCATCTTGATCGCGCGCCCGGCCGCGGTGCCCACGCCCTCCGGGCCGCCGGTGGCCACGAAGCCGTAATAGCACTGGATGAACGTGGCCAGCAGCGTGAACAGTACGACCTTCAGCAGCGAGTAGAACAGGTCGTGCCCGATCAGGAACTGGTAGAAGTAGTGGTCGTAGGTTCCCGCGGTGGTGCCGCCGAGGAACAGCACGGTGAGTTTGGTGGCCAGGTATGCCGCGGCCAGGCCGATGCTGTAGAGCGGCACGATGGTCACCGTCGCGGCGATCATCCGGGTGCTCACCAGATACGGAAGTGGCCGGATGGCAATGGATTCCAGCGCGTCGATCTCCTCGGAGATGCGCATCGAACCCAGCTGTGCGGTGAAGCGGCAGCCGGACTGGATCGCGAAGGCCAGGGTGGCCAGGATCGGCGCGAGTTCGCGGGTCGTCGCGAATCCGGAGATCGCGCCGGTCAGCGGGCTCATTGTGAGCAGGTTCAGCGCCGTGAACGACTCCATCCCGACGATGATCCCGCCGAACGCGCACAGGATGAACACCACGCCGATGGTGCCGCCGCCGGCGATCAGCGACCCGTTGCCCCAGCCCACGTCGGCGGTCAGCCGCGCGACCTCGCGGCGATAGTGCCTGAGCGCGAACGGAATTCCCGCCGCTGCGCGGAAGAACGTGATCGCCTGATGGCCGAGCCGCTGGTTCGCCTGGACCGGCGCCATCGCGACCGTGCCGACCGCTCGTAGCGGTCGCACCGCGGGCGGTGTGTAGCTACTGGCCACCTCAGACCACCTTCGACGGGAGCAGCGTGTTGTCGAGCTGGGTGAGAATGATGTTGGTCGCGAACAACATCAGCGCCGAACTCACGACCGCGGAGTTGACCGCGTTGGCCACCCCGCCGGGGCCACCGTGGGCATGTAGTCCGATGTCGCAGGCGATGATCGCGGTCAGCACCCCGAAGATCGCGGCCTTGGTCAGTGCGACGAGCAGATCGTCGGCGACTGCGAACGAGGCGAACGAGCCGATGAACGAGCCCGGCGTACCGGACTGCGCGTAGACGTTGAACATGTACGCGGTGGCGAAGCCGACGAAAACCACGAAACCGCACAGCAGCATGCTCACCAGCACCGCCGCCGCCATCCGTGGCGCGACCAGCCGACGTATCGGATCCACGCCCATCACCATCATCGCGTCGATCTCCTCGCGAATGGTGCGCGAGCCGAGATCGGCGCAGATGGCCGAACCCACCGCGCCCGCGATCATCAGCGCGGACACCAGCGGAGCGCCCTGGCGGATGATGCCCAGGCCCGCGACCGCACCGATGAACGTCGTCGCCCCGACCTGGTTGACCAGCGCACCGACCTGGATCGAGACCACCACCGCGATCGGAATGGCGACGAAAACCGTTGGCGCGGCGGACACATTGGCCATGAAGGCGCACTGCTTGACGAACTCTCGATACGGAAATCGCCGCTGTACCAGGGAGAGCACCAGTTGGATGACGGCATCACGGCCGAGCATCACCTGGCGGCCGAGGGTTTCGAGGGACTGTTGCGGATGGCGTCGCCACAGACCGTTCACCGCATCAGTGATCCGCCGCAGCTCGCCCTCCGCAGGTGGGTAGGGGCGCTGCGAGGGCGGCAGCGACTGCTCGGGAACCGGGGTCCGGGTCCGCACAACAGGATTGGCCTTCGTTCGGCCACCGAGAATCCTGATCGCGATCACCAGGATGTCGATGAGCCACACCAGCGCCAGCATTACGTCATGCACACATTCGAGAAGGTGAGCACGGGCCAGCACACGATGGATCCGAGGAACGAGACCACGACGTCGATCCCGTGCATGTTCCGCAGATGGGCGGTGTGGGTGAGGCTCCAGATCACCCCGACGATCCCGTACGGGATGCCGAGCAGGATCAGCGTGCCCACGAACTCCGAGACCCGCATCTCGTAGCTCAGTAGCCGGTCGAGCCGTTTCAACATGGTGGTGTCCGTCCTTTCGGATGCGGGGCGGTCGCTGCGGAAGGCGACTGCCCGCGGTTGCGTATGTTACGGACTATTCTCATCGGAATGGAAGGCTTTGCCTCAGATTTTCTCGATCGGTCCGCAGATCTTCGGGTATATGGCTCGCTCAGCGAAAACAGCCAGATAGATAAGTTGTCGATGATTCTTGTAGAAATTCTGTCCGGTTCCGGTCCGTTCGGGGTGCGGTCGCCGCTATGCTCGGCGACTGTGCCGGTAGTTTCGAGCGCAGCGCCGGCGGCTGCGAGAAGGGTGGGGTGGCGATGACCGCTGCACGGGCGTTCGAGCCCTCCGATGTCGAGCCGTTGACCGTCGAGCAGACCCGGATCCACATCCCGGACGGACATCGACTGGAATCCAAACGTCCGCCGCGACTGGGTGACGCGCTGGACTTCTGGCAATTCGCCGGTGCCGCGGCCAATGTCGCGATGCAGATGTCGCGACCGGGGGTCGGACACGGTGTCGCGGACAGCAAGGTCGAATCCGGTGCGTTGATGGTCCGCCCGTGGAAACGCTTGCGTACCACCGCCTCCTACCTCGCGGTCGCGGTTCTGGGGTCCGAGCAGGAGAAGGCCGCCTTCCGCGATGCGGTGAACGTCGCGCACCGGCAGGTCAAGTCCGAACCCGGTGCGGCGGTCAAGTACAACGCGTTCGACCGGGATCTGCAGCTGTGGGTGGCGGCGTGCCTGTACATCGGATTCGAGGATTCGTACCAGCTGCTGCACGGCAGGATGAGCGCCGAGGAGGCCGAGGCGTTCTATCGGACGTCGTCGCCGCTGGGCACGACTTTGCAGGTGCCGCAGAATATGTGGCCGTCCACGCGCGCCGAGTTCGATGTGTACTGGAACGAGGCGTGCCGGTCGGCGGTACTGGACGACAAGGTGCGCGCCTACATCGACGACCTGCTGAATCTGCGGATGATCCACTGGTATCTGCGGGTGTTCTTCGGCGGTCTGCTGCGCTTTCTGACCGCCGGATTCCTCGGACCCTACTTCCGTGAGCAGATGGGCGTGCGCTGGCGTCCGATCGATCAGCGCCGGTTCGAGAACCTGTTCGCATTCGTGGGATTCGTCAACCGGTTCATCCCTCGATTCGTGCGGTTCGCACCCACGTATGTGCTGATGTACGACGTGCGCAGGCGAATGCGCAAGCATCGCGCTATGATCTGAAAAGCGTGCTGTCACAATCTTTTACGTGATGGCATGGGTCGCGGACCGGTCTCGAAAGCGCATCGATTCGACCCGGCGCCCTGGTTCGCCGGGGGCGACGCATCGTAGGCTGCGCTGCGAATCTTCCAACCCTGATGAACGGAGTCCTGATCGATGCGCACGGTGAAGCTGGAGCGCACCATCCGGGCACCCCTCGCCGATGTATTCGAATGGCTCACCGATGCCACCAATTTCCAGCGCGTGCCGATCATCCGCCGGGTGACGCCGGTGCGCCCTGGCGATCTGGTCGAGCACGGCGTCGGCGCGGTGCGGCTGCTGGTAACGCCGCTGGTCCGGGTCACCGAGGAGATCGTCGAATACGATCCGCCGCGCCTGATCCGCTACAAACTGCTCAGCTCCTACCCGCCGATGCGAGTCCAGGACGGTTCGCTGGAGTTCAAGGAGACCGAGGGCGGCGCCTGGATTCGCTGGACGGCGCATTTCGAGGTCGCGGCACCGCTTTTCGCCGACGTGTGGACCGCGGGCATGGCTCCGATGGTCCTCGCCGGAATTCGCAGCGTGCTCGTCACCGCCGAGAAGGAACTGCGCCGGCACTGAGGCGTCGAATGGGCCGGCGAATGGCGCTGTCTGCGCATCCGGGGGTCGTATTGTGGATGCACCCGGTGATTCGGCAGGTGCGGCGTGTTCCGCATGGCGCTCATCGACGAGCGGTCGTGCGGGCTCGCTGCCGGGTCGCCGGGGTGACGCGCGGTCGGCGAACGTGCGATGGATTGCCGGTGCAGGAAGGCGAGTTGATCAGTGATGCAGCCGCAATGGGTGCCCGAGGACAGTGATGTCGCGAAGGCGCGAATCACCGATTTCGCGCGATTCGTGACCGATCGCACCGGAACCGAATTCGCGGACTACTACGCGCTGTGGGAGTGGTCGGTCCGCGATCCGGACGGCTTCTGGGGTGCGCTCTGGGAGTATTTCGGCCTCGGGCCCGCGCCCGAGCAAGTGCTTGCCAATCCGGAAATGCCTGGGGCGCAATGGTTTCCGCAGACGCGGTTGAATTATGTGGATCAGGTCGTACGGCAGGCGCGCACCGACAGGCCGGCGATCCTCTCGGCTACCGAGGGCGGTGCGCTCACGGCGGTGTCCTGGCGCGAGTTGCTCGGCCGGACAGCGGCTTTCGCGCGCACGCTGCGCGAACACGGGGTGGTGCCCGGTGACCGGGTGATCGGCTATCTCCCCGATATCGCCGAGACGGTGATCGCCTTCCTGGCCACGGCATCGATCGGCGCGGTGTGGAGCGCGTGCGGACAGGACTATTCGGCCAAGGCCGCGCTGGATCGGCTCGGCCAGCTCGAACCGGTGGTGCTCGTGACCGCCGACGGTTACCGGTACGGCGGCAGGAGTCACGACAAACGCGAGGATATCGCCGCGCTGCGAGCGGGCCTGCCGGGGCTGCGGGCGACGGTCGTGGTGTCCCGCCTCGGCGGGGAGATACCCGATTCGCTGGACTGGGCGCGGGTCAGCGCACCCGGCGAAGCCGAAATCGTCACCGAGGCAGTGGCATTCGACCATCCGCTGTGGATCCTGTTCTCCTCGGGCACGACCGGCCTCCCCAAGGGTATCGTGCACGGTCACGGCGGCGTACTGGTCGAACACCTGAAAGCTACTGCCCTGCAATCGGATATCGGCCCGGACGACGTGTTCTTCTGGTACACCAGCCCGTCCTGGATGATGTGGAACTTCCAGGTCGCCGGACTGCTGGTGGGCGCGACCATCGTCTGCTACGACGGCAGTCCCGCCTATCCGGCGCCGGACGCGCTGTGGGACATCGCCGCTCGCACGCACACCACCGTGCTGGGCACGAGCCCCGGCTACGTGCTCGCCTGCATCAAGGCAGGGGTGCGGCCGAGTAGGGACCATGACTTGACGGCGCTGCGCACGGTCGGGATCACCGGCGCCTCGCTGCCGGAATCCTCCTCGCTGTGGCTCGGGGAGAACGTCGGCGAACATGTGCAGGTGTCCTCGATCAGCGGCGGAACCGATGTGGTCTCGGCGTTCATCGGCGGTGCGCCGAACGTTCCGGTGTGGCCCGGCGAGCTGTCGGTGCCGTTCCTGGGGGTGGCGCTGGACGCCTGGGACGAGTCCGGCAAGCCGGTGCGCGGCGAGGTCGGTGAGCTGGTGATCACCGCGCCGATGCCATCGATGCCGATTCGGTTCTGGCACGATATGGACGGATCACGTTATCGCGCAGCCTATTTCGAGATGTTTCCCGGCGTGTGGCGGCACGGCGACTGGATCACCGTCACCGACCGGCGCAGTGTCGTGGTGCACGGCCGGTCCGATTCGACCTTGAATCGGCACGGTATCCGGATGGGCTCGGCCGATATCTATCAGGCCGTGGAATCGCTGCCCGAGATCGCCGAGGCGCTGGTGATCGGCGCCGAACAACCCGACGGCGGCTATTGGATGCCGCTGTTCGTGGTCCTGGCTCCGGGCGCCGAACTCACCGACGAACTTCGCGACCGGATCAGATCAGTGATCCGCGCCGATGTCTCACCGCGCCACGTGCCGGACGAGATCATCCTCGCCCCCGGCGTCCCGCACACCCGCACCGGCAAGAAACTCGAGGTGCCGATCAAGAAGTTGTTCCAGGGTGCGCAGGCCGATCGGGTCGTGGAACGCACCGCGGTCGACGACCCCGCGCTGCTGGACTGGTACTCGGCGGTTCGGATGCCGGGCGCCGCCGGCTAGCGCTCCTCGCCGCGGGGCGCAGACCACCGGCGTGCCGTCCGCCGCGATCCGGCCCTGGTTGGCGAGCATTCGCGATCGCGGTGGTAACAACTCGGCTGCTGGGGCAGACGGCGCTGCGCGGCCCGCGATCGTGGGTCTCCCGTCAGGCGGCGAGTTCGGTGTCGGCGGCGGTGAGTCGCCCGTCGACCATGCGGTATACGGCATCCATCCGGTGCAGGTGGGCACGGTCGTGGGTGACCAGGAGGGTGGGAGCGGCGCGGTCGCGGACGATGCCCAGGATGAGGTCCATGACGGCGGCGCCGCGTTCGGAGTCCAGGGCGCTGGTGGGTTCGTCGATGACGAGCAGCTCCGGGTCGTTCATCAGCGCGCGGGCGATATCGATGCGCTGACGTTGCCCGCCGGACAGCTGGGACGGGCGCTTGTGTCCGTGGCCCGACAGGCCGACGGCATCGAGCAGATTCGCTGCCCTGCCACGTATTTCGCTGCTCGTGCGGTACCTGCCGGTGCCTCGGTCGCCGAGATGGGCCATCACCTCGAGCTGTTCGGCCGCGGTGAGCGAGGGGATGAGATTGGGTTGCTGGAAGACGATGCCGATCCGCCGGCGTCGCAGCGCGGCGGCCTCGCGCCGGTTCAGTTCCGTCAGATCGACTGTGCTGCCGTGGGTTTCGATCAGCACCCGGCCGGAGTCCGGGCGCAGCAGCGTGGCCGTCACGGCCAGCAGGCTGGACTTTCCCGAACCGGACGGCCCGGTGATGGCGGCGATCCGGCCGCCGTGCACTCGCAGATTCACCGAATCGAGGGCAGTGACGCGTTCGCTGCCGTCCGGATAGGTGAGCGTGACGTTGTCGAGGGTCAAAGTGGTCATCGAGAACTCCTGTGCTTCAACGTGTCCGGTCGAGAGCGGTGAGCGGGTCGGCGGTGGCCACGAACCGCAGGGCGACCGCCGCACCCAGCAGGCCCAAGGCGATCAGCACCGCGCCCGGCGCGAGAGTCGTTGCGGCACTGAGCACGAACGGCATCGCAGTGCCGAGCATGGTCCCGGCGAGCGAGGTGCAGGCCAGACCGATGCCGACGCCGGTCAGCAATACGATCAGCGCCTGACCGAGGGCATCGGCGACGAGGGAGCCGGTGGTCGCGCCCAGGGCCTTCAATATCGCGATATCGGCGGTTCGCTGAATCGTCCACACCGTGAAGAAGGCCCCTATGACCAGCGCGGATATCGCGTACAGCAGGATCGTCATCAGAGTGAGCGAGCTGTTCTCCGCGCGGTAGGAGCCGATTGCCCGCAGCGAGTCCGCCGCGCTGGTCGTGACGGTGTGCGCCGCGGCGTTCACCGCACTCGCCTCGGGCACGTCCGAGGCGAGCAGAATCGTCGCGGCGCCGCCGTGCGGAGTGAGGGCTTGCCAGTCGGTGAGCGTCATCCAGACGACCGGCGTGTGCGCGTACCAGTCGTCGCCGCCGATCGCGGTCACGGTGAAGATCGCATTTGCGAGCGTGATGTGGTCACCGGTCGTCGCGGACAGCTCCCGGGCCGCGGGCGCGCTCAGCACAACCGAGCCGGTATCGATTGCCGATCGATTGCCGAATGCGGCTCCCGCACTGCCGAACAGCGCAACTTGCACGGGCGGCCCGCCTTCCCGGCCGGCCCGGGCGCGGCTGATGCCGACCGGATCGGCGTGTGCGGCCTGCCGCCAGGTCCGTACCTGATCCGCGGTCAGCGCGGAGGAGTCGAAGGACGGCGCGGTCCCGGTGTCGGCGAAGACGACCGTATCGCCGGGCAGCTCGCGCAGGGCGGAGACGTTCTGCTGGGCCAGGCCGGAGGTGAGGCCGCTCAGGAAGCTGACAAGGACGGCGACCAGGACCACGACCAGCGTGATGAGCGCGAAACGGCCGCGCGCGGCCCGCAGGTCTCTCAGTGCGACGAACATGTTCTCACCGTGCCCGGCTGCCCGGCTCGGCACATCGGCGGTGCGATCGAATCCGTGACCGGCCGAGGATGGGTGTCCGATTCCATCTTTCGATGGATGCCGTCGATGTAACCCCGCATAAGCTGGCAGAGTGCACCGCTCCCCGCTCACTCCCGTCTTCGCCGCGCTGCAGGTTGCCCTGCATGCGCTGATGGTGGCGTTGACGATCTACGTGATGGTCCGCGCGCTGGTTCCGGGCGGGCAGCACCGGATCGCGGTGGTGGTGTTTGCGGTGCTGTTCCTGCTCATCTATTTCGGCGGTGCGATGCTGCGCTCGCGGCCCGTCGCGGCGCGGGTGTGGCTCGGGGCGCTGACGGTGCTGTGGCTGGGGCTGGTGGCGTTGGCGCCGGAGGCGATCTATCTCGTCTTCGGTTTGTTCTTCCTGTATCTGCATCTGCTGCCGCGGTTCTGGGGCCTGATCGCGGTACTGGCCGCGACCGTCGTCTCGGTCGTCGGGTTCGCGTTGCACGAGGGGTGGACCGCGGGCGGAGTTATCGGACCGGTACTGGGCGCGGCCGTCGCGCTCGCGATCGGATTCGGGTACCGGGCGTTGTACCGGGAGGCCGCGGATCGCCAGCGGCTCATCGACGAATTGCTGGCCACCCGCGCCACCCTCGCCGAACGCGAGCGCACCGCCGGGAAACTGGCCGAGCGCCAGCGGCTGGCCCAGGAGATCCACGACACGGTGGCGCAGGGATTGTCCAGCATCCAGATGCTCCTGCACGCGGCCGAGGGGGTCGCGCCGGATCACCCCGCGTTGCAGAAGATTCGGCTCGCCCGCGAAACCGCCGCGGACAATCTCGCCGAAACCCGGCAATTGATCGGTGATCTCACTCCGGCGGCTCTGGAGGGACAGTCCCTGGCGGGTGCGCTCGAGCGAATCGCTCAACGGGCCAGTGCGCCGGGGCTGGACGCACACGTCCTGGTGGAGGGCGAGCCGGAGCGGTTGCCCATGCCGATCGAGGCGGCGCTGGTGCGGGTAGCGCAGGGGGCGGTATCCAATGTGGTGCGTCACGCCCACGCGCAACGGATGCGGATCACGCTCACCTACGGCGAGGACGGTGTGCACCTGGACGTGGTCGACGACGGAATCGGTATCGCCCCCGAGGTTTTCGCGCAGGGAACGTTCGGCCTGAACGCGATGCGCAGCCGCGTCGAACAGCAGGGCGGCAGTATGGATGTGGAATCCGAGTCCGGGCACACCGCGGTCACCGTCTCCTTCCCCTCCTCGGCGGCATGATGAATGCCATTGCCGGAGAGCGGATTCGGTTGCTGCTGGCCGACGATCACGCGATCGTGCGGGCCGGCCTGCGCGCCCTGCTCGATGCGGCGCGGGACGTCGAGGTGGCCGGTGAGGCGGCGACCGCCGAGGAGGCCGTATCTGCTTGTGCCGCAACACCTGTCGATCTGGTGCTGATGGATCTGCGGTTCGGTCCCGGGAAATCCGGTGTGGACGCCACGCTGGCGCTGCGCGCGCTGCCCGATCCGCCGAATGTTCTGGTGGTCACCAACTACGACACCGATGCCGACATCCTCGGGGCCATCGAGGCCGGGGCCTGCGGTTATATCCTCAAGGACACCCCGCCCGGGGATCTGCTGGCCGCGGTGCGCGCGGCGGCGGCGGGGGAGAGCGTGCTGTCGCCGTCGGTGGCCTCGCGGCTGATGACCCGCGTGCGCAAACCCGATACGACGTTGAGCCCCAGGGAGATCGAGGTGTTGCGGCTGGTCGCCGAGGGGCATTCCAATCGGGAGATCGGCCGCAGCCTGTTCCTGAGCGAGACCACCGTGAAATCCCATCTGGTGCACATCTATGCCAAGCTCGGGGTGAAATCCCGCACCTCCGCGGTGGCCCGCGCCCGTGAGCGCGGCGCGATCTGAGCGCTTCTCGCGCGGTTGCCGCACATGGCCGCCGCCCGCCCCTACGCTAGGACACATGGCCCTGACACTCGCTGATCCGAAGGTTCGTGAATTCCTCTCGCACGGCAGCCGCACCGGAAAGCTCGCCTTCACCGCCACCGACGGCCGTCCCGTGATCAACCCCGTCTGGTTCATCCTCGAGGGCGAGGAACTGGTCTTCAATACCGGTAAGGACACCGCCAAGGGGCGCGCGATCCTGCGCGACCCGCGCCTGGCCCTCTGCGTCGACCTCGAGGAGCCGCCGTTCGGGTACGTCCAGGTGCAGGGCGTGGCCGAGGTGTCCGAGGATCCGGCCGAGTTGTTGCGCACCGCGACCGCCATCGCCGGTCGCTATATGGGCGCGGAACGGGCCGAGGAGTTCGGCGCGCGCAACGGCGTACCCGGTGAACTGGTGGTCCGGCTGCGCCCGGCCAGGGTGCTGGGCGGCTTCGATATGACCGGGTAGCCGCGCTCGGCGATGCTCGATACGGTCACCGAAGTGTCCGCGACCGGAGATCAGGCGGTGATGGTGAACTCGACGGACCGATGTCGCTCGGCGACGAGTGTGGTGTGGGGTGCGTTCTCGGGTCGTGCACGGCCCGGGGCGCCGTATGGAGGTGCCCGGTGACACCGCGCGGTCCCGGTGACCAGCTCGACTACCGATTCACCCTGGCCAACGAGCGCACCTTTCTGGCCTGGATCCGGACCTCGCTGGGCCTGCTGGCCGGCGGCGTGGCGGTGCACACCCTCGTGCAGCCGTTCCATAATTCCGGATTTCGTCGGGTCATCGCGGTCAGCTGCATCGTGCTGGCCGTGATCGTGGCCGTCGGCGCATACCGGCATTGGCGCAATGTCGAGGACGCGATGCGTCGCGGCGAACCGCTCACCGGCACCGTCATGGTTCCGTTGCTGGCGGTGGGTATCGCGGTGGTGTCGGTGCTGGCGGCTGTCGCGGTACTGTTCGTATGACGCGGTGGACGGTCCGGTGAATGCCGACACCGGTATGGCCCGGGAGCGAACAGCGTTGTCCTGGCGTCGAACCGCCGTCGCGTCGATGGCCATCGCAGTGCTGTTCGTGAACCATGCGGTGGTCAGCGGTTGGCGCCACGCGGCCGCGGCCCCACTGGCCGCCGCTCTCATGCTGATCGTTCTCGCGGCCACGAGCCTTCAGCGCAGTCGTGCCCTGCGTCACGGCGAACGCGGCCCTTCTCGCACCGAAGTCCCCCTGACCGCGACGGTGGTCGTCCTGGTCTGCGCCGTCGCCCTCCTGATCAGCCTGGGCGCTCCGCCGCAGTAGCCGCTTCACCGAGTAGCCGACTACGACGGACATCGTCTGCGCCACGCCTGAAACCCTTGTCACGCAAGCAAAGTCGGCGACACTCTGTCAGCTTCCTCGCCCCCGAAGTCCCGTCAGCCGAAGATGGCGTCGATGGTGTCGGCGGTGATGATGCGTCGGCTCCAGGTTTCGAGGTCGGGGAGGGTGGCTTCGCGGACGGTGCGGCGAACCGTTTCGGAGAGGTCGCCGAATTTGATGGTGAGTTGATCGAGGAGGGTGTCTGCGCGCCCCTCCGCGCGGAGCATGTCGCCGGTTGTCATGGTGGCCTCCTGGGCTTCTGGTCCGAGTAGGTCGATTATCTGCGTTATTTGGTCGATGGGCGTGTCGGCAACCGTGATTATGTACGTCAGTATGGCGTTGAGGTCGTTGACGCCGTGTGGGCCCTCGAACATTGTGCCGAGCGGGGTGAGCATGAGTGCGAGGGTTTTGTCGAGGCAGGTGTGGCCGGGTGCCTCCTTTTGGAGGACGAGCATTGTCCCGATTATCGGGGTGAGTGGCCGCTGTAGGAGGGTCGGTAGGTCGATGGTTGTGAGGTCGTCGACCTGGTAGTGGAAATGCGGGAGGAAGTCGGCGACAGTGTCGGGGGTGGGGCCGGTGTCCAGGAGGTCCGCGATATTCAGTGCCGCATTCCAGTGGGTACTGGTGCGGGATGCGTAAATGACCAGCGGGATCACCACCGGTAGGTGAGTGGCCTCGGGATGCGTCCGGAGGTGGTGGTTCCAGATGTTGATCGTGTATTCGAGCATGCGCAGGGCCATGAAGTCGTCGACTGTGCTCTGGTGCTCGACCAGGACGTGGAGGTAGCCGTCGTGGCCGTCGATGCGGGCCTGGAAGAGGACGTCGCTGCGGCGGTCGCGCAACTCGGGGGAGACGAAGGTGTCCTTGCATACGCGGAGGGTGTCCCAATCCACTGCTGCGACAGTCTTTTCCGGTAGTACCGCGCGGAGTTCGGACGCGGCGTCGGCGGCGCGGGTGAAGGCGTGCCGGAAGAAGGCGTCGTGCGGATTCGACGGAATGGTCCCCATGAGCGCGAAGGTAGCGGTGAATTCGACAGATGTCGAACTTTGGTATTCATCGAAATAGGCTGTGCGAAAACATCTTTCGGTTATCTGGTCTTTGTCGAAACGGCTGGTTTCAGGGTGGTCTGTTTCAGAGTGATCGACTCTGGGAGAGGGTGCGTCGGCAGGGGTGTTGGCGCAGGTGTGACGTCGCACCTCCGGCAGGGCTGTGCGGGGTGGTAGCCGGTCGACCCCGGTGTTGTGGTCCGCCTACACTCGCCCGCATGACCGTGCATTTCATCGGGGCGGGCCCCGGGGCCGCCGACCTGCTGACGCTGCGTGCGCTGCGGTTGATCCGGGAGTCGCCGGTCTGTCTGTATGCCGGGACGTATCTCGATCCGGAGGTGTTGGCGCAGTGTTCGGCGGGGGCGGAACTCATCGATACCCAGGGGCTGGACCTGGATCAGATCATCGGGCACTGTGTGCGGGCCGATGCCGCGGGACGCGATGTGGCCCGGTTGTGCTCGGGGGACCCGTCCTTGTATTCCGCGCTCACCGAGCAGACTCGCCGTTTGGACGCGCACGGTATCGCCTGGGATGTCACACCGGGGGTGCCCGCGTACGCGGCGGCGGCCGCGGCGCTCGGGGCCGAGCTGACAGTTCCGGAGCTGGTGCAATCGGTGGTGCTCACCCGGACGCAGGCGCGCTCGACCGCTATGCCCGACTCCGAGGCGCTGGCCGGTTTCGCCCGCACCCGCGCCACCTTGGTGCTGCACCTGGCGATCACCCGGATCGGCCCGATCGCCGCGGAGTTGACCGCCGAATACGGGGCGGATTGCCCAGTGGCGGTGATCTATCGCGCGAGTCAGCCCGAACAGCTCGTGTTGCGCGGCACCCTCGCCGATATCGCCGATCGCGTGGCCGAGGCCGGGCTGCGGCAGGCCGCGGTGATTCTGGTCGGTGGCGCGGTGGGGGTCCCGGCGCAGTGCGCACAATCGCATCTGTACGACCCCGCCCGCGAACGGAGCGCGGCGATGTCACCGGGTGCGTCGGCCACGACGGAGGCGAGAGGTGGTGCGGTTCGGTTGTGAGAGTGCGGACGGCTATCGCCCGTATCACATGTGACCGGGGTCGAACCGCCGCGAGGTGGAATCGTGAGCGCTACCATCTCCCGACGAGATTTGATACGGGGACGAACACCGTGAGCTGAGCTGATGTTTCGCGGCTATGAACCTTTTTGGCCGTACACGGGATACGGACGGTAGATTGGTTCGGTGTTCATCAGTGAGGTTCGACGGAGGGCCGTGCCGTGGCCGGCGAGCGTGGTCGGGTCGATGTAACAAGATCGGCCCGAGCGACGGATAACTCCTTTGAACACGTATGTCTGATTGAGATTCGAAGTGAGCCCCGACCGCTGGACGCCATGCTGGGACAGATGTGCGTTCGCGTCGGTGTGCCATTGGGGAGCACTGCAGGGTGTTCCGGAAGTGAGGTTGCGGGTTGGACCGGCGGGAATTCGGCGGGAACGGCGAAACTGGCAGCGAGATTGCGGCCGCGCCGGACTCCGGGGAGGCGCTCTTCCCGTTGTCGCCGGCGCAGCTGGGTATCTGGTATGCCCAGCATCTGGACCCGCAGGTGCCGATTACGATCGCCCAGTACGTCGACCTGCACGGCGACCTGGATGTCGACGTGCTCGAGCGGGCCAGTATCGATGCCTCGCGTGAGCTCGGGTCGGGCTTCCTGCGCATCGTCGAGCGCAACGGCGAGCCCCTGCAGTGGATCGATCACTCCATCGCCGACTACGACAAGGTCACCTATGTGGACCTGCGCGACGAGGCAGATCCCGAGGCCGCCGCGCACGCCTGGATGCGCGCGGAGTACAGCCGCCCGCTGAATCCGACCACAGACCGGCTGATCGCGGTCGCGGCCCTGCAACTCGCCGACGACCACTGGTTCTGGTACTCCCGTGCCCACCACATCGCACTCGACGGCTTCGGCGCGATGACCAATCAGAAGCGCATCGCCGAGCTGTACACCGCGTATCTCGCCGGCGTCGAGCCGAAGCCGGCCAAGGCCGCGGATCTGCGCTCGCTGGTCGAATCCGAATTCGCGTACCGGGACAGCACCCGTTTCCAGTCCGACAAGGAGCACTGGGCGCAGCGGGTGGCCGGACTCGAGGAGGGCTCGAGCCTGACCGGCCGCTCGGCCCCGCCCGCACCGTTGAACGGCGTGGTGTCCGAGGCGCTGTCCGATGAGCGCGACGAACTGCTGGATACGGCCGTGCGCGGCCACGACTCCTCGCCCGCGGCCCTGCTCATCGCGGGTTTCGCGGCCTATCTGGCGCAGTGGACCGGCGCCGAGGACGTCATTCTGAGCCTGCCGGTGACCGCCCGCACCACCGCGCTGATGCGCCGCTCGGGCGGTGTGACTTCGAACATCGTGCCGCTGCGCCTGCACGTCGGCCACGAGACCACGGTCGCGGATCTGCTGCGTTCGGTGACCGTGGAGGTCTCCGGCGCGCTGCGGCACCAGCGCTACCGGCACGAGGACATCCGGCGGGACAGCGCGGGCGAGGGGGCCGCGGTCACCAAGGAGTTCTTCGGTCCCTGGGTCAACATCATGCTGTTCCAGGACGAGCTCGCCCTGGGCCCGCTGGTCGGGCAGCTGCATGTGCTCTCGACCGGATCCATCGAGGATCTGGGCGTCAACTTCTATCAGACCGAGGGCGGTGCGCGCTCGCGCATCGACTTCGAGACCAACCCGAACCTGTATTCGGAAGATCAAGCGCGACAGCATCATTCGCGTTTCATGGAGTTCTTCGACCGGTTCCTGGCGGCCGAGGCCGGGCAGCGGGTGTGGGCGCTGCCGATCACCACGGCCGTCGAACTGGACCGGACCCTCGTCGAATGGAACGAGTCCACACACGAGGTTCCCGAGACGACGCTCGCGGCGCTGCTGGACGAGCAGATGCGGCGCACCCCTTCGAACGTCGCGCTCGACTTCGAGGGCGATACGCTCACCTACGCCGAGTTCTCCGCTCGGGTCAACCGGCTCGCCCGGCACCTGATCGACGACGGTGTCGGCCCGGAATCGCTTGTGGCCCTTGGCATGCGGCGTTCGCTGGAACTGGTGATCGGCATGCACGCGGTGCTGCAGGCCGGTGGCGCCTACGTGCCGATCGATCCCGATCACCCGGCCGAGCGCACCGCCTACATCCTGGACTCCGCGGCACCGGTCTGCGTACTGACGGTTTCGGCCGACGAGGTGCGGTTGCCCGAATCGGTGCGGCAGATGCCGATCGACACCCTCGACGTGTCGGGGTACTCCGCCGACCCGATCACCGATGCGGATCGCCTTGCGCCACTGCGTGATTCGAACACCGCGTACGTCATCTACACCTCCGGCTCCACCGGCCGCCCGAAGGGCGTCGCGGTCACCCACCGGGCGATCGTCAACCAGCAGTTGTGGATGCTGGACCAGTACGGTTTCACCGCGTCGGACGTCTACCTGCAGAAGACCGCGACCACGTTCGACGTCTCGCTGTGGGGTTACTTCCTGCCGCTGCTGTCCGGTGCGAAACTGGTCGTCGCGACACCGGACGGACATCGCGACCCGGTCTACGTCGCGGAGATGATCCGCCGCCACGGCGTCACGGTCACCGACTTCGTGCCCTCGATGCTGACCGTGTTCGTCACCTCGGCCTCGCGGGCGGATTGTGCCACGCTGCGCGCGGTTTTCGTGATCGGCGAGGCGCTGCCGCCGGAGACCGCGGCGGGTTTCCGGGCGATCAGCGACGCCGGCCTGCACAACCTCTACGGTCCCACCGAGGCCGCGGTCTCGGTGACCCACCGGACCGCTGCCGACACCGACACCACGGTCGTGCCGATCGGCGTGCCCGAGTGGAACGTCGAAGTGTACGTATTGGATTCGCGGCTGCGCCCGGTCGCCATCGACGCGCCGGGCGAGTTGTACCTGGGTGGCCGGCAGCTGGCGCGCGAGTACCGCGGCCGGGCCGACCTGACCTCGGACCGGTTCGTCGCGAATCCGCACGGCGGGCCCGGCGAGCGCATGTACCGCACCGGCGACCTGGTGCGCTGGAACGCGGCCGGTGAGCTGGAATACATCGGCCGCACCGACTTCCAGGTGAAGTTCCGCGGTCAGCGCATCGAACTCGGTGAGATCGAGACCGATCTGCTCGCGCATCCGGCGGTGAGCCAGGCCGTCGTGCTGGTGGCCGACACCGCGACCGGCCAGCAGCTGGTCGGCTATGTCGTTGCCGCGCCGGGACTTTCGATCGATCCGGTCGAGCTGAGCAGATTCGCCGCCGAGCAGTTGCCCGCCTACATGGTGCCCGCGGCGATCATGGTGCTGGACGCATTCCCGCTCAACACCTCCGGCAAGCTGGATCGAAAAGCGTTGCCGGAGCCGGTGTTCAGCGTCGACGCGGCCGGATACCGCGCCCCGCGCACCCAGGCCGAGGAGATCGTCGCGGGGATCTTCGCCGACGTGCTGAGCCAGGACCGGGTCGGTGTCGACGACGACTTCTTCGAGCTCGGCGGCAACTCGCTGGTCGCGACCCAGGTGGTCTCGCGCATTTCCGCCGCCTTCGGCATCACCCTCGGAGTTCGGGCGCTGTTCGAGACGCCCACCGTCGCGGCGATCGCGGCTCGTGCCGAATCCGCCACGCCCGCACAGGTTTCCAGGCCGCCGCTGGTCGCCCAGCGGACCGGGGAGAACGGCGAGCCGGTGCCGTTGTCGCTGGCCCAGCAGCGGATGTGGTTCATCAACCAGTTCGATCCGACCGTCCCGACCTACAACCTGCCGTTCGTGGTGCGGTTGCGCGGCGCGGTCGACATCGACGCGCTGACCGCGGCGCTGCTGGATGTCATGACGCGGCAGCAGTCGCTGCGCACGTTGTTCCCCGAATCCCCCGACGGCGGCGGCTACCAGCAGGTGCTGCCGGTCGAGGAGATCGACCTCGGCATCGCGGTGCTGCCGATCGCCGAGGCCCGGCTGGCCGCCGCCCTGGCCGAGTTCGCGTCCACCGGTTTCGATGTGACCCGCGAGCTGCCGATCCGGGTGCGGGTCTACAAGGTCTCGGGCGGGTCCAGCGCGTCCGGCGCCGATTACGCGATGGCCTTCGTGGTGCATCACATCGCCGCGGACGGATTCTCGTTCGGTCCGCTGGCGCGCGATGTGACGGCCGCCTACCTGGCACGCGCGGCGGGCGAGCCGCCGGCGTGGGCCCCGCTTCCGGTGCAGTACACCGACTTCAGCGTGTGGCAGCGCGAGGTACTCGGTTCCGAGGACGATCCGGACTCGATGGCGGCCCGCGAAATCGCTTACTGGCAGGGCGCTTTGGCGGGCCTGCCCGATCAGCTCGACCTGCCGACCGATCGCCCGCGCCCGCCGGTGCAGAGTTTCCACGGCAGCCGGGTGACCTTCGAGATCGATCCGGACCTGCATATTCTGCTGTCGAGACTGGCTCGGGCGCAGGGTGTTTCGCTGTTCATGGTGCTGCACAGCGCGTTGGCGGTGTTGCTGGCGCGGCTGTCGGGCACCGAGGACATCGCGATCGGCACCCCGATCGCGGGTCGTGGCGAGCAGGCGCTGGACGATCTGATCGGCATGTTCGTCAACACCCTCGTCCTGCGCTCGCAGATCGACGGCGGCGAGACGTTCACCGAGCTGCTCGCACGCACGAGGGAAACCGATCTCGCCGGATTCGCGCACGCCGACGTCCCGTTCGAGCGGCTGGTCGAGGTGCTCAACCCGGCCCGCTCGCAGGCGCGGCATCCGCTGTTCCAGGTGATGCTCTCGTTCCAGGAGCTCTCGCACGCCACCATGGAGATGGACGGGCTCACGGTGACCGCCGATGAACTCGACGTCGACATCGCCAAATTCGATCTGCAGTGGACCCTGACCGAACAGCGCGGCGCGGACGGCTCCCCGGCCGGGGTTTCGGCGGTGATCTCCTACGCCACGGATCTGTTCGACGCCACCACCGTCGCCACGTTCGGTGATCGCTTCCTGCGGATGCTGCACGCGGTCGTCTCCGATCCCGCCCACCCGGTCGGGGATATCGAGCTGCTCGACAACGCCGAGCGCGCCCTGGTCCTGCGCGATCGCAACGCCACCGCCAGGCCGGTGCCGGCCGACGAGACGCTGGCCTCGCTGTTCGCCCGGCAGGCCGAACGCACCCCCGACGCCCCGGCGCTGACCTTCGAGCGGACGACGCTGACCTACGCCGAGTTCGCCGCGCGGGTGCACCGCCTGGCCCGGCATCTGACCGATCTGGGGGTCGGCCCGGATTCCCTCGTGGCGCTGGGTATGCGGCGTTCGATCGACCTGGTCGTCGGCATGTACGCGGTGACCGTGGCCGGCGGCGCGTACGTCCCGCTGGACCCGGACCATCCGGCCGAGCGCACCCGCTACGTCCTGGACACCGCACGTCCGGTGTGCGTGCTGAGCACCGTCGATGACGAATTCGAGGCCGGCACCGATATCGCGGTGCTGGAGATCGACCGGCTCGACCTGTCGGACTACTCCGACGCGCCGCTGACCGACGCGGATCGGCTCGCCCCGCTGCGTCCGTCGAATACCGCCTATGTGATCTTCACCTCCGGTTCGACCGGTCGACCGAAGGGTGTGGCGGTACCGCACGGGGCGATCGTGAACCGGCTGCTGTGGATGCAGCAGGAATGCCGCTTGGACGGCACCGATGCCGTCATGCAGAAGACCCCCGCCACCTTCGACGTGTCGGTGGGTGAGTTCTTCGGGTCATTGCTGTTCGGTGCCCGGCTGGTGGTCGCCAAGCCCGACGGACACCGCGATCCGGCGTATCTGATGCGGCTGATCATCCGCGAGCAGATCACCACGGTGCACTTCGTGCCGTCGATGCTCGCCATCTTCGTAGCCGAGATCGGCGCGGCCTCCGCCGACGAACTCGCCGGACTCGCCCTGCGACGGGTGTGGGCCTCCGGCGAGGCATTGCCCGCGGTGACCGCGCAGCGGCTGATCGAGCTGACCGGCGTGCGCATGTACAACCTGTACGGCCCGACCGAAGCCGCCGTGGAAGTCACCTATCACATGGTGAACGAGCTCGACACCGTCTCGGTGCCGATGGGCCGCCCGGTATTCAATACTGCTGTCTACGTTCTGGATTCGCGACTGCGGCCGGTTCCGGTAGGCGTCGCGGGTGAGTTGTATCTCGCGGGCGTGCAGCTCGCACGCGGCTACGTGACCCGGCCGGATCTGACCGTGGACCGTTTCGTGGCCGACCCGTTCGCGCTCGGCGCCGGCGGCGAGCGGATGTATCGCACGGGCGACCTGGTCAAGTGGACCGTCGCCGGTGAGCTGGAATATCTGGGTCGCACCGATTTCCAGGTGAAGCTGCGCGGTCTGCGCATCGAGCTGGGTGAGATCGAGTCCGCGCTGACAGCCATCGAGTCGGTCGGCCAGGCCGTGGTGATGGTACGCACCGACAGCCATCTGGGTGATCAGCTCGTCGGCTACCTCGTCGCCGCGTCCGGGCACGAGATCGATGTGGACGCCATGCGTGCCGAGCTGACCGAGGCACTGCCTGGATACATGGTGCCGCCGACGCTGGTGGTGCTCGATGCGCTGCCGC
The DNA here is from genome assembly GCF_059510335.1 of Nocardia sp. PLKS1-43. Taxonomy (NCBI): domain Bacteria; kingdom Bacillati; phylum Actinomycetota; class Actinomycetes; order Mycobacteriales; family Nocardiaceae; genus Nocardia; species Nocardia sp. PLKS1-43. The sequence continues at coordinate 100,492 of NZ_JCAJZQ010000006.1, read as the reverse complement.
TCAACGCATCGGGCAAGCTGGACCGGCGCGCACTGCCCGCGCCGGTGTTCGAGGTACGCGATTTCCGCGCTCCCACAACGCCGATCGAGGAGATCGTCGCGCAGACCTTCGGCGAGGTGCTCGGCCTCGCCCGCGTCGGCGTCGACGACGATTTCTTCGATCTGGGCGGCAACTCGCTGGTCGCCACGCAGGTCGTCTCCCGCCTCGGCATCGCGCTGGACACCCGGGTGCCGGTGCGCATGCTGTTCGACGCGAGCACCGTGTCCGCCCTCGCGGCGCGGATCGAATCGCACGCCGGTGACGGCGGCCGCGAGGCACTGGTCGCCCGCGAGCGTCCCGAGCAGGTGCCGCTGTCGCTGGCACAACAGCGGATGTGGTTCCTGAACCGCTACGACACCGCCTCCTCGGTGAACAACATCCCGGTCGCCATCCGGCTGTCCGGCGAACTGGACGTCGCGGCACTGCAGGTCGCGGTCATCGACGTGATCGACCGGCACGAGTCGCTGCGCACGGTGTTCCCGGAAACCGGCAACGCGCCGGTGCAGGTGGTGCTGGACGCGGCCCAGATCGTGCCCGACCTGACTCCGATCCCGGTGACCGAGACCAACATCGTCGACCACCTGATCGAGCTGGCCTCGATGGCGTTCGACGTGACCAACGAAGTGCCTTTGCACGCAAGGCTTTTCGAGATCAGCGAGACCGAGTACGTGCTCGGTATGGTGGTGCACCACATCTCCGCCGACGGCTGGTCGATGGGGCCGCTGGCCCGCGACGTGATGGTCGCCTACGCCGCGCGGACCACCTGGGAGCCCCCGGCCTGGGCGCACCTGCCCGTGCAGTACGCCGACTACGCGCTGTGGCAGCGCGAGGTGCTCGGCTCGGAGGATGATCAGAACTCGTTGATCTCCAACCAGATTCGCTACTGGACCCGCGAGCTGGCCGATCTGCCCGACGAGTTGATGCTGCCCTCGGACCGGCCGCGGCCGGCCGTGGCCACCTATCGCGGCGGTACGCACACCTTCGTCATCTCGCCCGAAATCCAGTCCAGTCTTGTGGAATTGGGACGTCGGCACAACGCGTCGCTGTTCATGGTGATGCACGGTGCCTTGGCCGTGCTGCTGGCGCGGCTGTCCGGGACCACGGACATCGCCATCGGCACGCCGGTGGCCGGTCGTGGCGAGGCAGCGCTGGACGATCTGATCGGTATGTTCGTCAATACGCTGGTATTGCGGACCGAGGTGCCTGATACCGCGAGCTTCGCCGATCTGCTCGGCCGCGCACGCAATACCGACCTGCAGGCCTTCGCGCACGCCGATGTACCGTTCGAGCGGCTGGTCGAGGTGCTCAACCCAGCCCGCTCGCAGGCGCGTCACCCGCTGTTCCAGGTCGCGCTGTCGTTCGAGAATCTGCCCGAGCGCAACTTCGAACTGCCCGGATTGCGGGTCACCACGGTCGATTTCGATGTGGAGACCGCGAAGTTCGACCTGTCGCTGACGTTGCGCGAGACCGGCGCCGACAACGCCGGAATGCTGGGTGAGTTCTCCTTCGCCCGGGATCTGTTCGACGAGCCGACCATCGCGGTGTTCGCCGAGCGCTTCATGCGCCTGCTGGAGCAGATCACCGAGCGGCCGGAACTGGCGGTGGGGGATCTGGAGATCCTGGCCGACGCCGAACGCGCCGAATTGCTCTCCCGTCGTGGCGATGCCGCGATAGAGCCGGCCACCCTGCCGGAGATCATGGCCGCCGCGGTGGCGGTCAACCCGGACGGGCAGGCAGTCGTCTTCCGCGACAGGTCGCTGACCTATGCCGAACTGGATGCGGCCGCCAACCGGTTGGCGCGAGTGCTGATCGCGCGCGGCGCGGGCCCCGAAGTCCTTGTGGCCGTTGCGGTTCCGCGCTCGATCGAATCTGTGCTCGCGATCTGGGCGGTGACCCGCACGGGTGCGGCGTACCTGCCGGTCGACCCGGCCTACCCGGCCGACCGCATCGCGCACATGATCTCCGATTCCGGTGCGCGTCTGGGTATCACGCTGCTCGACGAGATCGAAGCACTGCCGCCGATAGCGGGTGCGGGCTGGCTCGCACTCGATGATCCGGAGTCGAGCGCCGCGGCCGAGGCCGCCTCGCCCGCGCCGGTCACCGATGCCGACCGCCCCGGTCCGCTGCGGCCGGGGAACATCGCCTACGTCATCTACACCTCCGGCTCCACCGGTCTGCCCAAGGGCGTCGTGGTCACCCATGCGGGCCTGGCGAACTTCAGCGCGTTGCAGGTGGAACGCTATGGCCTGGACCGTGATTCGCGGGCGCTGGCCTTCGCCTCGCCCTCCTTCGACGCGTCCGTGCTCGAGATGCTGCTGGCCGTGGGATCGGCGGGCGCCCTGGTGGTCGTGCCGCCGGGCACCTACGGCGGTGAGGAACTCGGCGAACTGATCGCCCGCGAGCGCGTCACGGTCGGGCTGATCACCCCCTCGGTGCTGGCGTCGCTGGATCCGGCCGCACTGGCCGGAATGTCGGTCATCATCGCCGGCGGAGAGGCCGTTTCGGCCGACCTGGTCGCCAAATGGTCTGCCGCGCCGAGTGGTTCGGGTACCGACCGGCGGTTCCACAATGCCTACGGTCCGACCGAGGCGACCGTGGCCACCAATATCAGCGCGCGGCTGCGGCCGGGCGATCCGGTCACCATCGGCGGTCCGGTCCGGGGCATGCGTGCCCTGGTGCTGGACAGTCGCCTGCATCCGGTGCCCGAGGGCGTCGCGGGTGAGCTGTACGTCGGCGGAATCCAGTTGGCCCGAGGCTATTTCGCGCGCAGCGCACTCACCGCGGCGCGTTTCGTGGCGGATCCGTACGGCGGCGAGGGCGAGCGGTTGTACCGCACCGGTGACGTGGTGCGCTGGCGGCGCACCGGTCGCGACGCGACTCCGGTCGTGGAATACGTGGGCCGCAACGACTTCCAGGTGAAGATCCGCGGTTTCCGCATCGAACTCGGCGAGATCGATGCCACCCTGACCAGCCATCCGGACGTCGATTTCGCCGTCACCCTGGGGCACACGGTGGAGAACGGTTCGACCGTGCTGGTGTCCTATGTGCGCGCGGTGCCGGGGCACGCGGTCGACGTGGCCGCGGTCTCGAACCATGTCGCGGACCGGCTGCCGGGGTATATGGTCCCCACCTCGATCATGGTGCTGGACGAGATCCCGCTGACCCCGGTCGGCAAGCTCGATCGCCGCGCCCTGCCCGCCCCCGAGCTGAGCACGCGCGAATTCCGGGCCCCCTCGACACCGCTCGAGGAACTGGTCGCGGGCATCTTCGTCGAGTTGCTGGGCACCGAGCGGATCGGTGCGGACGACGACTTCTTCGCCCTGGGCGGCAACTCGCTGATCGCCACCCAGGTCACCGCGCGGCTGAGCGCCGCGCTGGACGCACAGGTCGGAGTGCGGACGCTGTTCGAGGCGCCGACCGTGGCCGGGCTGGCCGCGCGGGTCAGCACGCAGACCGGGTCCGGTGAGCGCCGGGCCCTCACCGCGCGGCCGCGGCCCGAACGTCCGCCGCTGTCCCCGGCCCAGCAGCGGATGTGGTTCCTGAACCGGTTCGACACCGAGTCCGCGGCCAACAACATCGCGGTGGCGGTGCAACTGCGCGGCGAGCTCGATCTGGCCGCGCTGCGTGGCGCGGTGGGCGATATCGTCGCCCGGCACGAGTCGTTGCGCACCGTGTATCCCTCGCACGAGGGCATCGGCTATCAGCAGGTGCTGCCCGCGGCCCAGGCGCTGCCGGGCATCGACCTGATCGATGTGATCGACGCCGGTGAACTGCACGCCGCGCTGACCGAATTCGCCGGCCGCGGCTTCGATGTCACCGCGGAGCCGCCGGTGCGGCTGCGCCTGTTCCGCAACGGTCCGACCGATCACGTGCTCGCCGTCGTCGCGCACCACATCGCCGCGGACGGTTTCTCGATGCGTCCGCTGGTCCGCGATCTGATGATCGCCTACGTCGCGCGCGGCGAGGGCCACGCGCCGGAGTGGGCGCCGTTGCCGATCCAGTACGTGGATTACGCACTGTGGCAACGCGATCAGCTCGGTTCAGAGGACGATCCGCGCTCGGTGGTCTCCACGCAGCTCGACTACTGGCGCACCACGCTGGCCGGACTGCCCGAGGAACTGCGGCTGTCCACCCGCCCGCGTCCGCCGATCGCGTCGTACGCGGCCGGGACGCACCGGTTCCAGGTGCCCGGTTATCTGGTCGACGCGCTCAACGAGGTGGCGCGCGTGCACGGCAGCACGCTGTTCATGGTGGTGCACAGCGCGTTCGCGGCGCTGCTGGCCCGCCTGAGCGGCACCGACGACATCGCGATCGGCATCCCGGTCGCCGGACGTGGCGAGCAGGCCCTGGACGACCTGGTCGGCATGGTGGTCAACACGCTGGTGCTGCGCACGCCGGTGCATTCCGGTACGGCGTTCACCGAGTTGCTTGCCGATGTGCGCGAACGGGACCTGGGTGCGTTCGCGCACGCGGGCGTGCCGTTCGAGCGGCTGGTCGAGGTCGTCGATCCGGCGCGTTCGCAGGGACGGCACCCGCTGTTCCAGGTCATGCTGACCTTCCAGAACATGGGTCCGACCGCCCTCGAACTGCCCGGACTGACCGTCTCCGAGCTGCGCACCGATGCGCCGATGGCCAAGTTCGACCTGCAGCTGACTTTGTCGGAGGCCGTCGCCGGCGAGGGCGCGGACACCGCGATGGACGCCGAAATCGTCTATGCCGCAGACCTTTTCGACTCCGCGTTCGCCCGGACGTTCGGCGCCCGGTTCGTGCGCGTGCTCGAGGCGGTCGTGGCCGATCCGTCCGCCGCGGTGGGCGATCTGGAACTGCTCGACCCCACCGAGCGGATCCGGGTGCTGCGTCGCTGGAACGAGACCGATTTCGAGATCGCCGCGGCGCTGCCGAGCACCTCGGACGATGCCGCGGACACCCTGATCTCCCTGTTCGAGGCACAGGCCGCGCGCACCCCGGACGCGCCCGCGCTCACCTTCGAGGGGACGACTCTGTCCTACGGCGAGTTCGCCGACCGCGTCCGGCGGCTCGCGCGGTGGCTCGTCACCCAGGGCGTCGGTCCCGAATCCGTTGTCGCGCTTGGCATGCGGCGCTCGATCGAGCTGGTGGTCGGCATCTACGCGGTGAGCGCGGCGGGTGGCGCCTACCTGCCGCTGGATCCGGACCATCCGATCGAGCGCAACGAGTACATCCTGGACACCGCTCGCCCGGCGTGCGTGCTGACCAGTGATACCGACTTCGTCGATCTGCCCGGCGCGCGTCCGGGCGCGAGCGCGCCGACGGTGGTCGAGGATCTGGACCTGTCGGTGTTCTCCGGCGATCCGCTCACCGACGCCGATCGTGTGGCGCCGCTGGACGCCTCGAATATCGCGTACGTGATCTTCACCTCCGGTTCGACCGGTCGCCCCAAGGGTGTGGCGGTGCCGCACGGTGCCATCGTGAACCGCCTGGTGTGGATGCACGCGCAGTACGGCCTCGCCCCCGACGATGTGGTGCTGCAGAAGACGCCGTCCACGTTCGACGTGTCGGTGTGGGAGTTCTTCTGGCCGTTGCAGATCGGTGCGCGGCTGGTCGTCGCCAAGCCGGACGGGCACCGCGATCCGGCCTATCTGGCCGAGTTGATCGCCGCCGAGGGCGTGACGGTGGCGCACTTCGTGCCGTCGATGCTGGCGGTATTCGTCGCCGCGCTGGCGAACGAGCGTGGGGCCGTTGCGGTTCCGGGCGGTGTCCCGGCGGTGCGGCTGCGCAACGTCTTCGCCTCCGGTGAGGCGCTGCCCGGCCCGATCGCTCAGCAGTTGCGCGCGTTGACCGGCGCGCGCCTGCACAACCTCTACGGCCCGACCGAGGCCGCGGTCGACGTCACCTACCACGAGGTGACCGATGCCGACGCCGTGGCCGTGCCGATCGGCGCGCCGGTGTTCAACACCCGGGTGTACGTGCTGGATTCGCGGTTGCGGCCGGTGCCGGTGGGCGTCGCGGGTGAGCTGTACCTGGCGGGCTCTCAGCTCGCGCGCGGATATGTGGCACGGGCGGATCTGTCCGCGGATCGGTTCGTGGCCAACCCGTTCGGTGACGGTGAGCGCATGTACCGCACCGGCGACCTGGTCGTCTGGACACCGAGCGGCGAGCTGGAGTACCTGGGCCGCACCGACTTCCAGGTGAAGTTGCGCGGTCTGCGCATCGAACTGGGTGAGATCGAGTCCGCGCTGACCGCCATCGACACGGTCGCGCAGTCGGTCGTGCTGGTGCGCGCCGACGAGCGCCTGGGAGATCAGCTGGTGGCCTACCTGGTCGCCGCACCGGGTGCGCGGATCTCGGTTGAACTCGTGAAATCCGAACTGGCACAGCATGTTCCGGCATACATGGTGCCGACGGCATTCGTGGTGCTGGACGAGTTCCCGCTCAACGCCTCGGGCAAGCTGGACCGCCGGGCGCTGCCCGAGCCGACCTTCGAGGCCCGGGTGTTCCGGGCTCCGGGCACCTCCGTCGAACAGGCCGTGGCCGATACCCTCGCCGAGGTGCTCGGTGTGGAGCGGGTCGGTCTGGACGACGATTTCTTCGCCCTCGGCGGCAACTCGCTGCTGGCCACGCAGGTCGCGGCGCGGCTGGGCGCGGCGCTGGACACCGAGGTGCCGGTGCGCGTGCTCTTCGAGGCCTCCAGCGTCGCGGCGCTGGCCGCGCGGGTGGAATCGCATGCGGGACAGGGCGGTCGCACACCGCTGACCCCCCGGCCGCGGCCGGAGCTGGTGCCGCTCTCGCCCGCGCAGCAGCGGATGTGGTTCCTGAACCGCTTCGATCACCGCACCGCTGTCAACAACATCCCGGTCGCCATCCGGCTGACCGGCGAGCTGGACCGGGACGCCTTCGCCGCCGCCGTGCGCGATGTGCAGATCCGGCACGAGGCGCTGCGAACCATCTATCCCGAGATCGAGGGCGTCGGCTACCAGCAGGTACTGCCCGCGCCGTCGGTGGAGTTCGAACTCACCGCCGAACCGGTCACCGAGGCCGAGCTGCCCGCGCGCATCCTGGAACTGGCCGGCGTGCACTTCGACGTCACCGCCGAGATCCCCTTCCGGGCGAACCTGCTGCAGGTGATTCGCCCGGCCGCGCCGAACCGCAACGGCGACCGCCGGCCGCTGCCCGACGAGCACGTCGTGGTGCTGGTGATGCACCACATCAGCGGTGACGGCTTCTCGCTGCGGCCGCTGCTGCGCGATGTGGTGGCCGCCTACTCCGAGCGCTCCCGCGGCGAGGCGCCCGCCTGGACGCCGCTGCCGGTGCAGTACGCGGATTACGCGCTGTGGCAGCACGAGGTGCTCGGCGCGCCGGACGATTCCGCCTCGGCGGCCGCGCGTCAGATCGCCTACTGGACCGAACAACTGCGCGACCTGCCCGAGCAGATCGATCTGCCCGCGGACCGCCCGCGTCCGGAGGTGGCCACCAATGCCGGTGGGACGCAAAACTTCTCGATCGACGCCGAACTGCACGGCGCGCTGACCGAACTGGCCCGCGCGCACGGGGTCACGCTGTTCATGCTGATGCACGCGGTACTGGCCACCTGGGCGGCGCGGCTGTCCGGCAGCCGGGACATCGCCATCGGCACGCCGATCGCGGGCCGCGGCGAGCGCGCGCTCGACGATATGGTCGGCATGTTCGTCAACACGCTCGTGTTGCGGACCGAGGTTCGCCCGGACACCCGGTTCGCCGAACTGCTCGACGAGGTGCGCCGCACCGATCTGGCCGCGTTCGGCCATGCCGACGTGCCGTTCGAGCATCTGGTGGACGTGCTGAGCCCGGTCCGCTCGCAGGCGCACCATCCGCTGTTCCAGGTGGTGCTGACCTTCGAGGCGACCGGTCAGCGTGACGCGGCCGCGGTGAGCCTGCCCGGCCTGGACCTCGAGGTGGTCGAATTCGACGCGGCCACAGCGAAGTTCGACATCCAGCTGACCGTCGGCGAGGCCGTCCCGGAGGATCCGGCCACCGCCGCCGGTGGGCTGTCGCTGTCCTGGAACTACGCCACCGATCTGTTCGATCCCGCGACGGTCGCGGCCTTCTCGGATCGGTTGCTGCGCATCCTCTACGCCGTGGTCGAGGATCCGGCGACGGTGCTCGGCGATATCGATCTGCTCGGCGAGGCCGAACGGCTCGACGTCACCAACCGCTGGGTGAGTTCCGGAAACGCCACCACCACAGGACGTTTCGCCGATCGCGACCGCACCCTGTCGGATCTGTTCGACGAGATGGTCCGCGCGCATCCGGACCGGATCGCGGTGAAGTCGGGCGAGGACCGGCTCACCTACACCTCCCTGGACCAGCGCGCGAATCAGTTGGCGCGCAGGCTGATCGACCAGGGCGCCGGACCGGGCGCGCTGGTCGCGGTGATCCTGCCGCGCTCGGCCGATCTGGTGGTCGCCCTGCTCGCAGTGGTCAAGTCCGGCGCGGGTTACGTGCCGGTCGACCCGAGCTACCCGGCCGAGCGGATCGCCTACGTGCTGGGCGACTCGGATCCGGCGGTGGCGATCATCGACAGCACCGTCGAGATCGATCTGGGCGTGCGCGCGGACGGCACCGCGCTGCCGGTCGTGCTGATGGACCACTACGGCATCGACGTGCCCGACCTGCTGGACTCCGGGGAACATCCGGTCACCGACGCCGATCGGCTCGCACCGCTGCGCGCCGAGGACGTCGCCTACGTCATCTACACCTCCGGTTCGACCGGCCGTCCCAAGGGCGTCGCGGTCGAGCACCGCAACGTGGTGCGGCTGTTCGCCAATACCGATCGGGACTTCGGTTTCGGCGCCGACGACGTGTGGACGCTGTTCCACTCCTTCGCCTTCGACTTCTCGGTGTGGGAGCTGTGGGGTCCGCTGCTGTTCGGCGGCACCCTGATCGTGGTCGACTACTACACCTCGCGCTCGCCCGAGCAGTTCCTGGAACTGCTTCGGCGCGAACGGGTCACGGTGCTCAACCAGACGCCGTCGGCGTTCTACCAGCTCGCCGAGGCCGACCGTAACGCCGTCTCCGATCCGCGGACCGCGGCGCGGCCGCTGTCGTTGCGGTACATCGTCTTCGGTGGTGAGGCACTGGAACTGCGCCGCCTCGCGGACTGGGTCGCGCGCTACGGCGCGGGTGCGGACGGCAGTACGCCGGGTAATCCGCAGCTGGTCAACATGTACGGCATCACCGAGACCACGGTGCATGTCTCGTACCGGCCGATCGACGCCGAAACCGTCTCCGCCGCAACGGGTTCGGTGGTCGGCCGGGCAATCGCCGGACTGCGCGTGCACGTGCTGGACGATCGCCTGCACCCGGTGCCGGTCGGCGTGGCCGGTGAGATGTACGTCTCGGGCGGTCAGCTGTCCCGCGGATATCTGGGCCGCCCGGATCTGAGCGCGGCGCGTTTCGTCGCCGATCCCCTGGGCGACAGCGGTTCCCGGATGTACCGCACCGGTGACGTGGCGCGCTGGAACCGGCACGGTGAGCTGGAATACCTGGGCCGCGCCGACGACCAGGTGAAGGTGCGCGGTTTCCGCATCGAACTCGGCGAGATCGAGTCGGCGGTGCTGGCCCAGCCGGGTATCGCGCAGACCGCTGTCATCGTGCGCGAGGACCAGCCCGGCGATCAGCGCATCGTCGCCTACGTGGTGCCCGAACCGGGCGCCGCGCCGGCGCTGGATGCCGTGCGCGACGGTGCGGCCGAGCGGCTGCCGTCCTACATGGTGCCCACGGCGTTCGTGGTGCTGGACCGAATCCCGTTGACCGTCAACGGAAAGCTGGATCGCCGGGCGCTGCCCGCGCCCGCGGTGCAGGCCCGCGCCTACCGCGCGCCGGAGACGCCGGTGCAAGAGGCGGTGGCCGCGGTCTTCGCCGAGGTGCTCGGCATCGAGCGCTCCGCCGGACGCGGCGTCGGCCTGGACGACGACTTCTTCGACCTGGGCGGCAACTCGCTGATCGCCACCCGGGTGGTGGCGCGGATCGGCGCGGCGCTGGGCACCACGGTGGCCGTGCGCGCGCTGTTCGAGGCACCGACGGTGGAGGCCCTGGCCGCCCGGGTGGAGTCGCACACCGGCGACGAGACCGGCCCGCGTCTGGCCCCGCGCCCGCGCGACAGCACCGACCTGGTGCCGCTGTCGTTCGCGCAGCAGCGGATGTGGTTCCTGAACCAGTACGACAAGTCCTCGGCGGCCTACAACCTGCCGCTGGCGATCCGGCTGTCCGGTGAACTCGACACCGCCGCACTGCAATTGGCGATCTTCGATGTGGTGCGGCGGCACGAGTCGCTGCGCACCCGCTACCCCGAGCACGGCGGCGCGCCGACCCAGCTGGTGGTGGCGGCCGAGCAGATCGCCCTGGATCTGCGGGCCTATCCGATCGGCGCGGAGGAACTGGCCGCCGCGCTCGCGGAGTTCGCGTCCATCGGATTCGATGTGGCCGAACAGGTTCCGCTGCGCGCCCGGTTGTTCCGGGTGCAGCCCGACGAACATGTGCTGGTCGTGGTGGTGCACCACATCGCCGGTGACGCCATCTCGATGACGCCGCTGGCCCGCGACCTGATGACCGCCTACACCGCGCGCACCCAGGGCAGCGCCCCCGGCTGGGCGCCGCTGCCGGTGCAGTACGCCGATTTCGCGATCTGGCAGCGCGAGGCGCTGGGCACCGAGGACGATCCGGACTCGCTGCTCTCGCGTCAGCTCGCCTACTGGCAGGGCGCACTGGCCGGGATTCCGGACGAGCTGACCCTGCCCGCGGATCGCCCGCGGCCCGCGGTCGCCTCGCATCGCGGCGCGACGCTGTGGCGCACGCTGTCCCCGGAACTGGTCTCGAAGCTGGAAGAGGTTGCGCGCCAGCGCGGTTCGTCACTGTTCATGGTGATGCACGGTGCGCTGTCGGTGCTGCTGGCCCGGCTGTCCGGCGGCGACGACATCGCCGTGGGTACCCCGGTCGCCGGACGCGGTGAGGCCGCGCTCGACGATCTGGTCGGCATGTTCGTCAACACGCTGGTCCTGCGCACCGAGATCGACCGGGCCGAATCGTTCGGCACGCTGCTCGAGCGGGTGCGGCACACCGATTTGGAGGCGTTCGGCAACGCCGACGTGCCGTTCGAGCGCCTGGTGGAACTGCTGGCACCCGAGCGCTCGCAGGCGCGCAACCCGCTGTTCCAGGTGGCGCTGTCGTTCCAGAACATGGAGCGGGCCGGGCTCGAATTGCCGGGCCTGACGGTCTCGGCGCTGGATCTGGACGAGAACGTCGCCCGCTTCGACCTGCAGTTCACGCTGTCCGAGCGGGACTCGGCCGGGATGTCCCTGGCGCTGACCTACGCGACCGAACTGTTCGACGAGGCCACCGCAGCCTCCTTCGTCACCCGCTGGCAGTGGGTGCTGGAGGCGATCGCCGCCGATCCGGAGGTGGTCGTCGGGTCCATCGAGATCCTGGAGCCGGCCGAGCGCGCCGAAATCGTCTCGCGCACCGGCGGTCCCGGACTCGCCCCGAGTACGCTGCCGGAGCTGCTGGCGGCGGCGGTCTCGCGTGATCCGGCCGCGCCCGCGGTGGTGTTCCGTGACATCCGCCTGACCTACGGCGAACTCGACGAACGCTCGAACCGCCTGGCGCGCTTGCTGATCGATCGGGGCCTGGGCGCCGAGGACCTGATCGCGATCGCGATTCCGCGTTCGGCGGACTCGTATTTCGCCGAGTGGGGTGTGACCAAGTCGGGTGCGGCCTTCGTGCCGATCGACCCGTCCTACCCGGCCGACCGCATCGAGCACATGCTCACCGATTCGGGCACCCCGATCGGCCTGACCGTGGCCTCGGTGCGCGCCGACCTGCCCGATTCGGTGCAGTGGCTGGTCCTGGACGAGCTGGACCTCGACGCGTTCGACGGCGCGGCGGTCACCGATGCGGACCGGGTGCGGCCGCTGCGGCCGTACAACCTCGCCTACGTCATCTACACCTCCGGTTCCACCGGTGTGCCCAAGGGCGTCGTGGTGCCGCACGCGGGCCTGGCCAACTTCAGCGCCGAGCAGGTCGCGCGCTACCGGCTCGACTCCGATTCGCGCACCCTGCATTTCTCCTCGCCGAGCTTCGACGCCTCGCTGATGGAACTGCTGTTCGCGGTCGGCCCCGGCGGCACGCTCGTGATCGTGCCCACCGGCGTCTTCGGCGGCGAGGAGCTGTACGAGCTGATCCGGCGCGAGCAGGTGAGCCATCTGTTCATCACCCCGGCCGCGCTGGCGACGCTGGACCCGGCCGGACTGGACAGCCTGCGGGTGCTGGCGGTCGGCGGCGAGGCGTATTCGCCCGAGCTGCTGGCGAAGTGGGCGATTCCGCTGGGCGGCCCGGATGGGCCGATCCGGTCGTTCCACAACATCTACGGCCCGACCGAGACCCAGATCGTGGTCAACATCGGCGAGCCGCTGCTGCCCGGGGACGCGCTGACCATGGGCGGTCCGAACCGCGGCGTCGGGTCGCTGGTCCTGGACAACCGGCTGCAGCCGGTGCCCGACGGTGTGGCCGGTGAGCTGTACGTCTCGGGCATCCAGGTCACCCGTGGATATCACGAGCGGGCGAGCCTGACCGCGGACAAGTTCGTGGCGAACCCGTTCGCGCCGGGGGAGCGGATGTACCGCACCGGTGACGTGGTGCGCTGGACCACGCGGCAACTCCCCGACGGCACGCCGGAGCACCGTCTGGAGTACGTCGGCCGCTCTGACTTCCAGGTGAAGGTCCGCGGTTTCCGCATCGAGCTGGGCGAGATCGACGCCGCGCTGACCTCGCACGAGAGTGTCGACTTCGCCGCGACGATCGGACATCGCAGCGCCGCGGGCGCGACCTCGCTGGTGTCGTATGTCGTTGCCGCACAGGGACATACGATCGACGTCGCGGCCCTGACCGAGCACATCGGCAAGCGGCTGCCCGCCTACATGGTGCCCGCGTCGGTGATGGTGCTCGACCACATCCCGCTGACCCCGGTCGGCAAGCTGGACCGCCGGGCGCTGCCCGAACCGGTCTTCGCCTCCGAGGCCGCCTTCACCGCGCCGCGCACGCCGCTCGAGCACACCCTCGCCGAGGTCTTCGCCGAGGTCCTGGGCATCGAGCGGGTCGGTATCGAGGATTCGTTCTTCGCGCTGGGCGGCGACAGCATCGTCTCCATTCAGCTGGTGGCGCGGGCCAAGGCGCGCGGCGTGGTGTTCTCCCCGCGCGACGTCTTCGAACAGCGCACCGTGGCCGCCCTCGCCGAGGTCGCAACGACCACCGACGCGCAGGGCGACGCGGTGGCGCGCCTGCCCGAGCTGCCCGGCGGCGGCGTCGGCACCATGCCGCTGACCCCGGTGGTGCGTTTCATGGTGGAGCGGCCCGGCGGTATCGGGCGCTTCAATCAGACTCTGGCACTGGAACTTCCGATCGGTATCGATCGCGCGGGCATCGCCGCGACGGTCGCCGCGGTCATCGACCGGCACGACATGCTGCGCGCCCGGCTGCGGCGGCACGCGGGCGCGGAATGGATCATCGAAACCGCCGAACCGGGCACGATCGATGTGGACGCGCTGATCGACCGGGTGGAATTCGACGCCGCGGCCGAGGATGCCGAGGTCTTCGAGATCGCCCGCGCCGCACTGGATGTCACGCTGGACCGGCTGGACCCGGAAGCGGGCGTGGTGATCCGGTTCGTCTGGCTGGAGCCGGTCTCCGGCTCGGGTTCCGAGCGCGCCGGCCGACTCGTGGTCGCCGCGCACCACATGATCATCGACGGCGTGTCCTGGCGAATCCTGGTGCCGGACTTCGTCACCGCGTGGGGACAGCTGTCCTCCGGGCAGACGCCCGAACTGGCCGAACCGGGCACCAGCATGCGCACGTGGTCGCACGCGCTCGAGCAGGTCGCCGCCGAGCGCACCGGTGAGCTGGAGCGCTGGCGTTCGGTGGTCGAGGGTCCGGACCCGCTGCTGACCGCGCGTCCGATGGATCCGGCCATCGATGTGTCGGGCGTCATCGCCCGTCATCACGTCGAGGTGTCGGCCGAGGCCACCCGCGCGCTGCTGACCACGGTTCCGGCGCTGTTCCACGGTGGCGTCAACGATGCCCTGGTGACCGCGCTGGCCCTGGCGACGGCGGCCTGGCGTGCCGAGCGTCTCGGCGAGGCCGCGGAGGGCGCGGATTCACTGCTCATCCGGCTGGAAGGCCATGGCCGCGAAGAGGATCTGGTTCCGGGCGCTGATCTGTCCCGGACCGTCGGCTGGTTCACCGCGATCTATCCGGTCCGGCTGGACCTGTCCGGGATCGATGTCGCGGACGCGCTGACCGGCGGCCCCGCCATGGGCCGCGCCATCAAGGCGTTCAAGGAACAGTTGCGTGCCGTCCCGGACAAGGGTGTGGGCTACGGCCTGCTGCGGTACCTCAACCAGGAGACCGCCGCACAGCTTCCGGCGCAGTTGCCGGGCCAGGTCAGCTTCAACTACCTGGGCCGGGTCTCCGAGGGCGGCGTGCCCGAGGCGCTGCGCGGCTTCGGCTGGGTGCCAGCGCCCGAACTGGGCGAGCTGGGCGGCGACTACGACGCCGATATGCCCGCGATGGCGCCGCTGGACATCAACGCCATCGTCGTCGGTGATCAGCTCACCGCCAATATCGGCTACCCGACCACGCTGCTCGGCGACGAGGCCGTCGCGGGCTTCGGCCGGATGTGGGTCGAGGCGGTGGAAGCCGTTGCGCGCCACGCGGATTCCGCGCAGGCGGGTGGGCACACCCCGTCCGACTTCCCGCTCGTGCGCAGCACCCAGCAGGATGTGGACGACTGGGAGCGCCGGTTCCCGGCGTTGATCGATGTGTGGCCGCTGTCGGCGCTGCAGGCCGGTCTGCTGTTCCACGCTCAGCTCGCGGCCACCTCGGTGGACGTGTACACCGCGCAGGCCGTGCTCACGCTGACCGGCCGGGTGGATGCGGACCGGCTGCACGCCGCCGCGCAGGCGCTGGTCGATCGCTACGAGAACCTGCGCACCGCCTTCGTGACCGACGCCCAGGGCAATCCGGTGCAGTTGGTTCTGGACGGCGTGCGGGTGGCCTGGGCCGAACACGACTGCCGTCCGGCCCACGCGCGTCCGGGCGCGACCGCGAGCGAGATCATCGACGCCGACCGCACCCAGCGGTTCGATCTCGCCGAGCCGCCGCTGATCCGGTTCACCCTGATCCGGGTGGGCGAGAGCGAATGGCAGCTCGCGGTGTCCAACCACCACATCCTGCTGGACGGCTGGTCGATGCCGCTGCTCATGCGGGATCTGCTGGTGCTGTACGCCACCCGCGCCGACACCGCCGCGATGCCCGCGGTGCGCTCGTACCGGCACTTCCTGGAATGGGTTGCGCAGCAGGATCATTCGGCTTCGGTCGCGGCCTGGGCCGCGGCGCTGTCGGGTGTGTCCGAGCCGACTCTGCTGACCCGGCCCGATTCCGGCCGCGAGATCACCTCGCTGTCCGGTGAATACCTGTTCGGCCTCGACGTGGACGCGACCGCGCGGCTCACCGAGCTGGCGACCCGCCTCGGCGTCACCCCGAACACGGTGTTGCAGGTCGCGTGGGGAATCCTGCTGGGCCGCACCACCGGTCGCGACGACGTGCTGTTCGGCACCACCGTCTCGGGACGTCCGGCGCAGTTGCCCGGCGTGGAATCGATGGTCGGCCTGTTCATCAACACCGTTCCGGTGCGGGTGGACATCGACCCGGCCGAGTCGGTGCGCGCACTGCTCACCCGTACCCAGGGCGAGCAGGCGGACCTGCTCGACCACCACTACGTCGGCCTGGCCGACATCCAGCAGGCCGCCGGAATGGGCGGGCTGTTCGACACCCTGGTCGTCTTCGAGTCCTATCCGGTCGATTCCGAGGGGATCCGGGAGCAGGCCGCCGATATCGACGGTATGGCGGTCACCGGACTCGAGGCCGCCGACGCCACGCACTATCCGCTGACCCTGATCGCGCAGCTGGACACCCGGCCGGGCGATACCGGCCAGAGCCTGCGCATCCGCGCCGGATATCTGCGGGATCTGTTCCAGGAGAGCGCGATCGAGCGCATCGCGGGCCGATTGGTGCGGGTGCTGGCCGCGATCACCGCCGATCCGGAGGTCCCGGTGGGCGATATCGCCCTGCTGGACGACGCCGAACGCGACCTGGTGGTCACGCGGTGGAACGACACCGCGCACCCGCTGCCCGATCCGGCCGCGACCCTGGTGTCGATGTTCGAGGCGCAGGCGGAACGCACGCCGGACGAACCCGCGCTGACGTTCGAGGGGACAACTCTGGCCTACGCGGAGTTCTCCGCCCGCGTGCACCGCCTGGCGCGCTGGCTGGTGGATCGCGGGGTGGGCCCGGAGTCCTTCGTCGCCCTCGGCATGCGCCGCTCGATCGATCTGGTGGTCGGCATGTACGCCGTCGCCGCGGCCGGCGGCGCGTATGTGCCGCTGGATCCGGATCATCCCGCCGAGCGCACCGAGTACATCCTGCGCACCGCGGACCCGGTCTGCGTGCTCACCTCCGGCGACGATCTGGAGATCGACACCGCACAGGTGCGGATCGACCTGCTGGACCTGTCCGGCTACGCGATCGAGCCGCTCACCGATGCCGACCGGCGTTACCCGCTGCGGCCGACGGATACCGCGTATGTGATCTTCACCTCCGGTTCGACCGGTCGTCCGAAGGGTGTGGCGGTGCCGCATGCGGCGATCGTGAACCGCTTGGTGTGGATGCAGTCCGAGTACGGCCTCACCCCCGGCGATGTGGTGTTGCAGAAGACGCCGTCGACGTTCGACGTGTCGGTGTGGGAGTTCTTCTGGCCGTTGCAGATCGGCGCGCGGCTGGTGGTGGCCAAGCCGGATGGTCATCGTGATCCGGCGTACATGGCGGAGTTGATCGCGGCCGAGGGTGTGACGGTGGCACACTTCGTGCCGTCGATGCTGTCGGTGTTCGTGGCCGAATCTGCTGTGGCGCAGTGCCGTTCGCTGCGCATGGTGTTCTCCTCCGGCGAGGCGCTGGCGCCTCGCTCCGCGCATCGGCTGCGCGAGCTGACCGGTGCGGCGGTGCACAACCTGTACGGCCCGACCGAGGCCGCGGTCGACGTCACCTACCACCAGGTCACCGCGTCCGACCGGGAAACGGTGCCGATCGGCCGCCCGGTCTTCAATACCCGGGTGTACGTACTGGATTCGCGCTTGCAGCCGACTCCGGTGGGTGTCGCGGGTGAGCTGTATCTGGCGGGCGCGCAGCTGGCGCACGGTTACGTCCGCAGGCCCGATCTGTCCGCGGACCGGTTCGTGGCCAACCCGTTCGGCGACGGCGAGCGCATGTACCGCACCGGTGACCTGGTCTACTGGACCGGCGACGGTGAACTGGAGTACCTGGGCCGCACCGACTTCCAGGTGAAGTTGCGCGGCCTGCGCATCGAACTCGGCGAGATCGAATCCGCGCTGACCGCCCTGCCCGAGATCGGCCAGGCGGTGGCCGTGGTCCGCCACGACGTGCACACCGGCGATCAGCTGGTGGCGTATGTCGTTGCGGCCGAGTCGATCCTGGACACCGACGAGGTTCGCGAAGAGCTCGGCCGTCGACTGCCCGCCTATATGGTGCCCGCGCTGGTGATGGTGCTGGACGAGCTGCCGCTGAACGCCTCGGGCAAGCTGGACCGCAAGGCGCTGCCCGCGCCGGTGTTCGAGGCCGCGGTGTTCCGCGCGCCGACCACGCCGGTGGAGGAGATCGTCGCGGAGATCTTCGCCGAGACACTGGGGGTCGCGCGCGTCGGCCTGGACGACGATTTCTTCGCCCTGGGCGGCAACTCGCTGATCGCCACCCAGGTGGCGGCCCGCCTGTCGGCCGCGCTCGACACCGATCTGAGCGTCCGCGAGATCTTCGAGGCGTCCACGGTGTCCGCGCTGGCCGCCCGCGCCGAGTCCGGAACCAGCGGCTCCACCCGCAAACCGCTCGTGCCGCAACCGCGTCCGGAGCGGATCCCGCTGTCGCTGGCGCAGCAGCGGATGTGGTTCCTGAACCGCTTCGATCCCGAGTCCGCGGTCGACAACATCCCGGTCGTGGTCCGGATGTCCGGCCTGCTGGACCGGCAGGCGCTGCATATCGCGGTCGCCGACGTGCTGGCGCGGCACGAGTCGCTGCGCACCCGGTATCCCGAGGCCGCGCTGGACACCCGCGAGCCCGCGCTGGCGGCATATCAGGAGATCGTGCCGACCAGCCGGGTCATCCCGGATCTGACACCGATCGAGATCACCGAGGACGACCTGCCCAGGCAGCTGTCCGAACTGGTCCTCACCGGTTTCGACGTCACCGCGGAGGTACCGCTGCGGGCCCGGCTGTTCGAGATCAGCCCGACCGAGCATGTGCTGGCCGTGGTGGTGCACCACATTTCCGGTGACGGTTTCTCCATGGGCCCGTTCGCCCGGGACGTGATGACCGCTTACGGCGCCCGCATCGACGGGGGCGAACCGGCCTGGCAGCCGCTGACGGTGCAGTACGCGGACTACGCGCTGTGGCAGCGTGAGGTGCTGGGTTCGGAGAGCGATCCGGAATCGCTGATTTCCCAGCAGATCTCGTACTGGACCGAGACGTTGCGCGGCCTGCCCGAGCAGGTCGACCTCCCGTCCGACCGTCCCCGCCCCGCGGTCGCCTCCGGCCGCGGCGCGGTCTACACCTTCGAGATCGGCGCCGACCTCCAGGCCCGTCTCGCCGAACTCGCCCGCCCGTACGGCACGACCATGTTCATGGTCATCCACGCCGCTCTGGCGGTGCTGCTGTCGCGCTCGAGCGGCGAATCCGACATCGTCATCGGAACCCCGGTCGCCGGGCGTGGCGAGCGTGAACTCGACGACATGATCGGCATGTTCGTCAACACGCTGGTGCTGCGGACGCAGGTCGACGCGCAGGCGAGTTTCGCGGATCTGCTGCGGTCGGTGCGGTCCGGCGACATCGCGGCGTTCGGACATCCGGATCTGCCGTTCGAGCGACTGGTGGAGATCCTGAATCCGCAGCGTTCGCAGGCGCGGCATCCGCTGTTCCAGGTGATGCTGTCGCTGCAGAACACCGGCGGCACCACGTTGGAGCTGCCCGGGCTGACCATCAGCAATGTCGAATTGCCGATCGAGACGGCGAAATTCGATCTTCAACTCGAGCTGTCCGAACGGATCCCGCCGCTCGACGCCGCTGAAGGCACTGCGGTACCCGAGGGTATTGTCGCCAAGTTCATCTACGCCACAGATCTTTTCGATCAGGATTCGATCGCCGGATTCGCGCGGCGCTTCCTGCGGATCGTGAAAGCCGTTGTCGCTACGCCGGATCGCCCGATCGGCGATATTCCGCTGCTGGATGTGCACGAGGCCGAACACCTGCTGCGCGTCTGGAACAACGTCACGGCGGGCGCGGGTGCGCAGACCGCACCGGCGGCCCTGGTCGCGCCCGGTGCCACGCTGTCCCGAGTATTCGATGTCGCGGTGGCCGAGCACGGCGATCGCGTCGCGGCGCGCTTCGAGGATTCCCAGCTCAGCTATCGGGAGCTGGATCGGCGCGCGAACCGATTGGCGCGCAAGCTCATTGCGGCGGGCGCCGGTCCCGAGCGAATGGTCGCGGTGATTCTGCCACGTTCGCTGGAACTGGTCGTCGGGCTGCTCGCGGTAGTCAAATCCGGTGCGGCGTATGTCCCGATCGACCCGGCCTATCCGGCCGAGCGCATCGCATACGTGCTGTCGGACGCCGACCCGGTCTGCGTCGTCGTCGACGACAGCGTCGATGTCGATCTGCCCGCCGGACTGCCGACCGTGCTCGTCGACGATGCGGCCGCGTACAGCGACGAGCCGATCACCGATGCCGAGCGGCTCGCCCCGGTCTCGGCCGACAATGTCGCCTACGTGATCTACACCTCCGGTTCGACCGGCCGCCCCAAGGGCGTGGCCGTAGCGCATCGGAATGTGTTGCGGCTGTTCGCGAATACCGATCGCGATTTCGGTTTCGGTCCCACGGACGTGTGGACACTCTTCCACTCGTTCGCCTTCGACTTCTCGGTCTGGGAGCTGTGGGGCCCGCTGCTGTACGGCGGCACCGTGGTGGTCGTCGATTACTTCACCTCGCGCTCGCCCGAGCAGTTCCTGGAACTGCTGTACCGCGAACGCGTCACGGTGCTCAACCAGACTCCGTCCGCCTTCTACCAGCTTGCGGAGGCCGACCGGCTCGCGCCGGCCGATCCTGATGCGAGGACGGAGCCGCTCGCGCTGCGGTACGTGGTGTTCGGCGGCGAGGCGCTGGAATTGCGTCGGCTGTCCGATTGGGTTGCCCGGTACGGTGATTCGGCGCCGCGGTTGGTGAATATGTACGGCATCACCGAGACCACCGTGCACGTATCGCACCGGGTGCTGGACGCGGAAACCATCGCGGCGGCGAACGGTTCGATCATCGGCCGGGCGATCACCGGTCTGCGGGTCTACGTCCTGGACAACCGGTTGCATCCGGCGCCGGTCGGCGTCGCTGGTGAAATGTATGTCGCCGGCCCGCAGGTGGCCCGCGGCTACCTGGGCCGCCCGGATCTGTCCGCGGCGCGGTTCGTCGCGAATCCGTTCGACGAACCCGGTTCGGTGCTGTACCGCTCCGGCGATGTGGCGCGCTGGAACCGCTTCGGCGAGCTGGAGTATCTCGGCCGCGCCGACGACCAGGTCAAGGTGCGTGGTTTCCGGATCGAGCTGGGTGAGATCGAGGCCGCGCTGCTCGCGCAGCCCGAGGTCGCGCAGACCGCGGTCATCGCTCGTTCCGACGGCCGCACGGGCGATCGCCTCATCGCGTATCTGGTGCCGGTCACGCCGGACGAGTCCGGCGCGGACAGCCTCATCGAGGTGCTGCGCGAACGCCTGGCGGCGGTGCTGCCCGCCTACATGGTGCCCTCGGCCTTCGTGATGCTCGATCGAATTCCGTTGACCGTCAACGGGAAACTGGATCGGCGCGCCTTGCCCGAGCCCACCTTCGAGACGCGCCGGTTCCGGGCGCCCTCGACCCCGGTCGAGGAGATCGTGGCCAACACCTTCGCCGCGGTACTCGGCGTCGATACCGCGGTCGGCTTGGACGACGACTTCTTCGAACTCGGTGGAAACTCGCTGATCGCCACCCAGTTGGTGGCCCGCCTGGGCGCGGCGCTGAACACCCGGGTCCCGGTGCGGTTGCTGTTCGAGGCCTCGTCCGTGGGGACGCTCGCCGCGCGGGTCGAGCGGCAGGCGGGTTCCGGCCACCGGGAACTGGTGGCCGGACCACGGCCGGAACGGATTCCGCTATCACTGGCGCAGCAGCGGATGTGGTTCCTGAACCGTTTCGACCAGTCCTCCGCCGCCTATAACGTGCCGATGGCCGTGCGTTTGCGCGGCGTGGTGAACGTGGAGGCGCTGCGGGCGGCGATCGGCGACCTGGTCGCGCGCCACGAGGTGCTGCGCACGGTGTACCCGGAAACCGCGGACGCGGGTCCGGTGCAGTTGATTCTGCCGGTCGGACAGGCAGTGCCGGAGCTGGAGATCGCCACGGTCGCCGCCGGCGAGATCGAGACCGCCATGGTCGGGATGATCTCGACGACTTTCGACGTCACCGCCGAGGTGCCTTTGCGCGTCGCGCTGTTCGAGGTCACCGGTGCGGATCCGGCGGAGTACGTGCTGGCGATGGTGGTGCACCACATCTCGGGTGACGGGTCGTCCATCGGCCCGCTGACGCGGGATCTGATGTCGGCGTACGTCGCTCGCGCCGCGGGTGAGCGTCCCGGCTGGGCGCCGCTGCCCGTGCAGTACGCGGATTACAGCATCTGGCAGCGTGAGTTGCTGGGCTCGGATGACGATCCGGAATCGTTGGCGGCCAAGCAGATCGGTTACTGGCGTACCGCGCTGGCGGGTCTGCCCGATCAGCTCGATCTGCCCTCGGATCGGCCGCGACCGCCCGCGCAGACCTTCGCGGGCGATCGCGTCGAGGTGCGGATCGATGCCGAGATCCACGGTGCGCTGGCTGATCTGGCGCGCACCGAGGGCGCGACGCTGTTCATGGTCGTGCACACCGCGTTCGCGGTGCTGCTGGCCCGCCTGTCCGGCACCGACGACATCGCGATCGGTACGCCGATGGCGGGTCGTGGCGAGGCGGCACTGGACGACATGATCGGCATGTTCGTGAACACGCTGGTGTTCCGGACGCGGGTCGATCCGAGCGAATCGTTCACCGATCTGCTCGCGCGGCAGCGGGAAACCGATATCGCGGCCTTCGCGCATGCCGACGTGCCGTTCGAGCGGCTGGTCGAGGTGCTCAACCCGGTCCGCTCGACCGCTCGGCACCCGCTGTTCCAGGTCGGTCTGTCGTTCCAGAACCTGGCTCGGACCGGACTGGAACTGCCCGGCCTGACCGTCTCGGCACTCGAACTCGATACCCGGCAGTCCCAGTTCGATCTCAACCTGATCGTCGCGGATGCCTACGGCGAATCCGGTGCGTCCCAGGGCATCAGCGGCTATCTGACCTACTCCACCGATCTGTTCGACCACGCCACGGTGCAGGGCTTCGTCGATCGCTTCGTGCGGGTGCTGGGTCAGATCACCGCGGATCCCGGTGTCGCGGTGGGCGACATCGATCTGCTCGACGGCGCCGAGCGCAGCCGAATCTTGGTGCAGCGCAACGCGACCGATCACGCGCTGGACTTCTCCGCGACCCTGGCCTCGCTGCTGGCCGCGACCCTGGGCGCCCGCTCCGGCGCGGTGGCCCTGGTCGGCCCGGACGGCGGCCGGATCACCTTCGACGAGCTGGATCGCCGAGTGAACCGTCTTGCGCGGCATCTGATCTCGCTCGGTGTCGGCCCGGAGTCACGGGTTGCGCTGGCCTTCGACCGTTCGGTGGATCTGGTCGTGGCCATGTACGCGGTGGTGACCGCCGGTGGTGCGTACGTGCCGCTGGGCCCGGATCAGCCCGCGGACCGCACCGGCTACATCCTCGAGACCGCGGCGCCGGTCTGTGTGCTGACCAATGCCGAGACCGCGTTCGATACCGAGGTCGCGCCCGTGGTCCGCATCGATGAGCTGGACCTTTCGGCGCTCCCGGACGCCCCGATCGCCGCCGGCGAGCGGACCGCACGACTGCGCCCGGACAACACCGCGTACGTCATCTTCACCTCCGGTTCGACCGGCCGCCCCAAGGGCGTGGCCGTCTCGCACGGCGCGATCGTGAACCAGATGCTCTGGGAGGTCGCCGAATTCGGCATCGACGAGAACGATGTGATGCTGCTGCAGACCGCGGCCACCTTCGACGTCTCGACGTGGGAATTCTGGGCCGGTGCGCTGACCGGCGGCCGCCTGGTGATCGCCGCGCCCGGCGGGCACCGCGACGCGGCCTATATGAACGAGCTGATGGCCCGCGAGGGCGTGACCACCCTGGGCACCGTGCCCTCGATGCTGGACGGCCTGCTGACCGAATCGGCCGACGCGCTCTCGCCTTCGCTGCGGCGGGTGCTGGCGATCGGTGAGGCGTTGCCGGGGTCGGTGGCGCAGCGATTCCTGCGGGCCAACGCCTCCGGGCTGTTCAACGTCTACGGTCCGACCGAAGCGGCGGTGTCGATCACCAACCACGAGGTCACCGAGGCCGACTCGACCTCCGTGCCGATCGGCGTGCCGGAGTGGAATTCCCGTGTCTACGTGCTGGATTCGCGGCTGCGTCCGGTGCCGGACGGGGTGGCCGGTGAACTGTATCTGGCCGGTGTGCAGCTCGCCCGCGGCTATCTGGGCCGCGCTGACCTGACCGCGGACCGGTTCGTGGCGAACCCGTTCGGTAACGGTGAGCGGATGTACCGCACCGGCGACCTGGTGGTGTGGAACGCCGACGGTGAGCTGGACTACCGAGGGCGTACCGACTTCCAGGTGAAGATCCGTGGTTTCCGGATCGAGCTGGGTGAGATCGAGGCGGCCCTGCTGACGCTGCCGCAGGTCGCCCGCGCCGCGGTGGTGGCGCGTGCGGATCAGCGCCTCGGCGACACCCTGGTCGCCTACCTGATCCCGGCCGACGGCGCGCTGGATGTCGCGGAGATCAAGTCCGCGCTCGCGGCGAGCCTGCCCTCGTACATGGTGCCCGCGGCATTCGTCGTGCTGTCCGAGTTCCCGTTGAACGTCAGCGGCAAGCTGGATCGAAAAGCGTTGCCGGAACCGGAGTTCGAGACGACCGAGTTCCGCGCTCCGACGACGCCGATCGAGCAGATCGTCGCGGGCGTGTTCGCCGATGTGCTCGGCGTCGAGCGGATCGGCCTGGACGACGACTTCTTCGCGCTCGGCGGCAACTCGCTGCTGGCCACGCAGGTGGCCGCGCGCCTGGGCACTGCCCTGGACGCGCGCGTTCCGGTGCGCACGGTCTTCGAGAACTCCACGGTCGAGGCCCTGGCGACCGGGGTCGAGCAGCGCACCGGCGGCCGTCCCGCACTGCGGGCGGCCGAGCGTCCGGAGCGGATCCCGCTGTCGCTGGCGCAGCAGCGGATGTGGTTCCTGAACCGGTTCGACCAGCAGTCCGCGGCCTACAACGTGCCGATCGCGGTCCGCCTCACCGGCGAACTCGACGTCGCCGCACTGAGCGAGGCCGTGGCCGACGTGGTGGCCCGGCACGAGGTGCTGCGCACGGTCTACCCCGAGACCGAGTCCGGTCCGGTGCAGGTGATCCTGCCGCCGGGGCAGTCGGTGCCCGAACTGGCGGTGCGCCGCGTGCAGGCCGGCGAGATCGAGGCGTTGCTGCTCGAATTCTTCTCGGCCACCTTCGATGTGACGGCCGAGGTGCCGTTGCGGGTGACGTTGTTCGAGGCCGGTGCGGGCGAGTACGTGCTGGCGATGGTGGTGCACCACATCTCCGGTGACGGCTCCTCGATGGCCCCGATGACGCGCGATCTGATGACGGCCTACGCGGCCCGGTCCACCGGCCACGCCCCGGGCTGGGCCCCGCTCGAGGTCCAGTACGCGGACTTCAGCATCTGGCAGCGGGCGCTGCTGGGCAGCGAGGACGATCCGGAATCGTTGCTGTCCAAGCAGACCGCGTACTGGACGCGGGCGCTGGCGGATCTGCCCGATCAGCTGGATCTGCCGGCGGACCGGCCGCGTCCGGCGGTGCAGTCCTTCGCCGGTCGCAAGGCCGCGCTGCGGATCGACGCCGAATTGCACCGTGCGCTGGCCGATCTGGCGCGCGAGCAGGGTGCGACGTTGTTCATGGTCGTGCATACCGCGTTGGCGGTGTTGCTGGCGCGGTTGTCGGGTACCGAGGACATCGCGATCGGTACGCCGGTGGCGGGTCGTGGTGAGGCCGCGCTGGACGACATGATCGGCATGTTCGTCAACACGCTGGTGTTCCGGACCCGGGTCGAGGCCGGGACGACGTTCGCCGAGCTGCTGGAAACCCAGCGCGAGAACGACATTCAGGCGTTCGCCAATGCCGACGTCCCGTTCGAGCGTCTGGTCGAGACGCTGAACCCGGTCCGCTCGACCGCTCGGCATCCGCTGTTCCAGGTGGGTCTGTCCTTCCAGAACATGGGTGTGACGAATCTGGAACTGCCAGGTCTGACACTGTCCGGCATCGAGGTCGATACCGAGATCTCGCAGTTCGACCTGCACCTGTTCCTGGCCGATGGCTACGACGAAGCAGGTCAGCCGAACGGTATCGACGGCTACTTCACCTACGCGACGGATCTGTTCGACGCCGCGACGGTCGAGGGTTTCGCGGCGCGGTTCCTGCGTCTGCTCGGTGAGGTCGTCGCCGCGCCGGCCACCCCCGCCGGTGAATTCGAACTCGTCGACGAGTCCGAGCGCGCATTGATCCTGCGCGAGTGGAACGACACTCGGCATCCGATCGAGTCGGCCTCGCTGCTGGATGGCTATCGCCGTGCGGTGGCCGCGTATCCGGATCGGGTGGCTGTGGTGTTCGAGGGTGAGGAGTTGACGTATCGGGAGTTCGATGAGCGGGTGAATCTGCTTGCGCGTCGGTTGGTTTGGGCTGGTGTGGGTCCGGAGTCGCTTGTCGCGTTGTCGATTCGTCGTTCGGTCGATCTGGTTGTGAGTATGTATGCGGTGGTTGCTGCGGGTGGTGCGTATGTGCCGTTGGATCCGGATCATCCGGCGGAGCGGATCGCGCATGTGCTCGAGACCGCGCAGCCGGTGTGTGTGCTGACTCGTGCGGCTGATGCGGTGCCGGTGCCCGAGGGTGTCGAGGTGTTCGACCTGGAGACCATCGACCTCGATGGTTTCGATGTCGCGCCGTTGGGGCCGGGCGAGTTGGAGGGTCCGGTGCGTCCGGAGAATCCGGCGTACGTGATCTTCACCTCTGGTTCGACGGGCCGCCCGAAGGGCGTCACGGTGCCCGCATCGGCCGTGGCGAACCAGATCGCCTGGATCACCGGCGAATACGGCATCGGCCCGGACGACGTGGTGCTGTTCAAGACCCCCGCGACGTTCGACGTGTCGGTATGGGAGTTGTTCGCTCCCTTGGCCGTCGGCGCGCGCATGGTGATCGCGAGCCCGGACGGTCACCGCGACCCGCGGTACCTGGCCGAGGTGATCGCGGCCGAGCGGGTCACCATGACCTCGTTCGTGCCCTCGATGCTGCGGGTGTTCGCCGACACCGTGTCCGCACCGGCGCTCGAGGCGCTGCGCATCCTGTTCGTCGCGGGCGAGGCGCTCACGCCCGACACCGTGGCGGCGTTCGGCCGGCTCGGCGTGGCCGCGCGGCTGCACAACCTGTACGGTCCGACCGAATTCACCGTGCACGCGACCTACGCACCGGTCGCCGAGGATGTGCGCACCGCGGTGCCGATCGGCTCGCCGGTGTGGAATGCCCAGGCGTACGTGCTGGATTCGCGGCTGCACCCGGTGCCGGTGGGCGTCGCGGGTGAGCTGTACCTGGCGGGCGACCAGGTGGCGCGTGGTTACCTCGGCCGCGCTGATCTGACCGCCGACCGGTTCGTGGCGAACCCGTTCGGGGACAACGGTTCCCGGATGTACCGCACGGGCGACCTGGTCCGGCACACGAGCGGCGGCGCGATCGTCTACCTGGGGCGCACCGACTTCCAGGTCAAGCTGCGCGGTCAGCGCATCGAACTCGGCGAGATCGAATCCGCGCTCACCGCAACCGATTCCGTCGCACAGGCCGTCGCGATCGTGCATTCCGACGAACGCGCCGGTGAACGACTGGTCGCCTATGTGGTGCCCGCTGGCGGAAGTGTCGATCTCGAGGCGCTGCGTGCCCACCTGGTCGCGCAACTGCCCTCGTACATGGTGCCCTCGGCATTCGTCGTACTGGATGTGCTGCCGCTCAACGCGAACGGCAAACTCGACCGCAAGGCGCTGCCGGAACCGGAGTTCGAGGCCGCGGCCTTCCGCGCGCCCTCCACGCCGATCGAGGAGATCGTGGCGGGCGTGTTCGCCGACGTGCTCGGTGTCGAGCGGATCGGCGTCGACGACGACTTCTTCGCCCTCGGCGGCAACTCGCTGCTGGCCACCCAGGTGACCGCGCGCATCGGCGCGGCGCTGGAGGCGCAGGTGCCGGTGCGCGCGATCTTCGAGTCCTCGACGGTGGCGGGTCTGGCGGTCAAGGTCGAGCAGGACTCCGCCGCCGCCGAGCTTCCGGCGCTGGTCGCCCGGCCGCGGCCGGAGCTGGTGCCGTTGTCGCTGGCACAGCAGCGGATGTGGTTCCTGAACCGGTTCGACCAGCAGTCCGCGGCCTATCACGTGCCCGTCGCGGTGCGGTTGACCGGCGAGCTGGACACCTCGGCGCTGCGGGCCGCGGTGCGCGACGTCATCGAGCGGCACGAGGTGCTGCGCACGATCTACCCGGAACGTGACGGCCGGCCGCACCAGGTGATTCTGCCTGTGGCACAGGCGGTTCCGGACCTGGAACCGATCGTGGTGCGGCCGGAAGCGTTGCGGGAGACCGTCGTCGGACTGGTCACCGCGGGCTTCGACGCCAGTGCCGAAGTGCCGCTGCGGGTTCGGTTGCTGCGCGTGGACACCGAAGACGCCACGCCCGAACACGTCCTGGTGGTCGTGGCGCACCACATCACCGCGGACGGCTGGTCGATGGGCCCGCTGACCCGTGACGTGATGCTCGCCTACGCATCCCGCAGCACCGGCGAGGCCCCCGCGTGGGCGCCGCTGCCGGTGCAGTACGCGGACTTCAGCGTGTGGCAGCGCGAGGCGCTGGGCGCGGAGGACGATCCGAACAGCGTGCTGGCCGCCCAGGCCGAGTACTGGCGCGGCGCGCTCGCGGGCCTGCCCGACGAGCTGAATCTGCCGGTGGACCGGCCGCGTCCGGGCGTGCCGACCTATCGGGGCGGCCGGGTGCCGTTCGCGATCGACGCCGATCTGCACGCCGCACTCCAGCGCGTGGCCCGCGAGCAGCACACGACGCTGTTCATGGTCGTGCACGCCGCGCTCGCGACGTTCCTGGCCAAGCTGTCCGGAACCGAGGACATCGCGGTCGGCACCCCGGTCGCCGGACGCGGCCGGGCCGAGCTGGACAACGTGGTCGGCATGTTCGTCAACACACTGGTCCTGCGGACCGACGTGCGGGCGGAATCGAGCTTCGCCGACCTGCTCGCACAGGCCAGGGAGACCGACCTGCAGGCGTTCGCGCACGCGGACATCCCGTTCGAGCGCCTGGTGGAAATGCTCTCGCCGGAGCGGTCCACGGTGCGCAACCCGCTGTTCCAGGTCGCGCTGTCCTTCGAGAACATGCCCGAGACCGCCTTCGAGCTGCCCGGCCTGCGGGTCGGCGCGGTCGAGTTCGAGTCCGGCATCGAGAAGTTCGATCTGTCGCTGACCATGCGGGAGTCGCACGACGATTCCGGTATGCAGGCCGAATTCTCCTTCGCGCGCGACCTTTTCGACGACGCCACGGTCGAGGTGCTGGCCCGCCGGTTCGTGCGCCTGCTGGGCGTGCTGGCCGCCGATCCGGGCGCCGCGATCGGTGACGTGTCGCTGCTGACCGCGCCGGAATTCGAGCTGCTCACTCACGTGCACGGTGACGACGTCATGGCCACGGGCCTGCTGCCGGATCTGCTGAGCCGCGGCGTCGAGCTGGGCCGGGACCGGGTGGCGGTGCGCTACGAGGGACGCTCGATCACCTACGGTGAGCTCGACGAGCGGTCCTCGCGCCTGGCGCGGGTGCTGATCGATCGCGGCGTCGGCCCGGAAAAGCTTGTCGCCGTTGCCTTCCCGCGCTCCTACGAGATGGTGCTCGCCGTGCTCGCGGTCACCAAGGCCGGCGGCGCGCACGTACCGGTGGACCCGAACTATCCCGAGGACCGGGTCGCGCACATGCTCACAGATTCCGGTGCGGTACTGGGCATCACGGGTTCGGCGCAGGTGGGCGACCTGTCCGGCGAGGTGGACTGGCTGGTCCTGGACGACCCGTCGACCGAAGAACTGTGCGCCGCACGATCGGCCGAGCCGGTCACCGACGCCGACCGGCTCACGCCGCTGCGGATGCGGCATCCGGCGTACGTGATCTACACCTCCGGTTCGACCGGGCGGCCCAAGGGCGTCACGGTGACGCACGCGGGCCTCGGCGGTCTGGTCGATGTCGCGGTGGGGCACTACCAGCTGGAATCGCAGCACCGGATGCTGCACATCTGTTCGCCGAGCTTCGACCCGTCGGTGCTGGAGTGGCTGTGCGCCTTCTCCACCGGCGCGACGCTGGTGATCGCGCCGGCGCACGTCATCGGCGGCCCGGATCTGGCCGAGCTGATGCGGACCGAGCAGGTCACGCACACCATCATCACTCCTGCCGTACTGGGCACCGTGGATCCGGCCGGGCAAGAACAGCTGCTGGTCGCCTCGGTCGGCGGCGACGTCACGACGCCGGAACTGCTCGCCAAGTGGCAGCCCGGCCGCAGGTACTTCAACGCCTACGGCCCGACCGAGACCACGATCATCTCCTCGTACGCGCGGCTGTTCCCCGGCCGCCACGTCACCATCGGCGAGCCGGTGCACGGCATGTCGGCGCTGGTGCTGGATTCGCGGTTGCATCCGGTGCCGCCGGGTGTCGCGGGTGAGCTGTATCTGGCGGGCGCGGGCGTGGCCCGCGGCTACCGGAACCGGCCGGATCTGACCGCGGAACGGTTCGTGCCCAACCCCTTCGGCGCGCCCGGTGCGCGCATGTACCGCACCGGTGACGTGGTGCGCTGGTTCGCCGAACCGGGCGAGCGCGCCGGTAACGAGGCGTTGCCGTCGGTCCGCTGGGAGCTGGACTACGTCGGCCGCTCGGACTTCCAGGTGAAGATCCGCGGCTTCCGCATCGAACTGGGTGAGATCGACGCGGTGCTCGGCACCCACCCGGACGTCGAGTTCGCCTTCACCATGGGCCGCGAAACCGCGGCCGGCGCAACGATTCTGGTGGCCTACGTACTGGGCGTCGCGGGCCGGGCGGTCGATCCGGCCGACGTGAGCGCCCATGTGGCGAAGACGCTTCCGCCGCACATGGTCCCCTCGGCGATCGTGGTGCTCGACGAGATCCCGCTGACGCCGGTGGGCAAGCTGGATCGCAAGGCGCTGCCCGAACCCGAACTCGCGCCGAGGGAGTTCCGCGCACCGGTGGGCGAGATCGAGACGATCATCGCCGAGGTGTTCGCGGACGTGCTCGGCGTCGACCAGGTGGGCGTGGACGATTCGTTCTTCGCCCTGGGCGGCGACTCGATCCTGTCCATCCAGCTGGTGTCGCGGACCAAGGCACGCGGCGTAGTGTTCTCCCCGCGCGACGTGTTCGAACGGCGCACCGTGGCATCGCTGGCCGAAGTCGCCACGCGCGGTGACGCTTCCGAGCGCAAGCGGCTGGCGGAGCTGCCCGGCGGCGGCGTCGGCGAGATCCCGCTGACCCCGATCATGCGGCAGTTGCTCGCCAGCGGCTCGTCGTACGAGCGGTTCTCGCAGTCGATGACGGTGCGCCTGCCCGAGGGCATCGACCGGCAGACGCTGGTCGCGACGATCGGCGCGGTCTTCGAGCACCACGATGTGCTGCGCTCGCGGCTGCGCGGCGACGTCGAGTCCGGCTGGGTCTTCGAGGCGCTCGAACCCGGCGCGGTCGATGTCGACGCACTGCTGCATCGCGTCGAGGTGCCCGGTGACATCGATTCCGAGGCGCTGAACCGGTTGGCGACAACCGAACTCGATGCGGCACTGGGTCGCCTGGATCCGGCGAACGCGGCCATGATGCAGTTCGTGTGGTTCGCCGCCGAGGCGGGCACCGCACGACGTGACGCGCTGCTGATCGTCGGTCATCACTTCGTCGTCGACGGCGTGTCCTGGCGCATCCTGCTCCCGGACTTCGCGATGGCCTGGTCGCAGCTGGCGGCCGGGCAGCCGGTGGCCCTGCCCGCCAACGGCACCTCGATGCGGCGCTGGGCGCACGCACTCGCCGAGGCCGCGACCGATTCCGAGCGTCTGGCGGAACTGCCGTTCTGGCAACGGGTTTCGTCGACCCCGGACCCGCAACTGGGCTCGCGGCCGTTCGATCCGGCCGTGGACACCAACGCGACCGTGGACCAGGTGCGCGTCAGCGTGCCCGCCGACGTCACCGAGGCCGTGCTGACCACCCTGCCGGGGCTGTACCACGGCGGCGTGAACGACGGACTGCTCTCGGCGCTGGCCCTGGCCGTCGCGCGATGGCGCCCGCGTGCGGGCGACGCCTCGCTGATCCGGGTCGAGGGACACGGCCGCGAAGAGGACGTCGTGCCGGGTGCGGACCTGTCGCGCACTGTCGGCTGGTTCACCACCGCCTATCCGGTGCGGTTGGATCCGGCCGGCGCCGATCTGGACGAGGCGTTCGCCGGTGGACCGGCGCTGGGTGCGGTGGTCAAGGCGGTCAAGGAGCAGTTGCTGGCCGTGCCCGACAAGGGCCTCGGCTACGGCATGCTGCGTCGGCTGAACCCCGAAACCGCTTCGCAGCTGGGCGATCCCGGCCAGATCAGCTTCAACTACCTGGGCCGGATCTCCGCGGGCGACGTGCCCGAGGGCCTGGCCGAGCTGGGCTGGGTGCCGGTGGACGATCTGGGCGACCTGTCGGTCGGCCAGGACGCCGATATGCCCGCCAACGGCGCGGTCGACATCAACGCGATCGTCACCGACGGCGACCAGGGCCTGCGCTTGGGCGCGTCGTTCACCTACCCGACCGGTCTGCTGGACCGGGAGCAGGTGCAGGAGTTCGCCGATCTGTGGGTCGAGGCGCTGACCGCGCTGGCGCGGCACTCGCGCCGCCCGGACGCCGGTGGCCTGACCCCGTCGGATCTGCCGCTGGTGCCCGCGACCCAGGCCGATATCGCGGTGTGGGAACGGGACTACCCGGCGATGATCGACGTGTGGCCGTTGTCCACGCTGCAATCGGGTCTGCTGTTCCACGCGCTGTTCGCGCAGAGCGGCGTCGACGTCTACACCGTGCAGTCCACCGTCGGGCTGCGTGGCACGGTCGACATCTCGCGGCTGCGCGCGGCCGCACAGGGCATCCTCGTGCGGTACCCGAACCTGCGCACCGCCTTCGTCACCGCTGCCGACGGCCGCTCGGTGCAGGTCGTGCTGGACAAGGTCGAAGCGCCGTGGCGCGAGGTGGATCTCACCGGTGTGCCTGCGGCACAACGTGAAACCGAGCTGAAGCGGCTGATGGCCGCCGACCGGGCCGAGCACTTCGATCTGTCCGCGCCGCCGCTGCTGCGCTTCACGCTGTATCGCACCGACGCGCAGGAATGGCAGATCGTCATCACCACGCACCACATCCTGCTGGACGGCTGGTCGATGCCGCCGCTGCTGCGGGATCTGCTGATGCTGTACGCGGTGCGCGGTGACGCGAGCGTGCTGCCGCGCGTCGCGCCCTACCGGAACTACCTGGCCTGGCTGGCCGGTCGCGATCGGGACGCGTCGCTGCGCGCCTGGCAGGCCGCGCTGGCCGGGGTCGAGGAGCCGTCGCTGCTCGCGCCGCAGGTCGTGGTCGAGGAGCAGACCTACGAGATCGGGCGTCAGGTCACCGAGATCGACGCCGAGCGGACCGAGCGGATCAAGCGGTACTGCGCCGAGCTGGGCATCACCGTCAACACGCTGATCCAAGCGGCGTGGGGTGTGCTGCTGAGCCGGATGACCGGCCAGGACGACGTGGTGTTCGGCGCGACGGTCTCGGGCCGTCCGGCGGAACTGCCGGGCGTCGAATCGATGGTCGGCCTGTTCATCAACACCCTGCCGGTGCGGGTGCGGGTCGACGACGAGACGTCGGTGGGGCAGTTGCTGTCCGGTCTGCAGGCCGAGCAGGCCGATCTGCTCGATCACCACTACGTGGGCCTGACCGATATCCAGCGAGTGGCCGGTACCGGCATCGGGTTCGACTCGCTCGTGGTGTTCGAGTCGTATCCGGTGGACAAGGACGCGATCGAGGCGACCAGTTCCATCGACGGCATGTCGGTGACCGGCGCGGGCATGTACGACGACACCCATTACCCGATGACGGTGATGGTGAGCGCCGAGGCGACCGTCGTGCTCGCGATGAAGTACCTGGTCAGCCACTTCACCGAGGATCAGGTCCGGGAACTGTCCGCGCGCCTGCTGCGGGTGCTGGACGTCCTGGTGGACCGGCCGGATCGGCGCGTGGGCGAGATCGAACTGCTCGACGCCGCCGAACGCGACCGAATCCTGGTGCGCTGGAACGACACTCGGCACGAGGTCGCGCCGGAGCTGCTGCTGGATGGCTATCGCCGTGCGGTGGCCGCGTATCCGGATCGGGTGGCTGTGGTGTTCGAGGGTGAGGAGTTGACGTATCGGGAGTTCGATGAGCGGGTGAATCTGCTTGCGCGTCGGTTGGTTTGGGCTGGTGTGGGTCCGGAGTCGCTTGTCGCGTTGTCGATTCGTCGTTCGGTCGATCTGGTTGTGAGTATGTATGCGGTGGTTGCTGCGGGTGGTGCGTATGTGCCGTTGGATCCGGATCATCCGGCGGAGCGGATCGCGCATGTGCTCGAGACCGCGCAGCCGGTGTGTGTGCTGACTCGTGCGGCTGATGCGGTGCCGGTGCCCGAGGGTGTCGAGGTGTTCGACCTGGAGACCATCGACCTCGATGGTTTCGATGTCGCGCCGTTGGGGCCGGGCGAGTTGGAGGGTCCGGTGCGTCCGGAGAATCCGGCGTACGTGATCTTCACCTCTGGTTCGACGGGCCGCCCGAAGGGCGTCGCGGTATCGCACGCTGCGATCCACAACCAGATCACCTGGATGCTGGCCGAGTACCCGATGGGTCCGGGCGACGTCTACTTCCAGAAGACCGCGACGACGTTCGACGTCTCGCTGTGGGGCTACTTCATGCCGCTGCGGGCCGGTGCGAAACTGGTCGTCGCCACCCACGACGGTCATCGGGATCCGGAATACCTCGCGGAAACCATTGCCGCACAAGGTGTCACGGTCACCGACTTCGTTCCGTCCATGCTGACGGTGTTCGCGGCGCACACCCGGGCCGGTGCGGTGCCGACGTTGCGCGACGTCTTCGTCATCGGTGAGGCGTTGCCGCCGCAGACCGTCGCGGCCATGCGTTCGGTCTCCGACGCGACGGTGCACAACCTGTACGGTCCGACCGAGGCCGCGGTCTCGATCACCTACTGGCCCGCGACGCGGGAAGACCGGCTGAGCGTGCCGATCGGCGTGCCGCAGTGGAATTCGCAGGTGTACGTACTGGATTCGCGGCTGCGGCCGGTTCCGGCCGGGGTGGCCGGCGAGCTGTATCTCGCCGGTGACCAGCTCGCGCGCGGCTACGTGGCGCGCCCGGACCTGACCTCGGACCGGTTCGTGGCCGACCCGTTCGCGAGCGACGGCGCACGGATGTACCGCACGGGTGACCTGGTGTCGTGGCGCGTCACCGACGGCACGCCGGTGCTGGATTACATCGGCCGCACCGACTTCCAGGTGAAGTTCCGCGGTCAGCGCATCGAACTCGGCGAGATCGAATCGGCGCTGCTGGCGCACCCGTCGGTGAGCCAGGCCGTGGTGCTGGTGCTGTCCTCGGACCTGGGCGACCAGCTGGTCGCCTACACCGTTCCCGCGCCCGGACAGTCGATCGACCAGCGCGAACTGCTGGCCGCCGCGTCGGAATCGTTGCCCGCCTACATGATTCCCGCCGCGGTCGTCGAGCTGGCGGCATTCCCGCTGAACACCAGCGGCAAGCTGGATCGAAAGGCGTTGCCGGAGCCGGAGTTCGCGCACCGCGAGTTCCGTGCGCCGTCCACGCCGATCGAGGAGATCGTGGCCGGTGTGTTCGCCGAGGTGCTCGGCGTGGACCGGGTCGGCGCGGACGACGACTTCTTCTCCCTCGGCGGTAACTCGCTGATCGCGACGCAGGTCACCGCGCGACTGGGCACCGCCCTGCAGACGCGGGTGTCGGTGCGGGAGCTGTTCGAACGTTCCAGCGTGGCCGAACTGGCCGCGCGGGTGGCGCAGTACGCCGGTTCGGATGCCACCCGGCCCGCGCTGACCGAAGTCGTTCGGCCCGACCAGGTTCCGCTGTCGCTGGCGCAGCAGCGGATGTGGTTCCTGAACCGGTTCGACCCGACCTCGACCGCCTACCACGTGCCCGCCGCGGTCCGGCTGTCCGGGAACGTCGACGTGGACGCGCTGCAGGCCGCGGTGCGCGATCTGGTGGAGCGGCACGAGGTGCTGCGCACCGTCTACCCGGAGCGCGACGGTCTCGCCCAGCAGGTGATTCTGCCTGTGGCACAGGCTGTTCCGGATCTCACGCCGGTACCGGTGCGGCCGGACGCGGTGCAGGACACCGTGCTCGAACTGGTTACCACCCCGTTCGACGTGACCAGCGAGGTCCCGCTGCGGGCTCGGCTGCTGCGTCCGGACACAGCGGCCGGCACGACCGGGTCAGGGCCGGAGGCGGCAGCGGAGCGTAACCACGCAGGCCCCCCGGTCGTGCCCGATGGACAGAGCGCGGAATACGTGCTCGTGTTCGTCGCGCACCACATCACCGCGGACGGCTGGTCGATGGGCCCGCTGACCCGCGATCTGATGCTGGCCTACGCGGCCCGCGCGGCCGGTGAGGCGCCGGCCTGGACTCCGCTGCCGGTGCAGTACGCGGACTTCAGCGTGTGGCAGCGTGCGGTGCTCGGCTCGGAGGACGAGCCGGACAGTGTGCTGTCGGCGCAGGCCGAGTACTGGCGGACCGCGCTGGCCGATCTGCCCGACGAGCTGAACCTGCCGGTGGATCGACTGCGCCCGGCGGTGCCGTCGTATCGCGGCGGACACGTGCTGTTCCCGATCGATGCGCAGGTGCACGACGCGTTGCGGGAGATCGCCCGCGAGCAGAACACCACGCTGTTCATGGTCGTGCATGCCGCGCTGGCGGTGCTGCTGGCCAAACTCAGCGGTACCGAGGACATCGCCGTCGGCACGCCCATCGCGGGACGCGGCGAGGCCGAACTCGACGATCTGATCGGCATGTTCGTCAACACCCTGGTGTTGCGGACCGAGGTCAGCGCCCAGCGCAGCTTCCTCGAACTGCTGGCCGAGGCCCGCGAGGTCGATCTGCAGGCGTTCGCGCACGCGGACATTCCGTTCGAGCGGCTGGTGGAGCTGCTCACGCCGGAGCGTTCCACCGCGCGCAACCCGCTGTTCCAGGTGGCGCTGTCGTTCGAGAACATGCCCGAGACGACCTTCGAACTGCCCGGACTGCGGGTCGCCGGGGTCGAATTCGATTCCGGCATCGAGAAGTTCGACCTGTCGCTGACGCTGCGTGAGTCGACCGACGATTCGGGGATCTCGGCGCAGTTCTCCTTCGCCCGCGACCTGTTCGATCAGGAATCGGTCGAGGTGATCGCGGCGCGCTTCGTCCGGTTGCTGCGCCAGATAGTGCGGCGTCCGGACACCTCGATCGGCGACCTCGAGCTCATCGAGGACAGCGAGCGCGCGGATCTGATCTCGCGCACCGGCCTGCCGGCCACCGCGCCGCGCACGCTGCCGGAGTTGCTGGCCGAGGCCGCGGCGCGCGATCCGCAGGCGATCGCGGTGGTCGAGGGGTACGCACCCGTCGCGGGTGCGTCGTGGGGCCGGAGTCTGTCCTACGCCGAGCTGGACGAGCGGTCGAACCGGTTGGCGCGCTTGCTGATCGAACGCGGCCTCGGGGCCGAGGATCTGGTGGCCGTCGCGGTGCCGCGTTCGCTGGACTCCTATCTGGCGGAGTGGTCGGTGACCAAGTCGGGTGCGGCGTTCGTGCCGATCGACCCGACCTATCCGGCCGACCGCATCGCGCACATGCTCACCGATTCCGGGGCCCGGGTCGGCCTGACCGTGGCGTCGGTGCACGCGCAGCTGCCCGATTCGGTGCAGTGGCTGGTACTCGACGAGCTGGACACCGCGGCATTCGACTCGGCGGCGGTGACCGACGCGGATCGAGTGCGGGCGCTGGTCCCGGCGCATCCGGCCTACGTCATCTACACCTCCGGTTCCACCGGCGTCCCCAAGGGCGTCATGGTCACCCACGCGGGCCTGGCCAACTTCCGCGACGAGCAGCTGGAGCTGTACGGACTCGATTCCGAAACGCGGGCACTGCATTTCGCCTCGCCGAGCTTCGACGCGTCGATTCTGGAGCTGCTGCTGGCCGTCGGTGCGGGTGGCCGGTTGGTCATCGTCCCGCCGGGCGTCTACGGCGGTGCGGAACTGGCCGAGCTGATCCGCGCCGAGGGCGTCACGCACGCGTTCATCACCCCGGCCGCGTTGTCCACGGTCGACCCGGCCGGGCTGGACAGCCTGCGGGTGCTGACCGCGGGCGGTGAGGCGGTGCCCGCGGATCTGGTCGCCAAGTGGGTCGTTCCGCTGGCGGACGGGACGGTGCGCCGGATGCACAACGTCTACGGGCCCACCGAGACCACGATCGCGGTCACCCTCGGGGCGCTCGCGCCGCAGCAGCCGGTCGCCCTCGGCGGCCCGATCCGCGGTATGCGCCTGCTGGTCCTGGACGAGCGGTTGCGCCCGGTGCCGGTGGGCGTCGCGGGTGAGCTGTACCTGTCGGGTATCCAGCTCGCGCGGGGCTACCACGCGCGCAACGCCCTGACCGCGCAGCGGTTCGTGGCCGATCCGTACGTGCCCGGCGGGCGCCTTTACCGCACCGGCGACGTGGTGCGGTGGACCGCGGCCGGTTCGGTGGAGTACGTCGGCCGGTCCGACTTCCAGGTGAAGGTGCGCGGTTTCCGCATCGAACTGGGTGAGATCGACGCCGCCCTCACCGCGGACGAGACGGTCGGCTTCGCGGTCACCCTCGGCCACCGCGGTGCGGCGGGTTCGACCGCGCTGGTGTCGTATGTCGTTCCGGCGCCGGAGCATTCGATCGACGTCGGTGCGCTGACCGCGCACCTGCGGGAACGCCTGCCGGCCTATATGGTGCCCGCGTCGATCATGGTGATCGACCGCGTCCCGCTGACCCCGGTGGGCAAGCTGGACCGGCGCGCCCTGCCGGAACCGGTGTTCGAGGCCGAGACGCAGTTCCGCGCGCCGCGCACCCCGATCGAAGAGGTCGTGGCGGGCGTGTTCGCCTCGGTGCTCGGCGTGGACCGGGTCGGCGCGGACGACGATTTCTTCGCCCTCGGCGGTAACTCGCTGATCGCGACCCAGGTCACCGCGCGCATCGGCGCGGCGCTGGACACCACGGTCACGGTGCGTTCGCTGTTCGAGTCGCCGACGGTGGCCGGGCTCGCGGAGGCGGTGTCGGCGTCCAGCCGCGGTGACCGGGTCGAGATCGGCAGTCTCGAACGGCCGGAACGGATTCCGCTGTCGCTCGCGCAGCAGCGGATGTGGTTCCTGAACCGGTTCGACCCGCAGTCCACCGCGTACAACGTGCCGATGGCAGTGCGGTTGACCGGTGCGCTGGACATTCCCGCGCTGCGGGCGGCGATCGGCGATCTGGTGTCCCGGCACGAGGTGCTGCGGACGGTGTACCCGGAGACCGATCAGGGCCCGGTGCAGGTGATCCTGCCTGCGGTGCAGGCGATTCCGGCGCTGGACGTGCGGGTGACGAGTGCGGATTCGGTCGAATCGGCGGTGCTGGAGTTCTTCTCCACCTCGTTCGACGTGACCGCCGAGGTGCCGTTGCGGGTGGCCGTGTTCGAGGTGTCCGCGGCGGGAGCCGACGGTACCGGCGAATACGTGCTGGCGATGGTCGTGCACCACATCTCCGGCGACGGCTCGTCGATGGGACCGTTGACGCGGGATCTGATGACCGCTTACGCCGCTCGCTCCGCGGGCGTGGCCCCGGACTGGGAGCCGCTGGCCGCGCAGTACGCGGACTACAGCATCTGGCAACGCGCGGTGCTGGGCTCCGAGGACGATCCGGAATCGTTGGCCGCCAAGCAGATCGCCTACTGGCGCGGGGCGCTGGCGGATCTGCCCGATCAGCTGGATCTGCCCGCGGACCGGCCGCGTCCGGCGGTGCAGTCCTACACCGGCGGCACGGTGAGTCTGCGGATCGACGCGGACACTCACGCCGCATTGGTGAATGTGGCGCGCGAGCAGGGTGCGACGCTGTTCATGGTCGTGCACACCGCGCTGGCGGTGCTGCTGGCGCGGTTGTCGGGTACCGAGGACATCGCGATCGGCACCCCGATCGCGGGTCGCGGTGAGGCCGCGCTGGACGACATGATCGGCATGTTCGTCAATACGCTGGTGTTCCGCACCCAGGTCGAGCCGGGCGCGTCGTTCACCGATCTGCTCGTCAGGCAGCGGGAGTCGGACATCCAGGCGTTCGCACACGCGGACGTGCCGTTCGAGCGCTTGGTGGAGGTGCTCAATCCGGAGCGGTCCACCGCGCGGCATCCGCTGTTCCAGGTCGGCATGTCGTTCCAGAACCTGGCGCGCGTCAGTCTGGAACTGCCCGGCCTGGCCGTGTCCGGACTCGATGTGGACGTCGAGATCTCCCAGTTCGACCTGCATCTGATCGTGGGCGACGGGTACGACGAGTCGGGCACGCCGCTCGGCATCGCCGGTGACCTCACCTATGCGACCGATCTGTTCGACCGCGAGACGGCGCAGACGTTCGCGGACCGGTTCGTGCGGCTGCTCGGCGAGATCGTCGCCGCGCCGGACAAGTCCGTGGGCGATCTGGACTACCTGGACGCGGGCGAGGTCACCGAACTGGTGACGGACCGCAACGCGACCGCGCACGACACCGACCGCTCGGCGACCCTGGTGTCGCTGCTCGAGCGCACCGTGTCGGGCACCCCGGGGGCGGTGGCGCTGGTCGGCCCCGACGGCAGCACGATCACCTATGCCGAACTCGGCGCCCGGGTGAATCGCCTTGCGCGTCAGCTGATCTCACTCGGCGTGGGCCCCGAGGCGCGGGTCGCGCTCGCGCTGCGCCGCTCGGTGGATCTGGTCGTGGCCATGTACGCCGTGGCGACCGCCGGCGGTGCGTATGTGCCGGTGGATCCGGATCAGGCCGCCGAACGCACCGATTACATCCTCGACACCGCGGCCCCGGTCTGTGTGCTGACCAACGCCGAGACCGCGTTCGAGACCACGATCGCGCCGGTCGTGCGGATCGATGCGGAGCGGCACGAGGACTACGCGCCGATCACCGATGCCGAGCGGCTCGGTGCGCTGCGTCCGGAGAACACCGCGTACGTCATCTTCACCTCGGGTTCCACCGGCCGCCCGAAGGGCGTGGCGGTGCCGCACGCGGCCATCGTGAACCAGTTGCTTTGGGAGACCGCGGAATTCGGCCTCGACGCGCAGGACTCGGTGCTGTTGAAGACCGCCGCCACCTTCGACCTGTCGGTCTGGGAGTTCTGGACCGCGGCGGTCCGCGGCGGCCGGTTGGTCATCGCCACGGCGGACGGTCATCAGGATCCGGAATACCTGAACGCGCTGATGTCGCGCGAGTCGGTGACCACGTTGCACGCGGTGCCCTCGATGCTCGACGCGCTGCTGACCGAATCCGGTGGGACACTGCCGGATTCACTGCGGCGAGTGTTGGCGATCGGCGAGGCGCTGCCGGGCCCGCTGGCGCAGCGGTTCCGCACGGGCAACGCGGCCGGGCTGTTCAATACGTACGGCCCCACCGAGGCGGCCGTGTCGATCACCAGCCACCGGGTCGGCGAGGCCGATCTGGTCTCGGTGCCGATCGGTGTGCCGGAGTGGAATTCCCAGGTGTACGTGCTGGATTCACGGTTGCGGCCGGTGCCCGCCGGGGTGCCCGGCGAGCTGTATCTGGCCGGTGCGCAGCTGGCGCGCGGCTATTTCGCCCGTCCGGATCTGACCGCGGACCGCTTCGTGGCCAATCCGTTCGCCGTTGGTGAGCGGATGTACCGCACCGGCGACCTCGCGGTCTGGAACGCCGACGGCGAGCTGGATTACCGGGGCCGCACCGACTTCCAGGTGAAGATCCGTGGCTTCCGGATCGAGCTCGGTGAGATCGAGGCGGCGCTGCTGGCCCTGCCGCAGGTCAACCAGGCCGCGGTGCTGGCCAAGTCCGATCCGCGCCTGGGTGACCGGCTGGTCGCCTATCTGGTCACCTCGGACGCGGATCTGGATGTGGCGCAGGTGCGTTCGGAGCTGTCGGCGAATCTGCCCTCGTACATGGTGCCCGCGGCGTTCGTGGTGCTCGACGCGCTGCCGTTGAACGTCAACGGCAAGCTGGATCGAAAGGCGTTGCCCGAACCCGAATTCGAGTCGACGCCGTACCGGGCTCCGTCCACGCCGACCGAGCAGATCGTGGCCGAGGTGTTCGCCGACGTGCTCGGGCGCGAGGATATCGGCGTCGACGACGACTTCTTCGGCATCGGCGGTAACAGCATCCTGTCGATCCAGCTGGTGTCGCGGTCCAAGGCGCGCGGTGTGGCATTCAGTGCTCGCGAGGTGTTCGAGCGGCGCACCATCGCCGGGATCGCCGCGGGCGCTGTGCTCGGCGGCGGCGAACTCGAACTGCCGACCGGTCCGCTGGTAGAGGTCGGTCCGGCCGATCAGCGGGCGTGGGAGCAGACCTATCCCGCGATGACCGAGGTGTGGCCGCTCTCGCCGCTGCAGTCCGGTCTGTTCTTCCACGCGATGATGTCCGAGGCCACCATGGACATCTACAGCCAGCAGGCGCGGCTGGACTTCACCGGCACGCTGGACGCCGGCCGGTTGCACGCCGCCGCGCAGGCCCTGGCGGATCGCTACGAGAACCTCCGGGTCGCCTTCACCACCGATGCCGACGGCAAACCGGTGCAGATCGTCCAGGAACGCGTCGAACTGCCTTGGCACGAAACGGATCTCACCGATCTGCCGATCGAGCGCCGGGAGGCGGAGCTGGCACGCCGGCTGGCCGCCGATCGCGCCGTGCAGTTCGATATGGCGGCGCCGCCG
Organism: Nocardia sp. PLKS1-43; assembly: GCF_059510335.1. Lineage (NCBI taxonomy): Bacteria > Bacillati > Actinomycetota > Actinomycetes > Mycobacteriales > Nocardiaceae > Nocardia > Nocardia sp. PLKS1-43. The sequence continues at coordinate 58,103 of NZ_JCAJZQ010000006.1, read as the reverse complement.
CTGATCCGGTTCGCGCTGTACAAGCTCGACGCGGACGGTGAGCCGCGGGCCCAGCAGTGGCGGCTGTCGATCACCGCCCACCACATCCTGTTCGACGGCTGGTCGATGCCGCTGCTGATGCGGGATCTGCTGGTGCTGTACGCGGTGCACGGTGATGCGAGTGTGCTGCCGCACGTGGCCTCCTACCGGGACTTCCTGGCCTGGCTGTCGGTGCGCGACCGCGAGGAGTCGCTGCAGGCGTGGGCGCGGGCGCTGGCCGGTGTGGACGAGCCGACCCTGATCGCCCCGCAGCCGAAGTCGGTCGAGAGTTTCGATATCGAGCACGTGGGCATCGAGCTCGACGCCGAGCGGACCCAGCGCCTGAGCAAGTTCTGCGCCGATCTCGGGATCACCGCGAACACGCTGGTGCAGGCATCCTGGGGTCTGCTGGTCGGTCGCCTGACCGGCCGCGGTGACGTGGTGTTCGGCGCGACCGTGTCCGGACGTCCGGCGGAACTGCCCGGTATCGAGTCGATGGTCGGCCTGTTCATCAACACCCTGCCCGTGCGGGTGCGGGTCGACGATCGCCGCACGGTCGCCGATCTGCTGACCGGGCTGCAGGGCGAGCAGGCCGCGCTGATGGACCACCACTACGTCGGGCTGCCCGACATCCTGCGGGTGGCCGGACTCGGTGCGCAGTTCGACTCGCTGATCGTCTTCGAGTCCTATCCGGTCGACCGGGAGGCCATCGCCGCCGCCAGCTCCATCGACGGCGTCGCGGTGACGGGTATCGATTTCAAGGGTGGTACGCACTATCCGCTGACCATCACGGTGACCGCCGACACCACGATCGCGGTGAATCTGGAGTACCTGACCAGCCGGTTCAGTGCGGCCGAGGTGCGTACCCTGGCCGCGCGGCTGGACCGGGTGCTCGAGGCGCTGATCGGCGATCCGGACGCGCTGGTGGCCGACATCGATATCCTCGACGCCGCCGAACGCGCCCGAATCCTCGTCGAATCCGGCGGTGCGGCAACCGAACCCGCCTCCGCGCGGGTCGGTGCGCGCACCGTGGCCGCGACGTTGGGCGCGGTCGTCGAGGAGGATCCGCAGGCGCCGGCGGTGCTGGCCGGCGAGTCCGAAATCGGTTATCAGGTGGTCGATTCGCGGTCCTCGCAGTTGGCGCGGGTGCTGATCGACCGCGGCGTGGGCCCCGGCGAGATCGTCGCGGTGGCGCTGCCGCGTTCGATCGAAGCGGTGGTCGCGCTGTGGGCGGTGCAGAAGGCCGGTGCGGCGGCGTTGTTCGCCGACGGGCTGTCCTTCGGCGAGATCGTCTCGGCGGGAGCGGGATTCGGCATCACGCTGGAGCCCGCGGCGAAGTCGGTGCGCTGGCTGGTGCCGACCGATCCGAAGGTGCAGGCGGAAATCGCCGCGGCCCCGGCGCATCCGGTCTCCTACGCCGATCGCCTGCGCCCGCTGCACGAGGACCATCCGGCCCTCATCGCCCGGCGGGTCGACGGCACCTGGCTGATCCTGACCCAGGAGCAGGCCCTCGACCACGCCGAAGCCCTGCGCGAGGACAACGGCATCGATTACGAGTCGACGACGTTCACCGTCGCCACCGCGGGCACCGCGGCCCTGGCCGAATTCCTGGCCTCGGCCACCGCGGGCGCCCTGTCGGTCCTGCCGACCGGCGCGGACATCGCCGACGACCTGGCCGACGCCGAGGTCACCCACTGGTTCGCCACATCCGCGGACTCCACCGAGGCGGCGAGCGAGGAGGTCCAGGTGGTGATCACCGACTGAATCCAACCGGGTGGTGAGCGCCGAACTTCCGGCGCTCACCACCCGGTCGGGGGTCGAAACACCTGCGAGCCGCACAGGTTGGCAGGGGGATCGTGATAGTTGCTTACAGTGGGGAGGGAATGCATGCCGAAGTCCGCACCCGGGCACTCGACATCACGCTCGCCGGAGTCGGGAGAATGGTCCACAACCGGTCTGAAACGGTTACGGCAGGCCGGGTTTCGCTGCGAGATCATCAACGGCCAGATCATCGTGGGTGCCGGTGCCACGCCGAGACACCAGCGGCTGCTCAAATGGTTGGATCGCGCCCTCGAGGAAGTATTGCCGGAGAGGCATTTCAGCATCGCCGGAGTTGGCGTGCTGACCGGCGAAGATGTGCCGATCCCCGATCTGATTGTGGCAACAGGGGATATCCCGATGGACCGCCCGGGAGTGCCGGCGGCACAGGTGATTCTGGCTGTCGAGATCGTCTCGACCGCAACGACCATGCAGGACCGCATGGTCAAACCGCTCATCTACGCCGAAGCCGGCATTCCGAACTACTGGCGCATCGAGATCGATCCCTGCAAAGGCCGTCTGCCCGGTGAGGAGTTGCCGGTGCTGTTCGCTTACGCTCGCGGCGACGACGGCGAGTACCAGCTCACCAACCGCGCATCGGCCGGGACATCGGTGACTTTCAAGTCACCGTTCGAATTCACCGTCGATCCGGCCACATTGATGCGCTGACGTTCGGCCGGGTGCGCCCTATGACGACCGGTCTGGCATGACGACCGGTCTGTCGCGGATGTTCTGGTGGCGGTCATCCGGAATCGGCCACGTCGATGCGCTGGCGTTTGTTCTGCGACAGTGCCCGCCGGCTATGACGCCGCAAGGATTGCGCCGGCGTCGTTGCCGGTGCGCGGTCTTGCGGACTCGCCGGGGTATGGACCGGCCTCATCGGCGATCCTGCGTGGTCGTCGCCGGTATGCATGTTCGTTGTCATGCAGGCCCACGGCTGCCGCGCAAACGCGTGCGGGGTGGTCCGTGTCGGTGAACCAGGATCCGGAAGTGCGGTACCTGTTGTGGGGCAGACGGTTTCGGGGCGATGCGGCGGGTCGACGGTACTCGGGCGGGTGTTGCGCGTCACTAGCGGATACAGGTAGTGCAGTACTGGCGATTTCCGTGCGGGATCGGCGGATCGTGGGGGAGGACGGATCGTCCGTCGGGTCGCGGCAGTGCAGCGGGCCGGTCCGCGGCCCAGCGAATTAGGAAACAGACGGTGGATCAGATCCTGTATTGGAACCTTCAGGTGCTCGGGGCGGACAGGTCGGAGCACGTCGTCGATGTCGGAGGGGTGGCGCGCGCGCTCGCGATGACCCATCTGGCCATGTACGAGGCGTATCGCAGTATCGCCTCGGTGCCGTATCGCAGTTATCTGGCGGAGCCGCCGGTCCCGGAGCCGGGTTCAGCGCCCGAGACGGCCATGGCGGTCGCCGCGCATACCGTCCTGACCGCGTTGTATCCGCAGTGGACCGCGCGGCTGGACAACGCCCTGCAACGGACGGGCCTGAGCGGTCCCGGCCGCACCGGCGGCACCGCACACGGCGTCGCGGTCGCGCACGCGGTGCTGGCCGCGGGCAACCTACCGCCGGGATGATCACCCTGCGCCGGTAATCAGAATCGGGCCGTAGCCAATTATGGGCAAACGCCCCGTAGACTGATTCCTCGACTGTTGTCGGGCGACGGCGGGAGCGGCGCATGACGGACACCGAGGTCGATTCGGAACCGCTGCGGGGCAGGGCGCGGTGGTTGGCGCTGGGCGTGCTCGCGCTGGCCGCGGGCACGCTGGTATTCGATGCCACCATCATCGGGGTGTCGTTGCCGGCGATCATCGCCGCGACGGGTCTCGGGTTCGCCGCCGCGCAGTGGGTGCTGAGCGCCTATTCGGTGGTGTTCGCGGCCCTGCTGGTCAGCGCCGGTCGGTTGGGTGACCGGGTGGGTATGCGCACACTCATGGCTATCGGCGTGGTGCTGGTCGTCGCAGGCAGTCTGCTCGCCGCGGCGGCGCATCATCCGAACCTGCTGATCTGGGGCCGGATCGTGCAGGGCGCCGGTGCGGCATGTGTTCCGGCGGGAGTGTTCAGCGCGATCGATGCGGTGTTCCGCGGCCGCGACCGGACCCTCGCGCACACCGCCGGTGGTATCGCACTCGGCGGTGTGGCGGTACTCGGTGCGCTGCTGGGCGGCTGGCTGACCACCTCGTTCACCTGGCCCTGGATCTTCCTGGTGAACGTGCCGATCGGCGCGGTGCTGCTGGCGGGCATCCTCGCCGTGGTCCCCGAGGTACGCACCGAGGATCGCGGTATGGACGTGGACGGCTTCCTGCTCGGCGCGGCGGGTTTCGCGGTGGTTGTCTTCGCGCTGATCGAGGGGTCCGTCTACGGCTGGGGCCGGCCGCTGCGGACCTTCGATGTATTCGGACTGCACTGGTCGGCGCGCGCGTCGGCCTCGCCGGGCCCGGTGCTGATGCTGCTCGGGCTCGTGCTGCTGGCCCTGTTCCTGCTCTGGGAACATCATCGGGCAACGGTGAATCGCCCCGCGCTGCTGGATCTTTCGCTGTTCGGCTCGCCCGCGTTCCGGTGGGGTGTTGCGGCGTCGTTCGCGAGTGCGCTGAGCGTATTCGGGCTGCTGTTCGTGCTGCCGCTGTATCTGGTCGACGTGCTGGGCCTGTCCACGCTGCGCGGGGGCCTGGTCGTCGCGGTGGCCGCGCTGGCCGCGTTGCTCGGCGCGCTGGTCGCCCGCGGACCCGCGGCCGATCTGGGGCGGGCGCGGATCCTGCGGCTGGGCCTGGCGATCCAGACCGTCGCCATCGCGCTCACCGCCCTGTTCATCAGCGCGGACATCTCGGCTTGGTGGATCGCGGTTCTGCTGGTGTGTTACGGCGCGGGTCTCGGGGCGACCTGTGCCCATCTCACCGCCCTCACGCTGGGCGGAACTCCGCCCGAGCGAGGTTATTACCGCCGTGCCCGGGCCGCACAGGCCACACTGGTCGGGTTCGGGGCGTCGCTGGGCGTGGCGATTCTCGGCGGCACGCTGTCCCTCTCGCTCGGGAACGCGCTGCCCGACCGCCTGTCCGCGCTACCCGGTCTGCCGCATCGCGCGGCCCGCGAGATCACCGTCGCCACCCGCGACTCGGCCGGCGGCGCCATCGCCGCGCTGCGCGCCCATCACGCCGATACCGCCGTCGTCGACGCCCTCGCCCGCGGTTTCACCGATGCCACCCGGGCCGCCCTCCTGGTCGCCGCCGCGATCCTGCTCCTGGGTCTGTTCGCCGCCACGCGAATTCCGGGCGGCGCCGGGCGAACCCCGACCGACCGGGTTCCCGATGGCGCGCCCGGCGGAACCTCGGGCGCCACTGTCGAGGCGCCGGACGGTACCGCCGACGGCGCACGGGATTCCGGCGCTACCACAGCGTCGAATTCGACGTCGGGTACGCGGCCCGATGCGGTCGGGGAGGTACGCGACGATGCGGGGCGGACGGCTACCGAGCCCGAACCGGACCGGGCGCGAGGAGATACTCCCGGCACCGCGGGCTGAGCGCGGAATCACCAATCGATGAGGTTCAACTCGTGCAGGTGGCGGAAGATCAGCATCGAGCCCGGCGCGACGTGCGGCATGGCGGCGTACTCGCCGACGGTGAAGTAGCGGAGTTCGGCGATCTCGCTGGTCGGCCGGGGCTCGCCGCCGAGGTCGGCGGTGAAGCAGGTCATGTGCAGCGCCGTGCCGGGGGCGTGGCCGTACGCCTCGCATTCGAAGACGCCCAGTTCGGCGTACTCGGTGACCTCGACGCCGAGTTCCTCGCGGACCTCGCGGTGCAGGGCCTGGACCGGAGTTTCGCCGGGATCGATCTTGCCGCCCGCCATGTAGAACACGTCTTTGCCCGCCGAACGCGCCTGCAGCAGACGGCGTTCGCGGACGTAGGCCAGCGCCGCGGTGCGAATCATGGTGTCCACCTTCGGTTCTCCGGGGTCAGCGGGCGGTGGGCGGCGCCAGCTTCCAGTGTTCGTGCAGGGCGTGCGCGATCTCGGGCAGCACTGTCACGGGAACCTTCTTGTGCCGCAACATTTTCCGGATCTGCGCAACCTGTTCGCGCTTGCGGTGCTCATAGGCGTTGGACACCGGGCGGACCACCGGCGGAATGGACAGCAACACCAACTCCCCGTGCCGCTCGTCACCGCCGGACAGGTCCAGCGCCAGCGCCCAGCGCGCCCGCTCGTCCAGCGTGAATCGCCCGGCAACGACCCGCTCCCAGGCGATATCGCTCTCGTGCAACGGGGTACGCCGGGAGATCGCCCGATCGGTCAGTACGACCACATCACGCCCGAACAGCGCGACCAGCACCGCGATCCCGACGGCGATGCCCGCGAACAGTCCGGTGAACACGCGGTTCACGCCGAACGCGGCCACGATCGCCCCGCAGATCAGCGCTGTCGCCAGCGCACCCAGCGTGCCGTAGATCAGCGCCCGCTGCCCGGGTACCACGCCCGCACGTACCATCGCCCTCGGTCCTTCCTACCCAGGACAGCACCGTACCGTGCGTTGTGGCGTCGTGGCGTCGCGGTGTCGTGGCTCAGGGCCGCAGCGCGACCGCGGCCTCGGCGGTGTACACCAGGAAGGTCAGGCTCTCCTGGAAGTACAGCTGCACCGTCTCCGCGTCGTGTGACAGATAGCCGATCGAAAGATCTTGTCCCAGTTGCAGATCGAAGTCCCCGCCGCGAGTGGTCAGCAGGAACGCGCCGTCGATGGCCGGGGCCCAGATGATGTCGCCGTCCGGGATGAGACGTTCGATGTGGGTGCGGATCGGATAGCCGTGATCGGCCGTCTCGCTGACCGCGGTGTACAGATCGGCGCTCAACAGCACCGAATACGGCCCGTCCACACCGGCCAGGCGCAGCTCGGTCACCGCCTGCGCGATCGCCTCCGGAGCCTGCCGCGCATCGGCGGGCGGTGCGATCGGCGCATTGGAGGAGGCCGCCCGGATTCCGGTGATACCCGCGGCCGCATAGCCTTCGAAGATCGTGCGATCCTCGGCGTAGGCGATCTTTCGCGCGGCGTCCTTGACCGCGTCCAGATCGGTGTCCTTGCCGCCGCGCTCGACGTTGTCGAGTTCCTCGCGCGAGAGGCTGAACGGCACGCGCAGCTCCACCACCGGCGCGACCTGCCGCTGCCGCGCCACGATGCCCTCGTCGGGGGCGTCGATGACCTTGGTGCGGCCGAGACCGACCGCGGAGAACTCGGTGCCGTGCGGTCCGGAGACGTCGACCACGCGACGTCCGGCGACATGCCGCTTGAACGTTCGCGTGGCCTCTTCCTCGATCGCCGACCACGCCTCGGAGGTGATCGGAGCGAGTTCGCGGTGCAGATTGTTCATCGCTGGAGTCCTTTCGACGTGGCCGGACCCCGTGGGCCGGACCGCTCGCGTACTCGACCCGATCATGCCGGGCCCTTCTTCAGTGTGCCGATGCCGAGAGAGCCGTCCCCGGAACTCGCGGGGGTCCGCGGCGCCGGCGCGGACTCCGCGGGCGCGGGGTCGGGCAGATCGTCCAGGAAATCCGCGGTCGGGGTGAAGAACAGCGTGCCGGTGACCGCTGTGGAGAAATCCAGGATGCGGTCGTAATCGGCCTCGTCGCTGCCCAGGAACATCCGCTCGAGCATGCGTTCGGTGACGCTCGGCGTCGCCGCGTAGGCGACGTAGTACGTGCCGAATTCACCCTCGCGCACACTCCCGAAGGGCATGTTCGCGCGCAGGATCTGACGTTGCGTACCGTCCGGGTCGTACACCGTGTTGACCGCGACGTGCGAATTCGCCGGTTTGTCCTCGTCGGACAGCTCGTAGTCGCCCAGTTTGGTCCGGCCGATCACCAGTTCCTGCTCGTGCACCGGCAGGGCGTTCCAGGCTTGCAGATCGTGCAGATACTTCTGCACGATGACGTAACTGCCGCCCGCGAACGCCGGGTCCGCGTCACCGATCAGCGCGGTCGACGCCGCGAACGCGCCCTCCGGATTCTCGGTGCCATCCACGAATCCGAGCAGATCGCGCTGTTCGAAATAGCGGAATCCCACGGTCTCGTCCACGATCGTGGCCGCGCCGCGCAACCGGTCGCCGATCACCATCGCCAATTCGAAGCAGGCGTCCTGGCCCTCGGCCTTGATGTGGAACAGCAGATCCCCGGGAGTGGTCGGAGCCGAATGTTTCGGGCCGCGATAGGCGGGAAGCTCGTGCAGCTCGGCCGGGCGCGGACCGGCGAACAGCCTGTCCCAGGCCGCCGAACCGATACTGGCGATACAGGCCAGATTCGCCCCGGGCAGGCGGAAACCAACCGAACGCCGCAGCCCCGACAGATCTGCGAGCAGATCGCGGACAGTGCTCTCACCGCCGTCGTCGATGGTGAATACCAGGAAGAGGGCCGCCGGACTGAGCGGATCGAGGATCGGCTGCGACTCACTCATGATCGACAGCGTACGGGGGCACGCCGACAAGTGTGCGGAATGGGTCCGCGCCCTCGCTATTTCGCGACGGTCAGCAGGAAAGCGACATCCTCTACCGCGGTCACGCTGTGCCGCGCGGCGGGCACGATCAGCAGATCGCCCGGCGAGCCCTTCCACTCGTTGGCGCCGCTGAACAGCGTGAGCGTCCCGGACAGCACCTGCAGCGTGGCCTCGCCGAGATTGTCGTGCTCGGCCAGGCTCTGTCCAGCGGTCAGCGCGATGACGGTCTGTCGCAGCGAATGGGTGTGGCCGCCGCAGAGGGTCTGGGAACTGCGCCCACTGGTATTGGCCGCGGCCAGTTTGAGCTGCTGGCGGGCCACTGCGGTCAGCGATTTCTTGTCCATGAACAGCCTTTCACGCCTGTGCCGTGCGAGTTGTCACGGGCTGAATAGTCGTGAGTATGCCGCAGGCGCCGGGCGATAACGTCCTGTTTCACATTGCAATTCGATGTTCGGTCGGGATCGGCGGCGGCCCCGGAGCCCGGGTGTAATGCCGGATGCGGTAACGCAGACCGGTCCTGGATTGCTCCCACGGCCCGTCGCGCACGGTCCATTCCGGGCCGATGGCGGGGGCGTAGGCATCGCCATCGATCTCGGCGTCCACCTCGGTGACCATCAGCTCGGTCGCGTATCGTATTGCGGCACGGTAGATTTCGCCGCCACCCATCACCCAGAGCGGGTCCGGCCCGCAGCTGCGCAGCGCCTGCTCCAGCGAATCGGTGTGCTCGGCTCCGCTGGCGGACCAGTCCGGTTGCCGGGTGATGACGATATTGCGTCGTCCGGGCAGCGGGCGGAAACGCTCCGGCAACGAATCCCAGGTGCGGCGTCCCATCACCACCGGATGCCCGCCGGTCACCTTCCGGAAGTGGGCCATATCCTCGGGAATGTGCCACGGGATCGCGTTGTCCCGGCCGATCACGCCATTCCTGGCCTGTGCCCAGATCAGCCCGATCCGCGTCATACCGCGACCGGCGCCTTGATCGCCGGATGGTGCCGGTATCCGGCCACTTCCACATCGGAATACTCGTAGTCGAACAGCGACGGCGCGGGACGCAGATGTAACTGCGGGAACGGGTACGGCTCCCGCCCGAGCTGTTCGCGCACCTGCTCGACGTGGTTGTCGTAGATGTGGCAGTCCCCGCCGGTCCAGATGAATTCGCCGGGGGCCAGTTCGGTCTGCTGGGCGACCATCAGCGTGAGCAGGGCGTAGCTGGCGATGTTGAACGGCACGCCCAGGAACAGATCCGCGCTGCGCTGATACAGCTGGCAGGACAGCTTGCCGTCCGCGACGTAGAACTGGAACAGCGCGTGGCACGGGGCCAGTGCCATCCGGTCCAGATCGGCGACGTTCCACGCCGAGACGATCATCCGCCGCGAGTCGGGGTTGGTCCGCAGGGTGTGCAGGACCTCGGAGATCTGATCGATCTGCGAGCCGTCGGGCGTTGGCCAGGACCGCCACTGCACCCCGTATACCGGGCCCAGCTCGCCGTGCGCATCGGCCCACTCGTCCCAGATGCTGACCCCGTGCTCGTGCAGCCAGCCCACGTTCGAATCGCCGCGCAGGAACCACAGCAACTCGTAGACGATCGACTTCAAATGCACTTTCTTCGTGGTGATCAGCGGAAACGAGGCCGATAGGTCGTACCGCAGCTGATGGCCGAACACACTGCGCGTGCCGGTGCCGGTGCGATCGGGTTTCGCCGTTCCCGTGGTGAGTACCAGACGCAGCAGATCCTCGTACTGGGTATCGGGAACGCCGCCGGTTGCCGTGTCCGGAACCGAGCCGAGCCGCGAGTCCTCCATACCTGGCAGCTTACGCAGTTCCGTGCGGCCGTCGACGGGACGGTCCGCCGCCGCGGGCCGAGCCCGGGCGCGGGCACCGGCCACCGGGACGCTGCTGGTCGGCCGGGTTTGGCAAGCTTGCGTGTGTGCGGAAGCTTTATGTGATCGGGATCGGGGCCGGTGATCCGGAACAGGTGACGATGCAGGCGGTCAAGGCCATGCGCCGGGCCGAGGTGGTCTACGTGATCGGCAAGGGAGAGACCAAGCGAGAGCTGGTCGAAGTGCGGACCGCGATCCTGGCCGAGCATATGGACCGGCCGTACCGGATCGTGGAGATCGCCGATCCGCCGCGTGAGCGGACCGTCGCGGACGGGGCGTACCGCGATGTCGTGCGGGATTGGCACGAGCGGCGAGCGGCGCTGCTGCGCGAGGCGTTCGCCGAGCACGACGGTGCCGGGGCGATCCTGGTCTGGGGAGACCCTTCGCTGTACGACAGCACGCTGCGGATGATCGAGCGGGTCGCCGCCGTCACGCCGCTGGATTACGAGGTGATTCCGGGGGTGACCAGCGCACAGGCCCTGGCCGCGCGGCATCGGATCGTGTTGCACGAGATCGGCGAGCCGGTGCACATCACCACCGGACGCCGCTTGCGTGAGGAGGGGCTGGCGCCCGGTGTCCCCACGGTGGTCATGCTCGACGGCGAGACGTCGTTCAGCACGATTCCCGGTGACGGTGTGCACATCTGGTGGGGTGCGTATCTCGGCATGCCGGACGAGGAACTCGCGGAGGGTCCGCTGCGCGCGGTGGAATCACGAATTATCGAGCGCCGCAACGAACTTCGCGAGGCGAAGGGGTGGATCATGGATATCTACCTGTTGCGCCGGGCGGGCGGCTGAACATCCGGGGCGCGGCGTGCGGTCGAGCGATGGGCTCGCGGTGCGTCGACCGGCCGGCGACGGTGGGCGGAATTTCGGGCCGGGATTGTCGGTGCTCGCCGGTAGTCTGCAGGGGTGCCCGAATTACCGGAGATCGTGGCGCTCGAGCGGTTCCTGGCCGAGCATGCGGTGGGCGCGGTGGTGGGGCGGATCGATGTCGCGGCGCTGAGCGTGCTCAAGACCTTCGATCCGCCGATCACCGCGCTGTCCGGTCGTGATGTCACCGGGGCGGGGCACTGGGGCAAACACCTGGGGTTGGAGTGCGGTGGGCTGTGGCTGATCACCCATCTGTCGCGCGGCGGTTGGCTGCGCTGGATCGATGAACCGGGCCGCACCCCGCCCAAGCAGGGCAAGGGCCCGTTGGCGTTGCGGGTGCATCTGTTCACTCCCGAAGGGGCGACACCGGCCTTCGATCTGACCGAGGCGGGCACCAAGAAGCGTCTCGCCGTCTGGATCGTCGAGGACCCGCGGAGTGTGCCCGGGATCGCCCGCCTGGGCCCGGACGCGCTGGATGTCACCGGGGAGCAGTTCGCCGCGCTGCTGCAGGGCACCGCTCAGCGGCTCAAGACCGTGCTGGCCGATCAGGCGGTGATCGCCGGAATCGGCAACGCCTATTCCGATGAGATCCTGCACGCGGCAAAGCTTTCCCCGTTCGCCACCGCCAATCGCCTGACCACCGAGGAGGTCGAGCGGCTGTACGCGGCGATGCGGGAGATCCTCATCGGCGCCATCGACCGTTCGGTGGGGCAGGGGGCGGCCGAACTGAAGGGCGAGAAGCGGTCCGGACTGCGCGTACACGCCCGCACCGGGCTGCCCTGTCCGGTCTGCGGTGACACGGTGCGCGAGGTCGCGTACGCGGACAAGTCGTTCCAGTATTGCCCGACCTGCCAGACCGGCGGCAAGATCCTGGCCGATCGGCGCATGTCGCGACTACTGAAATGAATCACACCGAATCTCACGCCCCGCGCGCGGGCGGCTGATACCCGGAAAGACCCAGGTGCGCACCGATTTCCGCGAGCGCGTCCACGATCGTCCGGCCGTTCAATTGGGGCCATCCGGCGAATACCGCCGGCATATCGTTGCGAGTGCCCGCGCCGCCGATCTGGTCGATGGTCAGATCAGTGTGGTAGAGCAACCATTTGAGGGCATCGCCGACGGACACCTGATTTCCGTATGCGTCGGTGATGGTGTCACTCAATTGCATATCTCCTCCTAGGCTCCATTGGCCGTAATCAGCGGTCAGGGATTGGTCGATATCGCATTCGACACCGTTGACATAGGCGTACCCGAGCGAGACGTTCTGCAGGATATTGATGCGCGGGTCCTGATTTCCGCCGCTCCACGCCTGGGTCTGCCACCCCCAGGTGGCCACGCCCGCGTCCAGCGCCCGCGAGACGGGCCAGTAACCGCCGTAGATGCCAACGTTGTTCGTGCCGATAACCGTCGCCGCGCCCTGCAGATAGGCGTTGATCGGGGCCTGCTGTTCGGGCGTGGCGTCGAAGTCGGCGGAGAAGTAGATGGGGCGATCCGCGGAACCGCCACAGGCCAGGGCCTGATTCAGTGCCGCCTGGGCATCGGCGCGCCCGGCATCGTATCCGGCCAGCATCCGATCGGCCTCGGTCTCCCAATTGGAGACGATATCGATACCGTTGGCGCGCAGATCATCCGCTTCGGCCGGAGTCAGCAGTTTCGCCGGCAGGCCGGCTCCGCCCGAGGCGAGATATCGGCACACGAATCGATATCCGGCGGCGGCTATGGCCGCACCTCCGGGAATTCCTCCGGCATAATCCAGACCATTGGCCATGTCACTCCTCCCCGATCGAAGATATGGTTGATCGGCGACGAACCGCGTCGCCGCGAGAATATGTTCGGGCTGTCGGGGCGGACGCCTCGATTACCTTCCGGCCGTACGCATTACGCGTGCCGACATCGAGGGTCTGTACCGGTGCCGTACGCACCGGGATGGATGAGCAGCGAACCCGCCGCGGGCGCACCGCGCGAATGAAATGGTGTGCATACGGATTCCTCACTCTTCCAACGGAATCGAGAGACAGTACGCGAACCGAACTCCTCAATCTTCGCAGAGTGCGACGCGACGGGCAAGCAAATCCGGCGCAATACCCCTTGTTTCTCGCCCGAGCCTGCGACGTCGGTAAATCGGGCGTCCAGTCCGGTGCGGTCCGGCAAAGTGGTTGCGAAGAGGTATATTCCGGACGGGTGACACTCAGATATATTGGGGGGCAATCATTTTCACGCGTCGAGCGGCTTCCGCGCGACGGTGGCAACGGTCGTATACGGCATCGTGAAACGACCGCCCAGGTCGTCGATCGCCGCGCCCACACCCGCCAGGATCGCGGCGAGACGATCCGGTTCGAGCCTGGTGAACAGGCCCGTCGTCGGCAGCTGGTCGAGCCATTCGTCGCGGGTGTAACCGCGCCGCCACTCGAACTGCCACCGCTCCGGCTCCTCGAACGCGCCGCTCGCGCGAATACCGTCGGCGGCCTTGTCGAAGAACGTCCGGTAGGCGTCGAGGGCCGGGCGAGGAGGCTGATCGACGAACGGCGAGCCGGGTATCACTCGCCGATAGACGGCATGCACCCGCTCGGCCAGTTCGGGCGGCAACTCGAAGACGTGGTTGAACGGTGCGAGCAGTCCACCGGGGCGCAGTGCGCGTCCGGCGCGCGCGGCTCCGGCGACCGGATCCACCCAGTGCCAAGCCGTCCCGGAAACCACCGCGTCGAATCGCCGGCCGACCGATTCCCAGGTCTCGAAGGTGGCCACCTCGGTCGCGATCCCGGTACCCCGGGCGAATTCGGCCATGCGCGCATCGGGTTCCACACCGAGCACCGTGCAGCCGAGTTCCCGGAACTGCCGCGCGACGATGCCGGTTCCGGTCCCGACGTCCAGGATCGCGCCGCCGGGCGCGGCAGCGCGGATTCGCTCGATCAGTTCGGTCGGATAGGCCGGGCGAGCGCGGTCGTAGCGGGCGGCGTCCACGCCGAAGGATTCGGCGATGACGCGCGCCTCGTGCGGGGCGTTCGCGGCGGGCGTCTCGGGTGGGGTGGGCCGGGAACGTGGCTGTCCGGAAGGTAGAGTGGGCATGTGCCCACCATAATGGGCGCATGCCCACTCGACAATCGTCCGGATGGCCGATCGCGTTCGCCCTGAGCGGAAGGAGTGCCGGTGCCCACGGGAGTGGCCCTGCGTGATGTGCGCGAGCAATTGTTCGACGCGGCCGAGCGCATCCTGCTGCGAGACGGTCCCGACGCGCTGACCAGTCGCGCGGTCACCACGGAGGCGGGCTGCGCGAAGGGGGTACTGCACCGGCACTTCACCGATTTCGACGAATTCCTGGCCGAACTCGTCCGCGACCGCATCGCGAGGCTCGCCGCGCAGGCGCACGCGCTGGAGGAATCCGCCGGAACCGGAACGGTCACCGGCAACCTCACCGCCGCATTGACCGAACTGTTCGGCACCGTCGCGGTTTCGATTGTCAGTCTCGTCATCTTCCGCGACGAACTGCGCGCCCGGCTGCGCCGTTCCCGGCCCACCGGAATACCGCTGCTGCACGAGGCCGGTGAGATGATCGCGACCTATCTGCGCCGCGAACGCGAACTCGGGCGGATCGCGGCCGACGCCGACATCGGCACGCTCGCACCGACATTGGTCGGCGCGGGACATCTGCGCTTCGCCGATCGGAGCGCGCCACCGGAGCCCGCGGAGGTGGTGAAGACGGTGGCGACGGTCCTGGCCGGAGTCCTGCCGAGCTAGCCGCTCAACATCCGGTCGGGACGCGAATCCCTTCCCAGGCAAGCCGTTTGGACTTGTCCGGATCCACCTCGAGACGCGGCGGCGAGTCGATGACGCGGGTGATGCGGCGCTGTTCGCTGTACTCGGGCCAGGACGGCAGCGGTGCGCCGGTACGTGCGAAAGACAGCCAGTTGTCCTGGAATTCGCGTTGCACCGCGAGGAAACCCTTGCGCCCGCCCGCGGCCGTGAATGCCCGGCCGATCGGGGAGTCCACCCCGCCGAAGACGGGGATCAGGTCCAGTGCGTGCGTCGCGCCGAAACCGGCCAACCGGATCGCGCGCGGTGCGAAGTCGAAGCGATAGGCGTAGGTCGGCGCGTACCGGCTGTGTCCTGCCATGACCTCGAGCGAGGGCCGCCAGAACACGAAGTCGCCGCCCGCGCGCACGGCCGTCTTCGGTGCCGGATAGCCGGGATACGCCGCGGTGATGCGGGCTTCGGCGTCCTCGGAACCGGCCAGCACCTTGCGCATCCGCTCCTGCGTGGTGGGCAGGGTGTCGTCGAACCGGGCGAACAGCGTCGCCTCGTTGCGGTTGGTGCCGATGATCAGCGGCAGCGGATGAGCCGTGCCGTTCACGATCGCGTCGATCGGCGCCTCGGGCAGATAGTCGCCGTCCACGACCGGGGATACGGCGAAGGTGCCCGGATACTGCCGGGACCACTTGCTCAGCCGGGACTCCACGGCCTTGCGGATCTCGTTCGGGCTGGCCTCGACGAGCATCTTCGCCGCGTTTTCCGGTGTGGCGCCGAGCTTTTCGATACAGCTGCGACCGAACAGCCGGGCCTGTTCCGCAGTCATCGCCCAGTCGGCGGGCGCGCTCTGGGCGATCCCGCGATGGAACAGCCCTCGCGCGGCCGGTGTGGCCAGCAGCGACAGCACCGCGTGCGCGCCCGCGGATTCGCCGAATACGGTGACGTTGTCCGGATCTCCGCCGAATGCGGCGATGTTGCGCTGCACCCACTCGAGCGCGGCCACCTGATCGCGCAGGCCCAGATTCGAATCGAAAGGCCGTTCGGGCGTGGAGAATTCGCTGAAATCGACGTAGCCGAACGCGCCGAGACGGTAGTTGATGGATACGACCACGACGTCACCGCGAGTGGCCAGTCGGCTACCCGAGTACAGGCTCAGGGCCGAGGTCCCGATCAGATACGCGCCACCGTGGATGAACACCATGACCGGGCGCGGAGTCGAGGACGGCTCCGCCGGGGCGACGACATTCAGCGTCAGGCAATCCTCGGCGGTCAACTGCGTGGTTCGCGGACCGATCCGGGCGCCCCTGCGGTGCTGCATCGCGGCGAACGCGAATTCGGTGGCCTCGCGCACCCCCTGCCACGGCTGCACCGGTTGCGGAGCCCGGAACCGCAGCTCGCCGACCGGGGCGGCCGCATAGGGAATCGAACGCCAGCGCGCGACATGACGGCCGCGATGGCCGCGAACCACGCCGTCCGCGGTGGAAATCTCTGCCATGGGGACGATGGTAGCTGTTACTGCAGGTATCCCTCGACCTGCTTGGCGGGGTTGACCTGGGCATCGTCCGGATCGCCGCCCTGATCTCTGCGGGCGCGCCGCTGCCGCAGCAGGTCCCAGCACTGGTCGAGCTGCACCTCCAGCTCGGCCAATTGCGCCCGTTCGGTCTCCTGGTCGAGCGCCCCCTGTTCTGCTTTGGACCGGAGCTGATGCTCCCGATCCACCAGTTCGGTGATCCGCGCGAGGACATCGTGTTCGGACATGGGGACGAGTCTAGTGGTCGCTGCTTCGCCGTGGTGGGGCCGCGGCGCTCACCGGGCCTGCCGGAGGTGAACGGCGGGAAGGCCGCGGGCCATGCGGTCCGAAGACGGGTGTCTGTGCTGGACCCGGCGTTGCGGGGGCGGGGCGGGATGGTGATCCTGCCGGGGCGGCTGCGGGAATTGCGCGAGCCATGCGGTCAGCCGGTGCAGGCCGTCGACATCGACGGCATAGAAACGGTTCATGCCGGCGGCGCGCACCGTTGCCAGGCCATTGTCGAGTAACGCTTTGAGATGTTGTGAGACCGCTGCTTCGGAAATTCCGCGATGTTCGCTGATTGTCCGGGTGATGGCTCCGGAACTTTTCTCACCCGAGGCGAGCAATTCCAGAATCTGTCGGCGAGCCGGGTTGCCGAGAACCCCAAATGTGTCCATGTGAAAATAATAGAAAAATCTATATTAGAGGACGATGAGAAGGGCGGTGCACCTCTCGGTTCGGGGTCCCGGCAAAAAGGGAAAGCAGCCCGCTGCCGGATCAGTTCTCCGTGACGTATGCCGAGGTCGCGGCGAGTGTGAGCGTATCGTCGTCGCTGAAATGGATTTGCGCGTTGACCCGGTAGACCTGGCGCAGCATATCTTCGGTGATCACTTCGCGGGGTGTGCCGACGGTGTGCACGGCGCCATCGTGCAGCACGATGACGTGATCCGCGAATCGGGCCGCATGAGTCAGGTCGTGAATTGTCGTTATGACGACCGCGGGCTGCTCCTGCGCGTATTCCCGGACGAGTGCGAGCATTTTCAGCTGATTGTGCAGGTCCAGACTGCTGGTCGGTTCGTCGAGTAACAGCACCGACGGCCGTCGCACGATGGCCTGCGCCAGGCTCACCAATTGTCGTTGGCCGCCGGACAGGTGCGCCATCTTGCGGTCGGCGACCGGGGTGAGCCCGACCTGCTCCAGAACCGCGGACACCAGATCCACGGTGCCGCGCTCAACTCGGAATCCGGCCCGCTGCTGATAGGCGAGCAGCACATTCTCGAACACGGTCAGCGTGGTGGCGGGCGGCGGATCCTGGGGCAGATACAGCACCGACCCGTCCTGATTCGCCGCGCCCGACCCGTTGCCATTGCCATCGCCGAGGGTGATCGTGCCCGAATGTCGTTGCAGCCCGGCGATACAGCGCAGCAACGTGGACTTACCGGCCCCGTTCGGACCCACGACCGCGTACATCGCACCGGGCCGCAACGCCGGCAGTGAGATCGACCGCAGAATCAGGGTGCGGCCGTAGGTGAAGTCCAGATTCTCGACGGTGATGGTCATGTCCACGTCCGCTGTCGCCGGGTCATGATGATGAGCAGGAATACCGGGACGCCGACCAGTGAGGTGATCACGCCGACCGGGATGATCACGCCCGGGACGACGATCTTGCTGACCATCGATGCACCGGTCAGCAGGGTGGCTCCGCTGAGGATCGAGGCGGTGAGGAAGTGCCGCTGATCCTCGCCGACGAGGATTCGCGCGATGTGCGGCCCGACGAGTCCGATGAACCCGATCGTGCCCGCGATCGAGACGGCGGTGGCGGCCAGCAGCGAGACGCCCACCAGGGCGATGGTGCGCATCCGATCGACCGGCACGCCGAGCGCGTTGGCGCGGTCGTCACCCATCCGGAAGGCGGTCAATGTCCATGCCTGCCAATAGAAGAAGGGCAGCAGCACCGCGGTGACGACCGCGAGGGTGCCGATCTGCGGCCAGGTCGCGCGGCTGAGGCTGCCGAGCGTCCAGAACACGACCTGCTGCAGTTGCACCTCGGAGGCGACGTACTGCATCAGCGCGAGCAGCGCGTTGAACAGGAAGACGATCGCGATGCCCAGCAGGATCATGGTTTCGGCACCGGTACCGCGCAACCGGCTGAATCCGAGAATGATCACGCAGGCGCCGATCGCGAATATCCATGCGCTGCCGGCCATTCCGAGCTCATTGCCGAGCGGCAGCAGGCTGGTGAAGCCGGTGACCGCGGCCAGTGCCGCGCCGAATCCCGCGGCGGCGGAGACGCCGAGCGTATAGGGCTCGGCCAGCGGGTTGTTCAGGATCGTCTGCATCCCCGCGCCCGCGGCGGCCAGCGCGCCGCCCACCAGGATTCCGGTGATCGACATGGGAAGCCTTATGCCCCAGACGATCTGGTCGTCCACGGCCGGAGCCCGGCCCGGCGTGAACGCGGCCCGCAGCAGATCGCCGGCGGGCATCGGCGCGCCGCCGATCATCACGTCGCCGCAGAACACCACCGCCGTGAGCAGCGCGAGCGCGGTGAGGATCAGAATCCGTCGACGGGTGAGCGCCCGATAGCTCTCCTGCGCGGAGACCGGCGGTGCGATCGGCCTGGAGTTCACCGCGGTCACGAGAGTTCCGTCCAGAAGGTGCCGCCGGCGGCGATCGGCAGGAACTTCGTGTGCAGTTCGGTCAGTTCGGCACCGGGGTCCACGTCGGCGAACAGCTCGGGGTGCAGCCATTTCGCCATCCATTCGATGGCCAGGTAGTTGTACGGCGAATCGTAGAAGTGGTGCCACAGCGCGAAGGTGCGATGCTCGCGGACCGCGGCGAGCGTGCCGAAGCCCGGTTGTTCCGACACCACCGACGCGAGCTGGCTGCGCGCGGCCTCGGGCGTCTCGTGGTAGCCGAGCGCCACGAACCCGCCCGCCTTGACCGGCGTTTTGCCCGGCGCCCAGTTCGCGCCGGTGGCGATGACGACCGCGGGGTTGCGCTCGAGGATCTTCTCCGGTGACAGCGTGCCCTGCGGGGTGGACAACAGGTCGTCGCCGAGGTTCGCCCCGCCGGCGGCGGTGACGATCGCCGCGAGATTGCTGCGCGCGAAAGTCGAACAGCAGTCGTAATATCCGGGCGCTCGCCACAGGAATGCCGGTGTCGGTGTCGCGTGCGCGGCGGCCAAACGGTCGCGCACCATCCTCACCCTGGACTGGTAGTAATCGATGAACGTCCGGGCCTGCTGTTCCCGGCCGAAGATCTGTCCGAGCGCGCGGATGCTGGGCACGGTGTGCGCCACGGGGTCGACGAAGTAGTCGATCACGACCGTCGGGATACCGGCCTTGTCCAGCTTGCTCACGATTCCGGCGTCCTGCGCCGCCGCGAAACTCGCCGCGCTGACGACGAATACGTCCGGACGCAGTTGCAGCGCCTGTTCGGCGGACAGCGATCCGGCGGAGATCTCACCGGTGGTGGTGACCTTGTCCAGCTGCGGGAAGCGCGCTCGGTACTTGTCGTACGTGTCCGGATCGTTCTGCAGCAGATCGTCCGGCCAGCCCGCCACGTCGCGGGTGGGATCGTCCTTGTTCAGCAATGCCGTGGTGTAGATCAGGCGCTGTCCGCCCAGGAGTACGCGTTGTGCGGGTAACCGCACCTGGACCTTCCGGCCCAGCGCATCGGTGATCGTCGTCCGGTGGCCGTTCGACGCGGTCGTCGTGCTCGGGCTGCATCCGGTGATCGTCAGCACCAGAACCGTGGTGAGCAGCACCGTGGTCGACAGCGCTCGCCGCGGCCGGGAGCGGGTCCGGGAACTGCCGGGTCGCCGGCCGGAACCGGATGGCATATGGCTCAGCATATTCGGTTAGCCTTCCCTCATTTCCTGAAAGGCTAGGCATCCGGTTCGGGCGATGTCAACGGCGACGGCGGAGCTGAGATGTTGCCCTGACCAAGACTTTCCTTTAATCCTTGCCCGTCCTGATTAGGTAAGGCTAGCCTGCGAAGCGCCGCATCTTCTCAGCGGATTCCCAGCACCACGATTGGACCGCATCCCCATGCATATCCTCACCCGGAGCGATCTGGCGGACCTGCAGGTGTCCCCGTCGGATGTGATCAGTGCCGTCGAGGACGGCTACCTGGCTTTCGTTCGAGGCGAGTCCCGCTGCCCGACCAAATTGATGATGCCGTTGCCCGACGAGCGGCGTGATTCGGTGTCGTATTCGATGCTCGGCTACGACGCCAACCTCGAACACCTCGGGTTCAAGACCTCGTATCGCCAGGGCAGCCAGACCAACGAGAAGTACTACACCACGATCACGCTGTACGACGACGCGACCGGACTTCCGTTCGCGCTGATGGATTGTCAGCGCGTCGGCGCCTCTCGCACGCCGGCCACCACCGCCCTGATCGCGCGGACGTGTGCCGCGCCCGGCGCGCGCTCGGCGCTGATGATCGGCACCGGCGTGCAGGGAGTGAACACGCTGCCGTATCTGCTGACCGTGCTGCCGGAACTGCGGATCTTGCGACTGTTCGGCACCCACCCCGAGGGCATCGCGTCGTCGAAACGCACACTGCGCGAACACTTCCCGGATCGTGAGCTGGAGATGGTGGAGGATGTGCGCGAGGCGGTCGCGGACTCCGACATCGTGGTCGTGGCCTCGGGCCGCGCGACGCATCCGCCGATCGATGTGCGGTGGCTGCCGCCCGGCGGCCTGATGATCTCGGTCGCCAGCAAGGGTGTCGCGGCCGGAGCGATGCGCGATTCGGACTACAACATCACCACCAGCATCGGCCAATTGGGAGTCACCGGAACGAGATTGGCGTCCGGCGGACAGGTGCGCGTCGATGCGGTGCTGCCCGACATCATCGCCGGGCGGTCACCGGGCCGCCGCACCCCGGCCGACCGGGTGTTCGCATTCTCCAGCGGCATGATCATCACCGATATCCCGGTCGCGCACGCGCTCGCCACCCGTGCCATCGCCGCCGGACGAGGACGGAACGTCGAGTTGTGGACATGACTGTGCCGAACCGGATGACAGCGCCTGACACGGCGACGACCGTCGGCCCGGCCCTTCCGGCCCGCCAATCGGACTGGGCGGCGGCGGTTCAATCCGACCCGATACTGCTCGGTGATATCGCGCGCGCGGTGGGTGGTCCGTTCCACGTGATCGACCCCGAGCGGTTCGCCGCCAACCTCGACGCGTTCCGGGCCGCGCTGCGCGCCGCAGGCGTCGAGGGCCGAATCTACTTCGGCAAGAAGGCGAACAAGGCCGGGGCCTGGCTCGACGCGTGCGCCCGGCGTGACGGCGGGGTCGACGTCGCCAGCGCCCCGGAACTGGTGCACGCCCTCGGTCACGGCGTGCGCGGCCGGGACATCGTCGTGACCGGGCCCGCCAAATCCACCGAACTGCTCTGGCTGGCCGCCCGGCACGAATGCCTGATCGCCATAGACGACCTCGACGAGCTGGAGCGGCTCATCGGCGTCGGCGTCGCCGCCCGGGTGCTGTTGCGGGTCCTGCCTCCGACCGGCCCGAACAGCCGATTCGGACTGGATCCCGGACAACTCGGCCGCGCGCTGGACCGCTGTGTGCAGGCGCGCGAGGGCATTACGATGGACGGCTTCTCCTTCCATCTCGACGGCTACCTGCCGTGGCCGCGGGCCGAGCTGGCGAACGAGTTGATCGACCGCTGCCTGGATGCGCGGGCTCGGGGCCTGGCCGCCACGGCGATCGACATCGGCGGCGGATTCGCCTGCGACTACGTCGATTCCGCGGACTGGCGACGTTTCCAGCAGGACTATTCCGACGAATGGTTCCACGCCGCAAAGCGTTTCACCCGCTTCTACCCCTACCATCAGACTCCGGCCGGGGCGGATATGCTGACCGCCATCCTCGAGCAGG
The DNA here is from genome assembly GCF_059510335.1 of Nocardia sp. PLKS1-43. Lineage (NCBI taxonomy): Bacteria > Bacillati > Actinomycetota > Actinomycetes > Mycobacteriales > Nocardiaceae > Nocardia > Nocardia sp. PLKS1-43. The sequence goes on along the minus strand of NZ_JCAJZQ010000006.1, from coordinate 35,896 downwards.
TCGGGCCGCGATTCGCGCAAACCTCCATCCGGCTGCTGTGCGAACCCGGGCGGGCGCTGCTCGATCAGGCGGGCTTCTCGGTGTTCCCGGTGCAGGGTTGCAAGGCGCGCGGCGATCATTTCGCGGTGACCGTCGCCGGACTCAGCATGAGCGTCTCCGAACAGTGGAAGGGCAGTGAATTCCTGCCGGACCCGCTGCTGTGGCCCGCCGGTCCGACCGGCGACCGTGCCACCGGCCAGGGGCCGATCGCCGCCTTCATCGCCGGCTCCAGCTGCCTGGAATACGACGTATTGACTTGGCGCAAGATAACTTTCGAGCGGCCGCCGCGATACGGAGATCTGATCGTCTACCCCAACACGGCCGGATATCAGATGGACAAGAACGAGAGCGGATTCCATCAGTTGCCGCTGCCGCCCAAGGTCCGTGTCCACACCCGAGACGGCCGATACACCTGGTCGATCGACTCCCACTGATGCCGACGCGCCTGGAAGGAACGCCAACCATGCTGACCACGATCAGCCGACCGACCGCCGTGATCGCGGATCACGCTTCCGCGCTCGTCGGCGATACGCCCCTGTTGGAGCTCACCCGCACCGGCTCTGGCACGCGGCTACTGCTCAAACTCGAGCAGTTCAACCCGACCGGCTCCGGCAAGATCCGGATGGCTCGCCAGATGATCCTCGCGGCCGAACGCACCGGCCGGTTGCGACCGGGCGGCCATATCGTCGAACCGACCTCCGGCAACACCGGTCTCGGTCTGGCGATGATCGCGTTGGAACGCGGATACCGATTCACCGCCGTGGTGGATTCGCATGCCGCCCAGGACAAGCTGCGCGCCATGGCCGCGATGGGCGCGGAACTGGTCATGGTCGACAGCGCCGCCGGCGGCGGGCCGAGCACCGTGGAACGCCGCCGGGTCGCCGACGAAATCGCCGCTCGCACCGGCGGTTTCCGCCCGGACCAGCACAACAACCCCGCCAACAACGACGGATACGCCGAACTCGCCGGGGAATTGGCCGGCGCGCTGGATCGGATCGACTATCTGGTCGGCGCGGTCGGCACCGGCGGATCACTGTGCGGCACAACGCGGGAACTGCGACGCCGCGGGATGCGGGTCACCACGATCGGGGTCGAGCCGCTCGGCTCGATCATCTTCGGCGGTCCGGGCGGCAGCTATTGGCAGACCGGCGCCGGGAGTCCGCCGGGCTTCACCGTGGGCAGCAATGTCGACTACGGCTGTATCGACGAGGGCGTTCCGGTCGGCGATCTCGCCGCCTTCACCACCGCGCGGGTCGTCGCCCGCCGCACCGGCCTGCTCATCGGCGGAACCGGCGGCGCCGCAACAAGTCTCGCGTTGCGTCGCCTGGCGCTCGTGCCGGCGGGCAGCACGATCGTGGTGCTGATCTGCGATGCCGGGGAGAAATATCTGGACACCATGTACGACGACGACTGGCTGCGTGCCCGTGGACTCCTGGACGAGGCCGCCCACCGGCGGCTGCACCGGCTGCTCGACGCGTACGCCGATTCGGTGCACATCGCCGCCGCCGACCTGTGTCGTAAGGCGGGTGCCTGATGGCCGCGCTGCTCGGCAGCCCCGCGGGACGGCTGCGCGAATACCGTCCGGTCATCGCCCTGGCCTCCCCGATCGCGGGCATTCAGCTGGCCCAGGTTGCTTTGACCACGGTCGATCTGGCGATGATGGGCCTGCTGGGCGTCACCTCCATCGCCGCGGGCGGGCTGGCCATTCTGCTCTACAACCAGCTGCGCACCATGAGCGTCGGTATGGTCACCGGCATCGGCAATCAGATCGCCGGTGCGGCCGGTCGTGGTGAGAAACGCACCGGCAGTGACGATCTCGACGATCAGGCGCGAACAGAGATCCGGGAGCTGGTCCGCGCCGGACTGTTCGTCGCGACTCTCGTCTCCACCCTGGCCGCGGTGATCCTGATCGGGATCGGATTCGCGTTGCCGCTGTTCGGGCAACGCCGCGAGGTGGTCGACATCGCGCGCCCGATGATGATCGCGCTGGCTCCCGGACTGGTGCCGATGCTGTGGCTGAATGTGTTGCGGCAGTTCACGGTCGGCATGCGCAGGCCCGGCTCACTGCTGCGTGTGACGCTGGTGTCGATCGGGGTGAACGCGTTGCTGGACGCCGCGTTCATCTACGGCTGGCTCGGGCTGCCGAAGCTCGGCGCGACCGGCGTCGGCCTGGCCACCACGCTGGTTCAGGTGTTCACGCTGGTCTCGCTGTATGCGCAGATCCGCCGGGACGCGCAGCTCACCGGACTGCTCGCGCTCGATCTGTGGCACTTCGATCGGGCGGGGTTGCGCCGCGTGGTCACCATGGGCACCCCGATCGCGTTCACCTACGGCAACGAGGCCGCGATCACCTCCATCGCGACCGTGCTGATGGGCATCTTCGGGCCGGAACTGCTGGCCGCGAGCAATATCGTGAACCAGCTCGCATATATCGTCTACCAGCTGAACATCGGTTTGTCCCAAGGGTCCTCGATTCTGGTCAGCCGCAGTGTCGGGCGCGGCGATCGCGACGAGGCCGGGCATATCGCGCGCCGGGTGCTCACCGTGAGCGTGGTGACCATGACCGTATTCGGACTCCTGTACTGCATCGCGCCCCGGCTGGTGCTGGCGCCCTTCCTGCACGGCGCCGGCACCGAGGTGGTTGCCGCCGCGGCCGCGTTGCTGTGGTTCGCCATCGCCCACCAATACCTCAAGGGCGCGCAGAACATCTGCGTCGGATTGCTGCGGGGACTGGGGAATACCACCTCTAGCCTGCGTATCACGCTGATCGGCTACTGGGGCATCGGGATTCCGGTCATGCTCATCGCCGCCTATCCGCTGCACTGGCGCGGATACGGGATCTGGCTCGGATTGTGCGCGGGTTTCGGGGCCACGGCGGTGTTGCTGCTCAGGCAATTTCGCGCCGACCTGCGTGCCGGATAGACCAACGCCCGTCGGGATTCGCCGGATGCCGGGCGTCGAGGACGTCCGGCATCCGAAACTGCCGGGACGGCGATCCGGACGGGCGGAGGGGCGATCGATCGATTGAGGGGTCGCTGCGCGGCGCCGGATGGCGGTGCCGAAGCAGCGGCGAAATGATCGATCGCCGCAATCCGTCGCCGGGCGCGGATGCCGGTGTGCCCGACCGGCCGAATCGGCGCTAGTCGGCCAGCTGGTATCCGACCCCGCGATGGGTCTTCAATGTCGTTCTGTCGAAAGGGATGTCGATCTTGCTGCGCAGATATCGGATGTAGACGGCCACCACGTTGTCCGGGCCGTCGTAGTGGCTGTCCCAGACGTTGCGCAGGATCTCCGACTTGCTCACCACCGTGCCCGGGTGCCGCATCAGGAATTCCAGCAGCCCGAATTCCCTTGGCGTCAGGGATAGTTCGACCTCACCGCGACGCACCGACCGCTGGTTCGGATCGAGTGCGAGATCGCCGACGGTGAGAACCTCCCGCTGCTGCGGTGACTGCCGCCGCATCAGGGCGCGCAGCCGGGCGATGAGCACGACGAACGAGAACGGTTTGGTGAGATAGTTGTCCGCCCCCATGTCCAGGGCGTCGGCCTCGTCCAGATCGCCGTTCTTGGCGGTCAGCATGAGCACCGGCGTCGTGACGTCCTCGGCCCGGATCGCGCGCAGGACTTCGTATCCGCTCAGACCCGGCATCATGATGTCGAGCACGATCGCGTCGAAGTCGTGTTCGGTCGCCATCCACAGTCCGTCGACGCCGTTGCTCGCGATCTCGACGTGGAATCCCTCCTGCTCGAGTCCGCGGCGAACCGTTTCCGCCAGTCCTGCCTCGTCCTCGACCACCAGTACGCGCATGACCCATGACCCCTTTCCGGCCGTGCAAACCCCCTGATGGTGACTCGACCCGCTCTTTACCTTAACTTAGGCTAAGCAAACTATGCACGTCTCGGTGAGGGAGTCGGTATGCGACGGCAGATGCGGGTCCGCGAACGCCTCGCCGGGCTCTGGCCGCCGTCGCGCTGGGGTCTGCGGCTGCGATCGGCGCTGGTCGCGACGGCCGTCATCACGATCGTGCTCGGCCTGGGCGCCGGCCTGATGCTGGTGTTGTTGGGGCGATCGATGGTCGAAACCGTCGACAGTGCCGCCACCGCACGCCTCGACGACATCGCGGCACAACTGCACACCACCCCGCCCGAGACCGCGAGCGCCGCGCTGTTCGTACCCAACGGGTACGTCGACATCGTCGAGATCTCGGACCGGTCCGGGCGAGTGCTTCGATCCTCTGCCCGCACCGAAGATCATCCGCCGCTGATTCCGGCGGCCGAAACCGTTGTCGGCCAACCGCTGGGCGGAGATTCGGATCTGCGGTTGTCGGCACGCCGGGTCGATTCCCCGTCCGGGCGGGTCACGGTGATGGTCGCGGCGAATATTCAGCCCGTGGAAGACGCGATGGCGGAGGTTGCGCTCGCCTTGGCGGTTGGCACCCCGATCGTTGTGCTGGTGGCTGCCGCGGCGACCTATGCCCTGGTGGGGCGTTCGTTGCAATCGGTGGAGGCGATCCGGTCGCATGTCGCGGGGATCGGCAGCACCGGCCTGTCCGAGCGGGTGCCGGTGCCTTCGGCGCGCGACGAGGTCGCCCGGCTCGCCGCCACCATGAACGAGATGCTCGGCCGGATCGAGGCCGGTCACCTCGCCCAGCGGCGCTTCCTGTCCGACGCCTCGCACGAACTGCGCAGCCCACTGGCCACCGTCCTGAGCGGTTTGGAACTCGCGCGCGACCATCCCCGGGCGTTCGACACCGACCTCGCCGCCCGGACGCTGCTGCCCGAGGCGGAACGCATGCGCTACCTCATCGACGACCTGCTGATGCTCGCCGCCGCCGACGAGAACGGGCTCACCGTCCCGCTCACCGACGTAGATCTCGACGATGTCGCCGCCATCGCGCTCGAGGCGACGGGTCGTCGCGCCGATGTGACGCTGGCCCGGCAGTTCAACCCGGTCCGGATCCGGGGCGACGCACGATCGCTGACGCGGGTCGCGCGCAATCTGCTCGGCAACGCCGTCATCCACACGCGCTCGATCGTCACGATCCGCACCGTGCGGACGCTGTCCGGCGCGCAGCTGATCGTCGACGACGACGGCCCGGGAATCCCTGTGCCCGAACGTGAACGGGTCTTCGAGCGGTTCGTCCGCCTCCAGGACGACCGCGGCCGGGACAGCGGCGGAACCGGACTCGGCCTGGCGATCGTCGCGGAAATCGTTGCCGCCCATCGCGGTACGGTCGTCATCGAGGACTCGCCGTACGGCGGCGCGCGTGTCGTGGTGAAACTGCCGACCTGACTGTGGCGGACAGCTGTTCGGAAAGGCCGGCTCACCGATCGGCCAGGCAGCGGGCGGCGATCCGGGCCGCGGTGGCCAGCTCGGCGGGGGCGAGGGCGGCGTAGCCGAGGGGGACGCCGAATTCCCTCGGCGGGCCGCTGTGGTGCCGGGCCAGGCCGTCGAGCAGCACGCCGTGTGCGCGGGCCGCGGCGACGGCTCGTTCCTCGTGGGCGGCGCTGGGGAGCGGCACGGTCACGTGCGAGCCGGCGTCATCGCCGCGGACGTCCAGGCCGTGACCGCGCAGCTCGTCCACCAGAAGCGCTCGCCTGGGCGGCATCTCGCGGCGGAGACGGCGCAGGTGGCGGGCCAGGTCCCCGTTGCGGGCCAATTCCACGAGGACGTGCTGGCCGGCGGGCGCCGGATGCGTGCCGACCCATTCGCGATGTGCCACTACGGCATTCGCGATCTCGGGTGTCGCGACCAGCCAGCCGACGCCCAGGGTGGTCGACAGGATCTTCGAGGTGGTGCCCAGGTGGATCACCACGTCGGGGGCCAGCGTGGCGAGCAGGGGGAGCGGGGCGGTGTCGTAGCGCAGCTCGCCGTCGTAGTCGTCCTCGATCACCAGGGCGCCGGTGCGGCGGGCGAAGTCGACCAGGGCGACCCGGCGTGCCGCGGGCATCCGCGCTCCGAGCGGAAACTGGTGTGCCGGTGTGCAATACACGGCGCGAACATTCGGCGGAATCAGGTCCACCCGCAGTCCGCCGGCGTCGAGCGGGACCGGGACAACCCGGCTGCCAGCGGCTCGCAGCGCGCCAACCGCGCGCAGGTAGCCGGGCTCCTCCACCGCGACCGCATCGCCGGGCCGCAGCAGCGCGGAGGCGAGTTCGCCGACGGCCGAACCGGTTCCATTCGTGGCCAGGACCACGGCCGCACTGCCCGCGTGCAGGCCGCGGTGTCGCAGCAGATGTTCCGCGACCATCGCGCGGTAGTCGGGTTCTCCCGCTCTGTTCTTGTGCGACGAGGGATTTCGGTCTCCGGCCGCGCGCCATGCCCGCCGCCAGGCCGCCCGGTCGATCGCCGCGACGCACGGCGTACCCGGGACCAGATCGAGCAGATCCGTGGCCGGACGTGCGGTGCTGACGGGTGCGTGGCCGTGCGGCGCGGCGGCGGGCGAGGCCGTGAGATAGGTGCCCGAACCGTGGCGGCCGCTGAGCCAGCCCTCGGCGTGCAACTGGTCGTAGGCGGCGGTGACGACCGTGCGGCTGACGCCGAGTTGGGTTGCCAGCGCGCGGGAGGAGGGCAGCCGGTCGCCGCCGCGCAGCCGGCCCGCGGTGGCGGCGCCGCGCAGGCCGTCCGCGATCTGCACGGCCAGCGGCGTCGCCGACGTGCGGTCGATCAGGAGCGGCAGATCCGGCTGGCCCATGAAAGTGGTCTTTCGAAACAGTGCGTAATTGGCCATTCGATAATGCCACTGCGCCGGGGAGTCTGGGAATATGACCGAGCCGGCTACCACCCGAACCCCCCTTTCGCCGACGCCCCGCAGCACCCTGACCCGGTACCGGGGCCGGCGCGATGCCACCGACCGCGCCGCGCTGGACGCGATTCTGGACGCCGCCACGATCTGTCATCTCGGTGTGCTGATGCGCGGAGCTCCGGTCGTGCTGCCCACCATCTACGGGCGCGACGGCGACACTCTCTACCTGCACGGATCCACCGGAGCGGGCAACCTGCGCGCGGCCGTGACGGGCGATGTGTCCGTCGCGGTCACCCTCGTCGACGGCATCGTCTACGCGCGCTCGGCCATGCACTTCTCGATGAACTACCGTTCGGCGGTGGTGCACGGGCGACCGGTCGAACTCACCGACCACGACCACCGCCTGCACGCGCTGCGGATCATCGTCGAACACGCCGCTCCCGGCGCCTGGGACACCGTGCGCCCACCCACCGCGAAGGAGTTGGCCGCCACCACAGTCCTGTCCCTGGACCTGACCGAATCCTCGGTCAAGACCCGCACCGGCGACCCCGCCGACGACGAGTCCGACGTCGCCGGGCCCGCCTGGGCGGGCGTGCTGCCCACCCGCCAGACCTTCGGCCCGCCCATCCCTTCCGCCGACCTCGCCCCGGGTATCGAGATTCCCCCGCACGTCCTGGCCCGCCTCCGGTAGTCGTTCGGTCGCTACTGGGTTCGACCACCGCGCAGACGGCCCGCGCTGTCGAGCCGGTGCGTCGTCGGCGGCCGATCCGCGCGCCCGGACGGTGGCCCGTGCGCTGGTGCGGGATCCGGCCGACGACCGCTCCGCGTTCGTTTCAGCGCGCGGTCGGTACTCGCGATGTGCGGCAATTCGCGAACGGTGGCGTTGCCGGGCCGGTCACCAGAAGGCCGGCGTGAGACCGTGCTCGGCGAGCGTTGTCCGGACGAGATCGCGCAGGGCCGTGGGAGTTTCGATGTGGTCCGGGTCCAGGGAGGTGAGGGCGAGGGTGTAGGTACCGGCGAGGCGGGAGAGGTAGGCGGACAGGCGGGTGCGAGGGAGCGGAGGTGTGAGGCCGGGGTGGATGGCGCGGGCGGCCACACCGCGACACGGATGCGGGCCCAGGTGCGAAAGGGCGGTGGGGAGGGGGCCGATATTGGAGCACAGGATGTCGCGCTCCCCGGCCCCGCGACTCACCGCGTGCGCGGCGCGGGCGGGAAGCACCTGCAGGATCTCCTCGGGCATACCCTGTGGGCCGGACATGCGGTGTTCGTATGCGGCACGGCACTTTTCGCGCAACGACGCGGGGGTGTCCGAGCGGATGACGGTCACCTCGGTCATCGCCATGTCGTTGTCGACGCGCGGTTCGCCGCGAGTGTCCACCGGAATGCTGGCCGCGATCCGCGGTTCGGCGAATCCGCTGTCCCACAGGATTCGCGCGACCAGGTGGACGAACAGGCTGTTGCCCGTCGCCGCATGCGCGGCCGCGGCCGTCTCCCAGTCCGGCACCGGAATCTCCAGTACGACACCGCATGTGCGCGCGACGCCGGAACGACTCGCGGCGGCGGTCGGGCGTCGCGGCACACCGCGCCGGAACGCCCGCGCGGCGCCGCCCAGCACGATGCTCCACTGTCGCCACGCATCCGCCCAATCCGATTGCGGGGTGACGAGTTCCGTCGCCGCCACGCCCGAGAGCGCCTGATCGACCGCGATCGTCAGCCCGCGCCCGTCGGCCAGGACGTGTGAGCACGTCAGCGCGACGACCGAACCGCCGTCCTCGAGTGCCGCAGCGGCCAGCCGCCAGCCGGGAGCGTATTCCGGATCGAGATCGGAGCCCTGGGCGTCGGCCCAGTCCAGCAATTCGTCCGCGCGTAGCACCCGCTCGGAGATCCGGAGCGGATGGGCGCTGGTATTCGCCCGCCAATGCGGTCGCGCGCCGGGAATCCGCGCTCGCACCACCCGCCGTCCCAGCGGACCGGTGCGCAGTGCGGCATGCACCGGCTCCAGCGCTTGCGGTGCGACCCGATCGGGGAACCGCCACAACCCCTGCAGCGCGATCGGAGTGCCCATACCACGGTGGGTGCGCAGGAAGATCTCGTCGACGACGCCGAGTCGGCTCGTCGGGGGCTGATCGGCAGGCATGTGGTCATCGTGCCATCGCCCCACTCGGCGGGTTGCGCGGGAACGACGAGATCAGGCCGGGCTGCCGTGGCGGCCCGCGCCGGAGGCGAAGCGCTGCGCACCCGCGAGCGCGCCGTCGGACAGGGCGTCCATACCGTGGCGCAATTCGTTGGCGATGGCCGCGGCCTCGCCCAGGCCCTCCTGCTCGAGCGCGGACATCCGGTCCGAGCGCAGACAGGTCTGCGGGAGCGCGGCCAGCTCCCGGGCGAGATCCTCGGCGGCAGAGCGTGATTCGCCATTGGGCACGACACGGTTCGCCAAGCCCATCTGCAACGCCTCGGTGGCGCCGACGGCGCGGCCGGTCAGGATCATGTCCATGGCGCGGCCCTGGCCGACGATGCGGGGCAGCCGGACCGTGCCGCCGTCGATGAGCGGAACGCCCCAGCGCCGGCAGAAGACGCCGAAGGTGCTGTCCTGCTCGGCGATTCGCAGATCACACCACAGGGCCAGCTCGAGTCCGCCGGCCACCGCGTAACCCGAGACCGCCGCGATCACCGGTTTGGACAGGCGCATCCGGGTCGGGCCCATCGGACCGTCGCCGTCGGCCGCGACGCGATTTGATCGCTCGGTGCCCAGGCCCTTGAGATCCGCTCCGGCGCAAAAGGTTCCGCCCGCGCCCCACAGTACCGCGACGGCAGCATCCGGATCGGCGTCGAACTCCCGGAACGCATCCGCCAGAGCGTTCGCCGTCGGGCCGTCGACCGCGTTGCGCGCCTCCGGCCGGTCCAGGACGACGGTGAACACCGGCCCGCTGCGCTCGATTCGGACGCTCACATCTGCTCCTCGCTGTTGGCCGTACCCGCGGATCGTGCCGGTCCGTTGCCGATATCCGACGATACGTCCGGGCCGGGGTCTTGCGTCAAGAAATGAATTCATGATTCACTTCTTGTGTGGCCTACCGCAGAACCCCCGCTGTGCAGGCCCGTCTCGACAAACAGGCGGGCGTGATCGTGCACGCGACCACACGGGTGCTTTCCCGTGAGGGTTTCGCCGGGCTCTCGATGGCGGCGGTCGCGGCCGAGGCCGGGGTGGCCACGGGCACCGTGTACAAGCACTTCAGCGGCAAGTCCGAATTGGTCACCGCGGTGTTCCGCGAGGTCGTGACGCGTGAGGTGGCCGCCGTCGCGCAGGCGGGCGCGGCCGGTGCGGGGAGTGTGGTCGAGCGCGTCACCGCATCCGTGGAGACGTTCGCCGGTCGCGCGTTGAAGAATCCGAAGCTGGCCTACGTCCTGCTCGCCGAACCGGTGGACGTGGCCGTCGACGCCGAGCGGCTGCGCTTCCGTCGCGCCTTCGCCGAGATCTACGAATCCGCCGTCGCCGAGGGCGTGGCCGCGGGCCGGCTGCCGCCGCAGAATCCACGCATCAGCGCCGCCGCCCTGGTCGGAGCAATCGGCGAGGTGCTGGTCGGCCCGCTCGCCGAGGCGCGGCAGAGCGAGTCGGTGATTCCCGAACTCGTCGATTTCGCCTTGCGCGCACTGGGATTCGCCGACGTCCGGGATGCGGGCGGCGCGCATCCGGATGCCCGCATCCCGCAGACCCGCGACGACCGAGCCCCGGCGTCGCCCGAATAGGAGTTCCGCATGCCCACCCACGAGGTGTTCAACCAGGTTCCGAATATCGTTCCGTTCGACAACTCGCGCAATCCGGCGCTGATCGAGGGCCTGCACCGGGAGGGCGCGGGCTGGGCGGAGCCCGAGGTGCGCGAATTGGGCTCGCTCGCAGGCGGATTCGATGCCCAGGAATGGGGCCGGGTGGCCAACGAGTACCCGCCGGTGCTGCATACGCACGACCGCTACGGCAATCGGATCGACGAGGTGGAATTCCACCCGTACTGGCACCGGTTGATGGACGTCGCGGTGCGGCACGGCCTGCACGGTTCGCCCTGGCTGGACGAGCGTCCGGGAGCGCACACCGCACGCGCGGCCAAGTTCTACACCTGGGGGATGGCCGACGCCGGTCACATGTGCCCGATCTCGATGACCTACGCGATCGTGCCCGCGCTGCGGCACAATCCGGAGCTGGCCGCCCGGTACGAGCCGCTGCTGGGTTCGCGCACTTACGATTTCGGTCTGCGCGAGCCGTCCACCAAGGCCGGGCTGATCGCCGGCATGTCGATGACCGAGAAACAGGGCGGCTCGGATGTCCGCGCGAACACCACCACCGCCACACCGCAAGCCGATGGAACCTACCGCGTCGTCGGGCACAAGTGGTTCACCTCCGCGCCGATGTCGGACATGTTCCTCACCCTGGCCCAGGCGCCGGGCGGGCTGTCCTGTTTCCTGCTGCCGCGGGTACTTCCCGACGGCAGCCGCAATGCCCTTCGCCTGCAACGCCTGAAGGACAAATTGGGCAACAAGTCCAACGCCTCGTCGGAGATCGAATACGAGAACGCCGTCGGCTGGCTGGTGGGCCCAGAGGGCGCGGGCGTCAAGACCATCATCGAGATGGTCAACATGACCAGGCTCGACTGCGTGATCGGCTCGGCCACCGGGATGCGCGCCGGGCTCGTCCAGGCGGTGCACCACGCGCGGCACCGGGAAGCGTTCGGCGCCAAGCTGATCGATCAGCCTGCCATGCGCAACGTCCTGGCCGATCTGGCGATCGAATCCGACGCCGCGACCACCGTGATGATGCGCCTGGCCGGGGCCACCGACCGTGCCGGAGGCGATCCGGCCGAGGCCGCGCTGCGCCGGATCGCCCTCGCGGTCACCAAGTACTGGGTGTGCAAGCGCGCCCCCGCGCACGCTGCGGAAGCGCTGGAATGCTTGGGCGGCAACGGATATGTCGAGGATTCGGGCATGCCCCGGCTGTTCCGCGAATCCCCGCTGATGTCGATCTGGGAGGGTTCGGGCAACGTCGCCGCGCTGGATGCGTTGCGCGCCATGGGCCGTCAGCCCGAGAGCGTGGAGGCGTACTTCAACGAGGTGTCGCTCGCCCGCGGCGCGAACCACCATCTCGACGACGCGATCGACCGGATCGGCAAGGAACTCACCGACTTCGGCGATATCGAATATCGCGCTCGCCGGGTGGTCGAGCTGATGGCACTGGCGTTGCAGGGCGCGCAACTGGTCCGGCACGGGCATGCCGCGGTGGCGGATGCCTTCTGCGCGAGCAGATTCGGCGGCGACTGGGGTATCGCTTTCGGCACCCTGCCCACCGGGGTGGACACCACCGCCATCCTGGAACGCGCCTACGTGGACTGATCGGACGCACGGCCTCGCAGTGACAAGTTCGCTCGCCGAGCGCCTCGGACAGTATCCGAATCGCCTCGGGGCGGCGCCGTGCAGCGCGAGCAATCGGTCGGCCGGTACACCCGCCAGTTGATCGAGTCAGCGACATCCGGCGGCGGCCGGCGCCCGGGTAGCGGGTGCGCCGGTGCCCTTCGGCAGAGCCGAATCGGTCATGCGACAAGGTGCCCGGACGGACGTGAGCAGCGACACGCTTCCTGACCCATACCAGGGGGATTAGCGTCGAAATATGGCACGTACAACGGCGTACACACAGTTCATCGCGCTGCCGCCGGAGCGGTTGTGGGCGGTGTTGGCGGATCCGGTCCGCTGGCCGGAATGGAATCCCGCCGTTGCCTCGGTGCGACTGCGGGAAGCGCCCGGGGCGGGCGTACGAGGCGATTACCTGCCCAGCGGCCGGGCGAACGCGGCGGTGCACAGCAGGCTGGCCCGGCCCTTCACGATCACGAGTTTCGTGCCCGACCGGGAACTGGTTGTGCAGCAGCCGGAACCGGCCGGGGTGCTGCGAATCTCCTGGACGTTGACGCCCTGTCCCGGAGGCACCGAACTGACCCAGCGGGTCGAACTGACCGGTATCTCCGCGCCGGTCTTCTGGTACGTCGTCGGCGGGCGGTTGCAGGCCCACGCCCGGGTCGGTTTCGCCCGGCTGGCCGGGCTTGCCGGGATCACCCCGGACGCTCAGGCGTTGACTGTCGTGATCGCCGGCGGCAGCGGCGCTTTGGGGCGCAATATCGCGGCCGACCTGACCTGTCGCGGACAGCGGGTGCGCATTCTGACTCGACGCCGGAATCCGGACCTGCCGTTCGAACAGCTGGAATGGGACGGCCGCAGCGTCGGCAACTGGGTTGGCGCACTGCGTAATCCGGGCCCCACCGCGGTGATCAACCTCGCCGGGAAGTTGGTGGACTGTCGGCCGACCGCGGCAAACGTCGCCGAATTGCGGCGCAGCCGAGTCGATCCGACCGCGGCCCTGGTCGCGGCCTCGGCGTCACTGGATCGTCCGGTCGACTACTGGATTCAGGCCAGCACCACGGCGATCTGGTCCGACGCCGGTGAAATGCGCTGCACCGAAACGAGTCCGCTGCCGCGGGGCCTGCCGCAGATGACCGGCGTCGCGCGGGCGTGGGAGCGGGCCTTCGAGGGGGCGAACACCACGCACCACACGATCCTGCGCACCTCGATCGTCCTGGATTCGGATTCCCCTGCCCTGCAACGTCTGTGCGACCTGACCCGGGCCGGACTCGGCGGTCGCGTTGGCCCGGGTGACCAGTGGTTCAGCTGGATCCACATCGAGGATTGGCTGGCCCTGATCCGCGCTGCCCTCGGCCTGGAACCCGGTGTGCACCTGCCCGACGGAATCCTGGTCGCCGCAACGGATTACCCGGTGCGCAACCGCGACCTGATGATCGTGCTGCGACGTCATCTGCGCCGCCCGCCCGCACCGCCGACCCCCGCACCGCTGCTGAAACTCGGCGCGATCTTCCTGCGCACCGATCCGGCCCTCGGTCTCACCGGCCGCCACGTGACCTCGGAAGTGCTGCCGCACACCGGATTCCGTTTCCGCTATCCGACGCTGGACGAGGCCATGGGCAACCTGCTACCGCACTGAGCCGCCGGGAGTCCACGGGGCTGTCACGGCACGCGAACTCGCTGGTCGAACGCACCGGACGGATGCGGGTTTCGCGACACCGTCCACTGGCTACGACGCGCCGAGGCCGACGGTATGCCGCTGATCGGCTACAACTACCGGAGCATCTCCGACAACTACGAATGAGGCAGCTGCGCTACTCTGCGCACCGTGTTTCGGCATCGGCGCACTACGGCGATGACGTGCCGACGATCTCCGAAACGGTACGCGCGGGCTGCCGTGTTGTCGGGGACCGGCGTGCGAGTATGACGCCTCGTGATCAGCGGTGCTCCCGGTACCAGCGGATGAGGGCGTCGGTGGACGAATCACCTTGCGGCGCGGGATCTTCGGGGGAGCTGAGCAGCGGGGCCAGTTCGAGGGCCTGCTGTTTGCCCAGCTCCACGCCCCACTGGTCGAAGCTGTCGATACCCCAGATGGTGCCCTCCACGAAGACCTGATGCTCGTAGAGGGCGATGAGCTGGCCCAGCACCGAGGGGGTCAGCTCCGGGGCGAGGATGGTGGTGGTCGGGCGATTGCCCGGCATCACCTTGTGCGGCACCACATCCGGGTCGGTGCCCTCGGCGGCGATCTCCTCGGCGGTCTTGCCGAACGCCAGCACCTTGGTCTGCGCGAACAGGTTGCTCATCAGGATGTCGTGCATGCTGCCGGTACCGTCGCGGGTCGGCAGATCGTCGGTGGGCCGGGCGAACCCGATGAAATCGGCCGGAATCAGCCGGGTGCCCTGATGCAGCAGCTGGTAGAAGGCGTGCTGACCGTTCGTGCCCGGTTCACCCCAGAAGATCTCACCGGTGGAGGTCGTGACCGGGGAGCCGTCGGCGCGAACGGATTTGCCGTTGGACTCCATCGTCAGCTGCTGCAGATAGGCCGGGAACCGGGCCAGATCGTTCGAGTACGGCAGCACCGCGCGGGACTGCGCGCCGAAGAAATTCGAGTACCACACGCCGAGCAGGGCCAGCAGCACCGGCGCATTCTCTGCCAGCGGTGTCTGCGCGAAATGCTGGTCGACACTGTGCATTCCGGCCAGGAACTCAGCGAACCGCTCGCGCCCGATCGTCGCCATCACCGACAGCCCGATTGCCGAATCGACCGAGTAGCGCCCGCCGACCCAGTCCCAGAAGCCGAACATGTTGGCGGTATCGATGCCGAACGCGGCCACCCGCTCGGCGTTGGTGGACACGGCCACGAAGTGTTTGGCGACCGCGTCCTCGCCCAGCGCATCCACCAGCCAGCGGCGCGCGGCGGTCGCGTTGGTGAGTGTCTCGAGCGTCGAAAAGGTCTTCGAGGAAATGATGAACAGCGTCGAGGCCGGATCGAGGCCGTCGAGTTTCGCGGTCAGGTCGGCGGGGTCGACATTGGAGACGAAGCGTGCGGAGATTCCGGCATCGACGTAGTGCCGCAACGCCTGATACACCATCACCGGCCCCAGATCGGAGCCGCCGATGCCGATGTTCACCACCGTGGTGATGCGCTCGCCGGTCGCGCCGCGCCACTGCCCGGATCGCAGCTGATCGGTGAAATCGCCCATGGCGCGCAGGACTTCGTGTACCTGCGCGGCCGCGTCCTCGCCATCGATGGTCAGCGATGCCCCCGGTGGCAGGCGCAGCGCGATGTGCCCCACCGCGCGATCCTCGGAGGTGTTGATGTGTTCGCCGCGGAACATCGCGTCGCGGCGCTGCGTCACACCGGCGGCCTCGGCCAATCCGACCAGCAGATCGAGGGTTTCGCGGGTCACGCGATGCTTGCTGTAGTCGATGTGCAGGTCTGCGATCCGAACCGTCAGCTCGTGGCCGCGCCGCGGATCCTCGGCGAACAGGTCGCGCAGAGTCCGGTCGGCGATCGCCGAATAGTGTTCCCGCAGTTTCCGCCAGGCCGCCGTCGCGGTGATGTCGCTGCTCACCGATCCGACATTACCGCCAGTCAAGCGCGCGTGTGGACAAGGCAACCGATGTCGCCGGCCGCGCCGCGGCCGCGTGACCGATCAGCTCGCCCGGCAGATCCACATCCAGCGGGTGCCGTAGTGTGCGGCGGCATCGTCGTCCAGATGCACCCACTGCTTGTGGCCGGGCTTGTTGCCACCGGCCCGGCAGGGATCGCCGACATGGTCGCCGTTGGGCGGCGTGGGGCGGGGTGTTGTCGTCCGGCGGCGTCTGGGCGCCGAGACCACCGCTGCCGCCGGCGATGGGGCCCAGGTCGATTCCGGCGATGGTGGCGGCACACACGATCTTCGTTCGGTGTTCATCCCGGGGCCGCGAACGGCGCTCGACCGGGCCGAGCGCAACCGGGCCCGGCAGCCATCAGACCACGGTCCAGGCCGGTCCGCACCGCCCTGATCGGCGCGCGGACGCCGCGACCGGATCTCCCGGAGCGCTGGACAGCCGGGCATAGGCTGGTCACATGGTGTCCGAACGAGAACTACTCGCATCCGTCCCCACACAACTCTGGATCGGTGGCCCGGTCGATGCCACCGGTGGCGCCACCTTCCCGGTCGAGAATCCGGCGACCGGCGAAACTCTCGCCGAGGTGGCCGACGCAACCCCGGAGGACGCCGTGCGCGCCCTCGACGCCGCGGTCGCGGTGCAGGACGAGTGGGCCGCCACGCCGGCCCGGCAGCGCGGTGAGATCCTGCGCGCGGTCTACGAGCGGATCATCGAGCGCACCGAGGATTTCGCGCTGCTGATGACCCTGGAAATGGGCAAGGCGTTGCCCGAGAGCCGCAACGAGGTGCGCTACGGCGCGGAATTCTTCCGCTGGTTCAGCGAGGAAGCCGTGCGCATCCACGGCCGCTACCAGACCGCGCCGACCGGCACCGGCCGCATCGTGGTGCACAAGCAGCCGGTCGGGCCGTGTCTGGCGATCACGCCGTGGAACTTCCCGCTGGCCATGGGAACTCGCAAGATCGGCCCCGCGCTGGCGGCGGGCTGCACGATGATCGTCAAACCGGCCTCGGCCACTCCGCTGACCATGCTGCTGCTGGCGCAGCTGTGTCGCGACGCGGGCCTGCCCGACGGTGTGCTGTCGGTGATCACCAGTCGTCGTTCCGGCGCGGTGACCGCACCGCTGATCAACGATCCGCGCCTGCGCAAGCTCACCTTCACCGGATCGACCGAGGTCGGCCGGAAGCTGGTGGAGTCCTCCGCGCACGGCCTGCTGCGCACCTCGATGGAACTCGGGGGCAACGCCCCGTTCGTGGTGTTCGACGATGCCGACATCGACGCGGCGGTCGAGGGCGCGATGCTGGCCAAACTCCGCAACGGCGGTGAGGCGTGCACCGCGGCCAACCGTTTCCACGTGCACAACTCGGTGATCGAGGAGTTCACCCAGAAGTTCGTCACCGCGGTCCAGAAGGTCACGCTGGGACCGGGCGCCGATCCGGACACCACGCTGGGACCGCTGATCAACGCCGACCAGCTCGACACGGTCGGCGAACTGGTCGACGACGCGGTGTCCAAGGGGGCGCAGGTGCGCACCGGCGGCAAGGCGCCCGGCGGTCCCGGTTACTTCTATCCGGCCACCGTGCTGGTCGATGTGCCCTCGGATGCCCGCATCCTGAGCGAGGAGGTGTTCGGACCGGTCGCGCCGATCATCGGCTTCGATACCGAGGAGCAGGGGCTGGCCGCCGCCAACGACACCGAATTCGGCCTGGTCGCCTACGTCTACACCCGTGATCTGGACCGCGCGCTGCGCGTCGCCGAGGGGCTGGAGAGCGGCATGGTCGGGATCAACCGGGGCGTCATCTCCGACCCGGCCGCGCCCTTCGGCGGGGTGAAGGCATCGGGCTTCGGCCGCGAGGGCGGCACCGAGGGCATCGAGGAGTATCTGTCGACGAAGTACATCGCGCTGCAGTAGCAGGCGGGCCGAAGGTGGCCGGACAGCGAAAACCGCCCCGGGACCGGTGCCCGGGGCGGTTCGGTGCGAAAGCGCTGTGGCCGAACCTGTCTCGGCTGATCGTGCGTCAGCGGCCGAGTCGGCCGCGACCCAGGCGCAACAGCAGCATGGCGAGCGTATGACCCTCTTGGCCCAGCTCGCTGAAACGCTCGAGGACCTTCATCTCGCGGGAGTGGACCAGCCGCGTGCCGCCGTTGGCCATGCGAGTGCGGCCGATGATGCGCGAAATCTCGGTGCGGCGTTTGATCGCGGCCAGGATCTCCGCGTCGAGGCGGTCGATCTCCTTGCGGAGCTTGTCGATCTCCGCCTCGCTGCTGGGCAGCGCGGCATCGGACCCGGTCGTCGTCGTTGAGGTGCTCATACTTCTTCTCCTCGTGTCAGAACTTCGATCGGCGGGCGGCCACTGGCCGTTACCGATGGGTTCTTTCACCGTGAATCAGGCCCGGTGGGCCATATATTCCCCCCTTCGACACCCATGCGCTCAAATGCGAAATCGGCGACCGGGGTGGACGGCGGTCGGCCGGGCTGCAGTGGTTGCGCGAGCACTGGACATGTGGTCAGTCTGCCATGCTGGGTACAGGGCTACAACCTTGTCGGTGCTCGCCGGTAGCGTGGGAGAGCGATGGAGACCACGGTGGCTGACAAGAGGCGTCCGCACGCGCGGACGGGGCAGGCGGAAGATGCGGGGCAGGCGGCGGGCCCCTCGCACGATGCGGCGGCGGGGGCGGTCGAGCGGCTACTCGAGGGCCTGAATCCGCAGCAGCGCGCGGCGGTGGTGCACAGTGGCACACCGCTGCTGATCGTCGCCGGCGCGGGGTCGGGCAAGACCGCCGTGCTGACTCGCCGCATCGCGTATCTGCTGGCCGCCCGCGGCGTCACCCCGGGCCAGATCCTGGCGATCACCTTCACCAACAAGGCCGCCGCCGAGATGCGCGAGCGGGTGGCCGGGCTGGTCGGCCCGCGCGCGGCGAGTATGTGGGTGTCCACGTTCCACTCCAGCTGTGTGCGCATCCTGCGCACCCAGGCCGCGCTGCTGCCCGGCCGGAACACCAACTTCTCCATCTACGACGCCGACGATTCGCGCCGGTTGCTCGCGATGATCGGCCGCGATCTGGAACTGGACGCGAAGAAGTACACCCCGCGCCTGCTCGCGACCGCCATCTCCAATCTCAAGAACGAGCTGATCGACCCGGAGAAGGCCGCGATCGATGCGGAAGCCGACGAGAGTCAGCTGCCCCGCATCGTCGCTCAGGTGTACACCGAATATCAGCGCCGGCTGCGCGGGGCCAACGCGATGGACTTCGACGATCTGATCGGCGAGACGGTCGCCCTGCTGCAACGTCATCCGCAGGTGGCCGAGTACTACCGCCGCCGGTTCCGGCACGTGCTGGTGGACGAGTACCAGGACACCAACCACGCCCAGTACGTCCTGGTCCGCGAGCTGGTCGGCCATCACGCTGCGGGCGCGGCCACCGAGGCGGACGATGCGGATGCCGGTGCGGCAGCGGCGGATCCGGAGTTCACCCCGGCTCGGCGCGAGGATGCGGTGCCGCCGAGTGAGCTGTGCGTGGTGGGCGATGCCGACCAGTCGATCTATGCCTTCCGCGGCGCGACCATCCGCAACATCGAGGAGTTCGAGCGCGATTTCCCGGACGCGGAAACCATTCTGCTGGAACAGAACTACCGCTCCACCCAGCACATCTTGTCCGCGGCGAACGCGGTCATCGCGCGCAACGAGGGCCGGCGCGAGAAGAAGTTGTGGACCGATTCGGGCGAGGGCGACCTGATCGTCGGCTACGTCGCGGACAACGAGCACGACGAGGCGTCCTTCGTCGCGCGCGAGATCGATCGCCTGGTCGACCAGGGCGATTACAACTACGGCGACGTTGCGGTCTTCTACCGCACCAACAACAATTCCCGTGCGCTGGAAGAGATCTTCATCCGGATGGGACTGCCGTACAAGGTGGTCGGCGGCGTCCGCTTCTACGAGCGCAAGGAGGTGCGCGATATCGTCGCCTACCTGCGTGTGCTGGAGAATCCGGAGGACGCGGTGAGCCTGCGCCGCATCCTGAACACCCCGCGGCGCGGTATCGGTGATCGTGCCGAGGCGTGTGTGGCCGTGCATTCCGAACAGCGCGGCATCGGTTTCGGCCAAGCCCTGCGCGATGCCGCCGACGGCAAGGTGGCCCTGCTCAATACCCGGGCCCAGCGCGCCATCGCGGGATTCCTGGATCTGCTGGACGAGATCCGCGCGGCCGGTGTGCAGGAGGATCTGGATTTTCCGGATGTGGGCACCGTGGTCGAGGCGGTGCTGGACCGTTCCGGATATCGGGCCGAACTCGAGGCGTCCGATGATCCGCAGGACGGCGCCCGCCTGGACAACCTCAACGAATTGGTCAGCGTCGCACGTGAATTCAGCTCCGAGGCGCGTAACAACCTGGAGGCCGCCCGCGCGGAGGGGCTGCTGCCCGAGGCCGCCGAGGGTGAGCCCGATCCGGGTTCGCTGGCCGCGTTTCTCGAGCGGGTGTCTCTGGTGGCCGATACCGATCAGATCCCCGACGAGGGCGCCGGTGTGGTCACGATGATGACTTTGCACACGGCCAAGGGGCTGGAATTCCCGGTCGTCTTCGTCACCGGCTGGGAGGACGGCCAGTTCCCGCATATGCGCGCCCTGGGCGATCCGACCGAACTGGCCGAGGAACGCCGCCTCGCCTACGTCGGCATCACCCGTGCCCGCCGTCGCCTGTACCTGACCCGCGCGGTGGTCCGCAGCGGCTGGGGACAGCCGGTGTCGAATCCGGAATCCCGCTTCCTCCAGGAGATTCCGGGGCATCTGATGGACTGGCAGCGGCTGGAACCGGCCAACTCGCCCGGCGCCCGCGGCATGCGCCGACGCGGTGAGAGCGAGGGCCTGGAACGCGACTGGACCCGAGGCGACGGCTGGTCCGACCGCCCCGGCATCCGCGCCGGCGACCGCCGCCCCGCCCCTGGCAGCGCCAAGCGCGGCAACACGAATCTGGTGCTGGCCGTGGGCGACCGGGTCAACCACGACAAATACGGCCTGGGCCGGGTAATCGCCGCCGAAGGCACCGGCCCCATCGCCAGCGTCACCATCGACTTCGGCACCGCGGGCAAGATCCGCCTCATCCCGCAATACAGCGGAGGAGTCCTGGTCAAACTGTAAGGGGTTGCCGCACAGAGACTTCGCCACACGCGAACCGGCTGCCGGTGGATACCTCCGCCCGCACCAGCCCGATCGCGCCCAGCGGCGAAGCGTCTCCGTCTCCGTTCCGCGGGAATGCGCCAGTGAAGCGAAAGGCTCAATAACTAGCAGCCCCAAACGGTTTTCAGCGCCGGCTCACCGTTCAGCCCTCGAAGCGCATGGCCGAAGGCCGAGTCTCGTGGGCTGAACGACGAGCCTTACAGCGCCGAAAACCCGCCGGAGCGGAGGCCAAAAATTCAGTCTTCCTCGGGCCCCAGGGAAATCCCGCGGCTGGCGAGCCAAGGCAGTGGGTCGATGCGGTCGGTTCCGTGCAGCCAGACCTCGAAGTGGCAGTGCGGGCCGGTGGAGAAGCCCCGGTTGCCGATGGTGGCGATCTGATCGCCCGCCATGACGTGCTGGCCCACCGACACCGTGGTGGTGTTGACGTGCCCGTAGACGGTGATGGTGCCGTCCTCGTGACGTAGTCGCACCCACATGCCGAAGCCCGAGGCCGGCCCGGCATCGATGACGGTGCCGTCCATGACCGCGTAGATCGGTGTGCCGATCGGGCCCGCGATGTCGACGCCCGGGTGCAGTACGCCCCAGCGGGTGCCGTACCCGGAGGTGAAGGTGCCGCTGGCGAACTTCACGAAGACCGGCCGGAGTTTGGCGGCGGCCTGGGCGGCAAGGCTTTCGGCGAACTGCTGCCCGTGGTGCAGCACATCCTGGAACTGGCTGATGTCGGTCACCGGCGCGGCGTCGAGCACCTGCGGCGACTGACTCGAAGTCGCGGAGCCGTTGGTGGGCGTGGAGGCCGCGACCTGACGGATCTCACCGGTCGTGGGCGCGTCGGCGGTGGCGGGACGCTGGCTGCCGACATGCTGCGCACCGGTCTGACCGGCCGCGACGACCGCGCCCGCCGCGACCGCGACGACGGCCGCGCGGCCCTTGAGCGCCGCGGGCGGAACGGGCATCCGGTGCGCGCCGGGGACGCGAGCGGACCGGTGACCGCCGTTGCCGCGCGTGCCGCGAGAGATCGGGTGATACGGCTCGTCGGGCTGGTCGTAGTCGGCCGGCTCGACCGCCGAGGGCTCGTCCGAGCCCCAGGCGTCCCACTGGGCGTCCTCGGAAGTCTGCTCCCCCCAGTGGTATTCGGGGGTCTGCTGCCATTCGTCGGGCTCGGGGTCGGCCCACACATCCGAGGGCGTGTTCCACGTATCGCCGACGGGTACGTTCCAGGTGGCCGCCGAGGTGCCGCCCGCCCAACTGTCGGCGCGGCGCGCGGGCCCGGCGTACCCGCCGAACGAGGCGGTATCGCCGAGGTTGCTCAGACCGTCGCCTTCGCGGCGGTAACGCAATGCGGACGGGGCGCGATGTCCCGGCTGAAACGGATCGCCACTCATTACCGAGCCTCGATGAAGTGCAGGCCGACATGGATCTGCGGTAAGGACGGATTTTCGAAATGCTCACGGGGACTGCGGTGGCGGAGTGCCCGGGCGGTCGACGGGTCGCCTGCGGCGCGGCTCTTCACCTGCGGAGCGCTGTGCTGCAACAAGCCTGCCGTCCTCCTGTTGTGCCCGTCAGCGGCGGATGTGGTCGTCCGGGGAAAGCCCGGTCGGGAGTACAGAGACTACCGCGTCGGACGTCCTCGTTCATGCCGGTCTTGTGACCTCGTTGTGACATCGGTCGCATCGACGGTAACGAAACGATTGCGACCCGGCAAGCGCTCCAGCGCATCTCCGTCCGCTTGTGAGATTCATCACAAGAATTTCCGGGAATAACATGTTCGGTATTGCGGCGGGTATTCGGCCTTTTCATTACGACGACGCGTAGTAATTTCGGTCGCGCGGAATGCTCGAACCCTGGTCCCGCCGTCGCCGCGGCAACCTACTCGCGAGTAGGGGTGGCCAGCGGTTTTCCCCTCCCGGGTACGGGCCGGTGACCTGTGCCACTTAGGCTGTATGCGGCTGATTTCCCGTGCTCGCGAGTGATTAGAGTCCGATCCGACCCGCCCTGGAACGACGGGACGCCAACAAAGTCGTTGTCACCACAACGCAGACGAGACGGTGAGTACATGGATCTCTTCGAATATCAGGCGAAGGAGCTCTTCGTGAAGCACGGAGTGCCTTCGTCGGAAGGCCGGGTCACGGACTCGGCCGAGGATGCGCGTGCGATCGCGACCGAAATCGGCAAGCCGGTCATGATCAAGTCCCAGGTCAAGGTCGGTGGCCGTGGTAAGGCCGGTGGCGTGAAGTACGCCGCGACGCCCGAGGACGCCTTCACGCACGCTCAGAACATCCTGGGCCTGGACATCAAGGGTCACATCACCAAGAAGATCCTGGTCGCCGAGGCCAAGGACATCGCGGAGGAGTACTACATCTCCTTCCTGCTGGACCGCTCGAACCGCACCTACCTGGCCATGTGCTCGGTCGAGGGCGGCATGGAGATCGAAGAGGTCGCCGCCACCAAGCCGGACCGCCTGGCCAAGGTGCCGGTCGACGCCGTCAAGGGCGTGGACCTGGCCTTCGCGCGCTCGATCGCCGAGCAGGGCCACCTGCCCGCGGATGTCCTGGACGCCGCCGCCGTGACCATCCAGAAGCTGTGGGAGGTGTTCATCGGCGAGGACGCGACCCTGGTCGAGGTGAACCCGCTGGTGCGCACGCCCGAGAACGAGATCCTGGCCCTGGACGGCAAGGTCACCCTCGACGAGAACGCCGAGTTCCGGCACGCCGAGCACGCCGAGTTCGCGGACAAGGACGCGACCGATCCGCTCGAGCTCAAGGCCAAGGAGAACGACCTCAACTACGTCAAGCTGGACGGCGAGGTCGGCATCATCGGCAACGGCGCCGGCCTGGTCATGTCGACCCTGGACGTGGTCGCCTACGCCGGTGAGAAGCACAACGGCGTCAAGCCCGCCAACTTCCTGGACATCGGCGGCGGCGCCTCGGCCGCGGTGATGGCCAACGGCCTGGACGTCATCCTGAACGACGCGCAGGTGAAGAGCGTGTTCGTCAACGTCTTCGGTGGTATCACCGCGTGTGACGCGGTCGCCAACGGCATCGTCAAGGCGCTGGAGATCCTGGGCGACGAGGCCAACAAGCCGCTGGTCGTCCGTCTGGACGGCAACAACGTCGACGAGGGCCGGCGGATTCTCGCCGAGGCCAACCACCCGCTGGTGACGCTCGCGCAGACAATGGACGAAGGCGCGGATAAAGCGGCCGAACTGGCCTCCTCTTCAAACGGCTCGGCCAAGTAAAGGAATCAGGGCACATGTCTATCTTCCTCAACAAGGACAACAAGGTCATCGTCCAGGGCATCACCGGTGGTGAGGGCACCAAGCACACCGCTCTGATGCTGAAGGCCGGGACCAACGTGGTCGGCGGCGTCAACGCGCGCAAGGCTGGCACCACTGTCAAGCACGTCGACAAGGACGGCAACGACGTCGAGCTGCCGGTGTTCGGATCCGTCGCCGAGGCGATCGAGAAGACTGGCGCGGACACCTCGATCGCGTTCGTGCCCCCGGCGTTCTCCAAGGACGCCATCATCGAGGCCATCGACGCGCAGATCCCGCTGCTGGTGGTCATCACCGAGGGCATCCCGGTGCAGGACACCGCGTACGCGTGGGCCTACAACGTCGAGAAGGGCGGCAAGACCCGGATCATCGGCCCGAACTGCCCCGGCATCATCACCCCGGGTGAGTCGCTGGTCGGCATCACGCCGAACAACATCACCGGCAAGGGCCCGATCGGTCTGGTCTCCAAGTCCGGCACCCTGACCTACCAGATGATGTACGAGCTGCGCGACTTCGGCTTCTCCACCGCCATCGGCATCGGCGGCGACCCGGTCATCGGCACCACCCACATCGACGCCATCGAGGCGTTCGAGAAGGATCCCGAGACCAAGGTCATCGTGATGATCGGCGAGATCGGCGGCGACGCCGAGGAGCGCGCCGCGGCCTACATCAAGGCCAACGTCACCAAGCCGGTCGTCGGCTACGTCGCGGGCTTCACCGCACCCGAGGGCAAGACCATGGGGCACGCGGGCGCGATCGTCTCCGGTTCGGCCGGAACCGCCGCCGCGAAGAAGGAGGCCCTCGAGGCCGCGGGCGTCAAGGTCGGCAAGACGCCGTCCGAGACCGCCGCGCTGGCCCGGGAGATCCTGGAGAAGGCCAGCGTCGAGGCCTGAGCCGGTAGTCGCAAGGAAGGCCGCCACCCGAATTCGGGTGGCGGCCTTCGTCATTCATCGGGGTGTGTTCACGGTACTGGGAATACGTGGCACAGCCCGAGGGTGCGAACCACTGTGCAGAACATTTCCGAAAGATTCACGGCAAACCTCCTTTTTCTCCTCCCTCTGGCACGATTCGCCAGTTCACCTGGTTCATCGGGCGCGCAATCCGGCCTGCTGCGCGGTTTGCGGTGGCCGTGACCCGGGCGCTTTCGTGCAGTAGCGTCAAGAGGGCATCCAATCTTGACTACGAAGGACTCGATAAGGAGACGACGACATGTCATACCCGTCCGGGGGCTCCGGGTACAACGCACCCGCGCCGACGCCACCCTCCTCCGCGCCCGGTTTCGCGCAGCAGCCCGGCGGCGCTACCAGCAGCAAAGCGGGCGGCCCGGGATCGAGTGCCATTGGGCTGCCGTTCTATCTCACCGCCGGAGCCGCCGTGCTCGGCGTCATCAACTTCCTGCTGGGTTTCGCGCCGTTCGTCTCCACCAGCAGTCACGACCTCGGCGAGGGTTTGCAGACACCCGCGACCAGCAGCGATTTCTTCTTCTCGTTCGCCGTGTCGGTGTTGATCGTGCTCCTGGCCGGCGGTCTGCTGGCGGGTCTGTCGCTGTTGCCCAAGCAGAACTGGAGCGGCGCCGCGGCGGCGGTCACCGCGGCCGGGTTCATCGGCCTGATTTTCGTCGTGATCAAGGTGCCCGACGGGGTCAGTGTGGGCTGGGGCGCCTGGGTGGTGCTCTTCCTGGCGCTCGTGCAGACCGCCGCGGCGGTTGTCGTGGTGCTTTTCGAGAGCGGCATCCTGTCCGTGCCCGCGCCGAAACCGGCTGCGCCACAGGCTGTTCCGGGGGGTTATGGTACGCCGGGCTACGGTCAGCAGGGGTATGGCCAGGCGCAGCCGGGCCAGTACGGTCAGCAGGCGCAGTCGCAGCCGGGACAGAGCCAGCCGTCCTACGGTCAGTACGGTCAGCAGCCCGGTTACGGTCAGTCGGCCCAGTCGCCCTACGGCCAGCAGTACCCGCAATACGGTCAGCAGCAGGCGCAGTCGCCGTACGGTCAGCAGCAGTACGGTCAGCAGCAGTACGGTCAGCAGGCGGGCGGATACGCCGCTCAGCAGCAACAACAACAGCAGCCGTCCGGCTCGAATGCGGGTGGCGAGGCGGCCGGTGGTCAGCAGCCGCAGTACGGCTCGCTGAACTTCGCTCAGCAGCAGGCCGGTCAAGGCGGCGCGGCCGGTCAGTCCGGCCAGTCGGCGAGCACGGCCAAGCCGGCAAACCCCTTCGGTGAGGAACGCCCGGCGAACCCGGCCGCGGACCCCACCACCGCGTTCCGTCCCGGCGAGGACGACAAGAAGTAGCTGTATCGCCGTCGCCGCTCGCTCCGGAGTGTCCGCCGATCCAATCCAGTGCCGGTGGAGCACGTATGGACGAGCGGCGCACGATAGGTAATCTTGTCCGCATGACGGAGTCGGTTTACCTCACGGCGGTGCTGACGCCGGACTCGGAGGGTGGTTTCACCGCGCGAATCGCGGAGCTGCCTGGCGCGATCAGTCAGGGCGACACCGTCGAGGAGGCGCTCGCAAATGTGCGCGAAGCAGCCGAGCTGTATTTGGAATACGCGACTTCGCAGGAGCGTGCGGCGATCTCAGCGCACCCGATCACCGCTCCCGTGTTCGTGAAAGTGGCGTGACTCGGCTCTCGGAGTATCCGTCGCCGACCGGTCGAGGTGGTGGAGAAGGCTGGCATGTTCGCCTGGGCACCAAGGGAACTCACGCGATCTCGAGGCGGCCGAACGGCACCCGGCGTAACGGTGCCGCTACGCAAGCCGGTCGAGCCGGGCATGCTCTCGGCCATTTTCCGCGTCGAGCCGGCATCGGCGCCGACGAATTTCGTGACCTGTTGTAACCGCCCGTTCGCCGGACGAACCCGAGCATGAGTGGCGTGATGATCGATGACGGCGAGTCGCGCGCGTGTCGGCGCGCCTGACTCGCCGATGCGATGGAAGCTGTCACCCTGGGGTGTCGTGAGGGAGCGCCGCGGTGAAAGCGAGCGCGCCGACCCGTCGTGAGGGGAAGTCGTGACTGTCGCATCGAATGCCGGACGTCGCGGGGGAGTCCGACCGTGAAAGCTTCTCCCGTCCGGTGGGATCCCCGCGACGCGCGCCCGCCGCGTGAGGAGGGCGCGCGGCGCCCGGGGCACGGGCCCGAGGACAATCTGTTCCTGTCGCTGAGCCCGGATCGGGCTCGGGTGCTGCTCATCGTCGCCGCGCGGGCGACCAGCTACACCATCGTGGTGATCGTGGCCCTGGTCCTGGTGACGCTGTTCGCCGCGGGGAGCCCGATGACCGGGGCCTCGGGGGCTATCGCCGCGGGTTGGCTTGCGGTACACCAGGTTCCGCTGGTGATCGGCCGGACGACGTTGAGTCTGTTGCCGCTGGTTCCGACGGGGGCGGTGCTGTGGCTGACCGCCCGAGACTGTGCCCGCGCCGTGGAACCGCGCTCCTCCCGGGCGGACCTGGGCTGGATACTGGGCGCCGCGCTGGCCGGACCGCTGCTGGTCACCGCGGTATGCCTCGCGGTGGCCGAGGATGCGGCGTCGGTGGTCGCGCTGCAAGCGCCGCAGGCCCTGGCCGCCTTCGCCTGGGTGGGCGGATTGCATCTGGCGGCGGCCCTGGCCGGGCTGGCCGCGCGGCCCAACCCGCTGCGCGACAGGGTGATCGCGCGAATCCCGCTGTGGGTGGAGTCCGCGGTCCGGATCGCGGTGCGCACGGTGCGGCGGCTGCTGCTGTGCGCGGCGGTGCTCACGCTGCTGTCCTTCCTGTTGCACTGGTCCCGGATCGGTGAGACCTACCGCGCGTCGGGCAATATCGGCGGGGCGCTCGGCCTGTCGGTGCTGTCGCTGGCCTACCTGCCGAATACGGTCGTCGGCGCGACGGGTCTGCTGGTCGGTGCGCGTGTGCACATCGGCGTCGGCGGGCTGAGCGTGTTCTCGGTCTCGGGTGCGCCGGTTCCCGCACTGCCCGTCCTGGCCGCGGTGCCGACCGGTCCGGCGGCCGGATGGTGGCCGGTGGTACTGGCCGTGCCCGCCGCGGTGGGCCTGCTGGCCGGGCGGGACTGCGCGCGGGGCACCTACGACCAGCCGCTGCGGCCGTGGGCGACGCTGACCGCGGCGGCGGTCGGTGCGGTGATTCTCAGTGTGCTCGGCGGGATCGCCGGTGGCGAGGTGGGTTCGTTCGGCGCGATCGGGACGGGCGTATTCCTGTTCGCCGGCTGGGCTTTCGCCTGGTTCGCGGTCGCCGGATACCTCGGTCTGGTCGGCTCGCGCTGGTTCCTGGGCGTCCCGGCCGCGGAACTCGTCGACGAACACGAATACGCGGACGCGGGCTACGCGGACGAGGAGTATCGCGAGGACGGGTATTACCCGGAGTACGCCGAGGCCGGCCATTACGAGCGGGACGATTACGAGTCCGGCGACTACGAGCACGAGCGCCGCTATCTCGACCAGGGGCATGCCGACAGCGGCTACCACGGTCAGGACGGCTACCACGGTCAGGACTACGACAGCGGCTACGACGAACTCGACTACGACCGCCGCGCGGGGCGCGGCGATCCGGGCGTCGAGGAGATCGACGGTGAACTCGTCGAGGAGCAGGCCGCCCTCGAACCCGCCGTGGATCCCGACGAGATTCTGGACGCCGAGGTGGTGGAGACGGACCTGCCGGACAGCCGGCGGTGGGACGGTAGCTAGGCTCTAGAGCGGCGGTCCTCGCATCCGCCGCAAATCCTGCAGTCTCGACGCACAGGGAGTAGAGCGCTGACGACTCCGCCCGCCCAGTTGGTGCCCGCGGCCTTGCCCGCGACCGTCGTCGTGCTCGCCTCGGGTACCGGATCGTTGCTGCGTTCGCTGCTCGAGGCCGCCGCCGAACCGGGTTATCCCGCCCGCGTCGCCGCCGTCGGTGTCGATCGCGCTTGTGCCGCAACCGATCACGCGGACGCCGCCGGAATTCCGCATTTCCGTGTCGCGCTGGGCGAGTACCCCGACCGCGACTCCTGGGACGCCGCGCTGACCGAGGCGGTCGCCGCCTACACGCCGGATCTGGTGGTCTCGGCCGGTTTCATGAAGATCCTGGGCCCGGCTTTCCTGTCCCGCTTCGGCGGCCGGATCATCAACACCCATCCGGCGCTGCTGCCCTCGTTCCCGGGCGCGCACGCCGTGCGCGACGCACTCGCGTACGGGGTGCGGGTCACCGGCTCGACCGTGCATCTGGTCGACGCGGGCGTCGATACCGGGCCGATCCTCACGCAGGAGGCGGTCGAGGTGCTGCCCGAGGACGACGAGGACACCCTGCACGAGCGGATCAAGGTCGTCGAACGGCGGTTGCTGGCGCAGGTCGTCGCCGCCGTCGCGACGCGAGGCATTGTCTCCGATGGACGAAAGGCAGTTATCCCAGATGAGCGAGTACTCCGGTGAGTGAACGCAGCGAACGACCCGCGAATGAGGCCGACCGCAGGCCGATCACCCGGGCGCTGGTGAGCGTCTACGACAAGACCGGACTCGTCGAGTTGGCCACCGGGCTGCACGCGGCCGGGGTGGAGTTGGTGTCGACCGGTTCGACCGCGTCGCGGATCGCCGATGCGGGCGTTCCGGTGACGAAGGTCGAGGATCTGACCGGCTTCCCGGAGACCCTGGACGGCCGGGTCAAGACGCTGCATCCGCGGGTGCACGCCGGGATCCTGGCCGATCTGCGCAAGCAGGAGCACGCCGACCAGCTGGTCGAACTCGGTGTGGAGGCGTTCGGTCTGGTGGTGGTGAACCTGTACCCGTTCACCGAGACCGTGGCCAGTGGCGCGAGCCCGGACGAGTGCGTGGAGCAGATCGATATCGGCGGCCCGTCGATGGTGCGTGCCGCGGCGAAGAACCACCCGTCGGTGGGCGTGGTGGTGGACGTCGCCGACTACGACCGCGTACTCGAGGCGGTGCGTTCGGGCGGATTCACCCTCGCGGAACGAACCGAGCTGGCGGCCAAGGCATTTCAGCACACCGCTGGCTACGACGTCGCGGTGGCGAGCTGGATGACGAATGTGCTGACCGCGGAACAGGGTTCAGCGCCCGAGGGGTCGGCCGAGCCGGATTCGGTTGCCGCGGTGCGCTTCCCGACCTGGCTGGGTGCGACCTGGACCCGCGAATCGGTGCTGCGCTACGGCGAGAATCCGCACCAGGCCGCCGCGCTGTACACCGATGCGGCCGGCGCCGCCGGCTTGGCGCAGGCGAAGCAGTTGCACGGCAAGGAGATGTCGTACAACAACTACACCGACGCCGATGCCGCGTGGCGGGCCGCCTGGGACCACGCCGCGCCCGCCGTGGCGGTGGTCAAACACGCCAATCCGTGCGGGATCGCGGTCGGCGAGGACATCGCGCAGGCGCATCGCAAGGCGCACGCCTGCGATCCGGTGAGCGCGTTCGGCGGTGTGATCGCGGCCAATCGCGAGGTGACCGTCGAGATGGCCGAGCAGGTGGCGGAGATCTTCACCGAGGTGATCGTCGCGCCCGGCTACGCCGACGGCGCGGTGGAGGTGTTGCAGCGCAAGAAGAATGTGCGCATTCTGGTCGCCGAACAGCCGGTCCGCGGTGGTGTGGAACTGCGCCCGATCAGTGGCGGGGCGTTGTTGCAGCAGCGCGACATCGTCGACGCCGAGGGCGACGATCCGGCCAACTGGACGCTGGTCTCCGGCGAGGCCGCCGACGCGGCCACGCTCGCCGATCTCGAATTCGCCTGGCGCTCCTGCCGTGCGGTGAAGTCGAACGCGATCCTGCTGGCCCACGACGGCGCCTCCGTGGGGGTTGGCATGGGCCAGGTCAACCGGGTCGATGCCGTCCACTTGGCGGTCCTGCGCGCCGACGACCGAGCCAAGGGCTCGGTGGCGGCCTCGGACGCCTACTTCCCCTTCCCCGACGGTCCCCAGCAACTCATCGCGGCCGGCGTGAAAGCCATTGTGCAACCGGGTGGATCGGTCCGCGACCAGTTGACCATCGACGCGTGCCGCGAGGCGGGCGTCACCATGTACCTCACCGGCGCCCGCCACTTCGCCCACTGACGACAAGGCCCAGCCCGGAGACCTGAAACCCGCTGCGAGAGTGGGTAAACCGCCCAACTCGCGGCCGGGTCGCGTGGTGATGGCGTTCGGCCGAGGCCGGCCCGCCGGAGCGAAGCGGAGACCGAGAATACAAGAGACCCTGCGCGGGGCTGCGGTTCCCGCGCAGGGTCTCTTTTCATCCAGGCACCGGGCCGTGTACATCCCGGGTCCCGGGTTTCGTCATCCCGGCGGACGCCGGGAATCGGTCTGGGGTTTCCCTTGTGCGGGACGGGAATTCGGAGTAGCTCGACGGATGCGTCGCGTCAGGGAAGTGCGTGACATGAGTGCTCTGTGGATGTTGTACGGCCTGGAGTTTCTCTACGTAACGCTTATGTCACGCAACGTATCACTTCCGAAGTGCTACCGCTTCAGATGTTCTTGCTATAACTGCTGGTCAATAGATATTGTGATCGACATCACATTAGCCGAGATTTATTCGGCGCTGAGAACCTTTCGATTGCCCAGAGGTTGCTTCAGTTGAATGCCGAGGGTGCCGAATACCGCGATCATGGTGCACATGCGGCCCTGCGCCTCCGGCAGGCGGCCGGAGCGCAGTGCGATGGTGACGGTGCTGGAGGTCTCGGTGGCGGTGGCATCGACACCGAAACAGTCCGGCGATCCGATCTGGAAGTTCACCGCGATCCGATCGGCGGCGAGCGGGCTCCAGCTGTCGAAGGTCATCGGGTGGGCATTGACGATCGCGGGATTCGCGGTGAACGTGCGTCCTGGGTCGGGTGTGGCCTGTTCGGTCGGGGTGCTCGGCCCCGCGGACGTGCTCGTGGTCGTATTCGACTGTGTGCCACCATCGTTCGCCTGTCCGCAACCGGCAGCCAGTAGCGCCAGCAGGGTTGCGGCGGCCGCGCCGGCGCGGCGCGGTCCCGAATTCGCCTTCATGCGCCACACCCTAGTGGCGATGCCGCCGCGGTTCGTGACGTGCGGCCCGCCCGACGGCGTGCGCGGGCGGACGCGGAACGCGGAGAGCCCCGGTGGCGTACCGGGGCTCTCACGCTCGACCGAGTGGCGGTCAGCGACTGGTGAACGGCAACAGGGCCATCTCGCGGGCGTTCTTCACCGCGACGGCGACCTGCCGCTGCTGCTGCGGGGTCAGGCCGGTGACGCGGCGGCTGCGGATCTTGCCCCGGTCGGAGATGAACGTGCGCAGCAGATTCACGTCCTTGTAGTCGACCACCTCGACGCCCGCGGCGATCAGGGGATTCTTCTTCGGGCGCCGCGCCTGCTCGGCCCGGACCTTCTTGGACGGTGCTCGCTTGACAGCCATATCAGTATCCTTCCTCGGCATGAGCTCTGGGCCCTACGTGGTTGCGCGAGATCCGGGTGGTCTACCAGCTCGATTTGTGCACACCCGGCAGCTCCCCGTGATGGGCCAGCTCGCGCACACGTACTCGGGAAAGGCCGAACTTCCGCGGATATCCACGTGGGCGGCCATCGGTAGCATCCCGATTGCGTAATCGTACCGGACCGGCGTCGCGCTCCGGCCGCTGTAGTGCTGTATGGCGAGCCATAAACGGCCGCGCGGTGGGCGTTCCGCGTGGACAAGGAACACTGTAGCGCGGCCGGCCGGTAAATGAAAATCATTGTCGAAATGGGTCGCGATCACTTCGCCGCCCGAGCGCCGCACGCCCACGGCCCTCCTGGCCGGCGCGGCCAACGGGGATGAACGCACGGTCGTCCGGTCGCGGTCGGACGGGTCGAATCATTCGATGCCGTCACGGTTTTCGACGTACTCCCGGACGCCGCGCCGGCGGGCAGGGGGCGGTGAGCCGAGGTGGCGGTTCCGAAGCGGCGGATGTCCAGATCGAATACTCGTAGCCCCCGGGGCTGTTCGGAAGGCGAGCCCACCGGATCTGGTGCCGGTGCGTGTCGACGGCACGGAGTATCGGGTGCCGCGGCGGTGCGACGGGGCTGCTCGATCCCTCCGGATGGTGGGCCGGTTGCGAGATACGCTGCGGCTGGGCGGTTTCACGATATTTGTCCGCATACCGCGATCATCGGGCAAACGATCGGATCGGTTCGAGCTGACGAGAGTCCGTGATCTCGATTGCCATGGAGTAGCTGATCTCTGAACTACCAACTGCCAGTTGGTTTTCGAATGTGAAAAAGTCCACGTGAAGTGATGCTTTCGTGCTCTTCGCCCGGTAGCCTCATTCGGGAGGGCGGGTTCCCTCGGAGATCCCTGGGAACCCGCTCATCGCCATTTCTCGGGGGCAGTCGCGCCGGACGTTTTCCGGCACGCTCGTCGAGTTCACGAATGTTCCGGTCCGCAACCGCGTCCGAGTGGCTCGGGCAGCAGCGATTCCAGCCGTGCGACCTGTTCGGCCAGCATCGCCAGCGGCCCTTCCGCCAGTGAGAGCGGCCATGGCAACCGCGGTTGCTGTGCCAGATCTCGCACCTGTTCCTCGAGTTCCGCGATCGTGGCTTCCAGATCGCCCACCTCGGTGCGTAATTCGGAAATCTGCGTCAACGCCGCGGCCACGGCGTCCACCAGGGAGCGGTGCCGACCATCCTCGTCGGTGCCCAGCTGTGGCCAGCCGGCCAGGTCGGGGCCGCGAAGCTGAGTCTGGATATCGCGCAGTACGGTCACGTGGTCCGGGACTGCCTGCGCCGCCTCGGTCACCTCGGCGTCATCCGGGCGGGAATGCATGAGACCACTGTAATTCGCCCGGCGCGCGCGGCGCTCGGCATCGGTTGCGGCACTGCCGATCCGCGGGATGCGAGTGACGCACGCCATCCGTCGATACCGGGCGGGGTACGCGAACTGCCTGCTCCGTGTCTCATTTGTCCGAGTTTGCGGCCTTTTAACATGATTGCCGTAATTTTGCCGAATTGTTGACGGCCGATGTCACAGCGTCGTAATCATCGGGCGCGACTCTCTGTCTGGGCCGCACGCCACGGCTCCGCGCTCCCGGTTTCCGAGGGGCGCGCAGTATGAGGAAGACCTGATGGGGATCGCTATGAAGAAGATGACGTACGCCGTGTCGCTCGCGACCTTCGCGACGACCGCCGCGGTCGCACTGGCCACCGGAACCGCCTCGGCCGCCGCCCCCGGCGTGGACGCGCCCGTTGTCGATCCGCACACCCTGAGCGTGCCGATCGCACCAGGTGTGCAATACACCAGCAACACCACCGACCGCTCCACCGTGCTGAACACCCCGTTCGGCACGCTGACCACGCTGGGCGGCCAGATCCAGCTGAACGACGCGAAGGGCTCGACGGTCTACGGGCAGAAGGCATTTCCGGTGACTCCCAAGGCCGCCGTCACCGTGCCCGCCGGGACGGACGCGGTGACGACCCATCAGGCCGGCGCGACCGTCCTCGCGCCGCACCCGGTCGACGCCCCGGCCCACGATCCGCAGGCGGACTTCAACTCCGCCCTGGGCACCGCGGCCACCCAGTTCGGTCTCGCCACCGGTGTCGGCGCCATGGTCGGCGGCGTCGGCGGTGTGCTGGTCGGCTGTCCGCTCGGTGTCGTCACCGGCGGCGTGCTCACCTCGCCCACCATCATCGGTACGCCGCTCGGCATCGTCGGCGGCTGCATCCTCGGTGCCTCCGCGGTCGGCGGTGTCGGCGCGATCGTCGGCGGCGCGACGTTGGGCATTCCGGTCGGCGTCGCCAGCGGTGTGCAGATGTACAACACGCTGCATGCACAGGGAGACGTATAGCGGTAGCCGGAGTTTCGACGAGTTCGGGCCGGATCGCCTACCCGCAGGGGCGATCCGGCCCGATTCGTTCGACTACCGCTGCGGCGAACCGTGCGGGACTCCGCTCACCCGACCGTTTCGGGCGTGCGTGTGGTCTCGGCGGTGCGGTTGGGGGCGGGAATGCTGCGCCGACGCGGTCCCTTGGGGACGCGCTTGGCGCGTGCCTCGGGCTGCAACCGGCCGGTGCGGTCCGGTGCGACCAGAACCGCGGTGATCGGTACCGCGAGCGACATCGTGGCGACGACGAAGATCGGGATGAACATGGTGAACAGGTCCCGCCCGCTGGGCTGTGGCATGGCCGGATCGATGTGGACCGATACGCCGGCCAGGCCGAGATAGTGAATTCCGATGATCGCGCCCGCGTACACCACGGAGACTCCGACCAGAGCCGTCGTCACGCGCCACCGCGTCGCCCACAGGAGTCCGGCGGCGCCCAGCACCAACAGCGCGGTGCATCCGGCCATGAACGCGGGGCTGATCGTCGTGGTGCCCTGCACCGTGAGGGAGTTCAGGCCCAGATAGTTCATCAGCCCCAGGCACAGGCCTGCGACCAGCGCGCCGATCGCCAGGCGCACGGGTTTGCGCTCGTCGCCCACGATGACGAGTCCGGCCAGCACCCCCACCGGCGCCACGACGAGTGCGGCGACGCGCTGCATCAGGTCGTAGCGGACCACCCCGCTGGGCAGTCCGACACCCAGCATCGTGACCGACACCGCCACCTGCGTCCCGATCGCGCCGATACAGATCGCCGCAGCGGTCAGCCATACGAGACGGAATTTCGCGGTCACCGACAGCGTCGATTGCCGGATGCAGATCAGGCCCACCAGGGTGCCCGCCCACGCCACCCCGAGCGCCAGCACGAGCACCCAGGTCCCC
>NZ_JCAJZQ010000005.1:0-580034 GCF_059510335.1 Nocardia sp. PLKS1-43 | reverse complement strand
CGCCGACGCCGCATCGGATGCGGAACCCGATCGCGTGCGGCTGCCGGTCGTGCCGTGGACGCTGTCCGGAAAATCTGCCGAAGCCCTTGGCGGACAAGCGGAACGGTTGCTGGCGCAGCTGCGTCGCTATCCGGAGTCGGACGTTTCCGATATCGGCTTCTCCCTGGCGGGCCGGTCGATGTTCGAACATCGGGCCGTCGTCGTCGGCGCGGACCGAGACGAGCTGATCCACGGCCTGACCGAACTGATCGAGGGCGAACCCGGCCGGAATGTCGTGCGCGGCCGTGCCGGCCTCGCGGGCAAGACGGCATTCGTCTTTCCCGGCCAAGGCGCGCAATGGCTGGGCATGGGCGCGGAGCTGTATGCCGGTTTCCCGGCGTTCGCCGAGGCATTCGACGACGTGACCGACGTGCTGGACAAATATCTGGACCGGCCGTTGCGCGAAATCCTCTGGGGCCGAGACGAAGAGCTGCTGGACAGCACCGAATTCGCGCAGCCCGCGTTGTTCGCGGTCGAGGTTGCGCTGTTCCGGCTGCTGGGCCAGTGGGGGCTGCGACCGGATTTCGTGCTGGGGCATTCGGTGGGCGAGTTGGCCGCGGCCCATGTGGCCGGTGCGCTGAGCCTGTCCGATGCGGCCGCGCTGGTCGTCGCGCGGGGGCGCCTGATGCAGGCGCTGCCGACGGGCGGAGCGATGATCGCGGTGCAGGCCGACGCGGACGAGATCAGATCGTCGCTGGTCGACGGCGTCGCCGTCGCCGCCGTCAACGGCCCGCGATCGGTGGTGATCTCCGGTGCCGAGCAGGCGGTGCGCGCCGTCGCGGATCGGTGGGCCGAGCAGGGCCGCCGAATTCACCGCCTGCCGGTGTCACATGCGTTCCATTCACCGTTGATGGAACCGATCCTCGCCGAGTTCGGCGCGATCGCCGAAACCGTTGCCGGCACCCGGCCGGAGCTACCTGTCATCTCGAATCTCACTGCGGCACCCGCGGATTCGGATTTCGGTTCGGCGGGCTACTGGACCCGGCACGTGCAGGAAACGGTACGATTCGCCGACAGCGTGCGCTTCCTGGAGTCGGCGGGCGTGACTCGATTCGTCGAGGTGGGGCCGGCCGGCGGGCTCGCGGCAGCGATCGAGCAGACGCTGTCGTCCCCCGACGCCGGCGTGACGATTCCCGTTCTGCGCAAAGGACGCTCGGAGCCGGAATCGCTGATGGTCGGTCTGGGCCGCCTGGTGATAGCGGGAGCCTCCTGGGGCGGCCTGTTCACCGGATCGGGTGCTCGTCGTATTCCATTGCCGTCGTATGCTTTTCAGCGACGCCGGTTCTGGTTACCGAGTGCGGGCGCGGCCGGTGACGCGGGCCGGTTCGGTGTGGACGAGGCCGGTCACGGCCTGCTGGGCGCGGTGGTGGAACAGCCCGACACCGGCGGTGTGGTGCTGACCGGTCGGCTGTCGCCGACGCTACAGCCGTGGCTGGCCGACCATGTGCTGGCCGGTGCGGCGGTATTCCCGAGTTCGGGTGTGGTGGAACTGGTCGTTCGTGCCGGTGACCAGGTCGGTTGCGGCGTGGTCGAGGAATTGGCGCTGCGCGCGCCACTGGTCCTGCCCGAGGAGGGAGCGGTCCAGGTACAGGTCGCCGTCGGCCCCGGCGGAGAAGCCGGACGGCGAACGGTGTCGGTGTACTCGCGGCGCGGTGTGGATTCCCACTGGGTACGGCACGCCGAGGGCGTGTTGGGCCCCACGGGCTTTGCGCCGGAGGGATCGGTTCTCGCGTCATGGCCTCCGGTGGATGCGACCGCGCTGGACATCTCCGACATCTACGAGCGGTTGACCGCGCGGGGTCATGAATACGGTCCGGCGTTCCGCGGTTTGCGGGCGGTGTGGCAACGCGGCGCGGAACTGTTCGCCGAAGTTGCCGTTCCGGTCGAAACCGATACCCGGACAACTGGTTTCGGCGTGCACCCGGTGATCCTCGATGCCGCGCTGCACGCTGTGATGGCCGCTTCGGACGGGGGAGACATCGTGCTGCCGTCCGCCTGGGAAGGTATCAGCCTGCACGCCGCCGGAGCCGATGTCGTGCGCGTGCGCCTCAGCCCTGCCGGTACCGGTGCCGTGTCGTTGGAGTCGGCCGACGAGACCGGACTTCCGGTGTTGTCGGTGCGGTCGCTGACCCTGCAGCCGGTGACAGCCGGGGAATTGCGTGCCACGGCGCTGTCCGGGGCCGGTACGGATACCATGTTCGAGCTGGTGTGGTCGCAGCTACCTGCGACCGAGCAACCTGAGCCGCCGGTGAAGACGTTGGCCTGGAGCATCTTCGAGCAGCACACGGCCGACGACTCGAACGCGGTGCCGGATGCGACGGGCGCTGCTGTCGTGCCCGGCTCGAATGCCCGGTCGGAAGCTGCCGCCGTACCTGCCGCGGCCTCGGATGCGGTTGCGGTGGTACTGGAAGCGAGTGCACCGTGCGGTGACGTAGTGGCCGACGCCCACCACCGCACCCACCGAGTGCTGGAAGCCGTGCAAACCTGGCTGGCACAACCCGTTTCGAGCACGTTGATCGTGGTCACGCGTCGCGCGATCGCCTTGCCGGGCGAGGATGTGGAAGATCTGGCCGGTAGCGCGGTGTGGGGGTTGGTGCGGTCGGCGCAGAGCGAACATCCCGGCCGGATCGTACTGGCGGACAGCGATTCCGATGTCGACGCGGCGGCGATCCTGGCCACCGGTGAATCACAGGTCGTCGTGCGTTCCGGGACGATCCGTGCCGCACGGTTGACCAGAGCTTCCGCCGAACACGAGCGCGTCGGGGCGGAATTCGATTCGGCGGGAACGGTATTGATCACCGGAGGCACCGGTATGGCCGGCGCCGCGATCGCACGGCATGTGGTCGCCGAGCACGGCATCGGGAATGTGCTGCTGGTGAGCCGGCGCGGCGCGGACGCCGACGGTGCGTCCGATCTGGTGGCCGAGTTGACCGAATCGGGTGCGCGAGTGCGGGTGGCGGCCTGCGATGTCGCCGACCGGGAAGCCTTGGCGCGGTTGCTGTCCGACATCCCCGCCGACGCTCCGCTCACCGGCGTGATCCATACCGCCGGAGTGCTCGACGACGCGGTGTTCGGTTCGCTGACCGCTGAGCGCGTCGATACGGTGTTGCGCGCGAAGCTCGACGGTGCATGGAATCTGCACGAACTGACCCGCACCATGAATCTGCCCGTGTTCGTGCTGTTCTCGTCGATGGCGGGCATCGTGGGCTCACCGGGACAGGCCAACTACGCCGCCGCGAACGCCTTCCTCGACGCTTTGGCCACCCATCGGCGGGCGCGGGGTTCGGCGGCAGTGTCGCTGGCGTGGGGCCTGTGGGCTCAGGCCAGTGCGATGACCGGACATCTGGATGCGCGGGAGATGGCCCGGATCGGCCGCGGCGGATTGGCCCCGATGTCCACCCCGCAGGCGGTGGCACTGTTCGACACCGCATTGCGCATCGACCGCCCCTGCCTGGCTCCGGCGCGGCTCGAGATGCGTGCTCTCGAGCCGGGAACCGGCGTATTCCCGTTGCTGCGGACGCTGATCCCGGCTCCCGCGCGCAGGCAGGTCGACATTCGACCCGACGTGCGGACCGATATCGACGCCCTCTCCCCGGCCGAGCGCAGATCCGAACTGATGGAGATGATCCGTACCAAGGCAGCCGCGGTCCTGGGTTTCGCCGGTCCGCAAGATATCGATCCGGACGATCCGTTCGAGGATCTGGGGCTGGATTCGATGGGCGCGGTCGAACTCCAGAACAGCCTGGGCGCGGTGCTCGGACAGCCGCTGCCGCCCGGACTGGTTTTCGCCTTTCCCACGACCACCGAATTGGCCGATCACCTTCTGAACGACCTGTCGGCCGAGGTGAATCCGGGCTAACCGACCCGGGAAATCTCGACCGGGCCACCCGGCTCGTCCGGCTCGTGGATCCGCGTCGCGTCGAGCCGGGCCGCGACGTCCACGGTGCGCACCGACGGATCGGCCAGGTGCCGGCCGACGGCCGCCGACACCTCGGCCGCGATCCGGCGGCGCATCCTGCCGATCATGCCGATGGTGCGCGCCCGCAGCCCGTCGGCTCGCAGCTGGACCTCGATCTGCGCGGGGTCCGGCTGCTCCACATCGATCACGATGAGCAGCGGGGCGGCCGTGCGGGCGAGAAGTACCAGCGGGATCTCCACCTCGGCGTGATAGTGGTCGGCCTTGCGCACATCCACCACGACATCGAGCGTGACGGGCACGACCATATCGAAGGCGACCGTATCCACGTCGGTGCGCTCGGTGACCCGGGGCAACCGGATAACGCCCCGAGCGGTCACCTCGGCGGCGTCGCGCGGCCCGGTGCGCAACGACTCCACGTCGATCACCCGCCCCGACAGGCTCTCGGCCACCGCGCGCACCCGCGCGGGCGTCACGATGCGCGGCAGGAAACGGCGACCGAACTCGGCGTACTCGATCCAGGCGTGGTTCGCGGGCTGTTCGTGCCCGGCGGGCTCGCCCAGCGCGATCGCCTCGATGTCGAACACCCGGGACCGGCGGGCGTCCGGCTCGGAGAGCATGGCCTGGAGCCGGTCGGCGACCTCTTTCCGGATCGTCTTCGCCGTCGGCTCGAGCAGGACCTCCGCTTCGGCGTCGACGGTCTCGGCCCGGATCACCGGCGTGCCGACGTTGCGCTTGGTGACCGGCGGGATATCGATGACCACGAGCAGCGGGTCTGCGGTGCGCGCGTGCAGCGTCAGGTCGATGTCGACGGCCGCCTCCAGCCGCAGTTCCCGCCCGCCCAGCGTGACCGTCAAATCCAGCCGCACCGGAATGCGCACCGCGAAGACGACCTCCGATCCGCTGTGCGCGATCGCCGGACTGCCGATATCACCCCGCACCCGCACGCGCGCCAGCTTGCCCGGCCCGACCGCGAAGGGCCCCAGCTCGATACGCCCGGCCAGACTGGACACGGCCGCCTCGATGCGCGCGGGAGTAACCGCATGCGCGACGAAACGTTCGCCGAACTCCCCGTAGGAGATCCACGTGAGCAGGTCGAGTTCGCTGGACTTTCGCATAACTTCCCGGAATCTCGTGGTGTCGGACGGCACGCTCCCGCCCCGGGCATGGACCTCGAATCTACCGACGAAGGGCCGACCGGCCAAGTGCGTTGCCGCACCGGTCATCGGGATCGCCTCCGGCGCACCGAGTTTGCCCGTGCCGGGGCTACGGCCCGGTTGCCGGATCGTTCTCGGCGCGGTGCAGCACCCAGGTGCCGCGGCCGGCCGCCTTGGCGTGGTACATGCCGACATCGGCGTCGTCCAGGAGCTTTTCGGGATTCGCGCCGGCGACCGGGGTGACCACGGCGCCGATGCTCGCCGACATCGACAGCAGATCGCTGGGCCCGACGGCAATCGGCTCGCGCAGCGTCACGAGCATCCGCTCGGCGGTCGCGTGGGCCGTGGCGTCGTCGCAGGGTGGCGCGAGCAGCGCGACGAATTCGTCCCCGCCGATGCGGGCGGCGGTGACCGCCGGTGACGCCATCGTCGCGTCGAGCCTGCGGCCGATCTCGGCGAGCACGCTGTCTCCCGTACGGTGGCCGTAGCGATCGTTGATCATCTTGAACTCGTCCAGATCCAGGAAGCACAGACCGATGTGATCGCCGGGCCGGGCCGCCGCGACGATGGCCTCCAGCCGCTCGAGCAGGAAGCGCCGATTCGGCAGACCCGTCAACGGGTCGTGCCGGGCCTGCCACCACAATTTCTGCTGCATCGCCCGGCGCTCGGTGATGTCTTCCCCGACGGCGAGCAGCCGTAGCCCATGTCCGTTCGCGCCGCGCACCAGCGTCATCGTCCAGGCGCCCCAGGAGACGCTGCCGTCGGGGCGGCGGAAGCGGCCTTCGAAGTACTCGGTGCCCTGTCTGCGCTCGTAGAGGTGGACCACCACCTCACGGAGTTTGTCGCGGTCCTCGGGATGCATCAGATCCAGTCCGGGCACCCCCGGCAGGTCCTCGCGTTTCATCCCCACCATTCGCGCGGTCGTGGGGTTGGCCTCGAGCGTGATGCCGTCGCTGTCGTAGAGCGCGATGGCCACCGCGGCGTTCTCGAAGACGACGCGGAAGCGTTCATCGGCAGCCTGCT
The DNA here is from genome assembly GCF_059510335.1 of Nocardia sp. PLKS1-43. NCBI lineage: Bacteria > Bacillati > Actinomycetota > Actinomycetes > Mycobacteriales > Nocardiaceae > Nocardia > Nocardia sp. PLKS1-43. The sequence continues at coordinate 573,899 of NZ_JCAJZQ010000005.1, read as the reverse complement.
GGCTCTGAGCGTGGGTCTTCGACAGCTCGGTACCGTACCCGCGGCCCAGCTCGCCCAGGAGCGCACCGAATCGCTGTGCCCGGTCCGGCCGCTGCGACCGCTCCAGCAAACCTGCCAGCACCGTCGCGGTCGGGGTCATCATGGTGGGCAGCGTCAGGTTCGACCGGACCAACTCGCCCCCGATCCGGTACGCGGGGGACGGGTCGAACGGTTCCGCAGCCAGGGCGGCTTCGAGCTCGACGATCCACCGCATCGTCGAACTGTGGAGATCATGCGGCAGGGATATCGGGACTCCACCGCAATCGACCAGGGCCGCCGACCACTCCCGTGCCATGTCGGCGACCTCGCGACCGTCGTCCATCCGCGAGGACCCTCCTCCATCGCCGGATCACCGAGACCCGGCATCGACGACCCTCCCCTTCGCTAATACTCAGCATACGAAAGAACGGCGATGAAAGTTCATTCGACTTCCGGCGAAACGCGACTGGTCGTAGCAGTCGGAGGATGACGGCCGCATGGTCGGCCCAGTTCTCGGGAATCGGTCGGGCCGCATGTTGCCAGGCGTGGCCGATGAGCGCGCTCGCCCCGGCAACCGGCCCGAACGCCGTCTGGATGTCGGCCACCGAGGTCGCCGCGAACTCGCGTCGAGCGGAACAGCCGCAGCGCCTCGCCGACCAGTCGCTGCCGGGCCATGCCCGGGGTGGTTCGAGCCACGGCAAGAGAACGATCCGGGCATATATCTGTTCGGTGACCGCGCGTCCTCGCCCACCCGATCTGGCTCGACCGACCGCATCTGCGGTAGCTGTCGTGAACAGCGGCCGGGTTTTCGAACCGATTCGCGCCACCACAGTCGGAATGCACTGGCACGCTACAGATGTGCTCGCCCGGCGCCACCGCACATGTGCCCGGGCCCGGCGATGATCAGATCGCGGAGCCGTCCCCGGGGGTGAGGATAGGTCGCTCGCGGTTCGGCGCGACAACACCTACCCTCCGGCTATGAGGCAGCTGAGCAGCCCGTGGTCACATCTGCCCGAACGAGTCGCTGCTGCTCCGGAGCCGGCGCGTCACGAGGACATTCATCCGCCGCCGCGACCGTGGACGGTGGTGTACCGGCGAGCGCGCGAGCTGCAGGCCTCCTCGCTGGTCATGATCGGACTGTGCCTGTTGCTGATGCTGGCAGTGCTCTCGTCCTGCCTGCGCGGCGACGATCAACCGGCCGCGGCGTCGCGCCCGGTGGCGAGTACCACGGCCGCAGCACCCGCCGCCGCGCCCGCGGCCGACGCGCAAGCGAACCGCGACATGACGTTCGGACAGGTCGCGGCCAACGACGGCACGACGCTGACCGTCCAGGCGATGCTCGGTGGAACCGTCGTCGTGCACAGCGCACCGTCCACCGAGGTGCTGGTGCTGGGCGGCAGCCGGATAACCGATATCACCGTCGGCTATTCGGTTTTCGTGCACGGCGTCCGCGATCCGGACGGGTCCATCACCGCGAGCCTGATCATCGGCGTGCCGCTGAACCTTGCCGGCAAGTGATCGGCGGCGGCCGCGATCCGCTCCCGGCGCTCATTGTGCGGGCCAGCCGGAGCCGTCGCCGAGCGCTGCGTGTTGATGGTCGTAATCGGTTGCGACAGTGGGCCAATCGATGGTCCGCGCGCGATCGTGGTACGCCCCGGCCATCAGCTCGAGGAGCTGGCGCTGACCGATCCGGGTCCGGACACCGCCGGCGACATCGGTGATCCGGACATCGCGTCGCGCGATCTCCGCCTGCCCGACGACCGCGATCAGATGGTCTCTTGCGGTGCGAGCGTTGCGAATTCGCGCTCCCAGTGATCCGTCGTGGTCGACCCGGCAGCGCAGTCCCCGCCGGCGCACGTCATCCGCGAACGCGCGCGCTGCGGCATCGTGGTCGGCAGTGACCGGCAGGACCGTGATCTGGACAGGCGCCAACCAGAACGGCAGCCGTCCGGAATAGCGTTCGAGCAGTATCGCGGTGACCCGCTCCATCGACCCGACGGTCCCTCGATGGATCATCACCGGCCGATGTTCACCGCCATCGGCCCCGACATAGGCGAGATCGAATCGCTCCGGCTGATTGAAGTCGAGCTGGACGGTGGCGATGGTTTCCTCGTGGCCGCGTCCGTCCCGGATCTGCAGATCGAGTTTGGGCCTGTAGAACGCGGCCTCACCCGGAGCTTCGACCAATGCCGGTCCGTGCTCGCCGAGGACCGATAGTGCGGCGGCGCGAAGCCCCGCCTGGGCGTGGTCCCACTGCGCTCGGGTCCCGAGCCACGCATCGGAATCGTCACGCATCGACAGCCGCACGTAATCGACGGTCAGGCCGAGAATCTGCTGCGCGCGCAGCGCGGCCCGCAAACCGAGTTCGGCTTCGTGCCCGACCTGGTCCGGCCGGCAGAAGACGTGGGTGTCGTCGAGGTTGATCTGCCGGACGCGAGTCAAACCGGACAGCACGCCGGAACGCTCGGCTCGGAACATGGCGGCCAGTTCGTTGAACCGTAGCGGCAGCTCGCGATACGAGCGTTTGGCCGAGGCGTAGATCAAGGCGTGATGCGGGCAGTTCGCCGGCCGCAACATCACCTCGTCATCACCGACGCGCATGGCGGGGAACATGTCCTCGGCGAACTTGCCCCAGTGCCCGGACCGCTCGTATAGCGCGCGTTTGGCGAGAACGGGTGAGAACACGCCGAGGCACCCATCGGCCGCCGCCAGTTCCTTGGCCAGTTTCTGCAACTCTTCCCGGATGACCGCGCCGGCGGGTAGCCACATCGGAAGGCCTGATCCGGCAAGCGGATTCGTGGCGAAGATGGCCATGTCGTGGTTCAGATCTCGGTGATCGATGACCATGGTGTCTGCTCCTGGGAGCTCAAGGAGATGATCGCTCGCCACGGCGTTGCCGCCCGCGACTTGATCCTCGACTGTCGGCACGGAGTCACGATGCGTGTCCACGCCGATGATCTCGACCGCTCCAGCGCCTCCCGAGGGACTTGTCCAACCGATACGATGCCGTGCACTGGCCGCCGGAGAGGCTGCGGGCACGAATCGGACTGTCTACTAGCTTGATTCGGCGTGACCATGTCGACGACATCCCGGCTGGTGCTGTTGCCGCTCCAAGTCGATGATCTCCGTCCGGTCGGGCGGCGAGGATTTCACGTTGGAGTGTGATCTGCCCGAGGGAGGCGCTCGGGTTCATTTCGGTGCGGAGTGGCTGGGGGAGGTCTTTCCCTTGTTTCCTACTCTGCTTCGAATGCTTGATGAGGAAGACCAGGTCGAGCACAGCTATGCGATTGTCGATCGCACGACGTGCAAGGCGATCGGGCAGGGGGTACGAAGGATGACGTCGATATCGAGGGGCGGATCGAGATCGGCTACGGCATGAACAAGTCAGTGTGGGAGAGGGCTTTGCCGCCGAGGCCATCGGTGCGCTGCGAGAGCATCTGCTGAACTCTGGAGGCATCACTCACGTCACCGCCGATACTGCGGCCGGAAATGTCGCCAGCCGGCGTGTGCTGGAGAAGAACGGATTCGTCCGGGTGAGCACGAGGTGGACCGAGGACGACGGAGACGTCGTCCTGTGGTCGACTGCCTCCGGCTGAGAGTTGGTGCTCGTATAAGCAACTCGGTGGCCTGACGTCCCAGTATCCGAACCAGATCGAGAAATCAGGATCCCTTACCTGCTGAAATGCGGAAAACGCGAACCAATCCATCCTGGAATGGCTCGCGCTTCCGCGTTTGGGTGGCTGACGGGACTCGAACCCGCGACACCCAGGATCACAACCTGGTGCTCTACCAGCTGAACTACAGCCACCATGCCGGTAACAACCGGCGCGGTAGATACTAACGCGTACCCCGGTGTGGCACCTAATCGGTGCCTTACGCTGGGTTTTTACCGCGGGTGCTGAGCTGGGCGGCGATCGTGGCGATTTCCGCGGTGGAGGGGCCGGGGGCGGGGACGAAGGCGGTGCGGCGGTAGTACTCGAGTTCGCGGATGGACTCCTTGATATCGGCCAGGGCGCGGTGGGACAGGCCCTTCTCGGGCTGGCCGAAGTAGATGCGGGGGTACCAGCGGCGGCACAGTTCCTTGATCGAGCTGACATCGATCATCCGGTAGTGCAGGTGCGCGTCCAGGGCGGGCATATCGCGGGCCAGAAAGCCCCGGTCGGTGGCGATGGAGTTGCCCGCCAGGGGGACGGTGCCCGGGGCGGGGGCGAATTGCTTGATGTAGTCCAGGACCCGCTGTTCGGCCTCGGCCATGGTCACCGTGGAATTGCGCACCTCCTCGGTCAGTCCGGAACGCGCGTGCATCTCCTGGACGACCGGGGGCATCGCGGCCAGCGCCTCGTCGTCGGCGTGGATGACGATGTCCACGCCCTCGCCCAGGACATTGAGCTCGCTGTCGGTGACCAGTGCGGCCACCTCGATCAGCTTGTCGCTGTCCAGCCGCAGGCCGGTCATCTCACAATCCATCCACACCACAAGTTTGTCGGACACCTGGGCCACACTAGCGCCGTCACCGGGCGGTGGGCCCCGGCCGGGCCGTATTTCGGGGTGTTCGCTCCGTTTCTACCCGCGTGGTGGCCCGCGTTCGCGGCGCTCAGTGCGCTCGAAATCGGGTCGCGATGAGATTGCTGGATAGCGGTTCGCGTTCCGGATCGATCGATTGGAGATACTGTTTTTGCAGTAGCAATGCTTGCTCGAGGCGAGCGGAGGTGTTGGCGGTCAGTTAGCGGAGCGGACGGAGGTTCGGCGATGACGACACCGGCGGAGAAAGCGGCGGCCGCGCGCAGGGCGGCGCAGGAGGCGGCGCGGATCGCGGCCGAGGCGGCGGCCGAAGCCGAGGTCGCCGAGCGGGAGGCGGCCTCGGCCGGATCGGCGGAGAGCGTTGCGGATTCGACGGAGGCGGCCGAGAGTTCCGCGGCGGGAAGCGGTTCCGCGATCGCTCGCGAGATCGCCGCAGGATACGCATTCCAGGGCGTTGCGCTGGAGCTCGGCGCCGTGCTGGCGGACGGGGTGGTGAATTCCGATGCGCGCGTGCGTATTCCGATGCGGATGATGAACCGGCACGGGCTGATCGCCGGAGCGACCGGAACCGGTAAGACCAAGACGCTGCAGGCGATCGCCGAACAACTCTCCGCCGCAGGCGTTCCGGTGGTACTCGCCGATGTGAAGGGCGATCTGTCGGGGCTGGCGCAGCCGGGCGCGGCGAGTGACGCGGTACTCGCCCGTGCCGCGGAAACCGGTGACGCGCAATGGGAACCGACCGGATTTCCCACCGAGTTCGTCTCGCTGGGCACCGAGGGCGTTGGTTTGCCGATCCGCGCCACCATCACCTCCTTCGGGCCAGTTCTGCTCAGTAAAGTGCTGGGGCTCAACGAAACTCAGGAGTCAACGCTCGGTCTCATCTTCCACTGGGCCGACAAGCAGGGCCTGGCGCTGCTGGATCTGAAGGATCTGCGATCGGTGATCCAGCATCTGACCAGTCCCGAGGGCAAACCCGATCTGCAGGGCATCGGCGGGGTGTCCGCGGCGACCGCGGGGGTGATTCTGCGCGCGCTGGTCAACCTCGAAGGCGAGGGCGGCGACACGTTCTTCGGTGAGCCGGAGCTGGATCCGGCCGACCTGTTGCGCACCGTCGGCGGGCAGGGCGTGATCACGTTGTTCGAGCTCGGTGCCCAGTCGGCGCGGCCGGTGCTGTTCTCCACATTCCTGATGTGGGTGCTGGCCGATCTGTTCCAGACCCTGCCCGAGATCGGCGATATCGACGAGCCCAAGCTCGTCTTCATCTTCGACGAGGCTCACCTGTTGTTCGCCGAGGCGTCGAAGGCATTTCTGGAGCAGGTCGAGCAGACGGTGAAATTGATCCGCTCCAAGGGCGTCGGCGTCTTCTTCTGCACCCAATTACCCACGGACATACCGAATTCCGTGCTCTCGCAATTGGGTGCGCGCATCCAGCACGCCTTGCGGGCATTCACACCGGACGATCAGAAGGCGCTTGTCAAGACGGTGCGCACCTACCCGAAGACCTCGGCGTACGACCTGGAGAAGGCGCTCACCGCGCTCGGCATCGGCGAGGCGATCGTGACGGTGCTGTCGGAAACGGGTGCGCCGACACCCGTCGCGTGGGCGCGGCTGTGTCCGCCACGTTCGCTGATGAACACCATCGGCGAGGACGCGATCCGCGCGCACGCGCAGGCGAGCGCCTTGTTCGGCAAATACGGCCGAACTGTCGACCGGGAATCCGCCTATGAGATGCTTACCGCGAAAGTCGCTGCGGCACAACCGGAGCCGGAGCCGGAACGGGCTCCGAGCGCCGGTCGGGCCCGGGCGGAGAAGTCCGCCGCCGAGCGGATCATGAGCAACCCCGCGGTCAAGAGTTTCCTGCGCACCGCCACGACCGCCGCGACCCGGGAGATCAGCCGCAGCCTGTTCGGCACTCGCAAGCGCTGACCCCGGCGGCTCCGGATGGTCTGCGCGCGGTCAGGCCGCCAGGCGCGGGAACAGCGATTCGGCGTTGCCGCGGTTGATCGCCCGCAGGCCGCCCTCGGGCCAGGCGTCGTAACCGTCCAGGTAATGGTCGTTGTGGGCGACGGAGGCGGCGGGGGCGAACGGCCCGTCGCTGCCGTAGAGGACGTGCGTCGGGTCGGCGAACTCCTGGATCGCAGGCAGCGAGGCGGGGCTGGTGGCCAGGGCCGTGTCGAAGTAGAACCGCCGCAGTTCGGCCAGCACGTCCCCGGGCTCGCTGCCGTCGCCGATCAGCGGTGCGGTCAGTGCGACCCGGTAGGCGAGGAAGGGGAGCGCGCCACCGGCGTGCGACAGGATCACCTTCACTCGCGGATGCCGGGACAGCACCCGGGCGTGGGCCATCTGCACGGCGGTGCGAGTGGTGTCGAACGGAAAGTCCACGATCGGTGCCACGATGCCCGGGAGGGCGGGCAGCTCCGATTCGGTGGGATGGACGAAGACCACCGCCGCGCGGGCATCCAACTCGGCCCAGAGCGGCTCGAATACCGGATCGCCGAGATAGCGTCCGCCCGAGTTGGTCAGCAGGGTGACCCCGTCGGCGTGCAGGGTGTCGAACGCGTACGCCACCTCTGCGAGCGCGCCGTCGAGATCCGGCAGCGGCAGGCTCGCGAACAGGCCGAAGCGGTCGGGCCGGTCCTTGGCCAACTCTGCGGTGAATTCGTTTGCGGCACGGGCGGTTTCGCGAGCGCTGGCGTCGTCGCCGAAGTGCGTGCCCGGTGCGCTGATGGACAACAGGCCGGTGGCGATCTCGTTCTCGTCCATCGCCGCGATGGCGCTGCCCGGCGACCACTCGGGCAGCGGCCACCCGGCCGGATTGCGATCGATCAGGATGCGCCGGTAGCTCGGCGGGAGGATGTGCTGGTGGACGTCGATGCGTGCGGAATCGGTCATTACCGGACTCCCTCGTCGGTGGATGCGTCGTCACGGTCGAAATTGCCAAGCTAACAATTAGCTTGCTAACAATTAGACTGTTAGGCTAACACCCGTGGCAGCGGACGACAAGGACGGCATCGAGGAGCTGGCGCGCGCCATAGACGCGCTGTTCCTGGCCATCCGTCAGGCTCGCGCCGGCGCCTTCGGCAACGATCTGCTGTCGATCTCCCAGCAGGCGCTGCTCGAACCACTCGTCGACGAGGCCGGGCAGCCGATCGGCGGACTGCCGGTGGGGGCGCTGGCCTCGGCGGCGGGCGTGAGCGTGCCGACCGCCACCCGCACGCTCAAACAGCTCGAGGGCAAAGGGGTGGTCACCCGCACCCGCGCCGCACCGGACGAGCGGCGCGTGCTGATCGAACTGACCGATCTCGGCCTGCGGCGCATGTCCACCTTGCGGGCGCTGCGGCGCGAGGCGCAGACGCAGGGCCTGGCCGTTTTCGAACCGCAGGAGCGGATCGAACTCGCGGCCCAACTGCGCCGATTGACCGCGATGATGAAATCCCGTGCGCTGCACTGACTTGCGCTGCACTGACTGCTGCTGTCACCTCGGCTGACCGAGATCGCGAGCGAGCAGGTCCTCGAAGGTTTCGCGGCGGACCTGCTCGTGGCAGCGGCCGTTGCGCACCGAGATGACCGGCGGGCGGCCGACGCCGTTGTAGGTCGAGGCCAGGCTGTGGTGGTACGCACCGGTGCAGGGCACGGCCAGCACCTCGCCGGGGCGCAGATCGGCGGGCAGCCGGACGTCGGCGGCGATGATATCGCCTGCCTCGCAATAACGTCCGGCCACGGTCGCGGTCATATGCGGACCGGTGGGATGGCGATTGGCGACGACGGCGTCGTATCGCGCGCCGTACAGCGCGACGCGCGGATTGTCGTTCATACCGCCGTCGGCGATGACGAAGGTGCGTGCGCCTTCGACGTGCTTGATCGCCATCACCCGATACAGCGTCACCCCGGCGCGCGCGACGATGGCCCGGCCCGGTTCCAGTGAGATCCGCGGTCGCGGAAAGTGGTTCAGCGCGCACGCCGCGTCCAGGGCATCCTCGACGATATCGGCGAGTTCGGGCAGATTCATCTCCGCGTCACCGCACCGGTACGCGACCGCATGGCCACCACCGAGATCGAGTTGCGCGAGCGTGCGGCCGTATTCCATTCGCACACGGGACATTTCGGCAACCAGCCGGCGCACCGCCTCGCCGTAGAAGTCGGGATCGTGAATCTGCGAACCGAGATGGCAGTGCAGGCCGACCAGATCGAGCATGGGCTGACGCATGATGCGGTCGATCGCGTCGACCGCCGCCGCGCTGCCGAGCGGAAAACCGAACTTCTGGTCCGCCACACCCGTTCGCACCGCCGGATGGCCGTGCACATCGATATCGGGGGACAGCCGCAGCAGCACCTGCTGCGGCCGGGTGGCAACCGCGGCCAGCAGGGTGATCTCGGTGAGCGAGTCGACCACGATCCGGCCGACACCCGCACGAACCGCGGCCTCCAACTCGGCGAACGGTTTTCCGCTGCCGTGCAGGACGATTCGCCGCGGGTCCACACCCGCGGCCAGGGCGATGGCGAGTTCGCCGGCCGAGCACACGTCGACCGACAGACCCTCCTCGGCGACCCAGGCCGCAACCGATTTGGTCAGCAGAGCCTTTGCCGCATAGATGATTTCGGCGTCCGGGAAGTATTTGCGGTACGCCCGGCAGCGCCGCCGCACCTCGGACTCGTCCAGGACGTAGGCCGGGGTGCCGTACTGGTCGGCGATATCGGCCAGGGCCACCCCGCCGATGGCGATCCGGCCCAGATCGTCGTAGTGCGTCTCACACGGCCAGACGGTCGCGGCCAAGCGGGGGGACGGCATTCCCGACCGCAGCGACGGGAAGATCTCGAGCAGCGTCACGGCTTCTCCTGTGTAATCCCCGCTTTCTCCTTCGACTGCGGGGCCACTGCCAGGATTACGCTGTTCGACGCCGCCCGAGTCGGCTGGTTACGCGCCCTTGACCAGCTGGGTCGTGATCTTGACGCACTACTGACAGCGCCGGCTCCGCCCGCCTGTCCCGCGTGAACGCGCTCATGACCGGCCCGCTCGGTGTCCCTGGGGAGTGCGGCCTCATGACGCTGAACATCGCGGCCGACCCGGTGCGCCTTGTCGCGTCCGGGTGTGTTTCGCGTTGCTGACGCCGGTGTGTTTCTAGCCCCCGAGTTTCTTGTAGAACGCGCCGACGATCGGCGCGGTCAGCGCCCGCGGCGAGTACTGTCCCGCGACGCTCATACCCTTGCTGATCAGGCCCGGAACCACGCGCATCTTGTTGCGTTCGAGTGCGTCGATGGAAATCTTCGCGGTGTAGGCGGCGGTGACCCAGATGAAATCGGGGATCTTGTTGCCGACCTCGTCCTGATCCGGGTTGTCGGTGCGGACCGGTCCGGGCGCGAGCAGCGTGACGTTGACGCCGCTGCCGGTCAGCTCGCCGCGCAGCGATTCGGAGAAGCTGTTGGTGAACGCCTTGCTGGCCGCGTAGGTGGCGTTGTTCGGAATGGGCATGTTCCCGGCCGCCGATCCGGTGATCAGGATGCCGCCGCTGCGTCGTCTCAGCATCCCGGGCAGCACCGCGAGGGTCAGGTCGTGCACCGCGACGGCGTTGAGTTCCATCACCGAACGCTCGAAGTCCAGGTCCAGGTCCGCGACCGGCCCGAACGTAGCGACCCCGGCGTTGTTGCACAGGATCGCGACATCGCGGGAGGCGAGTTCGGTCGCGAGCGGGGCGCGCTGTTCGCGATCGGAGAGATCCACCGCGCGCACCTCGGCGGTGACGCCGTATCGGTCGGTCAGTCGCTGGGCCAGCTCGGCGAGCTGATCGCCGCGCCGGGCGATCAGGATCACCGAATAACCCCGGCGGGCAAGCTCTTCGGCGAGCGCGGTTCCGATCCCCGAGGAGGCCCCGGTGACGACGGCACGATTGTCTGAAGTGGGTGCGGGAAGGCTCACGCCCGGGAGCCTACCGGGATTGCGCGCCCCTACGTCCGGTCGGCCTGTTCGGGGTTCGAGGGTGCCTGTCCGGGGACGAGCAGGAGTTTGCCGCGTGCGTGTCCGCTCTGGCTGATCTCGAGCGCCGTGCGCCAGTCCGCCAGGGCGAAGGTGCGAGCGACGGGTATGTCGAAGGCGCCGTCGGCCGCGCGCCGGGCGAATTCGGGGAGTGCGTCGAACGGCTCCGGCCGAGCCTCGCCGAAACTGTCCCGCGCGCCGAGTTCCGCGGCCTCCGGAAGTGATCCGCCACAGGTCAGCACCCGCTTCGGATCGTCACCGGCGGTGCGGATCAGATCCGGCAGCGCGCCGCCGACCGGGGAGGTATCCAGGACGAGATCGACCGGGCCGCCGGCGATCGCCAGGAGACGTTCGGCCATCCCGTCCCCGTAGGAGGTGACCTCGGCACCCAGGTCACGCAGTCGCTGGGCGTGTGTCTGCCCGGCCGTGGCGATAACCCGCATTCCGCGGGTGAGTGCGATCTGCACGGCCGCGTATCCGATGGTGCTGCCCGCGCCGTGGATCACGATCGTCTTGTCCGGATCGAGGCCCAGCATCGCGAGGTGTACGAAGGCCGTGTCGACCGCCATCGGCAGCGCGGCCGCGCGGGTGAGGTCCAGCCCGGCGGGCGCCGGTGTCCAGCGGTCCATGATCGCGTGATCCGATGCGCCCGCGGTCGATGAGCCGCGCCAGTCGGCGTTGCCGAGTACGGCGTCACCGGGACGCACGTCGGTGACGCCGTCGCCGATGGCCTCGACCGTGCCGGACACATCGATTCCGATACCGCGAGGGAGTTCACCCGCGAACAGACCGCCGCACAACGCCCAATCCGCCGGGGCCAATGCGCAGGCGTGCACGGCCACCCGGATCCGGCCGGGCCCCGGCTCCGGGATCGGCACGTACTCGAGCCGCAGCACCTCGCCGGCCTCTCCGTATTCGTGGAATCGCACCGTGCGCATCGTGGTCGTGGGGTGATTGTCGGTCATCGGCGTCTGCTCGCAATCGTGAGTTCCGAAGCGGTCGGATAAAATGGAACGCGATCCGTTTACCGATCCAGCGTAACACGAAGTGGAGCGTGATCCGTTTTGCCTGGTGCCGAATCGACCGAGATGCGCGCCGATGCCGCGCGCAATCGGGAGGCCGTACTGGAGGCGGCCACCCGGACCTTCGCCGCATCGGCCACCGAGCCGTCGATGCGGGCCATCGCGCGTTCGGCCGGCGTCGGGATCGCCACCCTCTACCGGCACTTCCCGACCCGCGAGGCGCTGGTCGACGCCGTTTATCGGGACCAGGTGCAACGCCTCACCCAGGGCGCCGGTGAACTACTGCGCCGGCTTCCGCCGGGCGAGGCGATGCGAGCGTGGATGGACCTGTTCGGCAGCTGGCTGTCGACCAAGCACGGCATGGTCGACACCCTGCGCAGCATGATCGATGCCGGCGAGATCGAACATGCCGAGACCCGCGACAAACTGCTCGCCGCGATCGCCGAAATCCTCGAAGCGGGAAGTGCCACAGGCGATCTGCGCGCCGATGTCCCCGCGGAGGATGTCGCGGCGAGCATCCTGGGGATCTTCACCGTCACCGATGGCCGAAGCGAGCAGACCGGGCGGCTGCTCGATCTTCTGGTGGACGGGCTGCGATCCGGCTACGAGCGGGGTGCCGGTTCGTAGAAGGCGATGCCCCAATTCACGTACCCGGACCAGACACTGGCGATGCGCCCGCCCTGGACCGCGGGTTTGGGGTCGCTGATGGGACCGTCCCCGGAACGAATCGTGGCCACGGTGGTGTCGAGATCGCGTGTGCCGAAGGCTATTCCGGGCAGCGTGGCCGGTTTGCCGGAGGCGACGACCTCCAGTACGGCCTCGCCCGCGCGGAAGAAGGTCATTTCCGGGCCCGAGGGGCCGCGCGGGCGGAAGCGCCGCCGGGGTCCGGCGCCCAGGACCGCGGTGAGCGCGGCGACGGCCTCGTCCAGGTCGGGAACCCAGTACACGACGTGGTCGATGAAGCTCACGGCATTGGGATGCGTTGTGCCTTCGGCCGATTCGTCCGGATCGTCGGACAATAGTTCCGGGATGCCGAGTACGCCCGGATCTTCGATGGCTCCGGCGAAGCCCCAGCTCGGTGGCATATCGATGGTGCAGCTGATGCCGCCGATCCGGAAGCCGCCGTCGGAAATCGTGAAACCCAATGCGGTCCAGGCCTTCTCGTCGCCGGGCAGGCCGAGGCGGGTGAGCGCGCCCATCAGATCGCCGCCGCCAGCCGAGTGCCCTGATCGATCGCCCGTTTCGCGTCGAGTTCGGCGGCCACGTCGGCGCCGCCGATCAGGTGGATGCGCACCCCGGCGGCCCGCAGTGGCTCGGCCAGTTCGCGCACGGATTCCTGTCCGGCACAGAGGATCACGTTATCGCAGTCGATGACGGTCGGACGGGATCGCTGCTCGCCGAAGCTGATGTGCAGGCCGCGGTCGTCGATTCGCTCGTAGTTGACCCCGCCGATCTGCTCCACGCCCTTGGCCTTGACCGCGGCGCGGTGCACCCAGCCGGTGGTCTTGCCCAGGCTCTTGCCGAATGAACCCGATTTACGTTGCAGCAGAACCACTTCCCGCGTCGCGGGGGAGGGACGCGCGGTGACGAGCTGGCCGGGTGCGTCGGGATCGCTTGCCGTCACGCCCCATTCTTCTTTCCACTCGTCCAGCTTCAGCGACGGATGGCCGTCGACGGTGAGGAATTCGCTGACGTCGTAACCGATTCCGCCCGCGCCGATCACCGCGACCTTCTTGCCCACCGGCTTCTCCTCGCGCACGAGTTCAGCGTAGGTGAGCACCTTGGGGTGATCGATACCGGTGATGTCCGGGATGCGCGGGCGTACTCCGGTGGCCAATACGACCTCGTCGTAGCGCCCTTCGATCAGCTCGGCGGCCTCGACCCTGCGGTTCAGGAACACCCGGACCCCGGTGACCTCCAGCTTGCGCGTGAAATAGCGGATGGTCTCGGTGAACTCCTCCTTGCCCGGGATGCGCCGGGCGATGTCGAACTGCCCGCCGATCTTGTCCTCGGCCTCGAACAGATCCACCTTGTGTCCGCGTTCGGCCAGGCTCACCGCGGCGGAGAGACCGGCCGGGCCCGCGCCGACGACGGCGATCCGGCGCATTCGCCGGGTGGGCAGCAGCCGCAGTTCGGTCTCGTGGCCGGCGCGCGGATTCAACAGGCAGGACACGGTTTTGTGCACGAACGCGTGATCCAGGCAGGCCTGGTTGCAGGCGATGCAGGTGTTGATCTCGTCCTCGCGGGTCTGGCGCGCCTTGTTCACCCAGTCCGGATCGGCCAGCAGCGGGCGCGCCATCGAGATCAGGTCGGCGTCGCCGCGGGTGAGAATCTCCTCGGCGGTCTCGGGCATATTGATCCGGTTCGACGCGCACACCGGAATATCCACTCGCGCTTTGATTTTCGCGGTGAACTCCACGAACGCCGCGCGCGGCACCGAGGTGACGATGGTAGGCACCCGCGCCTCGTGCCAGCCGATGTCGGTGTTGATGACGCTGGCGCCGGCATCCTGCAATTCCGTTGCCAGCGCGATGATTTCGTGTTCGGTCTGGCCGTGCTCGACGAATTCGGCCATGGACAGCCGGAAGACGATCAGGAAGTCCGGCCCGACCGCCGCGCGGATCCGCCGTACGATCTCCAACGGGAATCGGCGGCGGTTCTGTGCCGACCCGCCCCAGCGATCGGTCCGCTTGTTGGTGCGCGGGGTGAGGAACTGGTTGATCAGATAACCCTCGCCGCCCATCACTTCGACACCGTCGTATCCGGCGAATTTCGCCAGTTCCGCACACCGCGCGTAGTCGTCGATGGTGCGCTCGACCCCCTTGGCGGACAGCTTGCGCGGCCGGAACGGGTTGATCGGCGCCTTGATCGAGGAGGCCGAAACACTGAACGGCACATAGGCGTACCGTCCGGCGTGCAGGATCTGCAGGGCGATCCGGCCACCCTCGGCGTGCACCGCCCGGGTGATCGCGCGATGCCGGTACGCCTCGGTCCGGTTGGTGAGCTTCGCGCCGAAGGGCAGCAGCCAGCCCTCCCGATTCGGCGCGTATCCGCCGGTGATGATCAGGCCGACGCCGCCGCGCGCCCGTTCGGCGAAATAGGCGGCGAGCCGGTTGGTATCCCACGCCCGGTCCTCGAGTCCGGTGTGCATCGAACCCATCACCACCCGGTTGCGCAGGGTGAGCGAACCGACCCGCAGGGGTTCGAACAGATGCGGATACGGATTGGCGGGTGCGGCCGGCGCGGGGTTCGCGGTCATGGATCTCACCTTTCGGAGACGGAATCCGGTTGTCGCACCGCTGGATTCGGGCTGTTCCGCGGTGCCGGGGAGAGGCTGTGACCGAGTGCTTCCAGGACCTCGTCGCACCATTCGACGAAGCCCGCTTCCACCCGGATGCCGCCGCGCAGCACGAGGTACTGGTGCAGGGCGGGGCCGGTGAGCTGTGCGGGCGCGGGAAAATCTCGCTTCTCGATCTGGCGGTACAACTCGAGCTTGCCGGCGTGATTGCCGCGGTGCCGGGCGATCTCTGCGCACAGTGTGGGCAGGTCGCCGTGTGCGGCGGCGCGGATCTTGATGCCGAGCTCGCTGCGCTGGAAGGCGGCGTCGTCCTCGGTGGGGGCGGATATCCAGCGGGACAGCTCGGCGTGACCGCCGGCGCCGACGGTGTACACCTTCTTGTCGGGGCGGCCTTCCTGCGGGACGGTCTCGCCGACGACCCAGCCGCGCTCCTCCATGCGTTTGAGCACGCGATAGATCTGCTGATGCGTGGCGTTCCAGAAGAAGCCGATGGATTTGTCGAAGCGGCGCGCCAGCTCATAGCCCGAACCGGCTCGCTCGGTCAGCGACACCAGCAGCGCGTGCTCGAGGGCCATGCGGCGAGACTAATTGACATTCGCCGTCCTATGCAACTTGGTGCATAGGACCATTCCGTTCCGAATTATCGATCCGTACGGTACCGTCGGGCTCGGTGCTCGGAGCACCGTCTTGGATACGGGAAGGGCGCCTCGCGATCCCGGGAGGCTCGCGGGGCGTTCTTCTGTATCACGAAACTCGAATGCCGTAGGGCGCCAGCCGAACCCGGTTCACCGCCGGGGCGTCGAGTGCCATGCGGCCATCCCCAGGGCGATCAGCCGGACCTGCCGTACCGTGCGTTCCACGAGTTCCGGTCGTTCGCGGGGCGGGGCGGCGACGTAGTCGGCGATATGGCTGGCGACCGTCGAGACGATCAGATCCGCGGCCAGCTCCAGATCGTCGGGAGACCAGCTGTCCAGGGCGCGCAGCCGGGAGAGGTCCACGACCAATTCCCGGGTGATGAGCTGCATTTCGATCGCGATGGCACTGCGCAGCGCCGCCGAGCCGCCGTGCCGCTCGCGGATCAGGAATCCGTACAGCGCATCGCGCCCGGCGATCTGGGCGAACACGAACCGCACCGTCTCGGCCACGCGCGCGTCCGGAGTGCGGCGCAGATCCCGCAGGGCCAGCCGCAATTGCCGGACGCCCTCGTCGACCAGCGCGGTACCCAGCTCGTCCAGCGAGCCGAAATGCCGGTAGAACGCGGTCGGCACGATTCCGGCCGAGCGCGCGACCTCGCGCAGGCTCAGTGCCGCGAAGCCGCGCTCTGCGGCGAGTGTCAGGGTGCCCTCGAGCAGTGCCTGCCGGGTGCGCTCCTTGCGCTCGCCCCGGGTTTCGGCCTGCTCAATCCGCTCGCTCACGTCGGTGAGCATACATCCGTTCACGATAGGTCCATTCCTCAGGATGTTGCCGCGGTCACATGACCTGCTGGTTGAACTTCTGTGCACATTCGAGGCACACTTGCTGAGTGTACAGATGTGCACCGAAATATTGGTGCGCTACCACCCCGATGAACAGCAGTGGGAGATCGCAATGGCAGGACTCGTCGATCTGGTCCAGACGTTGACAACGCCGCATGCCCTCGATCGCTACCTGGAGTTGGTGCGGCCGACGCTGACCGTGCGCGATATGCGTGCGGAGATCATCGCGGTACATCGCGGCACCCCGGGTTCGATCACTCTCACCCTGCGCCCGACCTGGCAGTGGCGCGGCCACCTGGCCGGCCAGTACGTCCAGATCGGCGTGCTGATCGACGGCGTCAAGCACACCCGCTGCTACTCGCCGATCGACGTGCAGGCCGGTCCGCAGCGGCGGCTGCGGCTCACGATCAAGGCCCATCCCGAGGGGCTGGTCTCGCAGTACCTGCACCGCCACGCCGCACCCGGCATGGTCGTGGACCTGTCTCCGGCCGCGGGTGTGTTCACCCTGCCGCGGATCCGCCCGGACAAGGTCGTGCTGATCAGCGGCGGCAGCGGCATCACCCCGGTGCTGTCGATGCTGCGCACCCTGGACGCGGAGGGATATCGCGGGCCGGTGGTCTTCCTGCACTACGCGCAGTCGCCGGAGGCGGTGCCGCATCGTGACGAACTCGACGCGATCGCCGCGCGCCGCACCAACTTCCGGATCGCGCTGTGCTATCCGGAACTGGATCTGTCCGAGGTGTTGCAGGGCGCGCCGTGGAGCTGCGCGGCCAATCCGGTCTCCGGGTTCTTCGGTCGCGAGCAGCTCGAGCGGATCGCGCCGTGGTTCGCCACCGCCGAGACCTACGTCTGCGGCCCGGCGCCGCTGATGAACTCGGTGCGCGAGGTGTTCCGGGGCGAAGGGCTCGAACATCGGCTGCACGCCGAGGAATTCACGCTGGCCGCGGCGCCGGTCGATGCCGGACAGGTCGCCGGGACCACCACCTTCTCCGCCAGTGGCAAGGAGGCGTCCAATACCGGTGCGAGCCTGCTCGATCAGGCCGAATCCGCCGGTCTCACACCGGAATACGGCTGCCGGATGGGAATCTGCTTCTCCTGCACCTCGATCAAGCGTTCGGGCTGCACTCGCAACCTGCGCACCGGGGAACTGGACAGCGATCCCGATCAGCCGATTCAGCTCTGCGTCAACGCCGCCGTGGGCGACGTGGACATCGACATCTGAGAGGGGAACGATATGACAATTCTCACCGAAACCAAGGACGGCCCGCTGGTCCTGAGCCCGGAGCAGGTCGAGGAGATCGGCCGCACGCTCGACGAGTTGCGTGCGCGCGTCACCGCCGACCTGGGCGAGAAGGACCGCGAGTACATCTACTCGATCATCAAGGCGCAGCGCGGCTTCGAGGTCGCCGGACGCGCCCTGATGTACCTGGGCTTCCTGCCGCCGTTCTGGCTGGCGGGCGTGGCGGCGCTGAGCCTGTCCAAGATCCTGGACAACATGGAGATCGGCCACAACGTGATGCACGGCCAGTGGGACTGGATGCGTGAGCCGGGGCTGAATTCCCGTGTGTTCGAATGGGATACGGTCTGCCCGGCCGACCAGTGGAAGCATTCGCACAACTACATGCACCACACCTACACCAACATCCACGGCCGCGATCGCGACATCGGCTACGGCATCCTGCGCATCGACGAAGGTCAGGAGTGGAATCCGTACTACCTGGGGAACCCGGTCTACGCCTTCGCGCTGATGATGCTCTTCGAATGGGGCGTCATGATGCACGACCTCGAGGTGGACAACATCATCGCGGGCAAGCGCTCCTGGTCCGATGTGAAGCGTCTGCTCGAGGGGCAGTGGCGCAAGGCGGGCAAGCAGGTGCTCAAGGACTACGTGGCGTTCCCGCTGCTGTCCGGGCCGCTGTTCCTGTCCACGCTGGCCGGGAACGCGACCGCGAATCTGGTACGCAACGTGTGGGCGTACTCGATCATCTTCTGCGGGCACTTCCCTTCCGGCGTACAAACGTTCACCGAGGAGGAGACGGCCGAGGAGACTCGCGGCGAGTGGTATGTGCGGCAGATGCTGGGCTCGGCCAACATCAGTGGCAGCAAGCTGTTCCACATCCTGTCCGGCAACCTGTCGCACCAGATCGAGCACCACCTGTTCCCCGATCTGCCCGCCAACCGGTATCCGGAGATCGCGCCCGAGGTCCGTGCCCTGTGTGAAAAGTTCGGCCTGCCCTACAACACCGGTCCGCTGAGCCGTCAGATCGGCTCGGTGTGGGGCAAGATCTTCCGGCTGGCCCTGCCGCCCGCGCTCGTCGGGAAGGCCGCGCAGCCCGGTGTTATCGTGATGCGTAACGGCTCGAACACCGACGAGCCACAGCCGGAGCCGAGCGAAGCGGGCGTCGAATGATCGGTAAATTCGAGAGCAACAAGGATCTGATCCAGGAGCTGACCTCGTCCGGGGCCAGGCACGTCGGCAATATCGCCTCGATCATCACCGGAACGGTGTCGGAGGTGACCCGCGAGATCGGCGACTGGATCACCGACGCGATCGAGATGCGCGAGGCGGCCTCGGCCGCGGAACGCGACCGGGAGGCGGCCGAGCGCGTCAACACGGGCAAGAAGGAGCCGGACGTTCTGCTGGACGATCCGGCGCCCAGCGCCCGGGTGTCCGCCGATCAGCCCTTCATCGACGCCGACGTCGAGATCGTCGACCCGGAACGCTGAGCCGCCGAGTTCAGAACACCGGAAGCCGGCGTCGCCGCGCGGCGACGTCGGTGATCAGATCCTTGTAGCCGTCGGTGAGTTCGGCCAGACGCACCCAATGCAGGTGGGCCTCGAGGTCCATGTCGCGATGATCGTCGCGCGGGTGCGGGCCGGACTCGCCGTCGTCCGGTAGTAGGCCCAAAGCATCCTGGGCCGCAACCCATTTCGCGGCCAGCCGGTCGATCACCGCGCCGAGGGTCTCGGTGTGCAGGGTGGCGCCGGTGCGGTGCGGGATCGTATCCGCCACCCAGACATCTATTTCCGCAACGAGTTTCGCCCGTTCGGCATCGATGGCGCCGACCGTTCGGGTGCAGTGTGCCAGCCGGTCGCTGTCGATGCCGCGGGTATGCGCTGTGCTCACCGCGCGATGACGCCGTTCGTGGCAGCCCACCAGCGCGTGTGCGGCCTCCAGTACCGCGTGCGGTCGCGCCTGTCGCTCGGCCGGGGTGTGAAAGGCCCGCAACAATTCCGGCGCTGTCGGCAACTCGTCGAAACCGTTACGGCCACCGGCATATTCGGTCGGCATGGCATTCCCGCCCTCACATCCGATATCGGATCGTGGTCATGCTGTCCTCTTCCAGCACAGTGCATTCCAGCATTCGAACGCACGGTGTGGAACCGGGAAATCCGCGACGATGCGATGGAGTCGGTCCAGGAAAGGGACTCCTTCAGGAAAGCGCGCGGGAACAAAGTGTGCAACTGCCGGTGCCCCCATCGGTGGAAGCTGCGCGGCAATCGTTATACACGCTACGAGAAGGTCACATGATCGCCAAGATCGATGAATTGTCCGTGCGATTTCCGGCCGATCCGCTACGCGGGCGCGGACCGCACGACCGGCCTGGCCGCACGGGGGATACAAGACTTCCGTAACCTGGTATTTCGTGTCCGCCTATGTGTCCTCACCGGAGTTGACCTTCGGTTTCCTGTTCGCCCTGGAAGATCCGGAGCGAATCGCCGAAGTGGTGCGTCAGCTCATGGAACGTCAGGTGGTCTCGGTGTTCCGGATGGCGCCGATGTCCGGGGCCGACGGGCCGCCCGAACGTTACGTCGTCAACTGGGCGGCCATCCCGCAGATCGCGATCACCACCGCCGCACCGGAAGCCGATGAGTTGCTGGAGCGCCGAACGATGCTCATCAACGCCTTCCTGAGTGAGAACGGCGAGATCAGCCTGTACTCCGCGGACGGCAAAACGCCCGGGTAGGTAGGGATGTGACAGTTATCGCCCGCTCCGGGCGTTGCGTTACGGTGATCTTAAACATGGGCGCTTCTTATTGTCCTCACAGGTGCGGGCCAGCTCGCTCTTAAATCGTGCCGCGAGGGTGGACCCGGTCGGTGGTCCAACAGGATTGCCGACAGTTCATGTCCCAGACAGAGAGGTTGACCCCATGATTCCGGTCATCATCGACACCGGCTCCGCTGCCCTCCACGGCCTGCTCGGCACCGGCAGCGCGGCTGCTCACGGCATCCTGAGCACCCTGTGGACCGGCTCGTTCGGTCGCTGATCGCACGGTGATGCCCGCACCCGAGAGGTGCTCGAATCCGCCCCGGCCACTCGAATGTGCCGGGGCGGATTCATGTTCCGGGTGAGCCGGTCAGCTCGCCCGCACCGACTGTGCGGCAAGGCGCGCGGCGAGTACCTGCTCGAGCAGGACGACCAGAACCTGTTTGACCGACTCCCGGTCGCGGGCATCGCACTCGACCAGCGGGACCGCCTCGCGCACACCCAGGGCCTCGCGCACCTCGGGCAGTTCGAACCGGGCGCCCTCGGCGAAACGGTTGACCGCCACGACGAAGGGGGTGTCGTGCTGCTCGAAGAAGTCCAGCACCGGATAGCAGTCCTGAATGCGGGCGGTGTCCACCAGGATCACCCCGCCCAGCGCGCCGTCGAGCAGGTCGTCCCAGAGGAATTCGAACCGCTCCTGACCCGGCGTGCCGAACAGGTACAACACCAGTGACCGGTCCAGGGTGATCCGGCCGAAGTCCATCGCCACCGTCGTGGTCGTCTTCTCGGTGCGCAGGCCCGGATCGTCGACGCCCACCGACACTTCCGTCATCGCCGCCTCGGTGGACAGCGGTTCGATCTCGGAGATGGCCCCGATGAACGTGGTCTTGCCGACCCCGAATCCGCCGCTTACCACGATCTTGACCGAGAAGGCCGTCGGTTCCGGCGGGGTGGTGGCGAGCTCCGGGGGATTGCGAAACTCAGAGTGCCCGAACAAGATCCCTGATCCTCTCGATGACTGCGGTGGAAATTTCCTGGGCCTGGGCCACCGAAACGTGTCCGGCGGCCACCAGATCGCCGACCACGACCCGGGCCACACCGATCGGAACATGTAGTGCGGCAGCGATTTCGGCGATCGAGAGCGGCTGCTGGCACAACCGTACGACAGTTCGCAGCTCGAAGCGCAGCGGGGCCGACAGTGCCTGCGGCGTGGCGTGGACCAGGGTTTCGATACGCAGTCCCTCGATCATCGGGGTGGTCCGGCCACCGGTCATCAGGAACGGGCGCACCACGGGCTCGGGATCCGATGGCCCCGCGGGTGCGCCGGTTTCGAGGCCATCGGGTATGCGGTGGGCCGGGGCGACCGGTGGATCGGGCGCCCGGTGCTGACCGGTCATCTGCGTAGCGACTCTCGTAGCTCGCTGATCAGCGCGGGAGTGAGCAGTGAGCCGGCCCGCTCGGCCAGTACGGCCATCTGATAGCCGACCAGCCCGATGTCGCTGTCGCTGTCGGCGATCACGCCGATGCAGCTGCCGTCGGCGACCGCCGAGATGAGCAGGAACCCGCGCCGCATCTCGATCATGATCAACTTCAGGCCATCGAAATCGTAACTGCGCGAGGCGCTTCGGGACAGGCTCACCAGACCTGACACCATCGCCGCCAAGCGGTCGGCCCCGGCGCGGTCCAGCCCGTCCGACATCGCCATGAGCAATCCGTCCGAGGACACCGCCACGGTGTCGCGGACGCCGTCGGTGGTACGCACGAAATCGGCGAGCAGCCAGTTGAAGGTGTGCGGACCGGAATCCGGCAGTTGTGTTGTCACCGGGTTTCCTCCTGTGCGATCGATGCCGGAACCGCTGGGGCCTCGTTCAATTGGCCGCGCCGATGGCCCGCGCGGAAGCTGGTGAGCATCCCGCGAACCTGCTCGGGTGAGCGATCGACGGCGGGCGCCGCTGGATGCCCGGAGGCGCCGGCCGGCTTGGCCGGTGCGGTCGTTCCGGGAATCTTCTTGGCGCGCTTGACGAGACCGTTTCGGGTCCGTTGCACCTCGGGGTCGGGTGCGGCATCAGTGTAGTGAATTCCGTTGGAGTCCGAAGCAGGTGCCACAGGTTTCGGCGCACCGAGCTGATGACGTTGCGCGGCAGTGGTGTTCAGCAAGTTCTTCAGCGGGCCCGCGGGCAGCGTCGGGAACGGATCGGGCCGGTCGCCGAGTTCGACGGCAGTGGGATTCAGCGCGGGCTGTTCGGGCTGATCACGGCCCTGCGCGGGGCCTTCGGGGAGTTCCCGCGGCGCCTGCTCCACGGTCGAGGCCGGCCAGCCCGGAACGGCGAATCCGCTGTATCCGTCGGGCTGCGCACCGGCCGGTACGGCCGCCGGAATAGCGGCCGCCGTGCGGCCCGGGGCGAGTTCGGCCAGATCCTGCGAGACCGGCTCCAGCGCGGGCAGCCGCTCGGCGGGCGGCAGCGTGACCGTGGTCCAGACCGGTTGTGCCGGTTCGAGTTTGCGCGCCGCGGCGGTGAGGGCGACGTCGTTGCCGACCAGGGTGGCGGGCAACAGGATGCGCGCGGCCACACCGCTGATCGGCGACGCGGTCAGCTCGACCTCGATGCCGAGGCGTTTGGCCAGCCGGCCGACAACGTAGTGCCCCAGGAAGCGGGTCGGTGCGACCAGGAAGTCCGCGTCGCCGCGCAACCGCGCGTTGGCCGAGGTCAACTGGTCCTCCGGCATGCCGATGCCGTGGTCGACCACGGCCAGCATGTACTGCTGGCCGAGGCGGCGGCCGTAGATCTCGACCTCGAGATCCGGTGGGGAGAAGGCCAATCCGTTCTCGATCAGCTCGGCGAGCATATGCGCCAGCTCGCTCACCGCCGACCCGGAGATCGACACCTCGTCGATGCGGCGCAGCACCACGCGGCGGTAGTCCTCGACCTCCGAGAGCGCGGCCCGGATGACATCGGTCAGCGGGATCGGCTCGCTCCAGCGCCGCGGGCTCGCCGCGCCGACGAGCACCAGCAGGCTCTCGGCGTTGCGGCGCATGCGGGTGGCCAGGTGGTCGAGCTCGAACATGTTCGACAACGTCTTGGGATCGAGCTCCTCGCGCTCGAACTCGCTGATCAGGCCGAGCTGGCGGCGCAACAGATTCTGATTGCGCCGTCCGAGGTTGCCGAGCGATTCGGTGATGTTGCGGCGCAGCAGCGCCTGTGCCGAGGCGAGTTCGAACGCGGTGGTCTGCAACCGGTCGAATGCCTCTGCGACCGAGACGATTTCGTTACTCGCGTTGTGCGGCGTGCGCACCGGCTCGGGCGGGCCGGGTGCGCTGAGGTCCTCCTGCTGCCAGGCGGCGATCAGCGCGGGCAGCCGCTGGGTGGCCACCTCGTCGGCCTCGCGGGCCAGCGCCGCGAGCGGGCGCACGATGGCGCGCACACCCGTGACCACCAGCGCCACCAGGATCAGCAGCGCCAGCACGGCTGTGGCGGTGTATGCGATCAGCATGATCGCCGAAGTCCGGCGCAAATCCTGCGCGCGATGCTGGACATCCGCGCCGATGGACCGCTGCACACCGCGTTCGGCGTCGATCACCGACGTCGTCCGCACCCACCACTGTCCGGGCTGTACGAGTTCGGCGAGCTGCCCGTCCTGCGCGGCGGCGGCGATCGTCAGCGATTGCGCGGCCGCGGTCGCGTCGGGGGAGTGCAGGGCGGTGTCCAGCAGGGCACGCTGACTTGCCGTGGCATCACGGGGAAAGGCCGCCAGCGCAGCCTGTTTCGCCGCATCGATCTGCAGGAACCGCACGTATTCGCCGGGCTGGAAGGAGTTGGCCGCGAAGACCCCGGCGAGGAACCCGCGCTCCTGACCGGTGAACTCCTTGACATCGGCCAGGGCGTACAGCGCCTGCAGTCCGCGCCAGATGCGCGGGTCGCTCGCGTGGTCCAGGCCGGGCCGGGCGTGATCGAGCGCGGCGACCGCATCGGTGTAGTACGCGAACGCGTCGGCGCGCTCGATGCGCTGGCCGTCCACCTCGGCCCGGATACTGCTCAACGACGACAACTGGGCCAGGGCGGTGCGTACCTCGGCGGCGCCGTCCACATCGCCGGGCAGGGCCGAGTTCAGGGCCAGCAGGGCTCGATCGGTGGCCGGGCGTTGCGTGTCGAGCGCCTGGCGCATCGCGGCATCACCGCCGAGCATGCCATTGGTGAGGCCACGCTCGCGCTGAATCTCGTGCACCAGGTCCTGGACCGACAATGCCAGGGATACCGCGTGCACCGTATCGTCGCTGTCCCGGTAGTCGCTTACCTCATCGGTGAGCACGACGCCCAGCAGCGCGAGTACCAGCACGACCGAAACCACGAGTACCCGGATCAGCTGCCCGCGGATGGTGCGGGGACGCAACAGCCTCGCCGCCGGGTTACGCCTTTTGTCGCCTTTCGGTGACAACCGCGCTCGACGGAATTGCACTTCCACTCCTCATTTCCCTCCCCGCGGCCCGGTGGTTCGAACGTGGCGGAGAATCAGAAGCAAGGTGTCACATGAGGATCGTTCGCGCAACACGTGGGCACGCCTCGACCGGGCGATGTGACGCGCCGGGGCGGATGAGCGCGACGCGCCGCAGTCGATGACACATCCATCCGGAAAAAACGCATGAATGTGACCTGGATACGAAACAATTGACCGTGCCGAGGCTCGGCGGCGAGCCTGGAAACGCCCGAGAGGAGCGTGGTCATGCAACCCGATACCCCCGTTTACCCCGTCCGCGTCCGGGGTGATCTGGATCCAGCGCTCTCGCGCTGGCAATGGATCGTCAAATGGATTCTCGCGATTCCCCATTACATTGTGCTGTTTTTCCTGTACATTGCCTACTTCGTGGTCACCGTGATCGCATTCTTCGCGATCCTGTTCACGGCTCGTTATCCACGCGGGCTATTCGATTTCAATGTCGGCGTCATGCGCTGGGGATGGCGGGTGCGGTTCTACGCCTTGTCCCCGCTGGGCACCGATCGCTATCCGCCGTTCAGCCTGCGTCCGGACGAGAACTATCCGGCCGACCTCGAGGTCGACTACCCCGAGCGGCTGCATCGCGGGTTGGTGCTGATCAAGTGGTGGCTGCTGGCGATTCCGCAGTATCTGATCGTCGCGGCCATCGCCGGCGGCATGGGGGCCTGGGGCGGCGGGCGTCATCACGGGCACCACGGCCACCACGGGCAGATGGAACACATGTACGGCGGTGGCGGCAGCTGGATCTCGTTGCTGACCGTCCTGGTGCTCATCGCCGCGGTCGGGCTGCTGTTCACCGGCAGGTACCCGCGCGGGCTGTTCGACTTCGTGATGGGACTGGTCCGCTGGATCATCCGGGTGCGCGTGTACAGCTCGCTGATGCGTGACGAGTACCCGCCGTTCCGGCTGGATCAGGGCGCTCGGGAACCCGGCGCGGCTGTGCCCGCGTCCAGCCCGGGGCCCGCTCCCGGCCCCGCGCCCGAGCCGGGTGCCGCGCCCGAGTCCGGTCCTGCCGAGCCGGGAGCCGAGCCGGAGTCCGGGCCCGAATCCTCCTGAGCCGCAGGGCGATCGGGCAGGGCAGCCCGGTAATCGGCCGGCTCCGCCAGGCCGAGCCGGGGTCCGGCATTCAGCTCGGCCTCGAATCATCCTGAGCCGCAGCATTGCCGGGCGTGACAGTTCGATCGTTCTTCGGCCCGTGCGCGTCCTCGCCGCGATGCGGCGGGGACGCGCTGTTGCGTTGGCGCGGATCCGGTGCGAGGCCCTGCGTGCGGTAGATGCGCCGCACCACATCCTCGATGTCGGGCTCCTCGATGGACAGATCGCGGACCTCCGCCCGCGCCGAGACCGCGGTGAGCAGTTGCGCGGCGGTGACCACCTGCGGGTCGAAGGCCAGCCGCTGCCGGATCCCGCCGCCCTCGCTCGCGATGAGCTGGGCCCCGGGCAGTCCGGTGAGGTCGGGGGCGGGCACGGCCAGATCCACCACCAGCATCCGGCGCACCCGCACGGTGGCCGCCAGACCGGTGAGGGTGCCGTCGTAGACCAGACGGCCGTGATCGACCACCAGCACCCGTTCGCACAGCCGCTCGATATCGCCCATGTCGTGGGTGGTCAGCAGCAGGGTGGTGCCGCGTTCGATGCGCTCGTAGGACAGGAAATCGCGTAATCGCTGTTTGGACAGCACATCCAGGCCGATGGTCGGCTCGTCCAGGATGAGCAGTTCGGGCGAATGCAGCAGTGCCGCGGCGATTTCCGCGCGCATGCGCTGGCCCAGGGACAGTTGCCGCACGGGCGTGTCCAGGGTGTTCGCCATCTCCAATTGTTCGATCAGTTCGTGGACGCGTTTGCTCGCCCGGTCCGGGTCGAGGCGGTGAATGGCGGACAGGATGGTGAACGATTCGCGCAGCGGCAGGTCCCACCACAGCTGCGAGCGTTGCCCGAACACCACGCCGATGTGCCCGGCCAGCTCCCGGCGCTGGCGCACCGGCTCGAGCCCGCAGGTGCGCACCGTCCCCGAGGTGGGCACCAGAATTCCGGTGAGCATCTTGATGGTGGTGGACTTGCCCGCGCCGTTGGCTCCGATATACCCCACCGCCGCACCGGGTTCGATGCGGAAGCTCATCCGGTCCACCGCGGTGATCACCTCGCGACGGCGTCGTCGCCACGGCCGCTCATCCTTGCGACGGATGACGAATTCCCTTGTCAAATCGGTGATCTCGATGGACACTGCTATCCACCGCCTCCCTGATAGTGCCGTACTCCCGAGCGCCAGCACAGCAGCGCGATGGCCCAGACCCACACTGCCGCAATCGGACTCGCCCATGCCAGCCATGCGGGCAGCCACTGCGGGCCGGGCAGGCGCAGCAGCGCGATCGTGGGCAGATAGGCGACGAAGGACACCGGCACCGTGAATCCGAACAGCAGGGTCAGCGGGTGGCCGAACACCGAGGTGGGCTGCTGTGCGGCGAATGCCCCGCCATAGGTGAAGCTGTTCGTCAGCTCGGAGCCGTCGACGAGGAAGAACTGCAGACCGGCCGCGCAGACGAACAGCCCGGCGAAGATCGCCGTCCCGGTCAGGAGCGACACCGCCATGAGGATGAATATTGTTGCGGTCCAGTGGATGTCGCCGGTGACGACGCCGATGCCCAGTACCGTCGCGGCCACGCCCGCGCGCGCCACCCGGCGCAGCGAGATGTCACTGGTGATCAGTTGCAGCAGCAGCGGCTGCGGGCGCAGATGGAAGGCGTCCAAGGTGCCCGCGCGAATGTAGGTCGGCAGCGTGTCGGTATGCCCGACCAGGATCTGGGCGAGCGAGAAGGCCAGGTTGGACAGGCCGAACAGCAGCAGCATCGCGTGCATGCCGAGCCCGCCGAGCACGCGCACATTGTGGTAGATGACCCACACCTCGGCGAATTCCACCGCTCCGACGAGCAGGGAGGAGAGCATATCGGCGGCGAAGGACAGCGGGTAGGCGCGCTGCGATCGCATCCGGGAGCGCAGCACCGCACTGTAGGGGGTGAACCACGTGCCCGATTTCCGGGCGGCGTCGAGCAGTTCAGCCACCCTGCACCTCCAGCTTGTGCCGCCCCGCGCGGAGCAGGGTCCGGCCGAGGAGAACCGCGACAACTACCCAGAATAGCTGTACGGCAAGGATTCCCAGCGCCTGAGAACCGACCGCGCGGCCCGATACCACGTCGATGGGCGCCTGCAGCAGCGAGGGGAACGGCGTGAGTCCGGCCAGGGTGCGCAACCAGTCGGGGAACAGGTGCACCGGGACGAACAGCCCGGCCAGGAAGGTCGCCACGATCTGGTAGAGCAGCCGGACCCCGCGGGTCTCCACGGCCCAGAATCCGGTGAGACAGACCGCGAACAGCAGCAGGAACGAGATCGTCACCGCCAGCAGGATGCTCAGCGTGCCGAGCAGATACGGCCACGCGCTGTGCGGCAGGGTGAGCTGGAAGACCGCGAGCCCCACCACGACACTGGGCGCGCCGCGCAGCAGCAGGGTGCATGCCGCACGGCCCAGATCGGTTGCCAGATAAGAGAACTGGATATCCACCGGGCGCAGGAAATCGACCGCGACGTCACCGTTGCGAATCCGTTCGGCGATGTCCAGCGGCGGTCCCATGACGCCGAGCGCGCCCAGCAGCCCCTGTGAGAGCCAGACGTACGCGCCCATGGAATCGGCTGTGTAGCCGCCCAATCCGGCGCTGGCCCGGACGGCGGCGAGCATCACCGCGGCACGGACCAGCCCGAACACCACATTCGTGACCATGCCCGCGAACATGGCGAGCCGGTAGTGCCACTGCCGGAGGAACCCTGCTTCCGCCAGTCGCCAATAAACCCCTGGAACGGCGCGCACAACCATTCAACGCTACGGCCGGTACCGGGTGTTACACAATACTGTGTCACACCCGGCCGCCGAGTCAGTGCTCGGTGACGAGCTTCGGGTCCTGACCCGGCTTCTCGGCGGAGTCGGCCGCCTCGGGCGAGTCCGCCAGGACCGCTTCGCCGCGGGCGATCATGCCGGCCTCGTCGGACAGCTCCATGTGCGGGATGAACAGCGCCAGCACGAAGGCCAGCACCGCGCCCGGGATGATGTACCAGAATCCCGGAACCAGCGCGTGCACGTACGCTCCGACGATCGCGTCGTGCAGATCGGCGGGCAGATGCTTGACCACCGACGGCACCAGGTTTCCCGGATTCAGGTGCGAGGACATGACTTCGGGGATGTGCGAGGTGAACGCGTCGGTCAGGCCCGAGGTCAGCCGGTTGGTGAAGATCGAGCCGAAGATCGCGACGCCGATCGCTCCGCCCATTTCCCGGAAGTAGTTGTTGGCGCTGGTCGCGGTGCCGATCTGGCCGGGCTCCACGGCATTCTGCACCACCAGCACGATGATCTGCATGATCAGGCCCAGGCCCGCGCCGATGACGAACAGCTGCGCGCCCACCACCAACATCGAGGTCTGCGCGGTGAGCTGGGTCAGCCACAGCATGCCCGCGATCATCAGCAGCGCGCCGATCGGCGGAAAGGCCCGGTACCGGCCGGTTTTGGTGATCACGCCCATCGAGGAGATCAGCGTCAGCATCATGCCGACCATCATCGGGATCAGCAGCAGCCCGGAGACCGATGCCGAAACACCGGTCGCCATCTGCAGATACGTCGGCAGGAACGCGAGCGCCGCGAACATGGTCAGGCCCACGATCAGCCCGATCGCCGAGGTCAGCACGAACGTCCGGTTGCCGAACAGCCACAGCGGCAACATCGGCTCCTGCGCGCGGGCCTCCACGGCCACGAAGACGCCGATCACGACGACCAGAGCCGCGATCATCGCCAGGATCGTCGCCGAACCCCACGCGTATTGCTTACCGCCCCAATCGGTGATCAGGATCAGCAGTGCGGTCGCGGACGACATCAGCACGGCGCCGAGGTAATCCGGCCGGGTCTCGGGCCGGTGGCTCGGAATCGTCAGGTAGCGCGCGGCGATCACCAGCGCCGCCAGCCCGATCGGCACGTTCAGCCAGAAGCACCACTGCCAGCCCAGGTGGTCGGCGAACAGTCCGCCCAGCAATGGACCGGCAACCGAGGTGATGCCGAAGATCGCACCCATCGGCGCCATGTACTTACCGCGATCCTTCGCGGGCACCACGTCGGCGATGATGGCCTGCGCCAGGATCATCAGACCGCCGCCGCCCACGCCCTGCAGCCCGCGGAAAACCACGAATTCCCAGAAGCCCGTGGACATCGCGGCGCCGATCGAGGCCGCGGTGAAGACCGCGATCGCGAACAGGAACAGCCAGCGCCGGCCGAACATGTCGCCGAACTTGCCGTAGACCGGCATCACGATCGTGGTGGCGAGCAGGTAGGACGTCGCGGTCCAGGCCATGTACTTCACCCCGCCCAGGTGGCCGACGATGGTGGGCATCGCCGTGCCGACGATCGTCTGATCCAGCCCGGCCAGGAACATTCCGGCGATCAGCGCGGAGAAGATCAGCCAGATTCGCTTCTGCGTCAACACGATCGGCGGTGGAGCTTGCACCGGTGTGGTCATCCCCGTCTCCTGTCATCGGTGGTCTCGGTGGTGTGTGCGGCGGTCGGCGCGAACAGCCGAGTGGCCATCGCGCAGTAGTCGTGCAGCGTCGCGCTGAGCGACCGGTCCGGATGCTGGCCGACCTCCATCGCCGCGCGGGTCGCCAGCGTGGACATCAATGTCGCTGTGAAGGAGGCGAATTCGGGCGACAGGTCCTCGCCGGCCCGTGCCGACAACAGGTCCGCGATGGCGCCTTCGTACGTCGCGCCCGCGGCGACCAAGCCCGCCAGCACGCGCGGCTCGGCTCGGCAGATTTCGCCCATCTGCGAAATAGCTTCGTGCATTTGATTATCGGCGTCGAATCCGGCGGCGTAGAGCTGGATCAGATCCTCGATCAGTACTCCGGTCGGCCCGCCGGAGACGAATTGCGCTCGCGCCTGCGGAGTTCCGACATCTCCGACCGGCCCGACCACCGCGTCCAGCTTGGTCTCGTAGTAGTTGAAGAACGTGCGCGGCGAGACCCCGACCGCCTTGGCGACGTCCTCCACCGTCGTCGCATCGAGCCCTCGCTCCAGCACCAACCGCCGCGCGGCCCGGCACAGGTCGAGCCGGGTCTGGTACTTCTTCTGCTCCCGCAGCCCCACGGCCGGCGCCTCGTACTCGAACAGCGACATGGAAGAAAAGTAGCACAAACTGCAAAATTTCAGAAAGTGCAATTCGTGTGAGGCGGATTACATTCGCCGCCCGCGTGTCACCATGGATGGAGAGCGTGAGCTGCGGCACACCGTTGCGGAATTGTGACCTCCATCGCGGGTTCGGTGCCATATGTTGTTGCCTACAACATATGGCACTCGTCGCCCGGTCCCTACCCGAGCCCGGCGACGAATGCCGTCGGCTCGAAAGGTTCACCTGATGAGGATGAAACAGTATGGGGCGGTGGCTGTCGCGCTGGCCGGCCTCCTGACCCTCAGCGCTTGCGGATCCAATTCCGCGAGCAGCGGCGGAAATTCCACCAGCTCGGGCGGCAGCGGGGGAGGCAAGAACGGGACCGTGGGCGTGATCTTGCCGGAGACCGCCACCTCGGCCCGCTGGGAGGGATTCGACCGCCCGATGCTGCAGAAGGCCTTGAGCGCACAGGGATTCGACTCCGACGTCGAGAACGCGCAGGGCGATGTGCAGAAGTTCAGCACGCTGGCCGACGGCATGATCGCCAAGGGGGTGAAGGTTCTGGTCATCGCCTCGATCAACAGTGAGGTCGGCAACGCGGTCGCCAACAAGGCGCACAAGGCCGGGATCCCCACCATCGACTACGACCGGTTGAACCTGGGCGGCTCCTCGGACTACTACGTCTCCTTCGACAACGTGAAGGTCGGCGCGCTGCAGGGGCAGGATCTGGCCGACGCGCTCAAGGCCAAGCCGGGTGCGCAGGTCATCGAGGTCGAGGGTGCGCCCACCGACAACAACGCCACGCTGTTCCACCAGGGCCAGGAGCAGGTGCTCAAGCCGCTCTACGATTCCGGCGCGCTGAAACTCGTCGCCAGCCAGGCGATCGACGGCTGGGACAACCAGAAGGGCGGCCAGGTCTTCGAGCAGCTGCTCACCGGTAACGGCAACAAGATCGACGGCGTCGTCGCGGCCAACGACGGCCTGGCCGGGGCGATCATCACGGTGCTCAAGAAGAACGGCCTCAACGGCAAGGTGCCGGTGACCGGTCAGGACGCGACCACCGACGGCCTGAAGGCGGTGCTGCGCGGTGATCAGTACATGACCGTGTTCAAGCCGATCGAGGAGGAGGCGAACTCCGCCGCCAAGCTCGCCGCGGCACTGGCCAAGGGCGACAAGGCCGCCGCGGACGCCATCGCGACCGGCACGTCCCAGGATCCCAAGGGCAACCGGACCGTGAAATCGGTTCTGCTGGAACCGCAGTCGACCACCCGCGATCAGGTCAAGGTGGTCGTCGACAAGGGCTACGTCAAGGCGAGCGATCTGTGCTCGGGCGATGTCGCCTCGGTCTGCACCCAGTTGGGGATTTCCTGAGATGAGCGAGCCGCTGCTGCAGATCTCCGGGCTCAACAAGAGCTTCGGTGCGGTTCATGTTCTGCACGACGTCGAATTCACCGCTCCGGCGGGCGAGGTGACCGCGCTGGTCGGCGATAATGGCGCGGGCAAGTCGACGCTGGTGAAATGCATTGCCGGAATCCATGGTTCGGATTCGGGATCGGTGAAGTTCCGGGGCGAGGAAGTGCACCTGCACGGCCCCAAGGACGCCGCGGAACTGGGCATCGAGGTGGTCTATCAAGACCTCGCGCTGGCCGACAATCTCGACATCGTGCAGAACATGTTCCTGGGCCGCGAGCGCGGAAAACCGTGGTTCATGGACGAGGCCGCCATGGAGGATGCGGCGCGGCGCACCCTGGCATCGCTGTCGGTGCGCACCGTGAAATCGGTGCGCACCCCGGTCGCGTCGCTGTCCGGTGGACAGCGGCAGACCGTGGCGATCGCGAAATCGGTGCTGTGGAACAGCAATCTGGTTCTGCTCGACGAGCCGACCGCCGCCCTCGGGGTGGCGCAGACCCGCCAGGTGCTCGATCTGGTGCGCCGGCTCGCCGAACAGGGGCTGGGTGTGGTGCTGATCAGCCACAACCTCGCCGACGTATTCGAGGTGGCGGATCGGATCGCGGTGCTGTACCTGGGCCGGATGGCCGCGCAGGTGCGGACCTCGGAGGTCACCCAGAACCAGGTCGTGGAATTGATCACCGCGGGACGTTCCGGCGAGTTGGGCCTGGCCCGGCCGGACGCCGCGGTGCTGTAGCAGGTTAATCGAAAGCAGTTGTGATGACGCAAGTTTCGGCGGAGACAGCGGGTGGCGGAGAGAGCCCCGAGTCCGCCACCGGGGACCGGACGGCGATCGCCGATTTCGGCATCGACACCACCACCGTATCCACGGCGGAGGCCGTGCGTTCCTATCTTGCCCGCGTGAGGGGCGGCGAGATCGGTTCGCTGCCGGCGCTGTTGGGTCTGGTGGTGCTGGTGATCCTGTTCAGCTCGCTGTCGGATGTATTCCTCTCACTCAACAACATCGCCAATCTGCTCGCCCAAGGGGCCGGGCAGACCATCATCGCGATGGGCATCGTCTACGTGCTGTTGCTGGGTGAGATCGATCTGTCGGCGGGCACCGCCTCCGGTGTGGCGGGGGCGGTCCTGGCGATGCACTATGTCGACAACGGAAATCTGTTGTCGGGCATGGGAAATACCGTCTTCTTCATCTTCAACGGGCTGCTGGTGCTCGCGGCGGTGCTGGCGGGGCTGCTGCGGATCTGGCCCGGGGTGGCGATGTCGCTGCTCGGGGTGGTGATCACGGTGGTGGGCTTCCACGCCAATCCGTGGATCGAGATGCTGTTGGCGGTGTGCGTCGGCACCGCCATCGGCTGTATCACCGGATTCCTGATCTCCAAGATCGGGATGCCGTCGTTCGTGGTGACGCTGGCGCTGTTCCTGGCCTGGCAGGGCGCGATCCTGCAGTTGATCGGTGAGGGCGGTGTGCTGGGTATCAGCTCCTCGCACGTTCTGGACGCGGTGGCCAACGGCAATCTGTCGGTGCTGTGGAGCTGGGTGCTGTTCGTGGTGGGCGCCGGCGGCTACGGCGCGGTGACGTTGTTCGGGCATTTCCGCAGGCGCAGTAAGGGTTTGGTGACCCAGCCGACTCCGCTGGTGATCGGCAAGGTGGCGGTGCTGACGGTCCTGGCCGCGGTGGCGACGGCGTTCATGTCGGTGAACCGGTCGCCGAGCTCGCTGATAAAGATCTCCGGGGTGCCGTACGTGGTGCCGATCGTGCTGGTCTTGCTGGTGGTCGGGACGTATGTGCTGAACCGCACCACATACGGGCGGCACCTCTACGCGATCGGCGGGAACCGGGAGGCCGCGCGGCGTGCGGGCATCAACGTCACGCAGTTGCGGTCGAGTGTGTTCGTGATCAGCTCGGGCTGTGCGGCGGTGGGTGCGATCGTGTACTCCTCCAAGGTCGGTTCGGTCGATCCACAGGCCGGTGGGCTGAATACGCTGCTGTTCGCGGTCGGTGCGGCGGTGATCGGCGGTACCTCCCTCTTCGGTGGGAAGGGCCGGATCGCCGACGCGGTGATCGGCGGTACTGTGCTCGCGGTGGTTTCCAACGGCCTGGGCCTGCTGCGCCAGCCGGCCGCCGTGGTATCGGTGGTCACCGGCCTGGTCCTGCTGCTGGCGGCGACGGTCGATGCGCTGTCTCGTCGCAGGGCCGCCGCGACGGGCCGATGAGACGAGCGGCGGAACGGCCGAATGTCCCCGCGGTGCACGGTGTCCGGAAATATTCCGGACACCGTCGTACCGGCGGCCCGCCGCTCGGGAGCGCAGCGATGGCATTCGGCCGGACCGGGCCGGAACGGGTGAGAGGGAGTAATCGGGTGTCGAGGTCGCCGGTCGCGTCGCACACGACGGAGCCGAAGCGCGGGCGCGGTGCAGCCGTGAATGGGCGCTCGAACGAGTCGGCGGCGTGGCGCATTCGGCGCACGGCCGTGCCACAGAGCGTCAGGCCGCGGGCATGAACGTTGCGCGGCCGGACGAGGTGCGCAAGTTCAACCGCGCCTCGCTGCTGCGGATCCTGCACGTCGGCGGACCGGCCACACGCGCGGCGCTGGCCACCGAACTGGGCCTGAACCGCTCGACCATCAAGATGCTGGTCGACGGCTTGGCCGGGGACGGTGTGGTGGAGGAGCGGGTGCCGCGGCTGCCGCAGGGCGCCGGACGGCCCTCGCTGCTGGTGCTGCCGCAGGCACAGGCGGCGGTGGTGCTGGCGGTGGACGTCCAGGTCGAGCACGCGGGGATCGCGCTGGTCGGTCTGGGCGGCCAGATCCTGGGCCGCAACAGCTGGAATCTGCGTGGGCGGCAACGGGATCCGGACGAGGTGGTGACCCACGTCGCGGAATCCTCGGCGCTGCTGGCCCAGGATCTGGATCTGCATCCGGTGGCGGCGGGGATCTCGGTGCCCGGTGTGGTGCGTCGCGCCGACGGAATGGTGCACGACTCGTCCAATCTGGGCTGGAAGGATGTGCCGTTCGGTGAGCGGATGGGCACGGTGCTGGGCGTTCCGGTGGTGGTGGGCAACGACGCCGAACTGGGCGCGCTGGCCGAATACGTGCGCGGGGTGGGGCGCGGCGCGTCGGACGCGGTATTCGTATCCGCGGATGTGGGCGTCGGCGGCGGCATCATCGCCCAGGGCGGGCTGCTGCGCGGCTCGGGTGGCTATCTGGGCGAAATCGGCCATATGGCAGTGCATCCCGGCGGACGAGTCTGCCACTGCGGTAACTCGGGCTGCTGGGAGACCGAGGTCGGCGAACTCGCCCTGCGCCGCGCGCTGGGCTTGGCCGAGTCGGTGCCGCGAGGGGCCATCGTAGCGGAACTGCGTGAGCTGCAACGGGATTCGGATCCGGTGGCCAGGCTCGGCGATTACGTCGACTGGCTGATCCTCGGGTTGATCAACGTGGTCAACATCCTGGGGCCGGAGCTGGTGGTGCTCGGCGACCTGTTCGCGATCCTGCCCGAAGCGGTGGTGCAGCGGGTTCAGCGGGATGTCCGCGAGCGCAGTATGGTCAGCCGCGCGCTCGGCGGTGTGCGGATCGAGAAGTCCTCTCTCGGACCGGATCTCAAACTTCTCGGAGCCGCCGAGGCGGCTTTCGAGGATGTGCTCGCCTCGTTGTGAGCACATCGCGGGCCGGATTCGCCGCCGGCCCCGGAACTACCTCCCGCCGGGCCGATCGCCCGGAGGGGGACGCCGATGCGCGCGGTCCCATGCCCGCACAACGGGCATGGGACCGTGTCGCACATCGTCTTTCTACGCAGCCCTCATCTCCCGCGCAGAACTACTTGTGCGGGCAGGCGGGCGGCTTGCCCGCGGGCGGGTTGCCCGGCGGCTTCTGGTGGTTGCTGGGCGCAGGCCCCTGCGGGTGGCCGGCAGGCGGAGCGCACTGCCCGTTCGGTGCGGGGTTCTGCTGCGGAGCCGGAGCGGCACTCGCCATACCCGCACCCGTGCCCACCAGCGCGAACGCGACGGCACCCGCCGCCACACCCGCTGCCAACCTCGACTTGATTCGCATCGCATCTCCTTGTCTCGCCGGACGGTGTCCGATCCGCCGGCCCGCACTGGCGGACCGACCAGGAGAGCTTCGCCATCGAGCATGTGTTGCGAGTAGGTGGAGATTAGGTGTGAGCTGTGAGAACCGCAGCGAGCGGGGCCGGATCGGGGCACCGGGGCCGGGCTGCGCGGAGTCGGCGGTGCGGACCGGCAACTTGGGGCGGCGCCACCGATCGGCAGCGCCGCACTCACCGTCCAACCGCGGAGTCGCGGTGCTCGCTGCCGTCGAAAGTGTCTGCCGCGCAGAAGATGTCGTGCATCGCGGCCGGAATGCGTTCCGGTGGCCGGGAGTGCGCGGCTACCGGAACGACGGATCAGTTGGTGGTGGGAGCAGGAGTGCCGGAGGCGGACGGCGAGGTCGTGGCGGGGCGCGCTTCGGCCTGCATGATCGAGGTGGCGGTGATGGTGGTCCCGGACTCCCGACCGCGCACGACCACCTTCTCGCCGACCGTGAACTGCGACCTCTGCGCCGGATTCCGTTTGCTGCCGAAGGTGGTCTGCGGGGTGATGGTGACGGTCTCGGTGGTCCCGTCCTTCTCGGTGAGCGTCCAGGTATCGGCGTTCTCCGCAGCGATGGTGCCCATCACCCCATGTCCGCGCCCCATTCCCTTACCCGCCTTCGCCGAACTCGATGCCGGCGCGGACGGCGACGCCGCCGAACTGGAACCTCCCGACGAACCACACGCGCTCGCCCCCGCCACAACCGCCACGGCCAGCCCCGTAGTGCCGATGACCAGCGTGATCCTGCGCCGCCGAGAGGAAGTGGCGGATTCCGTGGAAAGTATCGAATTTGTCATGGCGGCAACGGTATTGGGCGCCGCTGTGAGCTTCCTCCGCGCTCGCTGGCAGTACCTCCAGGACCTGCTGTGAGCCTGCTGGGAGGTGATCGAAGCGGGCGTGGTCCGGCAGTCGCCGCAACGAATCAGGCGGACTCCGGTAGTCGAAGACTCAGTTCTGCGGTCCCTGCGGGGGAGGAGTATATGGCGCGACCGCTTGCGGGGAGGTGTTGTACCCGGTGTCGGGCCGGCCTGGATCGGCGGTTGTTCCTGAGACTGCGTGAGATTCGAGAACTGCGATGGTTGCCGGGAAACGGGCTGCTGCCATCCGGGATGTTGCGGGGTGTGCTGCTGCGGTGCCGCGAAGGCGGCGGGCGATACGTGCGGCGGGAATTGGCCGGACTGCTGAGGATGGAATTGCTGCTGCGGCTGAACGCCGTATGGCGCGGGTTGTGGCAGAGTGCTGGGCATCGCTGCGATCAGCGCGCTGATGCAGGCGAGCACCCAAGCGAGTTCCGTCACGTATATGCCATATCAGCAAGGCAATTGACATATCCGCGATGTGTGGTGCGCAGTCCGGTTCACGGGTCCGGTTGTCCCGGGGCCGATTCGGATCGGTAGGCGCGCCAATCGCCGATATCGGAGATATCGATGAGTTCGGGCGAGCCGAGCAGATTCGCGCGCAGGACCGTCGCCAGGCAGGCGGTACCGTCCTCGAGTTCGATCAGTCCGAGTTCGAGTTCGGGCGGCTCATTCGGAACGAGCCTGTCCCGCAATACTTCCAGCGGCACGTCGTACACCTCGCCGATGACCGAGCGGCCATCGGCGGCGGCGATCATGGCGGGGAAGCGGTCGCCGACCGAGTAGAAGCGGTACTTCGCGGCGCTGCGCGCGGTTCGCAGCAGCGGCGCGCCGTCGAGCAGCGCGTTCAGGCGACCGCCGCGCATACCGTCACCGTTGAGGAACATCAGAACCATGGCGTCTCCCTCGTCATCGGCCGGAAGTGGTTTCGGCGAAACGGTTTTCGAGGCGCCTGCGCCCGGCGTCGGTGATCCGGCCGAACAGGCGCAGGCGGGCGATGCCGCCATCGGGGAAAACGTTGAGCCGTACCTGCTGTACGGGGATGTCCCCGGCGAGGTGGAATCGGTGCGGTGCGTCGGGTTGCACCGCGACCGGATCGAGCAGGGCCACGAGTTCTCCGTCGGCGGTGTGGCCGTCGAGCGAGATCCGGGCCGGAGCATTGCCCTTGTAATGGGTGGTGTCCAGCTCGAGTACGGTCGGAACCGCCTCGGCGGCCAGTGCCACAGTGGCCCAGTCGTTGCCGTCGTCCCGGCGCCGCCGCATCTCCCAGCCGTCACCCATGAAGCGTGAAAGGCCTTGTTGCAACATGTTGTCCGGCGGCGAGAAGAAGCCGTCGCTGCAGGCCACCACCCGCCCGCCATTGCGCAGGGCCGCCAGATCGAAGGGGATGTCATCGAGCCACTGCGGATCGGGCACCGCGGTGCCGTGCACCCGGACCCGGGCGATGCCGCCGTCCGGGTGCATGTTCACCCGCACATGCGTGATCCGGCGGTCCGTACCGACCTCGAAGCAATTGCGCGCATCCCCCTCGATCGGGGACACCGGAACCAGGGTGTGCCAATCCGCCTCGAGCAACTGCGTCACCGAGGGATGTCCGAGCGCGCCGCAACCTTCGATCGATACCCGCGGCGGATAGTTTCCGGCGAAATGCGCTGTGTCGACGATGATTCCGGCCGGAACCCCCGCGATGCCCAGCCGGATCAACGCCCAGTCGGGCCCGGGGCTGCCGTCCCGGCGCCGCCGGGTCTCCCAGCCGTCGTAGACCTGCCCCTTGGCGGTGAAGGTGTGCAGCTGGAACACCGGCGGCTCGTCTCTGATGAGATTCTCGCGTTCGGCGAAGAATTCGTCGTTGGCGGCGACGACACTGCCGCCGCTGTGCCGGGCGGCCAGATCGGGAAGCCGCGACCAC
Source organism: Nocardia sp. PLKS1-43 (assembly GCF_059510335.1). NCBI lineage: Bacteria > Bacillati > Actinomycetota > Actinomycetes > Mycobacteriales > Nocardiaceae > Nocardia > Nocardia sp. PLKS1-43. The sequence goes on along the minus strand of NZ_JCAJZQ010000005.1, from coordinate 534,657 downwards.
TCACTCATCGTTACCTCGTTTCTGCAGCAGGCGGCCACGGGGACGGCCGTCGGTGATCCGTTCGCCGCGCAGCCAGGTGGATCGGACCACGCCGCGCAGAGTGTGTCCGTGGTAGGCCGACACCGGGTTGCGGTGCCGTAATGCGGCCGCGTCGACGGTGAACTCCTCGTGCGGTGCGAAAACGCAGAAGTCCGCGTCCGCGCCGATCGCTATGCGGCCCTTGCGGTTCAGCCCGATCAGATCCGCCGGCCCGGTGGCCGTCCAGCGGGCCAGATCGACCAGATCGACCCAGTCCGGTGCGGCCGTCCAGACCGCGGGCAGGCCGACCTGCAAGCCCGCGATCCCACCCCAGGCTCTGCCGAAATCCCCGTCACCGGCACGTTTGAGTGCCACGGTACTCGGCGAGTGGTCGCTGACGACGCAGTCGATTACGTTGTCGCGCAACCCGTTCCAGAGACCGCGCTGATTCGCCCGGTCGCGGATCGGCGGACAGCATTTGAATTCGGTCGCGCCGTCCGGGATCTGTTCGGCACACAGCGACAGATAGTGCGGACAGGTCTCCACGGTGATGCGCACGCCTCGATGCCGGGCCGCCGAGAGCATCGGCAGGGCGTCGGCCGCGGCCAGATGCAGGACGTGTACCCGGGCGTCATACCGTTCGGCCAGCTCGATCAGCGTTGCGATGGCGCGGATCTCCGCCTCGGCGGGCCGGGAGGCGAGAAATGGGGCGTAGCCGCGGCCGTGCGGCGCGGGCGCGGCATCGATGACGTTCGGGTCCTCGGCGTGCACGATCAGCAGCGCGTCGAGTTCGGCGACGGCGCGCACCGCTGCGTCGAGCTGTTCGGAGTTCAGATGGCAGAACTCCTCGACGCCCGAGGGCAGCAGAAAGGCCTTGAACCCGAACACCCCGGCATCCGCCAGATCGCCCATATCGGCGAGATTGCTGCCGACCGCCCCGCCCCAGAAGCCCACATCGACACTGCACTGCCCCGCGGCGGCCTCCTGCTTCTCGCGCAACGCCGCCACGGTGACGGTGGCGGGAATACTGTTGAGCGGCATATCGATCAGCGTGGTGACACCGCCCGCCGCCGCGGCGCGGGTCGCGGTGGCGAAGCCCTCCCATTCGGTGCGCCCGGGTTCGTTCACGTGCACGTGGCTGTCGACCAGGCCGGGCAGCAGTGCCGCGTCGCCGGGGATGTCCACGATCTCTCGTGCCCCGAAAACCGCGTCGTACGGCGCGATGTCGCTGATCCGGCCCGCCCGGACCAGCACCGACGCGGCGAGTTCCCCGGCAGGCGTGATCACCCGGCGGGCGCGAAATACGCTGTCGGCGAGCGAGTTCGGTGCGTTCATGGGCACGGGTGCTCCTGTATCTGTTGGCGCACCGGTTCGGGGATGCCGAGTCGATGCCAGCCGTCGGCCGCATGGGCCCGTATCGGTGGATTCCGAAGCTGATCGACGCCGCCGAGGCCGGGAACACGGTGTCGGCACGAGGCGCGGCGTATACGTGGGCCCGGCGCCCATCGCGGCTGATGTGTGAGCATCCCGCCGCAGTGGTGCCGGAAACCCTTTGACGGCGTAGGGTTTCCGGATTCCGCTCGGGCGGCGGGCATGGTCCTGGTCATGATGGCGAGGGGGACGACGGCGGGAGCGGTGCGGTGAGCTGTTCGCGGGCGATCCGCTCACCTTGCCGGCGCAGCAGCGCCGCGGCCTCGTCCTGGCAGCGGCGGATGTCCGGTTCCAGATCGGTGAGCGGATACGCGGCCGCGAAGCCCGCCGCGCGCAGCTGAGCCTCATCCAGCAGTTGCCGACCGGCCACGGCGATCGTGCGTACCCCCGCGTGCCCGGCGCGGGCCGCGACGCCGGCGGGCGCCTTACCGTGCAGGGTCTGCGCATCGAGCGAGCCCTCGCCGGTCACCACGAGATCCGCCCCCCGCACGGCTCGGTCGAATCCGACGAGGTCGAGCAGGACATCGATGCCGCTGGACCGATGCGCGCCGAGCACGGCCAGAGCGGCGAATCCGATCCCTCCGGCGGCACCGGCTCCCGGTCGATCGGCGGCATCGAATCCGGTGCGCTCGCCCACCAGCCGGGCCCAGTGCGCCAGACCGGCCTCCAGCATGGCCACCTCGCTCGCGCTCGCGCCCTTCTGCGGACCGAAAACCGCCGCGGCACCCCGGTTTCCGAGCAGCGGATTGTCCACATCGCTGGCCAGCACCAGTTCCGCCGCACGGATACGCGGGTCGAGCCGACGCAGATCCAGGTACGCGACATCGGTCAGAGCGCCGCCACCGGAACCGGCGGGCCGGCCGCCGATGTCGAGCAACGAGGCTCCCAGCGCATCGAGCATGCCGGCCCCGCCATCGGTGCAGGCGCTGCCGCCGACCCCGAGAATGATTGTGCGGCAACTATAATCGAGTGCGGCGCGGATCAGCTCGCCGACGCCGCGACTGGTCGCCGTCAGCGGTGCGAGTACACCGCCGGGCAACTGGTACAAACCGCACGCCGCGGCCGCCTCGATTACGGCAACGGATCGGTCGTGCGCGAAGCGGGTTCGTATCCGTTCTCCGGTCGGCCCTGTCACCCGGACCGTGCGCGCCTGGTATCCGGCGGCGATCGCCGCATCCACCGTGCCCTCCCCGCCGTCGGCCACGGGTATCCAGGCGATGTCGGCATCGGGACGAATCCGCCGGATCCCCTCGGCCACCGCGTCGGCGACCTGCCGGGCGGTGAGCGACCCCTTGAACTTGTCCGGCGCCAAGACGATTCGCGGTGGTGGCCCGTCCGGTGCGCTTTCTCGCCGCGTCATGACTCGCCGAGCCCATCGAGCTTCTCGATCGCGGCCGGCAGTGCCGAATGATCGAGCGATCCGAGACCCTGGGCGCGAGCGGCGGTGGTGAGCGCGGCGGTCGGCAGTGCGAGTCGCGCCCGGCGGGCCGCGGCGGTGACGATGCCCATATCCTTGTGGTGCCGGTCGATCCGGAAGCCGGGGGTGAATTCGCGGGCCGCCATCGATGCGTCGGCCACCGAACGCGCGTGTGCCGCCGGATCATGGGTATGGCCGATCACCTCGTGTCCGGCCTCGGCCGGACGGGATGCCATGGCAGCGCCCATGATCCCGAGTCCGATGAATCCGATTCCGCTCATTGCCGCTCCAATATCGCTGTGCCCCAGGGGGGTTCGGTCGATCCGGCGGGTCCCGCCGCAAACCCGCGCCGATCGTGTGGTCACCGGGGTGCGGGCAACCAGCCGAAGCTCTCGGCACTGGCTCCGCTGGGGACGTATTCTGCGGCGACGTGGCCGCGATAACCGGACTCGGCGATCCTGCCCAGATAGCCGAAGATGTCCAGGTCACCGGTTCCGGGTTCGTGCCGTCCGGGTGCGTCGGCGATCTGGACGTGCGCGATCCGATCCGCGTAGCCGTCGATGACCTTGTCCGGATCGTCGCCGTTGACGCTCAGGTGGTAGAGGTCCGCGAGCAGGCCCAGATTAGTCGCGCCCCGCGCCGCGCGCACTCGGTCGATGACGCCGATCGCGTCCTGCGCGGTCCGCAACGGATAGGCGGGCATCCCGCTGACCGGCTCGATCAGGGCGGTGCCGCCGATCTCGCCGAGGATGCCGGCGGCCACGCCAAGATTGCGGATCGCCACCTCGTCCTGCTCGTGCGGGTCCAGACCCTCGATTCGATTGCCGTACAGGGCGTTGAACGCGGGGCACCCGAGCCGGCCGCCGATCCGCGCGGCAGCGGCCGCGCCCGCGGCGAACTCCTGCTCCCGGCCGGGCCAGGAAACCAGCCCGCGGTCGCCGGCGGGCATATCACCGGCGAAGAGGTTCAGCCCGATCAGTCGCACCCCCGCTCGTTCGATCGCGGCGACGAAGGCGTCGGCCTCGGCGTCGGCCGGGGTCGCGGTGGGGAAGGGCCACCAGAACTCCACCGCGTCGAAGCCCGCGGCCGCGGCCGCCGCCGGGCGCTCGAGCAACGGCAGTTCGGTGAACAGGATGGACAGATTCACCGCATAGGGCAGAGGGTGTCGTGTCATGCCATCTCTTCTTCGTCTGGGTGCGAACGTCCGGGCGGGTGAATCGCTGCTGCCGTCGATCTCACCACGGGACGGCATACGAAAATAGTTTCGTAATGTGGAATTTCATTTCCGTAATACGACGGTAACGCCTGCCAGGCATGGTGGTCAACATCTTTCGTGGATCGGCCGGAACAATGAGACTCGGAGGTGCGGCGAGTGCGACTACCCCTGACGACGGCCCAGCTGAACGAACTGCCCGAGGACGAGTGGCGAGACACTCTAGGGGCCGTGGTCGGCCTGGCGGAGTGGGTCGAAGCGGTCGCCGCCGCGCGGCCCTACCCCGATCCGGCGACGCTGCTGTCCCTGGCCGAACGCGAGGTGCTCGCACTGCGTCCGGAACAGGTGCGCGCCGCGCTGGCCGATCATCCCCGTATCGGTGCGGTGACGGTCCCCGGTTCGTCGGCCGCGGCGGAGCAGTCCGGTGTCGACCCCGCCGACGCCGCGTTGCTGGAACGGCTGCGTGCGGCAAACCGTGCCTACGAAGCCAGATTCGGGCACATCTACCTGGTGTGCGCCGCCGGTCGTACCGGGCCCGAGCTGCTCGCCGACCTCACCGCGCGGATGAACAACGATCCCGATGCCGAAATCCTGGTCACCAGAGCCGAACTCGCCGCGATCGCGCGAAAGCGGCTGGAAGGGAAGGTAATTGCATGACCCGGAGCGCCATCACCACCCATGTGCTCGACACCGCCCACGGCCGCCCCGCGCGCGACGTCCCCGTCCGCCTCGAAGTTCGTTCGGCCGAGGGCTGGCGCGAGCTCGGGTCCGGCCGTACCGACGAGGACGGTCGCTGCACCACCCTCGGCCCGGAGCGGGTGGAGGCCGCTGACCATCGGCTCACCTTCGACACCGCCGCCTATTACGGCGACCGTGACCACTTCTTCCCGGAGGTGACGATCACCTTCACCGTCGCGGATCCGCAACAGCACCACCATGTTCCGCTGTTGTTGTCCCCGTTCGCCATGTCCACCTATCGAGGGAGTTGACCCATGGCCATCCGGCTCGGGCCCAATCAGTACGGCAAGGCCGAGAACCGTCTCGTGCGTGTCTTCCGGGACACCGATCGCCACCGGATCCGCGATCTGAATGTCTCCACCGCACTGCGCGGCCGGTTCGAGGACGCGCACGTCACCGGTGACCAACGGGACGTGCTGCCCACCGATACGCAGAAGAACACGGTATTCGCGTTCGCCGAGCAGAAGGGTGTGGCCGCGATCGAGGATTTCGCGCTGACCCTCGCCGACCATTTCATCGCCCGGTGTCCGGGTGCGGACGGGGCGCGCATCGAGATCGACGAGTACTCCTGGGATCGCATCCCGGTGGACGGCGCACTGCACGACCATTCCTTCGTGCGGACCGGCGGGGGCGTGCGCACGACGGTGGTCAATGTCGACGGAACCGGGCCGGACAGGCGGGCGCACGTGGTGTCCGGGATCAAGGATCTGGTGGTGCTGAAGTCGACCGGTTCGGAATTCCACGGTTTCTTCCAGGACGAGTACACCACTCTGGAACCGACCACCGACCGGATCATGGCCACCTCCCTGGTCGCCCGCTGGCGCTACGCCGGCGCCGACGCGATCGACTGGGACGGGAGTTTCGACTCGATTCGCGCGATCCTGTTGCGGCAGTTCGCCGTTGTGCACTCCTACGCATTGCAGCAGACCCTGTACAGCATGGGGCGCGCGGTGCTGGAACAGCATCCGGACGTCGCCGAAATCCGCTTCTCGGCGCCGAACAAGCATCACTTCCGCTACGACCTGGAGCGTTTCGGGGTGGACAATCCGGGGGAGGTGTTCATCGCCGCGGATCGGCCGTACGGGCTGATCGAGGCCACCGTCGAACGGGACGACGCGCCCGAGCCCGGCAACGCCTGGCACGGCATCCCCGGTTTCTGCTGAGCGGAGACGGGCCGCTCTTCCGTATGGCGGAATTCACTGGCACGATGGTGGAAATGCCAACCGAGGAGGAGCAGCGCCGTGACCGAAACGCAGCCGCGGGCCAGTGGCGGCGTACAGTCCGTCGATCGGGCCTTCGAACTGCTGGAGCTGGTGGCCGACGCCGGCGGTGACGCGACGCTGTCCCAGCTCGCGGAGGCGTCCGGGCTGCCGCAGCCGACCATTCACCGGCTGTTGCGCACGCTCATCTCGGGCGGTTACATCCGGCAGCAGCCGTCCCGGCGATACTCGTTGGGGCCCAGGCTGATTCGTCTCGGTGAGACGGCCGGCCGGGTGCTGGGCGCCTCGGCCCGCCCGCATCTGACCCGGCTGCGGGATCTGACCGGGGAGACCTCCAATATGGCTGTGCTGGACGGAGATCAGGTCGTCTACGTGGCGCAGGTGCCCTCCCCGCACGCCATGCGGATGTTCACCGAGGTCGGTCAGCGGGTGGACCTGCACTGCACCGCCGTGGGCAAGGCCGTGCTCGCGACCCTGCCGCCCGCCGAGGCCGAACGCATTATGTCGCGAATCACCATGAGTCCCCGGACAATTCACACGATTACCGATCTGGCGGTGATGCTGGAGGAGGTCGATCGAATCCGCGAGCAGGGCTACGCCATGGACGACGGTGAGCACGAGCTCGGTGTCCGCTGTTTCGCGGTCGCCATCCCCGATGCCCCGACCCGTGCCGCCGTGTCCATCTCCGGGCCCCAGACGCGTGTCTCCGGCCTGGACATGGACGTCGTCATTCCGCTGCTCACCGATACTGCCGCGAGCCTGGGGCGAGACCTCAACGCGGCCAACTGATTCGGGATCTCTGACTGTGCTCGGCCGGGGTGCGGCAGGCAGGGCCTGCCGGGTGCGGTGTCAGTATTCGAGTTCGGACCACGGGATGCGGATGGGAAACGGGAAATCGAAACTGATTCCGGCGGAATTGAATTCGCCGGGGGCGGTGCCGTTCTCGAGATCCTCGGGCTCCGGAGGGCCGGAAATCCATTCTCCGGCGATGAGGTAGTTCGCCCGCCGCAATGGCGTTACGTCTTCGGGCAGTCGGCCGTGGCCGGTCTCGAGGCCGTATGCCCGAACGGTGGTCGTTGGATGCTCGCCGCGTCCGAGGAGCACCTCCCAGTACCAAGGGATACCGGCCTTCGCGTATCTCGTCTTCTTCATTTCGACGTCGCGCGGAGTGTTGGACGGCGAGAGAACCTCGCCGACCAGTTGAACGTCCGAGGCGCGAATGTCCTGGTACCTTTCCTCCAGGCAGCCGTAGACCAGGAAATCGGGGGTCAAAAAGTCGGATTTGCCTGTGTCGCCGAGGAATACATTTGTCTCGACACTGACTCGCCAGCACCGATCCGGGCGCTCGGCCATATCCGCGCGGGCGCACCGTCTGAGCGCGTTGCGAAACTCGACGGTGCAGTCCTGATGCTCGGCCGGCCCTCGTCGTGCCCATACGACGCGCCCCTCCCACAGTTCGATCTGACCCGCGATCTCCTCGGGCAAGAGCTCGAGTTCCTCCCAGGTCATCGTCGCGGGAAGGTCGGGGCGCGCATGGTGCCGGATGGACATAGCGGTAATGGTAGCGGCTGTCTGTCCAGGTCGGCGTGGGTATTCCTGTTGTGTTCAGGGCCTCGGTCGCCGTGTTCTGTCCGGTTTCGCGAGCGGTGAGATCTCGCCCGAGCCGCGGGTGACCAGACGGGTAGGGATCACCCGGTGATGAGCCGGGGACACGTCACCGTCCAGGCGAGCGAACAGGAGTTCGGCGGCGGTGCGGCCGATGCGGGCGGGGTCCTGGACGACGGCGGTGAGGCGGGGCGTGAGGAGTTCGGCCAGAGGGAGGTCGTCGAAGCCGACGAGGGCGATCTCCTCGTGCAGGCCGTGTTTCTGGATGGCGCGCAGTACGCCGATGGTGACCAGGTTCTGGGCACTGAAGATCGCGGTCGGGCGGTCGGGACGAGTGAGCAGAATATCGGCCGCTGTCTCTGCGGCCTCGGGGGAGTGCAGGTCGGCACGGACCAGCTCGGGGTGCAGGGTGACTCCGGTGCGGGCCAGACCCTCGACGTAGCCGGCGTAGCGTTGCGCTGCGGTCCAGATCGTTTGCAGGTCACCGAGATACGCGATACGGCGATGACCGTGTGCGGCGAGGTGTTCGACCGCGCGCCGCGCGCCCTCGCGATTGTCCACGGTGACACTGTCGATTTCGGTGGCCGCGGGCAGTCGATCGACGAAAACCATTGGGGTGCCGCGCTTTTGCTCGTGCAGTAGCATGCCGTGATCGTTACCGACCGGCATCACGATGAGTCCGTCGACGCGGCGGGAAAGCAGCGCGTCGAGCACCTCGCGCTGACGGCCGGGGTTCTCGTCGCTGGAAACCGCGAATACCAGTGTCCCGCGGCCGTGAGCGAAGTCCTCCACCGCGCGATGCAGCGCCGAGGCGAACGGGTTGGCGACATCCATCAGCACCAGCCCGATCGCGGCGGTCTTCTGATCGTGCCCGCGCAGCGTGCTGGCCGCGAGATTGTGCCGGTAGTCGAGCATGGCGGCGGCGTCGGTGACCCGCGCGGCCAGCTCCGGGGAGACACCGGCTTCGCCGCGCACCACTCGCGACACCGTCTTGATACTCACCCCGGCCAGTGCGGCGACCTCACGCATCGTGGCACCGCGTCGCGGTGTGCGAGCGGAGGGCGGTCGGGAGCCTGACAACGCTGACATCACCTTCTTTCTAGCACGCCGTCGAAGGCGCGAACCGGTCGACGAAGCTGCGTCGCCCGCCGATGAAGCGCATTGGAGGCAGTCGATTGTGGATCTGGACGTGAGCTGTGTCACGGTCTATGGTCTCTGACAACGTTGTCTTAGCAGTACCTGCCAGGAGCACATCGATGTCCTCTCGTGCCACATCCTCTCGTGTTGTTCGTTTCGCCGCCGCGGCGGTCGCGCTCACCTGTGTCGCCCTCACGGCCACCGCCTGCGGCAAGGGGGCCGGCGGCAGCGGGCAAATCGAGGTCGGGCTCATCACCAAGACCGACACCAACCCGTACTTCGTCAAGATGAAACAGGGCGCGCAGAAGGCCGCTGACCAGGCGGGGGTCAAACTGGTCACTGCCGCGGGAAAATTCGACGGGGACAACGCCAGCCAGGTGACCGCGATCGAGAATATGGTCGCCGAGGGCGTCAAGGGCATCATGATCACCGCGAGCGATACCAAGGCGATCGTCCCGGCCATCGCCAAGGCCCGTGCCAAGGGTGTCGAGGTGTTCGCACTGGACACCCCGACCGAGCCGCAGTCCGCGGTCGACGCGCTGTTCGCGACGAACAACTTCACCGCGGGAACGCTGATCGGCAAGTACGCCAAGGCCGTCGAGGGCGACAAGCCGGTCAAGATCGCGATGATCGACCTGAACCCGGGCGTGAGCGTCGGTACGTTGCGGCACAACGGCTTCCTGTCCGGTTACGGCGCCGCGCAGGCCACCCAGGATATGACCCAGGACGTGACCGCGCCGAACGTGGTGTGCGCGCAGGCTGCCCAGGGCGATCAGGCCAAGGCGCAGACGGCGATGGAGACCTGCCTGCAGAAGGATCCCGACATCAACCTCGTCTACACCATCAACGAGCCCTCGGCACTGGGTGCGTACACCGCGCTCGAGACCGCCGGCCGGAAGAACGACGCGCTGATCGTGTCCATCGACGGCGGCTGCACGGGCGTGCAGGCGGTCAAGGACGGCAAGATCGCCGCGACCGCTCAGCAGTACCCGCTGAAGATGGCCGGCGAGGGCGTGCGGGCGATCGTCGATTACGCCAAGACCGGCAAGAAGACCACCGGCTTCACCGACACCGGGGTCAACCTCGTCACCGCCCGACCGCAGGCCGGCCTCGACTCCAAGGACGTGCAGTACGGCCTGGACAACTGCTGGGGCTGATCGCCCAGCCCACCCGGACCACAGCTCACCGAAGCAAGGACTCCCATGACCGCCACCACCTCCGCCCCGGAAAGCGCTCCGCCGCGGTCGATTTCGTCGACCCTGACGCGCGTGCTGAATCTGCCGAACTTCGGCCCGGTCGCGGCGATCCTCATCGCCGTGGTCTTCTTCGCCGCCGAATCCGACCGGTTCCTCACCGGCGGGAACTTCTCGCTGATCGTGCAGCAGGTGATGGAGGTCGGGACACTGGCCATCGGGCAGACGTTGGTCATCCTCACCGCGGGTATCGACCTGTCCAACGGTGCGGTGATGGCGCTGGGCAATATCGCCATCACGAAACTGGCCGTGGACTCCGGGCTGCCGCCGCTGGCGGCGATCGTGCTGGGCCTGGCGCTGACCGCGGCATTCGGACTGGTGAACGGGTCGCTGGTCAGCATGCTGAAGTTGCCGCCGTTCATCGTCACGCTCGGCACCTACGGCGTCGCGTTCGCGCTGACGCACATCTATTCACAGGAGCAGACCATCTCGGGGCTGCCGCCGATGCTCACCTTCTTCGACAAGACGTTCCCACTCGGCAGCACCGACATCACCTTTGGTTCGGTGGCCATGCTGGTGCTGTTCGCCGTGGCCTGGTACGTGCTGCGGCAGACCTCGGCCGGGCGGCACGTCTACGCCGTCGGCAACAATCCCGAGGCCGCGCGGCTGAGCGGAATAGATACGCGCCGAGTCCTTCTCGGCGTCTACACCGCCGCCGGGCTGATCTACGGCCTGGCCGCGCTCCTGCTGGTCGCGCGCACCGGGGTGGGAGATCCGAACGCCGGGCAGACCGACAACCTCGACTCGATCACCGCCGTGGTGCTCGGTGGCACCAGCCTGTTCGGCGGGCGCGGCAGTGTGATCGGTACCCTGCTGGGCGCGCTGATCGTCGGAATCATCCGAAACGGCCTGCAGCTCATGGGAGTAGCGTCGATCTATCAGACGCTGATCACCGGCATCCTGGTGATCGCCGCGGTGGCCGTGGACCAGTTCAACCGCAGGAGGCAGCAGCGATGATCGAGTCGAAACAGCCTGTCCTGCAGGCGACGGGGCTGGTGAAGCGCTACGGTCATGTCACCGCCCTGGACGGTGCCGACTTCGACCTGTACCCGAACGAGATCCTCGCGGTGATCGGTGACAACGGTGCTGGGAAATCCACTCTGATCAAAGCACTTTCGGGTGCGGTGACTCCGGACGAGGGCGAGATCCTCCTCGACGGCAAGCCGATGCGATTCCGCCGCCCCCTCGATGCCCGCCGCGCCGGTATCGAGACGGTGTATCAGGATCTGGCGGTGGCTCCAGCGCTCGACATAGCCGACAATCTGTTCCTGGGCAGGGAATTGCGCCGCCGCGGCATCCTGGGTTCGGTGTTCCGAATGCTGGACAAGGATCGGATGATCCGCGAGTCCCAGGAGCACATGGCGAATCTGAAGATCGGCATCCGATCGATGAAGCAGTCCGTGGAGACGCTCTCGGGTGGGCAGCGGCAGGGGGTGGCGGTGGCGCGTAGCGCTGCCTTCGCCCGGCATGTGGTGATCATGGACGAGCCCACCGCGGCCCTCGGGGTCAAGGAAACCGGCATGGTACTGGATCTGATCCGCGAGGTCCGCGACCGCGGCCTCGCGGTGATCGTGATCAGCCACAACATGCCCAACGTCTTCGAGATCGCCGACCGTGTGCACATCCAGCGGCTGGGCCGGCGGGTAGCGGTGATCGAACCGCACGAGTTCTCGATGTCCGACGCTGTCGCCATCATGACCGGGGCGATGGCCGGTGCGGAGGTGGACGGTCACCGTGTCCGTGGTTGAGGTGAGCGTCGAAGACGCCGGTGAGGCAGCCAGGCTCATCGCCGTCGCCGGGGAGGCGCTGGTCGATCTCGTGCCCGCCGACGTTCCGGGACAGTTCGTGGCGATGCCCGGCGGCAGCCCGGCCAATGTCGCGGTGGGGTTGGCGCGGTTGGACGCACCGGTGCGGATGCTCGCGCGTATCGGCGCGGGCGCGATGGGCAATCGAGTCCGGAACCATTTGCAGGACAACGGTATAGGCCTCGATCACACGATCCGGGCGCGGCAGCCGACTTCGTTGGCGATCGTCGATCTGGACGCGGATGGTGTGGCGCAGTACGACTTCCGCATCGACGGCACCGCGGATTGGCAGTGGACCGACGCCGAACTCGCCGATGCGCTCGACGGTGATGTCGTCGCCCTGCACACCGGTTCGCTGGCGATGACCCAGCAGCCCGGCGCCGACGCCCTGCTCCGCCTGATCGAACGCGCCAGGCCCGCCGCGACGATCTCCTACGACCCGAATATGCGGCCGCAGTTGATGAATCACGAACAGGCGCGGGCCCGGGTCGATGCGGTGCTGCCGCTGGCCGATCTGGTCAAGGTCGGTTCGGAGGATCTGGCCTGGCTCTACCCCGGGCGTCCACCGCGCGACGTCCTCACGGACTGGGCATGCCGGGGCCCGGCGTTGGTCGTCGTCACCCTCGGTGGTGACGGCGTCCTCGCCGCCACCGCCGAGGATGACGCCCCGCTGCACCGTCCCGGTGTGCCGATCGACGTGGTGGACACCGTCGGCGCGGGTGACGCCTTCTCCGCCGGCCTGCTCGCCGGTCTGCACCGTCGCGATCTGCTCGGCGCGAACCGTCGGAAAGCGCTGCGCGCCATGGGCGCAGCCGAGCTGACTCGCGTTCTGGACGAGGCCACCGTGATCGCCGCCCTGACGTGCGCCCGCCGCGGAGCGGACCCGCCCACGGCCGCACAGGTCGTCGAATTCGTCCGTACCGGGCGGCGGTGAGTCCGATCCCGGACCCCGGTCGGGGAAGCCGCCGCTATTCGGCGTATCGCTCGATCAGTTGGTCGTCGGGGCCTGTGCGTCCATCTGGGTTCCCGGCCCGCCCATTCCGCCGGGACCGAATTGCCCTGGGTCGCTGGGCATCTGGTTCGGGTCACTGCTGTTGGCGCCGTTGCCGCCGCCGGGACGTTGCACCATGCGGTTGCCGCGGCGGCTCGTACCGTTGCTGTTCTGCTTGGCGCTGGGCTCGGTGATGACCGTGGCGGTGGACGTCCCGTTCGCGTCGGTGGCCCGGATGCTCACGGTGTCACCGACTTTCAGGCCGGACTCGGTCCGGGTCGCGGTGTTGATGGTGTAGGTGTGGGTGTACTGGTCGCTGCTTTTCGCCGTGATCGAATCCGCGGAAATGGCTGTGACAGTTCCGGTTTGGGTGAGTTCGGTGGTGTATCCGCCGTTGCCGTCGGAGATGACGAACTGGCCGTGCAGGGTCGGTGCGCCGATCGCGCCGCCGGGTCCGGAGTTGCTCGCGCCCGGGCCGGAGGCGTTCGCTCCGCCCTGGCCGCCGGGGCCGTTCATGCTCCAGCCGGGGCCGCCGCCCGGACCGCCGAATTGGCCGTGCTCGGAGGAGTTGCCGGAAGCGGCGTAGATCACGCCGCCGCCCACCGCGGCGATCGCCGCGGCGATGCCGACCGTGGCGATGGTCTTGCGGGTGGTCCAGGTCGAGGGGGCGCTCTGCGGCGCGCCCCAGGTGGGCTCGGTCCGGGGCGGTTCGGCCTGGATCGGTTCGGTGTGTTCGGGCTGCTCGGGGCGCGAAGGCTGCTCGGGAGCGGTCATGACGGAAGTACTCCTTTGATACCGGGGCCCGACGGGGTCGTCGGTGTTCGCTCCACCGTGTGCGGCCAAGCTGGGTGCGGGCTGTGCGCGGAGTCAGCATTGAATATGCGCGCTGGTCAGGGCGCTTTTCCGAGCGGGGTACGTTTCACAGGTAGCGCACAGCCGGGACAAAGCCCGCTCCGAGCACCGGGCGTGACCATGATGAGGTGACCGCTATGACCAGTGCCAATACCCCGACCGAACGCCCCGTGATGCGCCGCGCCGACGGCAGTCCCGTGACCGTACTGGTCGTCGACGACGAGCCGATGCTGGCCGAGATGTTGTCGATGGCGCTGCGGTTCGAGGGCTGGGAGGTGCACAGCGCCGGTGACGGCCGCACCGCCATCGCCCGCGCTCGCGAGACCCGCCCCGACGTGGTCGTCCTGGACGTCATGCTGCCCGATATGACCGGACTCGAGGTGCTGGGCAAGATGCGCGCGGAGATCGCGCACCTGCCCGTGCTGCTGCTGACCGCCAAGGATTCGGTCGAGGATCGCATCGCCGGACTCACCGCTGGCGGCGACGACTACGTCACCAAGCCGTTCAGCATCGAAGAGGTCGTGCTGCGGCTGCGCGCCCTGCTGCGTCGCACCGGAATCACCATGCACGACAGCGGCGCTCAGATCGTCGTGGGCGATCTGGTCCTGGACGAGGACAGCCACGAGGTGACCCGCGGCGGCGACCCGATCAACCTGACCTCCACCGAATTCGAATTGCTGCGCTTCTTCATGCGCAATCCCAAGCGCGTGCTGAGCAAGGCGCAGATCCTGGACCGGGTCTGGAACTACGACTTCGGCGGCACCTCCAATATCGTCGAACTGTACGTCTCCTACCTGCGCAAGAAGATCGACAACGGCCGCGAGCCGATGATCCATACGCTCCGGGGTGCGGGCTATGTCCTCAAACCCGCCACCTGAGCCCGGTCTCACCGACGCCACGAACCCACACCGTCGTTCCGGCCGCTGGTCCCCGCGACGCTGGTCGCTGCGACTGCGGCTGCTGGTCGGACAGGTGCTGTTGCTGGTCCTCGTGGTCGTCGGCATCGGCGCCGCGACAGAGCTCGCGCTGCAACAGTTCCTGGTTCATCAGCTGGATTCGCAGCTGACGGACGCCGAGACCCACGCCCTGTTCGATTCCGGCGGCGGGCCCAGCGTCGGCCCGATCCCGGACGATCCGGCCGCGCATCCACCGCATCCGCCCGAGTCCAGGTCCTCCGGGCCGGGCCCGACCTTCCTCGACCGCGGCGGCATTCAGCCCGATTCCATCGGCGCGGTCGTTTCCGCCGGAAAGGTCACGGCCGCAGGCAAAGTCGGCTCCGACGGAAGTCAGATCGCGCTGAGCGACGCGGCGAAGAGTCAGCTCGCCGGCCTCGCGACCGACAACAAACCGGTCACCATCGACCTCGACGGGATGGGCAGCTATCGCGTGGTGGCGAGCGCGACCTACAAGCACACCACCGTGATCAGCGGCCTGCCGATGGCCTCGGTGGACGCGACACTCATGCGGGGACTGGCGGTTTCGGTGATCGTCACGATCGTCGCGCTGGCCGTCGCGATCACCGTCGGCGTCTGGGTGATTCGCCGCGCCCTCGCACCGCTGGACCGGGTGGCGGCGACCGCGGCCCGGGTGGCGCGGCTGCCGCTGGATCGCGGGGAAGTCGAACTGCCCGTTCGTGTTCCGGCTTCGGACGCGGATCCGGGCACCGAGGTCGGCAAGCTCGGCGCGGCGGTGAACCGGATGCTCGACCATATCGCCGGAGCGCTGTCGGCCAGACACGACAGCGAGACGCGGGTGCGGCAGTTCGTCGCGGACGCCAGTCACGAGTTGCGTACTCCGCTGGCCGCGATCCGCGGCTATACCGAACTGGCGCAACGGAATCGAGACGATGTGCCGCCGGTCGTCGCGGACGCGATGGGGCGGGTCGACGCCGCCGCGCACCGGATGTCCGGTCTCGTGGAGGATCTGCTGCTGCTGGCCAGACTGGATTCGGGCCGGCCGCTCGAACGCCAGCCCGTCGATCTGACCCCGCTGACCGTCGACGCGGTGAGTGACGCCCATGTCGCGGGTCCGGATCACCAGTGGGATCTGTCGTTGCCGGATCGTCCGGTGATGGTCGTCGGGGATGTCGCGCGGCTGCACCAGGTGCTGGCCAATCTGCTCACCAACGCCCGCGTGCACACCCCGCCGGGCACCACGGTCGTGGCCGCGCTGGATATCGATGCCGCCGCCGGTTCGGCGGTGTGGACCGTGCGGGACGACGGGCCCGGTATCCCGGCCGCGCTGCAACCCGAGGTGTTCCAGCGCTTCGCCCGCGGCGACTCCTCGCGATCGCGTCATGCGGGCAGTACCGGGCTGGGGCTGGCGATCGTGGCCGCGGTGGTCAAGGCGCACGACGGCGAGATCACCGTCGACAGCGTTCCCGGCCGCACCGAGTTCACCGTTCGGCTGCCGCTGATCCAGGACGCGCCGCCGATCGCACGGACCGGCGCGGAAGTCGTGACGTGCGATACGAAGACTTCGGGGCGGCGTCCCGCGAGGCCCCGCGGCTCGCACGGAGGTATTCGGCACGCCCGCGCCCCGCGTCATCGGCAACAGTGACGCGCGGGATACCCGTTCGCACGGCTCACAGCCAGTGCACAGCGGCGACCAAGTCAGGAGCCACGAATGATCCGAAGAATTACAGCGTGACCTCGACATTGCTGGAACCTGTAGCCGCACCGACGGCGCCGCCGCCCGCCGAATCCCGGCGGCCGCGGCGGATTCGCCGCCTGAGCCTGGCGGCCCTGCTGGCCGCGACGGCGGTGTTGTATCTGTGGGATCTGGGGGCGAGCGGCTGGGCCAACCAGTTCTACGCCGCGGCCGTCCAGGCCGGGTCGACGAGCTGGAAGGCGATGCTGTTCGGATCCAGCGACGCGGCGAATTCGATCACCGTGGACAAGACGCCCGGTGCGCTGTGGGTGATGGACATCTCCGCCCGGCTGTTCGGCTTCAACGCGTGGAGTCTGCTCGTACCGCAGGCGCTCGAGGGAGTCGCGGCGGTCGCGGTGCTGTATGCCGCGGTGCGGCGGGCCGGTGGGCACTGGGCCGGGATCCTGGCCGGGGCCGTGCTGGCGCTGACTCCGGTGGCCGCCGTGATGTTCCGCTACGACAACCCGGACGCGCTGCTGGTCCTGATGCTGACCGTCGCGGCCTACTGCACGCTGCGCGCGGTCGAGAAGGATTCCGCCGCGTGGTGGTTGCCGCTGGCCGGTGCGTTCATCGGCTTCGGCTTCCTGGCCAAGATGTTGCAGGCGTTCCTGGTGCTGCCCGCGCTGCTGGTGGTGTATCTGCTTGCCGCACAACGGTCGTGGCCTCGACGGCTGCTGCATGCGGGAGCCGCGGCGCTGGCCGTGCTGGTGTCCGCGGGGTGGTATCTGGCGCTGGCGGCGCTGTGGCCCGCGGATTCGCGGCCCTATATCGGCGGCTCGCAGAACAACAGCGTGCTCGAATTGGCGCTGGGATACAACGGCGTCGGCCGGTTGACCGGTGATGAGACCGGCGGGCTGGGCAATACCAACTACGACGCCGGGTGGAATCGGCTGTTCGCCGATTCGATGGGCGGGCAGGTCGCCTGGCTGATCCCGGCGGCGGTGATCCTGGGCCTGGCCGGCCTGTGGGTGATCCGGCGCGCGCCGCGTACGGACCGCACTCGCGCGTCGCTGCTGGTGTGGCTGGGCTGGCTGGTGGTCACCGGAGCTGTGTTCAGCTTCGCGAACGGAATTCTGCACCCGTACTACACGGTGGCTCTCGCGCCCGCGATCGGCGGCGCCGTCGGTATCGGCGCCGCACTGATGTGGCGCAGCCGCAACGATATTCGCTCTCGCGTCGTGCTGGCGGGCACCGTGCTCGTAACCGCCGCGCTGGCCTGGATACTGTTGCGGCGGACCTCGGACTGGATGCCGTGGCTGGCGCCCACGATCGCGGTCGCCGCGGTGCTCGCGGCGGTGCTGCTCCTGCTGATCGACAGGCTGCCCCAGGCCGTCGTGACGGTGGTGCTGTTGTCTGCCGTGATCACCGGTCTTGCCGGACCTGCCGCGTATTCGATTGCGACAGTGGGGACTACGCACAGCGGGGCGATGCCGTCGGCCGGGCCGGACGGTGCGGGAGGATTCCCGGGCGGCGGACACGGCGGGCCGGGCGGCGGCCGCTGGAACGGTGGCGGGAATGCCGATGGTGGCGCGAATGCCGTGGCAGGTCAGGGCAATTCGGCCACCGGGCAGGGGAACAGCGTCCCCGGCGCGGGAATCGCGGCCGGTAATTCCCGGACCGGAAATCCCGGCGGTATGCGGGGCGGCCCGTTCGGCAGTGTCGAGCCCGGCGCGAATGTCGTTGCGGCGCTGCAGAACAACGCGAGCGACTACACCTGGGTGGCGGCCACCATAGGCTCGGACAACGCCGCCGGATATCAGCTCGCCGTAGGTTCCCCCGTGATGGCCATCGGCGGTTACAACGGCACCGACCCGTCGCCGACCCTGCAACAGTTCGAAACCTATGTGGCCCAACATAAGATCCACTACTACATCGATGCCTCGGTGATGGGCGGCATGCGTGGCGGATCCACCAACACCGGCAGCGATACCGACACCCGGATCGCCGCGTGGGTCAAGGCCAATTTCACCGCCCGAACCATCGACGGCACCACGGTCTACGACCTGACCGCCGCCCGCTGATCGAAGGCCGGGACAACGACTCCGCGCCCGTTCCAGACCTGGAACGGGCGCGGAGTCGTGTACCGAAGGCTGTGGGCCGGGAAGAAAAGCCGGGGCCGGGGGAGAAGTCCAGACCCGCAGAAAATACAGAGCGGATGACGGGATTCGAACCCGCGACCCTCACCTTGGCAAGGTGATGCGCTACCAGCTGCGCTACATCCGCATACCGTGTTCTCACGGCGAGTAGAAACCTTAGCCGACCGATCGGGAAAATATCGAATCAGCAGGTCAGCAGGGATGCTGTTGGTGTGGGGGTGCGGGCCTGGACGTCACAGGATGCGCACAGGGCGGACCAATATCCGGCCCATCGCGGAATCCGAACATGGTAGGGACCGATGAGAGGACCTTCCGATGACGATCACCGCCGAGCCCGTCCACCGGGCCGCACCAGCCGATCCCGTCGAGCCGCACAGGCGACCGCCGTGGCATTGCCGGCTCTACGGGCCACCCGACCAGCCGCGCTGGGCGCGACCGAGCCTGTGGGCTCTGCTGGTCGCGGCCGCGTTCCTGTACTTCTGGGGCCTGACCCGCAACGGCTGGGCCAACGACTTCTACGCCGCCGCAGTGCAATCCGGCACCAAGAGCTGGAAGGCGCTGCTGTTCGGTTCGCTCGACCCGGGTAACTCCATCACCGTCGACAAGCCACCGGCCGCCATGTGGGTGATGGCTCTGTCCGGCCGCCTGCTGGGCTTCAGCTCGTTCTCGATGCTGCTGCCCGAGGCGCTGATGGGTGTGGCCTCGGTGGCCCTGGTGTATGCCGCGGTGCGGCGCTGGAACGGTCCAGCGGCCGGTCTGCTCGCGGGTGCCGCACTGGCACTGACTCCGGTGGCCGCGCTGATGTTCCGGTTCAACAACCCGGATGCGCTGCTGGTCTTCCTGCTCGTCGCGGCCGCCTACTGCACGGTGCGCGCGACCGAGAAGGGCAGCGGGCGCTGGCTGGCGCTGGCCGGTGTCGCGGTCGGATTCGCCTTCCTGGCCAAGTTGATGCAGGCATTCCTGGTGCTGCCCGCGCTGGGACTGGTTTTCCTCGTCGCCGCGCCGATCGCGCTGCGTGAGCGCATCGTGAAACTGCTCGGCGCGTGCGTCGCGATGGTGATCTCCGGTGGCTGGTTCGTGGCCCTGGTTGCCTTGTGGCCCAGTGCTTCCCGGCCGTACATCGGCGGCTCGACCGACAACAGCCTGCTCGAGCTGGCGCTGGGTTACAACGGCCTGGGGCGTGTTCTGGGCGGTGCGGGCAACGGCGGCGGTGGTGGCGGTGGTGGCGGCACCATGTTCGGTGGCAGCACCGGCATCACCCGGCTGTTCGGCGACTCCTTCGGCACCGAGATCTCCTGGCTGCTGCCCGCCGCGCTGATCGGACTGATCGCGGGCCTGTGGTTCACTCGCCGCACACCGCGCACCGGGCGCACCCGGGCGGGCCTGATCCTCTGGGGCGGTTGGCTTCTGGTCACCGGCATCGTATTCAGCTTCATGCAGGGCACCATCCACCCCTACTACATGATCGCGCTGGCGCCTGCCGTGGCCGCGCTGGTGGGTATGTCGGTGGTCGAATTGTGGCGCGGCAGAGGTAATCTCGCGGCCCGCGTGGTGCTCGGCGCGATGCTGGCCGCCACCGGAGTCTGGAACTACGTCCTGCTCGATCGCACCCCCGACTGGTATCCGGCGCTGCGCTGGATCGTGCTGGTCGGCTCGATCCTGATCGCGGCGGTGCTGATCGTCGGCGCCCATGCGCTCGGCCGCTTCACGGTGATCGTCGCGGCGGCGGGCCTGCTGTTCGGATTCGCGGGCTCGGCGGCCTACACCGTGGACACCGTGGCGACGGTGCACACCGGTTCCATCCCGACCTCGGGCCCGAGCTCCGGTCAGGGCTTCGGCGGCGGATTCGGTGGCGGATTCGGTGGCGGCAGCTCGCACAAGCTCTCGGGCACAACGGGTTCGAACGCGCCGAGCGCCGCTCCGTCCGGCACGGCGGCCCCGGGTGGCGCACCGTCCGGGACATCGACCGGTACGAACTCGAGCCAGACATCGCAATTCGGCGGCCAGGGCGGCCAGGGCGGCGGCCCCGGCGGTGGCACCGACAACAACTCGGCGCTGCAGCAGTTGATGAAGAACAGCGCCAACTACCGCTGGGCCGCGGCCGCGATCGGCTCCCAGTCGGCCGGCAGTCTCGAATTGTCCACCGGCGCTTCGGTCATGGCGATCGGCGGCTTCACCGGCAGCGACAACTCACCGACGCTGGCGCAGTTCGAGCAGTACGTGGCCGACGGCGACATTCACTACTTCATCGCGGGCGGCCACGGCGGCCCCGGCGGTGACTCCGGAGTGGCGTCCCAGATCACGACCTGGGTCGAACAGCACTACACCGCGACAACGGTCGGCGGCACCACGGTCTACGACCTGACCAAGCCGATCTCCTGACCGATCCGTCGGCGGTCCCTTCGCGCGGGCCCGGAAACACAGGCACCACCTGATGCTTCCGGGCCCGTTTCGGGTTCCTGCCCGTCCCGCCGTGGCCGGACCGCCCTCGCGCGTGCGGTTTTCGCGGCTCGCCGGTTGAGCCGAAAACGGTTTGCTTCGGCGTTGCGCTCTTTACTATGCCTGGCGTGAACATTGTTTCGGCGGCCGGATCGGTTCGCAGAAGTCGGTCCGTAGCGTATGTCGTTGCCTTGGTCGTGGCGGTGGTCGCGCCGTTGTGCGCGTCTCCATCGATCGCGAACGCACAGGCCACCATCGACCACATCACTCGAATCTCCGCGCAGCGCGAGGAGATATACGTGCTGTCCCCGGCGATGCAGCGGATCGTCCAGCTCGATGTGCTGCTGCCCGCCGATCAGGGGCCGTCCCGCCCGACCCTGTATCTGCTGGACGGAAACGGCGCTTCCGACACCGAAGGGCAGAGCACCTGGGCCATGCGCGGCGGGGCCGTGCAGTTCTTCGCCGACAAGCACGTCAATGTGGTGATGCCGGTCGGCGGGCCCGGAAGCTTCTACACCGACTGGGAGAAGGACGATCCCAAACTGGGGCACAACAAGTGGGAAACCTTCCTCACCGTCGAGTTGCCGCCGTTGGTGAACGGCCTGCTGAAAGGTAACGGCGTCAACGCGATCGGCGGCGTCTCGATGGGCGCGCAGGCCGCGGCGACGTTGACCGTTCGCAATCCCTCGCTGTACCGGGCGCTGGCCACCTTCAGCGGTTGCCTGTATTCGAGTAACGCCGGGCAGCTGTCGGTGCGCCCGGTGGTCATCTCCGACGGCGGAAATCCGGACAACATGTGGGGCCCCCCGACCGATCCGCAGTGGAAGGCGCACGACCCGAGCGCGCACCTGGACAAGCTGCGCGGCAAACCGGTCTTCGTCTACACCGGTACCGGGGTGGTCGGCCCCGCCGACGCCAACTTCGACCCCAGTTTCACCTACCCGGCCACCTTGACCGAATCGATCGCGATCGAGCAGGCCGCGCACGACTGCACCGTATCGATCCTGGCGGCGATGAAGCTGGCCGGCCTCAGTCCGCGGGTCGACTGGAACGCGATCGGCACCCATTCCTGGCCGTACTGGAAGGACGCCCTGCCCAAGTCCTGGCCGACCCTGGCAGCCGGTCTGGGGGTCTGATCACCCGCTGACCACGTCTCGGCGGTCACCTCCGTGAGGTGCCCTGTGTCCCCCGTCGAATCCGGGTTTCGGCGGGGGATTCAGGCGCTGATCAGGTGTTTCTTTCCCTCTGCCGATCACCCGTGCTCCACAGGGGAGGTGTCGGCCCAGCGTGCGAAACTCAGCCGGGGGCAGACGGATTCGACCGACACAAGCGACAACACGGCGTTCAGCGCGAGCGCGTCGAGGCGGTCGACTGTCGCGATGATGACCGTGTCGACGTCTGCGGCGCGTACCTGGTCGACGACCGGGAGAAGGCTCGTCTCCGATCCCCAGACGAGTTTGTAGCCGAGACTCCGTGCGAGCCGCTGAACCTGGGCGCGTTGCCATTCGCAGGTTTCGCCGTCCGGGTCGATCAAACCCAACGCTGTCGGTCGCGCCCGCATCCTTGCCTCCGTGGTCCAGTGGAAGGAACCGACGCCGAGGGCGGTACAAGGAGTCGGGGGTGAATCTGGCCGCTCACCCCGGCGTCGGAACCGGTTCCGAGCATCGCCGCCCCGGTCGGCGCAGCGCTATAGATTCGCGTCCACAAACGTCCACACCTGCGCATACGATGGGCAGATGGACGAGGGGCAGCGTCCTGTACTCGGCGGCGCCGAGGTGACGGGAGAACGTCTGCGAGCCGCCCGCGAGGCTGTAGGGCTCAGCCTCGCCGCGCTCGCCACACGTACACACTTCTCGAAATCTCTTCTGGGACAACTGGAAACAGGAGAGCGCAGGATCAGGGACGAACACGTCCGCGCCTACTCCGATGCGCTCGGGATCGGTTCCACGCTGTTCGCCGAACCAGCGGACGGCGAGGAAGCCGCCGCGGAGTGGCTGCAACGGCTCGCCGTGTCGGACATCGGTGGCGACACCCTCGAGCAACTGGAATCGGCGGTTGACGATCTGGCGTCGGCGTACAACACGACTCCGCCCGCTGAACTGCTCGTGCGGATCCGCACATACCTCGGATATGCCGGGCGCCTGATGGATTCACGCATGACCCTCGGGCAGCATCGGCGCCTATTGGTGACGGCCGGATGGCTCTCGCTCCTGGCGAGCACTTGCCATGTCGACCTGGGTGAACTGTCCGCCGCCGCGGCCCGGGGACATCTGGCGTGGACTCTCGCCGATGAGGCAGAGCATCCCGAGATATCGGCGTGGTGCCTCGAGACGAGAGCGTGGCAGCAGTTGACCGGCGGCGAGTTCGAACAGGCCGCGAAACTGTCTCGCGCAGCGCAGGAGATCGCCCCGGTAGGCAGCTCGGTGTTCATCCAGGCGACCGCGCAGGAAGGGCGGGCACTGGCGCGACTCGGCGACAGTACGGGCACGTACAGCGCGCTACGTAGGGTTGCCCGGCTCGTGTCCGGGCTGAGCGTGCCCGACCGTCCTGAGCATCACTTCCGGTACGACCCGGCGAAATCCGATGCCTACGTCGCCACCACCCTGGCGTGGCTGGGTGATCCGGGAGCTGAAGCGTACGCACGCCATGTGCTCGCTGATCTCGTCGGCGCAGTGACTATCAGGCCGCGCCGGATTGCTTCTGCGAACTTGGATCTCGGGTTGGCATTGGTCGCGGCGAACAAGCCCGACGAGGCGGCGGGCGCTGCTCTGACGGCCGTCGAGTCGGGGCGATTGGTGCCGTCTACGTACTGGCGGGTTTCGGAGATCGTGACCGGCATCGAGGGGCGCGATGCAGCCGATGCCGCGGTGGTGCGGGATGCGTTCCGGGACATCTATCCGGTGAGGTAGCAGCGGGAAGTGCAATCGTCGCAGGTAGCGCACGTGGGTGAGCGCCTGCGCACCCCTTCGCACGGTGCCCTGTGTCCCCCATCGGACACAGGGCCGCCGCTGGTTGAAATGTAATGCAGTTCAGAAGAACCCGCTGCGATAACGACCGGACGATCAGCTGAGCAGCAGGTGAACCTGTAGTTCGCCGACCAGGAAGCCGAGAATGCCGCCGATGGCCACCAGCTTCCATTCGTCCTGTTTGAATGCGGGGCGCAGCAGGCCCTCGTATTCCAGATCGGTGAGGTCGCGGGTCTTCTCGACGACGAGGTTGCGCAGGTCCAGGGTGCGCATGGCCTGCTCCTCGAATCCGGCTGCGGCGCCGCGGATGTAGCCGAGCATCTCCGGGACCATCTCGCGCTTGAGCGCGGCGATCGTGTCCCCGGCGACCAGGGTGACCAGCGGCCGGGCCGGAGCGGATTGGGCGTCGATGAATTCGCCCATCCGCCGGGACAGGATCGCGGCCAGCCGGTCGGCGCGTTCACCGTCCAGGATCGATTCGAGCATCCTTGCGGGAGTGAGGATTTGGGTGGCGATCAGATCGCCGTAATCGTTGCAGACCTCTTCGCGACGTTTGTGGAACAGCCCCTGCCACGGCACGATGCCCAGAATCCACCGCCGGTTCACCGGCCGGAAGATCATCTGCAGTGCGAGCCAATCCGTGCTCAGCCCGGTAACGCCGCCGAACAGCGGCATCAACATCGGCGAGTGGGTGAACGCCCAGGTGAACATCTGCACGAAACCCAGCACCGTGCCGAACAGCAGTCCCGAGCGCACGATGAACCGCAGTTCGTTGGTACCGATGTCGCGCACCAGCCGCACCAGCAGCGCCTTGTCGTTGACGAGCGTATCGATCGCGATGGCGCGCAGATCCATCACGTGCTCGAGGTTGACGCGCAGATCGGTCGCGATGTCGTCGATCAGGGCGGGCACGTCACGCTGCACGCGCGCGATCATGGCCGTGCGCGCGAACTCCGGCATGGTGACCCAGATGCGTGGTTCGTAGCGCATCATCAGCTCGTGCACCATATGCGCGACGGCATCGTTCAGGGGTTCGCGCAAAGTGGTGGTGAGTTCGGCGATATCGATGCGGCTCAGCAGTTCCCGGGGATCGATGAGCCGGGTGAACATCAGATCCACCGCGACGGTCGCCATCCGCGGCGCGGCCCGGGGAACCACGCCCTGCCAGCCCAGCCACGGCCGGATGCCGATGAATTCCAGCGGCCGGAACAGCATTTCCACCGCGACCAATTTGGTGGTCCAGCCGATGAGCGCGGCAACGATCGGTATCGAGCAGTACAGCATCCAGTGCCGTAGGAAATCGTCGATCACGCAACCGCTCCGAGCGCGAGGGATGAATCTGGGCCCACGGCGGAACAGTAACAGGTTTCTAACGATGGTCCCGGAGACGGCCGGGCGATGGGCGGGCGAGTGCTACCAGGCCGACGGCGCGACGAACATGTAGCCCTTCTCCTCCTCGCGCCGTCGAATCCGCCACTGCCCGTCGACCCGGGCGAAGGTGTCCAGGTACCACAGCCCGCACAGCATCAGGCTCTGCCTGCCCTCCGCATCGGCGACCAGCATCGGGTTGTGGCACAGCGTGCGCCCGGTCGCGGTGTCCCCGTCGATGCTGATCGACGAGTTGCTGATCAGGTGCTGGAACGCCAGGAAGTTCGGCAGTGTCGTCGCCAGAAACTCCTTGGTGGACAACAGATCTCCGGCCGAGCCGCCCATCGCGCTGTAGTCGATGTAGGCGTCGGCGGTGAACACCTCGTCGAGCAGGTCCCACTGCCTGGTGTCCACGGCATGCGAATACCGCACCATCAGATCCTGGATTTCGAGTCGATCCGAAATCTCCTGCAGTGACAACATGAGAACCTCCGTCGGTGCGATGAGCTACCAATATCACCACCGAAGCCGATCCCGGGGCGGGTGATTCGGTGGATACTCGCCCTCAGAGCACCTT
Organism: Nocardia sp. PLKS1-43; assembly: GCF_059510335.1. NCBI lineage: Bacteria > Bacillati > Actinomycetota > Actinomycetes > Mycobacteriales > Nocardiaceae > Nocardia > Nocardia sp. PLKS1-43. The sequence goes on along the minus strand of NZ_JCAJZQ010000005.1, from coordinate 508,882 downwards.
GCCGGGGTTGAGAATGCCGTCGGGGTCGAGCGCGGACTTCACCGCGCGGTGCATATCCACGACCGCCGGGGCGAGCTCCTGGTAGAGGCCGTCCTTCTTGAGGATGCCGACCCCGTGCTCGCCGGTCACCGTACCGCCGAATTCCAGTGCCGCGTCGATGATCTGCGCGAAGGCGCGTTGCGCGCGCACTCGCGCCGCGTCGTCGTCGCGCGGTGTGATGAGCAGCGGATGCAGGTTGCCGTCACCGGCGTGGGCGATGTTCGCGATGACGGTGTCGTGCTCGGCTCCGATCCGTTCGATGCGCGAAAGCATCTCCGCGATATGGCGTTTGGGGACGCACACGTCCTCGGTCAGGACCGGGCCGAGCCGCTCCATGGCCGGGTAGGCGAGGCGGCGCGCCTGGAACAGGGCGTCGGCCTCGGCCTGGTCGGTGGACACCACCGACCAGCTCGCCCCCGCGGTCTCGAAGCATTCGCGCATTCGTTGTGCTTCCCGATCACCTTCCGCCCCAACGGTATCGATCTGCCCGAGCAGTACGGCATCGGCGTCGGTCGACAGGCCCATGTTCTTCCAGGCATCGACCGCGAGCAGACACTGCCGGTCGATGAGTTCGAGCGCGGAGGGCGTCAGCCCCGCCAGGGCCACGGCGGTGACCGCGTGACCGGCGTCCACGACGGAGGAGAAGTATCCGGCGACCGTGCGGGACGGCGCCCGCAACGGCCGCAGGTCGACGGTGATCTCGGTGATGATGCCCAGCGTGCCCTCCGAACCCACCATCAGCCCGGCCAGGTCGTAGCCGACCACGCCCTTTGCCGTGGACCGACCGAGCCGGACCCGTTCACCGGTGCCGGTGACCACCTCCACCGCCCGCACGTAGTCGCGCGTCACGCCGTATTTGACGCAGCACAGCCCGCCCGCGTTGGTGGCGACGTTGCCGCCGATCGTCGACCAGGGCGCGCTCGCGGGATCGGGCGGGTACCACAGGCCGACCTCGGCGCAGGCCGCGCGCAGGTCGTCGTTCACCACCCCCGGGCCCACCACCGCGGTGCGCTCGAGGGGATCGATCGCGACGATGTCGTTCATCGCCTCGAGCGAGACGACGATGCTGTCCGCGCGGGCGTTGGCGCCCCCGGACAGGCCGGTGCCCGCTCCGCGCGCGATCACCCCGATGCCGTGCCGGCGGCACAGCCGCACCACCGCCTGGACCTCCCCGGCCGATCGGGCGCACACCACGGCGACCGGGGTCCGGAACTCGGCCCACTCACCTTCGTCGTGCTCGTATCGGGCGATGACGCCGGGATCGGTCAGCACCCGGCCCTGCGGCAGCGCGGCGATGACCTCGTCCACCACGAGAGAGCGAAGCGCCGCCGGAAGGGGAGAAGTGGTCTGCACGCAATCGAGCGTAGATACGTGCGGTCGGTGATGTCAGGAACGGGTGATGCGAGCCTTCATCGCCGCCAGGCGTTCGGCGAACTCGGGGGAGTCCAGCGACGCCAGCTGCGGGGCGATTTCGGCGTCGACGGCGTCGGCGTGTGCGCTCGACTCGCGCGTGATTCGCATGGTGCGCTTGGCGGCCAGGACCAGGTCGCGCGGAGCGTCGGCGGCGGGCTGTGCGAAGGCGACGGCCTCGTTCAGCAGGGTCTCGTGGTCGCCCAGGGTCAGGCGGTGCACCAGGCCGATCTCCTCGGCCCGCTCCGCGTCCACGATCTCGCCGAACAACGTCATGGCGGCGGCGCGCTGGGTACCGACGGCACGTTGCAACATCCAGGTCATGCCGCCGCCGGGATGCAGGCCCAGCTGGAGAAATCGTGCGTCGAAGCGGGCGCGGGGACCGGCGATCCGGATATCGGCCGCGAGCGCGAGGTTCAGGCCCGCACCCACCGCCGCCCCGCCGACGGCGGCGATGGTCGGCAATGCGCAGTTCGCGACGGCCAGGAAGCCCGCGTAGATCGCGCGCAACCCCTCCTCCCGGGCGGCGCCCAACAGCGTGAGATCGGCTCCGGCGCAGAACGCGGGCGGTGTTCCGGTGATGACCAGGGCGTGAATATCCTTGTCTCCCTCGGCATCCGCCACCGCGTCGACGAGTCCGGCCGACAGATCCCGGGTCAGCGCGTTGCGCCGCTCCGGATCGTGCACCGTGACCACGGCGACCTTGTCGCGACGTTCCACCAAGATCTCAGGCATGCCCGCGATGGTATTCGACGGCGGCCGGGCACAGGGCGTCCGGTGTCACCAGGGCACGCCCGCGCGCAACAGGACGTTGGCGTAGGGCCGGGCCTCGCCGGTGCGCACGACGAAGCGGCAGCCGGCGATGCGGGATTTGAAGGCCTCGTGGTCGATCAGCTCGGCGTGCAGATTCTCCGTGAGAAGTCTTGCGGCGTCGGGATTTTCGGCGATCACCTCGCGGCTGGCCCAGGCGGCTTCGACGGTCACCTCGTGCAGCACGAGATCAAGGATCGGCTCGAAGCGGGGAAATCCGTAGGAAATGCCGAGGTCGATGACGGGGACTGCGGCGGGTACCGGCAGGCCGGAGTCGCTGATCGCGAACAGATCGGTGTGGCGTAGGCCGGTCAGGGCCGCGGCAAGTTCGGCGTGGATGATTCCGGTGGTGCGCATGGGTCTCCTGGTCGGCGTGAGGGGTGCTCGAATCACGAAGCGAGCGTGCGGGATCGCGGTACCGCCGCGAGTTCGGCCGTGATCCGGTCGCCGGTGGGATACGAGGCGTGCGTGCCGGGCGACTGCACCGCGAGGGCGCCCGCGGCGGTGGCGAAGGCGACGGCCCGGCCGAGTTCGGCGCCCTCGGCGAGCGCGGTGGCCAGGGCCCCGACGAAGGCGTCCCCGGCGCCGGTCGAATCGACCGTAGTCACCTGGGGCGCAGGCTGGTACGCGCCGACGACCTGCGCTGCGGATACGCTCCGCGCCCATACCGACCCGGCTGCGCCCAGCGTCGCCACCGCCGATGGCACCCCGCGCAGGCACAGCGCCCGGACCTGTGCGAATGCCTGTTGGGGAGATTCGGGGACCGAACCGCTCACCGCCGCCAATTCCGATTCGTTGACGATCAGCGGATCGCAGCGGCGCAGCAGGTCTTCGGACAGCCGCATCGCCGGCGCCGCGTTGAGGATGAACCGCCGGGCCCGCGTGGAGATCCAATCGACCACGCGCACAGGGATTTCCAGCTGCGCCACCACGACCTCCGCCGTCTCCAGCAGTCCGGCCTCGACGGTCAGCTCGTTCAGCTCGGCTTCGTTCTCCCAGCCGAAGTTCGCCCCCGGGTCCACCACGATCTGATTCTCCCCGCCGGCCACCGTGATGTACGCGGTACCGGTCCGGCTGTCGGGCACCTCGCGAACCGCTGTGAGGCCGATGCCGAACTCCAGCAACGACTTCCACAAGCCGGGATCGGCGTCGGCACCCACCCGGGCGACGAATTCCACCCGGCCGCCGGCCCGTGCGGCGGCGACGGCCTGATTGGATCCCTTGCCGCCCAGATTCGTTCGCGACCGCGATGCCAGCACCGTTTCCCCGGGTGCGGGCAGTCGTTCGACCTCGCTCACCACATCCACGTTCACCGAACCCACCACGACGACGGTCATGAGGCCGCCTCGGAGGTGGCCGAGGACGTTCGCGCCGTCTCGGAAGCCGTTGTGGTGTCCTCGGTCCGGACGTCACCGTGCTGCGGGGTCTGCGTATTCCCGGCGATCGCGCCGGTGATGAGGCCGACGAGCCGGTCGCCGTCGACTTCCGAAATCGAATGCGCGGCAACCGATCTGCCTCTGCGCAGGACTACCACGTTATCGCAGACGCGCATCACCTGAGCCAGGTCGTGACTGATGATGAGCACCGTGACGCCGCGTTCGCGCAGGCCGCGGACCAGTTTCTCCACCGCGGCGGTCTCCCGGACGCCCAGGGCGGCGGTGGGCTCGTCCATGATCACCATGGCCTTGCCCCAGGCGACGGCGCGGGCGATGGCGATGGATTGGCGCTGGCCGCCGCTCATCCGCCGCACGGTGGTGCGGACCGAGGGCACGTCGACGTCCAGTTCGCGCATGATCTCGCCGCTGCGCGCGATCATGCCGCGCCGGTTGACGATTCCGAGCGGATGCACCAGTTCCCGGTTGAGGAACAGATTTTGCCACACCGTCAGGTCATCGATCAGTGCCAGGTCCTGGTACACGGTCTCGATCCCCATCTTGCGCGCATCCTCGGGGGAACGCAGGCGCACCGGTTCACCGCGGAACAGGATCTGACCGGTGTCGGGGGACTGCACGCCGGTCAGGCAGCGCACCAGGGTGGATTTCCCGGCTCCGTTGTCGCCGACGAGCGCGGTGACCTCGCCTTCGGGGATGCGCAGCGACACCCCGTCCAGCGCGCGCACCGAGTCGAAGGATTTGGTCAGGTCCCGGGCCTCGAGCAGGGGAGTGGACTCGATGTTCATGACGTGCGCCTACTTTCGGAACCGGGAGATCCCGGCGGCCAGCAGCAGTACCGCGCCGACCGCGACCGGCTGGTAGTACTGCGAGATGCCCAGGATGGTGAACCCGTTGATCAGCGAGGTGAACAGCACCGCACCCGCGACGGTGCCCAGCACCGACGCCTTTCCGCCGGCCAGCGACGACCCGCCGAGGACCACCGCCGCGATCGAACTGAGCAGATAGGTCGTCTGCAGCGAGGGATCCGCGCCGCCGTTGCGCGCCACGAGCATCACCCCGGCGACCCCGCACAGCAGCCCGGACATCGCATACGCGAACAGCCGGATGCGATTCACCGCGATACCGGTGTCGCGGGCGGCCTCCAGACGTCCGCCGGTGGCCAGCAGGTGGGTGCCGATCCGAGTGCGGAAGATGATGCCCGCCACCACGAGTGCCGCGATCAGCGCGAGCAGCCAGAACCAGCGCACCGGACCGATGCCGTCCAGTGCGAGTTTCTGCAGGAAGGACGAGTTCACCGCCGTGGTGTTGCCGTGTGTCAGCAGCAATGTCAGCCCGCTCAGCACGCTGAGCATGCCCAGGGTGACCACGAAGTCGGTCATGTGCAGCCGGCCGACCAGCACGCCGTTGATCACGCCGACGATCAGTCCGCCCGCGATCGCGACGACGATGCCGATCGCGATCGGATAGCCGTGGCTGGTCGTGTAGCCCAACAGTGCTGCGGCCCAAGGCAGATTCGCGCCCACCGACAGATCGATACCGCCGGCGGTGACCGCGAACTGCTGGCCCAGCGCCAGCACGGTCAGGATCGACGCGGAGACCAGCAGGTCACCGATATTGGCCAGGGTCAGGAAATCCGGCGTGGCGATGAAGAAGGCCACCCAGAGCAGGACCAGCGCGATCGGCGCCGCGTATTCGGCGAGCTTGGCCGGGATTTCGGTGCGCCCCTCACGCGTACCGGCGTCCGCGGCGCCGCCCTCGGCGGGTGCGATATCTGCCGTGGAGCTCACTTGTTCAGGAGTCCTTCCAGCGGGTTGGCGAAGGTGACGATCGGACGCGGGAACGCGGTGATCTGCTGATCCACATTGTCCTTGCCGATGAACGCGATCGGGGAGACCACGCGGTCCGGCAGCTTCTTGCCCCGGTGCTGGGCCAGGCAGCCCTGCACCGCGAGTTGTCCTTCGGCATAAGGGTATTGGGTGACGGTGCCGTAGAGGGTGCCCGCCTTGACCGCCTCCAGCGCGGCCTGGATGCCGTCGACGGAGATCACCTTGATCTGCCCGGTGCGGCCGGCGTTCTTGATCGCCTGCGCCGCGCCGAGGCCCATGGTGTCGTTCGCGGAGAAGATGCCGGTGATGTCCGGATGCGCCTTCAGGATCGCCTCGGTGACCTGCAGGCCCTTGTCCTGTTCGTAATCCGCGGGTGCCTCCTGGACGATGTCCAGCTTGCCCGCGACGGCCTCGGCGAAGCCCTTGTCGCGGTTGATGCCGTTCTGCTCACCGGCGATGCCCTGCAGGACCGCGACCTTACCCGTGCCGCCCAGGGCTTCGAGCAGTTTCTGGCCCGCGGTCTTACCGGCCTCGACGTTGTCCGAGCCGATGAAACTCGCGTAGGAGACCCCGGCGGCCTTGGAGGCGGCCGGATCGATCTGGGTGTCCAGATCGAGGATCGGGATGTTCTTGCGGGCGACCGCGGTGAGCGGGGTGATGACGTTGGTGCCGTTCACCGGCACCACGCCGAAGCAGCCGAAGCCCTGCGCGGCCATGGTGGAGATCTGCGCGTTCTCACCGTCGGCGTCGGTTTCGGACTGCCCGGCCTGCACGGTGACCTTCACGCCGAGCTTCCCCGCTTCGGCCATGGCCCCGTCGCGCAACGCCGCCCAGTACGGGTTGGTGAAGTTGCGGGTGACGATGGCGATCTTGAAATCCCCGGAGCTGCTGTGATCGCCACGCCCGCAGGCGGCCGCGGCGAGCGCGCCGACGAGGACAAGCGGCGCCATCGCACGCCTGAATCGAGCATTCATGGGTGTTCGACCTATCCCTCAATTGATCAACTCGTGTTGATCAACACGAATTGATGAGTAGTCTGTGACCTGAGTCACCGACTGTCAAGGGGTTGGGCCCAATAGCGTGGGATCGAACCGTGACCGAGGACGAGGAGAGATCCGAATGGCAGTGACACGCGCGGACGTTGCGCGTCTGGCCGGCACCTCGCCCGCCTTGGTGAGCTACGTGCTCAACGGCGGGCCGCGTCAGGTCGCGCCGGCGACCCGGGCGCGGATCGAGGCCGCCATCGCCGAATTGGGCTACCGGCCCAACATGTCCGCGCGCAGCCTGCGGATGAATCGCGGGCACGCGCTCGGCATGGTGATCCCGGACGGTGCGAATCCGTTCTTCGCCGAACTGTCCGCGGTCATCGAGGCGGCCGCCTTCGCCCGCGGGTATCCGCTGTTCGTGGGCAACGCCGCCGGTGACTCGGAGCGCGAACAGGCCTATGTGCGGACCTTCATCGATCGCAGAGTCGAAGGGCTGCTTGCCATTTCGTCGTCCTTCGAGACCGGTGTCGGGGATGCGTGCGCCGAGGCCGGGATGGCGCTGGTGGCGGTGGACCGCATCATCGATCCGGCCCGGTTCACGCACGTGATGTGTGATTCGGTGAGCGGCGCGCAGGCGGCGGTGGCCCACCTGATCGAGCACGGGCACCGCGAAATCGCCTGTCTGAGCGGACCGCACGTCTCCACTGCCGAGGACCGCGTGCAGGGATATCGCAATGCACTGTCCGCCTGCGGATTACCCGAAGGACCTATCGTCCGCACGGATTTCGGCGGCGCGGCCGGATATCGCGCCCTGTCCGAACTCCTGGCCGCCCCCCGCCGCCCGACCGCGATTTTCGTCACCAGCGACCTCCAGGCGATGGGTATGCTCCGCGCCGCCTACGACGCCGGGCTGCGCGTCCCCGACGACCTGGCCGTGGTGGCCTTCGACGGCATCGAATACGCCCGCTACACCCGCCCCGGCCTGACCACCATGGTCCAGCCCACCCGCCGCATGGGTGAACTCGCGGTACAACTGTTGCTCGACCAGATCGACAGCGGCACAACACATCCTGGTGTGGTGTCGCTGGAAGCCGGGCTGCGGACCCGCGGTTCGTGCGGCTGCGCCGACGATTTCTGAATCGCGGCGGGTATGTCCAGCGTCCGCAGGCTGCCCGGTGGCGGTGAATGGTCCGGTCCGGCGTGATCTGGCACACTCCCTGCATGACCGAATCGTCCGTCTACCGCGATGGGCCCGGTCGCCGACCGGATCATGTCGCGATCGCCAGAGCGTGAGCGAGTTCGATCCGGACGCCGGGTCGATCGACTCCGCGCTCGAGCTGTACCCGGGTATTCGCCGCGCGAACATGATCGCGCGGCGGCTGGAGTCGATCATCCAGGAAGCCGGCGAAGGCATCGCCGAGAATCTTTATCGCAAGACCCGGGATGCGGTGGTGCGTGGCGAAGGGGATCTTGTCGCGAACGACGAGAATTTCGCCCGCCTGATCGGTGAGTCGGCGCGGTCCGAACTGCCGCCGGAGATCCCCCGGCCGAAGCTGCCGGACATCGGCATACCGGAGAACCCGAGGGAGTTGCACGAGTTCTGGTCCGGCCTGAACGAATCGGACAAGAACGAGCTGTTCCATGCCGATCCCTTCATCGGCAATCGGGACGGCATTCCGAGGGCGGATCGATACGAGTTCAACAAGCGCAATATCGACCGACTGTGGTCGCAGGCCCGGGATTCGGGCGACTTCGGCCGTGCGGACACCTACAACGACCTGGAGTCCATGATCTACCGAACGCGGCGCGGTGAACCGGATATCAACGTCGCGTACGTCGACGATCGCGGGCGTTTCGTGATCGACCTCGACAACCCGGACTTCGCCGACAACACCGTCATTCTGCTGAATCCCGCCGGCGCCGCCGACGCCCCCACCGCGTACGCCGATGAAACCATGAGCCAGATGCGGCAGATAGCAACGACGATCGAACCCGGCAAAAATACCGCGATAACGCTCTGGGGGGCATACCGCAATCCGCAATCGATGACCGAGGCGATGTTTCCGCAGTTCGCCGAGGACGGTGCGGCCATGGCGCGCGAACATCACGTCGGCCTGCGGATCACACATGAGGGAGAGCCGTCACACAACACCACCGTCGGCCATTCGTACGGGAGTGTCCTGGCGGGTCATGCCGCCGGCAACGGCGCCGTGCTCGACACCGACGACCTGGTCGTGATCGGCAGCTGGGGTATGGGAGTGCGAAATGTCCGGGAGTTGCGGCTCGCCGGCGTCGAAGCCGAGGACATCGGCAACCATGTGTTCGCGACCATGGCCCGACGCGATTTCGTTCAGCTGATGCCGAAAACGCACGGACCGCCTCCCACCTCTCCGGGATTCGGCGCCAAGGTTTTCGCTTCCGCTTCCACTCCCGGCGAGCCGCGCTGGATTTCGGACGAGCATTTCGCCTCGCACTATCTCGATTCCCGCAATCCTGCCGCGGGGAAGCTCGGACTGATCATCACCGGACTCGGTCATATGGTGAGGTGACCGTGACCCTGGCCGGGCCTTCAGAAACCAACGAATCGGACGAGGATGGCGGTATGCGAGCGGAGTTGACCCGGGCGCAGGCGCAGGACCGGCTCTATCGGTATCTCGCGCAGACGCTGCGTGCCCTTCCGGCGGAGCTGGCACTGTCGCTCGCGCATCCCGAGATTGCGCGGGCACGATTTCACGGTGGTGTCGTACTACCCTGCGACGAGACCGGCCAGGATGTCGATCGGGAGTTCTTCGATATCGCGTACTGGGTCGCGGGAACCACTCCGGCCACCGCCGACGAGACGTTCGACCTCGTGGTGCGGGTGTGGCGGGAATCCGCATGGCCGGTCCGGACGGACCGCGGTTCCCGGCCTAGAGCGGCATACACATCCACAGCCGACGGCTTCGGGCTTTCGGTCCGGCAGAGCGTCGACGGCTCCGTCAGTCTCGCCGGCTCGACCCCGCCGTTCGCGGCCCGTTCGCCCGAGGGCAGTCCGCTGCCGGAGCGCATCGAACACCCGCCCGGCGCACGGGCGGAGTCCGGGCGCGCGATTCTCCCGCCGGACACCGGCCACCGGTGGACCCCGTGGCGTCGGAACGATTTGCGCTAGATCCCGATACCGCGGCGTCCGCGCCGCCGCGATCAGCTCGGGCGGCGGGCGAATTCCGGGGCGTGTTCGGGCAGGACGCCGCGGGCCACGAGGCGAGGTGGGAGGTCGCGAAGGAAAGGCGTGCGGCGCAACAGACGCAGCGGGAGAGGGGGAGTGGGGTTGTCGGAGATGTTGAGCCGGCCGCCGAGGGCGGGGGTTATCGCGTGTGCGTGCAGGAAGCGTTGCAGGCCCTGGGTTACGGCGGTGGAGAGACGGCGGCGGCGTTGCACGCGAGCCAGGTCGGCGGTGCTCAGTCGGCCCGAAAGGAGTTTGGGGGCAAGGATTCTCGCGGCCGCTACCGCGTCCTGGACGGCGAGGTTGATGCCGACCCCGCCGACGGGGGACATGGCGTGTGCGGCATCGCCCAGGCACAGCAGGCCCTCGGTGTACCAGTGGTCCAGGCGATCCAGCTGGACGTCCAGCAGTTTCACCTCGTCCCAGCTCGACACGGCGTCGGCGCGGTCGGAGAGCCAGGGCACGATATCGGTGAGCGGACGCATGATCTCGGAAACGGGGCCGCTGCGCAGCGCGGGGTCGCTGCCCTTGCCGATCAATGTCGCGCACTGCCAGTAGTCGCCACGATCGAACAGCAGGGCCACCCGCCGCGGGGTGAGGAATCCGACGGCGCCGGACGGGTCGGTGCCGTTGCGCGGAATCCGGAACCACCACACGTCGAAAGGCGTTGGCCAGCGCCGCGATCCGAGTCCGGCCGCCGCACGCAGGGCGGAGGTCCGCCCGTCGCACGCCACGGTGAGATCCGCCCGGATCTCGCCGGACTCGCCGTCGCGAGTGCGATACCGGGCGCCGACAACCCGTCCGTCCTCGCGGATCACATCGATTGCCTCGGTGTTCATTCGCAGCGTGAACGTGGGCTCCGAATCGGCTTCTCCGGCAAGGAGATTCAGTAGATCCCACTGCGGCACCATCGCGATGTAACGGTGCGGTCCCGGTAGCCGGTCCATGGTGGCGACGGTGAACATATGTCCGCGGATCGGCAGTTGCACCGAAGTCAACCGGCGCTGCGGTAGTTTCGCGAAGCGTTCGCCCAGGCCGAGCTCGTCGAGCAGGTCGAGCGTGGTGGGATGTACGGTGTCGCCGCGGAAGTCGCGCAGGAAGTCCGCATGCTTCTCCAGCACGGTGACCTGGACTCCGGCGCGGGCCAGCAGGAGACCCAGCACGATTCCCGCCGGACCTCCACCGGCGATGAGACAGGTGGTTCGATCCATCGGGGCCTCCACAGTGGTCGCGGCCTTGCGCTCGCTGGTCGATGCTATTGCGCGGCAGGGCGATGTGCAGCGTATCCGCACCGGACCGGACCGATGCCGGTCGAGCGGCTCCTGGTCCGGTAATGCGAATTCGTCATCTGTTGTTGTCCGGTTGCTCGGCTGCGCGTCGACCGATGCGGATCGCGCTACCAGTACATTCGGCCCGGGGGTGTCGGAGCGGCGCCGGTGTATCGACGACCATTGCGAGGTATTTGATGACGAACGATCCGATATCGCCGGAGATCCGCTCGCCCGGGAACGTGTGGACCAGACCCCTCTCGATGCTCGCGGCCGCGATGATGGCCACCCTGGTCGCGCTGTCGGTCCTGCTGGGCGGCACGGGCGCGGCGCATCAGGCCGATACCGCCTCGGCCGGCGCTCACAGCGCCACCGACCAGCGCCCGGTCGCGTGCTCGATTCCCGATCAGGCCCGGCAGACGCTGGGCCTGATCGATGCCGGTCAGTGGCCGCCGAACGACGGTTCGGGCACCAAGGGCGGCACCACCTGGAGTGATCGCGAAGGAAATCTGCCTCGGACCGACGGCGGCAAGGCCGTTCACTACAAGGAGTGGGACGTCAACCGCAAGGTGCCCGGCCACAACCGCGATGCCGAGCGCATCGTCACCGGTGACGACGGATCGGCCTGGTACACCGGGGATCACTACGCCACCTTCTGCCGGATGCGCTGACACGCAACGCTTTCCGATCAGCCGGAACATTCCGCGCGCCCGCTCCGACCGGATCGGGCGCGCGGCTTCGTTCATGCCCGCTGGGTCGCGGCCGCCGCAGATATGCGCGGCCGATGTGCCCGGGCCCCCGCGATCCCGGCAGCCGAGCGGGACCTGCGCCCTCGTGCGGTGAGCTGAAAGTCGTTGCGGCAACGGGCCTGCCATCCTCGGCCTCGACAGGCCGGCGGCGATCCGGGGCGCGAGTACTCGGCTGAACGCGCCGCCGCGGCCGGCGCCGCATGCGCCGGTGCCCGCTACCGGAACGGAATGATCTCCGAAAGCCTTCGGCCGCGAACCTTGTTCACCCACTCCGGATCGGCGAGCAGCGCACGGCCCAGGGCGACGACGTCGAATTCGCCGTGCTCGAACTGCTCGTTCAGGAAGCGGAAGCGTTCGGCCTGGGTCTCGTCGATCCGGTCACCTCGGAAGACGCTGTCCACGCCGACCGAACCGACGGTGATCACCGGTCGGCCGGTGATCTTCTTGGTCCAGCCCGCGAGGCTCAAATCCTCTGCGTGGTCGGTGAATTCGGGCAGCCAGTGCCGCCGCAGCGAGGTGTGGAAGAGGTCGACTCCCGCGTCGACCAGCGGGGTCAGCAACTGCTCGAGTTCACCCGGGTTCGCGGCGATCCGGGCGGTGTAGTCGACGCCCTTCCACTGCGAATAGCGGTAGATGATCGGGAAGTCCGGGCCCACGGCCTCGCGCACGGCCGCGACCACGCGAGCCGGGAACGCCGCGCGGCGCCGTAGCGTCGCACCGTAGTCGTCGGTGCGGCGATTGGTTGCGGCCCAGAAGAATTGGTCGAGCAGATAGCCGTGCGCGCCATGGATTTCGATACCGTCGAAGCCGAGTTGCCGAGCCAGCATCGCGGACTCCACGTAGGAGGCGACGAGAGTATCCAGGTCGTCGGCGGTCAGCGCGCGCCCGACCGGAGCCCCGGTGTGATCGATCCCCGACGGGCTCACCGACCGGGTCTCCGGCTCGAACTCGGGTTCGTTACCCCGCTCGACGCCGGTATGCCACAACTGCGGCACGATGGCAGCGCCCTCGGCATGCACGGCGTCGGCCACCGCTCGCCAGCCCGCCGCGCTGTCCTCGCCGTAGAACCTCGGTACCCCCGAGAGCGGTCCGGCCGCCGGACCGCGGACGTAGGTCCCCTCGGTGATGATCAGCCCCACACCACCGGCCGCATGTTGCCGGTAGTACTCGATGTTCTCCGAATTGGGCACGCCGCCAGGCGATTTCACCCGCGTCATCGGGGCCATCGCGAACCGGTTCCGCAGCCGCAGCGATCCCGTGTCGAATTCGGTGAACAATCCGTCGAGGTGGATCGAGGGATCACCGACCGATTCTTGTGACATGGAGCATATTTCCTTCCGATTCGGCGATTCGATTGTCGAAATCCGGTCGCCGGAACAACACCGGGAAGGGGGCGGCCATTCCGGCACAGGTGTGATCGGGGTAACGAACGCGGTCGCGTCCGGTCGGCGGCTTCCCCGCTCGGGAGCCGCGAGAGCACGACCCCCCGGCCATCGCCGCCCGTTCCCCGGGCACGGGGTCACGAAGTGATTCGAGCGGCACTCAGTCGACCAGCAGCACCAGTTTCCCGCGCACGGCGCCTTGTTCACCCAGCCGGTGCGCCTCGGCGACCTCGGTGAGCGGGAAGGCGCGGGCGAGCGGGAGTGCGAAGCGGCCGGAGTCGATCAGTTCGCCGATCTCGTCGATGGCGTGCAGTGCGCGTCCGGAATCACCGCGGCTGAACCGCACGCCGTGCTCCTGCGCTCCGGCGAAATCGGCAACGGTGATGACATGTGTTGCGCCACCGGCGATTTCGATGAGATCGGGCAGGATTCCGCTGCCCGCGACGTCGAGGGCGAGGTCGACGCCGCCGGGAGTGAGTGCGCGCACCCGGGCCAGCAGGCCCGCACCGTAGGTGACCGGTTCGGCGCCGAGCGAGCGGACATACTCCTGATTGGCCGGTCCGGCGGTGCCGATCACCCGCGCGCCCCGCGCGACCGCCAGCTGGACCGCGGCGCTGCCGACGCTGCCGGACGCGCCGTTGATCAGCAGCGTCACCCCGTCCGTGACGCCGAGCTGGTCGAGTGCGCGAGTGGCCGTCTCGATCGCGGCCGGAAGCGCGGCGGCGTCGGTGAAGTCCAGTGCCGCCGGGATCGGCGCGTAGTGGGACAGCACCGCCAGTTCGGCCTGGGTACCCTCCCGGGCGGCGAAGCCGAAAACACGATCGCCGACCGACACGTCCGCGACGCCCTCGCCGAGTTCGTCGACCACGCCCGCCGCCTCGTAGCCCATGGTCTGCGGGAGCTGCCGATCCATCAGGCCCGCCCGCTTCTTCCAGTCGCTCGGGTTGATCCCGGCCGCGCGCACCGCGATCCGCACCTGGCCTGGCCCCGGATGCGGATCCGGCAGCTCGACGACCTCGAGCACCTCCGGGCCGCCGAACCGGCTGAAACGAATCGCCTGCATCGTTCGCTCCGATCTCGACTCGGGACGCGCGTTCGCCGCGCGTGGAACAGTCTGCCAGCCGAGGTCGTCGCGACGCACGGACACAGATGCCCGGTCCGGGGAAGTTCGCTCGCGGATCGCTGAGGATCACCTAGCCTGGAAAGGCTGATCCCGGCCGGACAGTATTCGCCGAGGGTGTGGATGTGCTCGGCGGGCGCCGCGCGGTCGCGGATCGGGAGTGTTGCTCGTGAGTCCCGAGGAGGTCGTGTCCGGTGCATGTGCTGACCCCGCGCGAACGTCCGAGACGGTGGTCGCTCGACGACATCGTCGTCACGGACCCGCCGATCATCCGCCGGGCCATCGGCGCGGCGAGTATCGGCAACATCACCGAGTGGTACGACTTCGGCGTCTACGCCTATTTCGAGCCGACCATCAAAGAGGTGTTCTTCTCCCATCTGGGCAATACCGCGGGCACGATCGCGACCTTCGGACTGTTCGCGGTGGCGTTCCTGGTCCGTCCGTTCGGCGGCATGTTCTTCGGACCGCTCGCGGATCGGGTGGGCCGCAACAAGGTTCTCGCCACGACCATGATCCTGATGGCGGCCGGCACCTTCGCGATCGGCTGCATCCCGGACCAGAACTCGATCGGCCTGTGGGCCCCGATGTTGCTGCTGTGCGCCCGGTTGCTGCAAGGTTTCTCCACCGGCGGGGAGTACGGCAACGCGATGACCTTCATCGCCGAGTACGCGCCGGATCGCCGCCGCGGCTTCCTCGGCAGCTGGCTGGAATTCGGGACGTTCACCGGATATCTGCTCGGCGCTCTGATCGTCACGCTCGCCGATGCGACGATGTCGCACGACCAGCTGCTGGCCTGGGGCTGGCGGCTGCCGTTCTTCGTGGCGCTGCCGCTCGGCGTCGTCGGGGTCTATCTGCGGATGCGGCTGGCCGACACTCCGGCCTTCGCCGCGCTGGAGAAGGAATCCGAGGATCGGGAGAAGTCCAGCAAGACCGGTGACGAGGCCAAGATCCTCGCCAAGCTGTGGCCGTACGTGCTGGTCTGCATGGGACTGGTCATCGTCTGGAACGTCACCAACTACATGCTCACCTCGTACATGCCGACCTATGTCACCGCGACCGTGCCCGATGCGGACGGCGGCGGCGTGTCCTCGACGGTGTCGCAATGGTTGCAGATCGCGGTGATGGCCATTGCGCTGCTGACCATTCCGCTACTGGGCCTGCTGTCCGATCGCGTCGGCCGCAAACCGATCATCTGGGGCGGCATCGTCGCGCTGATCGTGCTGGCTTTTCCGATGGTGCTGCTGGTCCGCATGCACAACGCGTTCGCCGTCTTCCTCGGCCTGCTGATCATGGGGCTGACGCTGATCTGCTTCAGCGCGACGATGCCGTCCACGCTGCCCTCGCTGTTCCCGACGAAGGTGCGCGCTGCGGGCCTGTCGGTGTCGTTCAACGTCGCGGTCTCGTTGTTCGCGGGCACCACCTCGGTGGTGGTCGGCGCACTCGTGGGAGCCACCGGCGATCTGAACTGGCCCGCGTACTACCTGATCATCGCCGGGGTGATCGGCGCGGTGTCGGTCTACTTCCTGCAGGAGCCCAACGGCCGGCGGATGTGGGGTTCGGCGCCGTCCGCTCAGTCCGAGGAGGAGGCCGAGCGACTCGTCGGATCCCAAGGCGCCACTCCCTGATTCCCGGCTCTCTGATTCACGACGAGCGACCCCCGCGGCCGATCGACTCGGCAGCAGGTCCGCTCACGCCGGGCCGGCGTGCAGTGCCGCGACGAGATCGGCGACGTCGGCCGGCGCTTCGCGGTAACCCGGGAAATAGCAGCACACCTCGCTCGCATGTCCGGCGAACCGGTCGCGAATCTGCTCGGCGCATTCCTCGGGGCTGCCGACCACGGCCAGCGTGGCCACGATCTCCGGGGTGATCAACTCGCGCATTCGCGGGAATCGTCCGGCCTTGGACAGTGCGTTCAACTCGGGCTGCAGATCGGCCCACCCCTCGACCTCGAGCACCGGCAGATAAGCCGGGGTCGACCCGTAGAAGGCGGTCAGCCCGGACACGCCCTCGACGGCCGCGGCCAACTGTTGTTCGGTGCGGCCCACCGCGACCATCACCTGCGCGATGATCCGGAACTCGTCCGCGTCCCGCTCCGCTCGCCGAAGTCCGCTCCGCACAGCCGGAATCGTGCGCTCGGCGAAGTGGCGGGCGGAGTTGAACGGCATCACCAGCAGTCCGTCGGCCGTCTCGGCCGCCATGGCCGTCATCCGCGGGCCGAGCGCGCCGACCAGAACGGGCGGCGGCCCGTACGGGTTCGGGCCGGGGTCGAAGTTCGGCGGCATCAGCGTGTGCGTGAAGAACTCCCCGCGGAAATCGAGCCGTTCCGCGCCCTCCCAGGCCGCGAAGATCGCCTTGACCGCCCGCACCGTCTCCGCCATCCGAGCGACCGGCCTGTCCCAGGTAGCGCCGTACCGTTTCTCGATGTGCGGCTTGATCTGTGAGCCCAGCCCCAGCCGGAACCGGCCGCGGCTGTAGCACTGCAGATCGTATGCCGCGTGCGCCAGATGCATCGGGCTGCGGGGCCCGGCGATGGCGACATTGGTCATCAGCTCGACATCCGTGCTTCCCGACGCGACCACCAGCGGAAAGAACGCGTCGTGCGGCCCTTCGAAGGTGAACAGCCCGTCCGCGCCGAGATCTGCGATCTCCCGTGCGTGCCGCGATACCTCCTGCGGCGAACCATCCACCTGCAGATGCACTTTCACGACAACACTCCCTCGCCGGCATCGGAGCAACACGGCGTATGCGCACCGGACGAATCGACCCTATCGGCTGTGCTCGCCGCGTTCGGCGGTTCGGCGGCGGTGATCCGGCCGAAACCATCGTCGCCCCTGTCGACCAGCCGTTTCGAATACGACCCGACACCGGCTCCGGCCTTGTCCGCACTGGTGTGGACGGCTTCGGCAATTACACTGTGCCTGACTTGTTTCCGTGGTCGGATGAAAGGTGTCACGTGAAGAGGTTCACTGTTCGGATCGGATTGGCCGGAGGTCTCGCGGCCGCACTGGCTTTCGCGTCGATGATGTACTCGACGCCCGGTGCGTTGCCCCAGGCCGACGCCGCTCCCGCCGCACCGGTGGCGGACGGTCTGGTCACCCTGCAGGAGTTCGCGACCTTCAACGACGGATCGCGCGATCCGCGGCACACCGGGTTCTTCTTCACCACCAACCCGGCCGAGGCGTCGGCCGCGGTGAGCAAGTATCACTTCACCAAGGTCGAGGATCTCGGCCACCTGCACACCGCTGCGGGACCCAACCGGGTCGCGGTGCATCGCCTGCGGCTCAAGTCCAGCGAGCACCCGTCGTACCTGCTGGCGATCGCGGACCGCGACATCAAGAACCCCGGGGTCGCCGACGAGGGCGTGATCGGCTGGATCGACAACGCCCCGGACCTCGGTGACCAGCCGTTGCTGCGCTATAGCTACAACAACCGCTGGGCCGCGGCCATCGACACCTCGCCCGGTCAGGTCGGGCTCGTCGCGCACGGCTTCCACTCGGACGGTCCGGTCGGCTGGGTAGTGCCCTGACCGCTCCGGCCGGCTGATCGCCGCACCCGCGCTCGGACGAGGTCGACGCCGCTGATCCGCGGGCCGGGCCGTCGCGCTGTGCACGTCGGGTGCGGCGAGTGTGCGAGGTGCCGCTCACCCGCGTCTTGCGCTGTGGCCGAGGCGGTTTCGCCGTTCGGTCGGCGCGCTACGGCGTCACGATGGCGAAGTCGGGGTCGGGCGAGTCCAAGTAGCCGACCAGTTCGGTCAGTGCGCCCGGATCGCCCTCGACGGTGATGGTTCCGTCGGAGATCATCTCGCCGAGGTCCCGGCTGCCGAGCAGGGCGGCGTGCAGGTCCGCGCCGCTGAGGGTGAATGTGGTTGCGGCCGCGGGGAACTGGTCGTCGACGTCGAAGTGCACCAGTACGCCGTTGCGGAGTTGAGTGCGGTGCACGAGATTCTGGTCGGAGATGCGCCAGTCGATGGTGATGTTCGCGGACCACGCCCTGGGGCCATCGATGCGCAGGGCGGCGGCGTCGAAGAGCTGTTCGACGGTGAGTGCCGCGGCGATATCCGGTGCGGCGGTGGCGGTCGGCGTCCCGACCGAGCCGTTGCGCAGTTCGTAGGCGCCCATCAGGAAGAAATTGCGCCAGGTGCCGTTCTCCGCGCCGAAGCCGAGCTGTTCGAGGGTGTCGGCCTGCAGTGATCTCGCCTCGGCGTTGCCGGGCTCGGCGAAGATCACGTAGTTCAGAATCTGTGCGGCCCAGCGGAAGTCGCCGGCCTCGTACGATTCGCGTGCCTTGCGCACGACGTTCTGTGCTCCGCCCATGAATTCGACGTGCCGTTCGGCCGATTCGATCGGCGGATGCTGCCACAGCGTGGCCGGGTTTCCGTCGAACCAGCCCATGTACCTCTGGTAGACGGCTTTGACGTTGTGACTGACCGATCCGTAGTAGCCGTGGGTGTGCCAGGCCCCGACGATGGCCGGCGGGAGTTCGATGCTCTCGGCGATCTCGATTCCGGTGGCGCCCTTGTTCAGTGCGCGCAGCGTCTGGTCGTGCAGGTATCCGTAGAGGTCGCGCTGCACCGCGAGGAATTCGGTCAGGCGCTCGGTACCCCAGGTCGGCCAGTGGTGTGAGGCGAACAGGACATCGGACCGGGCGGCGTATCGGTTGATGGATTCGGTCAGATATCTGGACCACACGTGCGGGTCGCGGACCAGCGCGCCGCGCAAGGTCAGCAGGTTGTGCAGGGTGTGGGTCGCGTTCTCGGCCATGCACAGGGCGCGGTGATCGGGGAAGTGGAAGTTCATCTCCGCGGGCGCCTCGGTGCCGGGCGTGAGCTGGAATTCGACGCGGACGCCGTCGACGACTTCGGTCTGGCCGGTGTGGGTGACGTCGATGGTCGGGGTGATGAGCGTCGGGGTGCCGGTCGAGGTCGTCGGGCCGAGCCCGGCCCCCACCGCGCCGAGCGGTCCGCGGGGCAGGGCCGCGCCGTACATGTAGGCGGCCCGTCTCGCCATGGCGGTGCCCGCGTAGACGTTCTCCTCGACCGCGTGTTCCACGAAGCCGGCGGGCGCCAGGATCGGACAGCGACCCGCCGCCACCTCCTGCGGTGTGGTGACGCCCTTGACGCCGCCGAAGTGATCGATGTGCGAATGCGAGAAGATCACGCCGGTCACCGGCCGGTTTCCGCGATGCTCACGGTAGAGCCCGAGCCCGGCGGCCGCGGTCTCCGCGGAGATCAGCGGATCGATCACGACGACTCCGGTATCGCCCTCGACCAGCGTCATATTCGACAGATCGAGCCCACGGATCTGATAGATGCCCCGGGTCACCTCGAACAATCCCTGCATCGCGCACAGCTTCGACTGCCGCCACAGACTCGGATTCACCGTCGCGGGGCAGTCCTGGTCGAGGAACGCGTAGGCGTCGCTGTCCCATACGGTGTTCCCGGCCGCGTCGGTGATCACGCCGGGTTCGAGTGCCGCGACGAAGCCGCGTCGGGCGTCGGCGAAATCCTGGTCGTCATCGAAGGAACCGGCCCGGGCGGACTCCTCGTTCAGCATCTGCACGGTGGCCGAGACCTCGGTGTGAGCGGTCATTGCACAACCCCTATCGGCTTCGCGGACCAGGATTCACGGATTGTCAGCGAGGATCGCAGCCGCGTGCTGCCCGATCCTCACCCTGCCCGGGTGAGATGCGTCGCGGCTCGCGGGCGGTCCCGCGAAGGCAGGACCGCCCGGCACGGCAGCGCTTCCGGGTGATTCACCCGTCGCGGGTGAGGGCGGTCGCCGAGTGATCCGGACTTCCGCCAGGCCCGTCGCCGCTGATGCGCCCGCAGGGCACCTACGAACGAACCGGCCGGCCCGACGACCTCGCCGAGTTCGGTCCGGCCCGGCGCGCCGCGCCGCTCGGTCACAGGGGTTCTGCTCCCACGGAGATCATCCCGGCCGGGTGAGTCGAGTTCGTGACCGGCGGGTGCAGACTCGTGCTCCGAGATCTTCCGTCAACGGTCATCGAGATCGGTCGGCAGGTATGGAGATTCCGATGAGCGAGAAACCTCATCCTGGCAGGTGGGAGCGGCACCCTCCGGGCCGAGGGGGCGGTGGGGCACTCGGGACCGATTCCGCGGTGTTCGCAACGACCGTCGGCATGATTCTGCTGATTCCGGCCCTCGTATCGGTGGGTCCGGTGGGCGCGGCGATTCTGCTCCGGCAGCACAACGGCGCGGCGGCCGTGGGAGCCGCGCTGCTGGTGGCGACCGTGGCGACCGGCGTCGTGCTGATCGTCGGAGCGAGTCTCGCGTTCGCGGTGGCCCGGCGCAGATCGCGGCATCGGCGGACGCCGCGGATGCGGGTGCGCAAGGGTTCGGTAAATGGCTTGCAGGGCAACGGAATTCGAGTGAACCGCCGGAGGGTGACATGACCCAGACGCACCCGGAACCGCCGATGACGGCCGAACGCTCCTTCGTCTCCTGTGAGAAGGTCCAGTTCCGAGCTGTCATCGACGACACGACACGTCTGCAATCCCGGGTCGGCCGGGTACTGGCGTGCGGCCGGCGCCGCTGGCTCGGCCGCGCCGAGCTGGATTCCTGTCCGGCGCTGCGGCGATGGCATCGGCTGCAACCGCCGCACTGGCCTGCCGGGCACCCGACGCTGAGCAGCGCGGTGGCCGCCGCGGCGGCCGGGGTCCGCACACCCGGGACCGCCCCGGCCGATTTCGGCACCGCGATCATGCTGTTGTCGGGATGCCCGGCATTCGTCACCGGCTCGCTGCACGCCGGAGACGCCGATGGTCCGCCCGCTGTCACGATCTCCCTGTTCGCCCTGCCCGCCGACGATCTCGTGCTGGCACAGGACCTCGTCGGGGTGACCATCGACACCGCGGGGGCCGTCACCTACCGATCCTCGACGACGATGCTGCTGACCCGGTCGCATCTCGCCAACCGGCCGCACCGGGAGGCCGGCATGATCGCGCCGGCACCGGAACCGGAGCTGTCCGGGCCGATGCGGGTGCGGCTGGACGGCATCGGCAGCTGAGCGCCGAAGCCGTGGCGGCCCGGGTCAGATCGCGCCCAGGGTGCGGCCTCGGGTGATGGCGTCGGCGCGGGTGCGGACGCCGAGTTTGTGATAGATCCCGCGCAGATGGGTTTTGACGGTGTTGATCGAGACGCCCATATCGGTGGCGATGTCGTTGGTGGTCATTCCCGAGGGAAGCTGACGCAGGACCGCGACCTCGGCGTCGGTCAGATGTGGGCCGTGCAGGGCGGCGTCGGCGCGGCGGTGCCGGCGGATCGTGTCGACGAAGTCGTCGAGGTAGCCGAACCGGCCCATGTACTGGTCGAGCAGTTCGATGGTGCCGGGCACGTCCAGGAAGGGCCGGATCAGCCGGTCGGTGTACGCGAGCGTGGCGGCGCGGTGCAGCGCGTCGTAGACCGCGACCGGCCGGTCGAGCCGGTGGCAGGCCGAGGCGTAGAGCAGCCAGGCCTGGATCGCCGGGATCGGGTGCAGTCGATCGTCCTGGCCCAGCAGGGGAGTGACCAGTTCGAGGGTGACCGATGAGCAGTGCTTGGTTTCGGCGAGGGCGGCCTGGGCGAGAACCGTCTCGGGGATGCGGCCCAGCGCGGCGGCCGCTCGGTCGAGCAGTCGTTGCGCGGTATCGGACCACCGGACGCGCAACAGCGCCCAGGTGACCTGGATCAGCAGCCCGCCGGTGGTGGCGACCAGCGGGGTCTCCTCGAGCAGGGTGTGCATTTCGGTGCGCAGTGTGTCGGCGAGAGTGTGTTTGTCGGCGGTGGAGTCCGAGTTCAACAGCAGTGCCAGGATCTGTGCGTGCCGACCCGGGGCCGGGGCGACGGACCCGTCCACCCGGCGGGTGAGCGGGGCGATCTGCTCGATGGGCAGCTGCTGCTCGTCGGCCTGCAGATAGGCGGTGAGCGCGATCATGGTTCGCGCATGCGTCAGCGCCGTGCTGTCCTGGAGATGGTGGCTTTCGGCGAAGGCGACCGCCTGCACGGATCGCTCCCGCATCAGCGTGAGCGATCCGCCCAGTCCGGCCGCGACGGCCAGACGGGTCAGGGCGTGCATCGTCAGCCGGTCCAGTCCGGCGTGCTCGGCGAGCGCGAGAACGTGCCGCAACTCCGATTCGCCCTTGTCGTGCGGGTGCGGACCGAACAGGTGAGTGCTGGCGGCCTGCAGGGCGATGTAGCAGTCCAGCTCCGGATAACCCGTCGGGGTGGGCAGGCCGCGCGGTGTGGTCTCGGTGAGTCGACCGGTCGCGATGTCGACGTCGGTTCCGACCGCGTCGGCCAGCGGCCCGAGCAGTTCCGGCGCCGCGAAGACCGAATCCGGCAATGGGAACCGCCGGACCAGGTCGCCGAGCGCCGCGGCGTGGACGAGGTCGCCCCGTTCGATCGCCTCGGCGGTCCGCAGCAGGACGACGAAGGCGTCGGTCGCCGTGCCGAGAGGGTCGAGCCGGCGGAACAGCGTCGCGCCGTCGCCGTCGAACACCATGCGGGGACCGTGTTCGCGGACGAATTCGGTCAGTCCGGTCCGATCCGGTGCGGCCAGCAGATGGTGCAGTGCTTCGGGCAGCATGCCGGCGGTGGTGAACCAACGCGCGCAGGCAGCGTGCAGCGCGGGTGCGCGGTCCGGTTCGGTCCGCGCGATCTCCGCGAGGAGATAGGTGCGCAACATCGGGTGGTAGGTGTACCAGAGGCTGCCGTTGCGGGCGGCCGCCTCTAGCGGAAAGTTGCCGCGCAGTAGCGATTCCAGTGTGCGGGGCGCGGTTCGCCCCGCCAGCGTTTCGGCCAGATCTGCCGAGAAGGAGTCCGGGATCGCCGTGGCGAGCAGGAAATCCAGCATCTTGGGCGCCAGCGCCGACAACAGTTCACCGACCAGGAAATCGGCCACCGCGTGGGATCCGTGTTCCAGCGCGGCCAGCGCGGTGGCGCGGTCGCGGGTGTGCGAGGCCAGGTGGAACGCGCCGATCCGGACCAGCCCCGCCCAGCCGCGGGTGAGTTCGTGGAAGGAGGCCAGTTCGGATTCGGTGAGCCGGCAGTCGTGCTGGGCCAGCAGCGCCGCGGTGTGCTCTATGTCGAAGTACAGGTCGCGCGACCCGATGCGGGTCAGCCGACCTGTCATCTGCAGGGTGTGCCACCGAACGGGTGGTTCGTAGCGGCCGACGACCACGGTGGTCAGCGTGGGCGGGGCATGTTCGAGGAAGTACTCGAGGCCCGCGAGCGCCAGCGCGTCGGTGATCAGGTGAGCGTCGTCGAGGACCAGCACCGTATCGGTGGACGCGTCGCCGATCGCGGATATCACTGCCGCGGCCTCGTCGATCGGGGTGTCCGGGACGGACCCGCCGCCGGTGCTCGACTGCAGGTCCAGGGCCGTCGCGACGGCGGGCCACAGCTGGGTTTCGCCGAGATCCGCGAGGCCGACCCAGGCGAGAGCGGCCGGGCAGAGCCGACGCTGGACCCAATCGGCAGCCAGGACGGTCTTACCGGTTCCCGCCGGGGCGCACACGAGAATCGTGTGGCCGTTCGCCGCTTGCCTGGCCTGATTCATCCGGGCCTGCGCCGCGACCATCCGCAGCGGGGTGAAGGACAGGATCGGCGGCGTGTGCGCCGAAGCCGCCGCGGCGTTCGAGCGGTACCGGTTCGCGCTGGTGCGCAGGGTGGATAGTTCGGGTGCGACCATAACGCCTCCGTGAGCTTGTCTGTCCGTCCGAGCCGCTGTCGAGGGGTCTGATCTGTCTGAATTCGAACGTATACCAGCTATTTGCTGGATACGAGGGGGTAGCTGATCTCTTGACCGGATCGAATTCATCTCGAAAGGGCGAGGCACATCAGGCCGTCCGGGGGTCAGTCCGGCAGACGGGACATCTCCAGCAGAGTGAGGCCGAGGGTGTCGATGCGGGCCAGCACGCTGCGGACCGCGGTGCTGTCCGGAACCGTTCCGTACAGGGTGGTGGTGCCCGGCGTGGAGTGGGCGCTGCGGGTCAGTTCGGGGAAGGCGGCCTGTGCGCGTTCGGACAGGTCGCCCTCGATGACGAACCGGTACCGAACGGCAGTCGCCATGCACGCTCACCTTCTCGTGGGCTGGTGCGTCTCGTCGCGGGCCGACTCCAACACTGTCGGGATCCAGATTCGCTCGCCGATCGTGGCGGCACGTCATCCGCTCGGGGTGAGTTCGCCCCGAATGTCACGGATGCGCTCACCCCTCGCGGGTGAGGCGCGTTCCCGCCGGGTGCGGGACTCGTCGCATAGTACGACGATCCGGCCAGGTGAGCGCGAAGACGAATTGCTCACCAGGGCCGAAGGCCCGCGCCGGATGTTCGGCATGTTCCGATTCCGCCCGCGACGTTCCCGGGTGTTCGAACGCCGTGCGGGCTGGGAGATTCCGAACCCGATGGCAATCTCGCTGTGCAGAGCGGCTGAGCGCCCCGGGGAGGACGCGGCGAACATGGGAACGGCGGCTCGGCTGGTGATCTACGCCGAATATCAGTTGTGGGCAGGTAGGGTCGCCGTTTCGGCTGGTCGCTTGCCATCGTGCGACGGAGGCGGGCCGGGCCTGGCGCCGGATGGGCGCCGGGCGGGGGCGGCTACCTTCCGGTGTAGGGCAGGAGGCCCATTTCGCGGGCGTTCTTCACGGCGGTTGCTACCTGCCCTCCTACCAGCTGGATTTGCTGACGCCGGGCAACTCGCCGCGGTGTGCCATCTCGCGCAGCCGGACTCGGGACAGCCCGAACTTGCGCAGATGCCCGCGCGGACGGCCGTCGACCGCATCGCGATTGCGCAGCCGGGTCGGGCTGGCGTCGCGCGGCAGCCGCTGCAGCGCGAGCTGCGCCGCGGCCTGGGTTTCGGGGCTCGCGTGCGGATCCCGCACGGTCGCACGCAATTCCGCGCGCCGCTCGGCATAGCGGGCCACCACCAGCTCGCGCTGCTCGTTCTTGACGATCTTGGACTTCTTCGCCACGGTTCAGCGGTCCTCTCGGAAATCGACGTGCCGCCGCACGACCGGGTCGTATTTGCGCAGCACGAGCCGGTCCGGGTCATTGCGCCGGTTCTTGCGGGTCACGTACGTGTAGCCGGTGCCCGCGGTCGAGCGCAGCTTGACGATCGGGCGGATATCGGTGCTCTTGGATGCCATCAGATCCGCTCCCCTCGGGCCCGCAGCCGGGCGGCCACAGCGTCGATGCCGTCGCGGTCGATGACCTTGATGCCCTTGGCCGAGACGTTCAGCGTGACCCGCCGCCCCAGGCTGGGCACGAAGTAGGTCTTGCGCTGGATGTTCGGATCCCAGCGCCGGTTGGTGCGCCGGTGCGAATGCGACACCGACTTGCCGAAGCCGGGCGCTCGCCCGGTCACCTGGCAGTGTGCGGACACACCACTCTCCTCACTGTTGAAAATCATTTTCGACAACTCCCTGTCGGCACTGTACCCTCGGGTCGCAGTTAATGAAAATGGTTGTCGAAAGGAGTGACGTGGACGCCAGGACGCCCGTCATCATGGTCGGGGGCCACCCCGACGGGGTGCGACAGCTCGGCTCCGGACTGCTCACCCCCGGGACGGCGCTGGTCCGGCACGATCTGGCGCTGCTGCGCGAAGGTGTGGTCACCCGGACGCTGACCATGCACGATCGCGAACAGACGGCGGTGCTGGAACTGGCGCACGGTTGTGTGTCGTGCACGCTGCGCGCGTCGCTGCTGCCGCTGCTGCGCACGCTGTCCGACCGCAGTTCGGTGACGCGCATCGTGCTGCTGCTGGATCCGGTGATGGAACCGATCGAGGTGTGCGAGGCGATCGAGACCGTCGTCGTCGCCGGTGTTCCCGGCCGGGTCGACGCCCCGGCCGGCCACGATGTGCGGATCACTGCGATGCTGGCCGCCGTCGACGCCGCCACCTGGCTGGCGGACGCCACGGGCGATGAGACCCTCGCCGAGCGCCTCGGCGCCGGCGACGACGACCGCACGGTGGCCCAGGTCGCGCTCGCTCAGGTCGAATTCGCCGACGCCATAACGTTTTTCGGGCAACCCGACCCGCTGGACGCGGCGGTGCTGAACGCCGTCTTCGACCGGTTGGCCCCGGGTGTGCCGCGGCAGTGGGCGAGCGGGACTCTCGATGCCGCCGGCGTGCTCGCGAGTACGGGTGAGCCCTCCCGGACCGGGCGCGGCTTCGATCCGCACGCGCCGCTGCTGGCCGGCGCGCCGCCGCTGGAGATGGACGCCGGGGTCTGCCTGGTCGAGTTCACCGCCGAGCGTCCGTTTCATCCCGAGCGGCTGCACGAGGCCATCGATGTGCTGCTCGACGGGGTGATCACCGCGCGCGGCCGGATCTGGCTGGCGACCCGCCCCCAGGAGGTGCTGTGGCTCGAATCCGCCGGTTCGGGACTGCGTATCGGCCCGGCCGGGCCGTGGCTCGCGGCCTTGTCCCCCGCCGATCAACAGGCCGAGAATCCGGAACGGCTGGCCCTGGCCGCGCTGCGCTGGCATCCCCGCTTCGGTGACCGGCACTGCGCGCTCGTCGCCCTGGTGCACCACGCCGACCCCAGCGACATCGAACGCGCCCTGCAATGGGCCCTGGTCACCGACGACGAACTGCGCCAACAGGATTCATGGCAGCACTGGCCGGACCCGTTCGGCGACTGGCACGAAGACCCGTGCGCCACAACCGAACCCACCTCCGTATACCCCACCCGTGAAGGAGAACAGTCGTGAAACCCGGCATCCATCCCGACTACCACCCGGTCGTCATCGAGGATTCCAGCACCGCAAAGCGTTTCCTCACCCGCTCGACTGCCACCAGCGACCGCACCGTCACCTGGACCGACGGGCATACCTATCCGCTGCTCGTCATGGACGTGACCTCGGACTCACACCCGTTCTGGACCGGTGCCCATCGCGTGCTGGACACCGCGGGCCGGGTGGAGAAGTTCGAACGACGCTACGGCCGCCGCGTGCGGCCCGGAAAGGAGGCGTGAGGATGGCCGTGCCCAAACGCCGCACCTCGCGCGCCAACACCCGCCACCGCCGCTCGCAGTGGAAAGCCACTGCGCCCCAGCTGATTCCGATCACGGTGAATGGTGTGGTGCGGTACATCCCGCCCCGGCTCGCGGCCGCGGTGCGCCGGGGCGTGATCGATCTGGACCGCCTGTGAGCGACCGCAGTCCCGCGAACGGGTAGTACAGCCCGCGTCGGGCCGGCCGGAGCCGAGCCTCAGCGAGGTGGAGTCGGGTATTTCCCGAGTCGGCCTCGCTGCGGCGATCGGCTGTTGTTCCGGTTCGTGACGGCCGGTTATAGCTGATTTGATGCGCCGGCAGGCCGCGGATTGGAACAGGCTTCGCGGTGGTCCTTATGGGGCCACCGCAGAAGCACGTGGCGGGCTCCCGGTCCCGGTCGCCCAGCAGTAGCCGGGTGGTGTCTGGCGAGGTGTCGATCAGTGCTCGTCGTAGTGGCCGTCGTGTGCCGCGTGCCGGTGTCCGTCATGGATGTAGTCGACGTGGTCGCCGTGCGGTACGGCGACGTGACCGCATCCTTCGCCGTGGACATGCTCGTGCCCGCCGGAATGCTCGGCGTGATCGGCCGGCTCGCATTCATCCACATGGTCGCCGTGAACTCGGTGAATATGCCCGTCATGGACGTAGTCGACGTGGTCGCCGTGCGGTACGGCGACGTGACCGCATCCCTCGCCGTGGACGTGCTCATGGCTCGAATGCGGGGTGTGGACACTGCTGGTCATTCTGCTGTACTCCCTCTCCGAGGTTTCGATACCATCCAATAATTCGTATCCTCGCATACATCAGCTATGTTGCCCATCGATTGCCCACGTGGGTGGCATGGTACTGCGTGGTGAGTAGATGAATGCGGTTTTCTCGCCCGCTACGCGCTCAGCGCGGCCGGGGAAAGGTTCCACTCGCCGCTGCCACTGATCTCGAGTCGGTGGTTGTGATGGCGATCCACCGTGCTGCGGTGTGCCACACTGACCAGCACTGTGTCGGGTGACTCGCTGCGCACCAGATGGTAGAGGGTGTATTCCAGGCCCTCGTCGACTGCGGAGGTGGCCTCGTCGAGGAAGGCGAGTTTGGGTCGTAGCAACAGAATTCGCGCGAAACCGATCCGCTGTTGTTCCCCTGGGGAGAGCGTGTCACCCCAGTTGTCGTCGTCATCGAGCCGATCGAC
Organism: Nocardia sp. PLKS1-43; assembly: GCF_059510335.1. Classification (NCBI taxonomy): domain Bacteria; kingdom Bacillati; phylum Actinomycetota; class Actinomycetes; order Mycobacteriales; family Nocardiaceae; genus Nocardia; species Nocardia sp. PLKS1-43. The sequence goes on along the minus strand of NZ_JCAJZQ010000005.1, from coordinate 480,530 downwards.
CAGGTGGCCCAGGTTGACCTTGATCAGGGTTTCGCGCAGCGTCTGGTCGCTGATACTGCCCGGCGTGCCCGGATAGGAGATGGCGTCGCGCAAATTCCCGAGTGGCAGGTACGGGCGCTGGGACAGGAACAGGGTGTCGTTCCCCATCGGTCGTCGCACGGAACCTGTTGTGTAGGGCCATAATTCGCCGATGCTGCGGAGCAGGGTGGTCTTGCCGGCGCCGGATTTCCCCTTCACGACCAGTGCATCGCCGGGGTGGAGTCGCAGGGACAGATCGTTGATCAGTGGTGTCCCGTCCGGCTTGGTGACCGTCACATCGACAAGTTCCAGGCCCGCACTCGATGTGCTGGTGTCGATCGATGGGAGTGTCCTGGATTTCTCGTCGGCGTCGCGCAGCCCGTCGAGGCGGACCAGGGTGGCTCGCACGTAGGTGAACGCGTCGTAGGAGTTTTGTGGCATGGACACCGCGGCCTGCAAGCTGGTGAAGGCGCTGCCCGCCTGTTGCATGTTGCCGAGGGTGGTGATGCCCTCGAGTATTTGGGGGCCCATGATCAGTCCGACGAAGATACCGGTGACCTGGTTGGTGAGCTGGTTCCAGCCGTAGAACTTGATGAGGCGGTAGACGCGCTGCCAGGCGTTGTCGATGACGGCGTCGAAGCGATGGTCGAGCCCGGCGCGTTCTTCGCGTTCACCGTGATAGAACGCGACGTTCTCGGCGTTCTCGCGCAGGCGCACGAGGCCGAAGCGGTAGTCGGCGGTGCGGCGCTGGAACAGGAAGTTCAACCGGATCAGTGGGTGCCCGATCCAGAACGCGACAGCGGTGACGACCACGGTGAATATGAACACCGAGAACACCAATGCGCGGGGAAGGTGCCAGCCCAGGACGTTCAGCGGGAGTGAGAGTTTCCACAGGATCGGCGTGAACGACACCACGGTCAGGCCGCTGCCGATCACACCGCTGCCGCTGACCGCATACGGGCCGACGGTGCCGCCGAAGGCCAGGGCGAAGATGCCGTTGACGAAGTCCTGCGTGTCCTGCTGGATGCGTTGGTCGGCGTTGTCGATGGTGTTGTCGATGAACCGGTTTCGGTAGTACGCCTTGCCGGACAGCCAGTCGTCGAGGTAGCGCTGGTTCAGCCATTTCCACCAGTGGATCTGGAAGGCGTAGTTCAGCCAGTACGTGACCATCACCATGACCGTGAAAATGGTGGCCAGCACCGTGAACACGATCATGCTGTGCCAGAACAACGTCTTGGCGTGGGCCATATTCGATGCATCGTGGCCGGCCAGTGCCTGCACGCCGAGCTGCAGCGAGGAGTACATGTCGTTGTAGTAGTAGGTGAACAGCACCTGGATACGCACCGAGTACACCGCGAGCAGAACGACGATCCCCAGCAGGCCCCACCCGGCCCAGCTGTGACGGCCCGTGAAGTAGCCGCCGGTGATGCGCCAGAACATCCGCCCCCACCCGGTGAACTTGATCAACGCGGCCGCGATCATCAGGAAGATGGCCGCGGTGAGGGCGAACCCCTTCGCGATCCACCAGAGGCTGTGGAAGAGCTCGTGACCCCAGTCGAGTCCGGATGCGCCGATCATGCGCGGCAGCGTAACGGTCATTGCTGGGAATCGCGTGTCAACCGGTTTCCCGGCACCGTGACCCGCACCGTTGCGGGGTAGCGCGCACACCAGGGGGAGGCCGATTCGGCTGCGGCCGGACCTCGTGCCGCGCAGGCGGACTGGGCAGCCTGCGGCTGCGGGTTCTGTTCGGCTGGATAACCGGCCCGCGCCCTGCTACCTTGATGACAATGGTTTTCAGTTTCATGTTCTGATGAGGGATGCATGATGGTGGGTTCGGGTAAGAGCAACCGTGTGATGGCGGCCGCGTTGTGCGGGGTCGCGCTCGTCGCGACGGCGACGGCGTGCGGTACGTCCTCGACGTCATCCGGGCCGGGTAATTCCGGCGGGAAGCTCGAGGTGGTCGCGACGATCAATGCGTGGGGCAGCATCGCCGGACAGCTCGGTGGCGACAAGGTGCACCTGACGAGCATCATCACCAATCCCGACACCGACCCGCACGACTACGAGCCGTCCCCGGCCGACGCGCGGGCTGTGGCCGGGGCGAAGGTGTTCCTCGAGAACGGCATCGGTTACGACGCCTGGGCGGACAAGCTGCTGGCGGCCAACCCGGGCCAGAACCGCACCGAACTGAACATCGGCAAGCAGTTGGGTGTGCCCGACGACGGCAACCCGCACCAGTGATACTCGCCCGATTCGGTGACCAAGGTCGTCGACGCGATCACCGATGACTACAAGAAGGCCGACCCGGCCGACGCGGCATACTTCGAGGATCGGAAGAACACGTTCGAGAACACCACCCTCGCCAAGTACAAGGGCCTGATCTCCGATATCAAGACCAAGTACGCCGGCACCCCGGTCGGGGCGAGCGAGTCGATCGTCGCTCCGCTCGCCGAGGCGCTGGGGCTGAACCTGATCACGCCGCCGGAGTTCCTGAAGGCGATCAGCGAGGGCACCGATCCGTCGCCGGCGGACAAGGCGGCCATCGATCAGCAGATCGCCGCCAAGGCGCTGCGGGTATACGTGTTCAACAGCCAGAACAGCACCCCGGATGTGCAGGCGCAGGTGGACGCGGCGAAGAAGCAGGGTATCGCGGTCACCACCGTCACCGAGACCCTCGCCCCGGCCGGGGCGACGTTCCAGGATTGGCAGAGCAGCCAGTTGCAGTCGCTGGAAGATGCTCTGCACACCGCGACCGGCAAGTAGCCATGACCAGGTCACAGGCCAGGGCTGTGCCGGACGACATCGCGATCCCGCACGCTGCCTCCGTGGTCTCTATGAGGGGGGCCGCGGCGGTAGTGGGCGGCAAGCAGGTCTGGTCGCGCGTGTCTGTGGACGTGGAGCCGGGACAGTTCGTTGCCGTGCTCGGCCCGAACGGCGCCGGGAAATCCACGCTGCTGAAAGCGATCTTGGGTGTGACACCGGCGACCGGGGATATCGAGGTGCTCGGCGGGCCGCCGGGACGGAACAACGCCGGCATCGGCTATCTGCCTCAGCGCCGGGCCTTCGATACGGGTGTGCGCCTGCGCGGTGTCGACATCGTGCGGCTCGGCCTCGACGGCGCCCGCTGGGGCACGCCGCTGCCGTGGCTATCCAGACTCGTTGCACCCCAACGTGTCCGCGACGAACAACAGCGGTTGGGTGAGGTGATCGAGTTGGTCGGTGCGAGTGCCTACGCGCATCGGCCGATCGGGCAGTGTTCCGGTGGCGAGCAGCAACGCCTGCTCATCGCGCAAGCATTGATCCGCCGCCCGCGCCTGCTGCTGCTCGACGAACCACTCGACAGCCTGGATGTGCCCAGCCAGGCCGGTATCAGCGCACTGATCCGCGACATCTGCCACCGGGAGAACATCGCGGTCATGATGGTCGCGCACGATGTGAATCCGATTCTGCCGTACCTGGATCGGGTGGTGTATCTCGCGCGCGCGACCGCGGTCAGCGGCAGCCCGCAGGATGTGATCACCGCAGAGCAGCTCTCGGCTTTGTACGGCATCCGGATCGAAGTGCTGCGCGACAGCACCGGCCGGCTCGTCGTGGTCGGCCAGCCCGACGCGCCCGCCGGCCATGGCGTAACGGATCCGGCGGCGAGGCGCGGCGAATGAATCCGGCCGCAACCTGGAACCTGGCGCAGGACCTGCGCCAGATGCTGTCGTTCCCGTTCATGGTCAACGCCCTGCGGGCGGGCACGATCGTCGCGGTCGTGGCCGGCGCGGTGGGCTGGATGATGGTGCTGCGCCGCGAAAGCTTCGCCGGGCACACCCTCGCGGTGGTCGGGTTTCCCGGCGCGGCGGCGGCTACCTGGCTCGGACTGGCCGCCGGCTACGGCTATTTCGCGGCCTGCCTCGGCGCGGCCCTGGTCATCGCCGCACTGCCCGCGGCGGCCCGCTCCCGTGGTAGCGCCGAGCGGTCGGCGGTGATCGGCATCGTGCAGGCGTTCGCGCTGGCCGCGGGCATGTTGTTCGTCAGCCTCTACAAGGGGTTCCTGTCGGGGCTGACCAATCTGCTGTTCGGAACCATCGCCGGGGTCACCACCGGCCAGGTGACCATCCTGCTGGCCGCGGCCGTGCCCTGCCTGCTGCTGCTGTTCGTGCTCTGCCGCCCCCTGCTGTGGGCCTCGGTCGATCCGGGAACCGCTGCCGCGCAGGGTGTTCCGGTGCGGCTGGTGGGGCGTTGTTCATGGTGCTGCTGGGCGTCGCGGCGGTCGGTACGAGCCAGGTCACCGGCAGCCTGCTGGTGTTCGCGCTGCTCGTCGCCCCGGCCGCCGCGGCACACCAGCTGACCAGCCACCCCGGGCGGGGCATCGCGGTATCTGTGGTGATCGCCCTCGCCGTCACCTGGGTCGGGATGGGGTTCGCGTACTTCTCGCCGTACCCGATCGGATTCTGGGTCGCGAGTTTCGCGTTCGGGATCTATCTGCTCGCCGCTGCCGCTCGCGCAGTGCTGGACCGGGGAGCCCAGCGGCACGCCCGGCCCGCCCCCGCAGTCACAAGGGTGCCGGCATGACACCTCTGACGAGCATGTTCGCGCACCCGTTCATTACGCATGCGCTGACCGCCGGCACCGCCGTGGCGTTGCTGTGCGGGCTGGCCGGGTACTTCCTGGTGCAGCGCGGTGAGGTCTTCGCCGCGGACGCGCTCGGGCATGTCGCCTACACCGGCGCGATGGCAGCGCTGGCCGCCGGAATCAACCTGTACACAGGGCTTTTCATCGCCGCGGTGGCGGCCGGAATCGCACTCGGGCTCGGCGGGGCCCGCGGCGGCTCCGACGACGTGGCGATCGGCTCGTTCTTCTCCTGGACCCTCGGTCTGGGCGTGCTGTTCCTGACCTATTACACCACCCATCGCAGCGGCGGCAGCACCGGCAACGCGAACGTGAACGTGCTGTTCGGCAGCATCTTCGGCATCAACACCGACGATGCGGTCACCGCCGTGCTCGTCACGGCCGCGAGCATCGTTCTGCTGCTGGTCATCTCGCGACCACTGTTGTTCGCCACCATCGACCCCGCCGTCGCACGCGCGGCCGGTGTGCCCGTCCGGATGCTCGGCGCGGTATTCCTGGCGCTGATCGGTGCCGCGGTCGCCGAGGCCACCCCACTGGTGGGCGCCGTCGTCGTGCTCGGCTTGCTCGCCGCCCCGCCCGCTGCCGCTGCCCGGCTCACCAACCGGCCGTGGCGGGCGTTCTGGGGCTCGGCCGCGCTGGCGGTACTAGCGGTCTGGGCCGGTATCACCGCGTCCTACCTCGTTCCCGCCGCACCGGCCAGCTTCACGATCATGACCGTAGCCACCTGCGGTTACCTCGCCGCCGTACTACTGGACCGATTCCGCCGCCACCGAGCCCGAACCCACCGAACCCATGCCCTCACCGAACCGACAGCCAACTGACACCCGACCCGGGCAGCGCCGCCGCGTCACACCACAGCAGCGCGCCGTCCTCGAGGCGCTGGAGCGCAGCGACAAATTCCGCAGCGCCCAGCAGTTACACGCCGAGCTACTCGCCGGCACGGCTGTGCGCGCCGGACTGACCAGCGTGTACCGCATCCTGCACCAGCTCACCCATGAACAACTCGTGGAGACCCAGCGCGCCGAGGACGGCGAACTGCTCTACCGCCTGCGCCACACCACGATTCACCACCACAACCTTTTGTGCCGGATCTGCGGCCGCGCCGAACAATTCACCCTCGACACCCTGGAACTCCACACCCAACACATCGCACAACATCACCGGTACGCCGACGTCGATCACCACATCGACCTGTACGGAACATGCCCGGATTGCGCTGTCGGCCAACACGGTCAATCGCAAACATAACGCGCGCTCGCCGATTCCGCGGCGGTCGCCGGATTCGGCACCCCGGACCTGCCCGGCCGGGACCGACCCAGTCTTCACGCCGCTCGTCCAGCGGCGCCGCAGCGCACCGCTCGAGCGGGTACCATATTCTGCGGCAGCGGATCCGAGGCGTGCTCAACCTCGCACCTATCACCTAGCTGCCTTGGATTCTGTTGTAAGTCAACATCTTTCGACTCGCTCCAAGAGCGTGTCAGCCGGCCGCTCGCCCCGGCCGCGTTGTCGCCCGACGTGGGCAACCGCGCGACCGCTCTCCAGCCCGGAAGGCGGCCTGCTGCCGGGCGGCCGCCGCCACGCCTGCGCGGTTCCGCCCGGCACTTCCGCTACCGAGCCGCCAGTACGCCCGGACGCATCACGAACCCCGGGTCAACCTGTGCGACAAGGTCTTTCCCCGCCCATGCCTCGGCGTTGCGGACATGGAATTCGACGGCGTAACGCTGGTAGGTCGCCCAGTCCCGCTCGACAGAATCCAGAGCCGACCGCAGAGTGGCCAGCGCACCGCGGTTGTCCGGTTCCAGATCGGCGACCGGCCGGACCTCGCCGCGCTCGGCGGCACGCACATGGCCCGACCGCCCCACCCAGCACAGCAGATCCTCGCCCACCTGCTCGCGCAGGAACGCCAGATCATCCTCGTCGCACACCTTGTTGCCGATCACCACGATCCGGATACCGAAATCCCTGGCGTAGCCCAGGTATTGCCGGTAGACCCCGACGCTACGCAGCGTCGGCTCACACACCAGAGCGGTCAGATCGAAACGGGTGAACAATCCCGAAGCGAACGAATCGGCGCCAGCGGTCATATCGACCACCACGTACTCGCCCGGACCGTCGGCCATGTGATTGAGCAGCATCTCCGCGGCACCGACCTTGGAGTGATAGCAGGCCACCCCCAGATCCTCCTCGGCGAACGGCCCGGTCACCATCAGCCGGGCCCCACCGGCCTCCCGCACACAGGCGGCATAGATCGGGTTGTCGTCCACCACTCCCAGCAGCCGCGATCCGGTCCCCGGCGGCGTTGTCTTGATCATTGCCTCGGCCGAGGCAATCCGGGGATTGCTACCGCGCAGGTAGTCCTTGATCAACGGCAGATGCCCGGCGAGCGTCGGCAGGGTCACCGACTCCTCCTCGCTCATCCCAGAGCCGCCGCCAAGTGCTGGTTGATATCGGCATCGATCGCCAGGACCGGTGCGCCCTGCTCGACGAGATAGCCGATGAACAACGACGACAGCGTGGTTTTCCCACTCCCACCCTTGCCGACGAAGGCGATTTTCACCGCCGCACTCCTCTCCTACTAAAAACGACATTCATTTCCGAAACCTTCGACGACACTGTACCGAGGCATCGGGTGGGAGCTAGTGCCGACACACACTCGCATGCAGAACTGCAGCGGCATCACCACCCGGACCCCGAAGCCCCCAACCGCTGACACGGTCGAAAACTCAACCATCGTGGTGGCCATGGGCCGGGGCGACACCTGCCCCTACTTCCCGGGCGTGCCCTAACCGCGACTGGGCCGTCGAGGAGGCTGCCGGACACACCCTCGAGGTCGGGCGACCTATCCACAACCAGATCGAACACCGCAGCCGCGAATTGCCGACCGAGCCAGGCATCTCCTGAACCCGCCTGCTGGACCGTCAAGTCTGTTGTGCGACAACGAGTGTCCGGCATGGTCATGACCAGCCAAGATTCGAAACCCAACGAATTGCCGACAATGGTTCTGACCGACCATAGAACGGGCCGCGCGTCGAAGCGGCTGAACGCGACCCGAGAGTGGCACTGCCACAGATGAATTCGTCGACCGAGTGGACGCTACTGCCGACCGCAACGAGGACGGCCGATCCGTGGAACCCCCGGCGGCCGACACGGACCTCGATTGCCGTTCGGGTGTGTGCTCTCCCGAGCCTGATTTCCCGGTCGCAGGTTCTACGAGCGAAGATCGGTAGTCGGCGAACTGCGGGGGTGCGCCGACCTATTGCCGGAGCGATAGTCGGCGCACCGCCGGTGTGGTGGGGCGGGGACTCAGATGTTGAATCGGCCGGCGAATGCGCGTAGCGGCAGGTCGGCGCTGGTGATGATTCCGGGTCGGGCGGCGACGACGGATTTGATGGAGTTCAGGGCGGGCAGTCCGGTGACGGTCATGCCGATGGAGGCGAAGTTCTCCGGGTTCGACAGGTCGAATCCCTTGCGCGGGAAGATCATGTGTTTGCTGTAGATGTTCGGGTCGCCGGTCACCTGGGTGATGTAGCAGCCCTTGATCTCCCACGACGGGTCGGTGTGCGGGGTCATCTGCCATTCCAGATGGGTTTCCACCCGTGGGACGCCGTCGACCATGCCCTGGTATTTGATGTAGTTGGCGCCGAGCGAGCCTTTGGGCATGAAATACCAGCCCAGATCGACATCCTTTGTGCAGGCGCCTAGTTCGTAGCTGAACTTGACCTCGTCGAGTTCGAGGTCGAAGGCGTCGGCCATCAGGTAGACCGCGTCGGCGAACACCGCGGTGTACTTGTAGAGCGAGTCCGGGATCGTCGGATCATCGACCGGGCGGCCGTAACCGACGGCCTTCCAGGTGTCGACCGAGTGGTGGCAGGACACGTCGACCGATTCGGTGGTGGTGATGTTCTCGATCTCGGAGACGTCCGCGGTGTGCACGATTCCGAGGATCTGGTTCAAGCCGGGGTTCATCCCGGTGCCGTAGAAGGTCGAGTTCCCGCGCTCGCACGCGGCCTGGATCACCTCGCTGACCTTACGTCCGGAGGGGTGCGGGTGGTTCTTGTCGCGGTGGAATCCGGTGATCCAGTCGGCGGTGGTGACCACGTTGATCCCTGCTTCGAGGACCTTCTCGTAGAGGTCCTCGTCCGGGAAGACGCCGTGGAAGGTGAGTACGTCGGGGCGGGCCGCGATGATCTCCTCGATCGTGCCGGTGGCTTTCACGCCGACCGGGTCGATACCGACGATCTCTCCCGCGTCCCGCCCGATCTTGTCGGGCGAGTAGCAGTGCAGCCCAACCAGTTCCAGATCGCGATGATCGCGGATGCGGCTGATCATTTCGGTGCCGAGGTTGCCGGTGGCGACCTGGAAGACTCGGACCTTGCCGGAAGTGCTCATGGCGAAACGCCTTTCTGTCATGAGGGAGGGTGATGTCGTCTGTTGTGTGCCGGTCAGGTGCCGGTGACCGTCCGTGGCCGGGGTTCGACCGCGCCGCTGCCTGGTCGTGCCGCCGCGGCGGGCCCGCCGTCGGGGTAGAACTGCCTCGCCCATTCGCGCAGCGCGGTGAATCCCTGGAATTCCTTGCGTGACAACGCAGGTGGGTCCGAGTAACGCTGATGTGCCCAGATGTGGACGTCGGCGTCGAACTGGTCGATGACGAAATCGGCCATTGTCTTGCCGTATTTGGTGATCTCCGGGCTGTCGTCACCGGGTTTGCGGCCGATCCACACGGTGAACCGGACATCGGAGGTGAACTCGTCCACGGGTGTCACCGCGGGCATGGTGCGGTTGTCGACCATGCCCCAGCTCTTGGTGATCGAGCATCCCAATCCGGCGTTGATCGATTCGACGCCGCTGTTGATCTCGTCTTCGGCTATGCCCTCGTCGAACGCGATGGTGAAGTCGACATAGGACACCGGGCCGGAGAAGTCGTGCCGGGTGAATTCCGGGATGAACGGTGTCTTGTGCACGAACTTGAAGTGCGCGGCGTCGACGCCGTTCTCCATGACGTATTGCGGGTGCAGTTCCTGCCGCTCCCGGAACAGGGTCGCCGCGGGCACCGGCGGGTAATAGTCCGCGGCGGTCTTACCGTCGCCGAACGACTCGAAGATATCCGGGACGTCGAAATACGGTGCCCGCCCGTCGATGTCGTACCAGATCCACACCGCCTCGTTCCGCTCGACGACGGGGTAACTGCGGATGCGGCGGCCCTTGTTCGGGTGTTTCTCGTACGGGATGCATACGTTGCGGCCCTCGCGGTTCCATTCCCAGCCGTGGAACGCGCAGACGATGTTCTCGCCCTCGACGTGCCCGCCGTATCCCAGGTGCGCACCGAGGTGCTCGCAGTAGGCGTCGAATACCGCGACCTGGCCCGACGCCGAGCGCCAGGCGACCATTTCGCGGCCGAAATACTTCATCTTGTGCACGGCGCCGACGGCGATCTCGGCGCACCAGGCCACCTGGAACCAGCCGGTCGGCTCCATCGACAATGGCGGTTTCGCCATCTCGAACCTCCAGAACCTTCGAAGGGCACTACGGGAACTGCTCGGTGCCGGAATCCACCGCGGAAACCATTCTCGCCGAGCGACAACGATTAGCGTAGAACCCTCTATGAAATAAAACAAGAGGGCTCTATGAAAACTAGGATTCGCTGGTCGGGATCCGTACAATCAGCAGTTGTGACGGAAGTGGCAGTGGGTGGGCGGCGAGCGAACAAGCGGGGAATCGCCTCGCGGGAGAGCATGCTCGAGGCAGCGATCGCCTCGCTGGCCACGGGTGATCCCGGGGCGGTGTCGGGTAACCGGATCGCGCGCGATATCGGCGCGACATGGGGAGTGATCAAGTACCAGTTCGGCGACATCGACGGCCTGTGGGCTGCGGTGCTGCGATATACCGCCGACAAGCGCGGCGATCTGCCCGCGGGGGTCAAGCCCGACGGCACACTGCGCGAGCGGGTTTCCGCAATGATTCGTACCATGGCCGCGGGCCTGCGCAGGCCCGAATCTCTGGCGATCGAGACCCTGCGGGCGGCGCTGCCGCGTGACAACGCCGAACTCGAGCGCGACTTCCCGCTGACCGCCGCGGAGTTGTCGTCCTGGAAACCCAACTGGGACTCCGCTTGTGAACGAGCCTTCGCCGACCTCGGAGTGGACGCGCTCAAGATCCGGCAGGTGGCCGCGCTCATCCCCGCCGCGATGCGCGGCATCACCTCGGAACGGACACTGGGCACCTACGGCGACCTCGACGACGCGCTCGACGGCCTGATCGGCGCCCTCGTCGCGTACCTCGAGAGCTGACAGCACGCCGCGGCGCGCATCGTCCAACGGGTTTGCGCCACAGTCGTTTTCGGCGGGAGTAATGCTGCGGCCATCGTCGTTCCGGTCGTGTGCCGCTGCCGGACGCGCCTTGACGGCATGATTGAGCGACTTCACTTGCAGGACAACATATCTCGTAAGACCTCATATGTCGGTGCGGCGATCCGAGAGCATTCGCGGGCCGGGTGGACGACGATCGTGCAGCCGGTCGGGAACTCGCGCGTGGGGATCGATCGAGGGGTCACGGCCGGGGCCGGTCGATCGCATCGCGGATGGCTTGGATGGCGTTGTCGTGGAGTCGTTGTGCGATGCCGGTGTGCGGTGCGATGGCGTCGAAGCCGTGGAATGCGCCGTCGATGGAGGTGAAGGCGCTGATGGTTCCGGCAGCGGACAGGGCTTGGTGGTAGCTGCGGTTGTGGTCGTGGAACAGGTCACGGGTGCCCACGGCGATCCACGCGGGCGGCAGGTCGTGCAGGTCGGTGCGGCGTGCGGGGACGGCCTCGGCCGGGGTGGCGTCCGCGAGATAGCTGGTCCAGGCGTAGGAGTTGCCGCGTGGCCCCCACATTCGATGCCAGGAGTCCGTGTCGGGGAGGGGACGATTGTCGAGCATGGGATAGAGCAGCAGTTGCAGCGCCGGCCGGACGGGCCCGTGGTCTCGGCTGCGCAGGGCCAGGGCCGCGGCGAGTCCGCCGCCCGCGCTGGCTCCGGCGACGACAATTCGGGCGGGGTCGGTTCCGGGCTGTTCGGCGATCCAATCCAATGCGCGGTGGCAGTCGTCGAGGGCTGCGGGGTACGGGTGTTCGGGGGCGAGGCGGTACTCGACGGACACCACCTGTGCGCCGGTGCGGGCGGCGATGCGGTGGCACCAGCGGTCGTCCTGGGCGGCGGTGCCGAAGATGTAGCCGCCGCCGTGGATCCACATCACCGCCGCGCCAGTGCGGGGAACAGTTGCCGGTGGGCCGAACACCCGGACCGACAGACCGTCTCCGAGGTCGATGACCGTTGCGGCCGGGTGGCCGGGCACGCGGGCGGTCAGGTGGCGAACCACCGACAGTGTGCGGGGGCCGGCGACGGTTTCGCGGGGCAGCACGATCGCGTATGGCCGCAGATCGGGGTGATACTCCCGGTACTGCCCGTATCGCGTGAACAGCTCTGTTCCCGGCAGCCGGGCGGCGAGTGCGTGAACCGGTGGGGTCATGCCGGGGTCACGGTGAGGTCGAGTGCGGCGAGCCGGCGCACGATGAGGCTGGGAACGTAGTTCAACTGTGCGTTGTCGGCGATCTGGATGTCGCTGGTGGTGTGCACGAGAGTGTGGAGGGCCTGGACGGTTTCCTTGCGGGCCAGGTGGGCGCCGAGGCAGAAGTGGATGCCGCGTCCGAAGCTGTGGTGGAGTTTGGGTTGGGCGCGGTCGAGGTCGACGCGGTCCGGGTGGTCGAAGATGCGGGGGTCGCGGTTGGAGGCTCCCCACATCAGCATCAGCCGGGCGCCTTCCTCGATGCGTACCCCGGCCAGCCGGGTCGGTCTGGTCGTGACGCGGAAATGGCCGCGGAACGGGCTTTCCACGCGCACGGCCTCTTCCACCAGCGCGCCGATCCGATCAGGGTCAGCGCGCACCCGCTGCTGCAGATCCTCGTCCTGAGCGAGCAGTCGCGCCGCGGTGCCGAGCAGGCTGGTGGTCGATTCGGCGCCCGCGGTCACCAGTTGCACCAGCAGGATCGCGCCCTGGTCTCGGGTCAGGGTGCCCGATGCGACGGCCGTGGCGATCGTGCCCAGAACCCCGGGCGCGTCATCGCCGGACGCACTGTCGAGCCGTTCGCCCAGATACTGCGTGAACTCCAGCACCGACAGGGCTGCCTGCCCGACGCGCTCGGGAGTGGCGACGCCGGACACGAGCTCGATCGCCGCGTCCGACCACGCCGCGAGCTGCTGGTTGTCCTCGGCCGGCAATCCGATCAGCTGCCCGATCACCCGCACCGGCACGCGGTGCGCGACGATCCGCATCCAGTCACCCGCACCGGCTGTGACCAGCTCGGCGACCGCGGGAGCGACGGCCTGGTCGATCAGTGCGGTCAGGTCCGCGACCGCGCGGGGGCTGAACCGCGACATCACCAGCGCTCGATGTGCGGTGTGCACCGGCGGATCCGAGGTCGCCAGCACATCCACTCCACCGGACTGGGCCACCGACACCGTCGCCGATCCCTCCGACGCCGCGTTCAGGACCGCGACCAGATTGCTCGAGTAGGCCTGCGGATCGGCCAGAACCGTACGGATCGCCTCGAACCCCAGCACCACGTACAGCTGCTGATCGGGAAGAAAATGCACGTCACCGGCCGCACGTAACTCGTCCAGAACCGGATAGGGGTCTTCGAGGACGGCTGGGGAGAACAGGTCGCTGATGGTCACGATCGTAACTGCCTTTCACACGTTGTATAACACGTTATACCAGTGGAACTTGTTGTGATACCTCTACCTCGCGATCGGCGATCCGGGCACGTGCGCCCCGACTCGGGTGAGCGGTGCGGGCCCGAAGGCCCTATCGGCCTGGTCATCTCGTTGCGGTGAATCCGATCGCGCCATCCGCGAGGCGGGACACCGCGCGTTATATAACGTGTTATACACCGTGTTCTCGGGCTGCGGTACCCTCGATCGGTGATCGATGACGCGTTCGAGCTGCTGCGCGAGTCCCGTGATTCTCTGCGAGTGGTACGCGAATTCGGCCCGGCCGAACGCGAGCGCCGCGCCGAGATCGCCGCGGTCGCCCGCGCGATGGCCTCCCGCAACGGCTACAAGGGAGTGACCATCCGAGCGGTCGCCGCCGAAGCCGGAACAACACCGGTGACCGTCTACCGCTACTTCGGTTCCAAGGACGGACTGGTCCAGCACCTCATGTCCGAATGGGCCCTGGACACTCTCGCCCGCCTCGAACACCGCACCAGCGACCCCGCCACCGACACTGCCGAGCGAGTGGCGGCAGCGTTCGCCGAGTTCATCACCTGGGCCGACGAGGACCGCAACCTGCTACAGGCGGGCATGAGTTCGGTGCACTCCGGTGACGGACCCGGCATCAGAGTGTGGCGGCCTCTGTTCACCGAACTCGTCCGTGCCGCGATCGGCGATCCCGACTGGACCGACGATCACGACCAAGCCTTGGTCCTCGGCCATGTCCTGACCACATGCCTGCTCGACCTGACCACCAACCCGGCCGCCATCGCCGACATTCGCCACACCATCACTCGCGCAGCACATCTCATATTCGCCGGCCGGCCCTGAACCGCCGTGCTCGCCATGAACCAATTCGGCCGAGCGCCGTATGCATCGGTGCCGGCAGAGCCGCGACGCCTCGCCAACATCGCGCGGTTCGTGTTCCTGAATCCCGACGCAGCCAAGACGTTCTTCGTCGACTACGGCCAGATCACTGGTTTTCTCGACACCGCAGTGCTGCAAGACTTTCCGTGAACAGGTTCCCGGGCTTGCCGAACGCTACCAACGGCGAACGACCCGACCGACCGGCCAGGTGCGGCGATCGTGAAAGAACTGGCCGGTCGGGGCGGCGGTCCGCGTGCCGGCCGCATTGCCGGTTCGACTGTCCCGTCACACCGCGGTGCGGGTACTGCCGGCGATCTCGCTGCCACCCGGCCCGCCCCTCGGGTCGATGGTGCCCTGGGACTTGTTGACGTGGCGAAGCTCGGTCTCGAAGTCCTCGAGGAGTTCGTCGATGTCGTCCAAGCCCTGTCCCATGCCCGGAATCTACCCGGAAAGTTCCGTGGTGTTTGAACGCTGTTCGGGCTGGGAATCTCTGAACCCGACGGCGTCGTCGCTGTTCAGAGCGCTGAGCGCCCCCGGCGGGACACGCAAAACATGGGCAACCGGAAATCGCCTGGTCATCGTGGGTGCGTATTCGATTTGACGCTTCGGCGGATGTGACATGTTGTTGTAACTCTCGAGGGCTGCCCGAGTTACCGAACCCGCGCAGATCGCTCGAACGGCTGTGTGGCGTGCTCGCGGGCAACCGACAAGATCAACCGATCCCACCGCGGTCCTCGACAACGCCTGATGACCGATCCGACACGCAGGAGGCCTGCACCGAGGCTCCGGATTCGCCGCCGAATCCCGTTGAACCGGTGACAATGACCGTGTCTCCGGCCATGATGGTCACCTCGTTGCGGCAGGACGCTCGAGAGGTGATTGACATAGTGTCACAACGGTTTCGGGCTGGTTGAAATCGTTGCCTCTTGATGGGTTGCCATCGATCTGCGGGACGGGCTTTGATCGGCCGGGGGAATAGCTGGCGGTCACAACAACGTCACGGGTTGGCGCCGACGGACAGGAATTGCCATGCGCGCGTTGCGGCTTGGAGATTGAATCGGATATTCGCATCATGTAGGTCGAAGCCGGTGAGTTCGCGGATGCGGCCGAGGCGATAGCGCAGGGTGCTGCGGTGGATGTGTAGTACGGCGGCGGAATCGTTGTAGTTGCCGCCGCATTCGAGATACTGGGCCAGGGTGTACACGAGGTCCGAATGCCGGGTGGTGTCGTACTCCAGAAGGGCACCGAGCCATTCGCGTATGTAGTGATCGACCTGATCGTCGGCGTGTGCCGCGTCGAGCAGACGGTAGAAGCCGAGTTCTTCGAATGTCGTCGCGCCGTCAGGTATTCGGGACTGTAGCCGGATGTGGATGGCACAGTGGGCATCGGCGAACGCGCGTACGAAATCACTGGGCTGTTCGCACCGGGCGCTGATTCCGATGGTTATCGGCGTGGTGTCGAGGCGTTCGTGGATTGCGTGGTGGAAGGCGCCTGGATCGGGTCTGCGGTCGGTGATCAGCACGACCGTGCCGCCGTGGCGGCCCTGGATGTATTGCAGGCTCAGGGCCGACGCGGCGCGGCTCGCGGCGTCTGCGATCGAATCGTCGGCGCGGCCTGCGCTGTGCACCGCGACGACATAATGCGTTCCGTGCAGGTCGTGTCCCAACGCTTCGGCGCGGGCGTAGGCGCTGTCGTTGTCGGTGCCGGAGGCGAGATCGTCGACGAGTTCGCGATGTAGCCGCAGTTCGATCTCGGCGAGAGTGCGTTGATGTGCGAGTTCGAGGGCGAGCATGGTGCTGGCGTAGACCAGTGCGAACAGCTGGGCCTCGACAACTCGATGGTCCGGGTCGATCAGCGCGACCGTGCCGAGGATATCGCTGTGCGGTTTCACCAGCATGATCATCCGATCGTGGAGTCGCAGCGGCGCATTGTGGGTCGCCAGACGGTGCAGTAGTTGATCACGCTGCTCGGGTGCGGCTTTGGGATAGGGTTCCGGTCGGTCGGGTCCGGACCAGGCGCGCAGATTGCCGAAGGGATCCTCGACCGCGACGGGCAAATCGGTGAGCTGGGCGAGGGCGTCGGCGATCCCTTGCTCGCCCTGTCCGTACGCGGCGGCGCCGGCGAGCACCTCGTGCACCCGGGTCTGCTGTTCGAGGCGTCGCACCGTGGCGGCCAGGTGCTCGTTGATCTCGGTGAGTTCGGTCGCGTGGGCGCGAGCACGTTCATGCGTGGTCGCGTTGGCCAGTGCTGAACCGGTGAGCTGCGCCAGCACTTTCAGCAGGAATATCTCGTCCGGCCGTGGCTCGCGGTTGGAGCCGACAATGAGTGAGCCGACCGCTCCGGACGTGCTTCGCAGGGCGAATGCCCACACCCATTTCTCACCGTCCAGGCTCACACTGCCCTCGCCCGCCTGCGCGCTGACCTGCGCGTCCAGGCCGGGGTGTGCAGGTCGAGTCTGTGGGGACCGGGTGAATTCGTCGTCCACCCGGCGATAGCTCGCGAGCGTGCGACACGAGCCGAGGGCCGGGACAGCCGTACGGGCCATTCGAAGTATTTCCGCTTCGTCGTGCTCGCTCGACAGCGCCGCCGACAGTGCGCACAACCCGTGCAGCGACGCCAGGTGGGCGCGTGCCGAGCCGTCGACGATTGGATAACTCAGCAGTTGCTGATTCATGGCGGGTCTGGCCCATCGTAGGTTTCGGTCGAACCTGATACTGCGGCAGCCTCGGCCGCGCCCACCCGGAGAATTTCGGCCGATCCACTCGCCGCCACACGCATCGATTCGCTTCGAGTGACAGACATCCAGGTGCCGGCTGATTCTGTGGACGTTGGTCATGACGGTACACCGACAGATCCGGCGTTTGCGGCCGGTGCCGAATATGCATCGTTGCTGCATCAAAGCAGCAGATGAAATATCTCGAACACCACCGACCATTCGGCAGTTCCCGGATTCTTGACCTTGGGTGCGATCGCCACGAGCGTCTGTGCGAGCGCCACGCTGAGGCCGCCCGCGATCAGCGGCAGTCGGTGCTCGGTGCCCTCGGAGACGGCGAGGTCGAGCGGCGGTCGTGCGGCGAGCTGGTCGAGCAGCGGTTGCAGCTCGATATCCTCATCCAGCTTCTCGAACCGATGGATGCTCTGCTGCAGTCCCGCGGTGATCGGAAGGTCCCACGGTTCGATCACATCGCGCGAGTTCGCCTTCGCCGACGCCTTGGCAACGACGAACAGGTCGTAGATCTTGTCGTCGATGAACTCGGTGTAGCGCTCGAGATCGTTGCGGTGCACCTGCAGCCCGGCCGCGGCACGAAAGAAACGCTGAAACTTGACAACGCCCATTACCGGCATTTCGGTCAGCTCCTCTCGATGTATTCGTGGATATGGCGGACCGCCATCGCGCCTTCACCCACGGCGGACGCGACTCGCTTGACCGAGCCGCTACGGACGTCGCCCACAGCGAAGACGCCGGGCCTGCTTGTTTCGAGCGGTAGCGGTCTGCGGTCGGAATCGCGCTGCTGCTCGGACGGGTACACCGCGTCCGGGCCGGTACAGACGAACCCGTGCGCGTCGAGCGCGACGGTGTCCGCCAACCACCTGGTGTACGGGATGGCCCCGATGAAAACGAACACGGCGCGCACCGCGAGCTGGTCCCGCTCCTCGGTGCGGTTGTTCTCGACCACGATTGCTTCGAGCTCGCCGCCGCCGGTGACCTCGCGCACCTCGGTGTTGCGGTGCACCGTCACACGCGGGTGCTGCTCGATCTGCTCGACCAGATACCGGGACATGCTCTTGCCGAGATCGCCACCTCGGATGAGTAGGTGCACGTGTTCGACACGCCCGGCGAGAAATACCGTCGCCTGCCCGGCGGAGTTACCGCCGCCGACGACAGCTACCGGGTCCACGCCGCACAACGCCGCCTCTTGATGGGTCGCGGCGTAGTACACGCCGGTGCCCTCGAAACGCTCGATTCCGGTCACGGCGAGTCTGCGATAGCGAGCGCCGGTGGCCAGCACGATAGTGCGGCCGAGGAGCGCGCCGCCCTCGGCCAGTCGCAGCAGATGGTG
Organism: Nocardia sp. PLKS1-43; assembly: GCF_059510335.1. Taxonomy (NCBI): domain Bacteria; kingdom Bacillati; phylum Actinomycetota; class Actinomycetes; order Mycobacteriales; family Nocardiaceae; genus Nocardia; species Nocardia sp. PLKS1-43. The sequence goes on along the minus strand of NZ_JCAJZQ010000005.1, from coordinate 462,223 downwards.
TCCATCGTCGGCTTCCAGCCCGACTACTTGCGCGGACACCAGCAATCGGGCGCCGAACTTTCCGGCCTGGATGACCGCTCGCTCGGCCAGCTCGGTGCCGGAGATACCCGCGGGAAAGCCCAGATAGTTCTCGATCCGCGAGGACGTGCCCGCTTGCCCACCCGCCGCGATCGCCTCCAGCACCGAGGTGTCGAGCCCGTCCGAGGCGCCGTACACCGCGGCGGCCAGACCGGCTGGGCCGGCACCCACCACGATGAGGTCGCACACCTCGCGCGCCGTGGTCGGCACCGGTAGGCCGATGAGGTGCCCCAACTCGGCATTCGTCGGATTGCGCAGCACCTGCTCGCCACGCCAGACGACGACCGGGGTGTCCTCGGGCGCGACACCGAGATCACGCAGGAGTTGTTCTGCCCTCCTGTCGCGCTCGAGGTCGATCCAATTGTGCGGCAACCGGTTTCGCACCGCGAACTCGCGTAGCCGCCGGGTGTCGGGCGAGTAACAGGAACCGATGATTCGGAACCCGGAGACGAAATCGAGCAGCCGACAGCGCCGGATCAGATACGCGCGCAGAATGAGGTCGCTGAGCACCGGGTCGTGTTCGACCAGCGCGCGGATCCGCTTGACCGGGACGACCAGCACCTCGCCGTCTTCGGTCATCTCCGCGGTGTAGAACGCGACCTGGCCTTCCAGCAGGCCCAGCTCACCGAGAAATCGGCCGGGCCCGTGGATGCGCAGCACCCGGCGTTGCCCCGCATCGTCGTCGACGATCGCGACGGTACCGGACAGAATCACGAAGAACTCGTCGCTCGGGGCGCCGGCGCGAACCAATATCTCACCGGCGCGCACGGCTCGCCGGGCGCCGCCGACCGCGAGCGTCGCCACCTGCGCGTCCGACAATCGCGGATACGCGCCGACATCGTCGGGGGTTTCGGCGTTCATCAGACGAAGTTCTGGTGGACGTAGCACCAGCGCCAATTCTCGCCGGCTTCCATGGATTGGACGATGGGGTGGGCGGTCCCGGCGGCGTGGGCTCGCGCGTGCCGCATCGGGGACGAGTCGCAGCACCCGACGTGCCCGCAGGTCAGGCACAGCCGCAGATGTAGCCATGGCGTGCCGAGCCGAAGACACTCCTCGCAGCCCTGTGGTGTCCGCGGGGCGACCGGTCGGATCGCAGCGACATGGGGATCGGTATGAATGGAGGTCATGCGGTCACGCCCCTATCTGCTCGATCGGAGAGGGCCTGGTCCAGCCATCTCCGCAGTTCCGGTACCGGAGCGGCGCCCGCCTGCCGGGCCAGCGCCTCGCCGCGGTCGAGCACGAGCAAGGTCGGCACCGCCCGCACGGCCAACCGCTCGGCGGTACGCGGGGCGGCATCGATGTCGACCTTGACCAGCTTCAACCGACCTGCCCGTTCGGTCGCGAGCTGTTCGAGCGCCGGGCTGACCATCAGACAGGGCCGGCACCAGGTCGCCCACAGGTCGACAAGGACTGGCACCGAAGAGTTTCCGGTCACCTCGGCGAAGTCGTCGTCGCCGGCCGCGACGATCCACGGCAGCGGTGTGTGGCAGTTACCGCAGCGCGGTGTGCCCTCCGCCGCGGCCGCGACCCGATTGATCTTCCCGCAGTTGGGGCATTTGATCTTCGCGGGTTCCATGGTTGTACCTCGTTTCATGCCGCGATCGCGGCCGCGGTGTACGTGACCGCGAGATCGGCACCGTCCACGGTGACGGTGACGGTGCCGCCCTGACCGATATCGCCGCGCATCAGCGCCCGGCCGATCTTCGTCTCGACTTCGTGTGCGATGTAGCGGCGCAACGGACGCGCACCGTAGACCGGATCGAATCCGTGCTGGGCGATGAGCTTGCGCGCCTGCGGGGTGATATCGAGACTGATCTGGCGTTCGGTCAGGCGACGTCGGAGTTCTTCGAGTTGTAGCTCGACGATGTGCTCGATCTGCGGCAGCGTCAGCGGCGTGAACAGCACGATGTCATCGACGCGGTTGAGGAACTCGGGGCGGAAGTGTCCGCGTAGCTCGGCGAGCACCCGATCCCGTGCGTCCGGCTTGATTTCGCCGTGGGCGGTGACGCCGTCGAGGAGGTGCTGGGAGCCGATATTCGAGGTCATGATGACCACGGTGTTGCGGAAATCGACTTGTCGGCCTTGCGAATCGGTGATCCGGCCGTCGTCGAGCACCTGCAACAGGGTGTTGAACACGTCGGCGTGCGCCTTCTCGATCTCGTCGAACAACACCACCGAGTACGGCTTGCGTCGCACCGCCTCGGTGAGTTGCCCGCCCTCGTCATAACCGACGTAGCCGGGAGGCGCGCCGATCAGCCTGCTGACCGTATGCCGCTCCTGGTATTCGCTCATGTCCAGGCGCACCATATTGTCCTCGCTGTCGAAAAGCGCCGCGGCCAAGGTCTTCGCGAGTTCGGTCTTGCCGACGCCGGTGGGCCCGAGGAAGATGAACGATCCGATCGGCCTGCGTGGGTCGCGGATGCCCGACCGGGCCCGGATCACCGCGTCCGCGACAAGTTGTACTGCCTCCTCTTGCCCGACCACCCGCTCGTGCAGGATTTCGTCGAGCCGTAGCAACTTTTCCCGCTCGCCCTCCTGTAGCCGGGCTACCGGGATTCCGGTCCACGCGGCGACGATTTCGGCGATCTCGTCCGCGGTGACAACCTCGCGCAGCAACGGTTGCTTGCCCTGCTTGGACCGTAATTGTTCCTCTGCCGCTTGCAGATTGCGTTCCAGGTTGGTGATCTCGCCGTAGCGCAACTCGGCCGCGCGGTTGAGGTCGTAATTGCGTTCGGCCTCTTCAGCTTCGTGGCGCAGTCGCTCGAGTTGCCCACGCAATTGCTGCACCCGCCGGATCGCCTGCCGTTCGGCCTCCCATTGGGCATGCCTCGAGTCGGCTTCGGCCCGAAGGTCGGCGAGTTCTTTTCGAAGCTCCTCGAGGCGAGCCTTGCTGGCCGCGTCGGTCTCCTTGGACAGTGCCGCCTCTTCGATCTCGAGGCGGGTCACCTTTCTGGTGAGTTCGTCGAGTTCGGCCGGCATGGAGTCGATTTCGGTGCGCAGCCGAGCACACGCCTCGTCGACCAGGTCGATGGCTTTGTCCGGCAGGAAGCGGTCGGTGATGTAGCGATGCGACAGTGTCGCGGCCGCCACCAGCGCGCCGTCCTGGATCTTCACGCCGTGGAAGACCTCGAGCCGTTCGCGCAGGCCGCGCAGGATGGACACCGCGTCCTCCACGCTGGGCTCGTCCACCAGGACAGTCTGGAATCGACGTTCCAGGGCCGCGTCGGGTTCGATGTGTTTGCGGTACTCGTCCAGCGTGGTGGCGCCGATCATGTGCAGCTCGCCGCGGGCGAGCATCGGCTTGAGCATATTGCCCGCGTCGAGGGATCCTTCACCGCCGACCGATCCCGCGCCGACCACGGTGTGCAGCTCGTCGACGAACAGCAGTATGCGGCCCTCGGCCGCCTTCACCTCCGACAGCACGGCCTGCAGACGTTCCTCGAACTCGCCTCGATATTTCGCCCCGGCGACCAGCGAACCCATATCGAGGGAGAAGATCGTTTTGTCGCGCAGGCCTTCCGGCACATCGCCCCGGACGATCCGCTGGGCCAGGCCCTCCACGATCGCGGTCTTGCCGACGCCGGGATCGCCGATCAATACCGGATTGTTCTTGGTCTTTCTGCTCAAAATCTGTGTCACCCTGCGGATCTCGGCGTCTCGGCCGATGACCGGGTCCAGCTTGCCCGCGCTTGCTTCGGCGACGAGGTCGCGGCCGTATTTCTCGAGTGCCTCGTAAGCGCCCTCCGGGGTCGCCGAGGTCACTCGCTGATTGCCGCGAACCGTGGTGAGCGCCTGCAGGAACGACTCTCTGGTGATGCCCTGACCGGCGAGGATCCGGCCCGCCGCAGTGCCCGATCCCTCTTCGGCCAGCGCCATCACCAGGTGCTCCACCGAAACGTAGGAGTCCTTGAGCCGCTTGGCTTCTCGCTCGGCCGCTTCGAGCAGCGCCGCCAATCGCTGGGTGACCATCACCTGCCCCGGTGCGGCGCCCGGACCACTGACCTTGGGGCGGCGGGCCAACTCGCGATCCAGATCGGCGCGCAATGCGTCGAGATCCGCACCCGCTTGGTCGAGCAGCCGGGGCACCAGCCCGTCGCGCTGGTCGATCAAGGCGAGCAACAGGTGCTCGCCGTCCACCTCGCTGTGCCCCGATCGCGTGGCCGCGTTCTGCGCTTCGCTCAAGGCTTCCCGAGATTTCTCCGTCAGCTTGCTGGTGTCCATCGCGACGTCCTCCTTCGACGAGGGGCGGCTTCGAGTTCTTCGATTCGCTTCAGCAGATCGAGCACCAACCCGATTGCCGCATAGTTCAATCCGAGCCCGGACCGCAAGCGCTGGATTCGGGCGACAACGGCGACCATGGACGGCTCGAAGCGAAGTTCGCTACCTTCGCGGGCACAGTCGAGCAGCCCGAGCGCGACCAATTTGCGCACCATGTCCGGATGCAGACCGGACCGCCGCGAAAACTCGTCGAGCCGCAGTCCCGGTCGCCGCACGAGCAGGTATCGCGGTGTGGGCGCACTCATTGCTCTCTCCTCGGATCGAAGCTCGATTCGGCGGCCAACTGCTCGAACAACTCCCGTTCCCGCGCGGTCGGTTTCGACGGCACCATGACCTTGACCTCGGCATACAGGTTGCCGTCGGCGCCGCGAGCGTTGGGCATGCCCGCGCCACGCAATCGCAGCTTGCGCCCGGTCGACGAGCTCGGCGGCACTTTGACCTTCGCCTCGCCGCTGGGAGTGGGGACCGCGACGGTGGCGCCGAGCACCGCCTCCCACGGGGAAACAGGCAGGTCGAGGTAGATGTCGCGGCCGACCAGCCGGAAGCGCGGATGTGGCTTGATGTGCACGACGAGGTAGAGATCTCCGGCAGGCGCGTCGCCGCTGCCTCTGCCGCCTTGCCCGGCCAGCCGGATCCGCTGGCCGTCGATCACCCCGGCCGGGATGTCGACGTCGTAGCTGCGCCCGTCGAGCCCGAGCTTGCGCTTGCCGCCGCGGTAGGCCTCCTCGAGGGTCAGCTCCAGGACCGCCTCCTGATCGGCCCCCGGAATCGGTCCGTATCCGCCGCCCCGGCCACCGAAGATATCGCCGAAAATGTCGCCGAAGTCGACATTGCCGTCGAAGCCGCGATCGAAGTGCACGCGGGTCCCGCCACCGAAACCACCTCTGCCGCCACCGAATCCGCCGGTGGCCGCGCCGACCCGTTCGTCGTAATCCTCCGGCACCCGCCGGAAGTCTTCACCGAAGCGGTCGTAGCGACTCCTCGTCGACGGGTCGGACAGCACCTCGTACGCCTCGCTGACCTCCTTGAACCGATCCTCCGCTGCCGGATCGGAATTCACATCCGGGTGATATCGCCGCGCCAGCGTGCGATATGCCTGCTGAATCCGGTCCTTGTCGGCGTCGCGGGGAACCCCGAGGACCTCGTAGTAGTCGTGCGCCATCGACGCTCACCCCTCGCGTCTGCTGACGGTTACGGCTGCCGGACGCAGTTGCCGTCCGTTCTCGCCGTATCCGGGGCGCAGCACCTCGACCACGGTCCCCGGCGGGAAATCGGGCCGGTCGACCACGCTGACCACCTCGTGCATTTCCGGGGAGAACGGTACCCCCACCTCGGAATGTCTCGGGTAGCCGAGCTGTTCGAGTACCTGCACCGCTTGGTCCCGGATCGCGCGGACGCCCGCGACGAGCGGGTCCGCCTCGCCGTTCGCATGCGCAAGGGCCAGTTCCAAGTTGTCCAGCATCGGTAGCCAGGCGGCCGCCACCTTCGATCGTTCGGCCGCGCGCTCTCGATCGAGATCTCTGGCGTAGCGCTTGCGTAGGTTGTCCAGATCGGCGGCCGTGCGACGCCAGCGATCTTCCAACTCGGCGACCCGGGCGTCGAGCTGTTCCGGCGCCGCATCGGGATCAGGTGCATCATCGGCAGTCGACTGGTCAGCAGAGGAATCCATGGGAAGTTCCCTCAACTCCGGTCGAATTCGGCGTCTATCACGTCATCGTCACCGGATGAGCCCGCACCCCCGCCCGTACCGGCGGTGCCCGCGTAGCTCGCTTGTCGGTCGCCACCGGATTGCGCGGACTGCAACCCGTACTGCAATTGCTGCAGTTCCGAGGTGAGCGACTGCACCCGATCCAGCGGCGCTTCTTCTTTGACCGCCTGTCTGGCGTCGGCGATCAGCATCTCAGCGCGTGCCCGCTCGTGCGGCGGCGCGCTGTCACCGAGTTCGGCCAGGCGCCGCTCCACCTGGTACGCGGCCGAATCCAACGCGTTGCGGGCATCGACGGCCTTGCGCAGTTCCTCGTCTTCGCGGCGGTGCTGCTCGGCCTCGGCGAGCATCCGGTCCACCTCGCTCTGGTCCAGATTGGACTGCTCGCTGATGGTGATGCTCTGCTCTTTGCCCGTGTCCTTGTCACGCGCGGTGACATTCAGGATGCCGTTGGCGTCGATATCGAAAGTGACCTCGACCTGCGCCTGGCCGCGTGGCGCCGGCCGGATGTCCTCCAACCGGAACCGGCCGAGCACGCGGTTGTCGGAAGCGCGCTCGCGTTCACCCTGGAGCACCACCACATCGACAGCGCGCTGGTTGTCCTCCGCGGTGGAGAAGACTTCGCTGCGCCGGGCCGGGATGGTGGTATTGCGCTCGATGATCTTCGTCATCACCCCGCCCTGAGTCTCCACACCGAGCGACAGCGGCGTGACGTCCAGCAGCAGCACATCGGAGACCTCTCCCTTGAGCACGCCCGCCTGGACCGCCGCGCCGAGCGCGACGACCTCGTCGGGGTTGACGCTCATATTCGGATCCTTGCCGCCGGTCAACCGCCGCACCAGCGCCTGTACCGCCGGGATGCGGGTGGATCCGCCGACCAGGATCACCTCGTCGATGTCGTTGGCGGTGACTTTGGCATCCTGCATGGCCTGTTCCACCGGGCCGAGACAGCGCTGCACCAGATCCGCGGTCAAGTCCTCGAACTTCGAGCGCATGATCGTGGTGGTGAGGTGCTTGGGTCCGTTCGCGTCGGCGGTCACGAACGGCAGATTCACCTGTGTCTGGGTCACCGAGGACAGCTCGACCTTGGCCTTCTCCGCTGCCTCGAAAAGCCGTTGCAGCGCTTGCGGATCGGCACGCAGGTCGATGTGCTCCGCACGCTGGAATTCGTCGGCGAGATAGTCGACGATGCGGCGGTCGAAGTCGTCCCCGCCCAGATGGGAATCACCCGCGGTGGAACGGACCTCGACCACACCGTCACCGACGTCGAGCAGGCTGACATCGAAGGTGCCACCGCCGAGATCGAAGACGAGCACCGTCTCGTGGGTCTTCTTGTCCAATCCGTACGCCAAAGCAGCGGCAGTCGGTTCGTTGATGATGCGCAGGACGTCGAGTCCCGCGATCCGGCCCGCGTCCTTGGTGGCATTGCGCTGTGCGTCGTTGAAGTAGGCAGGCACGGTGATCACCGCTTCTTTGACCCGCTCACCCAGATATTTGCTCGCGTCATCTACCAGCTTGCGCAGCACCAGCGCGCTGATCTCCTCGGGCGCATACTTCTTGCCTCGCACATCGAATCGAGCGACGCCGCCGTCGCCCTCGACGACGTCGAAGCTCACCGCCTTGGCTTCCTCCGATATTTCGTCGAAGTGGCGGCCGATGAATCGCTTCGCCGAATAGATGGTGCCCTTCGGGTTCAAAATCGACTGTCTGCGGGCAAGCTGACCGACAAGCCGCTCACCGCTTTCGGTGAACGCAACCACCGATGGTGTGGTGCGCGCGCCCTCGGCATTGGCGATCACCACCGGCTCGCCGCCCTGCCAGCTCGCGATGACAGAATTCGTCGTCCCCAGATCGATTCCTACAGCAGTGGCCATATCAATTCCTTCGGATCGGCGCGACCGGCCGGCCGCCGGGATACTCGACACCGTCAATCCTTCCGGCCACACCGAAGGCGCGACACGGTCCGACAAGGCGAAAAACGCGAAACCGATTGGTCCTGCCGGAACAGGGGGCGATCACTATGGGGATTGCGACGCGATGGTCGCCGCGATCGACCACCCCTCCGGGTGGCGCTGCCGCTGGGCACTGCGGGCACCACGGTCGGTACCCGCAGTGGCAGTTTTGTCCGACACCAGAAGCTGGACTGGCGGTCACCGGACGAATACGGGGCCAGCTACCATCAACGGGGTCCAGCCGGAGCCAGATAATCAGCTCTCCGGCTCAGCGGGGAAACCTCAGGGCAGCTCAGGGGCTCCGTCCAGCGAATTGGCGAGCTGACCGCGTCTTATTACGTTCGATACGTCGGTAGAAGGCGAGCGTCTCGTTGCGGCGCAGGCGAAAGCGATTGCGGCCCTGTTGAAGTGGCACGCGGGCTACTCCGAGGTCAGCTGATCCTCCCTCTCAGCGGGGGCGGGCCTGGTTGCCCATGTTTTGTGGTTCTTCGGAGGATTCAAACCAGGGCAACCGCTTGACCTGCGCATTTCATCATCCGGAGGAGTGGTGCGTGTCCGATGTACCCGCTTACCTGCGCAAACGTGTATGCAGGTTGGTGCCCCCGGCAGGAATCGCAAAACATGGGCAACCGGAAAACGTCTGGTCATCGTGAATGCTTATCCGATTTGACGTTTCGGTGGACATGCCATGTCGCAACTGACGGGCGCTGCCTGGAGTTACTGAAGCTGACCACATGGCAGATCGCACCGAAGCGTAGTGGAAGGTGGGGCCGTCAGTCGTCTACTTCGGGTGTCGACCAGTACGCTGGTCGGTGGTCCCGGTGATTGCCGAGCCGCTCAAGGCCTCTCTGCGGTCCTGTTTCTCGAATCGCGATGCCGCCCGAATCTCTCGGAGAGGCGAATGTGGCAACGACCGCAGGCGAAATGAATGACCAAGATTCCACTGGCGACTCGGCGGGACACGAAGACGCTGCGGACGACATCTGGGATGCGGAGGAGTCTCCGGCGTTGCGTCGGGCGCGCGAGGAAGCCGAGTTCGCCGCCGGTGGGGACTCGACACGGGCGTATCTGAAGCAGATCGGGCGAGTCCCTCTACTCTCCGCGGCCGAGGAGGTCGATCTCGCGGTCCGGATCGAAGTCGGTCTGTATGCGGTGCAGAAACTGCGGGCCGAATGCGAGGGACCTTCGGGTCTGGCGATCGCTCGTCGCCGGGACCTGACCTGGCTGGTGCAGGACGGCATCGCGGCCAAGGATCATCTGCTCGAGGCGAACCTGCGGCTGGTGGTCTCGATCGCCAAGCGGTACACCGGTCTGGGTATGGCGTTCCTCGACCTGATCCAGGAGGGCAATCTGGGTCTGGTGCGGGCGGTGGAAAAGTTCGACTACAGCAGAGGTTTCAAGTTCTCGACGTATGCCACATGGTGGATTCGCCAGGCGATTTCTCGGGCCATGGCCGACCAGGCCCGCACCATACGGATCCCTGTGCACATGGTGGAGATGATCAACAAGCTCGGGCGTGCGGAGCGTGAACTGCTTCAGCAGCTGGGCCGTGAGGCGACAGCCCGAGAGCTTGCCTCGGAGTTGGGTATTGCACCCGCGAAGGTTCTCGAGGTTCGGCAGATCGCACGGGAACCGATCTCGTTGGACCAGCCGCTCGGTGACGAGGGCGCGGCCCAGTTCGGTGATTTCATCGAAGACTCCGAGGCGGTCGTGGCGGTCGAGAAGGTGGCGTTCACCCTGTTGCAGGAGCAGTTGCGGTCGGTGCTCGATACGCTCAGCGAGCGTGAAGCCGGCGTCATGCGTCTGCGTTACGGCTTGGGTGATGGGCGGCCTCGAACGCTCGATGACATCGGCAAGGTTTACGGTGTCACCCGTGAGCGGATCCGGCAGATCGAGTCGAAGACGATGTCGAAGCTCCGTCACCCGTCGCGCTCACAGTTGCTTCGGGATTACCTCGAGTAGAGGGCGATGGTGCTGCGGACGGTTGAAGGTCAGCAGCGGGCCCTGCCGCAGTTGTCCGGTGTCATCGAGAACGCCGCGCGGTCGGTCGAGACACTGGCGCACCTCCGGCGGTTTTCGTACGAGACCATCAGCGAGGGTCGGAAAGACCGTGACACCGACGTCGCTGTCGGCGAGATAATCGGTGGCTACTGGCCGCGACCCACTCAACCGTGTCGACCAGTGACCGTCGGTCCCCCGGGGATGTGCTCATTGTCCGACATGCTGGATGCCGGGTTGAACGGTTGCGGACGTGAGACGCAGTGTAGTGCGGGAACTTTCATCCGGCGTTCTGTTGTGTGGCGGTGGTGCGCAGGGGTGCGCCGACGTAGTGCAGGTGCTGCAGTGCTTCGCGGTAGGAGGAGAGCAGCCCGGTTTCGTGGTAGGGCACGCCGATTTCGGCGCAGTAGTCGCGGACGATGACCTGGGCGTGGGGCAGGTTCGGTGTCGGCATGCTCGGGAACAGGTGGTGCTCGATCTGGTAGTTGAGTCCGCCGAGGGCGATGTCGGTCAGCACGCCGCCGCGCACGTTGCGGGAGGTCAGCACTTGCCGGCGTAGGTAGTCGGGGCGGTCGTCGCCGGTCAAGGTCGGCATGCCCTTGTGGTTGGGGGCGAAGATGCAGCCCATGTACAGGCCGAACAGCGCTTGGTGTACGGCGAGGAACGCGAAGGCTTTGTCGGCGGGCAGAATCGCGAACAGTGCGGCTGTATAGGTGGTGAAGTGGCCGAACAGCAGCGCGCCTTCCAGTGCGCGGTGTTTGACCGATCGGTTTGCGAGCGCGCGGACGCTGGACAGGTGCAGGTTCAGGCCCAGCAGCATCAGCAAGGGGAAGAACAGGAATGCTTGTGCCCTCCCGATGAGGCGGGCCACGCCGCGGCTGGCGCGTGCTTGGCGTTGTGACCAGAGGAGAATGTCGGGTGTGACGTCGGGGTCGAGTTCCTCGTGGTTCGGGTTGGCGTGATGGCGGGTGTGCTTGTCCTGCCACCACCCGTAGGCCAGGCCTATTCCGGCGTTGCCGACGACCCGGCCCATGATCTTGGTCGGCCGTCGTAGCCGGAAGACTTGGCGGTGCGCGACATCGTGCATGACCAGGGCGACCTGAGCGCACGTCACGGCCATGAACGCCGCGATCATGAGCGTCCACCACGAGTCACCGACCAGGACAAACCCTGCCCAGCCGGCGGTGAACGCGATCCCGACGAGGCTGAGCCGGACCGTGTAGTAGAGGGGACGCCGGGTCATCAGTCCCGCGTCGGAGATCCGTCGCAACAGACGGGCGTAGTCACCGTCGGCGCCGGGTCGCGCTGATCGTGGAAATGACTGTGGAACCAAGGCTGGTGTGGTCATGAAATCTTCCTGAGAGCTGGGTCGGAGATGCCAACTTCGCGCGTCCTCGATGCCGATCGACCGATGTCGATCGGGGGCTTCGATTTCAGCGGAGGCTGCTTGTGTCGAGAGCGGGAGGGACGATTCGAAGTTATCGACCGGATTCTCGTTCGATGTAATCCCTTGGTATGACCTGGAATCGGGTTGAGGTGTGATAGCGGCGGCGCGCCGCAGCCTAGCGGCAGGGGGCGAACCGCGACACGAAAGGGTGGACGTTGTCGGTCGCCGATCCCTGATCATGGGGAGCGCCGAATCTGACAGCAGCCCACGATGCACACCGTTCCCGATTCTATTCGCGCAGGTCGTCGGTGGAGGCAGCGATACGACTCCAACCGGCGGTGCCGGGGGACCAGGGGAACGGCAGGCTCGATGACGAGGATTTCCCCGCCTACAGCATGGGCCGTGCGGCGGAATCCTCGGCGTTACCCAGGCGTTCCTGCGCAGCCTCGACGCCGCGCAGCTGTTGACCCCACAGCGCTCCGCGGGCGGGCGGCGCCGCTACTCGCGCTACCAGCTGCGGATCGCCGCACGCGTGCGCGAACTGATCGACACCGGCAATTCCCTGGAAGGGGCCTGCCGGCGATCCGGTTGGTAGTGGTGGCGGTCGTGACGTGGCGACCGCGCGAGGATGTCGGGGCCACCGCTGTTCGAAGAGGGCCCGGCGGTGAACGTTCATGGCCTCGTAACCCTCGATTCCCGCCACGAGAAGCAGGTTTTGCGTGAAGCCAAGCAGGCCACTGTTTGATCGCCAACCGGACATAGCAGCCTGGTCATCAATCCGACGGACACCGCAGGGCCACGACGCACGCCTTGCGGGGTCCGCGCCGAAAAAGCACGAAACCCGCGCGGATCGCGCGGGTTTCTGCTCTCATCTGCTCCTAGATGACGCGGACGCTCTGAGCCTGCGGGCCCTTCTGGCCCTGCCCGACCTCGAACTCGACGCGCTGGCCCTCGTCGAGGGACTTATAGCCGGAGCCGGAAATCTCGGAATAGTGGACGAACACATCCGGGCCGCCCGCGTCCTGCGCGATGAACCCGAAGCCCTTTTCGCCGTTAAACCACTTCACACTGCCTTGCGACATACTTTTTGGTGACTTCCTGTAGCGAGCCGGGCGATCACTGCAACAACCCGTGCTCGACACCCAGCATGCCACACACCTCCCCTGTACGCGGGGTGGGTGAGCCGCGTGACGGCTCGTCAGCGATCGGGAGCCCCGCTCCGGCAAGACGCGCTACAAAAACTCTTCAGTGATGACAGTAGACATCCGGTTCATTGCGCGGTAATTTCTCTCTCGTTGACGGAGAAGGAAGAGTCGAAACTGCACGGGAGATGATGAACTGCCCGTGACGATAGGACGGCGGGCGCGGCCACGGGACCAGCATGTACGAGGTCCCACCGCCCGCTGGGTAACACGATGAAGTTGCACGGACGGATGAAGTTGTCCGTCAGGAGAGAGGAGGCGTTGCCCGTCGGGTCACCGTGAAGATGTGTGGTTCGGGTGATCGCCGACGTTTCGGTTACATGTCGGAAGACGCAGTAATTCCCCCCTTTTCGGTGCCCCGGCGCCTGCGGCGCCGGGGCACTTCGGCGTGTGGCGGCGACCGCACGATTTCTGGACCTTCGACCGCGAACGAGAAGTGCGACGATGACAACTACTCCGCCTCCTGTCGAGTTCTACTGACCGACAACCCCTTCCATCGCCTTTTGCTGATCGTGTCGCCGGGCGTGCACCGCCCGGCGGCCGTTTGTCAGGCAGGTAGCACACCGCATACGAGGGTTCACCCTCGCGGTCACGCACCTCCAGGATCTCGCCGCTGCGCGACCCGGCCCGACACCGCATCCAGGGGGTGGCCGGCCGGTCACCGACCCTCCCCATGACAGGTGCGCCGCGTCGTGCGCTTCACGCTCACGCTCGGCGCGGGCGACGTTGCGGGCGATCTGAGCGTGGAAGTCCGCAGCAGTGAGAGTCGTATTGACCTATCGCTAGGCAGATTCAGCTCGTAATGCCGCTCATCTGCCGAAACTTCGACGTGGATCCGGTAGTCGAGCTGGTCGAGTTCTTCACGTAGTGTGCGTAAACAGGCGATTGCTGCCGAGCCGCTTCGGCTTCGCGATGAGCTCGTTGTAAAGCTCTTCCAAACTGGGCATCGCAACCCCCTTCGGCCTGGTTGCCCATGTTCAGTGTTTCCCTGGGGCTCGCGCCGGACAACCGCCTTGACCTGCACAGTTCCGTTCTGTCTGGTTGGACTGCCAGCGGTCCATGAATCGAGTAAACCCGCTAACCAGCGGAAACGTCGTCGCAGGTTGGTGCCCCGGCAGGATTCGTACCTGCGGCCTGGCCTTTGGGTGATGGTTACAGCCTCTTGGTGCCCCCGGCAGGAATCGAACCTGCGACCTAGGGATTAGAAGGCCCTTGCTCTATCCAACTGAGCTACGGAGGCAGTGCGGCACCAAACACCATGCCGCTTTGGAGGCGTGCTGTCCAGTGAGGGGAGTATAGCGACCGTCCAGGTTTGTCCTGGTTTTCGGAGAGCAACTCTCGGACATTTCCGGTGCCGTGCCGGATGTGCGGCGGCTATCGGCGGCCGGCGTCGAGGATCGATCCGGTGATCAGGGCCGAGAGTTGCTCGCGGTGGGCGGGGTCGACGGAGGTCAGTAGGTCGTTCAACCACGCGATCACCGCCTGGTGGGTGGCTTCGGCGCGGGCGGACCCGGCGTCGGTGAGGGCGATCTGGAATGCGCGTCTGTCGGTCTCATGCGGGATGCGCACGACCAGGCCTCGACGCTGGGCGCGATCGACCAAGCCGGTCAGGCTTGATTTCTCCAGCGCAAGCCAGCGCGTCAGATCCGACATCCCGACCGGGCCGGCCGCGAGCCGGCACAGGAGCTGAGCTTGCTGCGGGGTGAGGTCGTGTCTACGACTGACCTCGGCGAACACCTGCTGCACCCGATGCGACAGGCGCACCAGAGCCTCGGCGAGGGGCAGCTGTTCGACGGTTGTGGTCACGAAACCTCCTGATGCCGGTCGTCGTCATTTTACTGCCGCTTGCATGTTGTTGGTTGTACGAACTAAATTAGTTCGCACAACCAATAGTATGTTGTACGAACTTGGAGGTGTCATGGTCGACGTGGTTGTCATCGGCGGGGGATTCGGCGGTACCGCGGTGGCGAAGGCACTGGACGACATCGCGGAGGTGACCATCGTCGAGCCCCGTGACGCCTTCGTCTACAACGTTGCCGCGTTGCGCGCGCTGACCGATCCCGCGTGGACCGACCGCATCTTCTTCCCCTACGACGGGCTCTTGCGCCGCGGCAGGGTCGTGCGCGACCGTGCTGTGCGGGTCGATGCCTCGAAGATCGAACTCGGCTCCGGGGAGCGGATCGACGCCGATTTCGTTGTGCTGGCGACCGGTTCGGCCTATCCGTTCCCCGCCAAGACCGGCGATGACGACAGCGCCGACGCGAAGGCGCGTTTTCGCGCCGCCCGGGCGGGCCTGGCGCAGGCCGAGCGGGTCCTGCTGCTCGGTGCGGGCGCGGTCGGCCTCGAGTTGGCCGGTGAGATCACCGCGGTCCGGCCGGGCAGATCGGTGACGATCGTCGACCCGGCGCAGGACATCCTCCGCGGTGGCTACCATCCGGATCTCCGCGCCGAACTGCGGCGGCAGCTCACCGAACTCGGTGTCGAGCTGGTCCTGGGCACGGGTCTGCGCGACGATCCGCCGTCGCGCGCCGGAGACCTCGCGACGTTCACCGCTGTCACTCGGTCGGGCCGCTCGATCGAGGCCGATTTCTGGTTCCGCTGCTTCGGTGTGCGACCGATGACCGATTACCTCGCGGGGGAACTGTCCTCGGCGCGGCGGGCCGACGGGTATCTGGAGGTGACTCCCGAACTTCGGCTGCGCGGCCAGGCCCGGGTATTCGCGGTCGGTGATTTGGTCGCCATGCCCGAGGGCAGGACCGCCAAGGCCGCGGGGCTGCACGCGGAGGTGGTCGCGGCCAATATCCGTGCGTTGATCGGCGGAGCGGACGAGTTACGCGCCTACCGCCCGGGGCCGGAGGGGATCGCGCTGCCGCTCGGGCCTCGGGCGGGTGCGTCCTATTCGCCCGAGGCGGGGTTACTCGGTGCCGAGGCCACCGCGCGATTGAAAGGAGCCGATCTCCGGATCACCGCGTATCGAGAGCTGTTCGGGCTCTCGGCGCGGTGACTCGAGCCGGCGATTCGCGGGCATGTCGGCCGGGTCACAGCAGGTGCGCCGACGGCCGGGGTGCGGCAGATGTGCGGTGCGGACCGCATTACGCTCGATGCATGTCGTCACCGCAGGACCCGTCCACCGAACCTGACAGCCAGGCCCCTCGGTCGGAGTCCGCGGCGGCGTTTCCCGCGCTGACCACGATGGCGATCGCGGTCGCGGCATTCGTCGCGCCGCTGATCGTCGGGCTGTCCGCGGCGCAGGCGCTGACCCTGCTGGGCATTCCCGATCCGGGCTCGCTGACGACCTATGGACTTCCGGCGGTGCGGGCGATCGCGGACCTGTCCGGGGCGTTGGCGATCGGATCGCTGCTGTTCGCCGCGTTTCTCACCCCGCCGCAGCACAACGGCCTGCTCGACGTGGCCGGATATCGCGCGTTGCGCCGGGCCGGGATCTGCGCGCTGGTGTGGGCGGGCACGGCGGCTCTGCTGGTCCCGCTGACGTTGTCGGACACCACCGGGCAACCGGTGCTGAAAACCCTGCGGCCGGAACAGGTATGGCATGCGATCGGCCAGGTCGAGGTTGCCGGGGCCTGGCGGGTGACGGCCATCATGGCCTTCCTCCTCGCGGTGGGGTGCCGGCTCGCGCTGCGCTGGGGCTGGACGCCGCCGCTGTTCGCCTGGTCATCGGCCTGTCTGCTGCCGATCGCACTGACCGGGCATTCCTCCGCGGGCGGTGCGCACGATCTGGCGACCAACAGCCTGATCCTGCACCTGGTCGGGATGACGGTGTGGACGGGCGGACTGTTCGCAGTGCTCGCGCACGCGGTGCGCGGCGGTGCGCATACCGCCCTGGCCACTCGGCGGTTCTCGGCTGTCGCGACCTGCGCCTTCGTCGTCGTCGCGATCAGCGGTGTGATCAACGCCTGGGTGCGGGTGCCGTTGAGCGATCTGTTCACTACGACCTACGGCCAGTTGGTCGTCGCCAAGACGATCGCGCTGTGCGCACTGGGTGTGATCGGATTCCTGCAGCGGCGCAAGGCGATTCCCGCCCTGGCGGCCGATCCGGGGGACCGCGCCGCGCTCATCCGGTTCGCCGGTGTGGAGGCGCTGGTCTTCGCCGCCACGATCGGGCTCGCGGTCGGGCTGGGCCGCACCCCGCCGCCGGATCTGAAGACCGTGCCCACACCCGTCGAGGTGGAGATCGGGTACGAGTTGCCCGGACCGCCGACGATCACCCGGCTCCTGTTCGACTGGCGATTCGACCTGATCTTCGGGACGTTGTCGATCGTGTTGGCCGTGCTGTATCTGGTCGGCGTGCGGCGGCTGCGTGCGCGCGGTGACGCCTGGCCGGCCGGGCGCACCATCTCCTGGCTGTGCGGATGCGCGATCCTGCTGATCGCCACCAGCTCCGGCGTCGGCCGGTACGCACCGGCGATGTTCAGTGTGCACATGGCACAGCACATGATGCTGTCGATGCTGGCGCCGATCCTGTTCGCGCTGGGCGGCCCGGTGCTGCTGGCATTGCGGGTACTGCCCGCGGCCGGTCGCGACGCGCCGCCCGGTCCACGGGAATGGATTCTGGCCGCGGTGCACAATCCGGTCTCGCGGTTCATGACCAATCCCGTCGTCGCCGCGGTGTTCTTCATCTCCGGGTTCTACGCCCTGTACCTCGGCGGGATATTCAACTCCGTGCTCGACCAGCACGGCGCGCATCTGGCGATGAATCTGCACTTCCTGGTGTCGGGCTACCTGTTCTACTGGGTGGTACTGGGCATCGACCCCAAGCCCCGCCAGGTGCAGCCGCTGACGAAGGTCGGCATGGTGTTCGGCTCACTGCCGTTCCACGCCTTCTTCGGTGTGGCGCTGATGAGTATGACCACGGTGATGGGCGGCTGGTTCTATCGCTCACTGGGATTGAGCTGGAACAACGATCTGCTCGGTGATCAGCACACCGGCGGCAGCCTGGCCTGGGCCAGCGGTGAGTTGCCGCTGGTCGTGGTCATGCTGGCGCTGCTGATCCAGTGGTCCCGCAGCGATTCGCGGGAGGCCAAACGCATCGACCGCGCCGCCGACCGCGATCACGATGCCGAGCTGGCCGCGCACAACGCCATGTTCGCCGAACTGGCCAGGCACGACCGGGAGCAGCGTTGACCACGGTGGGGCGGGGGCCGCGGCTGTACCGCTCCGACGTGCGTGCCGCTCGTCGGCGTCTGGGGCGGCACATCCGGGTCACGCCCGTCTGCCATACCGAGGTCGCCGGTCCGAACGGTTCGGTCGCGGTGAGCCTGAAGTTCGAATATCTCCAGCACGGCGGCACCTTCAAGGTGCGCGGCAGCCTGAACGCGCTGCTCGCGTCCGGGAACGACGAGCGTTCGGTGGTCATCGCCTCCGGCGGTAACGCGGGCATCGCGGCCGCGCTGGCCTGCGCGATCCGGCGACGTTCGTGCACGGTGGTGGTGCCCGAGTCCGCTCCGCACACCAAGGTCGCCGCGATGTGGGCCTACGGCGCCGAAGTGCTCTGGCGCGGAACGACCTACGTCGAGGCGACCCGGTACGCCGAGGAACTCGCCGCCGAACGCCGAGCGTTGTGCCTGCACGCCTACGGCCTGCCGGAGGTGATCGCCGGTGCGGGCACGATCGGGCTGGAGATCGAACGTCAGGTGCGGGCCCGGCCGCCCATTCTGGTGCCGGTGGGCGGTGGCGCGCTGGCGGCCGGAATCGCGGCCGCGCTGGGCCTGCGCGGACGGGTGATCGGGGTCGAGCCCGTGGGCGCGCCGACCCTGCACTCGGCCCTGGCCGCCGGACGCCCGGTGGACGTGCACGTCAACACCATCGCATCGGATGCCCTGGGCGCCACCAGGATCGGCGATATGGCGATGGAGCTGGCGCAGCGCTACCGGATCGGCTCGGTACTGGTGAGCGACGACGCGATCGCGATGGCGCGGGAGTATCTGTGGCGCGAGTTCCGGATCGTGGTCGAGCCCGCGGGTGCGACCGCGCTGGCCGCGATCCAGAGCGGCGCGTATGTGCCGCAGCCGGAGGAACGGCCGGTCGTGGTGCTGTCCGGGGCAAATACGGATCTCAATACGTTCTAGCGCCGCGGCCGCAGGAATCCGGAATGCCGCCTGCTCACAAGGCGAAAGTTATCCCCAAATCGGGATTCGCTCTGGTGTGCCCCTCGGCGATCGGCGAGGCTTGACCACAACGTCGAAATGTCAAGGGGTGGAGTCATGTACGAGGCATATACGGCACTGGTCGGCAATGTGGTCACCCATCCGGTGCGGCGCAGTCTGCCCAGCGGTCGGCAGTTGGTGACCTTCCGGATGGCCAGTACCGCGCGCCGGCTCGATCGCGCCAGCGGCGACTGGGTCGACAACGGAACCGTATACGTCACGGTGAACTGCTGGCGCAGATTGGTCGAGGGGGTCGGCGCCTCGCTGAGTGTGGGCGATCCGATCCTGGTCTACGGTCAGCTGCGTCTCAGCGAATATCGCACCCGGGAGGGGCATTCCCGGCAGGATCTGGAACTGCGCGCGAGCGCGGTTGGACCGGATCTGGGCCGCTGTACGGCCAGCGTCGTGCGTCGCGGCGGGCCCGGCAGACCGTCGCACCCGGCATTCTCCGACTCCGGAGCCGCCGTGTCGCCCGGCGAGGCCGAAAGACCGTCGCCGGAGCCCGTCGAGTCGCTCGTTCCCGCGCTGGATGGCGACGCCTGCGGGCGCGGATGAGGCCGTTCGGGAGCGGGCGATACGATCGCTCCGCGCTGCCATCGATGCCGTGATCGGCACGGCTTCCGGAACCGGGGCAAAACCCGTTGCCTAGCTGGGCGGATTCGCTGGGCGCGTGCGGCTGGTCGGTTCGAAACCACTAGGGTGAGGGATATGGCTGAGTTCATTTACCAGATGCGGAAAGTTCGCAAGGCGCACGGCGACAAGGTCGTCTTGGACGACGTGACGCTGAACTTCCTTCCCGGCGCCAAGATCGGTGTCGTCGGGCCGAACGGCGCCGGTAAGTCGAGCGTGCTCAAGATCATGGCCGGACTGGATCAGCCCAACAACGGTGATGCGTTCCTGGCGCCCGGCGCGACCGTCGGCATCCTGCAGCAGGAACCTCCGCTGAACGAGGACAAGACCGTCCGCGGCAATGTCGAGGAGGGCCTCGGCGAGGTCAAGGTCAAGCTGGACCGCTTCAACGAGATCGCCGAGCTGATGGCGACCGACTACTCCGACGAGCTCATGGACGAGATGGGCAAGCTGCAGGAGTATCTGGACCACGCCGACGCGTGGGATATCGACTCCCAGCTCGAACAGGCGATGGACGCGCTGCGCTGCCCGCCGCCGGATGAGCCGGTCACCAACCTCTCCGGTGGTGAGCGCCGTCGAGTCGCGCTGTGCAAGCTGCTGCTGAGCAAGCCGGATCTGTTGCTGCTGGACGAGCCGACCAACCACCTCGACGCCGAGAGCGTGCT
Source organism: Nocardia sp. PLKS1-43 (assembly GCF_059510335.1). NCBI lineage: Bacteria > Bacillati > Actinomycetota > Actinomycetes > Mycobacteriales > Nocardiaceae > Nocardia > Nocardia sp. PLKS1-43. The sequence goes on along the minus strand of NZ_JCAJZQ010000005.1, from coordinate 442,164 downwards.
GTGGCTCGAGCAGCATCTGGCCGGTTACGCGGGCGCCGTCCTGGCCGTGACCCACGACCGGTACTTCCTGGACAACGTCGCGGAGTGGATCCTCGAGCTCGACCGCGGTCGTGCCTACCCGTACGAGGGCAACTACTCCACCTATCTGGAGAAGAAGGCGCAGCGGCTCGAGGTCCAGGGCAAGAAGGACCAGAAGCTGCAGAAGCGCCTCAAGGAGGAGCTGGCCTGGGTCCGCTCGGGAGCCAAGGCCCGGCAGGCCAAGAACAAGGCGCGCTTGGGGCGGTACGAGGAGATGGCCGCGGAGGCCGAGAAGCACCGCAAGCTGGATTTCGAGGAGATCCAGATTCCCGCGGGGCCGCGTCTGGGCAATGTCGTGGTCGAGGTCGAGCACCTGGACAAGGGCTTCGGCGATCGTCAGCTGATCAAGGACCTGTCGTTCACGTTGCCGCGCAACGGGATCGTCGGTGTCATCGGACCCAACGGTGTCGGTAAGACCACGCTGTTCAAAACCATCGTCGGACTCGAATCGCCGGACAGTGGCGAGGTGAAGATCGGCGAGACGGTCAAGCTCAGCTACGTCGACCAGAACCGCGCCGGGATCGACCCGCAGAAGAACGTGTGGCAGGTCGTGTCGGACGGTCTGGACTTCATCGAGGTCGGCACGCAGGAGATGCCCTCGCGCGCGTATGTCAGCGCGTTCGGCTTCAAGGGCCCGGATCAGCAGAAGCCGGCCGGGGTGCTCTCCGGCGGTGAGCGCAACCGCCTGAACCTCGCTCTGACCCTCAAACAGGGCGGCAACCTGATCCTGCTCGACGAGCCGACCAACGACCTGGATGTGGAGACGCTGAGCTCGCTGGAGAACGCGCTCGAGCAGTTCCCCGGCTGCGCCGTTGTCATTTCCCACGATCGGTGGTTCCTGGACCGCACCTGCACGCATATCCTTGCGTGGGAAGGTGATTCGGACAGCGAGGCGTCCTGGTTCTGGTTCGAGGGCAACTTCGAGGCGTACGAGGCGAACAAGATCGAGCGGCTCGGCCCGGAGGCGGCCCGCCCGCATCGGGTCACCCACCGCAAGCTGACCAGGGACTGATCCCGGCGCGGTTCGGCTACCGCACGGTAACCCTCAGACGAAACGTGTCTTTCGCCACAACTGGATACAATCGCCCAATAGGCAACGGGCGCAACATATGTCGGGCTTTCACCTGGTAGTGCGGTCATGCCCGCGTGAGGTAGGACCAACCGGGCCGCATTGGCGGCTGGGCGTCGCCGGGACTTTGGGAAGTATTTCCTCCGGTGTTCGCGACGCCCAGCTACCCTCGACTCCGGCGTCACTTTGTTACGGAACCGAATCCGAGGAGTTGGCGAAGAAAATGACGGTCTCGTCCGAATTGTCCAGTGCCGCGTGGGCGGCGGGGTTACCGGAGCCGCTGCGAGGCGAACTCGCGACGCTCGAGGAAGCCTATTTCCGCCACGTGGACGCCGGCGATGTGGACTGTGCTATCAGCGGAAGTTCGAGCCAGGTGTTCCGCCGACACCTCGAGCTCGGCATGCAGCGGCGTGCGGGCGAGCGCCGTGTTCTGGTCCACCATCCCGACGACAACACCGGACTGGGCGCGGCGGTGCAGCTCGTCACCGACGATATGCCCATGCTGGTCGAGTCGGTCACGGCCGCGCTGACCCGGATCGGAGTCAGCGTCAGCGAGGTGATCCACCCGATCTTCGAGGTGATCCGCGACGCCGACGGCCGGCTCGAATCCGCGGCCGCGCACGAGGTGGACGGGCACGGCATGATCGGGCTGCGCGAGTCGTGGATGCATGTCCAACTGCACCCGTCGACCAGCCGTGAACTGCTGGCACGCGTGGAGAACGAGATACCCGACGTGCTCACCGACGTGCGTCAGGTCATCGGCGACACCCAGGCCATGCGCGCGATGCAGGACACGCTCGCCGAGGATTTGAAGCGCGCCGCGAGGAAGGGCACCCCGCCCTTCTCCGCGACGGATCTGATCGACTGCGCGAATCTGCTGCGCTGGCTGGCGGACGGCCACTTCACCGTGCTGGGCTACGCCCGTTACGAGCGCGCCGAGACGGAGGCGAAATCCGTTGTGGTGCCGGACAGTTGCCTCGGCGTGCTGCGTCCGGACGTGGGCACCGACTTCCGCGTTCCGGTCAACGGCCGCGACCGGCCGCTGCTGATGCTGACCCAGGGCCTGGTCCCGGCCACGGTCCACCGCTCGGTCTACCCCTACTTCATCGGCGTCGCGGACTTCGACGACTCCGGTGCGCTCGTCGGCAAACACGTTTTCATCGGTGTGTTCACGGTGACCGCCCTGCATGCGAACGTGCTGGATATTCCGGTGATCGAACGCCGGGTCCGTTCGGTCATCGAGGCCAGCGGATTCGACCTGGATTCCTTTTCCGGGCAGGCCATGCTCGAGGTGATCCAGTCCTTCCCGCGCACCGAACTGTTCTCCTCGGATGCCGAGACGATGCGCCGCACGGCCAGCGCGGTGCTGAATGTCGGTATGCGGCGGCAGGTTCGGCTGTTCCTGCGCTCGGACTCCTACGGCCGTTTCGTGGCCTGCATGGTGTATCTGCCCCGCGATCGCTATACCACCGCGGTCCGCCTGGAAATGCAGGACATCCTGGTTCGTGAACTGGGCGGCGTCTCCATCGACTACTCCGCGCGAGTGTCCGAGAACGAGCTCGCCAGTGTGTATTTCACGGTGCGGCTCGCCCAGCCGGGCACGCCGGTGGATACCTCGGAGGCGAACCGGCTGCGCATCCAGGATCTGCTCGGGCGCGCCAGCCATACCTGGGACGACGATCTGCGCGAAGAGGTCTCTCGCTCCACGGTGCTCGACCCGACTGTGGTGCAACGGTATTCCGCCGCCCTGCCCGAGGCGTACAAGGAGGATTTCGACTCGGCCCGCGCGCTGGCCGATATCGTGCGGCTCGAGCATCTGGGCGGCGACCGCATCGAGCAGCACCTGTATCGGCGGCCCGGATCTGCTTCCGGCTCATGGCGTTTCACCCTTTATGTCGGAAGCGGCATCTCGCTGAGTCAGGTTCTGCCGTTGTTGCAGAGCCTGGGCGTCGAGGTGGTCGACGAGCGCCCGTACCAGGTGGCGTTCGAGGACGAGCGGCAGTGCTGGATCTACGATTTCGGCTTGCAGGCCCGCCCGGACCTGCTGAGCCGCGCGCTCGACCGGAACATGGATGCCGAACTCATCGAGACCTCCGATCGGCTCGAGGTGGTCGCGGCCCGGGAGCGTGGTCTGCGCGAGCGGTTCACCGAGGCGTTCGACGCGCTGTGGTACGGCCGCGCCTCGGCGGACGCGCTGAACGAACTGGTCCTGCGCGCCGGTCTGCACTGGCGCACGGTGTCGATCCTGCGCGCCTACTCGCGGTACCTGCAGCAGGCCGACTTCCCATACAGCCAGGCCAATATCGCCCGTGTGCTGCTGGCCGCGCCCGATGCGGCTCGGCTGTTCGTGGACCTGTTCGCGGCGATGTTCGATCCGGATTCCGCCTCGCCGGAACGGGCTGCCGAACTCGAGCAAGAGGTGGTCGAGCGGATCAACGAGGTGGTGAGTCTCGACGCCGACCGTATCCTGCGCGCGATCCTGAGCCTGGTGAAGGCGACGTTGCGGACCAACTACTACCGCACCGACGAGAACGGTGAGCCGCGGTCCTACCTGTCGATCAAGGTGGAGCCGCATGCGATAGCCGAATTGCCCAGGCCGAGGCCGCAGTTCGAGATTTTCGTGTATTCGCCGCGGGTGGAGGGTGTGCATCTGCGGTTCGGTCCGGTGGCGCGTGGTGGGTTGCGGTGGTCGGATCGGCTGGAGGATTTCCGGACCGAGATCTTGGGTTTGGTGAAGGCGCAGGCGGTGAAGAACGCGGTGATCGTGCCGGTGGGCGCCAAGGGTGGTTTCGTGGTGAAGCATCCGCCGGCGCCGTCGGGTGATCCGGTGGCGGATCGGCAGGCGATGCAGGCCGAGGGTGTGGCGTGCTATCGGACGTTCATTTCGGGTCTGCTGGATGTGACCGACAACGTGGATCATGCCTCGGGTGCGGTGGTTCCGCCCGAGCGTGTGGTGCGTCGTGATGGTGATGACACGTATTTGGTGGTGGCCGCGGACAAGGGGACCGCGACGTTCTCCGATATCGCGAACGAGGTGGCGCGGTCGTATGGGTTCTGGCTGGGTGATGCCTTCGCGTCGGGTGGTTCGGCGGGTTATGACCACAAGGCGATGGGGATTACGGCCAAGGGTGCCTGGGAGAGTGTGAAGCGGCATTTCGCCGAGATGGGTGTGGATACCCAGTCCGAGGACTTCTCGGTGGTCGGGGTGGGGGATATGTCGGGTGATGTGTTCGGTAACGGGATGTTGCTCTCGCGGCATATTCGTCTGGTGGCTGCGTTCGATCATCGGCATATTTTCTTGGATCCGGATCCGGATGCGGCGGTGTCGTTCGGGGAGCGGGAGCGGATGTTCGCGTTGCCGCGGTCGTCGTGGGCGGATTACGACAGGTCGTTGATCAGTGCGGGTGGCGGCGTCTACGACCGCACGGTCAAGGCGGTGCCGATCAGTGCGCAGGTGCGCGCGGCGCTGGGGCTGGCCGACAACATCACCTCGCTCTCGCCGCCGGAGTTGATCCGCGCCATCCTGCTGGCCCCGGTGGACCTGTTGTGGAACGGCGGTATCGGCACCTATGTGAAGGCGTCCACCGAGTCCAATGCCGACGTCGGCGACAAGGCCAACGACGCGATCCGCGTCAACGCGAATGCCATGCGGGTCAAGGTAATCGGCGAGGGGGGCAACCTCGGTGCCACGGCCCTGGGCCGGATCGAGTTCTGCGCCAACGGCGGCAAGATGAACACCGACGCGCTGGACAACTCCGCGGGCGTGGACTGCTCGGACCACGAGGTCAACATCAAGGTCCTGCTCGATGGCGTGGTCACCAGCGGCGAGCTGCCCGCGGCCGACCGCAATCCGCTGCTGGCCTCGATGACCGACGACGTGTCGGCGATGGTCCTGGCGGACAACGTGTCCCAGAACTTCCTGATGGGTATGTCCCGGACCGAGGCGCCGCGGATGCTCAATGTGCACATGCGCGTGATCGACGATCTGCAGGAGCGCCGCGGACTCGACCGCGAACTCGAGGCGCTGCCCTCGGAAGCGGAGATGAATCGCCGGGCCGAGGCCGGTATCGGTCTGACCTCACCCGAACTGGCGAATCTCATGGCGCACGTGAAGCTTTCGCTCAAAGCCGATCTGCTCGAGACCGATCTGCCCGAAAGTCCGTGGTTCTCGGCGCGGCTGCCGGAGTACTTCCCGGCGCCGCTGCGCGAGCGATTCGGCGCGGCGATCAAGCGGCATCGACTGCGCAGCGAGATCGTCACCACCATGGTCGTCAACGAGATGGTGGATCTGGGCGGCATCACCTATGCCCATCGGCTGAACGAGGAGATCGGTGCGAGCACGGGCGATTCGGCGCGTGCGTTCGCGGCGGCGAGTCAGATCTTCGATCTGCACTCGATCTGGCGGCGTATCCGCGCCGCGGATACCTCGGTCGCGGTCAAGGACGATCTCGAGCTCGAGACCAAGCGCACCCTCGACCGGGCGTCGCGCTGGTTGCTGAGCAACCGGCCACAGCCGATCGCCGTGGGTTCGGAAATTCATCGGTACAGCGAAGCGGTGCGCGAGTTGGCGCCGCAGGTGCCGGGATGGCTGCGCGGTCACCACATCGACACGCTCGAGCAACAGACGACGAAGTTGATCGCCCGCGGCGCGCCGGAGGCCCTGGCCACCGAGGTACTCGGCCTGCTCAACCTGTTCCCGCTGCTGGACGTCATCGATATCGCCGATATCACCGAACGCGACGGCGCCGAGGTGGGCGCGCTGTACTACGCACTCAACGAGCACCTCAAGGTGGACTGGTTGTTGCAGGCGGTCAGCCACCTCGAACGTGGCGATCGCTGGCACGCCCTGGCCCGGCTCGCGCTGCGTGACGATATGTACTCCTCGTTGCGTTCGCTCACTCTGGACGTGCTCTCGGCCGGTGATCCGGAGGAGACCGCCGAGGAGAAGATCGCGTACTGGGAGTCCAAGAACCAGGCCCGCCTCGGCCGCGCTCGCGCTGCCCTGTCGGAACTGTTCGAATCCGGCACCCACGACCTGGCCACTCTGTCGGTGGCCGCTCGCCAGGTCCGCAGCATGGTCAGCGGAGTGGGTGTCCAGTCCGATATGCGCTGAGCGGCGTCCTGCCGGTCCCCGATCGAGGGTGACCGGCGGGGCCGGTCCGGTCCCCTGGTGATCGCGGGTGGGCGGCATACTGGATAGCCGATTCGGCCCGCACGCGGTGCGGCGGCGGAGCCGGACGGGCACAGGTGCTCATCAACTGCGGCCGCCCGCGACGAGCGGGCGGCCATCCGATCGGGAGGTATCGCGTGACGAGTGTCGGTTCGCCGGACAGCGAGGCGAGTATCGAGGGTGTCGCGCTGCCCCGGCGTTTCCACACCAAGGTCGAGGTTCGCTGGTCGGATATGGACGTCTTCCAGCACATCAACCACGCCCGGATGGTGACGTTGCTGGAGGAGGCGCGGATTCCGTGGCTGTTCGGCGACGACAAGCCCACCGACGGGCTGCGCACCGGCTGCGTCCTGGTCGACCTGCACGTGCAGTACAAGGGGCAACTCCGGCACGAGGACACCCCGTTGGACGTGGCGATGTGGATCGAGCAACTGCGGGCGGTGGACTTCACCATCGGCTACGAGGTGCGGGCCTCGGGCACCGCGCCCGATTCGCGGGCATCGGTGATCGCCACCACCCAGATGGCCGCGTTCGACATCGATACTCAGCGCCTGCGCCGCATCACCGCGGCCGAACGCGACTACCTGGCGCTGTGGAAGCGATGACACGGCGATGATGCCCGGACAGGGGGCGCTCCTGATTCCCGATCCCGCCGAACGAGAGAACCTCGCCACCTTCGTCGGCCGTGCGGTGCGCTTGGACCCGGCCGCGGTGATCCGGCTGCGCCGCCGCGACGACCGTTACATCTCCGCTTGGGCCGCAACGAGTTTCGAGGTCCTGGCGGTGCGCACGGTGTTGGGTGAACTCGGTGTCGACGATGTGACCGCCGGTGGTGACGTGCTGCTGTCCGGCCTGCGCGCCCCCGCCCCGGACGGCCGGATCGACCTCGGATTCTCCATGGACTCGGCGTGGCGCACCGCCCTGCCGCCGGTGGCGGGTTTCACCCACATCGATGACATCCCGGCTCGCTCGCTGGTCGAATTGGCCGAGCGCGGCGTGGAATTGGCGGCCGAGCACGGCAGCGGCCACGGTCCGCCGGCCTCCCTGCTGGAGCAGACGGTGCTGACCGTCACCGGCGCGGGGGAGCGGGCCGAGGTCCCGATGCGGGTCGTATTCGCACTGACCGCAATGGATTTCATTCCGCACGCGGGTGACCGTCCCGATCCGCGCCGGATCGCTCCCGGTGAGATCGTCCGGGTCCGCGCCAGCCGGACCTGGCTGCGCCTGGACGCCCGGTACGGTTCGGTGGCGCGCCGCCGCGGTCCCGCACTGCTGGCCCGCTGACCCGCGCGGTTATCGGAGTACCGGCTCGGAGGTGGTGAGCATGGGACGCAACGGTCCGCTCGACAGTCTCGTCACCAGGGGAGCGATGCCGCGCCGCAACAGAATCGCAGCGAAGTAGCCGATGACCACACCCACGACCGCGCCGGCGAGGACGTCGTGCGGATAGTGCGCGCCCACGTACACCCGGGAGACGCCCATGACCGTCGCCGCGACGAACCCCCAGATCCCCAGTCGCCGGTTGACCGCCAGTAATGCCACGGCCATGGCGAATACGACGACGGTGTGATTGCTGGGAAAGGAATAGTCTTCCGGCGCGGGACATTTCTCCAGCAGGAATGCGGTGGGGAAGCGATAGCAGGGGCGTCGTTCGGAGACGATCAGCTTGAGGGCGTCGTTGACGACGTAGGCGATGAGCGCCGCGAGCGGAACCGCCAGCGCCGCGGCCATCGCCGATGCGTCGCGCCGGCGAGCCAGCCACCAGGCGATGACCATGAACACCACGAACAACCCGACTCCGATACCGCTGTACACCGCCATCGGCGTGTTCAGCCAGGGCGTGTCCTTGGCGAACCTGGTCATGTCGACGTACCAGGATCCGTCGATACCGGACGGATCCATGCCCTGGAGGTCGCTGGTCATAGCCTCGATTTCTCGGTCGAGGTGCGGGCGGATCATCGCTCGCACCGTGGTGGCGCGGATCATCCAGGCTCGCACACCTCTGCTGAGAGATTGCTGAGTTCTCGGGGCGCGGGCAGCGCTCAGGCCACTCCGGCCAGGCGCAACAGTGCGGTCGTCGATGCCGCGGCGAGGGCGACAACGACCAGCGGGGCTTTGCGCCAGGCAAGAATCGCCGCGACCAGCACACCCCCGGGCAATGCCCAGCGGACCCGGTGATCGGCCGGGACGAGCGTGGTGACGGCCAGCGCGATCAGCAGGACCACTGAGCCGATCTCGAGCAGTTGGGCGATGCGCGGCGGGAAAGTCAGGCGACGACGCAGGACCGGGCCGGCCAATCGGAAGCCGAAGGTGCCGATGGCGAGACAGACCGCTCCGGCGATCAGTGCGGCGGTCATGACGCGGTGCTTCGTTCGGCACTCGGCCCGTTCGACGGCACGCCCCGGCTCTCCCGGCGCGCGGCGCGGATTCTGCCGAGCGCCGCCCCCGCGGTCAGCGCGAGGAAGGCGGCGGGCAGCGCCAGCAGCACCGGAATGCCCGCGGGCAGAAGCGGGACGGCGGCGGCCGCCGCCACGGCTCCGGCGAGCGCGGCGCGGCGCGTTCCTCGATCCCGCAGGGCGGGCAGCGCCAGCGCGATGAGTACCGCGGGAAAGACCGCGTCCAGGCCGTATTCGTCCGGATTCGGAACCGCGGCGCCGAGGCCGACACCGAGCAGTGCGCCCAGCGGCCAGGCCAGCAGGACGCCCAGACCACACAGCCAATACGACGCGCGGCTGCGTTCCCGGTCGGATTCGCCGAGCGCCATCGCGACCGATTCGTCGTTCATCACATGCGTACCGAGCAGCCGGCGCCAGCCGGTGCCGAGCACATCCGGCAGGGCCAGCCCGTAGGGCAGATGCCGGGCGTTGACCAGCAGTCCGGCCAGCACCGCCGCGATCGGGCCGCCACCTGCGGCGATGATGCCGACGAAGAGGAATTCGGCGCCACCGGCCAGCACCAGCACGCTGAGTACGATCGGCAGCCAGGCGGGCAGTCCGGAGGTGATCGCCGTGGCCCCGTAGGACACGCCGATCACGCAGACGGCCAGGCAGACCGCCGCGATACCGGTCAGATCACGTCGAGTCAGTGTTCGTTGTATCGAACGCACGCCTTTTATAGTGAACGCGGCGAGCTGGTTCGTCAACGTCGCCCCGGGCACACCCCATGTACGCTCTGGAATCACGATGACCGAGCAGGACAGCATCTCCGAATCGACCCCGCAGCAGGCGATCGCGGCCGGGCTGCGCCGTGAGCGCGCCAGGTCCGGGCTTTCGCTCACCGAGGTGGCCCGACGCGCCGGAATCGCGAAATCCACACTCTCGCAACTGGAGTCGGGTTCGGGCAATCCGAGCATCGAAACCCTGTGGGCGCTGTGCACCGCTCTGGGCATCCCGTTCTCGAACCTGCTGGATCCCCCGCAGCCCCAGGTGCGGGTGATCCGCGCCGGCGAGGGGCCCGAGGTGGCGTCCTCCACCTCGCGCTACCGGGCCACCCTACTGGCCGCCTCCCCGCCCAATGTGCGTCGCGACCTGTTCCGCGTCACCGCCGAACCCGGACATCCGCGCGATTCGGACCCGCATCTGCACGGCATCGTGGAACACGTCCTGCTGGCCGCGGGCCGCGCGATGGTCGGCCCGGCCGACGACCCGGCCGAACTGCGTCCGGGCGACTACATCTGCTACCCCGGCGACCGGCCGCACGTCTTCGAAGCCCTCGAACCCGGCACCTGGGGCATGCTCGCCAGCGATTACGCCTGAGGCCAGGACGCCGTCCGCCGGGCGACTACGCGGCCCCCTCGCCGAGGTACTGCAACCACACCGGATCGAGGTCGGCCGTGGTCGACAGCAGCCGCCAGTGCGGCCCTTTCGGGGCGACCATCGGGTGGTGCAGGGTCCAGCCCAGTTCGCTGAGCAGTTTGTCGGCCTTGCGGTGATTGCACGGCGCGCAGGACGCGACGCAGTTCTCCCAGGAATGCGCGCCGCCGCGACTGCGCGGAATCACGTGATCGATGGTTTCGGCCTTGCCGCCGCAATAGGCGCAGCGGTATCGGTCGCGGTGCATCAGGGCCGCGCGGGTCATCGGGACGCGCGCGCGGTAGGGCACTCGGACGTAGTTGCGAAGTCGGATGACCGAGGGCAGCGCGATCGACGCACCGGCCGAATGTACGACCGGGCCCTCGGCGTTGTGGTGGATGGCGTCGGCCTTGTCGCAGATCAGCAGCACGATGGCGCGACGCGCGGACAGGGCGGTCAGCGGCTCGTAGGTGGCGTTCAGAAGCAGCACCCGGCGCTTGCGCCATGCGGCCTGCGATGGAGTCTCCAGATTGCGATGTACCGGGGTGTCGCAGGGAGAGTGATCGGAATGCTCGCGATCGGTGTGGTCACGATCGGGATGGGAATACTCGGACAAGATGTGCAGCGGAGAAGCCCCCGACCCACGGTTGTGGACGTCGGCGGGCTGGAGTTGTCGATGCGCTCTGGCCTCCTGGGACCGGGCGCCGTGCCGCTGCTTCATGAGGACCCCGAATTCGTGTAGTCCGGTTCGTGTGGTATCTGGGCAGACACTGCCACCCAGTTGACCACGGAACTCGTACCAATGCACGATTATTTCGCACATTGTCGGGCACGTTCGGATGAACAGCACGTGATCGGCGGTTGTCGCGAACGGAGGCCGGGCGATATTCCCGCCGATGGGAAATCTGGCCGATCGGCGCGCGGGCGATTCCGCGATCCGCGCCCGACCGGGCGATCCTCGTCGGCCGACTATGCTGCGAGGAGGGCGGGGATCGGCTGGAGCGACGGCATGCGGCGCGGGGGCGCATTCGGCCTCCGATGGCCGCGAACGAGGCGACGAATGGAGCGAACAGGTGGCCGGTGAACGACGAGCCGCGAACGGTCGCGAGCACGCCGGACCGAGCGAGGTCGCATATGGCTGAGCGTTCGGGCGCGGGGGCCGCGAGCTCTCCGGGACGGGCGGCGGATCCGGCGACGTTCTACGAGGTTGTCGGCGGTGCGGAGACGTTCCGGCGGCTGGTCGCGACGTTCTATCGCGAGGTGGCCGCCGACGAGGTGTTGCGCCCGCTGTACCCGGAGGAGGATCTCGGGCCTGCCGAGCGGCGCCTGCGGATGTTCCTGGAGCAGTACTGGGGCGGTCCGCGCACCTATTCCGACGAGCGCGGACATCCGCGACTGCGCATGCGGCACATGCCGTTTCGGATCGGCCCGATCGAGCGCGATGCGTGGCTGCGCTGCATGCGCATCGCCGTGGACGAGATCGGCAGCGATGTGATGGACGACGAACACCGCCGCGCCCTGCTGGATTATCTGGAGATGGCGGCGAATTCGCTGGTCAACTCGCCTTTCTGAATGGAGTGGCACAAAACCTGGTGCAACCCAGAGCTTTTCCGGACGATCGGCGACGTCTGCTGATCATTTGCCAAATGTCGCCAACAGTACGTAGTTGCCGCACCTTCGCCGGAAACCTTTGGCACTATTGGGTGTCGTGACGCCTTCATCACCCGGAGATCCGGCGGTAAGGCCGGATAAGGGGCCCTCCGTGGTTGTGCCGACGGCCTCGTCCGGGCCCGAGGTTTCCGACGATTCAGTAGTGGCCGCGCCCGATGCGCCCGCGGAGCGCTGGTGGCGCTCGGCGGTGTTCTATCAGGTCTATCCGCGCTCGTTCGCCGACTCCGGCGGCGACGGGGTGGGAGATCTGGGCGGCCTGCTGGACCGGCTCGGCTATCTCGAACTGCTCGGCGTGGACGCGCTGTGGATCTGCCCAGTGATGCGCTCACCGATGGCCGACGGGGGTTACGACGTCAGCGATCCGCGCGACATCGATCCGCTCTTCGGCGATCTCGCGGTGTTCGACGAGGTGATCGCCGAGGCGCACGACCGCGGGATGCGGGTCACCATGGATCTGGTGCCCAATCACACCAGTGACCGGCATCCGTGGTTCGCCGCCGCGCTCGCGGCGGCGCCCGGCAGCCCCGAACGCGATCGCTACATCTTCCGCGACGGCCGCGGCCCCGGGGGCGCGGAGCCGCCGAACAACTGGCCCAGCATCTTCGGCGGACCCGCCTGGACGCGCGTCACCGAAGCCGACGGCACGCCCGGCCAGTGGTACCTGCACATCTTCGCCGCCGAACAGCCCGATTTGAACTGGGACAACCCCGAAGTGACCGCGGATTTCGAGCGGACCATGCGCTTCTGGCTGGATCGCGGCGTCGACGGATTCCGCATCGATGTGGCGCACGGTATGGCGAAACCGCCCGGGCTGCCCGATATGGACCGCGTGGACACCCGGATGCTGGTGCACGACGACAGCGATCCGCGGTTCAACAATCCGGGCGTGCACGACATCCACCGCCGCTTCCGCAAGGTGCTCGACGAATATCCGGACGCGGTATCGGTCGGCGAGGTGTGGGTCGACGACAACGCGCGGTTCACCGAATACGTGCGGCCCGACGAATTGCATCTGGCCTTCAACTTCCGGCTCGCCGAGACGCCCTTCGACGCCGCGAAAATTCGTGCCGCAGTGGATAATTCGATTGCGGCGGTGGCCTCGGTGGGTGCCGTGCCGACCTGGACGCTGTCCAATCACGACATCGAACGCGAGGTGACCCGGTACGGCGGCGGGCCCGTGGGGCTGCGCCGGGCGCGGGCGATGCTCCTGCTCGAGCTGGCGCTGCCGGGTGCGGTATTCCTCTACAACGGTTCGGAATTGGGCCTGCCCAACGTCGATGACCTGCCCGACGACGCGTTGCGCGACCCGGTCTGGGAGCGGTCCGGGCACACCCAGCGCGGTCGCGACGGATGCCGTGTGCCGATTCCGTGGGAGGGGCGGCAGCCGCCGTTCGGCTTCACCAGCGCGGAGCGGTCCTGGCTGCCGATTCCGCCGCAGTGGGCCGGGTTGACCGTGGAGTCGCAGCTCGAGCGACTGGACTCGATGGTGTCACTCTGCCGGATGGCTATCGAATTGCGCAGTGTGCGACCGGAATTCGCCGGAACCGGACTGGAGTGGTACGGCAGTCCGGCGGGATGCCTGGCCTTCCGGCGCACGGGCGGGTTGACCTGCGTACTCAACACCTCGTCCGTGCCGACGCCGCTGCCGCCCGGAGAGGTGCTGCTGTCCAGTGTGCCGATCCAGGGCGCGACACTGCCCCCGGATACGGCGGCGTGGCTGGTGTAGCGCGCGGGCCGGCGGGTGGGGAATCGACCCGCGCCGGCGAGTGGCTCCACCAGTGCGACGCCCTCTCGAGCGCATCGACTACCGTTGGGTCGTGAGCATTCTCGAGACAGTGCTGATCTTTGTCGGCATTCCGTTGGTGATCTACGCGGTCATCGCGGGGTTGTCGTTCCTCGGCAAGCCGTATCCCGGGGAGAAGCCGGTCCACTACAACCTCGGCGACAAGTGGACCGCGGACCCGGTGCTGTGGAGCGCGACCGACGAGGTGACCGGCCATGGCCATCACGACACCTCGCACGGCACCCACGATGCAATCGAATCCGCCGAGTCGGACCTGATCGGAGGCCGGGCAAGTGGCAAGTTCTAAGTGGCCCGCGGTGGTCGAGGCCGACCTTCCGCACGGATGGGTCGTCACCACCAGCGGACGGGTGTCCGGAGTGCACGAGCCAGGCACCGTCTTCCGCGAGGCGCCGTTCAGCGACACCGAGCGGTTGATCATGGACAACACGCTCACCGAGGTCACTCGCGCCACCAAGGTCCGGTTCAACATCTTCATCGGTGATCTGGGCGCGGATCCGGCCGCCGGCGCCGACGCGATCTTCCCGACCACTCCCGAGGCGGCGCGTTCGGTGCTCATCGCCGTCTCGCCGAACGACAAGGCCGTCGAGGTGCGTTCGGGTCGCGATGTGGCCGACCGGGTCAACGACCGGATCTGCCAGCTCGGACTGACCGCTCTGCTCAGCTCGCTGCGTCAGGGGCAGCTGATCGACGGTCTGGTCTCCGCGGTCCGGGTCATGGGCTCGGCCATCAGCTAGCTTGCCCGCCTCCCCGCTACTTCGGCGTTGTCGTCGGGCGCGGGGAGGCTCGGGCTTGCGTACCGCCGCACGTGCCGGTAACTGTCGAGCCCGTCGTCCTGGTGCGTGGCCGATGCCGGTGCGATGTCAGCGCGGCCGAGGCAGTCGCCGGGCACCCGCGCATTCTCGATACCCAGCGGCACCCGGAACCGATGTGCGGGGACATGGCCTGCGCCGCGTCTGCGACGAGTACGGTCCGATCAGCGGCCCAGCGGGAAAATGGCTGGTACCACGGCAACCCGGCTGTGCAGGACCGAGTCTTCCGGGCCAGGACGGCGTCGCGCAGCGCGAACGGCCATGTCCCGTCGTACAGGTTCGGGCCCGCCGATCCGGTGCCGTCCACGATGCGCTGGCGGGTCTGTCATCCCGCTGCGTCGAGAGATCTGCGTCGACGGCCGGGCCGAGGGGGCATCCTCCCGAACATCGTCACACACGACCAACACGTCTTCGTGGCCGACGCCCGGACCGATCCGCTCTTCCGATCGGTGACCGAAGTCGTTGCCTCCGAAGGCTTCCACAGCTGGCTGGGCATGCCGGTGTGCAACGGCGACACTGCACGCGGCAACCCTCTGCCTGTACTGGGACAACATCATCACCTACCGGGAAGACCCGGTCCCGTGGGCCGGGCAGTGGGCCGACGCCCTCGGCAAGCACCTTCCGCGCTACTCGTCCGAGTCGTCGGCTGCCTCATCGGCACAGGTCTGAGATACCCCTGCCGCCGCGCAGCCATGTGGCGCACGGGCGGCGTTTCGATCTGCATATGCTCCGCCGCACCCGGGCAGCGCCCGGCTTCGGTGCATATCCGGGTCGGCGCAGGGGCGGGCCATGGCCGGCGTTGCTTGTGCTCGGTAATGTGAACGCGGGTTCCGCTGGTTCGATGTGACGTCATCCAACTCCGATGTCGGTGGCGCTGTGTATTCCTGAGAATGACCTCGGTGCAAGCTGTTTGGCGGACGCGATTGACCGCGTCGGGTTCGCTCGGCACACTGGAGTAAACCGGAATGGTGATTCTCATATCGTGTCGATTGGAGGGCCGGGATGACGGTCCGAGAAGAGTTCGAAGTGCGCCCGTCCGATGTGGCGGGCCGGGTGGCGGAGCTTAAGGCGCGGGCGCGCCGGCTCCGGCGGGAGCTACCGGAGAGTGCGGCCGTGGCCGACGCCGAGAATGTCGATTCGGCCGAGAGTATGCGGCGGATCTGGGAGGCGGGACTGTACGAGTTCCATCTGCCTCGGCGGTACGGCGGCATCACCGACGGCAATCCGGCGGTGCTGACGGAGGATTTCCTCGAGATCGTGGTGGATCTGTGTGCGGGCGACTCGGCCGCGGGGATGAACTACACCGTGCAGACGCTGGTGACCACCGAGATCTTCGGAACCGACAACGGTCTGCCCGAATCCACGAAGGCCGAGCTGGCCGGCCTGATCGCGCGGGACGGGGTTCGGTTGGTCGCCTCGAACGCCGAAACCGGTTCCGCGCGACCGGTTCTCGGTCGCGTGGTGCCGGGCGGGATCCGGATCGACGGGGTGAAGTCCTTCAACACCAACAGCGGTGCGGGCGGCTGGGCGAACGTCGGGCTGCGGATGTCGCCGGACGACCACCCGATGAGTTACCACGCGCTGGTTCCGCTGGACAGCCCGGGCGTGACGTGCGTTCACGAGTGGGACATGATGGGCCAGCGCGGAACGCACAGCCAGACAATCGAATACAACGATGTGTTCGTGCCCGACGGCTATCACTTCCCGCGCCCGGGCATGTCGGGTGCGGCGTTGTCGGCGCTGTTCCTCGAGCATTCCGCGATCATGCTCGGGCCCGGCTACGGCGCGTTGGACGCGGCGCTGGATTACGTCAGGAAGCTGGACCGATCGACCCTGCCGGGTGAATTCGACTCCGCCACAAAGGATCCCCTGGTGCGTCGGCGGATCGGGGAGTACGTGGCGACCCTGGGCGCCGCGCGGGCCTATCTGCTCCGCACCGCGCGACGGGTGTCCGAGGAGCAGGACGACCCGGAGCTGACCATCGAGTCGTTCGCGGTCAAGGTCGCGTGCGTGAAGGCCGCGCTCGAGGTCACCTCGGGCATCTTCGATCTCACCGGAGCCCGGAGCGCGTCGAACCGCTATCGCTTCGACCGCTTCTGGCGCAATGCCCGGACGTTCTCCCTGCACGACCCGACCGATGCCAAGGAGGTCTGGGTCGGTGACTACCACCTGACCGGGGCCGAGCCGCCGATGGTCGCGCGCTTGCGGGTGTAGCGCCCGGGTAGCCTCCATGCCATGAGCGCCGAGGGAACAGGTGCCGCGGGTCCGCGTCCCCCGCAGCAGGAGCGGAGCCGGGAGGCACTGCGCAAGGTGCTGAACGCCGCCGAGGACATCCTGCGGACCGACGGCCCCGACGCGTTCACCATGGCGGGGGTCGCGGAGCGGGCCGGTGTGTCGATCGGTGCGGTGTATCGGAGGTTCACCGGCCGGGAAGAACTGCTCAACGCGGTGAAGGACCGGTTGACCGAGAATATGGCGCAGGAGTTGTCTGCGGCGCTGGACGACGCGGACGCCGGACTCGAAGGGGTCGTGGACGCCTTCGTCGGGGCGATCGTGCGCGGGGTGTCCGCGGGCACCGATGTGTTCCCGTATCTGCTGAGCGGTAAGGGCGGTGAGTCGAAGGAGGAGCGGACCGGGCGCGCGGTGGCCGTCATGCAACGCCTGTTCCTCGACGCCGCTGGCCCCTACGTGGCGCAGGTGCGGCGTGCCGACCCCGTGACGGCGTTGACCATGGTCTTCCGCATCGTGCTCGGCGGATGCATCCACCGCATGCTGACGGTGCAGGCCGTCCCGGACGGCATCTCCTGGCCGCGCTGGACCGAGGAGACATCCGATATGGCCATCGCGTATCTGACCACGCCCGCTCGCGCTCGCGGGTGACGCCCGAGCCGATATCTGCTGTGAGCAGAATCGGCACGTGCGGCGGGCAGGGTGCTCGTAGGCTCGGATCATGGCCCAGCATCCGCGACTTCATGCGATCCCCGGCGGACGTGACCAACGATCCGGGCCGGATTCGGCTCGCCCGGAACCTGTTCGAGAACCCGTGCGGCACACCGGCGAGCCGCTGTGGCGGGAGGCGCTGGGGCGAAGGCTTCGGACCCTGCGCACCGAACAGGGCGAGACGCTCGTCGAAACCGCTGGGCGCGCCGGGGTTTCGCCGCAATACCTGTCCGAGGTGGAGCGCGGGCGCAAGGACCCTTCCAGCGAGATGATCGCCGCGCTGGCCGGAGCCCTCGGCACCACGCTGATCGGCCTCACCGAACTGGTCGTGCGTGACCTGCATCAGCAGCGCCGCACCGCATTCGCCACGGGAGCGCCGCGCCGCACCTCGGGGCCGACGATGTACGCCCTGGCCGCTTAACTGGCGACTGCCACGTCACTCCGGACAACCGTGCTCGATACAGTCCACACCGCGCAGATGCAGGCGCGAATTCCCGCGTCGCCGTGGGTGTGTGCCGCGACCCCGATTCCGGCCTGGTACGCCTCGTGCGGCCGTGGGTGTTCCCGGGAGGTGCGCCGACCGCTCGACCGAAGCCTGCTGGGCTATTTCCATTGCGGCCTTGGAGATTTTCTCGCCGGCGGCACGAACGACTCCAGCGAGGCCACGGTGCAGTCGTTACCGGGCAGCGGTTCTGAGCCGGCCTCGGCGACGCTCTCGGACGGCTCCAGCGCAGACCTGTCCGGCGCTGGGGCGAAGCTCGTCGGCGGCAACCGATTTCGAGTCTCATTGCGAGGTCGAAACCGGTTGCCGCCCCCGGGGAAACGGTCAGCCGATCGGGTCGAGGATGTGGTCGATCAGGCCGTAGTCGACGGCGGACCGGGCGGTGAAGACCCGGTCGCGGTCGGTGTCGTGCCGCAGGGTCTCGATCTCCTGACCGGTGTGCCGGGACAGGACGGATTCGATCTCCGCGCGCATCCGGACCAGCTCGTCGGCCTGCAGGATCAGGTCCGGTATGGCGCCCTGGCCCCGGGTGGCGGGCTGATGCAGGACGACGCGGCCGTGCGGCAGCATCGAGCGGCGGCCCGCGGTACCGCCCGCGAGCAGGACCGCGCCCACCGCGATGGCCTGGCCGACGCAGGTCGTTACGACCGGGGAGCGGATGTACTGCATGGTGTCGTAGACCGCGAGCATGGCGGGCAGATCGCCGCCCTCGCAGTTGATGTAGAGGTTGATGTCCTGTCCCGGACTGTCCGCGTCCAGGTGGAGCAGTTGCGCGATGAGAGCGTTGGCGACGCCCGCATCGATCGGAGTGCCCAGGTAGACGATCCGCTCGGTGAGCAGATGCGAGTAGACGTCCATGATCCGCTCGCCGTGCGGATGCTGGGCGATGACGTTCGGAATCGTGTAGCTGGTCATGAGTGCACCTCGGTGGTCGTGGTCCGGTCGGTCATGCGTTGATCCCCACCCGCGGCCGTTTCGGGACGACCTGGTCGAAGGAATCGACGATGTGGTCGATGAAGCCGTAATCGCGGGCCTGCTCGGCGGTGAACCAGCGGTCGTGCAGCGAATCCTCGTAGATCCGGTCGAACGGCTGGCCGGTGTCCTCGGCGATGATGCCGAGCACCGTGTTCACCGTGTGACGCAGATCGTCGGCCTGCACCTCGACCTCACCGGCGGTGCCGCCGATGCCGGAGGAGCCCTGGTGCATCAGGATCCGAGCGTGCGGCAGGGCGAACCGCCGCCCCGGACTGCCCGCCGAGAGCAGGAATTGGCCTGCGCTGCAAGCCAAACCGAGCGCCAGCGTGGACACCTCGCACGGGATGAGCCGCATGGTGTCGCGGATCGCGAGCATGGAGGGAACCGAGCCGCCGGGGGAGTGGATCCACAGCGAGACCGCACCATCGGGATCCTCCGCGGCCAAGGTGAGCAGCTGCGTCATCAGCACGGTGCCGTTGTCGTCGTCCAGCGGTCCGTCCAGTACCAGAATGCGGCGGCCGAACAGCTGTTCGCGCATCCGCCAACCGAACATCGGGGTTTTGTCGTCCTGAGCCATGCCTCCACAGTGCCGGGCGAACGGCGCGAAATCGCCGCGCGCTGCCCAGAGCGGATCTGCTCACAGCAGCGGGAAGATCGGTGCGCGAAAGAAGTTGGCCAGCAACAGGCGAAGCAGCGTCCGGGTGCGGGCCGACCCCCTGCCCCAGTAGTGGCAGGGGGTCGGTGATGCCGCGTGCGAATCACTCAGCGAGCGTCGAAAGCCCTTGCGCGCAAGGAACGTTCGATCCCGGCCTTACCCTCCACGACCAGGCGGCGCAGGGCCGGTGGGTGGTCGTCGGCGAGGAACTTGTCCGCCACGGCGACGGCCTCGTCGGTGATCGCCCAGTGCGGGTAGAGGCCGACCACGACGGTCTGGGCGACCTCGCTCGAGCGCCGCTCCCAGACCGCTGGGATCTCGGCGAAGTAGCGCGCGACGTAGGGGGCGAGCAGTTCGTCCTGACCGGCCGGTGCGAAGCCGCTCACGATCGCGCGGGTGGTGATGTTCGGCAACGTATCGTCGGTCAGCACCGAATCCCAGGCGCGTTCCTTGACCCCGGCCTGCGGACGCGCGGTCGCCGCGGCCGCGGCCTGCCGCCGGCCCGCGGCGGTCGGGTCGCGATCCAATTCGGCGTCGATGACCGGAGTGTCGTCGCCGTCGGCGTCGATGACCCCGGATGCGGCCAGCGCCTGCACGATTCGCCAGCGCAGGTCGGTGTCGACCACCAGGCCGGGCAGTCCGGCGCTCGCGGGATCGCCGGACAGCAGCGCGTTCAGCACCTCGGTGTGCGCAGGCGACAATCGCGCCGCGGTCAGTGCGTTGACGAAGGCGAGCTGGTGATCGGATCCGGCTTCGGCGGCGCGCGCCAGTTCCAGCAGCCGATCGGCGAATTCCGGCCAGCCGGTGCCCGCGGCCCATTCCGGATCGGCATAGCTGCTCAGCGCGGTGTTCGCCTGCATCAGAAGACGTTGCACCACACCGATTTCCGACTCCGCGCCGACGCCGCGGCGAATCAGCGCGACGAAATCGCGGGCCCGCATCTCGGCCTGCCGGGTCATCTCCCACGCCGCCGACCAGCACAGGGTGCGCGGGAGCGATTCGGCGATATCGGCGATGCGGGTGGTGACGGTTTCCAGCGACTCCGGGTCCAGCCGCACCGAGCAGTAGGTGAGATCGTCGTCGTTGATCAGCACCAGCTTGCCGCGCTCCACGCCGATCAGCTCGGGCACCTCGGTGCGCGCGGCGGCGTCCACGTCCAGCTCGATGCGCTTGGTGCGCACCAGCTTGCGGTGCCGGATGGAGGCGTCCGCGGGGCGCTGCGTGGTAACGCCGGCTGCCTCCTCCGCGCCCGTCGCTCCCGCCTCGTCCTGATCGTCGTAGACGCCGATGGCCAGACGATGCACCCGGTGCTCTCCCGCACCGGGCGCGGCCCCCTCCTGCACCACCGCGAACGAGGTGAACTTACCGTCGGCCACCTCGAATTCCGGGCGCAGGATGTTCAGGCCGGTGGTCTTGAGCCACTGCGCACCCCAGCTGGAAAGGTCACGGCCCGAGGACTTTTCGAGGGCGCCCACCAGATCGTCGAAGGTGGCGTTGCCGTAGGCGTGGTCGGCGAAGTACTCGCGCAGACCGGCCAGGAACGGCTCGCGGCCCACATAGGCGACCAGCTGCTTGAGCACCGAAGCGCCCTTGGCGTAGGTGATTCCGTCGAAGTTGACCTCGACCGCGGCCAGATCCGGGATGTCCGCGGCGATCGGATGGGTGGAGGGCAGTTGATCCTGGCGGTACGCCCAGGACTTCTCCACATTCGCGAATGTGGTCCAGGCGCCGGTGTATTCGGTCGCCGAGGTCTGGGCTAGCACCGAGGCGAAGGTCGCGAAGGACTCGTTCAGCCACAGATCGTCCCACCACTTCATGGTGACCAGGTCGCCGAACCACATGTGCGCCATCTCGTGCAGCACGGTCTCGCAGCGGCGCTCGTAGGAGGCGCGAGTCACCTTGGAGCGGAACACGTAATCCTCGAGGAAGGTGACCGCGCCCGCGTTCTCCATTGCGCCGGCGTTGAATTCGGGGACGAACAGCTGGTCGTACTTGCCGAACGCATACGGCACACCGAAATTGGCGTGGTAGAAGCCGAAACCCTGTTTGGTCTCGGTGAACAGCCGCTCGGCGTCCATGTGCTCGGCCAGCGAGGCGCGGCAGTAGATGCCCAGCGGAATGCTGCCGTGGTCGTCGGTGTAGGTGTCGGTCCACTTCGCGTACGGGCCGGCGATCAGCGCCACCAGGTAGGTGCTCATCTTCGGGGTGGTGGCGAAGGTGTGCCGCACCGCCTCGCCGGTCCGCTCGGTACCGGTGACCGCGCCGTTGGAGATGACCTCCCAGTCCCGCGGCGCGGTGACGGTGATGTCGTAGGTGGCCTTGAGGTCGGGCTGGTCGAAGCAGGCGAACATCCGCTTGGCATCGGCGGTCTCGAACTGCGAGTAGAGATAGACCTTGTCGTCGGTGGGGTCGACGAACCGATGCAGACCCTCGCCGGTGTGCGAATATTCCGCGTCGGCCTCGACGACGAGTTCGTTGCGCTCGGCCAGCCCGGTCAGCGTGATCCCCGCGGATTCGTCGTACTCGCCGATCTCGACCGGCACGCCGTTGAGCACCGCGGACCGCACTCCGGCCCCGACGAAGTCGACGAATGTCTCCGCCCCGGGCCGCGCGGTGAACGTGATCGTGGACCGGGAGAAGAACGTCTCGACCGCGGCGCTCGCCTCGGCCCCGGCGGCGGCGGTTTGCGTCACCGCGGCGGACTCGCGAGTGCCGCCATCCGGCGCAGCTTCGGACGCGGACGGTCGGCCAGTCAGGTCGAGTTCGACGCGGTAGTTCTCCACGCTGATCGTCGCGGCCCGTGCGATCGCCTGCTCACGGGTGAGGTTCGGTGCGGACAAGGAGACTCCTTCGCTGGTCGGAGAACTGTGCCGGGCAGACTGCCCATCCGGTCCATGGGTGGGCGGCGCTGTCGGCTCGGTGCGTCGTGCCGTTCGCCTCCCGTGGCGCGATCGGGATCGCCTGTCGTGCACGGGTGTGAACGCAACGTTGCCCAGAATGCCACGTCGCGGGGCGGCGGGGGCGGGTACGTGCCCGCGACCGGCGGAGTGTGCCTCGGTAGGCTGAGCGCGTCCGCGCCGCTCGGGCCCGAGCGCGCAGGTCGGCAATCGGGTGTATCACCGGCGCGCATACGAGGAGGACAGTTGAAGCACATCCACGCGGGTAAGGTGCGCGATCTGTACGAGGACGGCGATTCGCTGATCCTGGTCGCGTCGGACCGGGTCTCGGTCTACGACGTGGTGCTGCCGACGCCGATCCCGGACAAGGGTGCGCTGCTGACCCAGCTGTCGAACTGGTGGTTCGAGCACCTGACCGGCATCCCCAACCACGTGCTGTCCACGACGGATGTGCCGGCGGAATTCGCCGGTCGCGCGGTCCGGGTGAAGTCGCTGAAAATGGTGCAGGTGGAATGTATCGCCCGCGGCTATCTGTCGGGCTCGGGCCTGAAGGAGTACCAGGCCACCGGCTCGGTCTCGGGAATCGCGCTGCCGCCGGGGCTGCGCGAGGGCGACCGGCTGCCCGAGCCGATCTTCACCCCGACCACCAAGGCCTCGGTAGGGCACGACGAGGCGATCACGTTCGACGACGTCGTCGCCCAGGAGGGCCGCGAGGTGGCCGAGCGCCTGCGCGATCTGACCCTGGAGATCTACACGCGCGGCGCGGCGCACGCCGCCGAACGCGGTGTGATCATCGCCGATACGAAGGTCGAATTCGGCTGGGACGCAGACGTTCTCACGCTCGGTGATGAGGTCCTCACCTCGGATTCCTCCCGCTACTGGCCCGCCGACCGGTGGCAGCCCGGCCACGCCCAGCCCTCCTTCGACAAGCAATTCGTCCGCGACTGGGCCACCTCGACGGGCTGGAACAAGGAGTACCCGGGTCCGGAGATCCCGCACGACATCGTCGCTGCCACCCGGCAGAAGTATCAGGAAGCGTACGAGCTGATCACCGGAAAGCCGTGGGCCGCGCCGCGCGCCTGATCGTTCGTCAGCGGTCGAGTTCGATCTATGGGCCGGCGAGTTCGACCGGAGTGCCGAGCGGTTTCGTAACGGTGGTTCGATAACCGGTCTCGGTCGGCGCGGTGTTCAACGTCCACACCGCACGCTCCGGGTCGACTATCAAGTACTCGGGAACCCCGGCCGCCGCGTAGATGCGTGCTTTATCCACGCAATCGGTTTCCCGGCTGTTTTGCGAGACGACTTCCACGAAGGCCAGCGCATTGGAGGCATGCAGTTCGGAGCTCTCGTGGAGAATGCCGAAGTCGGGTGCTTCGGCGTGCTCGCCGGTTCCGGGAATCTTGACACCGGAGGTGGTTGCTCTCGGCTCCCGCGTTTGCTCGGAAACGTTCGGCTACATGCGATTTCACAATATTCGGTGACGTCGTTCGGCGTCCGGCTGGGAGCACCCGGCGACCGGCTATTGGTCGGCGACTCTCGGTGTGCGACCGCTCATGGTTACCGCCGCAGTCGTGCGGCGCGCAGGAGCAGGTAGTCGCGTTCGGGGACGCTGGCCGTGCGGTGGGCCGCGGCGGTGTAGCGGGCGATTGCCGCGGGCCGGTCGTCGGCCATCTCGTGCAGGTGGGCGCGTACGGCGTCGAGGCGGTGATTGCCGGACAGCGCTGCGGCGACCGTGTCGGTGAGGGCCAGGGCCGCCGCGGGGCCGTGCACCATGGCAGTGGCCACCGCTCGGTTCAGGGTGATCATGGGGTTGGCGGTGCGGGCTTCCAATCTGGTGTACAGCAACAGGATTCGGGGCCAGTCGGTGTCTTCGGCACGGCGGGCCTGGGCGTGCAGGGCCGCGATCGCGGCTTGCAGGCGGTAGGGGCCGTCGAGGCCGGCGGCGATGGCGTCGGTGGCCAGGCGGATGCCCTCGGCGAGTTGGGCGCGGTTCCAGCGGGTCCGATCCTGTTCGGGTAGCGGGATGAGTTCGCCGCTCGGGCCGGTGCGGGCCGCGCGGCGGGCGTCGGTGAGCAGCATCAGCGCCAGCAGGGCGGTGACCTCGGAATCCTCCGGCAGCAGCCGATGGGCTGTCCGGGTCAGCCGGATCGCCTCGGCGGCCAGGTCGGCGCGGTGCACCGCCTGGCCGGTGGAGGCGGTGTGGCCCTCGGTGAACATCAGATACAGCACGTGCAGAACCGACTCGCGCCGGTCGGCCCATGCGGCGGTCTCGGTTCGCTCGGACAGCGCGAAGGGGCGTTCCAACGTCCCCAGACGTTTCTTGGCACGTGAAATACGTTGCGCCATCGTGGCTTCCGGGATCAGGAAGGCATGTGCGATCTCCTCGGTGGTGAGCCCGCCGACCGCGCGCAGAGTCAGTGCGATCGCACTCGCCGGTGACAGCGCGGGGTGGCAGCACAGCAGCAACAGGGTGATGGTGTCCTCGCGGGCGGGCTCGATATCGTTGTGCGGCCGGACCTCTCGTGTCGCGGCGGTGACTTCCCGGTTGCGCCGGGCGATGTCGGCCCGGACCGCGTCGACCATCCGCCGCTGCGCGACCTGGATCAGCCAGGCCCGCGGATTGTCCGGCAGTCCGGTCTCGGGCCACTGCGTCGCGGCCGCCAGCATCGCCTCCTGCACCGCGTCCTCGGCGGCGTCGAAGTCCCCGAACCGCCGGGCCAGCACCCCGAGCACGGTCGGAGCCACCTCCCGCAGGAGATAGGCGACTTCCATGTTTCGCCGATCTGTCACGGCGCGACCCGAACTCACGAGTCGGTGGCCGGAGCGTCCATGACCTGGCGGACCTCGATCCGCTCGCCGATGGGTTTTCCGCCCGGGCCGGGAGCGGCCGAGGCCTGGGCCGCGATCTCCACGGCGCGGTCGGGAGTGTCCACATCGACGATCCAGTACCCGGCCAGGAACTCCTTGGTCTCGGGGAAGGGACCGTCGGTCACCACCGGCGCCGAGCGGCCGTCCGAGCTGACCACCCGCGCCTGATCCGGGTAGGCCAAGCCCTGCGCGTCGACGAGTTCGCCGGAGTCACGCAACTGCTCGCCCAGCATCCGCTGGAACTCGATATGCGCGGCGATCTCCTCGGGCGTCCACTCGGTGAGCGGCGTGTCGCAGTATTCGGCGGGCGAATAGGTCTTCAGCAGCATGTATTTCACGGTCGGCTCCTCGTATCTCCTCGGACGTCGCTCCGCTTCGGCAGGCGCACGGTTCGCAGCGGGCCGCGAATGTGTTGGCTGTCTCCGCTTCGCTTCGGATGTCTGCTGAGAGGTCGGAGTCGAGGGCGAAGATTCATCGCATCTCGATAGTGACTTGCGTCACAGTGCGTCGGAGGTGTCGGCGAGATGCCGGCGATCGACCGGCCGACCTGACTGGATGAGTTCCTTGATCCGGTCGGTGACATCCCAGACGTTGACATTCATCCCGGCCAGCAACCGGTCGCCGGAGTCCAGCCAGAAGGCGACGAATTCACGAATGGAAATATCGCCGCGCACCACGACGGTGGTCTCCTGGTCCGGGCCGACGTAGCCGGTGTACTCCATACCCAGGTCGTACTGATCGGTGAAGAAGTACGGAATGCGGTCGTAGACCGCCGGGATGCCGAGCATGGTCTGCGCCGCCACGGTGGGCTGATTCAGCGCGGTTGCCCAGTGCTCCACCCGGATTCGCCGGCCCAGCGCCGGATGTTGCTGGTCGGCGATGTCACCGACGGCGACGATATTCGGATCGCTGGTGGCCAGCGACTCGTCGACCAGAACCCCGCCCTCGACGGCGAGCCCGGCATCGGTGGCCAGATCGGTGTTGGGCCGCGCGCCGACGGCGACGAGTACCGCGTCGGCCTCGATGACGCTGTCGTCGTCGAGCCGGACTCCGGCGGCGCGCCCCCGATCGGTGATGATCTCCGCGACCCGGACGCCGCAGCGCAGATCCACCCCGTGCGCGCGATGCAGCTCGGCGAAGACCTGCCCCATCTGCGGCCCGAGCGCGGCGCGCAGCGGGACGGATTCGGTCTCCAACATCGTCACTTCGACGTTCGCCGCGCGGGCGGCCGCGGTGACCTCCAGGCCGATCCAGCCCGCGCCGATCACCGCCAGCCGCCGGATCGAGCCGAACAGCGCGATCAGCGCATCGGAATCCTCGATGGTCCGCAGGTGGTGAACGCCCTCGGCGTCGGCGCCGGGCAGCGGCAGCCGACGCGGGCGCGAGCCGGTCGCCAGGGCGAGTTTGTCGTAGGGGAGGGTCGAACCATCCGGTAGCGCAACGGTTTTCGTCGTGCGATCGATTCCGGCCACGGTGGTGCCCAGCATCACCTCGACGTCGTGCTCGCGATACCACTGGGCGGGCTGCACGGTGAAATCGGGCAGTGCCTGCTTGCCCAGCAGATGTTCCTTGGACAGCGGCGGACGCTCGTACGGAAGATGGTTCTCCGCGGAGATCAACGTCAGCGCACCGGCGAAATCGCCCGAGCGCAAATTCTCGGCGATCTTGGCTGCGGCGAGCCCGCCGCCGACGATGACGAACCTGGAATCTGTGCTCATGGAACCCTCCGTGCGACGGTGACCAGGTCGTGTCCGACCCTACTGCCAGGCACCGACACGGTCGGGAAATATCCGGAACTTTCCGTGGTTGATCAGAATTGACGGTGGTGGTGCACCACCGCCCCGAACTTTCGAGACGACTGCGACGTGAGCGATGCGACAACCGGCGCCAAGGACCGGGTGGACTTCTGGTTCGATCCGCTGTGCCCCTGGTGCTGGATCACCTCCCGCTGGATTCTGGAGGTCGAGAAGGTCCGCGATATCGAGGCTCGTTTCCACGTGATGAGCCTGGCGGTGCTCAACGAGGGACGTGAGGGTCTGCCCGAGCGGTATGTGGAGCTGATGAAGTCCGCCTGGGGACCGGTGCGGGTGGCCATCGCCGCCGCGCAGAAGCACGGTGACGAGGTACTCGCCCCGCTGTACACCGCGATGGGCACCCGCATCCACAACCGCAAGGACGAGTACGAACGCGAGGACCGCGCCGAGACCTTCGCCGTGGTGATCGCGGAGTCCCTCGCCGAGGTGGGCCTGCCCGCGGAACTGGCCGAGGCCGCCACCAGCACCGAGTATGATGAGGCGCTGCGCGAGAGCCACCACGCCGGGATGGACAAGGTCGGCCCCGACGTGGGCACCCCCACCATCCACATCAACGACGTGGCCTTCTTCGGCCCGGTGATCTCCCGCATCCCGCGCGGCGAGGAGGCCGGGAAGGTGTGGGACGGCGCGGTGGCGCTGGCCTCCTACCCGCACTTCTTCGAACTCAAGCGGACCCGCACCGAGGGGCCGGTCTTCGACTGAAAAGCCTTGGGGCGCATCGCAATGCGGTGCGCCCCGTGCTGTCGCGACCGACCGCGGGGCGGAACCCGGTGCGGGAGCGGCGGTTCGATCGGCGGCGGGTTCCGCGCGGTCAGCGCACGTTGCTCGGAATCTCGGCGTGCTGCCCGGGCGGCAGGTAGCCGGGAAGATGAGACCCGTTGTGCTGCACCGGGTTCGGTGCGCTGGGTCGCAGGAACAGTTTCCCGTGCCTGCTGCGGTCGCGCAGTGCCCAGATGCGCCAGGTCAGCACCGGGTGCGAGGACATCGCATTGGCCACCCAGATGAACAAGCCCTTCTCCTGCGGGGCCCGGTCGGCCATCTCGTTGATGTCGACCAGCGCGTTCAGATACTTTCCGGCGGCCAGCACGCGCATCGCGCCGGGTGCGCCCATGTGCCGGTTGCAGTAGCCGTGATTGTCCGCGGTGTACTCCTGGGTGCGGATCAGCGCGTTGCCGAGGATCGGCAGGAACGGCACCAGGAACATGCCGAGATTGCGCCAGTACGAGGTGTGCCCGGCGGCGATGTGGCCGACCTCGTGGCCGATGATGAACGCGAGCGCGTCCGGGTCGCGGGCCCGCCCGCCGACCTCGAACATATCGCTGTACACACAGACGTAGCGGCGGAAGCCGTGGCCGGAGGCGAAGGCGTTGATCTGGCCGTTGCCCAGCACCACATAGGCCTCGGGCGGGGTGGGCATGCCGTAGCGCGCCGCCGCCTCGGCCACCATTCGGTAGCCCTCCGGGAACTGGGTCCGCGACATCTTCACCGCGTTGACGCGCTGCATCGCGTAATTCGCGCCGCGGCCGAACCACAGCAGGATCGGCGCTGCCAGCAATGCCAGCGTGTAGTAGTTGATCACGCCGAGCAGCACCAGAACCGAGGTCACCAGATAGGACAGCACGGTCACCGCGATCACGATGATCAACATCGGGATCTCCCAGCTGTGCCGGGCGGGCATACCGTACGGCGACAGTCCCCGGGCGTGCTGCACCAGCGGCGGCTGCGGTGGTGTGTAGGGCGTCTGCGGTGACCAGCCGGGCGGGCCCAGCCGCGGATCCCACCCCGACATGCCGGTGACCGGGTTCCAGCCCGGTGATTGCTGCGGTGTCGAGGGCGGCGGGTGGTGCTCGGGCTGCATGCCGTGAACTCTATAGAAATTTCGCCGTCGGCCCCGCGTCGGAGCGATGCGCGGGGCCTGACACAATCGCTGCCATGCGCGTATACCTGGGTGCCGACCATGCCGGCTTCGAGCTGAAGAACCACATCAAAGATCACCTGAAGCAGGCCGGCCACGAAGTGGTCGACTGCGGCGCACACGAATACGACGCCGCCGACGACTACCCGGCGTTCTGCATCGATGCCGCCCGCCGCGTGGTCGCCGACGAGGGCAGCCTCGGCATCGTGCTGGGCGGTAGCGGAAACGGCGAGCAGATCGCCGCGAACAAGGTGCCGGGCGCGCGCTGCGCACTGGCCTGGAGTGTGGAGACCGCGCAGCTTGCCCGTCAGCACAACAACGCTCAGCTGATGGGCATCGGCGGCCGGATGCACCCGCTGCCCGAGGCGCTGGCCATCGTCGACGCCTTCCTGGCCACTCCGTGGTCGGACGAGCCGCGGCACCAGCGGCGCATCGATATCATCTCCGAATACGAGAAGACCGGTAAGGCGCCGGAGATTTCAGCGGCCGGCTGACCCCGCCACCAGGAATCGCTCGCACCCCGTCCACGGAACTCCTCACGGAGCCCGGCGGGGTGCGGTCGTTCGTGGCGCGTGCGCGGTCGGTCTCGGTGAACGATGAGGTGAGGACGGGTCATGCCGGAGGGGCATACGCTGCATCGGCTGGCGAAACTGCATCATCAGCGGTTCGCCGGGGGAATGGTGCGGGTATCCAGTCCGCAGGGCCGGTTCGCCGAGGGGGCCGCGCTGGTGGACGGCCGGGTGCTGGTACGTGCCGAGGCATGGGGGAAACACCTTCTGCACCACTACGATTCGGGCCTGGTGGTACACGTGCACCTGGGGTTGTACGGGACCTTCTCCGAATTCGCCGGGGCACTGGGCGATCCGGTGGGGCAGGTGCGGATGCGGATGGCCGGAGCCGGTCGCGCCGGTGCGCAGCTGTACGGCACCGATCTGCGCGGGCCGACCGCCTGCGAGGTGCTGCACGAGCCGGAGGTCGCCGCGCTCACCGCTCGACTGGGCCCGGATCCGTTGCGCCGCAACGCCGATCCCGCCCTGGCCTGGGAGCGCATCCGCCGTTCGGCACGCCCGCTGGGCGCGTTGCTGATGGATCAGAAGGTGCTGGCCGGAGTCGGCAACGTCTACCGCGCGGAATTGCTGTTCCGGCACGGGATTTCACCGCATCGGCCCGGCCGCGAGCTGAGCTCGGCCGAATGGGATCGGCTCTGGGAGGATCTGGTCGAGTTGATGCGGGTCGGGGTGCGGCGCGGCAAGATCGTCGTCGTGCGCCGCGAACACGACCACGGCGCACCGTCGTACGCCGAGGGAAAACCGCGTACTTATGTCTACCGCCGGGCCGGGGATCCCTGCCGCCTGTGCCATTCGACCGTCCTGCACTCGGTGCTGGACGGCCGGAATCTGTTCTGGTGCCCGGCCTGCCAGCCCGGCTGACGATTCACCGGGGCATCGCCGGCGATCAATTCGCTCAGTACGGAGCCCGGCTGGTCAGGGCGAGGTCGCGGCCGCGATCGCTGATCTGCCAGCAGCCCTTGTAGGGGATGGCGACGATCAGGCCGCGAGCCTGTAAGCGCGCGAGTGCGTTTCGAGTGCTCCATCCGGTGAGCTGTGCTTGGCGCTGGATCTGCACCTCGGACAACAGCCCGCCGGGACGCAGGATGCTCAGCACCACCGACTGTGCTGCCTGGCCGAACTTCATGGCTTCTCCTCGAAATGCTCGAATTCCGAAAGGTATAGGCAGAGCCCTGAATTCGCTGGAATCGCGGGGGGTTACACTGACCAGGATAAATATCGACATCACATGCTGTCAACAGCGTGTGATGTCAACATCTGCCCGGTGAAATGTTGTGAGAGGACACACATGCAGACCGCCCCCGAGGAGCCCAAGGGCGAGCCACGGCGCTGGCGGGGACGTGAGCCCGCCGACCGCACCGCCACCCGCCGCAGGCAGCTGCTCGACGCCGGGCTGGAACTGATGGGGACCATCGGGGCGGCGGAGATGTCCATGCGGGCGGTATGCCGTGCCGCTGGGCTGACCGAGCGATACTTCTACGAGAGCTTCGCGAATCTCGGTGCGCTGCAACTGGATATCCTCGACGAGGTGGTCCTCGGCGCCCGGGATCGCCTGCTCGCCGCGCTGGCCGACGCGCCGCCCCAGCCGGAGCGGGTCTTCGCGCACGTGGTGTCGCGCTTCACCGACTACATGGACGAGGATCCGCGGCGCGGGCGGATCATGTTCGTGGAATCCCAGGCGACTCAGGCGCTGGCTGAACGCGGCAATCAGCTCATCGTCGAATTCACCGAGCCGATCGCGCTGAGTCTGGCCGGCGGCCAGAAGCGGAAGAATCCGCCGGACGAGATCGATATCCGGCTCAATGCGCACGCCATCTTCGGCGCGCTGGCGTTTCTGTACCGGCCCTGGCTGGACGGTGCGCTGGACGTCTCACGGGACAGGTTCGACCGGCACGCGACGAGCGCGATCACCGAACTCGCGCGGGCGCGGTCCTCCTCCCCGGGACCGGCCGCCGCGAAGTAGCCGATGCACGGCGGCCGCGAATGCGCGGTCAGAAACTGCCGTCGAATCCGCCGCCGCCCCAGTCGCCGCCGCCGTCGAATCCGCCGCCCCAGTCGCCGCTGTCCAAGCCGCCGCCGTTGTCGTAACCGCCCTGGTCGAATCCGCCGTTGTCGTAACCGGATTGGTCATAACCGGCCTGATAGTCCTGTCCGGCGGCGAATCCGTCGTCGTAACCGGAGCCGTAGCCGCCCTCGAACCCGGCGGCGCCGTATCCCACACCGGACATGCCGTGGAACAGCGTGTCGAACAACAACGCCGAGCCCACGCCCCAGGCCCCGGCCACGAGCGCGGTCTTCCACCACGGCTCGGAGTACCAGCCGGCCGGGACGGGACGTCCGGCGACCCGGCCGCCCGGGTAGTAGTTCGGGGTCTGCGGGGAGGGCGTGGGGGAGGCCTGCACGCGACGGCCGTCGAAATCGACCGCGCGATCCTCCGAGACCTGTCCGGCCGAGCGCTGCCCGTCGAGTTCGGGAACCGGCGGGCCCGGATCCAGGCCCATCGCGGTCCGCGCGGCCCGTACGTAGTAGAGACCCTCCAGGGCGGTCTCCTTCGCCAGGTGGGCCTGGGCGACGGTGGCCGCCTGATCGATCTGCGAACCGGCGGCGTTGAGCCGCTCACCGGCGTCGGCGAGGGCCTGTTTGGAAGCCTGATCGGTGCCCGTGAGGTTGTAGACCTGCCCGCCGAGACGTTCGATCAGCCGACGGGCGTCGGCCTTGGCATCGGCGAGCTGAGTCGCTCGATTGTCCCGGGCGGTATTGCGCCCGGCGAAGCTCACCGCCAGGAAAGCCACGAGGACGACGACCAGGATGACCACGAGTATCATCACCCCGTCCAGCGTACGCGGCTCGAACGGCCTCCCGGCTGCCCTTATCCCGCGACGGCCACGTCGTACCGCAGCCGCGCGGAGATGGACATTCCCGGCTCGGACTCCTCGTCCTCCGGCTCGGCGACCGCGAACCGCCGCTTACCCGCCGTTTTCGCCGAATACATGGCTCGGTCGGCGTTGCGCAGCAGGTCGGAGAACTCACAGGCGCGTCCGGGCGGGCAGTACGAGGTACCCACGCTCGCCGACACCGGAATCGGGCCCGAGGCGGTGGGCACCGGATCGTTCAGCGCGGCCAGCACACGCATCGCCACTTCCTCGACAGTGTTGCGGCGGGCCGAGAGCGCGAGCACGAATTCGTCGCCGCCGTACCGGCACACGACCGTGTCCTGCGGGCAGGTGACGCGCAGCCGACGCGAAATCTCCACCAGCACTTCGTCGCCGACGCTGTGTCCGTAACCGTCGTTGATCCGCTTGAAGTCGTCCACGTCGATCAGTAGCAGGCCGACGCCGCGTGAGCGGTCGGCCGCCATCAGGCGCACCCGCTCCTGCAACAGGGACCGGTTGGCCAGATCGGTGAGCGCGTCGTGAGTGGCCTCGTGCCGCAGCTGGTGGTGCAGCTCCGCGATCTCCTGGACCCGGACCGAGACCCGCTCCTCGAGGTTGGCCTCCTGTTGCGCGAGGGCCTGCTGCTGCAGCGCCTCGGCGTAGCTTTCGATGGCGTGGCTGGCCACCAGCGGCCAGCGGGTGGCCACGAGCGAGCCGGGACATCCGGGTGCGAAGCCGAGCAGCGCGCGGCTGGCGGGAGCCAGCATGCGGGTGCGATCGAACGGCGCCTCGGCCAGTCGCCGCCCGATGCCGCGGGCCGGTCGGACCGGAAACGGCTCCGAGCGCGCCAGATCGAGTAGTTCGTTGATGATCGAGGCGAAGACCCGCTCGAGATGTGTCGGCTGAATCGTCAGCCCACTGCCGGGGTAGACCGCGGAGACCCAGGACCGGGACGTCGTGGTGACCGCGGCGGCGGTCACCGGATCGATGTCGGCGAGCATGGCGCTCACCTCGTACAGACGTCACGGGGCGCGCCGGGCGCGCCGACTGTGCTCTCCGGACCCAAACCCTCCGGATCGTGCCTAGTGCTATGCGGTCCGCTCCACCGAACTCGGTGCATGCTCACCGCCCCCTTTCCAGATACCCCCGTCCGGCAAAAAGGATCCTAGCAAGCCGGCCGACTCCGAAAAATGCTGTTTTCCAACCTCTTCCGGAATTCGGCGAATGGCAACGCATAGGTCATCGTCCCGACGGACGCCGTGTTACACCCACAGCCAGCGTGTCTCTCGCGACTCGCCGAGCGGCCCTGGCCCACCTGGGCGGTCATCGCTGTGATATCCGTCTCGCTCACCGGTCGGCGCGTCCGATCCGGGCTCGTCCCCGGGCTCGATCTCGGTGCCCCGGCAGCGCGGCCGACCGGGCGATTGGCATTTCCGAAGTGAGGTTCGGTACAGTCTCAGACGCAGACGACATCGAGGCGATCCCGTCGGTGTCGTGTGCCTGCGGGCGTAGTTCAATGGTAGAACCTCAGCCTTCCAAGCTGATGGTGCGGGTTCGATTCCCGTCGCCCGCTCTGTGGTCCACACGGATCCTCCGGGATGTAGCGCAGCTTGGTAGCGCATCCGCTTTGGGAGCGGAGGGTCGCAGGTTCAAATCCTGTCATCCCGACCATATTTCGCGATCTACCAGCCACTACAGGCCCCCTCGGGCTTCTGTCGGCCCGTGACGACGTCGATCGCGATGAGGACGTTGTCGTGCTCAGGATGCTGGTATCGAGTTCGGGCCTTCTCGACCTTCGCAAGCTCGATCATCCCGACCGAGGACAGCAGCGCCATCGCGGCGTCGGCCTGTTCCGGCTCCGACAGTTGGACGTTTCGTCTCGCGTTTCGCGATCACGTCACCAGCTCGGTGAGTATCGGCGCCGGACGGCGGCTCGCAGGTGATCTCCGCGAATCCGTCACGCCGCCGGACTCTCAGGCACTCAACGGTTTTCATGAAGTCGACGTCCGGGCGACTGTAGTAGACGTCGGTCTCGTTGAGGCGCCGGCGCCGTGGTGGGCGCGGCGTCTCTGAACACGACGCCGCCCGCCTGGTCGCCTCCCTTGCACCGTCCAGTCGGCGGGTACCGCGGTCGTTCGTGCGGAGTTATCCTGACCCCTGGAGCGACTTCCACAACGACCCGCGGGCACGCAATACCGGTGTGGAAATTTCGGTCGCGATCTCCCGCGAGATTCGCATAGCGAAGGAGGGCGGGATGCTTAATCCATACGATGTCGAACGCTCCTGGCCGGACTATTTCTTGGAGCATCGTCGACTGACCGTCGAACAGCAGGGCACCTATCAGTGCGGTGACCTGCCCGTATGGACGGTGTACTGCCCGGACGGCCTCATCGGAGACAGCATCATCATCGATGCACCCGAGGGCCTGATCATCTACGACGCCGGCATCAACCGCGAAGCGGGCGAGTTCATCGCAGCAGAGATCAAGAAGATCTCGGACAAGCCGATCAAGGCAGTGTTCTACTCCCACCACCACGCGGACCACTACAACGGAGCAGCAGCAATCGTGGATCCGGCCGCAGTGGCCGCCGGTGAGGTCGACATCTACGCCTGGTCGAACTTCCTCGAGGAAATGGCCAACGAGTTCGGCGAGCTGCTGCAACGCCAAGCCATGGGTGCCGGGTACTTCGGTGGCGCTTTCCTCGGCCCGGAAGAAATGCATCACCACGGCATCGGGCTGATTCGCGGCGGAGGCACGCCGGCGTACATTCCGCCGACGAAGTTCCTATCCGAAGACACCACGCTCACCGTGGCAGGCCTGGAACTGACCGCGTTCTACACCGGCGGTGAGGCGATCAGCGAGTTCGGCCTGCATATCCCGGAGTTCGACCTGATCGCGATCGCCGACGAGTTCTTCACCGGTATCCCGAACCTGCACAGCATCCGCGGTTCCAAGCCGCGCATTCCGGACAACTACATTTCCGCGCTGAACAAGGTCCTGCAGGTGAAGCCCGAGTGGCTGGTCGGCTCTCATCTGCGACCTATTCACGGCAAGGATGTGATCGCGGACCACGTGAAAAAGTACATCGACGCGACGAAGTACCTTTGGGATCAGTCGATCCGGCTGATCAACAAGGGCTACACGCCCGTCGAGTTGCAGCATGCGTTGAAGGATCTGCCCGAGGAGACGTGGGACCCGCCGTACACGGTGCCCCTGTACGGGACACCGATTACCGCCGTCCCGGAGTTCTTCACCGGGTCGGTGAGCTGGTTCAGCGGTGACTCGACCGACCTGTTCCCGTCCCCGCCCGCACACAAGGCCGCACGCCTCACCGAGTTGATGGGGGGCCTCGACAAGGTCCTGGATGCGGCGAAAGCAGACCATGCAGCGGGCGACCACCAACTTGCGGCCGAGCTCGCTCAGATCGCGCTGCGCGCCGACCCGGACAACGAGGATGCGCGCCTGGTGAAAGCCGCGGCGCTTCGAGCACTGGGCTACCAGCAACTCAACCCGATCGCACGGTCGTGGTATCTCACCGGCGCGCTCGAACTCGAAGGGACAGTGGATCCCGCGCAGATCCTCGCCGCATTCGGGCGGCTGTTGTCGGTCGACCTGCCGGTCGCGGACACGGTCCGCCGCTGGCGGTACCAACTGGACGCAGAGAAAGCGAAAGGAGTCAACCTGGCCGTCGGAATCCGCCCGGCCGACGGCGGCAGGGAGCTCACCGTTCGCATCCGCAATCGCGTGCTCCACGTCGAGAACGGGCTCGCGTCCGATGCGGACGTCATCATCGAGGCCAACCCCGCACAGCTCACCGGCACAGAAGACCCGACCGTGATCTCAGGTGACGTGACGGCGTGGGCCCAGCTCCACAATCTCCTGGACACAGAATGGACACCCTTCCACATGCACATGCGGTGAATCACCGCGACCAGTGTTCTGTGCCTGAAGATCCGTGGCGTTGCCTCGCTGACCAGCTGGATCCTGCCAAGTGGTTGACGCAAGACACCGGTGTCGTCCCCCAAAGCCTCCCCGTCTCACTCCTGGCCGGGAATGCCCCCGAGGCGTCCAAGTGTCCATGCGGACACATGCGACAGGCATATGCGCAACGGCCCGCTCGGAACAACCCTGCCTCAGGGCATGATCCAGGTCGAGTCATGGTGCCGGCGAAGGCGAGGTTGAGTACGCCGATCATGCGCGTGGCGCGATTCGGGCCGCCGGCCCGTTGACTGGGTAATCGACGGTCTGTCGAGAGCCATCGGCCCAGTGTCCGGATTGGCGGGAGGCTGGGATATCGGCTCGAGTATCGTCCGGGATCCCGAGTGTAATTCCTTGCCGCTCAACGAGATCCGGTCACTCCGGACTCCGGGGCCGATTCCGGCGCGGTGATCTCCTGCTGATTTCGTGGTTCCGGTGGTGCTGCCGACGGTCCTCGCAAACCCGCGGCATCCAGTGCCGCGGCGGCTATTTCGCGGCCGGCGGGGATGACGTCGGCGGCGCGGTGGAAGTCCAGGGTGCGGCAGATCGAGCGGGGGATTTCGATCAGCAGGTCGGGGGGTTGGGCGGCGAGTTGGTGGCGGGTGAGGGCCGCCTGCATGACGTCCAGGGAGCGGTTGAGCAGGTCTACGCGGCCCAGTTTCGGGGCGGCGGGGGAGGTTTCGGCTACGCGGTGGTGGGGGTCGCCGATGATCTGCGGGGTGCCGCCGAAGCGGTCGATGATGGTCGAGGTCATCTGGGCGGCGCCGCGGCGGATGCGGTCCATCCATTCGTCGATCGCGCCCGGTTCCTTGGGCGCGGTCGCGTGCTGCGGGGTCTCGGCGATCGGATCGTTGCCGGTGAGGCTGACGCCGATGGTGATGTCGGCGTCCTGGATGGCCAGGGTCGGTACCACCGGGAGCGGGTCCAGGATGCCGCCGTCGGCGAGCACCCGCTCGCCGATCACCAGCGGGGAGATGACTCCGGGGATCGCGATCGAGGCGCGGATCGCGGTGTCGACCGGCCCGCGCTGGAACCACACCGATCGGCCGCTGGTCAGATCGGTGGCGACGGCGGTGTACGGGATCGGGAGTTCCTCGATGACGGTGTCGCCCAGCATTTCCCGGATGCGGCCGAGGATCTTGGCCGCGCGGATCGCGCCGGGTTCGGAGAACGAGGGATCGAGCAGGCGCACCACCTCGAACTGGTTCAGCGTGGTCGCCCAGTCCGCGTAGTCCTCCAGCTTCCCGGCAGCGAACACGCCGCCCACCAACGCGCCCATCGACGATCCGGCCACACCGGCGATCTCGAACCCGCGCGCCTGCAGCTCCCGGATGACGCCCACGTGCGCGTACCCCCGGGCGCCACCGCTGCCCAGGGCGAGGATCACTCGCTTCGGTCCGGCCATCACCTCATCGTAGGGTCACCGGTGTGACCGATTTCGACAATGCCCTCGGTGGCGAGGCGATCACACAGGTTGCCTGGGTGGTGACCGATATCGCCGCGACCGAGGAATTCCTGAGCGCCTGTTTCGGCGTGCGGGCCTGGACCCGGATGCCGGATGTGCACTTCGGTCCCGAAACCTGTTCCTACCGCGGCGAACCCGCGGATTTCACCGCGCATATCGGGCTGTCTTATCGGGGCGCAGTGCAATTGGAGCTGATTCAACCGGTGCGCGGAGTGTCCATCTATTCCGAATTCCTCGACCGGTCCGGACCGGGATTGCACCACATCTGTTCCGAGCCCGCGGATTTCGATGCGGCGGTGGCGGCCGCTCGCTCGCGCGGCATCGAGATCGTGCAGCAGGGCGATATGTTCGGCGAAATGCGGTTCGCGTATCTCGACGGTGCGGCCGCCGGTGTGCCGTTCCTCGAACTCGCCGAGATCGGCCCGAACATGCGGAAGATGTTCGACCGGATCCGGCGGGAATCTCGAGCGGCCGGTACGACCCCGAGCGCGAAATATAGACTCCGGACATGAGATTCAGCGCCGGCGTCCTGCTGTTCCGCCGTACCTCGGGAATCGAGGTGCTGCTGGGGCATATGGGCGGGCCGCTGTGGGCACGCAAGGACCTGGGTGCCTGGTCGATTCCCAAGGGAGAATACGATCCCGGATCCGAAGTCGCGCGGGTGGCCGCGCGCCGGGAATTCACCGAGGAGCTGGGACTGCCGGTGCCGGAAGGGGAGTGGATCGATCTCGGCGAGGTCCGCTACGGCAGCGGCGGCAGCAGGAAAGAGCTGACCGTATGGGCGGTCGAGGCGAATCTCGATACCGCACAGGTGAATCCGGGAATGTTCGAGATGGAATGGCCGCCGCGATCCGGCCGGACGCAACGGTTTCCGGAGGTCGATCGCGCCGAATGGTTCGACACCACCGTCGCCCGGGACAAGCTGAGCGCGGGTCAGCGCCCCTGTCTGGAACGTCTCGCCGAACATCTCGCACCCGGCTGACGCGCCTGCAGCAAACGCCCAGTCGGCTTGCAGGATTCTCCCAGCTTCGCTCGGTAGAGATAGGGCGGTGACTACCGTATTCCGGCGCACCCGCGCGATGCTCGGGCGCCGCGTATCGGCGGTCCCGCTGCGAATCGCACTGGTCGTCGCCATGGTGAGCCTGGCCGGAGCCGTTCTGGCCGTCTCCGGAATCGCGGTGACCTCCGCCCTGTCGAAGTCGTTGACCGACCGCACCGACGAGCAGCTGTTCGATGCCGCGCACAGCTGGGCCCGGCCTACGCCGATGAAGCTGATCAGCACCGCCGACGGCGAGATGACCTGGGTTCCCGCCGATGCGACCGCGCCGCCGCCGAAACTCGGCTCGGCCGACCAGCCGCACCGCTTCTTCGAACTGCGCCGCGGGCCCGAGGGAGAGCTGTATCGCATCCAGCCCGACAAGACCGCATCGATGCCGAAACTGTCCGGGCTGAAAGCGCACACGCCGGTAACGGTCCCTTCCTCAGACGGTTCGGACACCAACTGGCGAGTTCTGCTGACCACCAACAGCCATGGCTCGACCATCATCGGCCTGCCGCTCACCGACAATGTCGACACCGTGTCCAAATTGATCGGCTTCGAGATCGCCACCAGTGTGGGCGCGCTGGTCCTGCTCGGTGCCGGCGGCTATCTGGTGGTGCGGCGCAGCCTGCGCCCGCTGAGCCAGGTGGAGGAGACCGCGGCCGCGATCGCCGGGGGCGACCTGAGCCGTCGCGTGCCGGTGCGCGACGTGGACACCGAGGTCGATCACCTGGCTCGTTCACTCAATGTGATGCTCACCCAGATCCAGCACGGCGTCACCGCGACCGAGGCCTCGGAGGAGGCGGCGCGGCGTTCGGAGGCCAAGATGCGGCAGTTCGTCGCGGATGCCAGTCATGAACTGCGCACCCCGCTGACGACCATCCGGGGATTCGCCGAACTGTATCGCCAGGGCGCGAGTCAGGATCCGGCGCTGGTGCTCGAACGCATCGAGGCCGAGGCCGGGCGGATGGGCCTGCTGGTGGAGGATCTGCTGATGCTGGCCCGCATGGACGCGCAACGGCCGCTGGAATCGGTCCCGGTGGATCTGCTGGCACTGGCCGGTGACGTGGTGCACGGCGCACAGGCGATGGACGCCAACCAGGACGGCCCGAATCACCCTGTCGCACTTGATATTCGGTCCGGGCCGGGGACGCTCGAGGTGGCCGGCGACGCGGCCCGGCTGCGGCAGGTGCTGGCGAATCTGGTCGGCAACGCGATGGCGCACACGCCGCCGGGCACGCCGGTGACGGTGCGGCTGACGCCCGGCCAGGATGACGTGCGGATCGAGGTGAGCGATAAAGGGCCGGGGCTGTCGCCCGAGGCGGCCGCGCGCGTTTTCGAACGCTTCTACCGCACCGACGCCTCCCGCGCGCGGTCCAGCGGCGGGAGCGGACTGGGGCTGTCGATCGTGCAGGCCCTGGTGACCGCGCACGGCGGTACCGTGCGTGTGGACAGTGCCCCGGGCGAAGGGGCGACCTTCACCGTCGTGCTGCCGCGCACTCGCCCGCAATAGCCGCAGGCCGAGAGCGAAATCGGCTCCCAGCGATCTCGCAGCTGCGATCCAGTGCCCGCCAAGGCGGACCCGCGAATCTTGATGACATGACCGAGACTTCGACCGTTACCGCTTCGGCCCGCGCGGGCGCGGCCGTCACCGCGCCCGTCCTGGATGTGGTTGTTCCCGTGTACAACGAGGAACGTGATCTCGGCGTCTGCGTGCGCCGGTTGCACGAGTTCCTCGGCGACGGCTTCCCGTTCAGCGCGCGGATCACCATCGCCGACAACGCGTCCACCGATGCCACCCTCGATGTCGCGAACTATCTGGCGGCCGAACTGGACGGCGTGCGGGTGGTGCATCTGGACCGCAAGGGCCGCGGCCGTGCGTTGCGTGCGGTCTGGGAGGCATCGGACGCGCAGGTCGTCGCCTATATGGACGTCGACCTGTCCACCGATCTGAACGGACTGCTGCCGCTGGTCGCGCCGCTGGTGTCCGGACATTCGGACCTGGCGATCGGCACCCGTCTGGCGAAGTCCTCGCGTGTGGTGCGCGGGCCCAAGCGGGAATTCATCTCCCGCTGCTACAACCTGATCCTCAAGGCCTCGCTGCAGGCGCGGTTCTCCGACGCGCAGTGCGGGTTCAAGGCGATGCGCACCGATGTGGCGCGCAAGCTGCTGCCGCTGGTGCAGGACGGCGAATGGTTCTTCGATACCGAGCTGCTGGTGCTGGCGGAGCGTGCCGGGTTGCGGATTCACGAGGTCCCAGTGGACTGGATCGATGATCCGAACTCGAGCGTCAACATCGTGGACACCGCGCGCAAGGATCTGGAGGGTGTCTGGCGGGTCAGCAAGGGGCTGGCCAAGGGAACGTTGCCGGTGAACGAGCTGCGCGCGGCCATCGGCCGGGAGCCGCTGGTCGACGGGGTGCCGCTGGGCATGGTCGGGCAGTTGGTGCGATTCGGCATCATCGGGGTGATCTCGACGCTGGCCTACATGCTGCTGTATCTGGTGATGCAGCCGCTGACCGGACCGCAGGCCGCGAACTTCCTCGCGCTGCTGATCACCGCCGTCGGCAATACCGCGGCGAACCGGGCGTTCACCTTCGGTGTGCGCGGCTCGGCCAAGGCGGTCTCACACCAGGTGCAGGGTTTGTTGATCTTCGCGTTCACCTGGTTCCTGACCAGCGGCTCGCTGTTCGTTCTGCACCACTGGGTTCCCGGCGCGTCCGTGCACGCGCAGTTGCTGGTGCTGGTGGTCGCGAATCTGGTCGCCACCCTGATCCGGTTCGTCGCCCTGCGCTGGGTGTTCCGCAACGCCGTTCCCGCCGCCGCGATCCGCAGCGAGCGGGCCGCGAGCGAGATGGTCGCCGCCGACGCGGTCGACCCGCAGCCCGCGACCGCCGAGATGGCGCTGGCCGCCCAGGGGGAGCGGCTGTACGCCGACTGATACCGAATCGGTCACAGGCCGTGGCCGGGATCTCACGGGATCGCGGCCGCGGCCTGTGACCAGGGTGAACGCGGGCCGGAAAGGCGGCTCCCAGCTTGTTCTCAGCGGGGTCCCAGCCCCGGCCTGGGCAGATGGTCCATGATTGGTCGCCATGACCGACACCGCGATCGCGCCGAGTGTGCCGAGCAGTCCACCCGCCCGCCAGGGGCGACGCCTCCTGCGCGGGGAAAATCTGGCCGTGGCACTGCTGCTGGCCGGGACCGCGGTCGCCTACCTGTGGAATCTCGGCGTCAACGGGTGGGCCAACTCGTTCTACGCGGCCGCGGTGCAGTCCGGTGCGCATTCGTGGAAGGCGTTCTTCTTCGGTTCCTCCGACTGGGGCAATTCGATCACCGTCGACAAGACCCCGGCCTCGCTGTGGCCGATGGAGATCTCGGCGCGGCTGTTCGGCATGCATCCGTGGAGCATGATGCTGCCGCAGGCGCTGCTGGGCATCGCCTCGGTGGCGCTGCTGTGGGCGACGCTGCGGCGCACGCACGGCAGCGCCGCGGGTGTCCTCGGCGGGCTCGCGCTGGCGGCCACTCCGGTCGCGGCGCTGATGTTGCGCTTCAACAACCCCGATGCGCTGCTGGTATTCCTGATGCTCGCCGCGGTGTGGGCGATGACCCGCGCGCTCGAGCACGGACGCTGGCGGTGGCTCGTGCTGTGCGGAGTATTCGTCGGATTCGGCTTTCTGGCAAAGCAATTGCAGGTTTTGCTGGTGCTGCCCGCGCTGGCGGTGACCTATCTGATCGCCGGGCCGCCGCGGGTGCTCACCCGGCTGCTGCAACTGTGCGCGGCCGGGGTGGCGATGATCGCGGGTGCGGGCTGGTGGGTACTCGTGGCCCAGTTGTGGCCGAGTACCTCGCGGCCGTACTTCGGTGGCTCGGAACACAATTCGATCATCGAGCTGACCCTCGGCTACAACGGGCTCGGCCGGCTGGGGGTCGGGTCGTCGCCGGGTCCCTTTCCCGGGCCGCCGCCGGGCGGGCCCCGGCCGAAGGGGGGATTCTTCGGGTCCTCGCCCGGGATCACCCGGATGTTCCAGGAGACGGTCGGCGGTCAGATCGGCTGGCTGATCCCGGCCGCCATCGTGCTGCTCGTCGCGGGAATCCTGCTGCGCGGCAAGGCTTCCCGGACCGATCCGCAACGGGCCGCACTGCTGCTGTGGGGTGGTTGGATGCTGGTCACCGGTCTGGTGTTCAGCTTCATGCGGGGGATCTTCCACCAGTACTACACCGTGGCCCTGGCGCCCGCGGTCGCCGGAACCGTCGGACTCGGCGCGGTGATGGTGTGGCGTGCCCGCGACCGGACATGGGTGCGGTTCGCCGCGGCCCTGGCCGTCGCGCTGAGCGCCGCCGCCGCGATCCTGTTGCTCTCGCGCACCCCCGATTTCGTGCCGTGGTTGCGCTGGGCGGTGCTGGTCGTCGGCGTCGTGGCCACGGCGGCGCTGCTGCTTCCCCGGTCGCCCGGCCTCGCGGTGCCGGCGGCGGTGGCCGCCGTGCTGACCGCGCTGGCCGGTCCGGTCGCCTACTCGCTACAGACGATCGGGACGGCGCATTCCGGCGGCATCGTGCTGGCCGGTCCCAGGACGCGGTCCGGCGATTTCCCCTTCGGCCCGCCGCCGAACGACAATGCGAACGCGCCGGGGCAGCGGAACGGCCGCGGCACACCCCCCGGCGCGCCGAACCCGGCGGACAGCGGGCACCGGGGACCGTTCGGCGGCCCGCCCGATCCGGCGCTGATCGCGACGTTGCGCGCCGGAGGCCCGAACCACACCTGGGCCGCGGCGTCGGTGGGGTCGATGACGTCCTCGGACCTACAACTCGCGGCCGGTTATCCGGTGATGCCGGTCGGCGGTTTCGCCGGTGGTGATCCGTCGCCGACATTGCCGCAGTTCCAGGACTACGTCGCGCACGGCCGGATCCACTACTTCATCGGCCGCCCCGCGGGTGTGCGCGGTCCCGGCTCGCGCGATCGGACCTCCGCGGCGGCGCGGATAACCCAGTGGGTCGAACAGCACTACACGCCGACCACGATCGGTGACCTGCCGGTCTACGACCTCACCGCGCCGCAACGCGCTGCGCGCTGACGCGTCCGGGTCGGCGCGCGTCAGCTACAGGCGCGGGTCGACCGGTTCGGACTCCAGGGCCAGGACCGCGAAGACGGCCTCGTGGACGCGCCACAGCGGCTCGCCCGCGACGAAGCGATCGAGCGCTTCCAGGCCCAGGGCGTATTCGCGCAGGGCCATGGAGCGCTTGCGGCCGAGGCCGCGAGAGCGCAGGCGGCGCAACTGGTCGGGGCGCAGGTACTCCGGGCCGTAGATGATTCGAAGGTATTCCGGCCCACGGCATTTCACGCCGGGTTGTACGGGACGGCCGCTGCGCGTGGCGGTTCCGTGCGTCAGCGCCTCGACCGGTTTGACCACCATGCCCTCGCCGCCGCTCGCGGTGAGGGCGGTCCACCAGGCCGTCGCCTCGGCCACGGATTCCGGGTCGGACAGTCGCACGATCATCCGGCGGGTCCGGGCGAACAGCTCGCTGTCCGCGGCGGCCAACGCGTCGAGCTTGCCGAGATGCCATTCGTGGTCGCGCACAGCGTGATTCACACCCTCGGCGGCCAGGATCTGAAACGGCGCGAGCCGCAGGCCGTCCAACCCCGCCACCGGCCA
Source organism: Nocardia sp. PLKS1-43 (assembly GCF_059510335.1). NCBI lineage: Bacteria > Bacillati > Actinomycetota > Actinomycetes > Mycobacteriales > Nocardiaceae > Nocardia > Nocardia sp. PLKS1-43. The sequence continues at coordinate 397,631 of NZ_JCAJZQ010000005.1, read as the reverse complement.
GCAGTAGCGGCCGTAGGCGGTGGTGAACGCGTCGGCGTCGGCCCGGCGGGCGGCCGTGCGGTCGGCGAGTTCGCCGACGTCCTGACCGCGTGCGGCCGCGGCCGCGACGATCTGCGCGGCTGCCCCGAGCGATGCCCGTGCCGCCGCGCCGACGGCCGCGTACTGTTCGCGCAGCAGACCCATCGCCTTGGCCGACCACGGCATGAGCTCCGCGTCCAGGGCGAACCAATCCGAATCCAATTCGGCGAAGAGGCCCGAACTTTCGGCCGCGACGCGGATCCGGCTCAGCACCGCCTCGGTCAGCGCCGGATCGTCGAAGAACGGGCGGCCGGTGCGGGTGTACAGCGCACCGGTGCTGCCGTCGTCGATGCCGAACCGGTCGCGGGCAATCGTCGCCGAGCGGGTCAGCACGGCGATCGCGCGCGAGCCCATATGCTTCTCCTGGCACACCACGGCCGGGACGCCCTCGGTGCGGTAGTACTCGAACGCCTGCGCCGGATGTTCCAGGAGATTCTCGGAATCGGCTGTGGCACAGGGCGACATCGTCGGCGGCAGGTAGATCAGCCAGCGCGGGTCGACGGCGAATCGGCTCATCACCTCGAGCGCCGCGCCGGCGTTCTCCTCCTGGACGCTCACCCGCCCGAGCCTGCGGGTCTCCACCACGCGGCGGCCGAGGACGTCGTCGAGATCCAGGACACCCGGATCGCGGTGCGTCGCACCGTCCGTCGTTACGGCATCGTCGGCCAGCGGGCGCGCGGGCTCGCACCAGACCTGTTGTGCCGGAACCGATACCGGTTCGCGTTCGGGATAGCGCAGGGCGGTGAGACGTCCGCCGAAGACCACGCCGGTGTCCAGGCACAGCGTGTTGTTGACCCAGCGCAGTTCGGTGGTCGGGGTGTGCCCGTACAGCACCATCGCCCGGCCGCGATAGTCCCGCGCCCACGGATAGCGGACCGGCAGGCCGAATTCGTCGGTCTCCCCGGTTGTTTCGCCGTACATGGCGAACTGGCGCACCCGGCCCGAGGCGCGGCCGTGATATTCCTGCTTCAGGCCGGCGTGCGCGACCACGAGATTGCCGCCGTCCAGGACGTAGTGTCCGATCAGTCCGCGGCAGAATTCGTGTGCGGCCCTGCGGAAGTCGTCGTCCTCGCGCTCCAGCTGGGTCAGCGATTCGGCCAATCCGTGCGCGACGGTGACCTTCCGGCCGTCCAGGGCGCGAACCAGCTTGAATTCGTGGTTCCCGGTGACGCACAGTGCGTGTCCGGCCTCGACCATGCCCATGACCAGCCGCAGCACACCGGGAGTGTCGGGGCCGCGATCGACCAGATCGCCGACGAACACCGCCGTGCGCCCGTCGGGGTGCTGCGCGTCCACCGGACGTCCGGCCTCGTCGCGTCGCATGGTGTAGCCCAGGTCGCCCAGCAGCGTCTCCAATTCGGCCCGGCAGCCGTGCACGTCGCCGATCACGTCGAACGGTCCGGTCAGCTCGCGCCGGTCGTTCCAGAGCTTCTCGTCGACGACGTTCGCCGCGTCGATCTCCTCGACGCCGCGCAGCACGTACACCCGGCGGAAACCCTCCCGTTCCAGCCCGCGCAGGCTGCGGCGCAGATCGCGCTGCTGCCGGGTCACCACGTGCGCGCCGACGTGGGCGCGTTCGGCGCGGCGCGAGTTGCGCTCCAGGCACACCCGGTCGGGCACGTCCAGCACGATCGCGACCGGGAGCACGTCGTGTTCGCGGGCCAGGCGGATCAGCTCCTGACGCCCGTGCGGCTGCACGTTGGTGGCATCGACCACGGTCCGCAGCCCGCGGCGCAACCGAATGCCGGCGATGTGATGCAGAAGCGAGAAGGCCTCGCCGGTCGCCGACTGATCGTTCTCGTCGTCGCTGACGATGCCGCGGCAGGCATCGGAGGAGACGATGGCGGTACGCGGAAAATGCTTGTGCGCGAAGGTGGATTTACCCGAGCCGGTGCAGCCGACCAACGCGACCAGGGACAATTCCGGGACGGACAGTTCGACCATCACGCCGCTCCCTTCCCGGCAGCCCGCGCGGGCTTGCCGAAGATCGCCAGCTGCGTCGGCGAGCCATAGGCCGCATCCAGCGGGCCGACCGGCTCGAAACGTACGTCGTACCCGTACGTTCCGGCCACACGACGCGCCCACGACTCGAATTCGGCACGGCTCCACTCGAATCGGTGGTCCGGATGCCGGAACGATCCGGCGGGCAACGTCTCGAACAGCGTGTTGTACTCACCGTTCGGCGTCGTCACGATCACCGATCCCGGTGCGGCGGAACCGAATACCGCCTGCTCGAGCGCGCCCAGCCGGGGCGGATCGACATGTTCGACGACCTCCATCAGTACCGCCGCGTCGAATCCGCGCAGCGCGGCGTCACGATAGGTCAGCGCCCCCTGCCGCAATGTGATCCGCTCGGCCACCGGGCGCGGCGCGCGGTCCAGCCGCAACCGTCGCTGCGCGATCCGCAACGCCCGCATCGACACGTCCACTCCGACGATCTCGGTGAACGTCCTGTCCGCCAGCAGTTCCCGCAGCAGCGCCCCCTCACCGCAGCCGAGATCCAGCACCCGCTGGGCGCCCACGGCGTGCAGTGCGCGCAGCACGGCGGCACGCCGGGTAATCGCCAACGAGGGCCGCGCGGGTTCTCCGGCGGCGGTCCCGTCCTCCGAATCGATCTCGTCGACCGCATCGAGGGACTCCGGGGCGGCGTCGTCGAGCTCGGCCAGGCGAGCCAGGGCGGTGCGGACCAGGGCGTGCTTGCGGGCCAGGTAGCGGCGAGTGATCCAGGTGCGTTCGGGGTGGCCGGGGAGCCAGCCCGAACCCGCGCGCAGCAGTTTGTCGATCTCGTCCGCTGCGAGCCAGTAGTGCTTGCTGCCGTCCAGGACCGGCAGCAGCACGTACAGATGCGAGAGCGCCTCGGCCAGACGCAGCGTGCCGGTCAATTCCAGTTGTACGTAATGGGATTCGCCCCACTCGGGAAACGCCGGGTCCAGGACGATCGGGGTGGCGCGGACCCGCCAGCCCAGCGGTGCGAACATCCGCTCGGCCGTGTCCGGGCCGCCCTTGCACGGCACCGCGGGCAGTTCGATGCGCAGCGGCAGCGCAGCGGACGCGAGTTCGGGCCGCTGGTCGCAGCGGCCGTGCAGGGCGCTGGAGAACACCGTCGAGATCGCCACCGACAGCAGTGAGGACGCCGCGTACGGGCGGTCGTTGACGTACTGCCCGAGGCTGAATTCCGCCGCGTCACGGCTCTTTCCGCGAACCAGCCGGACCGGATCGATCTCCAGCAGCAGCGCGGCGGTGCAGCGCTGCTCGGTCGCCTCGGGGTACAACACGTGCGCCGACCCGTAGGACTGCCCGAACACCTGCGCTCGCGCGGGGTTCTTGTGCAGCAGAAAGCCCAAATCGGTGGCGGCCCAATCGACGCCTTCGGCTCGGGTGCAGGTGATGGTCAGCAACACCCTGCGATCTTCGCGCCCGGCCGACCGGCGCGGCAACCGAATTCCGGACACCGCGGCCGCGGCTCACTCCGTGCGATACGGCCACTTCCACTCGGCGACCGCCGGAATGTCCACCCCGTGCTCGCGGGTCCAGGCGCGGGCCGCCAGCCGGGCGTCCACCATCTCCTGCCGCAGCCCGGCCGCGCGCTCGCGCAGGCCGGGCACCCGGTCCACGACATCCATGACCAGGTGGTACCGGTCCAGGTCGTTCAGCATGACCATATCGAAAGGCGTTGTCGTGGTGCCCTTTTCCTTGTATCCCCGGACGTGCAGGCCGCTGTGGTTGGTCCGGCGGTAGGTCAGGCGGTGAATCAGCCACGGGTAACCGTGGAAGGCGAAAATCACCGGGCGATCGGCGGTGAACAGGGTGTCGAACTCGCTGTCGGACAGGCCGTGCGGATGCTCCTCCCGGGGCACCAGGCGCATCAGATCGACCACGTTGACCACGCGGATGCGTAACTGCGGCAGTCGTTCTCGAAGAATCGACGCGGCGGCCAGGGTCTCCAGCGTCGGCACGTCACCGGCGCAGGCCAGGACCACGTCGGGGCCGGTGCCGATCTCGTCGTTGTGCCCCGCCCACTCCCAGATGCCGATGCCGCGGGTGCAGTGCGCGAAGGCGTCGGATACCGAAAGCCAGTCCGCCTGAGGCTGTTTGCCCGCGACGACGACGTTCACGTAGTGACGCGAACGCAAACAGTGATCGTAGGTGGACAGCAGGGTGTTGGCGTCCGGCGGCAGATACACCCGCACGATCGAGGGACTCTTGTTCAGCACGACGTCGAGGAATCCCGGGTCCTGGTGGGTGAAACCGTTGTGGTCCTGTCGCCACACGTGCGAGGACAGCAGATAGTTCAGGCTCGCGATAGGGCGTCGCCACGGCACCGCGGCGCTGGCATCGAGCCATTTGGCGTGCTGGTTGAACATCGCATCGACGATGTGGATGAACGCCTCGTAGCAGGTGAACACCCCGTGCCTGCCGGTGAGCAGATACCCCTCCAGCAACCCCTGGCACATGTGCTCGGACAACACCTCCACGACTCTGCCGGTGCGATCGAGTTTCACGTCGTTCTCGCCGATCTCGGCCTGCCAGCCGCGACCGGTCACCTCGAGAATGTCCTGTAATCGATTGCTGGCCAGCTCATCCGGGGCGAAGGTGAGGAAGTTGTCCGGATTGGCCGCGGTGACATCGCGCAGCCAGCCACCCAGGACCCGGGTGGCCTCGTGACTGGTCGCGCCCGGTGCGGGCACCTCGACGCCGTAGTTCCGCCAATCCGGCAGCCGCAGATCGCGAACGAGCGTGCCGCCGTTGCTCACCGGATTGGCGCTCATCCGCCGATCCCCCGGCGGCGCGAGCGCCTGCACCTGCGGCATCGGCGCGCCCGTCTCGTCGAACAGCTCCTCCGGGCGGTAGGACCGCAGCCACTGCTCGAGGACCGCGCGATGCCCGGGATCGGTACGCGCGGCGGGCAGCGGCACCTGGTGGGCGCGGAAGGTGCCCTCGACCCGATCGCCGTCGACCACGGGTGGACAGGTCCAGCCCTTGGGCGTGCGCAGCACGATCATCGGCCAGGCCGGGCGATCGTCGACGCCGTCTCGGCGGGCGGCGCGCTGGATCTCGGCGATGCGATCCAGGCAGCGGTCCACGGCCGCGGCCGTGGCCTGATGGACCTCGCCCGGATCGCTGCCTGCCACGATGATCGGCTCGTAGCCGTATCCGCGCAGCAGTGAGGTCAGTTCGGCCTCCGGAATTCGTGCCAGCACAGTGGGATTGGCGATCTTGTACTCGTTCAGCGCCAGGATCGGCAGCACCGCCCCGTCGCGGCCCGCGTTGAGGAATTTGTTCGCATGCCAGCTGCCCGCCAGCGGACCGGTCTCCGCCTCACCGTCGCCGATCACGCAGAACACCGTCAGATCCGGATTGTCCAGTGCAGCGCCGAATGCGTGCAACAGCGAATAGCCCAGCTCGCCGCCCTCGTGGAACGAGCCGGGCGTCTCGGGCGCGCAGTGACTGGGCACACCGCCGGGATAGGAGAACTGGGCGAACAACTCGCGCATCCCCTCGGCGTCGCGGCCGATGTGGCTGTACAGCTCCGAATACGTGCCCTCGAGCCAGCCGCAGGCGTTCGGGCCCGGCCCGCCGTGGCCCGGCCCGGCCACGAACACCGCGTCCAGGTCACGGGCCAGGATCGCCCGATTGGCATGTGCCCAAATCAGATTCAACCCGGGAACGGTGCCGAAATGCCCGAGCAGGCGCGGCTTGATGTGCGCGGGTTCCAGCGGTGTACGCAGTAGCGGGTTGGCCATCAGATAGATCTGCCCGACCGCCAGATAGTTGGCCGCGCGCCACCACATGTCCAGGCCCTCGAGTTCCTCGCGGCCGAGCGGTCCGGGAGCATCGGACAGGCGATAAGGCCGCGGCGCGAGTGTTTCGCCCCCGCCGCTGTCGATGTTGTCGGCCGAGGTGTCGCCACCCTGGGAAGCCAGTTCGGTCATGCGCGAAGTGCCCCTCTCGAACGCAGTTGTGCTGGGCTCGGACAGAGTGCGAGATACCCGCTTCGGGCCGGAATATCGGCTGCCACGCTACCGGGCTCGGCGTGCGGCGGCATGGTGGATTAGGGTGCGGCGCATGCACACACTGGCCAGAATCCTCGGCGCGACGGCGGTCACGGCGGCCGCGGTCGCGCTCACCGCGTGCAGTAGCGGCAGCACCTCGTCGTCCTCGGCGAGCTCGACCACCGCCGCGACCTCGACGGCCGCGTCGGCGCAGGCCGCCCCAACGGCGAGCCACGGGCACGAATGCACCGCCGACGACGTCAAGACCACCGGCGGATTCGGCCAGGCGCCGACGATCACCATCCCCGACGACTGCGATCCGCCCACCCATCTGGTGACCAAGGATCTGATCCCCGGCACCGGACCGGCAGCCAAGACCGGCGATCAGGTCAGCATGAACTACACACTGGTCACCTGGTCGGACAAGAAGAAGCTGGACAGCTCCTTCGATCGGCACGAGCCCTTCCCGCTGCAACTGGGCGCGGGCCAGGTCATCCCCGGCTGGGATCAGGGCTTGGTCGGAATCCAGCAGGGCGGTCGCCGGCTGCTGATCATCCCGCCCAACCTCGGCTACGGCGAGGGCGGCAACGGCATCAAACCCAACGAAACCCTGGTCTTCGTCACCGACGCGGTGAAAGTGGGGAGTTGATTCGCGGAGTACACGGGTAACTCCCCGGGGACGTCCGAGCGGTGACGAGTCACTCTGCCGCCGGTCCGAAGCGGCGGTCTCTCCGCGCCGAACGGCCCGCTGAAGCCGCGGGGAGGCGCAGGAGCCCGCTTAGGCGCGGGGAGGCGGGCCCGCTAGGCTATTCGGGATGCGTCCGGGGGGACGAAGAGAAGACCTTCATCCAGTGAACAACGAACAAGGAGCATGTCCGTGAAGAGCACCGTCGAGCAGCTGAGCCCGACCCGGGTCCGCATCAATGTCGAGGTGCCCTTCGAGGAGCTGAAGCCGGACTTCGATCGGGCCTACAAGGCGTTGGCCGGTCAGGTTCGTATTCCGGGCTTCCGCCCGGGTAAGGCCCCGGCCAAACTGCTCGAGGCCCGGCTGGGACGCGGCGCGGTCCTGGAACAGGTCGTCAACGACGCGCTCCCGGCCCGCTACAGCGAGGCCGTGACCACCAGCGATGTCAAGGTCATCGGCCGTCCGGAGATCGAGATCACCAAGATCGAGGACGGCCAGGAGCTGGCCTTCACCGCCGAGGTGGACGTTCGCCCGGAGATCAACCTGCCCGATTTCTCCAGCATCGCGGTCACGGTCGACCCGATCTCGATCGAGGACGCCGACATCGAGGAGCAGCTGCAGTCGCTGCGCCAGCGGTTCGGCACCCTGACCACCGCCGAGCGCGCGGTGCGGGACGGCGACTTCGTCTCCATCGATCTGTCCGCGACGGTCGACGGCCAGGAGGTTCCGGAGGCGTCCACCACCGGCCTGTCCCATGAGGTCGGCTCAGGCCAGCTGATCGAGGGCCTGGACGAGACCTTGATAGGTATGAACGCCGAGGAGTCCAAGGAGTTCACCTCCACCCTGGTCGCCGGTGAGCACGCGGGCAAGGAGGCGGTCATCACCGTCAAGGTGAACTCGGTCAAGGAGCGTGAGCTGCCCGAGGCCGATGACGAATTCGCCCAGCTGGCCAGCGAATTCGACACCATCGACGAGCTGAAGGACGATCTGCGCACCCGCGTCGAGCGGGTGAAGAAGGTCGAGCAGGCGGGCGTCATCCGTGACAAGGTGCTCGAGTCGCTGCTCGAGCAGACCGAGGTGCCGCTGCCCGAGGGCGCGGTGCAGGCCGAGATCGACGCGGTCCTGCACGACGCCGTGCACGGCTTCGACCACGACGAGGCCAAGTTCGCCGAGGCGCTCGAGGCGCAGGGCTCCTCCCGCGAGGAGTTCGACAAGGACACCAAGGAGTCCGCGGAGAAGTCGGTCAAGACCCAGCTGCTGCTGGACGCGGTCGCCGACGCCGAGGACACCCAGGTCGGCCAGGACGAGCTGACCGAGCGGATCCTGTTCCAGTCGCAGCGGTACGGCCTGTCGCCGGAGCAGTTCATCCAGCAGATCCAGCAGGCCGGTCAGCTCGGCGCGATCTTCGCCGACGTGCGCCGCGGCAAGGCGCTGGCCGGTGTGGTCGGCCAGGCGACGGTCACCGACACCGCGGGCAACACCGTGGACACCGACGAAATGTTCGGCGGCGCTGCCGATTCCGAGGACGAGGGACAGGACGAGCAGGCCGCGGAGACGACTACCGCGACCGCCGAGTGATAGAAGGAATGCGCGGCGAAGTTGCGCTGTGAGCGAAGCCAGGGCGGTACCGGGAGTTCGGTGCCGCCCTGCTTCGTTAGGGTTTGTGTCAGCGAATCAGATATGCGGTCGAGCGGAGGGGCGGTTCGGGTGACGCCGGACGACGTGCCCACGGGAGATCGCACGTTGGATAGAGACTGCGTGCTTGCAAGCAGCGAGCCGGTGAGAGAGGGCAGGTATCCGTTAATGACATCCCCAACTTCTGGGCTCAACCTGAGTGATTCGGTCTACGAGCGCCTGCTGCGGGAACGAATCATCTTCCTGGGCACCGACGTCAACGACGACATCGCCAACAAGTTGTGCGCCCAGATGCTGCTGCTGTCGGCCGAGGATCCGACGCGCGACATCTCGCTCTACATCAACTCGCCCGGCGGATCGGTCTCGGCCGGTATGGCCATCTACGACACCATGCAGTTCGTGGAGTGCGACGTCATGACCATCGGTATGGGCCTGGCGGCCTCGATGGGCCAGTTCCTGCTGACCGCCGGTGCGAAGGGCAAGCGTCTGGCCCTGCCGCACGCGCGGATCATGATGCACCAGCCGTCGGCGGGCATCGGCGGCACCGCTGCGGATATCGCCATCCAGGCCGATCTGTACGCGAAGAACAAAGAGGAGATGAACCGCCTGCAGGCCGAACACACCGGCAAGACGGTCGAGCAGATCGAGGCCGACGCCGACCGCGACCGCTGGTTCACCGCCGCGGAGGCCCTGGACTACGGATTCATCGACCGCGTGATCAGCCGCGAGGCCCAGGCCGGTAACGGCCGCAGCGAATAAGCACACCCCACAAGGACTTTGGAGACGAAGATGGCCAATCTTTTCGACCCGCGTGCGGGCCTCGGCGGTAAGGCGTTCGGAGGCGCGCAGTCGCGCTACATCCTGCCGTCGTTCATCGAGCACTCGAGCTTCGGTGTCAAGGAGTCGAACCCGTACAACAAGCTGTTCGAGGAGCGAATCATCTTCCTCGGCATGCCGATCGACGACACCGTCGCGAACGACGTCATGGCGCAGTTGCTGGTGCTCGAGTCGCTGGACCCCGACCGCGACATCACCATGTACATCAACTCGCCCGGCGGCGACGTGACCGCGCTGATGGCCATCTACGACACGATGCAGTACGTGCGCGCCGACGTGGCCACGGTCTGCCTCGGCGAGGCGGCCTCGGCGGCGGCGGTGCTGCTGGCGGCGGGCACTCCGGGCAAGCGCGCCGCGCTGCCCAACGCCCGCGTGCTGATCCACCAGCCCCGCACCGGCGGCATCCAGGGCCAGGTCTCGGACCTGCAGATCGCGGCGGCGGAGATCGAGCGGATCCGGTCCCAGATGGAGGCCATCCTGGCCCGGCACACGGGCAAGAGCCCCGAGGAGGTCCGCAAGGACACCGACCGCGACAAGATCCTCACCGCGGAAGAGGCCAAGGATTACGGCATCGTCGATCAGGTCTTCGACTACCGCAAGCTGAGCGCCCAGAAGAAGTGAGTGGTTCGGCGGCGGCGTCCCGGTGGCCGTAGGCTGTCGGTACTGGGACGCGCCGGCCACGACATCGCGTCCGGTCGATCCGGACACGGCGTCGTGGGAAACATGCCAAGTTGTCGCCCTCCATCGGGCCCAACAGGTACGGTCATTCCAGGGACCTTCGCTCGTGGTTGTCGGCAAGGACCGCACAAACTCGACAGGTCGGCGCCCGGGAGTATCGTCCGGCGGCCGACACCGCACAGGGTGTTGCGGGTAGCGTTGTTTGGAGGCGGCTTGTCGGCGACCGGAACAGACGGTTGCACGCGGACAAGGAAGTAGGGACCCACGAGATGGCGCGCATCGGTGATGGCGGCGACTTGCTCAAATGCTCGTTCTGCGGAAAGAGCCAGAAGCAGGTCAAGAAGCTCATTGCGGGACCGGGGGTGTACATCTGCGACGAGTGCATCGACCTGTGCAACGAGATCATCGAGGAGGAGCTCGCCGAATCGAGCGAGGTCAAACTCGACGAACTACCCAAGCCCGCCGAGATCCGGGACTTCCTGGAGAACTACGTGATCGGGCAGGACACCGCCAAGCGCACTCTGGCGGTCGCGGTCTACAACCACTACAAGCGCATTCAGGCCGGTGACAAGAGTCGCGACGGCCGTGGCGAGCCGGTCGAGCTCACCAAGTCGAACATTCTGATGCTGGGCCCCACCGGTTGCGGTAAGACCTACCTGGCTCAGACGCTGGCCAAGATGCTGAACGTCCCGTTCGCCATCGCCGACGCCACGGCGCTGACCGAGGCCGGTTATGTCGGTGAGGATGTGGAGAACATCCTGCTCAAGCTGATTCAGGCCGCCGATTACGACGTCAAGCGCGCCGAGACCGGCATCATCTACATCGACGAGGTCGACAAGATCGCCCGCAAGTCCGAGAACCCGTCGATCACCCGCGACGTCTCCGGCGAGGGCGTGCAGCAGGCGCTGCTGAAGATTCTGGAGGGCACCCAGGCCAGCGTGCCGCCGCAGGGCGGGCGCAAGCACCCGCATCAGGAGTTCATCCAGATCGACACCACGAATGTGCTGTTCATCGTGGCGGGCGCGTTCGCGGGCCTGGAGAAGATCGTGCAGGACCGGGTCGGCAAGCGCGGCATCGGATTCGGCGCCGAGGTCCGCTCGAAGGCCGATATCGACACCACCGATCATTTCGCCGACGTGATGCCCGAGGACCTGATCAAATTCGGTCTGATCCCGGAGTTCATCGGCCGCCTGCCGGTCGTGGCCTCGGTCACCAACCTGGACAAGGATTCGCTGGTCAAGATCCTGTCCGAGCCGAAGAACGCGCTGGTCAAGCAGTATGTTCGGCTGTTCGACATGGACGGCGTCGACCTGGAGTTCACCCAGGACGCCCTCGAGGCCATCGCCGACCAGGCGATCCTGCGCGGCACCGGCGCTCGCGGTCTGCGCGCCATCATGGAAGAGGTGCTGCTGCCGGTGATGTACGACATCCCGAGCCGCGACGACGTCGCGAAGGTGGTCGTGAACGCCGACACCGTCAACGACAACGTGCTGCCGACGATCGTGCCGCGCAAGCAGTCCCAGCGCACCGAGCGTCGCGAGAAGTCCGCCTGAGTTCGCCGATACGTCCGAACGGGCCCCGGGAGAGTGAATCTTCCGGGGCCCGTCCGGGTTTCGGCGCACGTCGCCGCTACGCGGATCGCGGAAAACCCGCGGGGCCGCGTGTGGTTCGTCATCGATCGGTGCGCTCGTCCGCCTCATCGTGAGTGGGTCGGCGCCCCAGGGGCCGGATGACGCGGATCGGTCGATGGCGTGATGGGGCGGGCCTCCGGGGCCTGCCGATCGGCGGCCGCGGCCGGTCAGTGCGGCCAGGACGGGTTGCGGCCCAGGTGGGCGAGGATTCGATCCAGGGGAGCGGCATCCGGTGCGATCGGGAGTTCCGTGGCGAAGGCCGAGGATGCCTTGCGGTCCTCGCCGGTGGGGACCATGCGAATTATCTCCAGGGACGGCTCGACGAAGTCGTCGGCGAGCCGATAGGGCACATCCAGCGCGCGGGCGATATCCCAGCCGTGCACGACGTAATCGATGAAGTGGGCGCGCAGGGCCATACTTCCGGGTGCTTGGACACCGGGGCCGAATTCGGGCAGATCGAAGGTGCGGTCCAGGATGTCGGGCCGGTCGTAGGCGGCGGTGACCTCCGCGGCGGCGTCGGCGTAGTCGCGCACCGGATCGGCGGCGAGCGGCTGCACCTTCCAGACGTCGAGGTCCGCGCCGTTGCCGCGGGCGGCCGCGGCGAAGCCTCGGTGCTGAACGGTCATGTGCGCCAGCAGATCCGCGACGGTCCATGCCGCGCAGGGAGTGGGTTGTTCGAGATGGCCGGGTTTCAGGTGGGAGACGATCTCGACCGAGTAGTCGACGGCGCGGCGATTCAGATCGCGGATATCGGGAATGCTCATGCTCGAATAGTAAGCGAATGCGTATCGTATGTCCATGCTTACTAATTGAGAACACGTAAAGTCTGCTGACATGAGCGAGTTCGACGGTGGCGCATCGCAAGGCTCTGCGCGGTCGGCCGGGCCGCGCACATCCGGCGAGCCCGGCGGCCGGCGTCCCGACCTGGCGGCGATGATCGCGCCGCTCGCGCGCACGCTGATGGCGGCGGAACAGCCGGTACTCGACGAGCACGGGCTGACGATGTGGGCCTATTCCGTGCTGCTCGGGCTCGGCCGGGGGCCGGCTCGCGGGCAGGGCGTGCTGGCTCAGGAAATAGGCGCGGACAAGACGCGGATCATCCCGGTCCTGGACGATCTGCAGCAGCGCGGTCTGATCGAGCGTCGACCGGACCCCGCCGACCGGCGTGCACGAGTTCTGGCGTTGACCGCGCGGGGGCGAGCGGTCTGCGACGCCGCGCAGGCCGATATTCAGGCCAAGGAGGAGCTATTGCTGAGCAGGCTCAGTGCCGCCGACCGGCGCGGCCTGCTGAACTCCCTGATGATCCTCTCGGCGGTACCGCGCGAGGAGATCGTCGGGCAGGACGGTTCCACACCCCCTTGATCACTGGGCGAGTGCGCATCGTATTGCACTCGCCCCGGACCGGTGACGGCCGATATGCCCGGTCGTGCCCGTTGCCGGAGGTCGCCGTTGACCTCCCTGGTTCGCCGTTGAACCTTCGTCCGCTATTGATGAAATCGCCGGTCGTAGTGAGCTCGTTACCGTCGATCCGTTCATCTGTTACGACGGCCCGGCAGCCGGAAAGTCATCGGCGCCGGGTCGCGGACCTGGACGCGTTCGCGCGGTGCGGCCAGCGCCGCGACCAAGCCGAGCAGCGGCAGCGCGATGGCGGCGACGATCTCGAGAATGTAGTTGCCCGTGGACATTTCGGCCGGGCGGTGGGCGAGGTGATAGATCATGTGCGGCACCCCGAAAACCACCCAGCCGCCGCCGACCACCCGAGCCGGCAGGCTGTCGCCGTAGAACAGCGCGACGGCGGTCATCGCGCCGAGCGCCAGGAAGAACGCTCCGGTATCCGCGACCAGGTGGTGGTTGTAGGGGCCGTCCGCCGCGACCCAGTTCAGGCCGAGGCCCGGCATGGCGCGGTAGAACGGCCCGGGCGCCAGCACGCCCCACAGGCCGGTGAGGATGCCCGCGACCGCCAGAATCCCCAGCGCGATTCGGGTGATCAACCAGCGTCGCCGATTGACGTCCAGGCGCATTCGCACCCGCAGGTTGTTTCCCGCACGTTCGACCGAGATCCGCATCCGATCCTCCCGCCTCGCCGCGATCGCGTTGCACGATCACGGTAATTCGGGCGAATGGCCCGGACAAGACCGGCGGCGTGGCGCGAGTCGGAGCCGGTGTGGGTCAGACCGGTTCGACCTGCAGGTCGTCCTGGCTCCAGTAGGCGCGCATACTCAGGATGCGACCCTCGTCGTCGAATTCCATGATGTCGATGGGGGAGATCGTCATCCGATGTCCGTGCCCCTCGGACACCATGGTGAAGGCCACCGCGGCGTGCTTGCCCGATACCCGGATCGTGGTCGCTTCGGCCTTGCGCTGCAAGGGTTCCAGGACCGCGTACAGCTCGCGGATGGCCTCGAGCCCGCGCCGGGGTTCGCTGCCGATCGGATCCTCCACGACCGCCTCGGGGGCGTAGAGCTCGAGGATCTGCGCGGCCGTTCCGCTCGCCACCAGCTCCACGTACCGTTCGACCGTCGCGCGACTCTGCTGCGTACCCATGCCTGCTCCCAGTGGATTGAAACGTGTTTCAGTTTTGCAGCGTAGCAGTCGCGGGGCCCGAAATCAGTCGGCGTGTGCGGTGAGCGGGACGCCGGTGAGGCGCTCGGGTGCGGAGTAGACGTTCATGGTCTGCCCGCGCAGGAAGCCGACCAGGGTCAGCCCCGTCTCCAGGGCCAGGTCCACCGCGAGGGAACTGGGGGCGGACACCGCGCCCAGCATGGGGATCCCGGCCATCACGGCCTTCTGGACGAGTTCGAAGGAGGCGCGTCCGCTGACGATCAGGACGAGATCGTCTGCGGGAATCCGGTTTTCGCGCAGGGCCCAGCCGATCACCTTGTCCACCGCGTTGTGCCGGCCGACGTCCTCGCGCACGGCCACCGCCTCGCCGTCTGCGGTGAACAGGCCCGCCGCGTGCAGGCCTCCGGTGGAGGCGAAAACCTTCTGGCGGTCCCGCAATTCGTCCGGCAGGCAGGCCAGGGTGGCGGTAGCCACGGCCGGGCCGTGCGCGGGCAGGGGATAGCGGCTGCGAGTGCGGACCTCGTCGAGGGTGGTTCTGCCGCACAGGCCGCAGGCGCTGGTGGTCAGGATCTTCCGGGCGGAAATCGGTGTGGGCGTGCGTAATTCGATGTCGAGGATGTTGTAGGTGTTCTGTCCGGCGGTGGTGTCCGGCGGCGCCTCCGGAAACCCCAGGTGATTGCGCAGGTTGCTCGCGCCGGGCGCGCAGCGGTCCGCACCGGCGCAGTACCGGGCCGAGACGATGTCCTGTGCCGATCCGATGATGTTCTCGCTCAACAGGAATCCGTGCGCGAGGTCGATGTCGTTGCCCGGAGTGCGCATGGTCACCGTCAGCGACTCGCCGTCGACGCGCAGCTCGAGCGGTTCCTCCACGGCCAGGGTGTCCGGCCGCCGCACCTGCCCGTCGGCGGAGATCCGCAGCGTCTTGCGCCGAGCCGTCACCCTGCTCATGGTTGTGCCTCGTTCCTGTCCTCGCGCGGCGTCATCGGTTCGGCGAAACCGCGCCGCGGACGTACGGTGTAGCCGCTCACGCGGTGTGGACGTGGGGTTCCAGCCGGATGGTGACGGCCTTGGACACCGGAGTGTTGGAGCGTTCGGCCACGTGGTTCAGCGGGACCAGCGGGTTGGTCTCGGGATAGTAGGCGGCCGCGTTACCGCGCGGAGTGGGGTAGGCGACGAGCCGGAAGCCGGTGACCCTGCGTTCCACGCCGTCGGTCCACTCCGAGATCAGGTCCACCAGATCGCCCTCGGCGAAACCGAATTCGGCGATGTCCTCGGCGTTGACCAGGACCACCCGGCGGCCGTTGTGGATACCGCGGTAACGGTCGTCGAGGCCGTAGATGGTGGTGTTGTACTGATCGTGACTGCGCAGGGTCTGCAGGATCAGCCTGCCCTCGGGGACCGGCAGCCACCGCAACTCGTTGACCGCGAAATTCGCCTTACCCGTGGCGGTTCGGAATTCGCGGGCGTCGCGCGGCGGATGCGGCAGCTGGAAACCGTTGCGGGCGCGCACCTTCGTGTTGTAGTCCGCGCATCCGGGGACCACGCGGGAGATCGAGTCGCGAATCGCGTCGTAGTCGTCGCGGAATTTCGCCCATGGCACGGGATGTCCGGGGCCGAGCAGTTCCTGGGCGAGTTCGCAGACGATGGCCACCTCGCTGCGCAGCTCCGGGCTCACCGGCGTCAGGCGGCCGGTCGACAGATGCACCACCGACATCGAATCCTCCACGGACACCTGCTGTTTCACCCCGAGCGGAGACAGGTCCAGATCGGTGCGGCCCAGGGTGGGCAGGATCAGCGCGGTCCGCCCGTGCACGACGTGGCTGCGGTTGAGTTTGGTGGAGACCTGCACGGTCAGCGCGCACCGGCGCAGCCCGGCCTCGGTGACCGCCGTGTCGGGGGTGGCGGAGACGAAATTGCCGCCCATGCCGAAGAACACCTTGGCCCGGCCCTCGTCCAGGGCCCGGATGGCATCGACGGTGTCGTAGCCGTGTTGCCGCGGGCTGGTGATGCCGAATTCGGAATCCAGTGCGGCGAGGAAGCTTTCGGGCATCTTCTCCCAGATGCCCATGGTGCGGTCGCCCTGCACGTTGGAGTGCCCGCGCACCGGGCACACACCCGCGCCGGGCTTGCCGATCATGCCGCGCATCAGCAGCAGGTTGGTGGCCTCCTCGATGGTGGCCACACCGTGCCGCTGCTGGGTCAGGCCCATGGCCCAGCAGATGATCGTGGACTTCGAGGCGGCCAGCAGTCCGGCGGTGCGGTCCAGGTCGTCGCGGGTCAGACCGGTCGCCTCGACGACCGTGTCCAGATCGACCGCACGCATCTGCTTCTCGTATTCGGCGAAACCCGCCGTGTGCGTGTCGACGAAGGCGCGGTCCACGACCGTACCGGGCGCGCGGTCCTCGGCCTCGAACAGCAGTTTGGCCAGGCCCTGGAACAGGGCCATATCCCCGCCGAGGCGGATCTGCAGGAAATCGTCGGCGATATCGATCCCGGTGGTCAGCCCGCGCAGCGTCTGCGGATCGCGGAAGCCCAGCAATCCGGTCTCGGGCAGCGGATTGACCGCGATCACCCGGGCCCCGTGCTGCTTGGCCTTCTGCAACGCCGAGAGCATGCGAGGGTGGTTCGTGCCGGGATTCTGACCGGCCACGACGATCACCTCGGCCGCGGGGAAGTCGTCGATCGTCACCGAACCCTTGCCGATGCCGATCGAGGCGCTCAGCGCGGTGCCCGAGGATTCGTGGCACATGTTCGAGCAGTCCGGCAGATTGTTGGTGCCGAAGCTGCGCACCAGCAGCTGATAGAGGAAGGCGGTCTCGTTGGCGGTGCGGCCGGAGGTGTAGAACAGGGCCTCGTCGGGGGAGTCGAGGGCGCGCAGTTCGTCCGCGATCAGCCGGTACGCCTCGTCCCACGCGATCGGGGTGTAGCGGTCCTGGCCCGGCCGCAACACCATCGGATGGGTCAGCCGGCCCTGCTGGCCCAGCCAGTAGCCGGACTTGCCGGACAGCTCCGCGATCGAATGCCGGGCGAAGAACTGCGGATCGACCGTGCGCAGCGTCGCCTCCTCGGCGACCGCCTTGGCGCCGTTCTCGCAGAACTCCGCGGGGCGCCGATGGTCGGTCGGCTCCGGCCACGCGCATCCCGGGCAGTCGAACCCGTGCCGCTGATTGATCCTGGTCAGGGTGCGGGCGGTGCGGACCACGCCCATCTCCTCGACGGCCCGCTCGAGTGCGACCGTCACGGCCGTGACGCCGGCCGCCTGACGCTTCGGCGGCGAGACAGCGACCTTGGATTCGTCGATATCGTGGGACGGAGCGCTGCGGTGCATGGCTCCATCGTCCTCCTGACCGAACGATCCGGACAATCGGCCCCGTACGCGATCGGCGACCGCGAGCCGAATGCCGAGCCTGCGTGGGGTGTCACGGCGGTCGCGGACGATGTTCGGGATCGTTCACGAATCGGGACGATCGTGCCGTGTCCGGGTACGACACAGTTGCCGCGGATGCCGCGAAATCGGCCCCATCGCGGGCCTCGGGAGGCAAGTATCGATGCGACCGCCGGGGTGGCTGCCCCGGAACCGGACAGCAAGGATCGGAACAGGATGGACAAAGGACTCAGGACCGCGCGGATTCGTCGGCGCATCGCACGTTCCGCCGCGGCGGCGCCGGTCGTGGCGGCGCTGCTGCTCACCCCGGCCGCGCTGCTCGCCGCACCCGCCGGTGCGACCGCGACGCAGGTGGGCGCCGAACCGGGTATGAACTACGGACTGGGCACCAACTACGCGGTGGGCTGCCAGTCCGCCGTGCAGGTGACGGTCACCGACCCGGTCCAGCCGGTCCAGGTCTTCGACAACAATCGGTCGATCGGCTGGTTCCGGCCCTCGGGCGCCACGGTGGTCGCGCCCTGGGTGCCGGCCACGGTCGGCTGGCACCACATCACCGCCGTGCAGGCGGCGACGCCGCCCGGCGCGCCGACGCCGTACGTCGACATCCGCGCCGCCAACGGCGCGCACATGGGTAACAACTGCGCCGTCTTCGGTTGAGCGGCAACGGTTTCGACGCATCCGGACAGCGCCGGGTGTAGCACTCCGCGAAACAGGTGCGGGCGGCCTCCCGGAGGGGCCGCCCGCACTGCTGTCCGCGTCGCTATCTGATGTCGAAGTTCAGCGGACCGGGCTTCCAGTTGGCGGACCGCTGCTCGGTGGTCGTAGCCAGCTGGGCGGGAGTCGCTTTCGGATCCAGCGGAACCAGGCGCTCGATCTCACCCCAGTTGCGCTTCCAGTCGTCCTTCAGATACGAGGACATCACCTCCGAGCGGGTCAGCAGCTGGAGGTAACCCAGCGGGCCGCCCGAGGCGTGACTCTGCCAGTTGGTGGTCATGATCGCGGCCGCGAAATCCGGGGTGATGCGGTACTTCGGGACCTCCGCGACGCCGTCCCGGTGCCGGAACGGCTGCTGGCACGGGAACTGCAGGCCGACGAGCCAGTCCAGCATAACCGGATCGCTGTGCCCGACGAGTGAGTCCAGGCTCTGCAACCGCGGCACGCGCGGCGGGGTCACCGCGACCCACTGCAGCGGATCGGAGCTGTTCACCGAGGCGACCACGCGCACGACGTCGGCCTGGGAAGGCAACTGGCGCAATGGAACCCGCAGGTTGCGCCAGGACGGCTGCAATACGCTCACATCGTCCGGGGTGACCCGGCCGAGCGCCTGCACCCCACCGGGCCCGGCGACGCCGTACTCGAGCTGGACGTTCTGTCCGGCCACGGGCAGGTTGTCGATATCGGTGGAGGCGATGCGCCCGGCGGCCGCGATCGAGACGATCTGGCCGCGGCTGCCCGAGGAGTCCGCGGCGGGCAGGCGGTACCAGCCCGAGATCAGCGACTTCTGCGCGCCGGGGCTGCCGAAGCTGCCGAGCATGGGGGTCATCGCGGGATCCAGCCCGAACGGCAGCGGGATGGTGCTGCCGTTGATGCCGGGCTTCGCGGCCTCGCCACCGGCTCCGGTGTTGTCCTTACCGGTCTTGGTGGTGGTGCCCGCGCTGCCGAGGGACTGGCCGACCGAGGCGGCGGCCGCGGCCGAACCGTCCGGGGTCAGGTCGGCCAGGTTCAGGCCGTCGGGGGTGAAGCCGTCGTTGGTGTCGCCGCCCAGCGCGCGCGCCGGGCTGCCCGACAACGGTTGCAGCACACCGGCGTTCGCGTCCGGCTCGACCAGTACGTCATTCGCCATACCGCAGGCGTCGCCGGTCAGCGCCTTGACGTTCGAGGAGGCCAGGGAGAACGCCGGGTACTGCTGGGCTGCCGCCTTGACGAACGAGAGCACCTCGAACGCGACGACCAGTGCCGCCGCGACAGCGAGGATCGGGATCGGGCGACGCGGCGTGCGTCGCGCGCCGTGGAACGGCTCGCGGATGTGGAACCACCCCGCCGCGAGGATCAGCAGCAGCGAAATCGCCAGCAGCACCGTGCCCGCCTTGATTCCGTGGATCGAAATGGGCTTGTCCCACCAGGAGATTCGATAACTCGCCACATACCACCAGCCATTGGAACTGGCGAACGACAGGGCCAGCATGGCGAAGACCGCGGCGGCGAACAGTGCGCGGTTGCGCGCGGACCGCAGCGACCGCGAGCCCACCGCGACCGCGGCGACCACCGCGACCGCGCCGCCCAGACCGGCGAATACGCCCAGGTGATGGGTGAACTTGGTGGGCGAGAACATCATCAGCGGAACCGCGGCGACCGTGGTGCCCAGGATGCGCCGGGTGGGTCCGGCCGCGAGTCCGGGAATCCGGCCGCTCTTGCGCAGCAGTGTGATCACCGCGGCCGCGAGCGCCAGGAACATCACCAGCATCGCGAAGCGCCGCGCGAGCGAACCGTCGGGGGTCGGCTGCAGCAGATCCTGATAGACGAGATAGTCGGTGTACCACGGCATATCGGGGCCGACGACCTTGTGCGCCTGACGCATCGCCGACACCTCGGCGAGCGGCTGTCCGGCGAAGACGATGGTCAGCACGACCAGGCCCGCGGCCAGCGCGGGCGCGATCAGCGCGACGTATCCCGAGGTGCGGGCGCGTTGCACGATGATCTGCACCAGCGGTCGCGCCCCGGCCAGCAGGGCGGCGAAGCAGATCAGGCCCGAGGGGTTGGTGACCACGGCCAGTGCCGCGGGGATCAGCGCGACCGCCGCCGGGGCCAGGCGCCGGGTGGCCAGTGCGCGCTCCATCGACACCCAGGTGAGCAGGACGCCCAGCGCGATCGCCGGTTCGGGGCGCAGGCCGTTGTTGTAGGGCAGCCAGAACGCCAGCAGGACCAGCCCGCCGGCCCAGATCGCCGAACGCTCGGTGCGCGCGCCGACGCCCAGTCGCGGCACCACCTCGCGGCTGATCAGGAACCAGCACGCGATGCCGAAGATCAGTTCCGGCAGTCGCACCACGATGCTGGCGGTGGACAGGCGCGCGAGCAGTTCGAACAGGTTGTCGTAGGGAATGCCGATGGGCGTCTCCGGCACGCCGAAATAGGCGAAGTAGTTCGCCAGGTACCGGGCGGGCCCGGCGGTGCGCGCCATGCCGAAGATGTAGCCGTCGTCCGCGGTGCCGACGCCGATGAAGTACCACAGCACGAGCGTGCCCAGTACCGCGATGTCGACCAGGCGCGGCCGCCACCAGCGGCGCGGCAGTACGCGTCGATTGCCCCGGCCGTCCTGGCAGTCGAGCCGGTGCAGCGAGTACAGGGCCGCGGCGGTGGCGATGACCGCGCCGATGATCGCGATCAGCTTGAGCACGGTCGGGGAGGTGGTGAATCGCGAGTCGATCACCACGTCGGCGTGCATCCCCGCCGGTGCGGCGCCGGTCAGATCGGTGAACAGGCCGACCAGTTGCGGCCGGTGCTCACCGGCCAGGGTGACGGGCGCGCCGCCGGCCGCGACGGTGGTGGCGGTGCTGTCGGAGGAGATCGTGATCGTGCAGTCGCGCGGCAGCTCGCGCACCGGCGTGTCGATCAGCGTCTGATCCCGCAGCACCACCTGCAGCCGGTTGCCGGCGGGCGCGGCGGCGACCAGGACGTTCAGGCCGTAGTGCCAGGATGCCCCGGATGCCGCCGGGACCGTGGACAGCAGCGTCCCGCCGCGCGGTCCCAGCGCGGCCGCGGCGCCGCACGGGATGTCGGCGTGCACGCTGGTCGGGGAATAGGACACCAGCGGCGCGGTGACGCTCGCCGCGCGGCCCGCCTGCGGCCAGGACAGCGAGGACTGCTCCTGATGCACCGGCAGCAGCGGTACCGCCACGGCCAGCAGTGCGCCGAGGAGGCCGGTCACGATGGCGAGGGTCCGCCACAGTCGACTGCTCCCACGTCGGGGGGCGGGCTGGTCCAGCGGCCGGTCATCGGCCGGGTGTCGACTGAGCGTCTGGGTCACGGTCGGGCATGCTATCAACCGCAACTGAGACCGTGTCCAGCTCGACTGACACCTCGATCGATGCTATAGGGCATTGTCCTCAGCCGACCGCGCTCACCAGCTCCGATGCGGTGGGTTCGGTTGTGGCCGAGCGGGTTTGCGGACGGAGGCCGAGCAGTGCGGCTGCGATGGTCGCCACACAGGCCCCCGCGCCCACCCAGAACGCGACCGTGAACTGACCCTCCCGCGGCAGCGGCAGATGCGGCAGCAGCTTCGCGGTCAGCAGGGTGGTGATGACGGCGCTGCCCAGCGCGCTGCCGACGGTGCGGGAGATGGAGTTGATCCCGTTCGCGACGCCGTTGTGCCGATGCGCGACGCCGGCCGCGATCAGCGCGGGCATGGCGGCGTAGGCGAAGCTGATCGCGATGCCGACGACCACGCCGGCCGTGATCACGGTGCCGGTCGCCTCGTGCGCCACGGCCAGCCAGGCGAATCCGGCCGCGCCGACGACGCCGGACAGCGCCAGCACGTACCGGCCGCCGATGCGGCCGACCAGCAGTCCGCCCAGGGGCGCGGCGAGCATCGAGGCGATCGTGCTGGGCAGCAGATATTCCACCGAGGCGCGCAGGATCGATGCGGCGAATCCGTATCCGGCGATGCGCGCGGGCATCTGCGCCAGATACGACAGGCCCATGAACAGCAGGAACATCGCGAAGCCGATGAAGACGCCGGACAGGTTGGTGAACAGCACCGGCCGGTGGGTGAACATCCCCAGATCGACCAGTGGCGCGGCCGAGCGGCGTTCGATCAGGACCCACAGCACGGCCGTGACGATCGCGCCGCCGAAGCAGCCCAGCGTCGCGGCCGAGGTCCATCCCCATTCGTGGCCCTGTGAGATCGGCAGCAGCAGCAGGACGAGCGCGGCGCCGAGGGTGATCGCGCCGGGCAGGTCGATGCTGCCGGTATGCCGCGCGCCGGTCACGGGCACCACGACCGCGGCCAGGACCAGGGCGACTGCCGCGAACCCCGCGGTGAACCAGAACACCACGTGGTAGCCGGGATCGCTGCCCTGGGTGAGCAGACCGGTGGTGACCAGGCCAATACCGCCGCCGAAGGCGAGGGTGCCGCTCACGATGGCCATCGCGCCGTGCAGGCGTTCGACCGGGAGTTCGTCGCGCAGCACCGACAGCGCGAGCGGAAAGATCGCGGTCGCCACACCCTGCAGGGTGCGTCCGGCCAGCAGCATGCCCAGTGATCCGGCGGTCGCGGAGACCACCGAGCCGGCGATCGCGACGACCAGGACGCCCAGCAGCGTGGGTTTGCGGCCGTAGAGATCGCCGATGCGGCCCAGCAAGGGGGTGAACACCGCCGCGGACAGCAGTGTCGCGGTGGTCACCCAGCTCACCGAGGTGGTGGAGACGTGCAGTTTCGTCGCGATCAGGCCCAGGATCGGTACCGCCTGGGTCTGCATGACGGTCACGATCATCGCGGCGAACGCGAGGACGCCGGTCAGCAGCGCGGCCTTCCGCGTCATGTGACACCTCCATAAGCTTGAGGGCAGATACATTTGAAGTCCTCAAGTATCTAAGGCTTCAAATATATTCGTTGTCAATCGCACCGGTAGGATCGCCGCTATGAGTCAGGCCACAGAACCGAGTCCGCTTGCGTTACTGATCGGACGGTTCGTCTCGGCCTATCTGCAGGACTTCCTGACCGCCGCGGAGGAACACGGCCTGACCCTGACCCAGGCGAAACTGCTGCTGGCGCTCAACGAACCCCCCGCCGAACTGCCCATGCGCGAGCTGGCCGGTCGCCTGGCCTGCGACCCGTCCAATCTGACCGGTGTCGCGGACCGCATGGAGTCCCGCGGCCTGGTCCTGCGCACGGTCAACCCGGCCGATCGCCGGGTGAAATATCTGGCATCCACCGAGCAGGGCCGCGACCTGGCCGCGCAGATCCGCGGTTCGCAGGTGCGGGCCTACCGCGCCCTGGCCGAGTTGACGCCCGAGGAGGAACGGCTGCTCGCGGGCATGCTCGCGCGCCTTGTTCCGAAACTCGAAGCGGCGGAATAGGTTCGGGGATCCGCGAAGAGCAGGGCGGTATCGCCGAATTCGTGCCAGAGATAGCCGGTCTCCAGGGCCGTGCGGTAGGCCGCGTCGACCCGCTCGGTTCCGGCGACCGCCTCCAGTAGATCCAGGTGGGAGGCGCCGGGTTCGTGCCAGCCGGTGATGAGGGCATCGACCGTGCGGGCGGGGCGGTCCGGCCCGAGAACCAGATCGGTCCATCCGGACGCCGGGTGGACCAGGCCGGACGGGTCGGCGGCGGATTCGAGGGCGCGGGTGACGGTCGTGCCGACGGCGACCACGCGACCGCCGAAGGCATGAGTCGAATTCACCAGGCGGGCCGTGGTTTCCGGGACGCGATAGCGTTCCGGGCTCGGTGGTTCGCCCGTTTCGGGGGAGGATACGCCGGTGTGCAGGGTGATCGGCGCCGGCGTGATCCCGGCGGTCACCAGGTCGGTGACCAGAGTGTCGGTGAACGGCCTTGCGGCGCTGGGCATCTCGGCGCTCCCGGGCTCACGGCCGAAGATCGTCCGGTAGAAGTCCGGTGACCACCGTTGCGTCACATAGGAATACGTGATCGGGCGGCCGTGCCGGGCCAGAAGCGCGGTCACCTCGGTGTCGGCCTCGGCGATCCACAGGCGTCTGGCCGGGGGTAGCCAGGGGGTGCGCAGCATCGCCGTGGCTCCCGGAAGTTCCACGCGGGCATCGGATTCCGGTTCGGTCGCGGTGAACGGCGTGCCCTCGGGGGTGCGGAGTTCGACCGCCCAGCGGCCGTGATCCAGTCGCGCGGCGAAATGCAGGACGGCCGGGACTCCCCGGTACCGGGCATCGACCGCCGCGGCCAGCGTCGACGAATTGTTCACCACGACAAGATCTCCCGGGCGCAGGAAGTGCGGCAGCTCGCGGAATCGGGCATGGGTGATGCCCGCGCCGCCGGACACCAGCAGGCGCACTTCGTCGCGGGCCAGGCCGCGTGCCTCCGCGGGTGCGGTCGCGGCCCGGTCGGCGGGTAGGACGAATTCACGTGGGGCGGCGGTCATGGCTGTCTCCGATGTTCGGCCGGAATCGGCGGGTGCGGTCCGGTCCGGATGGGTGCTGCCGGGGACGTCAGCGCGTGGCCGACAGTTCCGCGGCGGTGTATCGGCCGCTGGGCGGCCGGGTGTCGATCAGCCGCAGCAACGCCGGGACGACGGCGCCGGGTTCGGGGCGGTCGGAGATGTCCTCGGCCGGGAATGCGGCCTGGTGCATGGCGGTGCGCATATCCCCGGGGTCGAAGCCGTAGACGCGCAGTCGCGGGTTCTCGGCGGCGAAGATGGCGGTCAGCTGGTCCAGCGCCGCCTTCGACGTGCCATAACCGCCCCAGCCCGCGTAGGGCGTCACCGCCGCGTCGGAGCTGACATCGATCACCGTGCCGTCGCGCACCCGCAGCCTCGGCAGCGCCAATTGCAGGACGGCAAGCGGTGCGACGACATTGGTCCGCAGCACGGTGGCGAATTCGTCGAGCGGATAGTCCGCCAAGCGCGGCATCGGGCTCGGCCCCAGCGCGCTGGCGTTGTTGAGCACCAGATCGAGCCGGTCCAGGCCGGTGAGCACCGCGGCCAGCGCAGCGCGATGCGCCGGATCGGCCACGTCGCCCGGTACCGCGGTCGCGCCGGTCGCCGCTCGCACCCGCTCCAGCGCTTCCGGACCGCGTGCGGTGATGATCAGCTCCCAACCCTGCTGGGCCAGGGCCAGGGCTACCGCGCGGCCGAACCCGGCGGAGGCCCCGGTGATGAGTGCTGTGCGGTTCTCGGACATGATCTCATCGTGAAACCTGAAGTCAACTCGAGGTCAAGAACGGATTTCCGCCTGGAGTGAAATCTGTCCGGTCCGTGGTCGGCCGGTGTTTCTCGCGGCCGATGAATTCCCTCTCGCGGTGCCGTCTCAATGTGCGAGTCCTCAACACCTTCCCAGGAGACACCATGACCTACACCTTCAAACCCGGAGACCCCTGCTGGGTCGAGCTGTTCACCTCGGATCCGGAGCGTTCCATCGCGTTCTACTCCGAACTGCTCGGCTGGACCGCCGAACAGGCCGGACCCGAATACGGCGGCTACATCACGTTCCGCAAGGACGGCAACGCCGTCGCGGGCGGTATGCGCAACGACGGATCCTCCGGCGGGCCGGATCAGTGGACGATCTACCTGGCCAGCGCCGACGCCGAGGCGACCACCGCGGCCGCCACCGCCAACGGCGGCCGGGTGGTGGTGCCCCCGATGCAGGTCGGCGAACTCGGCACGATGGCCGTTCTCGGTGACCCGAGCGGCGCGGGCGTGGGGGTGTGGCAGCCCGGTGTGCACACCGGGTTCGGCGCGCTCGGCGATGTCAGCGGTGGGCAGTGGAGCGAGCACGTGGGCGTGCCGTCCTGGTTCGAACTGCACACCCCCGCCTACGGCGAGGCATTGAATTTCTACCGCGAGGTCTTCGGCTGGCAGGACCCGTTCACCGTCTCCGATGCTCCGGAATTCCGTTACACCACAATCCATTCGACGAGCCCGATGCTGGGCGGGGTGATGGACTCCGCGGCATTCCTGCCCGCCGGCGCTCCGGGCGGCTGGCGGGTCTACTTCGGCGTGGAGGATGTCGATGCCGCGGTGAAAACGCTGGTGGCCCTGGGTGGTTCGGTGGAACGCGAACCGGAGAACTCCCCGTACGGGCGGATGGCCGCCGTGGTCGATCCGGGCGGCGTGCGATTCAGCCTGGGCGGCAACAACTCCTGAGCCGGACGCCGGATGTCCGCGCGGCGTCCGGCGTCACTACAGGCCCACCGCGCCGTCGATGCGCTCACGCAGCAGATCGGCATGGCCGTTGTGGCGGGCGTACTCCTCGATCATGTGGGCCAGCACCCAGCGCAGCGACACCTCGCCGAGCCAGATGTCCACGCCGGTGACCCCGAGATCGGCGGTGGCGGTGGTGAAGCGCTCGGCGAAGGCGACCTCGGCCCGCCAGGCGCCCCAGGCCGCGGTGATCGAGCCGGAATCGGTGTTGGCCCCGTCGAAGTCGTCGTCGGGACGGTCGTCGGAGGTGAACAGCGGCGGGGCGTCCTCCTTGGCGAGCACCCGCCGGAACCAGCGCCGCTCGACATCGGCCAGGTGCCGCACCAGCCCCAGTAGCGACAGCGTGGACGGGGCGACCGACCGGCGGGCCAGCTCGGTGCCCAATCCCGCGCACTTCAGTTCGAGCGTGGCGCGCTGACCGGCCAAGATCTCGGTCAGGACGCTGCGTTCGTCACCGGTGGTGTGGAGGCGGGTTCGGGGATCGTGTTCCGGGGCAACGAACATCTCGGCCCGTCGGGTATCGGTCGGCGTCTGCCGTGTCTCGGCCACTCCCGCCTCCTTCGCATTGGTCCAGCTGCCGGACCGGCAAACCTGGGGCTCGGCCGATCGGGCACGATCGGGACGATATCGCGTGTGGCGGTTCATCGGAACGTTCGGCGGCACATCGGTCTCAGCGTACGGAGGAAAACGCCGCCGCGCCCGACAGCAGCCCCGCCGCTATCGGCGCGCGGGGCGTCCGTGTCACCGGAACAGCTGCGCCGCGGCGGACGCGGCGGCCGCGCGATCCGCGGCGACCAGGCCGATCCGGGTGCGGCGATCCAGCAGATCGTCCACGTCCAGCGCGCCCTCGTGGCTGATCGAATACGCGAATTCGGCACGCAGCACGTCGATTCCGGGAGCGACGGGTTCGGCCAGAGCCGGATCGTCCTGTGCCAGAGCCAGGATCGCGCGCGCCTGGCTGCCGTAGCGTTCGATGAGCGTCGGCGGCGCGTCCAGGCGATCGCGTGCCGCGCCGGAGATCGCGCCCACCAAGGGGATTCGCCGGGTCCGGCACGGGGTAGCGGTCGAGCCCGCGTGCGCGACCGCGGCGTCGACGGCGTCCTGGGCCATCTTGCGGTAGGTGGTGAGTTTGCCGCCGACGACGGTGATCGGGCCGTCCGGGGAGTGCAGCACCGCGTGCTCGCGGGAGATGTCGGCGGTGCTGCCCTCGGCGGTGCGCAGCAGCGGCCGCAGACCCGCGAAGCTGCCGCGGATATCGTTGCGGCGCAATGGCTCCCGCAGGACGGTGTTGACGGTGTCGAGCAGGAAGCCGATCTCGGCGTCGGTCGGTTCCGGTTCGTCGGGCACCGGACCGGGAGCGTCCTCATCGGTCAGGCCGAGATACACCCGGCCGTGCGCCGCGGGGAATGCGAAGACGAAACGGCTGCTACTGCCCGGAATCGGCACCGTGAGCGACGCGGTGAGCCCGCCGAACGCGGCCGCGTCGAAAACCAGGTGGGTGCCGCGGCTGGGCCGCAGTTCGATGGTCGGGTCCAGTCGATCCGCCCATACGCCGGTCGCGTTGATCACCGAACGCGCTCGGACGCTGAGCGTTTCACCGGACAGCGCATCGTGCAGCACCGCGCGGTCGCCGCTCACCCGCTCGGCCCGGACCCGGGTGAGTACGCTCGCCCCGTACGCCGCCGCGGTGCGCGCGAGGGTCACCACCAGGCGCGCGTCGTCGACCAGCTGCCCGTCCCAGGCGAGCAGCCCGCCGCGCAATCCCGCGCGGCGCACCGTCGGAGCCAGCCGCAGCGTCTCGGCGGCAGCGGCTCGGCGCGAGCGCGGCAGCACCGAGGCCGGGGTTCCGGCGCTGCGCCGCAACACATCTCCGGCGGCGAATCCCGCGCGCACCAGCATCCGCTGGGCCGCGCCGATATCCGGCAGCAAGGGCACCAGCTGGGGGATCGGCCGGGTCAGATGCGGTGCGGTGGAAGTGAGCAGAATATGCCGTTCCACGGCGCTCTCGTGTGCGATCCCGACCCCGCCGCCGGCCAGATACCGCAGCCCGCCGTGTACCAGCTTGGAACTCCACCGGCTCGTGCCGAAGGCCAGATCGCGCGCCTCCACCAGCACCGTCCGCAACCCGCGGGACGCGGCGTCCAACGCCGCTCCGGTCCCGGTGACCCCGCCGCCGATCACCAGCACATCGATGATTCCGCCGTCCCCGAGCTCGCGCAATTCCCGTTCCCGCCGTGCGGCATTCAGTGCGGAGTCGCCGAAACCTCCTGCCGTTGCCCTCATCTCATCACTCCATGTCTCCTCGGCGGGATATCCGTGCGGGCTTCGCTCGGCTCCGCCGCGCGTCGGTTGGTTCGCGGGCGGCCGGCATCAGTTGTGCCGCAGTGTGACCGGGCTCCCGACCGCCGCCGACCGCGGCCCGCTGTGCCTCGGTGCGGGCGCCGCGTGCTCATCGCAGGCCGGGACTGTCGCCGGGCAGCAGATAGCCGTCGAGGGCGCGGGCGAGTTCGGCGTCCAGGCGGGACTCCTCGAGGATATGGCCGACCATTCCGGCGGACTGCACGGCGGACTGGGAGATCAGCAGCACCATGGTGGCCAGTTCGTCCGGATCGCCGGGGCGGATCGAGCCGTCGCGCTGGCCCTCGCGGATCAGCGCGGCGAACAGCAGGATCAGCTCACGCTGGTTGCGACCGAGGCGGCCGAAGACGTAGGTCAGCATCAGGTCGGTGTCGGTGCGGAATATCTTGGCGAACAACGCGTTCTCGCGGATCGTCGCCGCGCCGGCCACGACTCCGTCGACCAGGCGGGCCCGAGCCGGGCCGGTTCCGGGCATGGTCCGGCCGACGATTTTGCGCAGTTCCCGCACCAGCAGTTCGGCGAGCAGCGAGCCGGTGTCCGGCCAGCGGCGGTAGACCGTGGGGCGGCTCACGCCGGCGCGCCGGGCCACCTCGGTCAGCGTGGTGCGGCGCACACCGAACTCCTCCACGCAGGCGCGGGCGGCGTCCAGGATCGCCAGGTCGATCTCGGAGGGCTCGTCGCCGGTGCCGGCGACGTCGATTGTCTGCATCGGATCACTTGTCGGGTCGGGCGCGGACGTCGACGGTCCGCACGTCGGCTGATTACTGCTTGACATTCTATGTAAGACTGTAACGCATGGTCGATGAACGGCAGGATTCGTCTTCTGCGGCAATGCCGGGCGAGTTGTCGTCCCGCCCGAGTATGGTGTGGGACGCCTGGGGCATTCCCTCCGCGCACGCGCCGCTCCCGGAAAAGATCCGGACCTTGCTGGTGCAGGTGTTCGGGGTGTCCGGTGATTCGATGGCGCGTCGCGATGAGGGCAACGTGCCATTGCGCGCCTCGGCCCTGTCGCAGGCGCACCTCGCGGGGTTGTCCGCGGTGGTCGGTGCGGATCAGGTCCGCACCGACCACCGCGCCCGGCTGTTGCGCGCCGGGGGTAAGAGCACTCCCGATCTGCTGCGCCGCCGGTCCGGCGAGCCGCAGGAGGCGCCGGACGCGGTCGTCTTCCCCGCGGACCACGGCGAGGTTCTGGACGTCCTGGGCTACTGCGCCGAGCGAGGGATCGCGGTGGTGCCCTTCGGCGGCGGCACCAGTGTCGTCGGCGGCGTGGATCCCGTTCGCGCCGGTTTCGAAACCGTTGTCGCCCTGGATCTTCGGCGGTTGACCAGCTTGACGGAGCTGGACGAGGTCAGCCACACCGCGACCCTGGGCGCCGGTCTGACCGGCCCGCAGGCCGAGGAACTGCTCGCGGCGCGCGGATTCTCGCTCGGGCACTTCCCGCAGAGCTTCGAATTCGCGAGTATCGGCGGATTCGCCGCGACCCGTTCCAGTGGCCAGGCCTCGGCCGGGTACGGACGTTTCGACGATATGATCCAGCGTCTGCGAGTCGCGACCCCGCGCGGCACATTGGATCTGGGCCGGGCACCGGCCTCGGCGGCGGGACCCGACCTGCGCGAGCTCTTCTCGGGTTCGGAAGGCACGCTCGGGGTGATCACCGAGGTCACGCTGCGGGTGCATCCGGTGCCGGAAACCGTTGGGTATCAGGCCTGGTCGTTCCCGGACTTCGCGACCGGCGCGGCCGCGCTGCGCACCGTGGTGCAGACCGGGGCCGCCCCGACCGTGCTGCGATTGTCCGACGAGGCCGAGACCGGCCTGAATCTGGCGCGCGCGGGCGATATCGGCGGCGCACCGGTGGCCGGATGTCTGGCCGTGACCACGTTCGAGGGCACCGCCGCCCACGTCGAAGCCCGCGGCGCCGAGGCGAACGCGCTGTTCGCCGCCGCCGGTGGGGTCGCGCTGGGCGAGGAACCCGCGCGGGAGTGGGAACGCGGCCGCTTCGCCGCGCCCTATCTGCGAGATGCGTTGCTGGATCACGAGATTCTCTGTGAAACCCTGGAAACCGCGTCCAGCTGGTCCGATCTCGCCGGGCTCAAGGCGAAAGTGACCGCCGCGCTGACCGAATCGCTGGGCGGGCAGGGCACCCCGCCGCTGGTCATGTGCCATATCTCGCACACCTACCCGACCGGCGCGTCACTGTACTTCACGGTCATCGCCAAACAACTCGACGATCCGATCACCCAGTGGCACATCGCCAAACGCGCGGTCGGCGATGCCATCGCCGTGTCCGGCGGCACCATCACGCACCACCATGCCGTCGGCCGGGACCACCGCACCTGGATGCCGGGGGAGATCGGCGACCTGGGCGTACAGGTGTTGCGCGCGGTCAAACAGACGGTCGACCCCGCCGGAATCCTCAACCCCGGAAAGCTGATCCCGTGAACGGACCCGCCGGGGTGGGTTCGGTACTACTGGTGACCAACCCGTTGTCCGGGCACGGTAAAGGACAGGCCGCCGCCGCCATGGCGGCGGCGCGGCTACGGGCGCGTGGTGTGGTGGTGGACGAGCTGACCGGAGCCAGCGCCGCGGAATCGATTCGCCTGGTTCGGGATCGGCTCGCCGGCGACACCGTGCCCGATGTGGTGGTCTGCGCGGGCGGCGACGGCCTGGTCTGCATCACCCTGCAGGCCATGGCCGGTACCGGCGTGCCGCTGGCCCTGGTGCCGGGCGGGACCGGTAACGATCTGGCCCGCGAACTCGGTGTGCCGCAGGACGATCCGATCTCGGCGGCGGACATCGTGCTGGGCGGCACGATCCGCACCATCGATCTCGGCGCGGCGCAGGTCCGGGCCCCCGAGCCTGGCGCGGCCGGAACGCGCTCGGCGGGAACGGGTTTCGGCATACCGGGGCCGATCAGGTTCGCGACCGTGGCGGGCACCGGATTCGATGCGCGGGTCACCCTGCGCGCCAATCGGATGCGCTACCCGAAGGGACGCCTGCGCTACACCCTCGCCGCCGTGACGGAGCTGGCCGGGCGGCTGGCCGTACCCTATCGCCTCGAATTATCCGGCGTGCCGGGGCAGTCCGTGGGTTCGGTCGTCGAGACCGAGGCGGTGATGGTCGCGGTGGGCAACGCGCGCAGCTACGGCGGCGGCATGCTGATCTGCCCGGACGCGGTGATCGACGACGGGCTGCTCGAGGTGACCGTGGTCGGCGCGATGCCCCGGCGAGATATGGTGCGCCTGCTTCCGGCTCTGTCCGCGGGACAGCGGGTCGATCATCCGGCCCTGAGCCAGTATCGCGCGGCAACCGTGGAGCTGCGGGCTCCGGACGCGCCGGTGACCGCGGACGGTGAGCCGGTCGGCGTGCTGCCGACGACCTTCCGCGCGTTACCGGGCGCCCTGCCCGTGCTCGTGCCCTGACCGGGAGTGCTACCAGATCTGCACCACGGCCAGTTCCGGGCCCGGCTGCAGAACCAGGGCGACCCGGCCGCCGGGCTTGTTCGCGGCCTCGTTGACGATGCTGGGCAGATCGGCCCGGATGTGGTCGCCGGTCCGCGGCAGTTGCGAACCGTGTCCGATGCCGACGGCGATGGCGTCGGCCGGCAGCGCCTGATCGATCAGGGCCGGGATCGGGCCGTTGGCGAACATCCGGGTCTCGCCGGGGTTCAGCTCCACCCCGACCCCGCCGGTCCGCGGCACGGTGACGGGAGTGAGCGCCGCGGCCGATCCGGCGCCGACGAATCCGGCGGTGACACCCGCCGCGGTGGCCACGGCGGCGATGACAACGGTCCGAGCACGCATGAGAATCCTCTTTCGACCCAATCCTCGATGAAGTGCGGGTTCGGACGAACCCACGGCTCGGTGCCGAATTTTATCTCCGCCGGCCCGAACGTGCGCGCTCACGAGAGACCGGTGCGCGGCCTCGGCCGGTGGCACGCCTGTGCGGCAATCTTGCACGAACGCAAAGGATTCGGTCCGAACCTGAGAATTCGATATGGAAACGGGAATACCGCGTGAATCGGCGGTAGCCTGAACCTTGTGGGCGGGGTTTTCGGTGTCCCTCATCCGCCGAAACCCCCGCCCTCTCGGGTATCCACACCCCCGTTCGGCGCGCGGGCGTGATCGCTGCGGAGCCGCCTGCGAGCCGATGTGGAACTGCTCCGCCGGGGCCGTCGTCCGGGCCGCGACCCAACTCCTTAGAATCACACGGTGACCAGCACAGCCTCTGAGAACTCACGAAATCGTGCCGATGCCCTCCCCAAGAGCTGGAATCCCGGCGACGTGGAGTCGGACCTGTACGAGGGCTGGGTAGCCGCTGGTTACTTCGCCGCCGACGCGAAGAGCGCGAAGGCCCCCTACTCGATCGTGCTGCCGCCGCCCAACGTCACCGGCAATCTGCACATGGGTCACGCCTTCGACCACACCATCATGGATCTGCTCACCCGCCGCAAGCGCATGCAGGGCTACGAGGTGCTGTGGCTGCCCGGTATGGATCACGCCGGAATCGCCACGCAGTCCGTGGTGGAGAAGCAGCTCGCGCGCGACGGGAAGACCAAGGAGGACTTCGGCCGCGAACTGTTCGTCGACAAGGTCTGGGATTGGAAGCACGAGTCCGGCGGCGCCATCCAGGGCCAGATGCGCCGCCTCGGCGTCGGCGTGGACTGGGCGCGCGACCGCTTCACCATGGACGAGGGCCTGTCCCGCGCGGTGCAGACGATCTTCAAGCGCCTGTTCGACGCGGGCCTGATCTACCGCGCCGAGCGCCTGGTGAACTGGTCGCCCGTGCTGAAGACCGCGATCTCCGACGTCGAGGTCAAATACGAGGACGTCGAGGGCGAGCTGGTCTCCCTGCGCTACGGCTCGCTCCGGGACGACGAACCGCACATCATCGTGGCGACCACCCGGGTGGAGACCATGCTCGGTGACACCGCGGTCGCGGTGCACCCCGAGGACGCGCGCTACGCGAGCCTGATCGGCACGACGCTCTACCATCCGATCACCGGACGGCAGATCCCCGTCGTCGCCGACGACTACGTCGATCCCGAATTCGGTTCCGGCGCGGTGAAGATCACCCCCGCGCACGATCCGAACGACTTCGAACTCGGCCTGCGGCACAACCTGCCCATGCCCACCATCATGGACAAGTCCGGCAAGATCGCCGATACCGGAACCGAATTCGACGGTATGGACCGCTTCGAGGCGCGGGTGAAGATCCGCGAACGCCTCACCGAGGAGGGTCGCATCGTCGCGGAGAAGCGGCCGTACGTGCACAGCGTCGGTCATTCCGAACGTTCCGGCGAACCCATCGAACCCCGGCTGTCCATGCAGTGGTGGGTGAAGGTGGAATCCCTGGCCAAGGCGGCGGGCGACGCGGTTCGCAACGGGGACACCGTGATTCATCCCGCCAGTCAGGAGCCGCGTTGGTTCGACTGGGTGGACGACATGCACGACTGGTGCATCTCGCGTCAGCTGTGGTGGGGCCATCGCATCCCGATCTGGTACGGCCCCGAAGGCGAGATCGTCTGCGTAGGGCCGGACGAGCAGGCCCCCGAGGGCTACGTCCAGGATCCGGACGTGCTGGACACCTGGTTCTCCTCGGGGCTGTGGCCGTTCTCCACGATGGGCTGGCCCGACGCCACCCCGGAACTCGAGAAGTTCTATCCGACAAGCGTTCTCGTCACCGGTTACGACATCCTGTTCTTCTGGGTTGCCCGGATGATGATGTTCGGCACGTTCGTGTCCGACGATCCGGCCATCACCGCCGGCAAACCGGCGGGCGTGCTGCAGGTGCCGTTCCGGGATGTGTTCCTGCACGGCCTGATTCGCGACGAATTCGGCCGCAAGTACTCCAAGTCCAAGGGCATCGGCGTCGATCCGCTGGTGTGGATCGACGAATACGGTGCGGACGCAACGCGTTTCACCCTCGCGCGCGGTGCGCAGCCCGGCAGTGACCTGTCCGTCGGCCCGCCGCACGTGACCGCCTCGCGCAGCTTCGTCACCAAGCTGTTCAATGCCACCAAGTTCGCGTTGATGAACGGCGCGGCCCCGGGTGAGATCGCCGACCGCGCCGCCCTCACCGATGCCGACCGGTGGATCCTGGACCGGCTGGAACAGGTTCGCGCGGAGGTGGATTCGGCGTTCGACCGGTACGAGATCGGTAAGGCATGCGAGGCGCTGTACCACTTCGCGTGGGACGAGCTGTGCGACTGGTACCTGGAGCTGGCCAAGGTGCAGTTCGCCGAATCGGACGAGCGTGCCGCGCACACCCGCACCGTGCTGGGCGCGGTGCTGGATTCGGTGTTGCGCCTGCTGCATCCGGTCATCCCGTTCGTCACCGAATCGCTGTGGCGGGCGTTGACCGGCGGGGCGGAAGGCGAGTCCATCGTCGTCGCGTCCTGGCCGCGGTCCTCGGGCGTCGCCACCGACGAGACCGCCGCGCGCCGCATCGCCGACGCCCAGCGCCTGATCACCGAGATCCGCCGTTTCCGCAGCGACCAGGGGCTGACCGACAAGCAGAAGGTGGCCGCCGCGCTGGTCGGCATCGACTCCGCCGACCTGACCGGGCTGTCGGTCCAGATCGCGAATCTGGCCCGGCTCACCGAGCCCGGCGACGATTTCAGCGCGACCGCATCGGTGCAGGTGCGGCTTTCCGCAGCGACCGTCACGGTCGAACTCGACACCTCCGGCACCGTCGACCTGGACGCCGAACGCCGTCGTCTGGAGAAGGATCTCGGTGTGGCGCAGAAGGAATTGACGAGCACCACGGCCAAACTCGCCAACGAGGCGTTCCTGGCCAAGGCGCCCGACGAGGTGGTCGCCAAGATCCGCACCCGCCGGGAGGTCGCCGAATCCGAAGTGGCGCGGATCGGCGCGCGGCTGGCGGAGATCGAGCGTCTGGCGGCGAAGAAGTGAACTCCGAACCGGAATTCCAGCGGGGGTCCTCGGAGCGGCTGCACTCCGGGCCCTCCCCGGTGGACCTGGCGGAGATGGCGCTGGTCGAGGCCGAACTCGACAAGCGCTGGGGCGAGACCAAACTCGAGCCGTCGCTGACCCGGATCGCGACGCTGCTGGATCTGCTCGGCTCGCCGCAGCACGCGTACCCGGCCATTCAGGTGGCCGGGACGAACGGCAAGACCTCGGTCACCCGGATGATCGACGCGCTGCTCACCGCGCTGCACCGGCGCACCGGCCGGATCACCAGCCCGCACCTGCAACTGGCCACCGAGCGCATCGCCATCGACAACGCGCCGATCAGCCCGGCGAAATATGTCGAGACCTACCGGGAGATCCAGCCCTACATCGAGATGATCGACCAGCGGTCCGAGGCCGCGGGCGGGCCGAAGCTGAGCAAGTTCGAGGTGCTGGTGGCGATGTCCTATGCGGCGTTCGCCGAGGCGCCGGTCGACGTCGCGGTGGTCGAGACCGGGATGGGCGGCACCTGGGACGCCACCAATGTCGTGAACGGCCAGGTCGCGGTGATCACGCCGATCGGCCTGGATCACATGGACTATCTGGGCCCGGACCTGACCTCGATCGCGGGGGAGAAGGCCGGGATCATCAAGAAGGCCCCCGAGGATCCGCTGGTGCCGCGCGATACCGTGGCCATCATCGCCGAACAGGACCCCGAGGCGATGGATGTGCTGCTGCGCCGCACCGTGGAGGCCGACGCCGCGGTCGCCCGCGAGGGTTCGGAGTTCCGGCTGCTGTCCCGGCGGACCGCGGTCGGCGGGCAGGTGCTCGAGATCCAGGGCCTGGGCGGGGTGTACGACGAGATCTTCCTGCCGCTGCACGGCGAACATCAGGCGCACAACGCCGCGGTGGCTCTCGCCGCGGTGGAGGCGTTCTTCGGTGCGGGTGCGGACCGGCAACTCGATATCGAGGCGGTGCGCGCCGGATTCGCGAACGCGATCAGCCCGGGACGGATGGAGCGCATGCGCAACGCGCCCACCATTTTCCTGGACGCCGCGCACAACCCGCACGGCGCGCAGGCCCTGGCCGCGACCCTGACCGAGGAGTTCGACTTCCGCAAATTGGTCGGCGTCGTCGGCGTGCTCGGCGACAAGGACGCCGCGGGCATCCTGGCCGCGCTCGAGCCGGTGCTGGACGAGGTCGTGGTCACCACGAACGGATCACCGCGCGCCCTGCCGGTCGACGATCTGGCCGATATCGCGGTGCAGCGATTCGGGGACGAGCGAGTGGTCACCGCGGCCACGCTCGCCGACGCGGTGGAGACCGCCATCGCCATCGCGGAGGAGGCGGGCGAGAGCGGGGAGCCGGTCTCCGGCGCGGGGATCGTCATCACCGGATCTGTCGTCACCGCGGGCGCCGCGCGTTCGCTGTTCGGAAAGGATCCCGCATGAGTGAGAAGCCGGTGCCGCCCCCGGCGACCGATCCGTGGAAGGGATTTCGCGGAGTGATGGCCGGTGCGCTGGTCCTCGAGGCCATCACCGTGCTGCTGGCACTGCCGGTGGTCGCCTCGGTCGGCGGCGGATTGAGCTGGTGGTCGATCACCTATCTGGTCGGCCTGGCCGTGCTGATGTTCCTCGGCGCCGGATTGCAGCGGCGTTCCTGGGCGATGCGGTTCAACATCGCCATGCAGGTGCTGCTCCTGCTCGGCACGTTCGTCCATCTGTCGATCGGCATCATCGGCGTGGTGTTCGTCGCGGTATGGGCGTTCATCCTGGTCCTGCGCGCCGACGTCAAGAAGCGGATGGACCGGGGCATGCTCCCCAGCCAGCGGGCCTGACACCCCGTCGGAGTCGCCCCGGCCTGCGTAAACCCGCCGAACGCGCACCGAATACGCCTGCTCCCAACGCAATCCGCGCGGACCGCCCTTGCGGGCGTGCCGATCGGTCGGCGAGCGTGTGGGTTCTGTATGCGGCCCCCGGATGAGCCCGATCCGCGGAACAACATATCGAAATCGCGCATGGGCGAAGCCCGGGTCTCGAGTGCTCAGCGGCGAGCCTTGCGGGCCGCGAACCCGCCCGAGCGAAGCGGACGCCGAAAACAGAGCCCGCGAACCCGCTGGAGCGAAGCGGAGGCAATAATGGCACGGTGACTGAACAGACGTTGATACTCATCAAGCCGGACGGCGTCGCGCGTGGCCTGGTCGGTGAGATCATCACCCGCATCGAGCGCAAGGGTTTGAAGATCGCCGCGCTGGAGTTCAAGCAGGTATCGCAGGAGCTTGCCGCGGCGCACTACGCCGAGCACGCCGAGCGGCCGTTCTACGGTTCGCTGATCGAGTTCATCACCTCGGGTCCGGTCGTGGCCGCCGTCCTCGAGGGCCCGCGCGCCATCACCGCCTTCCGGCAGATCGCCGGTGGCACCGATCCGGTCGAGAAGGCCGTGCCCGGCAGCATCCGGGGCGACTACGCCCTGGAGACGCAGTACAACCTCGTCCACGGTTCCGATGCGCCCGAGTCGGCCAAGCGCGAGATCGCGCTGTGGTTCCCGGAGTTCGCTCAGTAGTCGCCGGAGATATTCGCCGGAGTGGGGGCGATCCGGGCAGGCCCCGGAGTTCCGACCCACTCCGACTCCCGCAGCCACCCCGTCCGAGGAGCGGCGTTACCGCCTCGGCGGGTTCTCGCGCGCCCGTGCCCGACGTGGCTCCGGGCCTGTATCACGGTGCCCCTGCGGGCCGCGGACATGCCGGAGCGAAGCGCAGGCAATTGGACACGGAAGCCATTACCTCGGGAGCGTGTGGGATACTGGCAGTGGAAGTACTCGAGATCGGCCGCCCAGGCCGGTGCGAGCGCGACCGATGGCACCGCGGCTCGACGCCGATCATCGCTGCCCCGGACGGTTACCAAGACTCGGCCGTCCGGCCGCACGCTGGATGAGCGCTCGGACCCGGTGTTGGAGCCAACAGCCAGGCGCCGCGTGATCGGTTACCCGAACGACGACCGACAGGGTGACAACGGGTCACGCGGGGCGGAGACCACTTGGCCTTGCGTCCACGGGGCGTGAGGCGAACAGACAGCGCCCCCGCGTTGGCCGCGTCACTCTCGTTCGAGTGGGACGCGCCCGGGGGTCCGAGGAGATTTCGTGGCCGATCAAGAGCCGCAGGAAACGTCGCAGGATACGAATGGACACGCGCCGCAGCAGGCGCCAGGGGTAGGGGAGGCGGCGCAGTTGCCGGAACGTATCCGGGTACACGCGCTGGCGAAGCTGCTGGGAACCACCAGCAAACGCATTCTGGCCCATCTGACCGAGCTGGGAGCCGAGGCCCGCAGCGCGCAGTCGAGCCTGGATCGTACGGTCGCCGAGTCGGTGCGCGAAGCCTTCGTCCCCGCGGATCAGGCCCCGGAGCAGTCTCCGGCGGCCGCCGAATCCGGAACCGAGCGTCCGGCAGCGCGGGAAGGCGCCGAGTCGGTGGCGACCACTACCCCGGGCGCGGTGCCAGAAGCCGAGACCGGTGCTTCCGCTGAGGCGGCGGGCACTGTGTCCGATGCGGGAGTGAGCGGTTCCGAACCGTCGGCGGCTACGTCCGCGACCGGGGTGAGCAACGCCCCGGCGACGGGCACCGCCGAGTCGGTCGCGAGCCCGTCCGAGACAGTGCCGAGCACGGGCGCGGCAGCATCCGGCGGGGTCGCCTCGACGCCGGAAGGCGAGACCGCCGCGGCGCAGCCCGCGGCCGAGGCGGCGTCCGCTGCCGCGCAGCCCGAAACGCCCGCCGCGACCGCGCAGCCCGAAGCCGCGGCTCCGGTCGCACCGCCGCAGCGGCAATCGCTGTTCACCAGTCCCTTCCAGCCGGCACAGCCCCAGGCCGCCGAGCCGGTGACCTTCGAAGCGCCCGCGATGGTCGCCGCACCGCTGTTCCTGCCGCCCGACGCCGCGGCCGCGGAGGAGGCGCGCCGCCAGCGCCGGGCCGCCCGCCAGGCCAAGGCCGCCGAGGAGCAGGCCGCCGTCGAGGAAGCCGCCGCGCAGCAGGAGGCGGCTCACGCCGAATCCGCCGCGGACCGCGCCGGCGCCGATGACACCGCCACCACCGAGGCCGCCGAGTCCGAGACCGAATCGGGTGACTGGGAGGACGACCAGTCCCGGGAGGACTCCGAGGACGGCGGCCGTTCGCGTCGTCGCCGTCGCGGCCGTCGCGGCCGGGGCCGCGGCCGGGGCGAGCAGTCCGCGGACAGCGATACCGACGACTCGGACGATTCCGAGGACCAGGAGGAGTCGGCCGAGGATTCCGGCAGCACCGAATCCGAGTCGGCCGAGGACAGCGCCGAGGACAGCGATGCGGTGCCCGAGGGATCGACCCGTCGTCGCCGTCGTCGCCGCCGTCGCAAGGCCGGTGAGGATGCCGAGAACGAGGTATCCGAGGACGATCCGCCGAACACCGTCGTGCACGAGCGCGAACCGCGCAACAAGCGCCGGGTCGCCGCGTCCTCCGTGGACGAGGTGCAGGGCATCAGCGGTTCCACCCGGCTCGAGGCCAAGCGGCAGCGTCGCCGGGACGGTCGCGAGGCCGGGCGCCGTCGACCGCCGATCCTGACCGAATCGGAATTCCTGGCCCGCCGCGAATCGGTGGACCGGGTGATGGTGGTGCGCGAGAAGACGTTCACCGAGCATCCGAGCGCGGTCACCCAGGTCGCGGTACTCGAGGACAACGTCCTGGTCGAGCACTTCGTGACCAGCACCGGGTCGGCATCCATGGTCGGCAACGTGTATCTGGGCAAGGTGCAGAACGTGCTGCCCAGCATGGAGGCGGCGTTCGTCGACATCGGTCGCGGCCGCAACGGCGTGCTCTACGCCGGTGAGGTGAACTGGGAGGCCGCCGGGCTCGGCGGTAAGGAGCGCAAGATCGAACAGGCGCTCAAACCAGGCGACACCGTGCTGGTGCAGGTCAGCAAGGATCCGGTCGGGCACAAGGGCGCTCGGCTGACCACGCAGATCAGCCTGGCCGGACGTTTCCTGGTGTACGTGCCGGGCGGGACCTCGACCGGGATCAGCCGCAAACTGCCCGATACCGAGCGCAAGCGCCTCAAGGAGATCCTGCGCGACATCGTCCCGCAGGACGCCGGCGTGATCATTCGCACCGCTTCCGAGGGCGTGGCCGAGGCCGAGCTGGCCCGCGACGTCGAGCGGCTGCAGGCCACCTGGAAGACCATCGAGGAGCAGTCCAAGAACGGCTCGGGTGCGCCCAAGACCCTCTACGAGGAGCCGGACCTGCTGGTCAAGGTCATCCGTGACCTGTTCAACGAGGACTTCTCCAAACTCGTCATCGAGGGTGAGCGCTCCTGGACGACCGTCGAGAACTACATCCGCACCGTCGCGCCGGATCTGCTGACGCGGGTGCAGCGCTACGACAACGACAGCGTCGACGTTTTCGGCAGCTTCCGGATCGATGAGCAGCTGTCCAAGGCGCTGGACCGCAAGGTGTGGCTGCCCTCGGGCGGCACCCTGGTCATCGACCGCACCGAGGCGATGACCGTCATCGACGTCAACACCGGCAAATTCACCGGCGCCGGCGGCAGCAACCTCGAGGAGACGGTCACCCGCAACAACCTCGAGGCGGCCGAGGAGATCGTGCGCCAGATGCGCCTGCGGGACATCGGCGGCATGATCGTCGTCGACTTCATCGATATGGTGCTCGAATCCAACCGGGACCTGGTGCTGCGCCGGCTGACCGAGGCGCTGGGCCGCGACCGCACCCGCCATCAGGTGTCCGAGGTGACCTCGCTGGGCTTGGTGCAGATGACCCGCAAGAAGCTGGGTACCGGGCTGGTCGAGGCGTTCTCCACCACCTGTGAGCACTGCCACGGCCGCGGCATCCTCGTGCACGACTACCCGGTGGAGTCCGCCCCCGCCGAAGAAGGTGTCGGCCGCCGTGAGGGCCGTCGCCGTCGCAAGGACAAGGACAAGGCCGGTACGCCCGCGCCCGCCGCGGCGCAGGCGCCCGCGGACGCGCATGCCGAGGAGGACGCCGCCGCCAAGCGGGCGCATCCGGTGGCGTTGGCGATGGCCGCGCACCACGGTGACGAGACAGAGGCGCGGGCGGACGCGGTGACGCCGGAGGTGTCCGCGGAGCCGGAGACGGCGGCGTCCGCGCCGGAGCAGACCGCCGAGCGGCCGTCACGCCGACGCCGTTCCAGGTCCGGTCGCGAGGCGGCACGAGAACTGGCCGCGCGCGCGAACGAAGCGGCGGAGGCCGGGGATTCGGATCGTGCGCGGGAGCCGGTGGCCGGCGGCGGTGCGGCGATCGAGCCGGAGTCCGGCGAACCGGCACAAGCCGATCGTTCCGACCGCACGGGTGAGTCCGTACCGGTTGTTGCTGGTGACGCGGCGCGAGTGGTCGATGCCGAGCCGGACGGCGAGCCCGCGCGATCGAGTGCGGTCGATGAATCGGCCGGTCCGTCGCGGACGCCCGAACCGGCTGCGCCGACGATCTCCGCCGAGCAGTTGGTCGCGGACCACGACGACGCCGCCGATCAGGCCCTGGACGGCTCGGACAGCGCACAACCCGAACCGCCCCGCAAGGGGCGTCGTCGGGTGGCCCGCTCTTCGGCGGCGCTCAGCACGGACAGCGCCGCGGCGGTATTCGTACTGTCCAGCTCCGACCAGACGGAAAACTCGGCGGCTTCGGTGACGGACTTCACACCGGTGGCGGTGCCGCGCAGTCGTCCTCGCCGCCGCAGTGCCGGGCGGGCCGCGGGCGCGCCGGAACAGGGCGAGTGAGCCGGCCGATCGGCTGAGTGGTTGGTCACAGCCGGCCTGCCGGCAGCGGGGCCCGGGCAGCCAGTGCCCGGGCCCCGCGCTCGGTGTCGGCCGGTCGAGGCACACCGTGCCGCCGCGTCGAGCCATCCGGGTCCCGCGCGAAGCGACCGGCAATGCTCGGGGTGCCGCGAATCCCTGTGGTCGAGGCGGGATTACCGGACGCAACCCTGGTTTTGTCGCTGGGGTGCGCGTCCTGTAACCTTGGACAGTCGCTGCTCGGCGTCAGCACTGTCTTGTGCGCTGGCCCGTGGCCCGGTTCGAACGAGAGCCACAGGCGCTGATGCGGCGGTGATTACCAGACCAGTCGTGCGGCGGTTTCCGGTGTTGACCGGACAGCGGCCGCGCGAGCAGAGTGCCGAGCACTAGTAGAGAAAGAGGGCAGCCGACCGATGGCAACGTACGCGATCGTCAAGACCGGCGGAAAGCAGTACAAGGTCGCGGTCGGTGACCTGGTGAAGGTCGAGAAGATCGAGGGCGAGACGGGCAGCGCGGTATCGCTCTCCCCGGTGCTCGTCGTCGATGGCGCTGAGCTGACCACCGATGCGGACAAGCTGGCGAAGGTTTCGGTTTCCGCCGAGATCGTCGACCAGACCAAGGGTCCCAAGATCCGCATCCACAAGTTCAAGAACAAGACCGGCTACCACAAGCGTCAGGGCCACCGTCAGAAGCTGACGGTCCTGAAGGTCACCGGCATCAAGTAAACGGCCTGCGGGATTCCCTCCCGCACACGTCCGTCGGAATCTCCGGGAAGAACCCCTCCCGCAGGTCCGTCCGGACCTGCACTTCATTCAGGCGAGGAGTAAACAGCCATGGCACATAAGAAGGGTGCGTCCAGTTCCCGTAACGGTCGTGATTCGAACGCCCAGCGGCTCGGCGTGAAGCGCTTCGGCGGTCAGGCCGTCCAGGCCGGCGAGATCCTGGTGCGTCAGCGCGGCACTCACTTCCACCCCGGCGTCAACGTCGGCCGTGGCGGCGACGACACGCTGTTCGCCCTCGCGGCGGGCGCGGTCCAGTTCGGCACCAAGCGTGGCCGCAAGACCGTGAACATCGTGGTTCCGGAGCCGGTGCAGGCCTGAGCCGCACCGGAGCCTTCCACACATTCTTCGAAGCGGGTCAGGGTGAGAAACCCTGGCCCGTTTCGTGCGTCCGGGGCAGCCGTCGGCCGGGCGGGTCGATTGCGGACCGGCGGAACGGGGGAACTCAGCGAAGGCAGATTGAGCACTGCCCGAATTACGGAGGATGATCAACAGCATGTCGAAGTTCATCGACCGCGTCGTG
Organism: Nocardia sp. PLKS1-43; assembly: GCF_059510335.1. Classification (NCBI taxonomy): domain Bacteria; kingdom Bacillati; phylum Actinomycetota; class Actinomycetes; order Mycobacteriales; family Nocardiaceae; genus Nocardia; species Nocardia sp. PLKS1-43. Next base: position 353,914 of record NZ_JCAJZQ010000005.1, on the reverse strand, counting down.
CTGCACGTCCGCGCAGGTAAGGGCGGGCACGGGTGTGCCTCGGTGCACCGCGAGAAGTACAAGCCGCTGGGTGGCCCGGACGGCGGCAACGGGGGCCACGGCGGGAACGTGATCCTCCAGGTCGACCCGAATGTGCACACGCTGCTGGACTTTCATTTCCATCCGCACGCCAAGGGCGGTAACGGCAAACCCGGCGAGGGCGGTAACCGCGACGGCAAACAGGGTGCGGATCTGCTGTTGCAGGTTCCGGACGGGACCGTGGTCATCGGTTCCGACGGGGAGGTGCTCGCCGATCTGGTCGGCGCCGGCACCACCTATATCGCCGCCCGCGGCGGGCGGGGTGGACTCGGCAACGCGGCGCTGGCCTCCAAGGCGCGCAAGGCGCCCGGCTTCGCATTGCTCGGCGAGGACGGCGAGGAACGCGATGTCGTCCTGGAGCTGAAGTCGGTCGCCGATGTGGGTCTGGTGGGTTTCCCGTCGGCCGGTAAGTCCTCGCTGGTCTCGGTGCTCTCGGCGGCGAAGCCGAAGGTGGCCGACTATCCGTTCACCACGCTGGTGCCCAATCTCGGCGTGGTGTCCAGCGGTGACACCACCTTCACCGTCGCCGACGTACCAGGCCTGATCCCGGGCGCGAGCGAGGGACGTGGCCTGGGCCTGGAGTTCCTGCGCCATCTCGAACGCTGTGCGGTGCTCGCCCACGTGGTGGACTGCGCCACACTCGAACCGGGCCGCGATCCGGTGTCCGATGTCGACGCGCTGGAGGCGGAACTGGCCGCCTACAAACCCGCGTTGAAGGCCGATGCCGAACTCGGCGATCTGGCCGACCGCCCGCGCGTGGTGATCCTGAACAAGGCCGATATCCCGGACGCCGCAGAACTGGCCGAGATGGTGCGAGCCGAGTTCGGCGAGCGCGGCTGGCCGGTCTACACGATCTCGACGGTGAGCCGGGAAGGGTTGCGGCCGTTGACATTCGCGCTCGCGGAGATGGTCCGCGAATACCGCGAGGCGCATCCGAAGGCGGCCCCGCCGCGACAGGTGATTCGTCCGGTGGCCGCGGGGGAGAGCGGTTTCAGCGTCGAGCGTGATGCCGAGCTCGAGGGCGGATTCATCGTGCGCGGTGAACGTCCCGAGCGCTGGGTGCGCCAGACGCAGTTCGACAACGACGAGGCCGTCGGGTATCTGGCCGACCGGCTGGCCCGCCTGGGTGTCGAGGAGCAGCTCGAGAAGCTCGGCGCCGAACCGGGTGCGCCCGTCACGATCGGCGACGTCACCTTCGACTGGGAACCGCAGATCTCCGCGGGCGTGGACATGGTGATGACCGGCCGGGGCACCGACCCCCGCCTCGACCAGACCGAGCGCATCTCCGCCGCCGAGCGCAAACACGCGTCCCGGGTCCGCCGCGGCCTGATCTCCGACGACGAGACCGTCGAATGACCCCTGCCCGCCGCACGACTGCCACGATCGCGCCGCACTCACGGTGCGGTGCCTCGGGCATGCTCGGTGCGCGGTTGCCTTTCCGGGCAGGTGCGGCTCGGTCGGTGTGGGCGAGGGGCGCTCGTCGGTGCCGCTCGCGAGATCGCGCTCCGGATGCGGCGGGGTGGGCCGGGCGTGTGCGGATCGCGCGATATTCCGGAGCCCGAAAACTGTTGTGGTGTTGATCGGTTCAGGTGAGGTTGATGAGTTCCGGTATGACGCGGGCGGATTCGGATCACGCGCTGAGCGAGACGCGACAGGTGATCGCGTCGGCGCGCAGTGTGGTGGTGAAGATCGGGTCCTCGGCGCTGACGAGTCTCGAAGGCGGGCTCGATACCGCTCGGCTCGATCGGCTGGCCGATGCGGTGGAGGCGCGCATGCGTGCCGGATCCGACGTGGTCGTGGTGTCCTCGGGCGCCATCGGCGCGGGCATCGCGCCGCTCGGATTGTCTTCGCGGCCAAAGGATCTCGCCACCAAACAGGCCGCCGCGAGCGTCGGTCAGCTGGCGCTGGCGCACGCCTGGGGCACCTCGTTCCAGCGCTACGGTCGCACGGTCGGGCAGGTTCTGCTGACCGCCGGTGACTTCTCCCGGCGCGAACATCATCGCAATGCGCAGCGCACTCTGGATCGGCTGCGTTCCCTGCACGCGATCGCCGTGGTCAACGAGAACGACACGATCGCCACCGAGGAGATCCGCTTCGGCGACAACGATCGCCTGGCCGCTCTGGTCGCGCACCTGGTCGGCGCCGACGCGCTGGTGCTGCTCTCGGACGTGGACGGGCTGTACGACGGTGATCCGCGCAAGGGCGGTGCCACATTCATCCCGGAGGTGCGCGGCAGCGCCGATCTGGACGGCGTGATCGCCGGAAGCGGTGGTGCGCTGGGCACCGGCGGAATGGCCTCGAAGTTGTCCGCGGCCCGCCTGGCCGCCGACGCCGGGGTTCCGGTTCTGCTGGCCGCCGCGTCGGACGCCACCCTCGCGCTGACCTCGGCCACTGTCGGCACCGCCTTCGCCGCCCGCCCGATTCGCTTGTCCGCCAGGAAGTTCTGGGTCCGGCACGCCGCCGACAGCCGCGGCGCGGTGCTGCTGGACGCCGGTGCCGTGCGCGCGGTCGCCAACTGCCGCCGCTCGCTGCTGGCCGCCGGAATCACGGGCGTGCGCGGCCGCTTCTCCGGCGGTGATGTGATCGACCTGGTCGCCCCCGACGGAGTTCTCGTCGCTCGCGGCGTCGCGGAGTACGACAGCTCCGAACTGGAGACCATGGTCGGCCGCTCCACCAGCGAACTCCCGGAGGGTATGCGCCGCCCCGTCATCCACGCCGACGACCTGGTCAAGGTCTGACCGCGTCGTCCGGGTTGGTGCTGTGACGTCGCGAGTGGCGTTCACCGGATAACGAATCCCGCGCCTGCGCAAGGCTTCTGCTGGTAAACCTGTTCCGCGGCAGGCGATCCGGTCAACGAGCAGTATCTGACCGCGTTCTTCCGCAATGTCGACGCGGGGCGCACGGTCGGGGAATCGGCCCCGCCACACGGTTTCGACGACACCCTTCGCCCCCGGGATCCGATCGCGCTACGGCGAGCCCGAGGCCGGCAGCGAACATGCTCGCGCTGCGGACCCGCGTAACCCTCGCGGACGATCACTTTCGTCGTCAACGGGCAGAAGATGCGGACTTCCGCTGCGCACCTTGCGGATTGGTTCTACACGCCGGTGCGCATCGAGCCCGAGACGCCGCCGGTCGCAGGGTTCGCGGTTTCCCTCGTAACAGAACTCGCAGTCCTGATCGTTCTCGACAATCCGGGTTCCGGTGCGCGCCCGCCCACCCGAGAAGCGCCAGGCGACGCTCCAGCGACATGGTGACCCGTGGGGAACTGGTAGGACGGGCTTACCAAACGCCATCCGCGCCGCTGGCCTGCGTGCCGCTGCGTTTCCCTCGCGCGGGTGAGGTCAGTGGTCCGGGGAGATGCCGGGCTGGTCGGGGGTGGTGGGGGTGGTGTTGTTCGGGATGGGGCCCGTGATGCCTGGCTGACCACCCGGATCGCTGAGTTGCGGGTCCGCGGGGAGTGCGGGCGCGGGAGAGGCCGGCGGGGTCGGCGGTTTGGGCGCTGGGGTGGGGGCCGTGGCCGGGGGCTGCCGAGACTCCGGGGGCGTCGGTGCCGGTGCGGCTTCGGTGGAAGGCGCGGGAGTCGCTGGGGGAGTGGGGTTTTGCGGTTTCGCGGGCTGCTGCGGTTCCGCGTGCGGCTGTGGTTCTGGGTGCGGCTGCGGCGCTTCGGGTTGCTCCGGTGCCGCAGGATGTTGCTGTTGGGACGGGACCGATTGCGGCACGGTGTGATTCGAGTGGTTCGGCGCGGACGAGGCGTCCCCGGGCAGTGCCGGGGGCGCGGGCAACGCCGGAATGCCGGTTCCCGCACCGGAATACGCCGGTTTGTAGATCATGTTCATCGCCAGTACGGCCTCTTGGCGCAGCGTCTCCTGTGCCAGTGCCGCATCGATGACGTGTGCCGCCTCGAGGGCGCGTGCGACCGCGCCGATCGGCCCGGAGCCGCCGGGCGGGGCGACCGCCAGCTTCACAGCTTCGGCCGCGGCGGCAACCGTGCCCAAACGCGCGCCGACCTCGGCCATGACCTCGGCCAGCTCGTCGAGCGACTCGGCGAAGCTGAGCGTGCTGGCGTATGCGGCGTCGGCCGCGGCGCCTTCCCAGCCGATGGAATTCATCACTCCGTCCGTGGTGGACCGGGTGATCGGCATCGCCGTGTTGATCGTGGCGGCGCCGTTCAGCCACACCAGCGACGCCCGCGCGATCTCACCGGCGTCGATCTGCTGCGTGCCCGCGTAGATCCGCTCGTGCGGTACGGACTCGAAATGCTCCATCGCGCTGATGTATTCGGGATCGGCGGGCCGCGCGTGCGGGCCGAAATGCGTGGCACCGAGGACGTGCTCACTCATGACCGGCCCCGTTCGCGCCGGCGGCCCCGGACACGCTCACCACGGCTGCCTCGACGACAGCGCACGCAGGGCGGCGGCGTGCGCGATATCGGCCTCCTCGTACAGCCCGGCGCTGAGCAGGAAGGCTTCCTTCATCCGATACGAGGCGGAGATGTACCGATCCAGCAGTGCGGCCGCGTCCCGGGCCTTTCGGGAGAACCCGGCCTGCAACTGCTCCGCGGAGAAGAATCCGCCGAAGCCGTGCAGGTGTGAGACCGACTCCAACTGCTGCTGCAGGGCGATCAGCCCCTCGGCCTGCTCCTCGTACTGCGCCGCGCACCGCCGTGCCGCGTCGGGATCGAAACGGACCGTGCCGCTGCGCGCTGCCTGCATGAACCGGGCGATATCGGCTTGACTGGTATCGATCGTCAATGCGCACCCCCTCGAGAATCGGTCGGTCGTGCCAAGCCTAACCGCAGGGCACGTCGGCGGTGTGTCGATGACGGTATCGGCGGCATCATCGCGGAATGCGTTTCTGCAGGTGGGCGCCGATCTGCTGGGTCGAGGCGGGCGTCAGGTGCACCTGCTCTCCCGCCCGGACCAGGTAGCGGCCGTCTCCGGTGACGTCGAACCAGGTGTAGTAGACCGGTGCGGGCGGTGTGGGCCGGTCCAGCCGCGGTTCGATCCGGATCTGCCCCTCGGCGCTGTGCGGTTTGAGCAGCAGCCGCCGGATGCGTGCGGCGAGTCGATCGGTGGCCACCACGGTTTCCTCGTCGCGGACCGCGGCCGCGGTCGCCGATCGGGCCGGTTCGTGTCCGGGCGGGGCGTCCGGCAGCAGCGCGGCGATGCGTGCGCCCAGTTTGCCGGTGTGGCCGATCGAAATATGCACCCGCCCACCGAAATCCGGTGACGATCCGGAGTCCTGTACGGCCAGTACGGCATGGTCGTAGACCGCGGCACCCACCGCGCGGATCTGCGAATCGGGGTCGTGCGCGCCGCCGATGGCCACCACGCGGGTATGTGGTTCGGCCAGTATGTGCAGGCAGGCGGACAGGTCCGGATCCGATCCCAGCGGCATGCGATCGTCCAGCGTGCGACGCAGCGCGGCGGCCTCGTGCTCGGTGCGGGCGGTTTCCAGAATCCGGATCGGGAACGGGTACCGGTCCAGGTCGGTCTCTCGCCAGATGTGTGCGAACTCATCCGGTGTGAAAGACCAACTCACGCCCAGACTCACCCTTCACCGTCCCGTCCCCCGAACCCGAACAAGCGTAACGGGACGTCGCGGGAGCGGCCAGACGACGTCGCGGAATCCGAGTTCCGACAGTCACCGGAAGGCCATGGAAAGGGCAGTGGGAGGGCCGCCGGAAAAGTGCATGCTGGAAGTGCACCCGGCGCCGCAAGGAGATGTCCCCTTCGCAGATTGCGGCACAACCGGATCCGGTGTGGTCCGCCCTTACCACACCGGGCTCGCGGTCCGGTTCCCGCGTTTGTGGCGCCGGGTGTGTACGTAGTGAAGGTGGGCGAGGTACTGACTGCGGGGCACGCAGGCCGCCGGACCGGCTCGCCGCGGTCCTGGAGGTACACGTCATGTACGTACCGCAACCCGAAGATCCGGAACAGTGGCGGGGCGGCGATTCGGCCGCCCGCCTGCCGGATTGGCACGAATTGCTCGCGGCTTTCTGCGGGCACGTCGGCGAGGAACCCGATGCCCACCCGGTGACGAGCTGGGCCCGCGCACTCGCCGAACTCCACCTGACTCGCCGGGAATCGCCGCTGCGCACCGCCGAGATCGATTGTCGCCGTGCCGAAATCGTCGCACATATCGACGACTGGATCGCCGCGGTCACGCACACCAGGCGTCCGGCTCCGCAATCGCTCGGCGCCGAGGTGGACGCCATGGCCGCGGCTCAGGTGCGCGCGGTCGCGGTGCTGCGCGGCGGTGCGGACGTGGGCGACGAGCGCGTCCACTCCGCCTGGTCCCTGCTGGCCGCCCTGGCGGACGAATGGACGGAACTGGTTCGCCGCACGACGCCGGCCGTCACCCCGGAACCGATCGTTCCGCCCCGCGCGGCCGGACAGTGAGGGCGGTCTCGGGACCGACGAGGGTGGTGCTGTTCGCCTGCTGTTTCCGTGCGTGTGGCCTGGGATGGGTTTGATCGTTGCCGATTGCGGGAAACTTGTGGTGACCCGGAACAACAGGTTCATGATCAGCGGGGCAGATATCGCAAATGGACAACCGAGCCGAGGAATACCCCGGGCAGTCGGGTGGGGCGGGCATGCCTGCGGGCGATGGGCACGGTGCGGGAATGCTCGCCGACGCGGATGCGTTCGCGCCGCAGGGCTCCCGAGATCTGACCTCCGCCGAGTCGCTGCGGCGGCTGGGGCTGGTGCGATACGGGCGGATCGTGTTCGCGCGCTATGCATTACCGATCATTCGCCCGGTCAACCACATCGTCGACGGCGACACGATCGTCGTCCACGCCAATCGCGCCGCGGCACTCTCGGCCGAGCGGCAGATGGTCGCGTACGAGGCGGATGTCATCGATGAGAACACTCGTCGCGGGTGGTGCGTGATCGTCACCGGGGCCGCGGAACCGGTGCAGGATCCCGAGGAGATCGAGCATTGCCGCGCACTGCTGCGGCCGTGGCTGCCGGGCCCGCGCGAACACCTGGTGCGCATCCTGCCCGATATGGTCACCGGACTCGAATTCGTCGATCCGGCCGACGCCGGGCAGTAGTACGCCCGAAGACGACCCGTCCGTTCAGTACCCCGCGGCGACGTCGATGCGGGCGATCAGCTCGCGGCCCCGGGTGAAACGGCCCACATTCTCCGCGACGTGCTCGGCGAAGGCGACGGTGCGCAGCTGCGGCGGATTCGAATCGTGCGGTGTGAGCAGGACATTGGGCAGATCCCACAGTGGGTGGCCGTCGGGCAGCGGTTCCGGGTCGGTCACGTCGAGTCCCGCGCCCCCGATCCGGCGTTCGCGCAGCGCGCCGAGAAGCGCATCGGTGTCCACCAGAGTGCCACGGGCGATGTTGATCACCCACGAGTGCGGTTTCAGCTGTGCCAGTTCGGCTTTGCCGAGTAGATGCCGGGTGCCGGGAGTGGCCGGGGCGGCGATCACCACGTGATCGGTGCGTGGCCAGACCTGTGGGAGCTGCTGGGCGGGAAGGGTTTCCACCACTCCGGGCAGGTCCACCGGGGTGCCGGACCGGTTCACCGCGATCACCCGGGAACCGAGCGGAGCGAGCAGGGTGATCAGTTCGCGGCCGATGCCCCCGGCGCCGACGACGGCGACCGTGGCGCCCCGCAGCGTGCCGATACTCCGGCCGAGCTCGGCCCTGCGCCAGCTACGCGCCGCGAGATGTTCGGGCAGCGCGCGCACGCCCGCGAGCAGCAGCATCAGCGAGTGTTCGGCCACCGTCCTGGCGAAAGCGCCTGCGGCGGAGGTGAACAGGACGTTCGGATGGCGCTCGAAGACCGGTGTGTCGAACCATTCCTCGACGCCCGCGGAGAACAGCTGCACCCATTCGATGTTCTCCGGCAACTGCTCGGGAAATCCGTCCGGGCCCGCATCCCAGACCAGGGCCCGCGCGGCGTCCAGGTCGGCCAGTTCGCCCCCGGCCCCGGTGATCGCTCGTTCCAGCAGCGGGGTGCGGTTTGGTCCGAGCGCGATGGGGGTCGCCGTCATGAGGATCTCCTGTGCGATGTCCGGGCCGGTCGGATCCGACGTTAGCCGGGCGCGTCCGATTCGGTGTCGCCGGTGTCCTCGTCCAGATCGATCTCGACGGGTTCGCGTTCGGCCCATTCCAGGAGTTGATCGATCCGGAACACCGCGTCGTCCATGCCCGCGTGCAGATCGCCCAGTTCGGCGTAGCGGGCGGGCACGGTGGTAATGGTGAAATCGCGGGGTTCGATATCCGGGATCTCCGCCCAGCGCACCGGCGTGGAGACGGTTGCCGCCGGGACGCCGCGCACCGAATAGGCGGCGGCGATGGTGTGGTCGCGGGCGTTCTGGTTGTAGTCGACGAACAGCAGCGTGGGGTCGCGGTCCTTTCGCCACCAGGTGGTGGTCACGTCGTCGGGTGCGCGGCGTTCGACCTCCCGGGCGAATGCCAGTGCGGCCCTGCGCACGTCGGCGAAACCCCATTCCGGCGCGATCCGGACATACACGTGCAGGCCCTTGCCGCCGGAGGTCTTCGGCCAGCCGACCGCACCTATCTCGTCCAGCACCTCGTGCACCACCCCCGCTACCCGCTGCACCCGCGACCACGGGCATTCGGGCATCGGATCCAGGTCGATCCGCCACTCGTCGGGTTTCTCGGTGTCGAAGCGGCGCGAATTCCACGGATGGAACTCCACGGTCGACATCTGCACGGCCCATGCGACATCCGCGAGCTCGCGCACACACAATTCGTCGGCATGCCGTCCGTAACGCGGAAAATACACGCGCACAGTGGAAATCCAGTCCGGTGCACCCGCGGGCAGCCGCTTCTGATGCACCTTCCCGCCCGGCAGTCCCTTCGGAAACCGATGCAACATGCAGGGCCGATCCCGAAGCGCGTTCACGATGCCCTCGCCCACCTCGAGGTAGTACCGCACCAGATCGAGCTTGCTGGCCCCGATCTCGGGAAAGTAGACCCGATCAGGGTTGGACACCCGCACCGTACGGTCGCCGACCGTCAACTCCACCGCCGGCGAGGCAGACTTACTGGCCACCCGACCGACGATAGCGAGTCGATCATGCTTCCCGCACGCGAACATGCCCACTCGTCCCCTCCGGCGGTCACCGTATTCCGGCAGGGCGTGTGTGAACGTCGTCGGGCTCCGCGCGACTCGGCGATATCGGTGCGGATCCAAATTCGCGGCCGCGGTCACGAAGATTTTCACGGCTTGCAACGGACGTCGCCAGAGCCTGGACCATCGAGTACGAGACTCCGGAGTGGTGGCGGTCACCTGTGCGGCGCGACGAGGGCCGCGGCTGTGATGGGCCATCGGCCGGGCGTCAGGTGGGGGTGGCGAGGGCAAAGGGGAGAACGGCGGGGGCTCCGGCGGTTCTGAGGGTGTGCGCGGCCATGGTGAGGGTCCAGCCGGTATCGGTGAGGGCGTCGACGAGGAGGACGGGGCCGTCGAGATCGTCGAGGGGCGGGGTGTCCCAGGAGTCGTACAGGGCGGCGACGCGGTGTGCCGAGTTGGCGGCGGAGACCGGTGGGCGGCCGGGACGAATGTGCAGGGTGCCCAGGTCGCGGAGGCGGCCGATATGGGCCAGGCGGGCGGCGAGGTCGGCGGTCAGCTTGGGATGAGTCGGGGATTCCATGGCCATGACGGCGGTGGGCCGTTGCTCCCAATCCCAGCCGCGCAGGACCGCGATGCACGCGTCGACGATGTGGTCGGGGACCGGTGCGTCGGGGCCGTCGAGCAGTGGACGCAGGCGCTGTCCCCAGCCCAGGTCACTGAGCCGGCCCAGGACCCGGCCGGTGGCCGGACCGTCGGTTATCTTGCCGGACAACGGGATTCCGAGCTTCACCATACCGGTCGGCCACTGTTTGCGCGGGGACAGGTCGATACCGGGCCGGTCCAGACGGGTTCGGATGGCGGCCAGATCCTCGGTGTCGACTGCCGTATCGGGGCGGACGCCGGTGCAGTTGTCGCACCGCCCGCAGGCCGGGGCATCGGACCCTGCCGCGCTCAGCGCCGGATCGTCGAGCTGGCGGCGCAGGAAACTCATCCGGCATTCGGTGGTCGTCTGATAGTCGATCATCGCCTGCTGCTCGGCCTCGCGCGCCCGGGACAAGCGTTCGTAGCGTTCGGTGTCGTAGGTCCACGGTTCGCCGGTGGCGAGCCAGCCGCCTCGGACCCGGCGCACCGCCCCGTCGACATCGAGCACCTTGAGCACCATCTCGAGCCGGGAACGATTGAGTTCGACCAGCGGTTCGAGCGCGCTGGTGGACAGCGGGCGTTCGGAATCCAATGCGTCCAGGACGGCGCGGACGATATGTTCGCGCGGAAAGGCAACGGAGGCAAAGTAACTCCAGATCCGCCGGTCCTCCGGACCGGGCAGCAGCACCACCTCCGCGCGATCCGTGCCACGACCCGCGCGACCCACCTGCTGGTAGTAGGCGATCGGCGAGGACGGCGCGCCGACGTGCACGACGAATCCCAGATCCGGCTTGTCGAACCCCATGCCCAGGGCCGAGGTCGCCACCAGTGCCTTGACCTCGTTGTCCAGCAGGGCTTGTTCGAGCGCCTCCCGTTCGGCGGGATCGGTCCGGCCGGTGTACGCGCCGACGCGGTGGCCGTGTGAGCCGAGCACGTCCGCGAGGTCGTGGGCGGCCGCGACGGTGAGGGTGTAGATGATGCCCGAGCCGGGGAGTTCGTGCAGATATCGGCTGAGCCAGGCGGTGCGCGCGGTCGCATCCTCGATCTGCACGACCGACATGTGCAGCGATTCGCGGTCCAGGGTGCCGCGCAGAACCAGGGTGTCGGTACCGATCTGACCGGCCACATCGGTGACCACGCGGTCGTTCGCCGTGGCCGTGGTGGCCAGGACCGGCACGTCGTGGCCGAGATCGGCGACCAGGGTACGGATCCGGCGGTAGTCGGGCCGGAAGTCGTGACCCCAGTCCGAGACGCAGTGGGCCTCGTCGATCACGACCAGGCCGGCATCGGCGGCCAACTCGGGCAGGACCGCATCGCGGAAGTCGGGATTGTTCAAGCGCTCCGGGCTGACCAGCAGGACATCCACCGCTCCGGCCGCCACCTGCGCGTGGATGTCGTCCCACTCGGTCATGTTCCCGGAGTTGATGGTCGCTGCGACGACACCCGCTCTGCGTGCCGCCGCGACCTGGTTGCGCATCAGCGCCAGCAGCGGCGAGACGATCACCGTCGGCCCGCGTCCCGCCTTGCGCAGGAGTTTGGCGGCGATGAAATACACCGCCGACTTGCCCCAGCCGGTGCGCTGCACGACCAGCGCTCGCCGCCGCTGCCGGACCAGCGCGTCGATGGCGGTCCACTGGTCCTCTCGCAGGTGAGCGTGTGGCCCGGCCAGGTCACGCAGCAGTGCCTCGGCGGATTCGCGCAGGTCGGTTGTAGTCACGCCGACCATGGTGCCCGAGCCCACCGACACACTCCACCGTCCGATGGACAGCCGCACCCGATGTCGGCATCCGCACCCGTCCCAGGACTTGCTCCAGGTGCGGATGTGCGCACGGAGTGCGGTTGCCCGGCTCGCGACCACCGCGGCGCGCGTCCGCGAACTGGTCGCCTGTACACCGTCCAATCCTTCGCATCCCGTCGAGACGACTGCTGACCGGCCGCACCTCGTATCCGGATCCGCACGGTTTCGGTCAGGCTGCGAAGTATGCGAATCATGGCAGCGGGTGCGGCTGTGACCTGGTCAAATGACTATGGAACCGGATCGGGCCACCTCGCGTCGAACTAGAACAAACCCGGTTCGACCAATTCGTATGGGGAGGTTCGAGCGTTGAAGCACTGTCAAGGTTGTCGCACCTCGTGGCGTAACGGAATCGGCTCTCGCGCACCGCGCGTCCGTCCCGTCCTTCGGCACGATGCGTACTGTGAGCGGTTCACCTCGCGCCCCACCCGGCGCCCGCGCCCGGAGACCGATTTCCGGTGAGCGCCACGAGGTTGCATCCGGTCTTCGGTTCCGCGCCGGGCCCGCGCCTCGCGAACCGGCTCGCTCGGCCCGGCGGTTCGGCGACGGGGCAGGGGTGTCGTCCGCAACTCGGCCCGGGGGCCGTGGGCGACGACGGGGGAGATGCGGCCGCGCCGCACGATTGCGCCGCCGCGGCGCAGCCGGTATCCGCCGAGCAGGCCCGGATCCATCGGCGGCGGGATGCGCTCGCCCGTGGTCTGACCGACGATCAGATTCGCCGGATGTGCAGCGGCGGGCGGTGGCGTCGGCTGCGGCGCGGGGTCTATTCGGAGGAGGCGGTCTACGCCGAGCTGGACGCGGTTGCCCGCCATCGTGTTCTGGCCGCGGCGGTGCTGCCCGATATGGCGGCCGACGCCGTGGTGAGTCATCAGTCGGCGGCGGCGATCTACGGTGCGCCGATCTGGGCCGCGCCGATGGATCGTCTCTGCGTCACCCGCAACCGCCGCAATGGCGGCCGGATCAAACCGGATCTGAAGGTGCATTGCGCACCGATCGATACGGTGGCCGAGGTGGGTGGCCTGCTGTTGAGCACACCCGCGCGCACCATCGTCGATCTGGGGCGCACGGTCTCGTTCGAGTCCGCGGTCGTCGCGGGCGACTGGCTGGCCCGCGAATACGGTGTCACCGCAGCCGATCTCGAGGCGGAGTTGGCGGCGGCGGGTCGACGTCGCGGAATCGATCGAGCGCGGCAGGTGGTGAGATTCCTGAATCCGCACAGCGAGAGCGTCGGCGAGTCGCGCAGCCGGGTGATGCTGCGCGAACTCGGCCTGCCGATACCGCAGTCACAAGGCGACGTCTTCACCGCCGAGGGCAGATTCCTGGGCCGGGTCGACTTCTATTTCGGCGATAGCGGCATCGTCGGTGAATTCGACGGCCGCACTCGCTATGGCCGCCGGATCCACCCTGGGCACGATCCGGCGGACGCGGCCGCGGCCGAGAGACGACGTGAGGATGCTCTGCGCGGCACAGGTTTCCACGTCATCCGCTGGACCTGGGACGAACTGCCCACCGACGCGGTGACCGCCCGCTTCCGCGCCGCGCTCGCCCGGATCGGCCGCCAGCGCCCGCAGGGACACATCCGCCGGTCATCCTTGCCCGAGCCCACCCCATTGCTGATCCGAAGTCTCTGACCGGCAACGATATTCGGAACACGACTGTCGTCCCGGCTCGGACATAGCCGGCCGTCCGAGCCGGGCAGCCCGGCCGGCCGGGTATCCGTATCGCTGGTCGCTACGGGCCCAGAGTGCCGGTTTCTTCGTCCGCGGTGCCGACCGCGGGCGGGCGGGGGCCGCGGGCGCGGCCACCGAAGCGGCCGATCCGGTTCTCGCTCAGCCGGTTTCGGCCGCCAAGGCCAACAGGTGTGCGCGGACCAGGTCGGGACGTTCCTCGGGGATGAAATGCCCGCAGCCGGGAACGTATTCGACGGTGTAGTCGGTGGCGTCGGCGGTTTCGGCGGCGGCCAGTGAACGGTGGATGGCACTGTCGGCGGTACCGAAAAGAGCGCGAATCGGCAGCGTGGCGCGGCGTCGCTCACCGCGGCGCAGGGCGGGGACCTCGCGCAGCAGGAAGGTCCGGTAGGTGTCGGTGGCCGCGCGGGCGGGGACCGGATCGCGGAAACGATCGGTATAGGCGTGCACCACCTCCGGTGTGAACTCGGTGGAATCGGCGACCGCGATCCGGAACAACCAGTCCAGGAAGGGGGTGTGCTGCTGCAGCGGCATGCCCAGTGCCGCGACGAGCGGTTGATACAACAGGAATCGCCACACGTGCGGCGCGAGGGTGCGCGGGGTCTGCCACGGGTGCGCCATGTTCAGCGGCGCGAATCCGGAGAACCGCTCGGGTTCGCGCAGGACCATCCGGAAGCCGACATATCCGCCCCAGTCGTGACCGACCAACAGGGTGCGTTCGGCGGTCAGCGAATCCAGCAGGGCGAGCACATCACTGGCGACCTCCTCCTTGAACCAGCGGTGCGGCGCCGGTCCGGACCAGCCGTAGCCGGGCAGATCCGGTGCGATGATCCGCAGTCCGGGCGGTGGGTCGGCGAGCAGGTGCCGATAGGCGTAGTGGTGCTGTGGCCAGCCGTGCAGTGCGAGAACCGGCCGGCCGTCGACAGGACCCGCCTCGGTGACGTGGAATCGCACACCGCGGGCGGTGATACGGCTGCGGCGCACTCCGGCGATGTCGGGGGGCTGTGAGATCGCATCGGGCATATTCGATGCTAACCGTCCGCAACCCGGCGAGTCGTCACCCGAAGGATTTCGGCGTCCGCGAGGATAATTCAGGCGCCGGGCGCGACAATGGGTGCGGCAGCGGCAATGAGCCCTCGCCGCACCGTGGGAGCAGGGAGGACGGGCGATGCCGAACAAGTTCGAGTCACCCCCGGGCTGGGCGCCACCCGGTGCGCAGTTCCAGAGCCGTGGCGTCACCGGCCGCACCGTGGCAGGTGTGCTGATCGCGCTGGTGGTGACGCCGATCGGTATCGCCTTCGCGGCCAAGGGCGGTGCGGATATCCGGTATTGGGTGATCATCGGCGGCGTCACGGACCGATGGACCGCGGCCGGTGAGATCATCGTCGGATCGGTGCTGTTGATGCTGGTGGCGGCGATGGCGGCGTTCTCCCCGGCGGGCACCTTCGCGGCCGGGCTGGTGTTCGGCGTGTTCCCGGGAATTCTGCACATCCTGTTCCCGGACGACACCTTCCGCCTGATCGGCGATCTACCGTCCATCGATTCCACCTGGCAGGTGGCGCTGCATTCCTGGGTCACCAACGGCTTCGCGCTGATATCCGGATTCATGCTGATGGGAGCGGGTTTCGCCGGGTTGATCCGCAGGCGTTGAAGCGAATTCAGGAATAGTCGCGAAAGCTCATCACGAATCCGGCGGCCGCGACCAGGAACAGCAGGACGTACGCGATCACCCGCAGCGCCGTGGTCGGCAGGTCGTGTACCCACAGTGCGCTGATGAAGGCGACCAGCATCATCAGCGTTCCCAGGAACGCTGTCCGGCGCGGATGTCCTGCCATGGTGACCGGGTACCCGCACAGGCGCTGATATCCCGCGACCCCGCGCGTACGGCGTGTCGGCGCGCGCCCGTTCAGCGGAGGCGGCACGGTAGCCGTATGCAGGTGACCGCAGGCCCGTTCCGACGCATCTACGATCCGAGTGACGGCGAGACGCATCCGTGGTATATCAACGACCACACCGTGATTCGCGATCGGGCCGGACTCTGGCACCTGTTCGGGATCACCCATCCGGAACCGGCCGACCCGTGGGACGAGACCCGGTTCGCACACGCCACCGCCGAACATCTGCTGGGGCCGTGGACGAAACAGGCGCCCGCGCTGGACGTGGACCGTGCGTACGGCGAGACGCACCTGTGGGCTCCGTACGTCGTCGACAGCGGCGCGGGCTACGCCATGTTCTACGACGGCGGGGGCGAGGACCGCACCGCGACCGCGATGAATCTGGCGACCTCAGCCGATCTGCGGAACTGGACACGTCATCCGCCCGGGCCGGTGTTCCGCGACGGCTACGACGCCCGCGATCCGATGCTGCTTCGCCTGGACGACCGCTGGGTGATGTACTACTGCGCGACCAGCGAACCGGCGGGCGGCAATCATGTGGTCGCCTACCGCACCAGTACCGATCTGGTGCACTGGAGCGAGCGCGCGGTCGCCTACACCGATCCGGCCACAGGCACCGGCGCCGGACCGACCGAATCGCCGTTCGTGCTGCGGCACAACGAATTCTGGTACCTATTCATCGGACCGCGCCCCGATTACCTCGGCACCGACGTCTTCCGCAGCACCGATCCGCTGCACTTCCGGATCCAGGATCGCGCCGGCCATATCGAGGCCCACGCCGCGGAGATAATCACCGACGGTGCCGACCGGTGGATCACCACGGCGGGTTGGGGGCAGGGCGGCGTCCACATAGCGCCTTTGTTTTTCGACGACCCGGTGTGAACTACCGCCTGTTGATCGGCCTACCTATCCGAGACCCCTCCATGCCGACGAATCGACGGGGTTCGATCGGATGTGCACGTTTGTCCTCCCGCGTCGTTGGTCCGAGGAGCGGTCGGCACGTACCCGCTCATCGCGGGGGTCGCGGTGAGTGTCGATACTGCCGCCGACACCTGGGCGGGCTGAACTTCCCGGTGTGCGCCTGCCATGACTCGTCGGTCGACCTGGGCAGCGCGCCGTCGAACGGGTACGAAAGCCGAATGTCACGCGAGGTATCCGTCGGATGGAATCCGTGCGAGTTCGGTGAATCGCGGTCGGTCGAGCCGCGGACCTGTAATTCTGGTGGCGTCGACGATACGCCCGCACCGGGGGCTGGACCGCCGTGACGCGTCCGGGCGAGCGAGGAAGGGGAGCGCGCTGATGTTTCTCGGGATCGATATCGGCACCTCCGGTTCCAAGGGTGTGCTGATCACCACTGACGGTACGGTGGCTGCGAGATCCGAACGGGCCCACGGTATTTCGACGCCGCACCCCGGTTGGGTCGAGCACGACGCGGAGACGGTGTGGTGGGCCGACTTCGTCGCGATCACCCGCGAACTGCTCGACGCGGCGGGATCGGAGTCCGTGGACGGGCTGGCGGTCAGCGGTATCGGCCCGTGCCTGCTGCCCGCCGACGCCGAGGGCGCTGCGCTCCGTCCGGCCGTCCTCTACGGCGTCGACACCCGCGCAACCGTCGAAATAGCGGAACTGCGCGCGGAATTCGGTGCGGAACAGGTGCTTTCACGTGCGGGTTCGCCGCTCACCAGTCAAGCGGTCGGGCCGAAGGTGCGCTGGCTGGCGCGGCACGAACCCGATGTCTACGCGCGCACCCGGATGCTGCTGATGGCGAGTTCCTTTCTGGTGCACCGGCTCACCGGTCGCTACGTACTCGACCACCAGTCGGCGAGCCAGTGCGTGCCGATGTACGACCTGCATCGGTGCGAATGGGCAACGGATTGGGCGGATTCGGTCGCGCCCGGACTTGAATTGCCCGAATTGTTCTGGCCCACAGAGATTGTCGGCCGGGTTACGCGAGACGCGGCCGCCGCCACCGGCCTTCCGGCCGGTCTACCGGTCACCGCCGGCACCATCGACGCCTGGGCCGAGGCCACCAGCGTGGGGGTGCGCGCGCCCGGCGACGCCATGGTCATGTACGGCACCACCATGTTCCTGGTGCAGGTGCTGACCGATCCGCGCCCGCATCCGGGTCTGTGGGGAACGTGCGGAACCTGGCCCGGCACATACACTCTCGCGGCCGGGATGGCCACCTCCGGCGCGGTGACCGACTGGTTGCGCCGCCTGGTCGGCGGGGATTTCGCCGATCTGGTCGCCGAGGCGGGTGCGGTGCCGCCGGGCAGTCGCGGGCTGATCATGCTGCCCTATTTCGCCGGTGAACGCACGCCGCTGTTCGATCCGGATGCGCGCGGCATCGTCGCGGGCCTGACCCTGGCTCACGGCCGTGCCGAGCTCTACCGCGCGGCGCTCGAGGGGATCGGCTACGGCGTGCGCCACAACCTGGAGGCGATGGCCGAGGCCGGTGGCCGGGCGCGCCGGCTCGTCGCGGTCGGGGGCGGTACGAAGGGCGGTCTGTGGACGCGGATCGTCTCCGATATCACCGGATTGCCGCAACAACTCCCGGCCGAGACCGTCGGAGCCTGCCTCGGTGACGCCATGCTCGCCGCCGAGGCGGCGGGTGTGGACACGGCCGGATGGAATCCGGTGGTGACCACGGTGGAGCCCGACCCGGCGCACACCGAGCGGTACGCGCAGTACTACCAGCACTACCGTGCGCTGTACGAATCCACCCGCGACACAGCGCATTTCCTGGCAGCAGAGCAGCACCGCACTGCCGCACGGTGACCTCGCGCCGCCGAGCGTCGCGGCGTCCGCCCCGCTCGGTGCGTTTTCGCCACTGCCGCGCGCGAGGTGTCGAACCTGCCATCTCCCGAAAGCCTTGCGATCTCGATATGGAATGTATGCTCTAATACGATATAGAGGGAACATTCCATATCGACACCGGCCGCACCCGCAGGCGCGACCGAGAGGGTGATTCACGATGGCTGTGCTCAATATCCACACTCGCCGCATTTCGGCGCCCGCGGCGCAGGCGGGAGCCCTGCTCGATACCCTCGCCGGACCCGGCGACCGGCTCTGGCCAGGTGATGTGTGGCCACCGCTGGTTCTGGACCGGCCGCTGTCGGCGGGCGCGTCCGGCGGTCACGGCGTCGTCCGTTACACGGTGCAGGGGTATCAGCCGGGTAGCTGGCTGAACTGCAAGTTCGATCGGGTCTTCGGCAGCACGGGTGTCGTTGGCTTCCATGAATTCCTGGTACTCGACGAGGGCGGCGAGACGCTGCTGGTTCACCAGTTGGCGGCGCGGCTGAGCGGCCGGTTCCGGCTGATCTGGCCGTTGGCCGTGCGCTGGTTGCACGATGCGCTGATCGAGGATCTGCTCGATCGCGCCGAATTGGAGCTCACCGGGTCCGTGCGCACCCCGGCGCACTGGAACCGATATGTCCGGCTGCTGCGCGCGGCGTTCGGCCGGACCGGGACTTCCGCGCCTCGGACCGCAGCTCACGCGGTGTAGCGTGGCGGTCCGGGACGGGTGTCCCGGACAGTGACGTGGCCCGGGATTCGTGAAAGAATCCGAAACCATGCAGGCGAGTTGTGATATCGGGAGGGCCGCATGCCGACGCAGGCGCTGACTGAGCAGAATTTCCAGCAGGTCGTCTCGCGCGGCGGCATCGTTCTGGTGGACTTCTGGGCGACCTGGTGCGGATGGTGCACCAGATTCGCGCCGGTGTACGAGGAGTCCTCTCGTATGCACCCGGATATCGTGCACGCCACCGTCGATGCCGACGCCGAACAGCAGTTGGCGGCCGTCGCGCAGGTCAGCAGTCTGCCGACCCTGATCGCCTTCCGCGACGGCCTGCCGGTCTACTCCGAGCCCGGTTTCAAGACCTCCGAACAACTGGAAAACGTTGTGCAGGAGATCATGTGGCTGAATATGGACGAGGTCCGGCGCGAATTGATCCGGCAGAACCCGGAACTGGCGAACGCTCCGGAGATGGCTCAGCAGAACCAACCCGCCGGCCGCGGCGCGGGACTCGCCGACGGACCGCTCCGCTACGGCTGGCCCGGTCTGCGGGGCGCGGTACTGTTCTGAGCCGGTGCTCCGGGCCGGTATGCCAGCCCGGCGACGGCGGCGAGCACGCCGACCGCCACCATGTACCCCCATCCGGCGCGGTACTCGCTGAGCCCGGGAACGACCGCACGGGCCAGGATCGCGGTCAGAATCGCTACGCCCAGTGCGGAACTGGTCTGCCGTGCCATCATCAACGTTCCCGAACCCAGGGAGAGCTGGTCGGCGGGCAGCAGCGCCGAGGCTCCGAACAGCGGCGGTTGCAGCAGTGCGGTGCTGGCCCCGGCGAGGATCGCGCCGGGCAGGAACGTGACCGGATACGACGTGGTGAGTCCGGCCGTGACGATCCACCATGCCGCGCCCAGTGCGATGGTCGCCCCGCCCAGTGCGGCGCAGGCTCGCGCGCCGATCCGGGCCACGAGCCGTCCGGACAGTGGTGAGAGCACCAGGCAGCTGATCGGAATCGGCGCGATGCCCAGGCTCGCGTGCAGCTGCGAGTAGTGCCACTGCTGGGTCAGGAACAGCGTGGCCTCGAGCACGAGGGCGGCGAAGGCCAGGTAATAGGCGAAGACCCCGGCCGTCGCGATGCGAAATTGTTTGTGCCGCAACACCGCCGGACTCACCACCGGATCCGGGTGACGTCGCACGTGCCGGCCGAACGCGCCCGCGAACACCAGGGCGGCCAGCAGGGCTCCCAGCGTGGCGGGCGAGGTGTATCCCCAGTCCGATGCCTGGACGAAGACGGTGGTCAACGCGGCGGTGGCGGCGAGAATCAGTGTCGCGCCGAACAAGTCGAGTTTTCGTCCGGCCTGACCGCGAATATCGGGCAGCACGCGCAGCCCGACTACGAAGGCCGCCACCGTGAACGGGATGTTGAGCAGGAAGATCCAGCGCCATCCGGCCTGTAACAGCAGTCCGCCGATCACCGGCCCGCTGCCCGCGCCGGCGGCGGCGATCGCGGTCCAGATTCCCATCACGGTCGGGTGTTCTCGGGTATCGAACGAGGGCAGGACCAGTCCGAGTCCGGTCGGCACCAGCAGGGCCGCCGCGATGGCCTGCACGATTCGGGCGGCGATGAGCGCGCCCAGGCCGGGCGCGGCCGCGCAGGCGACCGATGCCAGCCCGAAAAGCGCTATGCCGAGCAGGAATCCGCGCTTGCGGCCGGTGTCGTCGGCCAGGCGCCCGGCGGGCACGAGCAGTGCGGCCATGACGATCGTGTAGGCGTTGAGCACCCAGGACACCGTGCTCGCCGATGCGTGACCGAACGAGGTCTGCAGGGTCGGGAAGGCGACCGTGACGGCGAAAAGGTCCAGGATGGCCAGGTATTGGGCGACGGCCGCGACCGCGAGCACGCGCCATCGGCTCGGTGATGCGGCCAGGGATATGGGCTCTGCCGAAGCAGTCCCTTCGAGACTGGCGGAAACAATCATGAATGCAACTATCCAGCCACTGACCAACCGCAACCAGTGGCAGAATTGACAATATGCGCTAGATTACCGACATGACCGATCGTCGTGAATGGACCATCGCCATCGCTGTCGCCCCGGGGCAGCCGCTGTTCGAGGTGGCGATTCCGTATCAGGTGTTCTTCGAGCCGCCGCCCGGCGTCGACGCCGCGGACTGGTACGACCTGCGGTTGTGCGGTCCGCGCGGGACTCGCCATGCGACGCTTCGTGATCCGTTCGTCACGCTCACCGATTACGACTACGACGACATGCTCACCGCCGGAACCGTCATCGTGCCCAGCACACCCGACGTCCGGCAGGATCCGCCCGCCGAATTGGTCGAGGCCGTGCGCGCGGCCCACGCGGCCGGAGCGCGCATCGTCGCGCTGTGCTCGGGCGCCTTCGTCCTGGCCGCGGCGGGACTGCTCGACGGCCGGCGGATGACCACGCATTGGAAGCACGTCGATGTGCTGCTGGATCGGTTTCCCGGCATGGACGTCGACCCGTCGGTGCTCTACATCGATGACGGCCGCATCCTCACCAGCGCGGGCACGATGGCGGGGATGGATCTGTGTATTCACCTGGTACGCAAGGATCTCGGCTCACGTATCGCCAACGCCGTGGCCCGGAATCTGGTGGTCCCGCCGCATCGCGCGGGCGGCCAGGCGCAATTCCTGGCCGCACCGGTGCCCGCCGCGGCGACCGCCCCCGGGCTCACCGCGACCCTGCAATGGGCACTGGAACGGCTGGACGTCGCGCTCACCGTCGGCGATCTGGCCAAGCGGGCGGGGATGAGTGAGCGGACCCTGGCCCGCCGCTTCCACGCCGAGCTCGGTGTCACACCGCTGCGATGGCTGCTCACCCAGCGGTTGATCCGGGCGCGAGAGCTGTTGGAGACCACCGACTTTCCCGTGGACGTCGTCGCCGAACGCTGCGGTCTGGGCAGTGCGGCGAACCTGCGCGCGCACTTCGGCCGGGAGGTGGGCGTCGCGCCCAGCGAGTACCGGCGCTCGCACCGCTCCGACCGGCACGAGGTGGTTACCGCCGACTCCTGAAACATCGTGCCGGGCAGCGGTTTCCGGATCAGAAGGTATGCCTGCGCCCGGTCACCGATCGATGCTGGTACCACCAGGAGGTGGTGGCCACCTGGGCCCCCTCCAGCGGCAGATATCGGCCCCCCTCACGCCAGCCGAGCGCTTGCAGCGTGACACGCAGACTCCGGTCGAAGCAGATCGGATCCCGTACATGCCAGCGGTACATGCCGAATCGCTGCTCCGGCTCGTAGATCCGGTCCGGCGGCAGCACCTGCACCAGGCCGAGGTAGGGCGTGGAGTAGGTGTGGTAGGCGCCCTGCATATCGAAATTCCATGCGCCGCCGAAGAAATCCTCGGTGCCGGTGCCGCAGATGGTCGGGAATTCGGTGTCACCGTCGAGATAGAACTTCATCTCGCCCTCACCCCACCAGCCCGGTGCGTTGGGCACGATCGCCAGATAGGTGCCGACATAGCGGCCCGGACCCGGAATATCCTCCAGCACAGTGTGGATCGCCGGATTGCCCAGCGGATCGCTGTGCCGCCGCCGCACGTGCAGGTAGCCCGCCGAGCGCGGCACATCCTGTTCCAGATAGGTGATCTGGTAGTAGACCGGCACAGAGCGGTCGCCGCCGTTGTGCAGTGTGAAGCGGGCCCGCGCGCGAAAGGGCATGGGCCAGAAGCTGTTCAGCCCGCCCGCCGGGGCGACCACCACCATTTCCGAATTCACCTGTGCCAACTCGTCCCAGGCATTGCAGAAGAACGAACCGAGCGGCACCTCGACGGCCGGTTCGGCATCGTTGTCCCAGTGGACCCGCAGCGTCATCTCGTTCAGCAGGGCGCGGTCGGTGGTGAGCCAGAAGTGCCGGACCACACCGGGGCCCGCGACGTCGGCCAGGGTGGCGGTTTCGCCGGGCGCGAGGTCTATCGACGGCGATACCTTCCACCCGATGCCCAGTTCCGCGGCCGCATGTGCGCCCGTGCCCTCCGTCGCGCGCCCGCCGCCGCCCGGCGCTCCGGTCGGGTTCTCCGGGCTGATGGAGCGGGTCCGCGCCTGATCGATCCGCCATATCTCGTGCACCATCGCGATTTTTGCACGCCGACCGAGGGTCGCGGGGGTAATTCGGCGTCGTCGGTGATCCGCATTCCGCCCGCCGGGACGCGCGGGAATTCGGTGTCCCCCCGACGACCGGTGGCTTAGCCTCGCACTCATGACATGGACCGCCCCGGAGATAGTGCGACCCCGTCAACTCCTGGTGGGGTCCGAGCGCTCGATGCTGCAGGCGATGCTCGACCAACAGCGCACGACACTGCTGTGCAAATGCCATGGCCTGACCGCCGACCAGTTGGTGATCCGCAGCGTCGAACCGTCCTCGATGTCGCTGCTGGGCCTGATCAGGCATATGACCGAGGTGGAGCGAGCCTGGTTCCGGCGGCGCGCCGGACGGCAGGACGTGGCGTACCAGCACACCACGGAGCAGAACCAGGACGGCGATTTCGACGACGTCGACACCAGCCGGGCGGCCGGCGATTTCGCCCTGTACCGCACCGAGATCGAACTGTGCGATGCCGCGGTCGCCGGCCTCGCGCTGGACGACACCTTCGTCCACTCGCGCACCGGCCGCCAGATCAGCCTGCGCTGGGTCTACCTGCACATGATCGAGGAATACGCCCGCCACAACGGTCACGCGGATCTGCTGCGCGAGCGCATCGACGGCGTGACCGGCGAATAGCTCTCACAGGCCGTGATCGCGCGCCCAGGCCGCGACCTGGGTGCGTGAGGTGAAACCGAGCTTGGTCAGGATGTGCTCGACGTGGGTTTCCGCGGTGCGTACCGAGATCACCAGATCCGCGGCGATGCGTTTATTACTGTGACCGGCCGCGATCAGCCGGGTGACGTCCTTCTCCCTGCGGGTGAGCACGTCGGTGGCCGCGTCGTCGGCCGGTATGGGGCGCAACGGTTTCGGCGCGGGCTGCGCGGAGTCGGTGGCACGGCCCAACGCGTAGTCGATGGCGGCGGGTAGCGACAGTGCCGCACCGCTGTCGTACGCCTCGCGAAAACCCTTCTCGCCCAACTCCTCCAGTACGCGGACGCGTACCTTCTCACCGACCGCGGTGGCGATGGCGTGGGCAAGACGCACCGTGTCGCGTTGCAGGGTCTGCGCGGCCCCCATCAGCCGGGCCGCGCGCACCATATCGCCGCGAGCCGCCGCGGACCAGGCCATACCGTCGAATGCGGAGGCCAGCCAGATACATCGGTCGAATTCGGCGAACATCTCCACCGCGCGGCTCATGTACGCCGCGGCCGCGTCCTGATTGCCGTGCCGCCAGTGGTCCACGCCGACCGTCCACAGCGCGAGGCCGCCGAGCAGGTGCACGCCGTGCCGCTCGGTCAGCGCCCGCAGGGTTTCGGCGATCACGGTCGATCGGTCGTCCTCGAGCAGGGTGGCGCACATGAAACCGAATGAGAGACTGTCCATTTCGGTGGTGGTGTGCCCGGCGTCGCGGGCCAGGGCGGCGGCCTGCTCGGCCATCGCCAGCGCGCGGCGGGTGTCCCCGTCGGTGAACGCGATCAAGGCGCAGTCGAGCCGATTCTCGGCCAGGATGTCCGCCGCGCCCAGTTCCGTGGCCAGCGCGAGACTCTCCTCGACGAATCCGGCCGCGGATTCGCGATCGGAAAGCAGCGCGGCCAGCGACGCCGCCGAGGACAGTCCGCGCGCCCGCGCGGGCGAGGCGGTCGCCGGGATCCGCATCAGCGCGTCGGTGAGCCAGCGGCGGCCCTCGGACAGGAAGCGGTAGTGCTCCCAGTACGGGCGCAGCGCCGTCGCGGTCTCCAGTGCCAGGTGCGGCGCATCGGACATCGAGAACCGCAGCGCCGAACGGAGATTCGCGTGTTCCCGGGACAGGTCCCGGAACCAGGCCACATCGTCCGGGCCGCAGTAGGCGCGTGGTCCGCGCATCGCCAGGCGGTGATAGTGGTCACGATGCCGCGCCCGCACGGCCGACTCCGCACCGGACTCGACCAGCCGGTCGTGGCCGAACTGCCGAATCGGTTCCAGCATCGAATATCTGGCCTTCTCGCCGTCCTGACGCAGCAGCAGCACCGACTTGTCCACCAGCCCGGTCAGCGTGCCGACGATATCCGCGCCGGGCAGCGCGCAGACCGCCTCCGCGGCGTCGATGTCCAGGCCGCCGGCGAAGACCGAGAGTTGTTGCCACAGTTCCTGTTCGGCGTCCGTGCACAGCTGATAGCTCCAGCGAATGGCGCCCTCGATGGTGCGCTGTCGTCCCGGCGCGGTGCGCGGTCCGGTGTTGAGCAGGGTCATCGTGTCATCGAGCCGGTCCAGAATCTGGGCGGGGGTGAAGACCCGAAAACGCAAGGCCGCCAACTCGAGTGCCAGCGGCATCCCGTCCAGTCGGCGGCAGATGGCGGCGAGTGTCGCGCGGTTGGCGGGGGTGCTGGCGAAGCCGGGATCGACCGCACGGGCCCGTTCGACCAGCAGCCGCACCGCATCGCTGTCGCCCGCCGGATCCTCGGGCTCGCGCTCCCGGCCGACCGGCAGCGGCGGCACCGGCATCACCTGTTCGCCCGCGATCCCCAGCACCTCACGGCTGGTCGCGACGACCGCTACCGCCGGGGTCGCGGTGACGATGCGCTCGGCCAGTTCGGCACAGGCGTCGACGAGATGCTCGCAGTTGTCCAGGATCAGCAGCAACCGTTGGCCGACAAGGAATTCCAGCAGCCGCGGCAGTGGATCGGTGGTGTCGTCTCCCAGGTGCAACGCCTCGGCCACGCTCAGTGTCACCAGCTCCGGATCGCGCACATCGGCGAGTTCGACCAGCCAGACCCCATCGCGGAAGGCGCGTGCGACCGATGCGCCGAGTTGCCTGGACAGCCGCGTCTTACCCACACCGCCCGGACCGAGCAGCGTCAGCACTCGTGTGGTCGACAGCAGCCGCTTCGCGGCGGCCAGTTCGTCGTGTCGGCCGACGAAGCTGGTGACCTCGGCGGGAAGGTTCCCGCTGACACGCCGCGCCATATCCGCCACACTAGCGCGTGCCCGGACCGGCGGATCCGGCCTCGCGGCGAACCGGCTGCCGGACGCGAACGCGGCGGGCATAGGCTTGCCGACGCGTGTTCCGCAGCACACCGGAACACGAGCGAGAAGCATCGACGACCGAGGAGGCCCGCTGTGCGGATCGGCATCCTGTTGAACGAACCGACCGGACCCGACGGCCTGCGCGGCCTGACCGACGAGCTGCGCCGCGCCGCGGACGAGGGCTTCAACTCCGCCTGGATGTCGCACATCTTCGGGGTGGACGCACTCACCGCGCTGGCCGTGGCCGGCAGCCGAGTTCCGGGGATCGATATCGGAACCGGTGTCGTGCCGAGCTATCCGCGGCACCCAGGTGCGCTGGCCCAGCAGGCGCGCACCACCGCGCTCGCGGTCGGTCCGGGACGCCTCACGCTCGGCGTCGGCCTGTCCCACAAGGTCGTGATCGAGAACATGTTCGGGTACAGCTTCGAGCGTCCCGCCCGGCATATGCGCGAGTATCTGTCGGTGTTGACGCCGCTGCTCGAGCACCAGCCGGTCTCGTTCACCGGCGAGACGGTGCGGGCCAATCTGGCGCTGTCGGTGCCGGACGAGGGGCGCGTCCCGGTGCTGCTCGCCGCGATGGGCCCGGCGATGCTGAGGCTCGCGGGCGCGGCGACCGACGGCACCGTGCTCTGGATGACCGGTCCGGCAACCGTCCGTGACCATGTCGCACCGGCGATAACCGCCGCCGCGGCCGAGGCGGGACGCCCCGCGCCGCGGGTGGTGTGCCCGCTGCCGGTGTGTGTCACCGACGACGTGGAGGCGGCCCGCAAGCGCGCGGCCGAGGTCTTCGCCGTCTACGGTTCGCTGCCCTCGTACCGGGCGATGATGGATCGCGAGGGTGCCGAGGGACCGGCGGATCTGGCCATCATCGGGTCGGAAGATCATGTCGCCGAACGTATTCGGGCCATCTTCGCCGCGGGCGCCACGGAGTTCGTCGGGGCGGTGTTCGTCGGCGGCCAGGATGCGGTCCGCACCCGGGCCCTGCTGGCCGGACTCGCGGATTGACCCGTGCCCAGGTCGCGGCGCGCTCGGGTCGACGACGTGCACGAGCTGGCACTGGCCATGCCGCACGTCACGGTCGAATACGGCCCGCTGGAGAACCCGGTCTACCAGGTCGGGCGCAAGTCGTTCATCTTCTTCCGGACACCGCGCCCGGACGCGGTCGATCCGGAAACCGGTGAGCGCTACCCGGACGTGATCGTGATCTGGGTCCCGTCCGAGTCCGACAAGCTGGCGTTGATCCAGGGTCCGGACTCGCCCTGGTTCAGCACCCCGCATTTCGACGGGCATACCTCCGTCCTGGTGCGAGCGTCCCGGATCGGCGAACTCCGCCTGGACGAGCTGCGCGAGATCGTGCAGGACGCCTGGTTGTCCCGGGCCTCGGCGGCGCGCGGCAAGCGCTGGCTGGCCGAAAACCGGCTGTAGCAGAGCATGATCGGTTGACCTGCACCGAGGTTGAGGTTGCAGGCTGGATCCATGACACAGCCCGCAGAGTTCTGGAACACCGTCTACGACAACGACACCGCCCCCTGGGTGATCGGGGAGCCGCAGCCGCAGGTGCTGGCCTCGGAACGGGAGGGCTGGATCCGCGGCCGCGTTCTGGACCCCGGCTGCGGCGCGGGCGAGCACACCATCGCGCTGACCGCACTCGGCTACGACGTACTCGGTGTGGATCTGTCGCCCAGCGCCGTGGCCTACGCGCGCGCCAACGCCGAGCGCAAGGGCGTGCCCGGTGCGCGCTTCGAACTCGCCGATATGGTCGCGATCGGCGGTGATCCCGGCCTCGCGGCCGGCCTGGGCGTCTTCGACACGATCCTGGACAGTGCGCTGTTCCACGTCTTCCGGGAGGATCCGCGGGCTCGGGCCGCCTACGTGAACGCCCTGCACACGTTGTGCGCGCCGGGCGGGCGGGTACTCCTGCTGGCGCTTTCGGACGCCGAGCCCGGATTCGGCCCGCGCATCGGTGACGGCATGATCCGCGAATCATTCGGCGCGGGATGGGAATTGGAGGATCTGCGGCCCGCGCGTTATCGCGGCCGGATCACCAGCGCCCTGCCGCCCGAGGCCGTCGAGGGCGTGCGGTCCGACTCGGATGGGAACGTCGAGACCGCCGCCTGGTCGGCGCGGATAGCGCGCCGCTGACCGGGTCAGCGACTCCGCGGACGTTTCGGGAACAGGGCCCGCCCGGCCTCGTGCGCGACCTCGAGCACGACGCGGGCGAGCCGGTCGAATCCCATCGCGTCGGCCGGGCCGGTGAGCGACAGTGC
Source organism: Nocardia sp. PLKS1-43 (assembly GCF_059510335.1). Taxonomy (NCBI): domain Bacteria; kingdom Bacillati; phylum Actinomycetota; class Actinomycetes; order Mycobacteriales; family Nocardiaceae; genus Nocardia; species Nocardia sp. PLKS1-43. The sequence continues at coordinate 325,856 of NZ_JCAJZQ010000005.1, read as the reverse complement.
CGCCGGCGCCGCACCGCGCACACGCACGGGTGCTGCGACACAGGCGATTCCGGCCACCGCCTCCTCGTGATCGATCGCCACGCCCTGGCGGAGCCGGATGCGGTCGAGTTCGCGGCGCAGCGCGTCGGGCTCGCAGACCGTGCGCGCGGTCAGGCGCATCGGGCGGGTCCGGACCACGGATTCGGCGATGGGCGGCTCCAGCGTCGCGAGCATCGCCTTGCCCAGAGCCGTCGCGTGCGCGGGCATCCGGCCGCCGAGCCGGCTCGGCAGCGCGGCGGCGAACCGGCCGCCGACCTTGTCCAGATAGACCACCTCGCGGCCGTCCAGTACGGCCAGATGGCCGACCAGGCCGGTGCGCTGGACCAATTCGTGCAGCAGCGGGCCGACCGTATCGCGGGTCTCGTTGTGATCTGCGGCCAGTCCGCCCAGTTCCAGGGTGCGCATACCCAGCCGGTAGCCGCCGGAGGTGTGCGCGAGCCAGCGCAGCCGGATCATCTGGTCCAGGATCCGATGCACGGTCGATCGTGGGAGTCCGGTCCGCTCGACGATTTCCAGCAGCGTCAGCGCCGGGGTCGCGGCGTCGAACGCGTCCAGAATCAGCGTCATCCGCTCGATCATCGACACCGGGGTCGGCCGGGGCACGGCGTTCGCCGAGTGCCGGCCGGACTCGGTCGCGGGGCCGTGGGCGGGTATGGCGCCTTCGGCGACGGGCGGCGCGGTGGCGGTCATATGTTCCTCCGTTGGCTCATATGCGGTCTCGAAGTCCGTGGACCGGGCATCCTCGGGTTGCCTATCGGTATTACCAGTCACAGTGGCCCCTCGCCGCGGGATGGCGAATCGGTGGAACTACGTATCTTCCAGTGATTCGTCCCGGTCACCGGGGTTACGTATTGACCGGCGCCCGCGCCCGCTCGCTCGTCAGTTCGTACTGTGGGCCGCTGGCCGCTGCGGTGCCCGACGGGGCAGCAGGGTGCCGTTGCGTGCCGCGGCCGGACCGGGCAGGCCGTGAGTATCGCGTCGCCGAGCATGATGATCATCGGCAGGGTCCGGATGCCCGCCGCATCGCGCAGCGAATGGCCAACAGCGCCAACGGGATTCGCCAGCTCGCATGCCGGAATCACCCGCAGCGATGACGTCGGGCACCGCGCGGTGCGGTGCGGGACCCCGGCCATGTCCCGTTCTGCATACCCGCCTGCAGCTGATCCAGTACGGCATCCACGGTCGATCCGGTCGCCACCGGCGTCAGCTCCACGATAGGGCCTGCTGCCAGATGCCGGACATCTCGGGAACGGGCGTCCGGTCGCGGCAATGGTCCGCCCGGGGGAGGCCCGGGTGGCATGTATCACCCGGTCAGTACCCTGGTCGACATGACAGCTAGCACTGCGACCGGTCTCGACGATGTCCGCACGGCGGTGCGCGACGCGGCTCGCCGGGCCCGGGTGGCCGCGCGCGCACTCGCCCGGCTGACCACCGCCGAGAAGAACGACGCGCTGCAGGCCTGCGCCGACGCGCTGCTGGCCGCCGCAGAGCCGGTGCTGGCGGCCAATGCCGAGGACATCGAGGCCGCCCGCGCGGACGGCACCGGCGAGTCGCTGCTGGACCGGCTGCGCCTGACCTCCGCCCGGATCGACGGAATCGCGGCGGGCCTGCGTCAGGTCGCGGGCCTGCCCGATCCGGTCGGCGTGGTGATCCGCGGCTCGACCCTGCCCAACGGGCTCGAGCTCCGCCAGGTGCGGGTGCCGCTCGGTGTGGTCGGCATGGTCTACGAGGCGCGGCCGAACGTCACGGTCGACGCCTTCGGCCTGGCGCTCAAATCCGGTAACGCGGCGCTGCTGCGCGGCTCCTCCTCGGCTGCGCGCTCGAATGCCGCACTGGTCGAGGTGCTGCGCGATGCGCTTGTCGCACAGGGGCTTCCGGCCGACGCGGTGCAATTGCTGCCCAGCCACGACCGCTCCAGCGTCACCCATCTGATCCAGGCGCGCGGCCTGGTCGACGTGGTGATCCCGCGCGGCGGCGCGGGCCTGATCGAGGCCGTCGTCCGGGACGCGCAGGTGCCCACCATCGAGACCGGCACCGGCAACTGCCACGTCTACGTGCACTCCGCCGCGGATCTGGATATGGCCGAGTCGATCCTGCTCAATGCCAAGACCCGGCGGCCGAGCGTATGCAATACCGCCGAGACGGTGCTGATCGATCGCGCCGTCGCGGACACCGCGGTGCCCCGCCTGATCGGCGCGCTGGAGCAGGCCGGCGTCACCGTGCACGGTGACCTGCCGGGGCTGGTGCCCGCCACCGAGGAGGATTGGGCGCAGGAGTATCTGTCACTGGATATCGCGCTGCGGGTCGTCGATGACCTGGACGCGGCCGTCGAGCACATCGACCGGTGGGGCACCGGCCACACCGAGGCCATCGTCACCGCGGATCTGCGCGCGGCGCGCGAATTCACCGAACGGGTGGACGCGGCGGCGGTGATGGTGAACGCGTCCACCGCGTTCACCGACGGCGAGCAGTTCGGCTTCGGTGCGGAGATCGGCATCTCCACCCAGAAATTGCACGCCCGCGGCCCGATGGGCCTGCCCGAACTCACCTCCACCAAATGGATCGTGTGGGGGGACGGCCAGACCAGGGCCTGAGGTGGTGGATACCGCGTCTCGGCCGGTAACTTACCGCAGAGTAAGGTTACCGATCGGTAGTCCGCGTTTGTACGGTATACAGTCGAGGGGCGGCCGATAGGCCGATGGGACTGGCAGCCCACGTCGCAAGGATGGAGTCCAACGGTGCAGACCCCGGTGCACGAACCGATCTTCGCGTCGGTCGAGGATGTGATCTCCCGCCTCGCCGCGACCGGCTACCTGGCGGACAAGGCGACCGCGACCTCGGTGTTCCTCGCCGATCGTCTCGGCAAACCACTGCTCATCGAAGGTCCGGCCGGTGTCGGCAAGACCGAGCTGTCCCGCGCGGTCGCGCAGGTCGCGGGCGCGGAACTGGTGCGGCTGCAGTGCTACGAGGGCATCGACGAGGCGCGGGCACTGTACGAGTGGAACCACGCCAAGCAGATCCTGCGGATCCAGGCCGGAGCCGCCGGCGCCGAGCCGGGCACCGCCGAGAACGGTTGGGCGGAAACGAAATCCGACGTCTTCAGCGAGGAATTCCTGCTCTCGCGCCCACTGCTGACCGCGATCCGGCGCAATGACCCGACGGTGCTGCTGATCGACGAGGCGGACAAGGCCGACGTCGAGATCGAGGGCCTGATGCTCGAGGTGCTCAGCGATTTCGCGGTCACCGTCCCGGAACTGGGCACCATCACCGCCACCCGCACCCCGTTCGTGGTGTTGACCTCCAACGCCACCCGCGAGCTGTCCGAGGCGCTCAAACGCCGCTGCCTCTACTTGCACATCGACTTCCCGGACGAGGAGCTCGAACGTCGCATCCTGGCCAGCCGGGTGCCCGAGCTGAAGCCCGCGGTCGCCGCGCAGCTGGTCCGGATCGTGCATGTGCTGCGCGGTATGCAGCTCAAGAAGCTGCCCTCGGTGGCGGAGTCGATCGACTGGGGCCGCACACTGCTGGCCCTGGGCCTGAAGGATCTGGACGACAGGTCCGTGCGCGCCACCCTCGGCGTGGTGCTCAAACATCACAGCGATCACCAGCGCGCGCTGGCCGAGCTGAAGCTGGCCTGATGTTCGGCGGCGGATCCCGGACGCCCGGGGCGGCTCGGCCACCCGCCGACCTCCCGGACGCCGCGCCGCACGGGCTGTCCGGACATCTGGTCGGCTTCGTGGAGGCATTGCGCGCCAGGGGGATTCCGGTCGGGCCCTCCGAGACGGTGGACGCCGGACAGGTCATCGCGGTACTGGACCTGATGGACCGCGAGATGGTGCGCGAGGGTCTGGCCTGTGCGCTGCTGCGCCGCCCCGCGCAACGCGCCACCTTCGACGGCCTGTTCGACCTGTGGTTCCCCGCCGCGCTCGGCGAGCGCACCGGTGCGGACGAAGTGGAGATTCCGCGCCGGCCCGACGGTGAGGTCGACCTTCTCGAACTCCGGAAGATGCTGGCCGAGTTGCTCGTCACCGATCCCTCGGCCGAGCGGACCCGGCAGTTGCAGCAGCTCGCCGCGCAGATGGTCGAGCAGATGGGACAGTATCGGTCGGCCAACGGCCCGTCGTTCTCCGCCTATCAGACGCTCAAGGACGTACAGCCCGAACTGCTGGTGAGCAAGCTGCTCGCGGGGTTGGCAGCGGGAGTGGACGATTCGGATTTCGGCTCGGAGATCGCACGGCGCGCGGCGCGGGAACGGGTGAAGGAGTTCCGCGGCGCCGTCGAGGCGGAGACCCGGCGCCGGGTGGCCGAGCGGATCGGCCGCGAGCGCGTCGCCACCTACGGCGTGCAGCGCCAGGCCGAGGACGCGGATTTCCTGCGCATCTCCGAGAACGAACTGGCCGAGTTGCGGCGCAGCAGTCAGCGGCTGGCCCGGGTACTGGCCTCTCGGCTGGCCGCCCGCCGTCGCCGCGCCCGGCGCGGGGAGATCGATCTGCGCAGAACCTTGCGCCGGTCGATGTCCACCGGCGGGGTGCCGATCGATCTCGTCTCGCGCAAACCACGTCCCGGACGCCCGGATCTGGTTCTGCTGTGCGATATCTCGGGTTCGGTGGCCGGATTCTCCAGTTTCACCATGCTGCTGGTGAACGCGTTGCGGGAACAGTTCTCCCGGGTGCGGATCTTCGCGTTCGTGGATCGCGCCGACGAGGTGACGCACCTGTTCGACCAGGTGACGCCGCTGGATCAGGTGACCCGGCGGATCTTCACCGAGACGAAGGTGGTGGGTTTCGAGGGCCATTCCGATTACGGCGCGGCACTGGACGGATTTGCCGAGCAGTGGCCGGACGCGGTGACCAGCCGCACTTCGCTGTTGATTCTCGGCGACGCGCGCACCAACTATCGCGATCCGGCCCTGGATACCCTGCGGCGGCTCGCCGATACCGCCAAACACGCGTATTGGCTCAATCCCGAGGCGGAAAAAGCTTGGGGCACGGGTGATTCCGCGGCTCACAAGTACGCGGAGATCGTCGAGATGTACGAATGCCGGTCGGCCCGGCAGTTGACCGCCGTGGTCGGGGGACTGCTGCCGATCTGAGCTGCGGGCGACCATTAGCTTTTGTTAAGCGCACCCCATGAGCGGGTCGCGATCATCCACGCATGGATTCGGCGGAGATCAGGCACGCACTCACCCGTGTCCGCACGGCGCCCGCGGGCCGTGATCGCGCTCGGTGCCTGGAAGATCTCGCCTCGGCCGCGCGCGTCGGCGCGGACCGCGCCGTGGAGGCGGAGGTGCTGCTGGACCTGGTGCAGGCGTATACGTATGCGGGAGAACGAGATCTGGCGCCGATCGCCATCGTCCGGCTGTTGCGCATCCTCGACGAGCATCCCGACGCCGTCGCGGAGCTGTCCCGCTCGGTGCACTGGTACTTGAAATGGATGACCAGCGACCTGATCGACAATCCGGCCGTTCCGCTGGGGATCGTCCACCGTTGGTTCGATGATCTCGAAAACCGCTATCGCACAGCGGGTTACAGTCTTCGTCCGGTACTGAAACTGCGATCGATCCTGGCCCGCGATCTCGGCGAGTACGGCGAGGCCGTGCGCCTGCGCACCCTCGCGCTGGCCGCGCCGCGTGACGAGATGACCGACTGTGAGGCGTGCGAATCCCATTGGGCCGGAACGTTGTCGGTGTGCATCGGACAGGATCCCGACGCGCTGCGCCGGTGGGCTCCGGTGCTGGAGGGCAGGCGGCGGTGCGCGCACGAGCCGCACCGGGTTCGCGCCGACGCGCTGCTGCCGCTGGTGCGCACCGCGGCCTTCGACGCGGCCCGCGCGGCGCATCTGACCGGATACCCGCTGGTCGAAGGCGTTCCCGGACTACGGCACGCGGTGGCGCGGCACATCGAGTTCTGTGCCCTGACCGGTAACGAGGCCCGCGGTCTGGACATCCTGCGCGAGCACGCCGGCTGGCTGACCGACAGGGGCGCGGATGCGAATCTGCGGTTGGAATTCCTCACCGGCGTCTGCGTACTGCTGCGGCGGTTGGTGGAACTGGGTCGCGGTGACGTGCGCGTCGGCGAGAGCGCGGCCGCGGCGATATCGGAGACGCTCACCGCGGAGGTCGACGGGCTATGCGCCCGGTTCGACGCCCGCAACGGCACCGATTCGATCGGTGCGGTCGTTCGCGCACGACTGCGCAGCGCGCCGCTCGTGGACCACCTGCCGCTCGGTGTTCGCGCCGCGGCGGAGCTGCGCAGCCCGGTCCGGCCCGCCGCTCGTACGGCGGGATCCGGGCAGCGCCACGCGACCGAACAGCTGGCCGAATGGGCCGTCGCCCGCCTGGCCGTGGACCCCGCCGGAGCCGAGCGGCGGCTGCGCCGGGCACTCGAGGCCGGGGCGTCGACACTGCCAGCCGAGCACCTGGCTCGTTTGAGTTCGCTTCTGGTGACCGCGATCTCGGGGCAGTCCCGTCGCGAATCCGCCCTGGCCGATGCGGCGCTCGTCGCGGCCTGGCGGTGGGAGCCGCTCTCGGCGGCGGACGCGTTGCATCACACTCTGGTCGCGGCGCGGGCCTACCATCGCGCGGACCGTCACGGCGAGGCCGCCGCGCTGTTCGAGCAGCCGCTGTCCCTGGAGTCCGGTTCCTCCGGACGATCTGCGCCCGGCACCGCGATTCCCTACCCACCGGCCGAGATCGCCGTGATCCGTAGGCAATTCGGTGAATCGCTCAACGCGCTGAACCGATACCGCGACGCCGCGGCGCAATTCGCCGAGGCCGCCCGGCTGATCCAGAACGATCCGCGGCAGCGCGAGCTGGTCGCGGACCTGGTGCACGCCGAGGCCGCGGCCCTGTCGGTGTGCGGCCGCGACGCCGACGCCCTGACCGCATATCTGCGCGCCGCGGATCTCTTCGCGGAGCTGGACCGGATCGGTCCGCGCGCCCGCAGTCTGCGTTCGGCGGCGTGGCTGCAGTTCTGGGGCGGGGAATCGGTCGCGGCCGACCCGCGCGTCGGACTGGCCACCATGCGGGCTCTGCTGGAAGATTTGCAGCGGCTCGCCCGGACCGCGGCCTCCCCGGAAGTACGCGGCGAACTCCTGCAGACCCGCCGACAACTCGACACGATGCGAGAGGAGGCGAGCGCGATATGACCCGACGGGTCCCGCTGGCGGCTCTGGTTCTGGTGGTCCTCGCGGTGGTCGCCGCATGTCTATGGGCCGGATCCCGATCGGCCTCCTGCACCGCCGCCGAGACCGGCCGCCACCACCGCACCTCCGTGGTCCGAGTCGAACGTTGTGCCGCGGCCGGTTTCAAGTCGCTGGTGCGTCGCTGAGTGCCGTGCTGCGCTCGCACCGCCGCCTGCGGCGGGCGGTGGTGACACGCCCGGGTGACCTCGCCCAGTAAGCTCGGCAGCCGTGCAGGAAACTCCTCGGCGAAAACTGGGCGTGATGGGCGGAACTTTCGATCCCGTCCACCACGGGCACCTGGTCGCCGCCAGCGAGGTCGCGCATCGTTTCGACCTCGACGAGGTGATCTTCGTCCCCACCGGCGAGCCGTGGCAGAAGTCCGGTAAACAGGTGAGCCCGGCCGAGGATCGCTATCTCATGACGGTCATCGCCACCGCGTCCAATCCGCGATTCTCGGTCAGCCGTGCGGACATCGACCGCGGCAAGGTCACCTACACCGTCGATACCCTGCGCGACCTGAAACAACAGCATCCCGGCGCGGAGCTGTACTTCATCACCGGTGCGGACGCACTGGCCAACATCCTCACGTGGCAGGATTGGGCGGAACTGTTCGAACTGGCGAAGTTCGTCGGGGTGAGCCGTCCGGGATACGACCTGAACACCGATCACCTGGAGAAGCATCTGCGGGACAGCCCGCCCGATGCGGTGACCGTGATCGAGATCCCGGCGCTGGCGATCTCCTCGAGTGAGTGCCGTCGCCGGGCTGCCGAGGGCAGGCCGGTGTGGTACCTCGTGCCGGACGGGGTCGTGCAATACATATCGAAGCGGCATCTGTACGTGCCGGTAGGGAACGGGAAGGTGGGCCGGGCGCAATGACAGCATCCGCCGAAGCGGTGCAGATGGCACAGGTGGCCGCGCGTGCCGCCGACGAGAAGCTGGCCACCGATGTGGTCGTGCTCGACGTGTCCGAGCAGTTGGTGATCACGGACTGCTTCGTCATCGCGTCCGCGCCCAACGAACGGCAGGTCAACGCCATCGTCGACGCCGTCGAGGAGAAGTTGCGCCTGGCCGGGCACAAACCGGTGCGCCGGGAGGGCACCCGGGAGGGGCGCTGGGTGCTGTTGGACTACGTCGAGGTGGTGGTGCACATCCAGCACAGCGACGAGCGCGATTTCTATGGGCTGGAACGGCTTTGGAAGGATTGCCCGCAGGTGCCGGTCGAGGGGGTCGGCGAGGCCCGGACGGCGGACGGATCGCCCGAGTGACGGACGGACCCGCGGCGGCGTGGCCGAGCACGCGCCGCCCGGTGGCAGGCTGGGGCGTCGGAGACGGATACGGATACAGATGACTAAGCACGTCGGCGTTCGCCGGTTGATCCTGCTGCGGCACGGCCAGACCGAATGGAATGCTGCCGACCGCATGCAGGGCCAGTACGACACCGATCTGAGCGAGCTCGGCCGTCGGCAGGCCAAGGATGCGGCCCGGGAGCTGATGGGAGTCGAGCCGATCGCGCTGCTCTCCTCGGACCTGCGTCGCGCGTTCGACACCGCGGCCGCTCTGGCCGATCACAGCGATCTGGACGTGGTGCCCGATCAGCGGCTGCGCGAAACCGGCCTGGGCGAGTGGGAGGGGCTCACTCATCTCGAGGTGGACGCCCGATATCCGGGCGCCCGCCAGCAGTGGCGGCTCGATGCGTCGTTCACCCCGCCGGGCGGCGAGAGCAAGCTCGAGGTCGGTGCGCGATCACTGCCGGTGGTGCGCGAATTGTTCGCCGCGCGTTCCGACTGGCCCGGCCGTACCATCATCCTCGTCGCGCACGGCGGGTTGATCGCGGCCCTGACCGCCGCGCTGCTCGAGCTGCCTGCGGCGAACTGGCCCGTCCTGGGTGGACTGGCGAATACCAGCTGGGTGCAGCTCAGCAGTCACGGTCCGAGCATCGAGCGCCCCGGGTGGCGGCTGGATGTATGGAACGCGGCGGCGAAGGTAGCACCTGATGTCCTCTGAGAAACCCACCCCGAACGACCGGGACGAGACGACCCGGCAGGTGTCGGACGAATTGCTGCGCAAGGCGTCCGAGGGGCCGGTCCGGCATCTGCCGGACGCGCTGTTCGGCGGGCCCGCGCCCGCTCGGCCCGCCGGCGAGCCGGCCGATGCGGACACGCGCGCGCCGGGCGCCGAGCACGGCGGGGCAGTCTCCGACGAATTGTTGCGCAAGGCGTCCGAGGTGCCCGTGCGCCATCTGCCGGACCTGCTGTTCGGCGGGCCTGTTCCGGAACCGGCCGCGCGGCAGGAGAACTCGGGTGCGGACGAGGCCGGACCGGGGACCGGCTCGGAGAACTCCGAGGGAGATACGGGACCGCCGGGCGTATCGGTGAGCTCCGAATCGACTGTGATCGCCGGTTGTTCCGGCGATCCGGTGTCGGATGCCGAGTCCGCGAGCGCGGATTATCTCGTTGCCGCGAATTCCGCTGCCGCTGAGGAAAATTCGAGCCGCGGATCCTACGATGCCGAGTCCGCGACGTCGGTCGACGCTCCGGTGGATGCCGAACGTCTATCGGGTGTGTCGGCGAATATCGTTGTCGCCGAGCCGGGCTCGGCCACCGCTGCGGAGGGCGCAGCGGATGGTGTCCGACTCGAACCTCCCGTTGCCGAGTCGGCAGCCGGATCGGGCGAGCGTCGTCCGGCAGCCGGGGCCGAGGTCGCGGCCGCCGCTGATGCTGCGCCGGTGGCCGAGGAAGGCGCTGTGGCGGGCGACGGTGCGAGCCCGGCGGCGGGCGGCTCCGGGCGGCCGGTTCTGCTCGTGATCGCCGATTCGCTGGCATACTTCGGGCCCAAGGGCGGCCTGCCCGCCGACGATCCGCGGATCTGGCCCAATCTCGTTGCCTCGGAACTGGATTGGGATGTCGAGCTGATCGGGCGGATCGGCTGGACCTGCCGCGACGCCTACTGGGCGCTGATCGGTGATCCGCGGGTCTGGGCCGCGGTGCCGCGGGCCGGTGCGGTGGTGTTCGCGACCGGCGGGATGGACTCGCTGCCCTCGCCGCTGCCGACCGCGTTGCGGGAGCTGATCCGCTACGTCCGGCCGCCGTCGGTGCGGCGGCGGGTACGTGAGGGTTACAACTGGCTGCAACCGCGGTTGTCGAAACTGGGCCGCCCGGTGGCGCTCCCGCCGCATGTGAGCATCGACTACCTCGAGCAGTGCCGTATCTCGCTGGCGCAGTTGCGTCCCGAGTTGCCCATGGTGGGCGTGCTGCCGTCGGTGCACGACTGCGAGGCGTACGGCCGGGTGCACACCGGTCGCGAGCCCGCGGTGCGGGCGTTGCGCGAATGGTCCGCGAAAACCGCTGTGCCGCTTGTGGATCTGGCCGAGGCCGTGCGGGACAACGTTTTTCACGGCGAATCGAATCCGGACGGCATCCACTGGGGCTGGGAGGGGCACACCGCGGTCGCACGGGCGATGGTGAAGGTGATCTCGGAGGTGCGTTGCTGACGATGGGAAGGCCTCGGGGCGAATGTCCGTCGTGGTGGTGACCGACTCCTCCGCCAGCCTGTCCGCCGATCTGGTCGCGGACCTCGGCATTCTCGTGGTGCCGCTGCATGTGCTGGTGGACGATCGCGAAATTCGCGAGGGTGTGGACGAATGCGTCATCGATTACGCCTCGGCGTCGGTGAGCACCTCGGCCGCCTCCCCGGGTGAGCTGCGCGCCGTCTACGAACGAGCGCTGGAACTCAGTGACGGCGACGGCGTTGTGGCGGTGCATATCTCCCGTCAGCTGTCGGCGACCTGGGAGGCCGGGCGACAGGCCGTCCACGATATGGACGCCGCCGACCGGGTGCGGCTGGTGGATTCGCTCGGCGCCGGACTCGGCACGGGTCTGCCGGTGCTGGCCGCGGCAAGGCGTGCCCGGTCCGGCGCGGGGCTGGACGTCGTCTACGACGCGGCAGTCGCCTCGGCGGGCCGGAGCCGGGCGTTCATCATGGTCAACCGCACCGAGCAGTTGCGCCGCGGCGGGCGCCTGAGCAGTGCGGCGGCGTTCTTCGGCACCGAATTGGTGACCAAACCCCTGTTGCAGATGGTCGAGGGCCGCCTCGAATTGCGCGAGAAGGCCCGCACCAGGTCCAAGGCGTACGCGAAACTCGTTGCCGCGGCGGTGGAGGCGGCCGGAGAGGCGGGTGCGGCGATCGCGGTGCAACACCTCGCCGCACCCGACGCCGCCCGCACCCTCGCCACCCAGCTCACCGAACTGATCCCCGATATCCGCGAACTGATCACCGCGGAATTCGGCCCGACGCTCGGTGTGCACCTCGGCTCGGGCGCGGTCGGCGTGCTGGTGGTCCCCGGCGGCTGCGGCTGACCACGGGCGTGCCCGGCGTACGCGGCGCGGCCCACGGCTGCCGTGACGCCCGAATATCACCGTCGCAGAACTTGTTTCGATATCGAGGCGGCAGTGACTCTGTCCGGATCTGCTGAGGTCTGTGCAGTCGCAGGCAGTGCCGGGGTTTCCGGCATCAGCACAGGGCACTGACATCTGCGAGCCCGGCCGGGTGTGTTGTCCACAGCGGATCGGTTGTCCACAGGACAGATATAACCGCAGGTCGGCGTTGCGGCGAGCGGGAATCTCGGTCCTACGGTGGCTGACATGGCGCGCGATGACGAACGGATGCGGGTTCGGGAGCGGCTGGGAGCGCTCGATGGGCAGGCCCCCGGCCGATCGACGATGCGCGGGGGACGGTGGGACGCAGAGCAAGTCGACCTCGAGGAGGCCGAAACCGACCGCGAAGCGTCCGGGGGATGGGACGACGAGATGCCGGGCGTGCCGAACACCCCGGACTGGTTGAGCGAACCGGTGGGCAGCGTCTCGCTGTGGCACGAACGGTTGGTGCCCGGGAGGTTCCGTGGGGTGCGGCTGCATCCGGGGCGGCGCGGGGTGCTGGTTCTCGCGGCCGTCGGGGTTGTCGCGGTGCTGCTGGCGGTCGTGGCGACACAGCGGGAAGGTCCTGTCGCGCAGCCGGTTCCACCCTTGCCTGTAGTGCAGACCTCGGCGCCGGCGGCTGCGCCCGCCACGTCCGGTACATCGGCCGGAACCACCACGTCCGCGCCCGCGCCGAGCCGACCGCCGGAACTGGTGGTGAGCGTTGTCGGACTGGTCGAACATGTCGGTCTGCTGCATCTTCCGGCGGGCTCCCGGGTCGCCGATGCGGTGTCGATCGCGGTCGCCAGGCAAGGCGCCGATCTGGCGCGCTTGAATCTCGCCCAGCGGCTGGCCGACGGCGATCAGATCATCGTCGGCGCGCTGGACCCGCAGGAAGGCACACCCCACCTCGGCAGCGCGGTGATTTCCGGCAGTGAGCACGCGAATGCTGCTTCGGGCGCCTCCTCCGCCGTCGCGGCCAAAGTGAATCTCAATACCGCCACCGAATCCGAACTGGATGAACTCCCCGGCGTGGGTCCCGCGACGGCCCGCAGCATCATCGCCTGGCGCACCGAACACGGCCCATTCACCACCGTCGACCAACTCGCCGAAATCCCGGGCCTGGGCCAATCCAGGCTCAACCGCCTCCGCGACCTGGTGACGTTCTAACGGTTCACCTATCCGACGGCGGGAGATCCCCAGCTCGGACCGCAACGATTCCACCACCGGAGGAGGCGAAACCGCTTGTCTTACACTCCCGATACCGATGTGGCCCCGTTCTGCCACGGCCAGAATCACTCCGGCATTCCGGCCGCGACTGTCCGCGAATTCGCCCCGGACCATCACCGCCGCCCGCCCGGCCCGGGTGGCACGCCCGGTGAGTTCACGCTCGCCCGCACCGATCGCGGCGTCAGCGGCTCTACGCGACACCGTGGGCTGCGCCGAAAACCTCGGCTCGGAATCCTCGACGGTGATCGGATCGTGTTGGCCGACAACGCGTTCGGCTCATACGCGCGAGTCGTGGGCGCGCGGACTGGTGCGCGATGTGGTGCCGTGGGCCCGCAACCAACGAGCGGCCCGGCCGAATCCCGCGTTGTGGACGAGCCGGATGTGGCTGTACCCGAGCCGAGCGGCGGCACACCCGGGTCCGGCGTTCCCGCGCACAAGTTTTCCGCCGGCATACGCGGCACAAGGGAGTGGGTATGCGCTCCGATGAGGCCGAGTACCGGCGTGAACGGGGATCGCGGATGAGGGGGCGTGAGGTGGGGGAGCGGACGGACGGTGACGCCGTGCTGCTGCCGCAGGTGCTCGATGCGCGACTGGTTCCGGCGGCTGTGATGTGTTGGGGGACAACGGTGCTGACCGTGCTGGCGGGGTGGTGGGTGGGGGTGATGGTGGCGGGAGTTCTGACCGGGCTGGCGATGGCGGTAGGGGCGTGCGCGGTCCGGGTGCGCCGGGCCGAGTGGCGGATGGCCGCCGCGGTGCTGTTGGCCGCTGTGGTCGCGGGTGCGGGGTTCGGGGTCGCTGCGGCGTGGCGGGAGTACCGGGTTGCGACGCATCCGTTGCGCACCGCGGCGGTGGGAACTTCCCTGCTGGTCACGGTCGTCCCGACCGACGACCCGAAACCATTGCCCGCCAAGTCTTTCGGTGGCCGCCAGTGGATGATCGAGGCGAATCTGCGGGAGTACCGATACGGAAGGGTGCCGGTGCGCGCGGGTGGTTCGGTCATGGTCCTGGCCACACAGGCGGCGTGGCCAGGACTGCTGCCGGGGCAGGTGGTGCGGTTCCGGGCGCGCCTGGACCGGCCGTGGCGACGGGATCTGACGGTGGCGGTGCTGCGGGCGCAGGGGCCTCCGGTCACCGTCGAGCGCCCGCCGTGGTGGCAGCGCGCGGCCGGGGCGGTGCGCGCGCACTTCGCGGCGGCGGCCTCGCGCGCCCTGCCGAGTACGGAGGCCGGACTGCTGCCGGGACTTGTCGACGGCGACGTGTCCCGGCTCCCCGACCACGTGCGCGAGGATTTCCAGCACACCGAACTCTCGCATCTGGTGGCGGTCTCGGGCACGAACGTGACGATCGTGCTTGCCGCGGTGCTGATTTCGGTCCGCCTGCTGACCATCGATCCGCGCGTGGGCGCGGTGCTGGCGGCGCTGGCCCTCGTCGGGTTCGTGGTTCTGGCGCGGCCCTCTCCGACGGTCCTGCGCGCGGCGGTGATGGGCGGTGTGGCCCTGCTCGCTGTGCTGCTCGGCCGGCGCAAACAGGCTCTGCCCGCATTGTGTGGTGCGACGATCGGGCTGATCGGGTGGTCTCCACAGTTGGCGCTGGACATCGGGTTCGCGCTGTCGGTGCTGGCGACGGTCGGGCTGATCGTGCTGGCGCCGCGGTGGTCGCACTGGCTCGAGGAGCGTGGCTGGCGGCGCGGTCCGGCCGAGGCGGTGGGTGTCGCCACCGCCGCCTTCCTGCTCACGGTACCGCTGATCGTCGCGCTCACCGGACACGTCGGATTTCTCGCCATCGTGGCCAACCTGCTGGTCGAGCCGGTGATCGCCCCGATCACCGTGGTCGGCGCGATCGGCGCGGTGCTGTCCTGTGCGTGGCTGCCCGCCGGTGTGCTGGTATTGCGGCTCACCGGGCCGCCGCTGTGGTGGCTGCTGTTCGTCGCCGAACGTGGTGCGTCACTGGGGATTTCGGTCTCGCTGCCGGACGGGCCGCGCGGCGGATTCGCCACCGCGATCCTGGTCGCCGGCCTGCTGATCCTTCTGCACCGCATCACCCGCCCGTCGGATCAATCGCCGGACCGATCCGCAGTGCGCCGAATCACGGCTCCGGGCCGGTCCGGGGAGATGATCCGTACCGGCGGCGAGGTTCGGCGTTGTCGGTGACCCACCGTAGGATGCGGGACGTGACCGATCGTCCTGCCTCCGTCCAGCTCGTGCTCGGTGAGGAAGAGTTGCTCATCGAGCGCGCGGTCGCCTCGATCGTCTCGGGTGTGCGCGCGGTCGCCCCGGATCCCGAAGCGCTACCGGTGGACCGGTTGCGGGCGGGCGACGCGAGTACCGCCGAGCTGGCCGAGTTGCTGAGCCCGTCGCTGTTCGCCGAGGACAGGGTGATAATCCTGGAATCCGCGGCCGAGGCGGGTAAGGATGCGGTCGCGGTGATCACCGATGCCGCGGCCGAACCACCCGAGGGGGTGATCCTGGTCGTGCTGCATTCCGGTGGCGGCCGTGCCAAGGCGCTGGCTCCGGCCCTGCAGAAGGCCGGCGCGGTCACCCACAACTGCGCCAAGATCAGTAAGGCGGGTGAGCGGGTCGAGTTCGTGCGCAACGAATTCCGTTCCGCGGGGCTGCGGGTTCAGGCCGAGGTGGTGCAGGCCGTTCTCGAGGCGGTCGGGTCGGACCTGCGCGAACTCGCGGCGGCCTGTTCCCAGCTGGCCGCCGATACCGGCGGCAAGGTCGATATCGCCGCCGTGCGCCGCTACTACTCGGGCCGGGCGGAGGTGACCGGATTCGATGTCGCGGATCTGGCCGTCTCGGGGGATCGCCCCGCGGCGATGGAGGCGCTGCGCTGGGCAACCGATCGCGGCGTGCCCGCGGTTCTGCTCGCCGACGCACTCGCCGACTCGGTGCACACCATCGCGCGCGTCGGCTCGGCCGGTCGCGGCGACCCGTTCAAACTCGCCTCCCAGCTCGGTATGCCGCCGTGGAAGGTGAAAAAGGCCCAGGGCCAGGCCCGCGGCTGGACCGCGGCGACGATCGGCTCGGCCCTGCAAATCGTCGCGACCCTCAATGCCGACGTCAAGGGCGGTGCCGCGGATACGGATTACGCCCTCGAACACGCGCTGTCCACCATCCTGGACCTGCACGGCGCGGTCTGAATCGCCTGTGGCCGTGCACGTCCGCCGCAGAGGGGACATGCACGACAAAAGCCGCCGTGGTCGTCTGCTGACACAGACCCTCTGCCACGGCGGCCGTAAAGCGTATGCGGTAGGTGCTACCGCGACGAATCAGCCGAGCTTGTTGTAGGCCAGCGCCAGCGCCGACTTCTTGTTGGCGGCCTGGTTGGCGTGGATGACGCCCTTGGACGCGGCCTTGTCGAGGCTGCGGCTCGCGCTGACGAGCAGCTCCTTGGCCTGGTCCTTCTCGCCGGACGCGGCGGCCTCACGGAACTTGCGGATGGAGGTGCGCAGCGCGGACTTCACCGACTGGTTGCGCAGACGCGCCGCCTCGTTGGTGCGGATCCGCTTCATCTGGGACTTGATGTTGGCCACGCGTGGTTCCTCTGATTCCTGTCGTCTGTGTGGTGTGTTCTGTACTACCGAGAAGTCTCTGGGCGCACTACACCGGAATCACGAGGACCGGGTAGCGCCGCACCGACGATCGAGAGTACCAGCCGGGTGGACCCCGAGTGAAATCGCCCAGGTCACTGCCACTGATACTCCCGGCACAGGCGATGCGCGACGACGTCGAAGGCGCGGCGCGGCAGGATCGCCCCCTCGCGCCGGATGCCCTCCTCGGGGACGTCCAGCACTCGATCCAGTCGCACCCAACTCGTACGCCCCTGGTAATCCCAAGGGCCCGAACCGATTTCGACCCAGTGATGATCGCGGGAACGTTCCGGGTTCGAGGAGAGCATCAGCCCGAGCAGCGTGGTCCCCGCCCGGCCGACGACCAGCACCGGGCGATCCTTGCCCTCGCGCGGATTCTCCTCGAATGGAACCCAGGTCCACACGATCTCACCGGGATCGGCCCGCCCGTCCAGACGCGGGCAGTAGACCACCTGGCGGGCCCGCTCGCGGGTCGGCACCGGAACCGAGGCCGCCGGTCGCACCGCCACCCCGGACGGTCGGCGCTTGCCCGCCGCCCGATCCCAGATCGCCGCGCGCTGCATTCGATCGACCAGTTTGGGAGCCTGCTGTCGGACGATCCGAGGCCCTTGTTCCCGGGCGAGGGTTCCCAGCTGCCTGCCTAGTGAGCTCCACGTACCGGCCATAGTCCGCGAGCATAACGGCGGAGCCCGCCGTTCTCATCCCGGCTGGTAGGTGCGAAGTCAGCGCAGTAGATCGGCCACCGGTCGCAGGGCTCGCGCCCAGTGGCCGGGGTCGGACGGCGGGCGCGTCCCCGGCGGGTTCAACGAGTTCGCGCCGGTCCGGGCGGATCCGGTAAGCCACTGGTCGGTGTTCTGCGCCGCGTTGATGACCTGCCGCGCCCTGCGGAAGGTCTCCGGATTCGTGGGATCCGCGACGAGATCCTCGACCGCGCCCTCGATCTGTTGCGATTCGTTGGTGGCGACCCAGTTCATCATGCGCTGTGCCTGGGTGGCATCCATTCCGTCGAGCCGCGTCAACGCTTGGACGAGCTCGTAATTCTCGGCGCTCGTATCCGGATCGCGGGGATCGTCCTTCTTCAACGGCGGGATTCGATGATTGCCGTTGGACCACTGTTGCAGGGCCTTGATCTTGGCCTCGGTCGGGGCGAGCATGTAGTCCTCGACGTACTGCCGCTCCGCTCCGTTCGCCCGGCCCTCGTCCAGCGTGACATTTCCGAATTTCCTGATGCGGTCCCGGTATTCGAGCATGGCCTGCTGCATTGCGGCGATATTGCCCGCCGCCTTGCCGGCCGTTGCCCCACGGGTCCCCCGAACGAGCGCGTCGGCCGAATTGATGGTCCGCTGGGTCGCGGCCACCAGCAGGCCGAGATTCTTGTCCTTGAAGGTATTCGAATCGGAGATCAAACCCGCCTGAACCCATGCCGAGATGACATTGTCGACCATATCCCGGTCATCGATCCCGGCCATTTCCATCGGGCCGTACGAGGTGTACGGGTTCACGCCGCGGTGACGCAGCGCCGCGAGTGCGTAACCGGCGCCGCGATAGCTGCGCACGCCGCCGTTCGCCTTCGCGGCCGCGCGGGCCCGCTCCATGTACTCGCGACGGTCGATGTACTGCTGGGACTGCGCCTGCAGGTACCACGGTGTGTTCTTGTAGGTCCAGTCCTTCACCTGGGCCCGTTTCTCCATCCGCGCATAGGGATTCAGCGGGTTGCGGGTCTTGCCCATCGCCCAGGCCGTCACCGGTGAGGTGGCCACCCAGTTCAGCGCGCTCAGATTCAGCAGCATCCGATTGGCCGCGAGGGTGTGCGCCGAAGGCGGGGGCGTGCCACTGCCACTGCCACTCCCGCCCCCGCCCGATCCGCCGCGTCCGGATGAGATCGCCGCGGTCAGATGCCCGGTCACCCAGCCGTTGCCACGGGTCACCGCCGCGGTCAACCGGCCGAACTGGAAGATGAAGATGATCTCGACGACCGCTCCGATCACGAACACCGTCATGACCTGACCGTTCGCCTCGGTGAACAGATCACCGATGAACAGCACGTACACCCCCAGCGCGATGACCTGGACCATCATCCGCGCGGCGGCGATGAATCCGTCCACGATGTTGTGGATCGTGAATATCTGGGTCGGCCCGTACACGTAGCCGCCCGCGGCGAATCCGAATATCGTCAGGAAACCGTGGTAGATGGCGTCGAATGCGGACCAGATGATTCTGATCGCCAGATAGGCGGCCCACAACAGCATGATGGTGCCGGAGATCAGCAGGACCAGCCCCGAGCCGATCTGGCCCATGGTGGGGTTCGACGAGGCGGAATAGGCCGACGTGTCACCGCAGACCTTCATTCCGTTCCTGATCGCGCTCTCGCTGCCCGAGGTCATGCCCGCCGAATAGTAGTTCTGACAGGTCGAGGACAGTGTGTGCCCGAAATTCCACACCTCGGCGGGTTTGCGCGCGAAATTGTCGGCCATATCCGCTTCGATGGTCGCGACCAGCCGGGTCGGATCCGGACTGCTGTCCCCGTTCAGCCCGGCGGCGACCGAGATGCCGACATTTCGGCCCTGGGCCAGCAAACCGTCGGAGTCCAGGACGTCCGCGAGCGGATTCGCCAGGAACAGCGGGCTCAGCATGGCGATGACGATCATGGTCACCACCTGCACGGTCGCTTTGCTGTAGAAACCGCGCACGACGAAATACGCCACGAAGAACGCGCCGATCGTCGCCGCGGTCACCAGCATCAGCGGTGTCGCGAGCTGTCCGGTCAGGCTGTCGGCCACGCCGTGCAATGCCTTGGCGACCAGATTCAACCACTGGAAGCTCAGTGCGAATCCGATCAGCCAGATCGCGGTGATCACGATGACGAGCCAGCCGATGAATTCCAGGCCGATGATGACCGACAGAACGGTGTTTCCCGGATGGAAGAGGCTGCCGTGATCGGTCACGAACAAATAGTTGGACAGCGGCGCGCCCGAGGAATCCTTGATCGCCATCCAGCTCAGCGCGCTGATCACCGACGAGGTGCCGCCGGTGGTCTGCCCGGAACCGGCCGCGACGCCGGTCTGCGCCCTCGCCGCCGCCCCGACAATGCCGGGCACCAGGAACAACACGGTGAGTAGGACCGTGATCCCGGCCGTCCAGCGCCGCAGCCTGGTCGCACCGACCCACGTCCGCATTCGCTTCGACACCGTGCGGGGATGCCAGCGCCGAGCATCCCAGAATTGCATCTCGCGTTCCCATATCGCCCGGGAGCCGACTATTGCGGAAATGTCGAGGCTCGGTGCCGTGGCGCGTTTATCCAGTAAATCCATCGACGAAAACTTCATTGCTGGCTCGAGGATATCTTTCGGTTCTATGATCGCGATTTTCCTACCGGACGAACATTACATTCCGAGGTGTTCGCGGGATCCGCACGGCAGGTGCACAAAGCTTGGCGAGACGCCCAATAGTTGATTAATGCGACGTGAACGCGCCCGTTCTCCCCGTGGTGCTCTCCGGATGGTCCGGTGCGCGCCGGTCGCCCCCGGCCGGTCGTGACCCGGTTGCCGAGGCCCAGTCGGACCTCGGGGCGGGCGCGGTATGGGCGCATGGGATCATGGATGCCGCCTGAATACCCTTCGTGACCAGGAGCCCAGTGCCCAGCTTCGCCGATACCACGTTCACCGATCCATCGCAAATTCGGAACTTCTGCATCATCGCGCACATCGACCACGGGAAATCGACCCTGGCCGATCGGATGTTGCAGCTCACCGGAGTTGTCGAGGAGCGGGCGATGCGCGCGCAGTACCTGGACCGGATGGATATCGAGCGTGAGCGCGGTATCACCATCAAGGCCCAGAACGTGCGGCTGCCCTGGTCCGTCGACGGTTCGGACTATGTCCTGCACCTGATCGACACGCCCGGTCACGTGGACTTCACCTACGAGGTCTCCCGGGCGCTCGAGGCGTGCGAGGGGGCGATCCTGCTGGTCGACGCCGCGCAGGGCATCGAGGCGCAGACGCTGGCCAACCTCTATCTGGCGCTGGACAAGGATCTGACGATCATCCCGGTGCTGAACAAGATCGACCTGCCCGCCGCCGATCCGGACCGCTACGCCGCCGAACTCGCCCATATCGTCGGCTGTGAGCCCGAGGACGTGCTGCGGGTGTCCGGCAAGACCGGCGTCGGCGTCGCCGAACTGCTGAACGCGGTGATCGAGCAGGTGCCGCCGCCGGTGGGGGAGGCGGACGCCCCGGCCCGCGCGATGATCTTCGACTCGGTGTACGACACCTATCGCGGCGTGGTCACCTACGTGCGAGTAGTCGACGGCAAGCTCACCCCGCGCCAGAAGATCAAGATGATGTCCACCGGCGCGACCCACGAACTGCTCGAGATCGGCATCGTCTCCCCGGAGCCCAAGCCGACGCAGGGTCTGGGCGTCGGCGAGGTGGGCTACCTCATCACCGGCGTGAAGGACGTGCGGCAGTCGAAGGTCGGCGATACCGTCACCACCGCCCGCGACGGCGCGTCCGCGCCGCTGGCCGGATATCAGGACCCGCGTCCGATGGTCTACTCCGGCCTGTACCCGGTCGACGGTTCGGACTATCCGGATCTGCGCGACGCGCTGGAGAAGTTGCAGCTCAACGATGCCGCGCTGACCTACACCCCGGAAACCTCTGTGGCGCTGGGCTTCGGGTTCCGCTGTGGGTTCCTGGGCCTGCTGCACATGGAGATCACTCGCGAACGACTACAGCGCGAATTCGGTCTGGACCTGATCTCCACCGCGCCGAACGTGGTCTACCGGGTGGTGCTCGAGGACGGCGCCGAACACGTGGTGACCAACCCGTCGTACTGGCCCGAGGGCAAACTGCGGCACGTGTACGAGCCGGTGGTCAAGACCACGGTGATCGCGCCGAGCGAGTTCATCGGTTCGATCATGGAGCTGTGCCAATCCCGGCGCGGTGAACTCGGCGGGATGGACTATCTGTCCGAGACCCGCGTCGAGATGCGGTACACGCTGCCGATGGCGGAGATCATCTTCGACTTCTTCGACTCGCTCAAATCCCGCACCCGCGGCTACGCGAGCCTGGACTACGAGGAGGCCGGTGAGCAGGAGGCCGACCTGGTGAAGGTCGACATTCTGCTGCAGGGCGAGGCCGTGGACGCGTTCTCCGCGATCGTGCACCGCGACGCGGCGCAGGCCTACGGCCACAAGATGACGACGAAACTGCGCGAACTCATTCCGCGCCAGCAGTTCGAGGTGCCCATCCAGGCGGCCATCGGCTCGAAGGTCATTGCGCGCGAGAACATCCGGGCGATCCGCAAGGATGTGCTGGCCAAATGCTACGGCGGCGACATCAGCCGCAAGCGCAAACTGCTGGAGAAGCAGAAGGAGGGCAAGAAGCGGATGAAGACGATCGGACGCGTCGACGTTCCGCAGGAGGCCTTCGTCGCCGCGTTGTCGACCGAGGCGTCGTCGGACAAGCCGAAGGGTAAGTAACCCCGGCCGGTCGATTTCGGGGCTTTCGAATCGAACCGCGCACTGGCACCCTGGTGTGGCGCACCATGATCCGGTGTTCACCGTGTCTGGAGAATGTGACAGCCGGGATATCCGGAAATATGGTGATACCAGTTTGTCGACAGCTGGCAAGACCCGTTCGGTCCTCCGGGCCGGACACCTGAGAGTGGAGTGTGTATGACGCGTGACCTGCCCCTCGACGCAGACGCGGAGGACCCGGGCGATCACGCCGGGGACACCGCGTACCGCGTCGCGACCGGCGTCGCGCGGGTCGCCAGGGCAGGGGCGTACGTCACCGGCGGCGCGCTGGTCGCCGAGGGCAGCGATACGCCGGAGAACGGTGAATCCCACGACGCCAGCCGAATCGCGGGTTGGTCACTGCAGGACCCGCAGCCCAATGCGCCCAGCCCGGTCATCACCTATCCGGATCCGGCTCCGGACTCGGTTCCGCCGGTCCTGGGCCATCCGGGGGCGGCCGCCGCCGACCATCCGCCGCTCGCGTTCCCGAATCTCCCGCCGGGCTTCGAATTCCACGTCCGGATCGAGACCGGGCCGGCGGCCGCCGGGGACCAGCAGCCGGACCTGAGCAAGATCCCCGGGATGAACGAGATGCCCGGAACCGATGGCAGCACACCGGGGTTGAGCATGGTTCCCGGTCACAGTGACGGGGCGGTGCCGGGGACGGGCGACGAGCATCTGCCCGGTACGGGTACCGTGCCCGGTCTGGGCAACGGGGTGCCGGGTCTGGGTAACAAGATCCCGGGGCTGGGCAACGGTATTCCGGGATTCGGGAATACGCCCGGTACCGGTGATTCGCCGTTCGACCTGCCGAGCGTTCCGGCGATGCCCAGTGTCCCGTCGGTTCCCGAATTCCAGATCCCCAAGCTGAATTCCGGCAACGGCGGTTCGAATTTCGATCTGCCCGGCATCCACCCGGCGGCCGCGCCGATCGCGGCCGAGTCCGGCCAGGGCGCGGCGCAGGCGAGTCCGCTCCATCCGTCCGGTGCTTCGATTTCCCAGGCCGGCAACGGCTTCGGGCCGATCGATCTGGGTGATGCCGCGGCCGCCGGCGGGGGAACGAATTTCGGCCCGCTGGGCTCGGAAAACGATGCGCTGCACCTACTTTCCGGATTCGAAGGGGTGGGCAGCGCCGAGCTGAGCATCTACGCCGGCGTACAGGTGCACCTGGACGCGCACGCCGGGCTGGACGGCGTCTGGTTGCACGCCGATGCGCAGGCCGCGGGCGGGGTGGTCGGCGGCATCGGGGAGCAGATCGACAGCTACGGTCAGTGGCTCGGCGGTGGCGATCCCGCACCCGCCGCGGCGCCGGATCCGGAGTCGGCGCTGACCCCGGGCCTGACCGGGCAGCCGCACGGAATACGTTCGGGCATGGGCATTCCCGGTTCGGAGGGGCCGGGACCCGCCGCCCACGGCCCGGTGCTTCCCGGCTCGGGGATCGTGCAGTCCGGCGTGCCAGGTGCGACGATGCCGCTGAGTTTCGCGGGCCCGGTCGTCTCCGCCGCGCCGGTCGTCCCGGCCACCGCCGCCTTGTCGCCGGCACTGCCCACGGCCGGACCCGTCGCCTCGGCCGTGCCCGCATCGGTCGCCGCGCCCGCGGCGGTGACCACGCCCGCTGTCGCGACCTCGGTCGCCACCGCGCCCCAGCCCGCCGTCGCGGCGATCGCGGCGCCGCCGGTTCCGCAACCGGTCGTCACCACGCCACTGCAACCCGCGGTGCATCCGGACGCGACGGCGCACGTACTGGCCGGCGCGCTGCCGGATCATCTCGGGCCGATTCCGCTCGGGGCCGCCGCGGTCGGGCCCGCGGCATTTCTCGGCCTGCCCAGGCCCGCTCCGGCGACGCCGGCCACACCCGCGCCCGGAGAGCACAGCGGAAGCGCCGCGCCGACGGCCGCGCAGCCCTTGACCGGGGCGTTCGACCACCTACCGATCCCGCATGTGAGCATCCCGCCCCTCCCGCAACCGGGCAGTGTTTTCCCCACGCACCCCGAGAAGCCGGCGCAGGCGACCTACGGCCCGGCCGTGCCGTCGCACGCGCACGGACCGTCCGCCGAACCGACTCCGGCGGGCACGCCGGCGAACGGGCACGGCACCGCTACCTCGACCATCGCCGAGCATCCGAGCCCGACGTTCACGAGCGATGCGACCACCGCCTCGAATCCCGGCCCGAGCACGGTCGACCCGACTACCGCCGCGCATCCCGGCCAGGACTCCGCGACCGCGCCGGCCACCGTGCCGCCGAGCCGCGAAACATCCACGCCCACACGGGATTCGACGCCGACGCGCGATTCCGCGTCGACACACGAGTCGACGCCGAGCTACGGGCCGCAGCCCAGCCACGGCCCGACGTCCACCCATGATGCCGGCCCCGCTCGGCAGCCCGTGCCGACGCACGATTCGACGCCGTCGCACCAGGTTCCGGCGCCGTCCCGCGAACCGAGCGTGCCGACCATGCCCGGTCACGATTCTTCGCCCGCGGTCACGGCTCCGCAGATTCCGGGCAACGGTATCGGGCCGGGCATGCCCGCCCCGACGCTGCCGCAGACCACCATGAGCCCGCACCTGCCGACGAAACCCATTGCGCAGCTGCATGATTCGAGTGCCTACCAGCCCTGGCAGGATTCCGGCCACGCCGGGCTGACCGCCGTGCCCGCGGGATTGTCCGAGGGTCTGCTTCCCGGAGCCGGCGCCGACCCGGCGCACGTACTCATCCACCCCGCCCCCGACCCGCATATCGCGCTGTGACCACGGTCGATCCGGCCGCGGCCAAACATCCCGACGCGATGGCGCCGCTGTTGCGGCAGATCGACGAGCTGCTCGGTCTCACGCGTGCGGCCGGGCGGGCGGACCTGACCGCCCGGCTGAGCATGTCCCGGTCCCGGGTGGCCGATCCCCGAGTGCGGCTGGTCGTGGTGGGCGGACCCAAGAACGGGATGAGCACCCTGGTCAACGGCCTGGTCGGGACCGTGGTCAGCGCGACCGACAGTCCGGTCAGCGTGCCGGTGATCGCCGAATACGGACCGCAGGCCACCGCGACGCTGGTGCGCGCGGTCGCCGGTGGCCGCACCGAACGTCAACCGGTCGATCCGCTCGACCCGGCGGCGGCGATGTCCCTGGAAGACGTGGTCCGTGCCGAGTTCACCGATCCGAGTCCGCTGCTGGCCGAGGGGTTCGTCCTGATGGACGCGCCCGGCGCGCCCGCCGATACGCCCACCACCTGGTCGTTGATCGCTGCGGCCGATGCCGTGCTGTACGTCGCCGACGCGGGCAAGGAATACACCCCCGAACAGATCGTGCTGCTGGCGCGGATCCAGCAGGTCTGCCCGACGGTGATCTGCGTGCTGAACAAGATCGACCGGTATCCGGCCTGGGGCCGGGTGCAGCAGCGTAATCGCGAACTGCTGGATCAGGCCGGGCTCGGGTTCGCCGTCGCGCCGATTTCCGCGGAGAAACATCTGCGTGCCGGTGCGGATCACCGCCGGGATCTGGAATCCGGTGTGCCGCAACTGATCGAGCATCTGCGCGAGTACGTCCTGCGGCGCGCGGACGTGCTGGCCCGCGAGGCCGCGGTGCGCGACATCCGCACCATCACCGACCATCTCGCGCTGACCCTGCGCAGCGAGGCCGAGACGTTGCGGGATCCCCAGCGGTTCACCGAGATCACCGAACAATTGCGCAACTCCCGCGCCGAGGCGGACAGCCTGCGGCAGCGCTCGGCGAACTGGCAGATCACCCTGGCCGACGGCTGTTCGGATCTGATGGCAGATATCGAACACGATCTGCGCCACCGGCTGCGCAGCCTGGTCCGGGACGCCGAGGCCGAGATCG
Source organism: Nocardia sp. PLKS1-43 (assembly GCF_059510335.1). Lineage (NCBI taxonomy): Bacteria > Bacillati > Actinomycetota > Actinomycetes > Mycobacteriales > Nocardiaceae > Nocardia > Nocardia sp. PLKS1-43. Next base: position 300,055 of record NZ_JCAJZQ010000005.1, on the reverse strand, counting down.
TCAAGGGCGATCCGGCGCGCGGCTGGAAGGAGTTCGGCGCGGACCTGGACGCGCGGATCTGCGAGGCGGTGGAGGAGAACTTCGTCATCGCGCACTATCGCTCGGTGGAATTGGCCGAGGAGGTCGCGGAGAAGTTCCCGGACACCGACTACGAGGCGGCGCTGGCCGATATGCGGCTGGAGAATCCGGCCGAGGTCCTGGAACCGGTGGCCTCCCTGGAGCCGCTCGCGTCGGCGAAAACCGGTGTGATCCAACCGATTCTGAACATCATGCGGGGTTCCTACGGCGGCCTGCTGATGGTCGGCGTGGTCCTGGCCAGCGTGCTGAACATCCCGCCGGTGAACTGGTACTCCGGCGCGGCCGCGGTCCTGCTGGGCGTCAACGCGCTGTGGGAGGATCGCAAACTGCGCCGCGAACGTCGTCAGGCCGAGGCCAAGACGGCCGTCGCGCGGCTGATGGACGATGTGATCTTCCAGGTCAGCAAGGAGTCGCGGCATCGCCTGCGCGGCGTGCAGCGCACGCTGCGCGACCACTTCACCGAAATCGCCAATCAGACACTGCGTTCGGTGGACGAGTCGCTGCGCGCCGCCGAGGAGGCCGCCGCCGAACAGTCCGGCCCGGCCCGCGACCGCCGCCTCACCGAGATCGAATCCTCCCTCATCCGCCTCCGCGAGATCCGCGGCTAGTGCGGCTCCCGAGATTTTGGCATGCGTGCCTGCCCCACGGAGTTACCCCGAGCCTGGATCCGATCGATCTCTCCGGGTGCCTCACCCCAGACGCAGTCGAGGCGCCGGCGGGAAGACGACCGGTAGCGCCACCATCGCCCGGTTGAAAGGGCCGGGACGCCAATTGATTTCACTCGGTTCGACGGCCAGGCGGATCTCCGGCAGCGCGTCGAGAAGCTGATCGATCGCGTCCTGCACCACCAGATAGGCCACCGAGCGGGCCGGACACGCATGCGGGCCCGCACCCCACGCCAAGTGCGAGCGATTACCGGTGCGATCGCCGCCCACGATTTCCGGATCGTGATTGCACCCAGCCAGACTGATCACCACCGGTTGATGGGCGGGCAGCCAGGTGTTGTCGATCAGAATCGGCTGGCGCGGATAGGTCATGCAGAAGTTCGCCAGCGGCGGATCGGTGAACAGCACCTCGTCCAGCGCATCGCGGGTGGACAGGCTTCCGCCGAGGATGTCGCCACCGAAACGTTCGTCGGTGATCATCAGCAGCAGCGTGTTGGAAATCAGATTCTGCTGCGGTTCGATGCCCCCGCCGTAGAAGACGATCAGGTTGCGGACCATTTCCTCATCGGTGAGGTTGGCCCGATGATGGGCCAGATGCGAGGTGACATCGTCGGCGGGTGCGGCGCGGCGCAGCTGCACCTGTTCGATCAGCGCCTGGGTCATATGTTCCATACCCCACGCGGCGTTCACCGTGTCGAATATCGCCGCCATCCCGGTGGCGACCCGCCCGCCCAACTCCGCCGAGCAGCCGACCATGCGGTTCAGCACCTCGAAAGCCAGCGGGAATGCGTACTGAGACACCAGATCCGCCGAACCGGATTCACAGAATTCGTTGATCAGCGGAATGGCGATCTGCTCAACCGTGGTGTGCAATTTGTGCAGGTCGACCTTGTCGAAAGCGGCCGTGAACGCCTGCCGGTAGCGCAGGTGAGCACTGCCGGCGCTGCGAATGACGTTCGGATACCACTCCATGATCGGACGTACCGGGCAATCCTCGGGCACGGTTCGCTCCCACGCCCGCGGGTCGGCTGGAAAATGGTCGGGATCGTTCAGGATCCGCAACGCGGCGTGATAGCCGATGACCAGCGTCGCCGGTACTCCGGGCGCCAGCTCGATCGGCACCATCGAGCCGTAGCGGCGGCGCATCGCCGCATAGGCACCGTGCGGATCGGCGACGAATTCCGGTGTGTCCAGCGAGATTCGGGGACCGTCGGTGTCGAACGGGGAGCCGGTGTGCCGGACCGGGCAACCGGCGTTCTCCGACGGGCCGGAACGTGTTGTTGTCAAAGGGACTAACTCCAAAGAATGAACCAGCAAGCGCGACAAGGGATTCACTGTTGGCCGTTAGCTGACAACGTGATCTCGTGCATTGGTCAGAATAAGGGCTGTGGCCGCCTCTCAGCAGGCTTATTCGTAAAACAGAACGTCGGCCGGGACTGGAAGAACGTGCGCATCAATACCGTGATCGACCCGGCTCGGATGTATTGGACTGCCGGGTGCTCGGCCGGATGTCCGGACAGGCCTTTCTTCCTAGCCCGAGCGGTGGGCGGGGTGGAATTCGCCCGCGCTGATGGATTGTTCGGCTCGGATGACGTGGGTGAGGGCGTTGATGAGGGCCAGGTGGGTGAAGGCTTGCGGGAAGTTGCCCAGGTGGCGGCCGGTGCGCGGGTCGATCTCCTCGGCATACAGTTCGAGCGGGCTGGCATATCCGAGCAGCCGCTCGCACAGGTGCCGGGCCCGCTGCACCTCGCCGATCTCCACCAGGGCCGAGACCAGCCAGAACGAGCAGATCGTGAAGGTGCCCTCCACGCCGGACAGGCCGTCGTCGGTGGTGTCGGTGCGATACCGCAGCACCAGGCCCTGGTCGGTGAGTTCGTCGGCGATGGCCAGCACGGTCTTGCGCACCCGAGGATCGTCCGCGGGCAGGAAGCGCAGCAGTGGCACCAGCAGCAGCGAGGCGTCCAGGGTGTCGCCGCCGTAGGTCTGGGTGAACACGCCGTCGGCGTTGACGCCGTTGTCGAGGATGTCCGTGCGGATCTCCCGGGCCAGCTCGGACCACTTCTTGGCGTAGTCGGTCTCGCCGTGCATCTCGGCCAGGTGGGCGCCGCGGTCCAGCGCGACCCAGCACATCACCTTCGAGGAGGTGAAATGCTGCGGTTCGCCGCGGACCTCCCAGATACCGCGATCGGGTTCGCGCCAGTGCTCGATCGCGCCCTGCACCTGCTTTTCCAGCATGGGCCACAGCGTTTCGGGAACCTGCTGGCGCGAACGCACGTGCAGATACACCGAATCCAGGATGGTGCCCCAGATATCGTGCTGGTCCTGGTTGTAGGCCCCGTTGCCGATGCGGACCGGCGAGGCGCCGTCGTAGCCGTGCAGATGACCCAGCTCGTATTCGGTGATGGTCCGTTCGCCGCCGATGCCGTACAGCACCTGCAGCGGGAGCGTCTCGCCGTTGCCGCCGGTGGCCGCGTCGTGCAGGAAGGCGAAGAAGTCGTCGGCCTCCCGGTTCATGCCGAGGGTGTACAGACCCCACAGCGCGAAGGTGGAATCGCGCACCCAGGCGTATCGGTAGTCCCAATTGCGTTCTCCGCCAGGGGTTTCCGGTAGCGAGGTGGTGGCCGCGGCGAGTAGCGCGCCGGTCGGCGCGTAGGTCAGGCCCTTGAGCGTCAGCGCGCTGCGCTGCAGATATCCGCGCCACGGGTGGTCCGGGAACTTGCCCAGCGTGATCCACTGCCGCCAGCATTCGGTGGTCGCCCACATCTTCTCCGCGGCCTCGGCGTAGCTGCGCGGGGCGGGCAGCTGCGACCAGGACAGCGCCACGTAGACCTCGTCGCCCTCCTTCATCCGGGTGCGGGCGCGGGCCTCGCGTCCCTCGATGCCGATGCGCAGATCGGTGGTGAGCGTCAGGCTGGTGCAGTCGGCCTCGCCCTCACAGGTCGCGGTGGCCTGCTCGTAGACCTTGCCGGTGTACTCCCAGCGGGCCGGAGCACGGTGGTAGTCGAAGGCCGGTTCGCAGCTGACCTCCAGTTCGACCACGCCGTTCACGCATTTCACCGTGCGCAGCAGCATATGTTCGGCGTCCCAGTCCATCGGTGTGCGGCGATGGGTCCTGCTGCGCTTGTCGTTGTTGTGCCACGGGCCGAGCACCAGGGCGTCGCGCACGATCAGCCAGCCGGTGTCGGTCTGCCAGGTCGTCTCGACGATCATGCCGCCGGGGAGATAGCGGCGGGCCGCGGGCACGTTCACCCCGTACGGGCCGACCCGGAAATGCCCGGCGCTGCGGTCCAGCATCGCGCCGAAGACGCTGGGCGAATCCGGGCGCGGCAGGCACATCCACTCGACCGCGCCGTTACGGGCGATCAGGCAGTTCGCCTCGCAATCGGACAGGAATGCGTAGTCGTCGATGGGCGGGTAGGCGGATTTGTGCGTCAGACCCGCAGACGGGGTCGGCAGATATCCGGCGGTGAGCTGGTCGTCCGCGACATCGCCCAGGGCGTCGCGGCGTACCGCTGGATCGTCGGCGTTGATCGGCACGGTGTCCGCGGGAACGGGCTGTGGCGGGATGTCCGCGTTGCTGACGTCGTCGGGTGTGTCGCTCAGCGGTTCGTCGTAGGACGTCATGTGGACATCATCGGCCCGTCACGACCGTGTCGTCCAGCGCCGCGCGCGGTCAGCGGGTGAGCAGCCAGGCGACGATCACGAGCACGATCAGAGCCAGGAGGGCCAGTTGGACCCGTGAGCGGGGCATCACACCACTTCCTTCTGCCGCGTTCCGGGGGCGGGGGACAGCGCTCGCGCTCCGTATCCCAGCGGCTGTGGCCCGTAATCCAGGGGCTGCGGTCCGAACTCCGCGGCCGGTGGCTCGTAATCCACCGCGGTGGTGACGGCCTGCATGGGGACGGCGCGATTCTCGCCGTCGATCGGCGAGATGGGTTCCGCCGCGACCACTCGATCGCGGCCGAGCAGGCGCAGCGCCTCACGCAGGAGACGGTCGAGCAGATACGCGATGAGGAAGCTGATCGGGACCATCCCGATCAGCACCACCGCGAACTGCGGTAGGAACGGCAGGCCCGCGACCCACAGTTCGAAACCGTCCCACCAGCCAGCAATGCGATGCACATGGTCAGCCTAGCCCGCGCGCCGGCGAGAGGGGAGAACGCCTCGTCCCTGGGCACGAACGTCCTGCCGCTGTCGGTTGCCCGGGGTACGCTCTCGCCCATGTCAACCGATGAGGATTTCGCTGAGCTCACCCAGCTGCTCGACACCGAGGAAGTCGAGGAGGCCCCCCGGCTGATCGCCACCCACTACGCCTCCCCGGACGAGGCGATCGAGATGGTGCGCGCCGCTCAGCTGCTCGGCCTGGGAGTCCGGCTGCACAACCGGCTGCGGATCGAGGAGTCCGACGAGGACGGCGAGGAGTCGGCCTCCGAGGAGTGGATCCTGGACCTGCTGGAGAGCCCGCCAGAGCTGGAAGAAGACTGAAACCCGGTAGGCGGCTCGGCCTATGCCGACCTGTTGAGCAGCCGAGCCGCCCCCGGTCACACTGCCGAAGCAGTGCCCCCGCTCACCTCGTTCGATGAACCCCGGTCACAGGGGAAGCACTGCCTCGCTTACCTTTCGTCCCGCCGCCCCTGGTGCGGACGCGTGTCCAGCTCACCCTGTTCCGCGCCATCTTGGTGGGGCAGCGTGTCCAGCTCACCTTGTTTCGCCTTGTTGGTGGGGCAGCGTGTCCAGCTCACCCTTGTTCCACCTCGTTGTTGGGACAACGTGTCTCGCTCACCTTGTTCCGCCACCCTGGTGGAGCAGTGTTTCTCGCTCACCTCGTTCCGCCAACCCCGGACAACGTCAACCTCGGGTTTGCGGCGCGGGCTTGCCGCCCGCACGTGTGGCGGGTGCGAGGAACGAGTGCCCGACACGGGGCTGGGCGGTGAGCCTTGAAGCGCCGCAAACCAGCCGGAGCGAAGCGGAGGCAGAAATTACAGCCCGAATCTTTTCCCGATCTTCGAGACCGTCTCGCCGACCTCCTGACCGACGGTGCTCACCGCGGACCCGACATCGCGGCCCAGGTTGCGGACCGTGCGGATCAGGGGGTCCTCCGAGGTGTCGAAACTCTGCCGGTAGGTGCGGGCGGCCTCGCGGATCTCGTCGCTGATCCGGGTGTTCTTGTCCTGTTCGCGCAGTGGGTAGCGGCCGTCGAGGATGCGGTCGTACTCGCCGCCGGTGATCCAGCGGCGCAATTCCGCCGCGCGCAGGACCGAGAACGGGTGCGTCTGCAGTTCCATGTTCAGCAGTTTGAGCACGCCGTCGCGCAGATCGCCGGTGCGGTCGTAATCGTCGGCCTGCTGCAGGAATGCGGCATGATTCATCTCACTCACCATCGCGCCGCCGGCCAATTTCATATGGACCCGCACCGAGGCCTCGACATCCTGTCCGCACAGCAGCCCGGCACGGTCGCCGGAGAGCTCGGATTTGCGGCTCCACTCCATCAGCGCCGCGATGATCGCGCGCAGCGCCCAGCCGCCGATCGGCATCCAGCCGAACGAGGACGCCAGATTCAGCAGGTGCATCAGCATGGTCCGGTAGACCGCGTGCCCGGACATCGCGTGCCCGAGTTCGTGGCCGACGACGAACCGCAATTCCTCCACATCCAGTAGTTCGACCAGTCCCGTGGTCAGCACGATGAACGGCTCGTCCATGCCGATGGTGAAGGCGTTGGCGACCGGGTCCTGTAGCACGTACAGCTCCGGTGCGACGGGTGCGTCGAGGATGCGCACGGCATCGGCGCGCAGATCGTGCAGCGTCTTGAACTGCCGCTCGTCGACGCGGACCGCGGTCGCCAGGTACATCAGCCGGTGCTGGCGTTCCCGCAACAGGCCGGACAGGGTGCGCAGCACGGTGTCGAAACCGGCGAAGGTGCGCATGGCCACCAGCGCGGTGCGGTCCGCCGGATGCTCCCACGCACGCGTGCTGATGCCGGGAAAGGTGCGCCGGATGCGGTCCGGAGCGGTGGATCCGGCCACCGTCCGATCCTGCGGTGCGGGCTCGCGCGGCGTTGCGGTCACAGATACCCCCTGGGGTTCGATTAGGTCGCGGTGATTCGTCCCGTTCTGCTACAGTCTGCCCGTGTCATCGAGTGTTCTGCCGAAGGTCCGCCATGAATTGGCGTTGATCGCGGTCGGTTGCCTCGTGCTCGCGGACATCTACTGTCGCTGATAGGGCGGACACTACTGCGCGCCTACACTGGCCGCGATCGAATTTCCAGATGTGTCCGTATTCGCCAGGCCCCTTCGGGCCTCGTCGCGGCGTTGTCGAAATCCCTTGCAGGGCAACGGAAGCGGCATCTCGATCCCACCCGCTGATCAGGCGGGCAGGCAGGAAAGGTCCACATCCGAAATGTCTCGCAGCAAAGGGCCCGGCGCCCGGCGGTTCACCGCGGCCGCCGCGGTCGCGCTCGTCATGGCACTGCTGAGCGCCTGTAGTGGAGGTACCAGCGATGTCCCCGGCAGTAAGGGCGGCGGCGGCGGTAACGGCGCGTTGACGCTGTTCGCGTATTCGACCGCCAAGCCCGCCTTCGACAAGGCGGTGGCCGCGTTCAACAAGACCGCCGCGGGCGCGGGCGTGCAGGTGCAGCAGTCCTACGGCGCATCGGGCGACCAGTCCCGCAAGGTCGCCGCGGGCGCGACCGCGGATGTGGTGAACTTCTCGGTCGAACCGGACATCACCCGCCTGGTCACCGCGGGGCTGGTCGATTCGAAGTGGAATGCCGACGCGGAGAAGGGAATTCCGTTCGGCTCGGTGGTGGCGATCGTGGTCCGCAAGGGCAATCCGAAGGGCATCCACGACTGGGACGATCTGCTGAAGCCGGGTGTGCAGGTGGTGACCCCGAACCCGTTCAGCTCCGGCTCCGCGAAGTGGAATCTGTTGGCGCCGTACGCGGAGAAGAGCGACGGCGGCAAGGATCCCCAGGCCGGACTGGACTATCTGGGCAAGCTGATCACCAAGGATCACATCAAGGTGCAGCCCAAATCCGGCCGCGAGGCGACCGAGACCTTCCTGCAGGGCACCGGTGACGTGCTGATCAGCTATGAGAACGAGGCGATCCTGTCCCAGCGTGAGGGCGATGCGATCGAGTACCTGATCCCGCCGATCACGTTCAAGATCGAGAATCCGGTGGCCGTGGTGAAGAACAGCCGCAATCTCGCCAAGGCCGTGGCGTTCAAGGACTTCCTCTACACCCCGGCGGGCCAGCGCGCGATCGCCGATGCCGGATTCCGCCCGGTCGACCCGCAGGTCGCCGCCGAATTCGGCCACGATTTCCCGAAGCCCGCGAAGAAGTTGTGGACCATCGCGGACCTCGGCGGCTGGAAGCAGGTGGACAAGCAGTTGTTCACGCCCAATACCGGCAGCGTGGCGACCATCTACGACAGGGCGACGAAATAGTGACCGAGATCGAAACCGCGGCGTCGGTGAATACGCCGAGCCGCGGATCATGGCTGCGGGTGACCGGATCGGTCGGCCCGCTCGGCATCGCCACGGCGGTGCTGTGGTTGAGTGTGATCGTCCTGCTTCCGTTGGCGGCGTTGGCATTTCACGCGTTCGACAAGGGCTGGTCCGGATTCTGGTCCGCGGCCACCGCACCCGCGGCGCTGGACGCGCTGAAGGTGACCGTCATCCTGTCGGTGCTGGTGGCACTGCTCAACGTGGTGATGGGCACACTGGTGGCCTGGGTGCTGGTGCGCGACGAGTTTCCGGGTAAGTCGATCGTGAACTCGCTGATCGACCTGCCCTTCGCCCTGCCCACCATCGTCGCCAGCATCGTGATGTTGGCGCTGTACGGGCCGGACAGCCCGATCGGCATCCACCTCAACGCCACCCAGCCCGGCGTCGTCATCGCGCTGGCCTTCGTGACGCTGCCGTTCGTGGTCCGGGCGGTGCAGCCGGTGCTGCTGGAATCCGACCACTCGGTGGAACAAGCCGCGGTCTCACTGGGGGCGGGCAACTGGACCACATTCCGCAGTATCGTGCTGCCGTCGCTCATTCCGGCGATCATCTCCGGCGGGGGCCTGGCGTTCGCCCGCGCCATCGGCGAATTCGGCTCGGTGGTGTTGATCGGCGGGAACATTCCCGGACACACGCAGGTCGCCTCGCAGTACATCCAGCAGCAGATCGAGGTGGACCGGCCCGTCAGCGCGGCTGCGGTTTCTGTTGCGCTGCTGGTCATTTCATTCGCGACATTGCTGGTGCTGCGGCTGTTCGCCGACCGCACCGCGCGCAAGGAGCTGGCGAGCCGATGAAACTCTCACCGCTGAGCCGCGTTTCACTGCGCGTGGTCGCGCTGGTCTATCTGTTCGCACTGCTGGTGGCGCCACTGGTGATCATCCTGTGGCGCAGTTTCGCCAAGGGAGTGGGACAGTTCTACGACTGGATCTCCACGCCCGCCGCGATCTCCGCGTTCAACATCACGATGATCATCCTGCTGATCGTGGTTCCGCTCAACGTGCTGTTCGGCATACTCACCGCGATCGCCCTGGTGCGCGGAAACTTCCCGGGCCGCAGCCTGCTTCAGGGCGTGGTCGATCTGCCTTTCGCGGTTTCGCCTGTGGTAGTTGGCGTTTCGCTGATCATGCTGTGGGGTGTCACCGGATGGTTCGGTGGCATAGAGCATCTCGGCTTCCGGGTGATCTTCGGGCTGCCCGGAATGGTGATCGCGACGCTGTTCGTGACCCTGCCGTACGTGGTGCGCGAGGTGGAGCCGGTACTGCACGAGATCGGTGACGATCAGGAGCAGGCCGCGACGACCCTGGGCGCCTCACGCTGGCAGACGTTCTGGCGGATCACCCTGCCCGCGATCCGCTGGGGCCTGACCTACGGCATCGTGCTGACGGTCGCGCGGTCGCTCGGTGAATTCGGCGCGGTGATCATGGTCTCGACGGGCCTGCCCGGCGGCGGCCAGACGCTGACCCTGCTGGTGAACGCGCGATACATGGACGACCGCAACATCTTCGGCTCCTACTGCGCGGCGACGCTGCTGATGGCCATGGGGCTGGTCACCCTGCTGTTGATGACCGTACTCGAACGCAAGCGGGGCACCGCGAAATGACGAACTCGACGATCCCCGCCGGAGGCGAGCACATGATCACCGTTGCGAATGCGAAGAAGAACTACGGCAGTTTCGCCGCACTCGACGATGTCAGCATCGATATCCCCTCGGGCGAGCTGACCGCCCTGCTGGGCCCTTCGGGCTCGGGTAAATCGACGCTGCTGCGCTCGATCGCCGGTTTGGAATCGCTGGATTCGGGCGTGGTCACCATCGCCGGTCGCGATGTCACCCGGGTCTCGCCGCAGAAGCGCGACATCGGCTTCGTCTTCCAGCATTACGCGGCGTTCAAGCACATGACCGTGCGCGACAACGTCGCGTTCGGCCTGAAGATCCGCAAGCGGCCGCGCAACGAGATCGCCAAGCGGGTGGACGAGTTGCTCGGCATCGTCGGCCTGGACGGTTTCCAGCATCGGTACCCGGCGCAGCTGTCCGGCGGTCAGCGCCAGCGCATGGCCCTGGCCCGCGCGCTCGCGGTCGATCCGCAGGTGCTGCTGCTGGACGAGCCGTTCGGCGCGTTGGACGCGAAGGTGCGCACCGACCTGCGGACCTGGCTGCGCCGTCTGCACGAGGAGGTCCACGTGACCACGGTGCTGGTGACGCACGATCAGGAGGAGGCCCTGGACGTCGCGGACCGGATCGCGGTGATGAACGCCGGGCGCATCGAGCAGATCGGCAGTCCGGAGGACGTCTACGACCGTCCGGCGAACCAGTTCGTCATGTCCTTCCTTGGCGCGGTGGCCAAGCTGAACGGACATCTGGTGCGTCCGCACGATATCCGGATCGGTCGTGATCCGGAGATGGCGCTGGCCTCGCACGAGGGCACCGCGGAATCGGCGGGCGTCACCCGCGCCACGGTGGAGCGGGTGGTGGTGCTCGGCTTCGAGGTGCGGCTGGAGTTGCGCAACGCCGCTACCGGCGATGTGTTCACCGCGCAGATCACCCGCGGCGACTCCGAGGCGCTGCAGTTGCGTGACGGGGAGACCGTATACGCCCGCGCGACCCGGATTCCGGAGTTGCCGGCGGGAGTCTGAGTGCGGCGCCGGGCGGACTTCCGAGGTGGTCCGCCCGGCTCGCCGATAACTGCGCGGACGGCCGATCCGCACGGTTTGCCCACTTCTGAACGGTATGTGCGGGAGATGTCACGAGCGGACAACCGCTTGTCCGGTGGTTGTCAGCGCCGGGTTGCGGATGATTGCCTGGGATTCGTTCGGATCACGATTGCATAAACCCTGTTCGTTCGTCGACCGAGGTGGGTGTAGATGGCAGTTGGGCTCGGAGTCAGTATCGGAACGGTCAATACGGTGTGCGAAGTGGCGGGGGAGAACGGCAGAGCCGCGCACCGGAACAAGAGAAAGGGCGTGCCCACCAAGTGGCGCACCACCCTCACGTTCGACAGCGCCGGCGTCGCTCGCGTCGGCCGCATTCCCGCTCACGGCCGCGCCCTGGCCGAATTCGCCGATCTGAGCCAGCGTTCCACGCCGACCGCCCGGGTCGGTAACCGCACGCTCACCGCGGCGGACCTGGTGGCGACCGTCGCGCAGGGCGTGATCGCCGAAACCCTGGGCGCGGAGCCGCGGGAGGATCTCGCGCTGGCGGTGACCCATCCCGTCGGTTATTCGGACAGGCAGGTCGGCGATCTGCGCGGCGCGCTCGACACGGTGGGCCTCGAGCGGGCCGAGCTGATCGCGGAACCGGTCGCCGCGGCGGCCTGGTTCGAGGCCGCCCGGGGCCCGGTCGCTCCGGGGTTGATGCTCGTCTACGACCTGGGCGGTTCGGGTTTGAGCGTGACCCTGGTCCGGGTCGGCGCGGGCGCGCCGGACAATCGCGTGATCGGCACGCCGGTGCGGTCGAGCGAATACGGCGGACGCGCGTTCGGGACACTGATGACCAAACGGGCGAGCCGGCTGGCCTCGCCGCGTTCGCTCACCGATTCCGATGCCGCGATCTCGGCGCTGCGTTCCATCCATGTGCTGCGTTCGGTGGACCTGGTCTACACCTGCCTGCGCACCGCCGACGTGACCATGGCCGATGTGGACCGGGTGCTGGTGATCGGCGGCGCCGCCCGGCCGCGCGAGGTCGCGCAGGTGCTCGGTGAGGAACTCGCGCGGCCGGTGATCGCTGCGGCCGATCCGGAGCGCACCATCGCGGAAGGGGCGGCGATCATCGCGCAGCAGGCCGCCGAGGCGGCGTGCGGGACCCGCGGTCGTCGGCGGACGGGCACGGCGTGGTCGCAGCGGCGGCTGGTGCGTGTCGCGGCGGCGGTGCTGATCGCCGGCGGTGGCGCGATGGCCGGAGTCGTGGTGCCCGAGGCCGCGGTTGCGGCCGGATCGGCGCATGCGGGGCTGGTGCCGCTGGACCGGTGACCTGCACCAGTTGACGTGACCCACGGTTGGTGTAACTATTGGAAACAGTTACCCCAACGAGTGGAGAGGCTGTGACGATGACGTCCGTTGCCACGACGCCTGGTGCCGACCACGTCGAGCCCGAGGACCCGATTGTCCGAGAGGCACGGGAGTACGCCGCCAAGCTGACACTGCTGTCCGAAGGGTCGGTGAATCGTCACTTCGATCCCTTCGAGGACATCGACTGGGAAAACCCCGATTTCCACCCGGATGCCGCCCCCGAGCGGTGGATTCTGCCCGTTTCGGCGGATCCGCTCGGGCGGCATCCGTGGTATCTGGCGCAGTCCCGGGAGCGGCAGATCGAAATCGGCAAGTACCGCCAGGCGAACGTCGCCAAGGTGGGTCTGCAGTTCGAGTCGATCCTGATCAGCGGGATGGTGAACCACACCTTCGGTCTGCCCAACGGCGATCCGGAGTTCCGGTACTGCACGCACGAGATGACCGAGGAACTCAATCACACTCAGATGTTCCAGGAGATGGTCAACCGGATCGGCGCGGACGTTCCGGGTATGGGCCCGGTCGTGCGCAAGCTGCGGTACCTGGGCGTTCCGGTGGCCGTGCTGACGCCGAATCTGTTCTTCATGGCCGTGCTCGCCGGCGAGGAGCCGATCGATCACATCCAGAAGGCGATTCTGCGTTCGGGCGAGGAGGTGCACCCGATCATGCGCGGGGTCATGTCGATCCACGTGGCCGAGGAGGCGCGGCACATCTCCTTCGCGCACGAATTCCTCGAACATCATGTGCCGCAGGTGTCGCCGGTCAAGAAGTTCGTGCTGTCGCTGGCCATGCCGCTGATCATGTGGATTCTGGGCCGGTCCATCGCCACGCCGCCGAAGTCGTTCTTCGACGAGTTCGATATCCCGGACGAGGTCCGCAAGGAGCTGTTCTACGGCTCCGCGGAGGCCCGCCAGGTCTTCAGCGACTACTTCGTCGACGTGCGGGCGCTGGCCAAGCAGATCGGCCTGATGAACCCGGTCGCCAAGGGTGTCTGGAAGCTGCTGCGCATCGACGGTCCGAGCAGCCGTTACCGCTCGGAGCCGCTGCGCGTGGTCAAGGCGAGCTGAGGGCGAGCGCACAGTGCCGTACGTCGTCACCCAATCCTGTTGTAGCGACGCGTCCTGCGTCTACGCGTGCCCGGTCAACTGCATCCACCCCACTCCGGACGAGCCCGATTTCCTGAGTGCGGAGATGCTGTACGTGGACCCGGCGGCATGCGTGGACTGCGGGGCGTGCGCCACGGCGTGCCCGGTCGATGCCATCACCTCGACCAAGCGGCTCACGCCCGAGCAGCAGCCCTTCATCGAGATCAACGCCGATTTCTATCGGCAGGTGCGTCCGCGTCCGGTGCTGGCGCGCCCGGTGCCCGCGGCGCGGGTCGAGGGCGGGCCGCTGCGGGTGGCGATCGTCGGTTCGGGCCCGTCGGCGATGTACGCCGCCGACGAGCTGCTGACCCAGCCGGATGTCTCGGTCACCGTGATCGACCGGCTGCCGGTGCCGTACGGCCTGGCCCGGTTCGGCGTCGCGCCCGACCACACCAAGACTCGTCGGGTGAGCAGGTTGTACGACGTCATGTCCGAACAGCCCGGATTCGGAGCGTATCTGAACCTCACTGTCGGACAGGACGTTTCGCATGAGGAACTGCTCGCGCACCATCACGCGGTGATCTACGCCGTCGGCGCCTCGACCGATCGCAAACTCGGCATTCCCGGTGAGGGCCTGCCGGGCAGCGCCTCGGCGACCGAATTCGTGGCCTGGTACAACGGCCACCCCGATCAGGCCGAGCGCGACTTCGATCTGACCCAGCGCCGGGCCGTGATCGTCGGCAACGGCAATGTCGCGCTGGACGTCGCGCGGATTCTCACCGCCGATCCGGATACGCTCGCGCACACCGATGTGTCGCCTCGGGCGCTGGAAGCGTTGCGGCACAGCAAGGTCGAAGAGGTTGTGATCATCGCACGGCGCGGGCCGGCCGAATCCGCCTTCACCGTGCCCGAATTCGTGGGCCTGCTCGGTGCGGACGTGGATATCGTCGTGGAAGGCGATGTGCCCGAACCGGTTCCGGGGATGCCGCAGAAGGTCGAGCACAAGTTGCGGATGCTGCGCTCTCTGGCCGACCGGCCGGTGAGCGGCCGCAAGCGGATCGTTTTCCGCTATCTGTCCTCGCCGGCGGCTCTGGTCGGCACCGACCGGGTCACCGGAATCGAGTTGGCGCACAACGAACTCGCCACCGATGCGGATGGCACGGTGCGCGCGGTTCCCACCGGTTCCACCGAAACCCTCGACACCGGAATGGTTCTCGCCTCGGTCGGATATCGCGGTGTGCCGTTGCCCGGCTTGCCGTTCGACGATGCCGCCGGGGTCATCCCGAATTCCGCGGGCCGGGTGCAATCGGCTCCGGACGGCGCGGCCGTTCCGGGTGTGTACGTGACCGGTTGGATCAAGCGCGGCCCCACCGGATTCATCGGCACCAACAAATCCTGTGCTCAGGAGACCGTGCGCGGTCTGGTGGCGGACTTCAACAGCGGTCGCCTCGCCGAACCAGCGCACAGCACCGTCGATTTCGATGCCCTCGTCTCCGCCCGTCGTCCGTCGGCCATCCGGGGCGGTGCGGTGGCGGCTCGGCCCAAGCGCAAGCGTCGTCTGCTCGCGCGGGCTTGACCATCGGTCCCGCGGCGGGCTGTGGTCTCGCCGGAACGCGCAGAGCGGGAAGATGCGACCGACGTCCCGCCGGTATCGCCGGCGGCGCGGGAGCGGAACAGAGTGAGCAGTCGGGTGGTTCCGTTCGGGGTGGGCAGGGGTCGATTCGTGCCTCCCGGACGAATCGGCCTCTGCCCACGCCGTGCGGGCCGACTGTGAAAGGCGCTGTCCGGAACGGTGGTCCGGATCGGTAGTCGCCGATTGCGCGGCGCCGCAGGGGTGTAGCCGTACGGGGGTGCGCACGCCGGTCGTGACGAGTCGTCGGCGAGTGCGGACTCGGCGACGGAAGTCGCTGTCCGAGACCGGCTGTCGGATACCGGCCGGTCCGTCCGGAGTGCCATTCTGTCTGAAACGTTCGCCGTTCTTTCGGGGGCAACTATTCAGCGACTCCATTTTGTGCGGTCGAATGCGGGTATCCGAAATCTGTTGCGAGACATTCGCAGCGCACCGGTCGGTTTGTCGGCCTAGTTACTGCAAGGTAGCTGGTTTTTCCGGCTAATTGGGCGTGTCGCACATCCAGCGACCCAATTTTCCGACTTGAATACCGGCCTATCAGGCGTTTTGTTCTGTGTACCGGTGGGTATGAAACCTTTTCCGCCCATTGGGTATCCGTCATCGATATCAACCAGCTAACCTGTGTTCGCTGTTTGGTAAACGACCGCGACCTCGAGGTTCGTACCCCGGGCCGTGGTCTCGGTGCGTTTGACAGGATGGCAATGACTGTTGGCTTCGGCATGAGCATCGGCACAGTGAACTCCGTGTGGGCCGCCACCACCGGAGAGGGGGACATCCCCGTGGCGCGGGTGCGTCGCACCGCCGTCACATTCGACGGCGCCGGTGGGGCCCGTATCGGTGGCCTGCCGCGATTCGCGCCGGTGGTAACGGATTTCGCGGATCTCACCCGGGAGATCGAGCCCGTCGTCGTGGGCGGGCGGATCTGGACCTCCGCCGATCTCGTTGCCGCCGTGGCCACCTGCCTGATCGGCGCCACCGAATTCGACGGCGAGCCGGTGATCACCTATCCCGCTTGCTATTCCGACGCACGGGTTGCCGCGTTGCGGCACGCCATGGACTGGGCCGGTGCCACCCGGACGCTGCTGATGCCCGAGCCGGTCGCCGCGGCCGAGTGGCTCGACGCCGAATACGGCGTCTCCGACAACGGACTCACGCTCGTCTACGATCTCGGCGGCAACAGCCTCGACGTCGCGGTGGTGCGCACCGAGGCCGACCGGGAAAAGCGCGGTGTGCTCGGGAAACCGTTGCGTTCCTACGAATACGGCGGCCGGCCGCTGGGAACCACGCTGGCCCGGTACGCCCGGGCGCTGGCGCCGGACGCGTCGTCGCCGGTCTCGAAGGTCGTCCCGGCCGACGACACCGCCCGATTGCGGACCTGGAATATTCGCAATTCGCTGCGCCTGGTGCGGCGTTGCGTTCGCGCGGCCGGGCTCACCATCGGCGACGTGGACCGAATCCTGCTGGTCGGCGGGGCCGCGCGCCCGGTCGAGGTGGCGCAGGTGATCGCGGAGCTCGGACGTCCCGTGGTGCTCTCGCCGGATCCGGCGCACACCGTGGCAGAGGGGGCCGCGCTGGCCTCGTTCCGGATGGCCGATACCGGCGCAAACCTCGGCCGATACGCGCGCGGTGCGGTCGTATTATCCAGTGCGGCAGTCGCTTCGGCAGTGGCGATGTCGGCGGCGACGATGCTCGGCGGCGGGCCGATCGGGTCCGACGGTCCCGTGCTGGAATTCGCGCCCGCGCTCGCGGGGCCCGCGCCCGACCCGGCGCCCGAGGTGCAGGTGATCGACGGAACCGTTGCCGGCGCCCCATCGCTGGGTTCGCCCGTGGCGTCCGATGTCGCGCTGCCGCTGCGGTCCTACTCCAAGGTGCAGGCGTACAGCGCTGTGGTACAAACATTTTCGGACCCCAGGTCGGCTCAGGCGCAACGCGCGCTGACCGAGTACGGCCCGGGTACGCACTGCGCCCCGCTCGGCCGTCTGCGGCCGCCGATCTACTCCGACCCCGCGCGGTTCATCAATCCGCTGCCGTTCGCGAGCGCATCCGGCGCTACGATTCCCGAAATCAGCCTGCCGCGTCCGTCGACGAATTCGGGAAACTCCGCCTCCCATCACCATTCCGGCCACGACACACTGCCGCGAAGGTGGGATCCGGCGGATCGAGTAGTGCCACCGGCGCAAACTTCATCGACGGAACCCGTTGCGGCACAGGCGAGTACCGGGACGCCGCAACCCGTATCGCAAACCCGGGCCGGATCGGGGCTACCGGAAGCGGATTCGGCAGCGGCAGGCCCGCATTCGACTCCGGGCAATGCCTCCGGAACGAGTACCCGGCCCGGTTCGCAGGCTCCCGGCACGGCCCACTCCGGGGCCGGGACGAGCACTGCGGGAGATCCGGCGAGTACCGATACCGGGGGCGCCCTGTCGTCCGGCGGCAATACGACATCGGCCGGTCCCGCCGGGGGCGGCCAGGCCTCGGGGCCCGCATCCCACGGCGGCGATGCCGCGGCCGCACCGAACCCGGGTAGCGGACTGTCGAATTCTCCCGAAAGCACTGCCTCGCACGACACTTCGGGCTCATTCGGCGGCGCCACGCCGCACTGGGCCGGGGGTGGAACCTCGAACAACACCTCCAGCTCACCGGGCGGGGCCACCTCCCATCACTCGCTGGGCGGCGTCACGTCGAACGAACCGTCCCACTCCTTCGGCGGATCGACCTCGAACGGACCGTCGTCGCACAGTCCCTCGACTTCCGCAGGTGGCAATTCCTTCGGCGGTGGTTTCCACGGTGGCTCCATGGGCGGTGGTTTCCACGGCGGCGGACTGCACTGATGCCATCCGGACCGCCGCGACATGAGGGGCGGCGGTCCGAATCCGCCCCAGCCGCACCCGATCGCACTCTCCATTCGGTGTCCTGCCGAGGCCCCGGACGCGAGCGGTGCGGGGTGCGGCGGGGTGCCGCGCGGTGGAGCGGACTTACCTCGGAGGTAATCGACGGGACGCACCGACGCGGGCACGGTATCGGGTGTGAACGATTCCGCGACGCACAGCACACGCACCGCCGTCGAAGAACTGCTGCGCCGGATCGGCGCTGGTGACCCGGACCGCATCGCCGCGCTGTTCGCTCCGGTCGCCGAGTGGAAACTGAACTGGCCGGAACACCAACACGGACGCCACGCGACACCCTGGATCCGGCGCCGTGCCACCCGCGCCGACGCGGCCGAGCATTTCCGGGAGATCGCCCGCCACCACATACCCGAGCAGGTCGGCACCGTGATCGAGCGCATCCTGGTCGACGGCCCGGATGCGGTGGTGCTGGGCGAGATTCGTCAGACGGCCCGCCCCACCGGCCGCGCCTACCGTGCCCGCTTCGCGCTGCACCTCACCATCGAGCACGGCCTCATCGTCCGCTACCACCTCTACGAGGACAGCCTCGCCGTCGCCGAAGCATTCGACGTGCGGAACCCCGGACCGGACAGCCCGAACTGACCGGCGTGCTGCGCCGGCACATCGAAAGCCCGCCTCGCGATAGCGATTCGCGGCGACGGTCGGCCGATCGTCTGCGCGGCAAGCGGACCGGATCGAAGGTGCACCGGTCCGATGCGTGTTCCTGTCGAAAACCACTGGGGGGTAGCGCCTCTCGTGATTCTCGTGCGGTTGCGGCGCACGGGCGTCCGGGAGATGTACACCGTTCGATTACCCGATATCGTGCCCAGGGTGGAGGCGAGCGATTCCGGCATCAAGCTGAAGTTACTGAACGTACCGCCCGAGCCATGGCAGCGATTGTGGGCCGCAGTGGACGATTTGCTCGCAGAGCGGCCCAGCCCGTGGGAAATTCGCATCCACAACGCCGACGGCTCTCTCTGTCTGCCTTACGCGGTTTACAGCGATGCTCTGAATCGCGTCCGAGCCGCGCTGTACGAGGTCGACGCTATCGTCGGATTCGATTGGACCGGATGGGACGGTCTCCTGCGCTACCCGGGCGGCGAAGGTCTGGCCGACGCTCCGATGGGCGAGGCTTGCCGTGTACTGACCCTGCTGGTCCGGGCCGAGCGATTCAACGACGGAGCGATCGGGCAGGCACTCGACGACGGCACTTTCCAGGCCGCCCTGATGCGGCTTCGCCGGTGGTACGACGGTATGGCGCAGATGCGCGCCTTCGAGCACATGCAGGCGCCGGGGGGCCGGTCGTGGGTGTCGCGCGAAATCAACCACTTTCGGATTTTTCTGGCGCTCGTGCGAGACACACGGGCGAAGCGGTGATCCGGACGGCTCGTTGAACGTCTGTGCGGCAAGGGTTCGGATCATCGGCCACGGGGGACCGATGGGCGCACACTGGTGGGGTGGAACCCAGGATCATCGGAAGTGTGATGCCGGTGCTCGAGGTGTCGCTCGAGCCGGGGGAGACCCTGGTGGCCGAATCGGGGCAGCTGTCCTGGATGACCGAGTCGATTCGGTTGCACACCTCGACGCGGGCGGGATCCGGCGGGGTGTTCCGGGCGGTGAAGCGTGCCTTGGCGGGGGCCGGGTTGTTCATGACCGAGTACTCGGCGGTGCGCAATCCGGGAACGGTGGCGTTCGCGGCGAAACTGCCGGGCCAGATCGTGCCGGTGCCGGTGGAGCCGGGGCGGGACTATCTGCTGCATCGGCACGGATTCCTCTGCGCCGCAGGCGATGTCCGGGTTTCGCTGAGCTTCCAGCGCCGGCTGGGTGCGGGGATCTTCGGCGGGGCGGGTTTCACGTTGCAGCGGGTGAGCGGGTCGGGTCATATGTGGGCCGAGCTGTCCGGTGAGGTGATCCGATACGATCTGGCCCCGGGGGAGCGACTGCGGGTACATCCCGGACATGTCGGAATGTTCGACGCCACGGTCGGATTCGACATCACGATCCTGCGCGGCATCCGGAACGTCCTGTTCGGCGGGGACGGTTTGTTCCTGGCCGCGCTCACCGGTCCGGGCCGAGTGTGGTTGCAGTCGTTGACCGTCGCCAATCTCGCCCATGCGATCACCCCGTACCTGCCGCTGCCCGAATTCGACGGCCGGGATCGCTGAGGCGACGGCACGTGCCCGCAGTCGCGAACGCGTAGTAGCGACTCCGTGCCCGGTTTGTGATCGGCGGCGAATCGACCTCGACCACAGCATGTTCCGTTCTCGGGCCCCAGCTCGGTCGGCGCCGGCTGGAACAGGCAGTTGATCCCCGATGGGGATGAAAGCGCATCTGTGCGATCGGCAAGAATGAGACTGTGGACGACGCTGCCGACAGACCTCGACTGATAGCTCTGGATGTGGACGGAACCCTGCTGCGGACCGGTGAGCCGGTCAGCCCGCGCGTACGCAAGGCGGTGCACGCGGCGGCCGACGCGGGGGCGCACATCGTCGTGGCGACCGGCCGGACCCTGTTGGCGACCAAGCTGGTGGTGCGGGATCTGGGCCTGGCCGAAGGCCGCACGATCTGCTCGAACGGCGCGGTGCAGGCGGATATTTCGACCTGGGAGCCGCAGGACGTGCACACCTTCGATCCGGAGCCGTCGGTCGCCGTCCTGCGCGAGCTGTTCCCCGACATGGTGCTCTCGGTGGAGAAGGTCGGTATCGGCACCTGGACCACCGGCTACTACCCCGGCAGCTTCCGGCTCGGTGAATTCCGGTTCGTCGAGGACGAGGATCTGAGCCTGGAACCGACCACGCGCCTGAACGGCTGGTGGCCCGGCGGTTCGCTGGAAGATATGGTCGCTGTGATGGGTGAGCACGAGCTTCCCGGCGCGGGCTGGGTGCACGGCGAGGACGAACCCTGGCTCGTCGCGTGCCGCCAGGGCATATCCAAGGGCTGGGCACTCGAACGGCTGCGCCGCGAACTCGACGTTCCCCCGGCGGCCACCCTGGCCATCGGCGACGGTTACAACGACTGCGAAATGCTCTCCTGGGCAGGGCATTCCGTCGCCATGGGCAATGCGGTCGAGGTCGCCCGCGAGCTCGCCGACGAGGTCACCGCCCCGGTCCACGAGGACGGCGTCGCATTGGTTCTCGAACGCTGGTTCGCCGGCTGACCGTGGTCGGCGGGACTACGCGACGGCGACCGCGGAGTCCGGCCGCGTCCGCAGCTCACGCACCGCGGCCGCGTACCGCTGCCCGACGACCTGTGCGACGAGACGGTGACTGCCGAGCGGATCGGCGTGGGTGACCTCCGGCGCGGCCGTCACCAGGCGATCGGTGAGCAGGCCGGGAGCGAGAAACCACGGCGCGACGACGATCCGGCCGCAACCGCGCGCCCGTAGCCTCGCGATCGCCCGGGGAAGCGCGGGTTCGGTGGTCGCGAAACACACCTCGGTACGCCACGCGGTGCCCGCGGTGAGCAGCCGGCCCAGGGCGCGAGTGCGGTGGTTGGCTTCGGCACGAGAGGAGCCGACCGCCGCGACGGCCACCCCCAGCGTGTCGTCGTCCGGCTCGGCCCCGGCCGCGAGCACCCGCTCGCGCAGGGCCGTGATCAGCAGCGGATCGGGACCGAGCACATCGGCCTGGATCAGCCGCAGGCGCGGGTGCCGCGCGCGGGCGGCGGCGAGCAGGCCGGGCAGATCGACGCGTGCGTGAAACGCGCTGCCGAGCAACAGCGGTGCGACGACCGCGTCCCGATGTCCCTGTGCGGCTACGGCATCGATGACCTGCTCGACCGACGGCGTATTCAGATCCAGGAACGCCGGCCGCACGTCCAGACGCGGATTCTGCTGTGCCACATCGGCGACCACCGCGGCCACGGTCGCCGCCGAACGTGGATCCCGGCTGCCGTGCGCGACCGCTACCAGCGCCGGAGCGCCGGCCCGCGGTGCGAGCGGCCGGCCGATGATCCCGTTGGGTGACATCAGCCTTCGGTACCGACCTCGACCGCGGTCAGCGCATCGCCGACCAGGCCCGCGGCCAGGGTGTTACCCCCGGCGGGATCGATCAGCAGGAAGCTGCCGGTGTGCCGGTTGACCCGGTAGTCGTCGGCCACGACCGGGTCCGCGACGCGCACCGAGATGCGCCCGATGTCGTTGAGCGCCAACGACTCCGCCTCGTTGTCCGCGGCCAGGTGCTGTTCGTCGAAACGCTCGAGCAGCGCGCCCACGACCGCCTGGGTGGTGCGGGTGCCGTGCTTGAGCAGCAGCCGCGCGCCCGGACGCAGCGGCTTGTCGCCGAGCCAGCACACGGTGGCGTCGAAGGTGTCGATGGGCTCGGGGGCATCTGCGGCAGCGGCGATCACATCGCCGCGCGAAACGTCCACGTCGTCGGCGAGAATCAACGTGACACTGCGCCCCGGCTGTGCCGATTCCAGCTCACCGTCCGCGGTGTCGATCCGCTCGACCGTGGTGCGGGTCCCCGACGGGAGCACCACGACCTCGTCCCCGCGGCGCACCACGCCGGCGGCGATCTGCCCGGCGTAGCCGCGGTAGTCCGGGTACTCCGGGGTGCGCGGCCGGATCACGTACTGCACCGGGAAACGCAGCCCCACCTGGTGTCGGCCGTGCACGTCGGCGTCGACCGGGACCGACTCCAGATGCTCGATCAGCGAGGGACCGTGGTAGTAGGGCGTGTTCGCCGAACGTGAGGCGATGTTGTCGCCGTGCAGCGCCGAGACCGGGATCTCGGTGACGTCCTCGCGCGCCCAGCCCAATGTCGTTGTCAGCTGGGTGAACTCGTCGACGATCTTCTCGAACACGCCCGCCGCGTCGTCCACCAGGTCGATCTTGTTCACGGCCAGAACGAGTTTGGGCACGCCCAGCAGCGCCATCACCGCGGCGTGGCGCCGGGTCTGCTCGATCACGCCCTTGCGCGCGTCGACCAGCAGGATCACCAGTTGTGCGGTGGACGCGCCGGAGACCGTATTGCGGGTGTACTGGACGTGTCCGGGGGTGTCGGCCAGCACGAAAGACCGCTGCGGCGTGGCGAAGTAGCGATACGCCACATCGATCGTGATGCCCTGTTCGCGTTCGGCGCGCAGGCCGTCCACCAGCAGCGACAGATCCGGGGTGGACAGGCCCCGGTCTACCGAGGCGCGGGTGACGGCGTCGATCTGGTCCGCGAGAACGGATTTCGTGTCGTAGAGCAGGCGTCCGACCAGTGTGGACTTACCGTCGTCGACGCTGCCGGCGGTGGCCAGTCTCAATAGGTCGGACATCAGAAATAACCCTCTCGTTTACGGTCCTCCATCGCGGCCTCGGATACCCGGTCGTCACCGCGAGTCGCGCCGCGTTCGGTGAGCCGCGAGGCCGCGACCTCGGCGAGGATCGCGGCGTTGTCGGCGGCGTCGGAGATGATCGCGCCGGTGGTGGATCCGTCGCCGACGGTGCGGTAGCGCACCGACTTGGTGACCAGTTCCTCGCCGTCGCGCGGGCCGCCCCAGCTGCCCGGGGTCATCCACATGCCGTCGCGCTGGTAGACCGGGCGCTGATGGGCGTAGTAGATGGTCGCCAGCTCGATGTCCTCGCGGGCGATGTACCGCCAGATGTCCAGCTCGGTCCAGTTGCTCAGCGGGAACACCCGGACGTGCTCGCCCGGTGCGTGCCGGCCGTTGTACAGGTTCCACAGTTCGGGCCGCTGCCGCTTGGGATCCCAGCGCCCGAACGCGTCGCGCAGCGAGAAGATCCGCTCCTTGGCGCGCGAGCGCTCCTCGTCGCGACGCCCGCCGCCGAACACCGCGTCGAACCGGTTGTCGGTGATCGCGTCCAGCAGCGGCACCGTCTGCAACGGGTTGCGGATGCCGTCCGGGCGCTCGGTCAGCCGGCCGTCGGCCAGGTACTCCTCGACGCTGGCCACATGCAGCCGCAGCCCGTACTTCGCCACCACGTGATCGCGGAAGGCCAGGACCTCGGGCAGGTTGTGCCCGGTGTCGACGTGCAGCAGCGCGAACGGCAGCGGCGCGGGCCAGAAAGCCTTGAGCGCCAAGTGCAGCAGCACCGTGGAGTCCTTGCCGCCGGAGAACAGGATCACCGGCCGCTCGAACTCGCCCGCCACCTCGCGGAAGATGTGAATGGCCTCGGACTCCAGCGCGGCCAGGGTGTCGAACTCCGCGGCTGGGGTGCGCAGCGCCCGGTCGATGTCGGCGGCGTCGGTCGGTTGGGTATCGGTCGCGGTAGGAGTCATGAGCTGTGTAACCCGCATTCGGTCTTGGCGAGGCCGGCCCAGCGGCCGCTTCGCGGATCGGCTCCCGGTTCCGGCTTCCGCGTGCACGGAGCGCAACCGATGGACGGATATCCCTCTTCCACAAGGGGATTGACGAGGATGCCGTGGCGGTCGATGTACTCGGCCATCTCCTCGTCGGACCAGGCGGCGATCGGGTTGATCTTCACCAGGCCGAAGCCCTCGTCGAAGGAGATCAGGGGGGCGTTGGCGCGGGTGGGCGCCTCGACCCGGCGGATGCCGGTCACCCAGGCGTTGTAACCACTCAGGGACTGCTTCAGCGGCACGACCTTGCGCAGGCGGCAGCACTCGTTGGGCTCGCGGGCGAACAGATCCTTGCCCAGCAGCCGATCCTGTTCGGCCACAGAGTGTTCCGGCTGCGCGTTGATGATGTTCACGCCGTACACCGTCTCCACCGCGTCGCGGGTGCCGATGGTCTCGGCGAAGTGGTAGCCGGTGTCCAGGAAAAGAACGTCCACCCCGGCCCGGATCTGCGCGGCCAGGTGGACCAGCACCGCGTCCTGCATGTTCGACGCGACGATGTAACCCGGGCCGAAGGTGTCCTCGGTCCACCGCAGCAGCTCGGCGGCCGAGGCGTCGGGACCGAGCGCGGCCGCGCCGTCCTCGGCGATGCGCCGCAGTTCGTCCTCGGAGAGCTTTCCCAGAGTGGTTGTCATAGCGTCTCTTTCCTTACCGGAGGTCGGCCTCGTCGGCACGGACCGCCCACTGCGCGAACCGCTCACCGTCGTTGCGGTTCTTGACGAAATTGCGCACCACGCGCTCGATGTAGTCGCCGAGCTCGTCGCTGGTCACCTTGTGCTGGCGCAGCTTTCGGCCGAAGGCGGCATCGAGGCCGAGGGTGCCTCCCAGATGAACCTGGAAGCCCTCCACCTGATTCCCGTTGCCGTCGTCCACGAGCTGTCCCTTGAAGCCGATGTCGGCGATCTGCGAACGGCCGCAGGAGTTCGGGCAGCCGTTGATGTTGATCGTGACCGGCACATCGAGCTGGGCGTTGATATCGGCCAGCCGCTGATCCAGTTCGGGCGCGAGCACCTGGGAGCGCTTGCGGGTCTCCACGAAGGAAAGCTTGCAGAACTCGATACCGCTGCAGGCCAACAGGTTTCGCCGCCACTTGGACGGACGGGCCTGCAGGCCCAGCGGTTCGAGCTCGGTGATCAATTCCTCGACCTTGTCGTCGGGGACGTCGAGCACGATGAGCTTCTGGTACGGGGTGAACCGGATCCGGTCGGACCCGATCCGCTCGGCCGCGTCGGCCACCTTGGTCAGGATCGTGCCCGAGACGCGCCCGGCGATGGGGGAGAAGCCGACCGCGTTCAATCCGTTGCGCAGCTTCTGCACGCCCACGTGATCGATGGGCCGGACCGGAGCCTCCGGCGCGGGACCGTCGATCAGCTTGCGCTTCAGGAACTCGTCCTCGAGCACCTGCCGGAACTTCTCGATGCCCCAGTCCTTGATCAGGAACTTCAACCGCGCCTTGGTGCGCAGGCGGCGGTAGCCGTAGTCGCGGAACAGCGACACGACCGCCTCCCAGACATCGGGCACCTCCGCCAGCGGCACCCACGCGCCGACCCGCTGGGCCAGCATGGGGTTGGTGGACAGCCCGCCGCCGACCCACAGGTCGAAGCCGGGGCCGTGTTCGGGGTGCTCGACGCCGATGAACGCGACGTCGTTGATCTCGTGCACCACATCCTGCTGGCCCGAGATCGCCGTCTTGAACTTGCGCGGGAGGTTCGAGTACTCCTTCTTGCCGACGTAGCGGCGGGTGATCTCCTCCACGGCCCAGCTGCCGTCGATGATCTCGTCCAGTGATTCGCCGGCGAGCGGGGAGCCGAGCACCACGCGCGGGCAGTCGCCGCACGCCTGGGTGGTCTGCAGGCCGACGCCCTCGATCCGCCGCCAGATCTCCGGGACGTTCTCGATCTCGATCCAGTGGTACTGCAGGTTCTCCCGGTCCGAGAGGTCGGCGGTGTCCCGCGCGAACTCGGTGGAGATCCCGCCGAGGGTGCGTACCTGCTCGGTGTTCAGGGCCCCGCCGTCGCACCGCACCCGCATCATGAAGTACCGGGCCTCGAGCAGATCCAGGTTCTCGTCGCCGGTCCAGGTGCCGTCGTAGCCCTGCTCGCGCTGGGTGTACAGGCCCCACCAGCGGAATCGGCCGCGCAGGTCCGCCTTGTCGATCGAGTCGAATCCGCCGGGGGCGTAGATGTTCTCGATGCGGGTGCGGACGTTGAGGGGGTGGTCGTCCTTCTTGCTCTGTTCGTTCGGGTTCAGCGGTTCGCGGTAGCCCAGGGCCCACTGACCTTCGGACTTGCGGCGCAGTGGTTTTCCGGTCCGTTCGCGCGGGCCGCTGGCCTGCGCGCCGGCCCGCGAACGCGCCCGGCGTTCGCGAGCGGCCTGCGCGCGCTCGCGGGCGACTTCCTGTTCGCGTGCGAGACGCTCGGATTCCGCGCGCGCGGCGGGTTCGGATTCGGGTGTGGGACCGGCGTCGGTGCTCGACGTCATAGGGTCACTCCTGCGGGTGATCAGGCCTGGCGATAGGCGGGAGGGGCTGACTCACGCCTCCGGTACGCGGCCGGGAGACTCGACGCCGAGAATGGGCGTCGAAACCGGAGCTGCGGGGCCGAACTACCGGAGGCTTTCCGGCAGACAGCTCGCACTGCAGACACGCTTGAAGTCGACGTGGCGACGAGCCACGAGGCGTACTCCAAGTCCGGTCATGCGGTCTATTGTGCCATGTCAGCCGGGTAGTTCCGACCGCCGGCCCATATTTTCCGCATATTCGAGGGAAATTCCCTGGACGCTCGAGTCAGTTTGTGAGATGCGTCATAGATCATCGGCGGGAACCGGTACCCGCGCCCGGCCGCGCGGCGGGGCGCACGCACACTGGAAAGGTGAGCCCGACCGTCCAGCAGACCGCACTGCCCGCCCCGCCGCTGCGCGACTTCGGCGACGGGCCGTTCGGCATCTACGTGCACGTCCCGTTCTGCGCGACGCGCTGTGGATACTGCGATTTCAACACCTACACCGCCGGCGAACTGGGCAGCACGGCCTCACCGGAGTCCTGGCTCGATGCGTTGCGCGGTGAGATGTCCACGGCCGCAGCCGTTTTCGACGCACTGCCGAGCCGGCAGCCGCCGGTGTCGACGGTTTTCGTCGGCGGCGGGACGCCCTCGCTGCTGGGCGGCGACGGGCTGGCCGATGTGCTCGAGATCATCCGCGCGAACTTCACCCTGGCCGCCGATGCCGAGGTGACCACGGAATCGAATCCCGAATCCACCTCCCCGGCATTCTTCGGCCGGATCCGCTCCGCCGGCTACACCCGGGTATCGCTGGGCATGCAGTCGGCCGCGACGCACGTGCTGCGCATCCTCGATCGCACGCACACTCCGGGGCGTCCGGTCGCCGCCGCCCGCGAGGCCCGCGAGGCCGGTTTCGACCACGTCAACCTGGATCTGATCTACGGCACCCCCGGTGAGTCCGATGCCGATCTCGATGCCAGTCTCGACGCGGTGCTCGCGGCCGGCGTCGACCACGTCTCGGCCTACTCGCTGATCGTCGAGGACGGCACCGCGATGGCCCGCAAGGTCCGCCGCGGCGAACTTCCCGCTCCCGACGAGGACGTGCTCGCCGCCCGCTACGAACGGATCGACGCGCGGCTGTCCGCGGCCGGTCTGCGGTGGTACGAGGTGTCCAACTGGGCCTCGGGCGATTCCGCGCGCTGCCGGCACAATCTCGGCTATTGGGACGGCGGCGACTGGCTCGGCGCGGGACCGGGTGCGCACAGTCATGTCGGCGGCGTGCGCTGGTGGAACGTGAAGCATCCGGGACGTTATGCCGAACGTGTCGCGGCGGCCCGGACCCTGCCCGCGGACGGGTGGGAGGAGCTGACCGACGCCGAGCGCCACACCGAACGAATCATGCTCGCGGTGCGGTTGCGTGCCGGGCTGCCGCTGGCGGACCTGGACGCCGGCGGGCGCGCGGCGGTCGACGGACTCGTCGCCGACGGTGTGATCGAGGTCCGCGATCGAGCGGTCGTGCTCACCGACCGCGGGCGCCTGCTGGCCGATGGGGTCGTGCGCGCGCTTCTGGGGTGAACCGGCACCTCCGGGCGGCGGCTTACGGGGTCCGCGCCGAGGTTGCGCCACGCCACAGCGGGGATTCGGCTTTCACGAACTAAACTGGAACCGGATCAACTCGGGGTCCGCGCGGTCGATGCTGCTCGCATACGCCGGGCGGTCCGATGGCGAACGAGGAGGTGGGGCCGATGTCGAGCACCGAGAAGCGGCGGCTCGAGGTCCTGCGCGCGATTGTCGCGGACTACATCGCTACCAAGGAGCCGATCGGGTCGAAGACACTGGTCGACAAGCACAACCTGGGCGTTTCCAGTGCGACGGTGCGCAACGATATGGCGGTGCTCGAAGCCGAGGGATACATCACCCAGCCGCACACGAGCTCCGGTCGCATTCCCACGGACAAGGGCTATCGCCAGTTCGTCGACAACATCGCCGAGGTCAAGCCGCTGTCCACCGCCGAGCGGCGGGCGATCATGGACTTCCTCGACGGTGGCGTCGACCTGGACGACGTGCTGCGTCGCGGGGTGCGGCTGCTGGCGCAGCTGACCCGCCAGGTCGCGATGGTGCAGTATCCGACCGTCTCGGCCTCCACGGTCCGGCACATCGAGGTCGTAGCACTCAATCCGGCCCGGTTGTTGCTGGTGGTCATCACCGACACCGGGCGCGTCGATCAGCGCCTGGTCGAACTGGGCGGGGTGATCGGCGACGAGGATCTGACCGCGTTGCGCGCGATGCTCGGCAAGGCGATGGACGGCAAACGCCTCTCGGCGGCCTCCGCCGCGGTCGCGGATCTGCCGGAGAATTCCCCGGCCCGCCTGCGCGACGTGCTGGTCCGGGTGTCGACCGTGCTGGTGGAGACGCTCGTGGAGCATCCCGAGGAGCGGCTGGTGCTCGGCGGTACGGCTAATCTCACCCGCAACGTCAACGACTTCGGTTTCCCGGGTTCGCTGCGCGCGGTGCTGGAGGCCCTGGAGGAGCAGGTGATCGTGCTCAAGTTGCTGGCCGCCGCGCAGCATCCGGGCACGGTGACGGTGCAGATCGGCGAGGAAACACAGCTCGAGCAGATGCGCGGAACCTCGGTGGTTTCCACCGGGTACGGTATGCCGGGTACCGTGCTCGGGGGTATGGGTGTGCTGGGCCCGACCCGCATGGACTATCCGGGGACGATCGCCTCGGTCGCGGCAGTCGCCCGATACATCGGCGAGGTGCTTGCCGAAAGGTGAGTGTGCCGGGTGAAGTGTCGCGATGAGATCGTGAAGCAAACGGATTCGGAACAGGACTAGAGACGCAAGTGGCACGGGACTACTACGGATTGCTCGGTGTCGGACGCAACGCCTCCGACCAGGAGATCAAGCGCGCCTATCGCAAGCTGGCGCGTGAGCTGCACCCGGACGTCAACCCCGATGCGGACGCCCAGGAGCGGTTCCGCGAGGTTTCGGCGGCCTACGAGGTGCTCAGCGATGCCGAGAAGCGCCGCATCGTGGACATGGGCGGCGATCCGCTCGAGTCCGGCGGCGGTCCGGGTGGTTTCTCCGGTGCCGGATTCGGTGGTCTGGGCGATGTGTTCGAGGCCTTCTTCGGCGGTATGAACACCTCCGGTCCGCGGCGTCCGCGTGGACGTGTGCAACCCGGTGCGGATTCGCTGCTGCGTACCCGGTTGTCGCTGGCCGAATGCGCGGTCGGGGTCACCAAGCACCTCACCGTGGACACCGCCGTGCTCTGCGACCTGTGTCAGGGCGCGGGCACCAACGGCAACTCCAAGCCGGTGCGCTGCGAGACCTGCGGCGGCGCGGGCGAGGTGCAGACCGTGCAGCGCTCGTTCCTCGGTCAGGTGATGACCTCCCGGCCGTGCCCGACCTGCCGCGGCGCCGGGGAGACCATTCCCGATCCGTGCCGCAAGTGCGGCGGCGACGGGCGGGTGCGCTCGCGCCGGGAGATCGCCGCGCCGATTCCCGCGGGTGTGGCGAACGGCATGCGGGTGCGGCTGGCCGCGCAGGGCGAGGTCGGCCCCGGCGGCGGCCCGGCCGGTGATCTGTACGTGGAGATCGTCGAGCAGCCGCACGACATGTTCGTCCGCGACGGTGACGATCTGCACTGCACGATCCGCGTCCCGATGGTCGACGCGGCGCTCGGCGCGACCGTGGTGGTCGACACGATTCTCGACGGCCCGACCGAGCTGACCATTCCGGCCGGCACGCAGCCGGGCGAGGTCTCGGTGCTGCGCGCGCACGGTATGCCCAAACTGCGTTCGAGTGCCCGCGGCGACATGATCGCGCACCTGGACATCGTGGTGCCGACCAAGCTCGACGCCAAGCAGTCCGATCTGCTGCGCAAGTACAAGGCCATGCGCAACGGCGAACGCACCGAGGTACTTTCGGCCCAATCCGAGCACAACAGCGGTCTGTTCGCGCGCCTGCGCGCCTCGTTCAGCGGTCGCTGACCCGAAGACGGATTCACAGTGGCGGCAACGGTTTTCTATCTCGACGAGATACCCGAGCCGGGCGGTATCGCGATCCTGGACGGCCCCGAGGGGCGCCATGCGGCGACCGTGCGGCGCATCCGGGTGGGCGAGCCGATCACCCTGTCCGATGGCGCGGGCCTGCTCGCGTCCTCGGAAGTCGTTGCGGCGCAGAAGGACCGACTCGACCTGCGGGTACTCGACCGCATTCTCGCGGAACCGGTCGCGCCGCCGGTCACGGTGGTGCAGGCGCTGCCCAAATCCGATCGCTCGGAGCTGGCGGTGGAACTGATGACCGAGGCCGGCGTCGACGTCGTCGTGCCGTGGCAGGCCGCGCGCTGCGTGGCAAACTGGGAAGGCAAGGCGCGCAAGGGCGTCGACAAATGGCGTGCCGCGGCGCGCTCGGCGGCGCGGCAGTCCCGCCGGGCGTTCATCCCGGAGATCGCCGAACCCCATCACACTTCCGATGTGCTGGCACTCGTGCGGGAGACCAAGGCGGACAACGGAATCGTCGTCGCGCTGCACGAATCGGGTACGGCCCGTTTCGTTTCCCTGCCGTTGGCCGCCGCATCGCGGATCGTCCTCATCGTCGGGCCCGAAGGCGGCCTGGACGATGCCGAAATCACCGCGCTCGCCGATGCGGGCGCGGACGTCGCACTGCTCGGGCCTACCGTGCTGCGCACCTCGACCGCGGGCGCGGTCGCCTTGGGTGCGCTGGGTGCGCTGACTTCCAGGTGGTAGAGCAATCATTCATTGTCTTGGCGCACAACCGGTTCGATCGCGTTGTCATACTCCGCACCGGTTGTCGGTGATCAATTCCACGTCGGCGGGCGCTCGTCTGGCGAACGCCGGTCACGACCCCTATATTCAGTCCGTATGACTTACGGAGGGGGCCATCGGCGGAAGGAGCCGGACGGTCCGAGTACCGAGCGGCTGCCGCATGGCACTCAGCCGCGCCTGTCGCGCGTGGCGAAGGCGCGTTCGGCGCGCGCCGAGAGGGCGCACGCCGTGCCGCCCACTCGGGGAAGTCGTTCGCAGACACGCGAAGCCGAGTCGCAGTCGGCGCAGTCCCAGCCCGGCGAGGCGACGACCGCGGAGGCGCAGCCGGACCCCGATGCCGCGACGACGCTGCTGCGGCCGCGCCGGCACTCCCGGCGCCCGGCCCGCCCGCGGCGCAACGCCAAGGCGGTGGCCGTCGGCCGTACCCTGATCGCGCTGGTGTCCGTCCTGGTTCTGGTCGGAACCGGTGCGGCATGGCGGATCTACGATCACGCGGTCAAGGGCGTGATCACCTCGAACGCCATCAGCGACGGCCCCAAATCCCTCGGCCAGGATCAGAACATCCTGCTGATGGGCTTGGACAGCCGCAAGGACGAGCACGGCAATCCGCTGCCGCAGGCGATGTACGACGCCCTGCACGCCGGCGACAACGACAACGGCGGCATGAACTCGAATGTGCTGATGCTCATCCACATTCCGGGTGACGGCACCAAATCCACGGCGATCTCGATCCCGCGCGACGACTATGTGACCCTCGACCCGGCCGCGTGCGGCGGCGACCTCTGCAAGGGCAAGATCAAGGAGGCGTACGGCCGCACCTACGGCGCCGTGCTGGGCAAGCAGGCCCAAGGAGATCCGGACGCGGAGACCAAGGCTCGTGACGCAGGGCGCAAGGCCGAGCTGAAGACGGTGAGCAAGTTCCTGGGCGATGTTCCGATCGACCATTTCGTGGAGATCACCATGGCCGCGTTCTTCGAGATCGCGCAGCAGGTACAGCCGATCACGGTGTGCCTGAACGAGAATACGCACGACACGTTCTCCGGTGCGAAATTCGTCAAGGGCCAACAGCAGATCAATGCCTCGCAGGCAATGGCTTTCGTGCGGCAGCGCCGGGACCCGGACGAGTCGCTGAATTTCACCGATATGGACCGCACCCGTCGTCAGCAGGCGTTCGTGGTCTCGCTGGTGAACAAATTGAAGAGCAGCGGAACGCTTTCCAGCCCGAGCACCCTGATGGGCCTGCTCAAGGTCGCGCAGCAGAACATGGCCGTGGACAGTGGTCTGGATCTGGGCAAGTTCGCCGGGCAGGCGTCGTCTCTGATGGGCGGCGGACTGACGCTGTACACCCTGCCGGTCAAGGACTTCAAGGTCATCGACGGCGAGGACACCAGCATCGTCGACCTCGACCTGATTCACTCCTATGTGAAGAATCTGCTGTATCCGCCCAAGCCGGGGGCCGCCAGCGCGACCCCCAGCGCGACGCCGACGAGTACGAACATCCCGTCCGCGTCCGGAGTGACGGCCAACGTGGTGAACAGTTCGGGCAAGAACGGGCTGGGTGGAAATCTCGAAAAGGCGCTCGCCGCACGCGGTTTCGCGCAGGGTGAGGCGATCACCGGGACCACGCGCAGTTCCAGCACACTGCTGTACGGTTCGGGTGCGCAGGAGGCGGCCACCGCGTTGGCCGGGCAGTTGGGTTTGACCGCGACCAAGTCTTCCTCGATCAATTCGCAGTCGATTCAGCTGACCGTCGGCACGGACCTCGCGAGCAGTAGTTCGATCACCGGCATGGTGGGCAATTCGAGCGAGGACGGCAGTTCCACTCCCACCTCCACGACGCCGCCGCCTCCGCCGGTGTCGGCGACGAACGCGGGCACGACGGCTCCGGCGCCGACCGACATGTCGAGTATGAAGGGCAGCGGGATTCCCTGCGTGAAGTGATTCCGGTCCCGGTGCGGTAATCCGCGCATTTCGCCGGTCTCGAGATCGCGGCCTATATTCGGTCCGTATGACCCATGATGGGGAGCGTCCGCGAAGACCGGCGGATGGTCCGGATACCGAGCGGTTGCCGCACGGCACCCAACCGCGGTCCTCGCGTGAGACGCACGCGGGTACGGCCCGCGACCGGTCGCGGGCCGTGGAGCAGACCGGTACGGATCGGCCGCGGCGGCCCGCACGTGCGGCGGTGCGCGGCCGGGGCGACCACCGGGCGGCGCTGTCCGCGCGCACACTCATCGCACTGGTGTCGACCTTGGTTCTGGTCGGGACGGGCGCGGCGTGGCGGGTCTACGACCACGCGATCAAGGGCGTCACGACCTCCGACGCGATCAGCGACGGCCCCAAATCGGCAGGCCAAGAACAGAACATCCTGATCATGGGCCTGGACAGCCGCCTGGACGAGCACGGCAATCCGCTGCCGCAGGACATGTACAACGCCCTGCACGCGGGCGACGACAGCGTCGTCGGGATGAATTCGAATGTGTTGATGCTGATCCACATTCCGGGCGACGGCTCCAAGTCGACGGCCATCTCCATTCCCCGCGACGATTACGTCACCCTGGACCCGGCGTCCTGCGGCGGTGATATCTGCAAGGGCAAGATCAAGGAGGCGTACGGGCGCGCCTATTTCGCGGCGAAACAGAAGTACCAGAACAAGATCGGGAATCCGGAGGCGCTGGACGCCAAGGCGCGCGATGCCGGGCGCAAGGCCGAGGCGAATACCGTCACCAAATTCCTCGGCGGCGTGCCGATCGACCATTTCGTGGAGGTCACCCTGGCGGCCTTCTTCCAGGTGGCTCAGGCGGTGCAGCCCATCACGGTATGCCTGAACGAGCGGACCCAGGACAAGTTCTCCGGCGCAGATTTCGTGAAGGGCAGGCAGGAGATCAATGCCTCGCAGGCAATGGCTTTCGTGCGGCAGCGCCGGGATCCGGACGAATCGCTGAATTTCACCGATCTGGACCGCACCCGTCGGCAGCAGGCGTTCATCGTCTCGTTGGCGAGCAAACTGCAGAGCAGCGGAACCATGTCCAGTCCCGGCAAATTGATGAACCTGCTCGGCGTCGCTCAGCAGAACATGGCCGTGGACAAAGGCCTGGATCTCGGAAGGTTCGCCGCGGAGGCGTCGTCGCTGATGTCCGGTGGGCTCACCCTGTTCACGCTGCCGGTCGAGGATTTCGGTAATGATCCGGACAGCGGCGAGGCCAAGGTCGTCCTCGATCAGTGCGCAATCGATTCAGCTGACCGTGGGAACCGAACTGGCCGGCAGCGACTCGCTCACCAGCATGGCCGGCCTCAGCGGGACGTCCGGAACCCCGGCCTCCACGACGACGCCGCCGCCGGTCTCGGCGACGAACCTCGGCGCGAAGGCGCCCGCGCCGACCGATCTGTCCAGTATGAACGGCAGCGGGATTCCCTGCGTGAAGTGACCGCGAATCGGGAGCACCGCACCGGACCGAGCCGGTGCGGTGCGGTTACGCCTGTGCGGACCCCGAGGTTTCCGGGGCGGGATTCTGATGCAGGGTGGTCGAGCGAGCTGCCAGCAACCACATCAGGTCCTCCAGGCTCAGTTCCAGTTCGTTCGCCCGGATTCGAGCGAGTTCCAGTTCGAGCGTGCCGACGGAGGACTCCAGGGCGAGCAGAATCATCTCGGCCAGCTCCATACAGGTCAGTGCCTGCTTCTCGGTAAGTCGAAAGCCCGGCGGGAGGAACGAGACGATCCACCGCCCCCGGTCGCCGCCCGGAACATCGATCCGGAAGGCCATTTCGTCCACGATTTCGCTGCTGATAAGCCATTCTGCTATTCGAACCGGCATTGCTTTCACCCCCGTTCTCGTCCCACGACCGATATGGGTCGTGGTCCGATTGTGGGGTACCCGGGCAGCCCGCCGCCAATGCTTTCCGGTCCGCCGGGTTTTGCTAACAGGATCGCCGCGCCGGGTCAGTTGGCGCGATCCGACCAGCCATCGGGAAGTTCGCCGGGTGCTACCGAGATGACGGTGTCGTCATCGGGGCCGACGTATTCGAACAGCGTGATCTTGGCAAACTCGGGGACAACGTAGATCGGGTAGGTGGGGCCCGCGTCCCGGTACTCGCGCATCTTGTCCAGATGGTCGTTCTGGTACAGCACGGTGCGCTCACCGTGTTCTTCCACCCAGTGCGGGAAGAAGATCACGCCGTGCAGCCGGCGCTTGGCGGGCATCACGTCGACCGACACCGAGGTGCCGGTGGGCTCGGTCCAGGAGATCTTGTAGCTGTCCTCGGCCAGCTGAACCAGATTCACCTGCTGATCCTTGACCCAGCGTCCGCCGACCATCCCGGAATGGATCCGGTAATCGATGGTGTGGTCGTTCTTCACATACATCTCGTACTGCCAGCCGTTGGCGTAGGTGTAGATCAAGCGGTGCCCGACGATGTGGGACAGGTCCTGCGGGGGGACGGGCTGCTCGATCGTCGTCTCGAAGTCCGCGTTACCGGACATGGCTGAATTCCTTCCTGTCGGCGGGGTCCATTCGGTCTTGTGGCCGAAACCGCGGGTGTTGTCGATGAGGCGGAGCCAATGCGGCCGGATCTCCCAGAACTCGGTCGCGGCCAGGGCGGCGGACAAGCCCGGGGCCGTATCGATGAAGGGGAAACGTCGCGCATAGTCCCGGCGCGCCGCCGCGGCCTCGTCTCCGGTCAGCCGGCGGCAGCTGCCGCGGCCCTGGATGCCGGTGATGTCCGTCCAGGTCTGCCCGTCGCGCTGGGCGGTGAAAGCGACCGGCGTCGCCGGCCGGCCGGCCGACAGTGCTCGGCCGTGGACGGTGTCGGCAGAGCTCAGGAAGACCAGCGGCCCGGCCTCGGTGCGGGCGTAGAAGACGGCGCACGCCCCGGGAGAGCCCGCCTCGTCGACGTAGGCCAAGCTCAGGGTCGTGTGTTCGTCCAGCGCCCGGCGAATCGGCGGCGGGCACGGACCGGCATGCCCGGGGGCGGTCATGCGCCGGCTCGCAGCGGTGGGACGGTGGGGACCTCGGGAGCGTTGCGGATGTCCTCGGGGGTCATCTTGAAACTCTCCGGATAGGCGTCACGCCGGGTGCGGCGGGCCGGCTCGCTGGTGCGCCAGCAATACAGGCACTGCCGGCACTGGTAGACCTCCCAGGCTCCGGCGACGGGGGAGACGTGCAGCAGCTCCAGCGATCGGTGGCCGCAGCGCGGGCACTCTGCGGGCCGGATGTTCTTGTCGGACATGACGTTCGGCTCCTTCGGGTCGGCGGGGATCACTTCTCGGCGAGTTGCTGGAGTTTGGTGATCCACTCGCCCATCTCGGGCAGGTCGGTCACCTGGTTGCCGTAGTTGCCGCGCCTGTCGGGCGGGGCCGGGGTGGTGGCGTCGATGATCAGCTTGTCGACGATGCCGGGCGTGTCGGCCTGCGGCGCGAGTTCCAGGATCGGGAGGTTGGGCACCACGACGAGGTCGGCGGAGGGATTCATCTTGGTGGACAGCGCCCACATCACCTGGGGCAGGTTGAAGGGGTCCACGTTCTCGTCGACGACGATGACCGTGGCCGCATAGCCGAGGCCGTGCGGAGTGGTGAGCACGCGCATCCCGACGGCCTTGGCGAAGCCGCCGTAGCGCTTCGCGGTCGAGACGATGACGACCAGGCCGTGGGTGTACGACGCGTTGACCGCGCGGACTTCGGGGAAATCCTTCTTCAGCTGCTCGTACAGCGGAACGCAGGTGTTGGCGGCCATCAGATAGTCGATCTCGGTCCACGGCATGCCCAGGTAGAGGTGCTCGAAGATCGGATCGGTGCGGTAGGAGATCTTGTCGACGCGGATGACCGTCATGTTGCGGCCACCGCTGTAGTGACCGGTGAACTCGCCGAACGGGCCCTCTATCTCGCGCCTGCGGCCCTCGATGACGCCCTCGATCACGACCTCCGAGCCCCACGGCACGGGCAGGTGGTGCAGCGGCGAGCGGGCGATCGGCGCCGGGGCGCCGCGCAAAGCGCCGGCCAGTTCGTACTCGTTCTGGTCGTATTCCATCGGGGTGGCGGCGACGATGGAGATCACCGGGTCGTTGCCGAGCGTGATCGCGATCGGCAGATCCTCGCCCATCTCCTCGGCCTTGCGCAGGTGCTGGGCGATATCGTGCATCGGCACCGGTTGCAGCGCCAGCTTCCGCTTGCCCTTGACCTCGATCCGGTAGACGCCCAGGTTCTGTTTGTCCGTGCTGGCCGGGTCGTCCGGGTCCTTCGAGACGACGGCGGCCTTGTCCAGATAGAAGCCGCCGTCGCCGTCGTTCAGCCGGATCAGCGGGAGGATGTCGAAGATGTCGACGTCCTCGCCCTCGACCGTGTTCTGCGCCCACGGCGGGTCGTCCCGGTACTCGGGCTCCACCGGGAACTTCGCCCAGCGCCGGATGAACTCCTCGACCTGTTCCCTGGCGCCCGTCTCCCTGGGCAGGCCCAGGGCCAGGGCGTGGTTGGCCCAGGAGCCGTGCACGTTCATCGCGATCCGCGCCCGATCGAAGCCGTAGACGTTGTCGAAGTACAGTGCCGGGGCCTGCTCGCCCAGCCGGGTGACGGCGTTGGCCGCGGCGGCGATGTCGGGCTCGGGCATCACCTGTTCGGTGACGCGCCGCAGTTGTCCCTGGCTGTCGAGGATTTCCAGAAAGCTTCGCAGGTCGTCGTAGGCCATGGTCGGTCAACTCCTTCGGATGTCGGGGCGTCAGGCGGCGGTGGGGGCGTTGCGGGCCGGGTTCGGCCGGTGGGCGGCGCGCATACCCTCCCAGCGCCGGGCAGCGGGGGCGGGCAGGTCGAATTGATCGAGGATGCGTGCGGTGATGTGGTCGACGATGTCCTCGACGGTGGCGGGGTGGTTGTAGAAGGCGGGCATGGGCGGCACCATCTGCGCCCCCATGCGAGTCAGCGCGAGCATGTTCTCCAGGTGGATCTCGCTCAGCGGCGTCTCGCGGGGAACCAGCACCAGCTTGCGGCGCTCCTTGAGGACGACGTCGGCGGCGCGGGCGACCAGCCCGTCGGCATAGCCGGCCCGGATGGCTGCCAGGGTCTTCATCGAGCACGGCGCGATGATCATGCCGTCGGTCCGGAAGGAACCGGAGGAGATGGTGGCGCCCTGGTCCTGCGGGCTGTGCGTGACGTCGGCCAGTTCGGCCACCTCGCGCACCGAGCGGCCGGTCTCCAGCTCGATCGTGGTCCGCGCCCACCGGGACAGCACCAAATGCGTTTCCACGTCGGGTATTTCGCGCAGGTTCTCCAGCAGGCGGATGCCGAAGACGGCACCCGTGGCACCTGTCATTCCTACGATCAAACGCATGGTGGTTCCTCTTCCGGTGTCTGCTGATCCGCCCGAATACCCGAGAACGATTCGGTCAAGTGACGGGCGGTGAAGACTTTCCGACTTGGCCGGGGTTCGCGCTCCGAATCGCTCCGTCGCACTCCACGCTAGGCGCAAACCGGGCCCGGATGACGTACGCTTACGTCACGTCATGGACCAAAACGGACAAGCTCGCATCACCGAAGTTCCTTTCCGTCCGCCGCCCGGAGGGCCGCCGGGTGTCGAGGTGTGGGACTTCACCCGGCTGCGCGAGCGCGCCGAGCGCAACGGCGTGCCGCTCGGCCGCCCCCTGCGGGCCGAGTTCCATCACCTGATCCTCGTGAAATCCCATTCGCTGAACTGTTGGGCGGATGACGTGCGGCACACCGTCCCGCCCGGCGCCTGGCTGTGGATCAGCCCCGGTCAGGTGTACCGCTTCGGCGCCGGGCTCGACCGCGCCACGGGCGCGGTCCTGCTGTTCATGCCGGGCTTCCTCGACACCGCCACCCTCGCCGCCGCCCGCCTGACCCCGCCCTACTCGCCGGGACCGCTGCTACCCGACGCCGAGGAGGACGCGGCGCTGGCCGCGCTGCTGGGTCTCCTGGAAGACGCCTACCGCCACACCGGCGCGCTGCCCCCGGAGGCCCGCGTCGACCTGATGCGTCACCTCCTGGCGGCCCTGGTGCTACGCCTGGGACACGTCCGGCAGCGGCGGCACGGCCTGCGCGCGGGAGGCGGGAGCGATACCTTCCAGCGCTTCCACGAGGCCGTGGAGCGCGACTTCGCGGCCGGTCGCCGCATCGAGGACTACGCCGCAACCCTCGGCTACAGCGTCCGCACACTCACCCGGGCCTGCCTGGCCGCGACGGGACGCACCGCCAAGCGGTACCTCGACGACCGCACCGCGTTGGAGGCCAAGCGGCTGCTCGTGCATACCGATCTGCGGCCGGGGCAGGTCGCGAGCCGGCTGGGATTCACCAGCCCCACCGTCTTCGGCAAATTCTTCCGCCGCTGCACCGGCGAGACCCCGGAGTCCTTCCGCGCCCGGGCCCGTAGCGACGAGCCGCCCGACGGACCACTTCCGACGCGTCCGGCGACGCACCGTCGGTCCGTGGGTGCGTGAGTCTGGCCGGCACGCCCGGACTCCCGGGCGCCTGCCACGGCCGATGCGGCTGGATGCACAATCGGATCGGTCGAAGATGTGTGCGACGAACCAGTCGTACCACTCGATCAGATTCCCGATCGACCCGCCGATCAACGCCGTCCAGACGTTGCGCGTGCCCGGCGCATCACTCGTGGCCATGAATGCCTCTTAGATAGGCCCGCGGTCACGTTCTCCGCGGGGCACCGAGAAGGATCTCCGGCCGCGTCCGGTCGCCCCGGCGATCCGGGCGCGGATCCAACCGGGGGTTTGACATTCGGCCGCGCGGGCGGGTGACAGGGGGAAGTCGCCTCCGGCGAATGCGGCGGTGCGTGATCCCTCGTGACGCTCAGCCCGCGGCGCGTGCGAGGTACGCGCTGACGGTTTCCCGGCTTCGGGTCAGGCAGGCGATCTTGTCGTCGAGAGTGGTCAGTTCCGCGCGCAGGATCGCGGCGAATTCGCTGTCGCATGCGTCGGTCCAGTCGTCCGGGCGGTCCTGCGCGGACAGCACGACGCGGATCAGTCTGGTGGGCAGGCCCGACCGGATCAGGCTGGAGATGGTCCGGGCGCGTTCGATGTCGCTGTCCTGGAAGTAGCGGTAACCGTTGGGACCTCGCTCGGACCGCAGCAGGTCCTGGGATTCGTAGTAGCGCAGCATCCGCGTGGAGATTCCGGTGCGCTCCGCGAGTTCGCCGATCTTCATCGTGGCCCGAACTTTCCTCTTGACTTTGACACCTATGTCAAAGTTTACGTTCTCGGATATGAACAGATCAAAGGGCTCCCTGACGCCGCTGCTGGCGCTCGGCGGGGCGACCTTCACGACCGTCAGCGCCGAGATGATGCCCGCGGGAGTCCTGGACTCCATGAGTTCGTCCCTCTCGGTCGGCGTGTCGACGGCCGGACTACTCGTGACCGGCTGGGCGGGCACCATCGCGTTGACCGGAATTCCGTTGGTGCGCTGGACGATGCGTTGGTCTCGAAAGTCGGTGGTGCTCGCGAGCCTGGGCGTCATGGCGGCCGCGAATCTCGCCACGGCGCTGGCCCCGGTATATGCGGTGGCGCTGGTCGCCCGGATGGCCGCGGCGGCCGCACACGGCTTGTTCTGGGCCGTGGTCGTCGCCTACGGCGCCGCGCTGGTCCCGCCCGAGCGGGTCGGGCGGGCGCTGTCGATCGTGCTGGCCGGCCCCACCGTCGCGGGCCTGGTCGGCGTGCCGCTGGGAACGCAGATGGCGCATCAGCTCGGCTGGCGGGTGACCTTCGTGGCGCTCGCCGCCCTGTGCGTGCTCTGCGCGGCGATCATCGCCATCCTGGTGCCGCCGGTCGGCGACGGCGCGCGACCCGAGCCCGAGCGCTGGGACCGATCGGCCGGATGGGTATTGCTGGTCGCCGCGGGCGGATTCTTCTCGCTCATCGGCTACTACTCGGTGTTCACCTTCGTGGTTCCGGTCAGCGCCGCGGCCGGAATCGGCGCGGGAGCGGTCCCCGGGGTGTTGCTCGCCAGCGGGATCGGCGGTTTCGCCGGCGTCCTCGTGGCCGGCCGGATCGGCGATCGCTGGCCTACCGCGGCATTGCCGGTGACCGCCCTGGCGCTGGCCGCGATCACCGCG
Organism: Nocardia sp. PLKS1-43; assembly: GCF_059510335.1. Classification (NCBI taxonomy): domain Bacteria; kingdom Bacillati; phylum Actinomycetota; class Actinomycetes; order Mycobacteriales; family Nocardiaceae; genus Nocardia; species Nocardia sp. PLKS1-43. The sequence goes on along the minus strand of NZ_JCAJZQ010000005.1, from coordinate 258,551 downwards.
GGGATGGGAATGCGAAGTGGCGCAATCGTTTACCTCGTCCTGGTGACGCTGTGGGGGGTGCTCATCGGGGTGCTGCCCGTCGTGCTGCAAGCGCGGGTGATGCGGGTGGCCTCCGAACGGTTCCGCAATACCGCGGGCAGCATTCTGATCACGGTGCTCAACCTCGGCATCGGTCTGGGCGCCGGGCTCGGCAGCGTGACCTCCTCGCTCGGTCTGGTGGGATCGCTGCCGGTGATCGCCGCGGTCGTCGCGGCCCTCGCGCTGGTCCCGTTCGCGCTCCTGCACTCCGGCATCGGGAAGTATCCGGCCGCGAACGCGGTGGATCGGGAGATGCGGTATGCCGAGTAGCCTCGCGGCGTGCGCGGATCCTCGCTCGCGCGGCCGCGCGGGCCGGTGCTGGTGCCGCTGGCCGGGCCGGTTGCCGCGCCGCCACCGTGCACGGGCTCGTGACCTGCTGGTCGTGGTCTATTCACTGGGCTGTGTCGGTGCTCGGCTGTAAACTTTCATCACAACCAGTGATGTTCTAGACCGGAAAGCAGGCCATAGGCACTTTTGAGAACACCAGGTGAAATAGGCGACCCGACAACTCCCACCGCCGGGGACGGCGGCAACGGTACCGGACCGGCCGCGCGGACCGCGCGCTCCAGTATCGAACTCGCTCCAGAATCCGTCTTCGGCTTTCTCGGTTCGGCCGATGAGAACCTGCGTGAACTCGAACGTCTGCTCGATGCCGACATCCACGTGCGCGGCAATGCCGTGACGCTCACCGGCCGGGCCGCCGACGTCGCCCTGGCCGAGCGCGTGATCGAACAGCTCGTGGCGCTGACGAGCCGCAACCGGGTGGTCACGCCCGAGGCGGTGCGGCATACGTACGCGATGCTCACCGAGGGTTCCTCGGATTCTCCGGCCGAGGTGCTGAGCCTGGACATCCTGTCCCGCCGCGGCAAGACCATCCGCCCCAAGACGCTGAACCAGAAGCGCTACGTCGATGCCATCGACGAGCACACCATCGTCTTCGGCATCGGCCCGGCCGGTACCGGTAAGACGTATCTGGCGGTGGCCAAGGCGGTGCAGGCGCTGCAGAGCAAGCAGGTCAACCGCATCATCCTGACCCGGCCCGCGGTCGAGGCGGGGGAGCGGCTCGGCTTCCTGCCAGGCACGCTGAACGAGAAGATCGACCCGTACCTGCGCCCGCTGTACGACTCGCTGCACGACATGATGGATCCGGAATCCATCCCCAAGCTCATGCAGTCCGGCGTCATCGAGGTGGCGCCGCTGGCGTACATGCGCGGTCGCTCGCTCAACGATTCGTTCATCATCCTGGACGAGGCGCAGAACACCACGCCCGAACAGATGAAGATGTTCCTGACCAGGCTCGGCTTCGGTTCCAAGATCGTCGTCACCGGCGATATCACCCAGGTCGACCTGCCCGGCGGCACCAGATCCGGCCTGCGGGTGGTCAGTGACATCCTCACCGATGTGGACGACATCCACTTCGCCGAGCTCACCTCGAGCGATGTGGTGCGGCACCGCCTGGTCGCCGACATCGTCGACGCCTACGAGCGGTACGAGGCCGACCGCCCGGCGCTGGCGGCGCCGCACTACCCGGGCAACCGTGCCCAGCGCCGCGCCGCGGAGCGCTCGCGGCGCTGAGCAAGGGGACGCCGCAGCCGATCGGGTCCGGCTACGGCGTCCCACCGGCGGACACGTCGTTACCCGCGAAACAGGTTGGGCCCGAATATCTTCCAAGGTGGCCGACGGCCCGAGATCTCCTCGGCCCCGCGAGCCGATGACCTCGCTCGCCGGCGTATCGCCCCTGCGAAGGGACTGGGCGTGAACTCGGACTGTGAACCGGAGAACCGCTGAACTCGTCGGCACTCGCGCCGGCATGTGCCCCGAGTAGCGGCAGGCGGGAGAGACGGACGCAATCTGCCGCCGATGACGACAGCGGTGTCCGCCGATGGTGGGCGCGGCACGGCGTCGATGTGTGATTCAGCTGTGTGCGGCGTCGTTTCGGATGTGCACCGGCTCTGGGATGAGCCGGTCGGCGGTGTTCAGCTCGTGCGCAGGCGCAGGCCGGGGTTCTGGTCCAGGACGTCGGCGACGGACTGGGCGATCATCGCGATCTGCGGGATGCCGGGTAGCACTTGCCCGACCAGCGGGCCCGCCTGTTGGAACGCCCGGGGCCCGATCTGCTGGAGGATGCGGCCCGGACTCGGCGATCCGGGCGGGGCGGGCGGCAGCACACTGGGCCGGTCGGTGGGGAATTGCGAAGGGTCGGAATAGATTCCGCCGTCGCTGATGATGCCGATCGCCAGGGTTCCGGACAGCAGTGCGCCCCCGCTGTCGCCGGGCAGCGATAGAGCGCTGTGCTTGAAGCGGATCGGCGGGCGCTGCGGGTCGGGCTGGTCCACGGCGGTGATCACGCCGCAGGTGAAGCCGGTGGTGGAACCCGATTTGCACACGGGCGCACCGGCAACCGGAATGCCGGCGCCGGTGATCCGGATATCGGGTCCGTCGACCGGTCCGCGAACGAGATTGTTGCGGAACGAGTTTCGCGCCGCCGGGGTGATCCGCACGATCGAGTAGTCCCGGATCCCGTCCACCACCGATTTCTGGAACGAGCCGGTCGCCGGGCCGGTCACGTGGTCGTTGTGCCACGGGAAGGTCTGCTGGTCCGGTGCGAGCGGATGTCCGGCCAGTACGGCCTCGTTGCAGTGCCCCGCGGTGAGCGCCGCGGGCGTGCCGTCCGGCTCGATCGCGTTGAACGCCCAGGAGCATTTGGCCGCCCGATCGTTCGGCGGGGTGCGGCTCAGATAGACATCGCCGCCCGCGATCTGATCGGCGCTCGGGCCGCGCTCCGCCGCCGGACTCGGCTCGTTGGGCTGAATGGCATGGGGTGCAACGGGATTCGCTGAACCGGCGAGATCGTCCGCGAGCTGGAAGCCCGCCTGTCGGGCCGCGGTCCGGACGGCGGCACCCACGGCGGCGATCAACGCCCGGCCCTGCTGATCGAGCCCGATCCCGCGCACCGATCCGGGCGAGCGCCGCTGCTCGGCCGCGGCGAAGACGGCCAGCCGCTGAGCCAGATCCGCGCGCCGCTGATACTCCGCAACGGAAATGCCCAGATCACGGTGCACCGCGGTGGCGAGCGCGCCGGTGTCCGCAGGGGCGGCCGGCGTCGCCGACGCCGCCGGAGCGCACATGATGACGGCGAGAACTGTCGCGACCGCGGCCCGGCCTGCCGTGCGTGTGGTCTTCACCGCCGCGAACTTAGCACCAGCCGCGCGGTTCGGCGGCTCGCCGCGCCAGGTTCGCCGGCGCGCCACACAGGCCGCCCGAGCAGCCGCGCGGTGCGTGGCCGCCCGATCTCACCGAGGTCGTACGAGACGCTTTAAGCTGAGCGCGTGAGTATCGAGATCGCCAACGAGTCGGGAATGGACGTTCCCGAGGAAGATCTGATCAGCGTCGCGCGTTTCGCGATCGGCCGGATGGATGTGCATCCGGCGGCCGAGCTGTCGATGGTGCTGGTCGATCTCAACACCATGGCCGATCTGCACATGCGCTGGATGGATCTGCCGGGCCCGACCGACGTGATGTCCTTCCCGATGGACGAACTCGAACCCGGCGGCCGACCGGACGGCGCCGAGCCGGGCCCGTCCATGCTCGGCGATATCGTGCTGTGCCCCGAATTCGCGGCGGCCCAGGCGACCAAGGCCGGACATTCGCTGGACCACGAACTCGCGCTGCTGACCGTGCACGGCGTCCTGCACCTGCTCGGCTACGACCACGCCGAGCCGGAGGAGGAGAAGGAGATGTTCGGCCTGCAGAACACCCTGCTCGCCGAATGGTACGAGAGCTTGCGTGAGGCGCAGCGCCGCGCCGCCCTCGCCGAACGCGACCGCAAACTCCTCGGTAAAACCGGTTTCGGCGACGCGGGTGATCCGCTGGACCCGGTATGAGCGGTCAGGTCCGCGGCAGCGACGGGCGCGGCAGCCTGGATAACCACGGAGCGACCCGGGACTGCCGCCATCGGGCACAGCGGCGGCAGCGGAGCGTTAAAACGCAGGACCCCGCTCATGCCGCGAAGGGCGCAGCGTGAACGCACTGATCCTGCTGCCGCTGGCCATCGCGCTGGTTCCGGTGGGCGGGGTGTTCGCGGCGCTGGATGCGGCGCTGGCCACCGTGTCGCCCGCCCGGGTGGAGGATCTGGTTCGCGCGGACCGGCCCGGGGCGCGGCGGTTGACCCGGATCATCACCGAACGCCCCCGCTACGTGAACCTGATGGTGCTGTTGCGGCTGGTCTGCGAGATCACCGCGACGGTGCTGCTGGCGGCCGCGCTGATCGACGCGCTGGGCACCGGCTGGGCGCTGCTGGTGACCGCGGTGGTGATGGTGCTGGTCGACTATCTGGTGATCGGCGTGGGCCCGCGCACGCTCGGCCGCCAGCACGCCTACTCGATAACGCTCGCCGCCGCACTGCCGCTGCAGGCGATCGCGGTGCTGCTGGGTCCGCTGAGCCGCCTGCTCATCGCGGTCGGCAACGCGATCACCCCGGGCCGCGGATTTCGCAACGGCCCCTTCGCCTCCGAGGTCGAGCTGCGCGAGGTCGTGGATATGGCGCAGCAGAGCGGCGTGGTCGATTCGGACGAGCGCCGGATGATCCAGTCGGTCTTCGAACTAGGCGATACCTCGGCCCGCGCGGTCATGGTGCCGCGCACCGAGATGGTATGGATCGAGGCGGACAAAACCGCGGCGCAGGCGACCTCGCTGGCGGTGCGCTCGGGGCATTCGCGAATTCCGGTGATCGGCGAGAACGTCGACGACGTCCTCGGCGTCGTCTACCTGAAAGATCTTGTGCCGTACGGTGATCGCAGTCGCAAGGTGCAGGTCCGCGAGGTGATGCGCCCGGCGGTGTTCATACCCGATTCCAAACCGCTGGACGAGTTGCTGGACGAAATGCAGCGTCACCGTAACCACATGGCGCTGCTGGTCGATGAATACGGTGGTATCGCGGGTCTGGTCACCATCGAGGATGTGCTGGAGGAGATCGTCGGGGAGATCGCCGACGAGTACGACACCGACGAGATCGCGCCCGTCGAACAGCTCGGTGACGGCAAATTCCGTGTCTCGGCACGGCTTTCGATCGAGGACCTGGCCGAATTGTTCGATATGGAGATCGACGAGGAGGACGTCGACACCGTCGGCGGTCTGCTCGCGCACGCGCTCGGGCGCGTGCCGCTGCCCGGGTCCAAGGGCGTCATCCACGGCCTGCAACTGCGGGGCGAGGGCGGCGCCGACGCGCGGGGCCGGATGCGGGTGCACACCGTGGTGGCGCGGCGGACCCCGGAGAAGAAGAACGATCGCGAACCCGGACACGAGGATGGAGACAGCAATGAGTGACACTGCGACGCAGGCCGGTGGTTTGGATGCCGAGGACGAGAAGCTGCTGGTGCTCGCCCGCGGCGCGATGGGGCGCACCGGCGGCGGCAGCGGCGCGGCGGTCCGCGACACCGACGGCCGCACCTACGCCGCGGGCGCGGTGGAACTGCGGGCGCTGACGCTGACCGCGCTGCAGGCCGCGGTGGCCGCGGCGATCTCCAGCGGCGCGGAGGGTTTCGAGGCCGCGGTGGTGATCGGGGCGTCGTTCCACGACGCCGGAATCGCGGCGGTGCGCGAACTCTCGTCCTCCGGCAAGATCATCTTCGCCGATCGCAACGGCGCGGTCTACGACACCGTCGGCGCCGAGGCCACGCAGTGAGCAGTGCCGAATTCCGTTCCGGCTTCGTCTGTTTCGTGGGACGGCCGAATACCGGCAAGTCCACGCTCACCAATGCCATGGTGGGACAGAAGATCGCGATCACGTCCTCGCGTCCGCAGACCACCCGGCACACCATTCGCGGCATCGTGCATCGCGAGCACGCGCAGCTGATCCTGGTCGACACCCCGGGGCTGCACCGGCCGCGCACGCTGCTCGGTCAGCGGCTCAACGATCTGGTGCGCGACACCTATTCCGAGGTCGACGTGATCGCGCTGTGTATTCCGGCCGACGAGAAGATCGGTCCCGGCGACCGGTGGATCCTGACCCAGATCCGGCAGATGGCCCCGAAGACGACACTGCTGGGCGTGGTCACCAAGATCGACAAGGTGGGCCGGGACCAGGTCGCCCGGCAACTGGTCGCGGTGTCCGAACTGCTCGGCCCCGACGCCGACGTGGTGCCCGTATCCGCGGCGAAGGGGGAGCAGGTCGAGGTTCTCGTCGACGTGATCGCCGCCAAGATGCCCGAGGGGCCGGCGTTCTATCCGGACGGCGAGCTGACCGACGAGCCCGAGGAGACGCTCATGGCCGAGCTGATCCGCGAGGCCGCGCTCGAGGGCGTTCGCGATGAGCTGCCGCATTCGCTCGCGGTGGTGATCGAGGAGGTGCTGCCTCGGGAAGGCTATGAGGGACAGGACGATTCGTCCCCGGAGATGCTCGACGTGCACGCCCTGCTCTATGTCGAGCGCCCGAGTCAGAAGGCGATCGTCATCGGCCGGGGCGGCGCGCGGCTGAAGGAGGTCGGCACCAACGCCCGCAAGCAGATCGAGCACATTCTCGGCACCCGCATCTATCTGCATCTGCACGTGAAGGTGGCCAAGGACTGGCAGCGCGACCCGAAACAGCTCGGCAAGCTCGGTTTCTGAGTCCGGTGGTCACAGTGTGATCTCGGTCGGACACCGTTCGCGCAGGTGGCGCAAATGGGTCCATGCACGCGATGCCGGACGCACCTACCATCGGCGGGGTGAAGTGGATGTCCCGGGCGTTCGGTTCGAAAGAGCTGCCGCCCCAACTGCGTTCGGATATGGAATGGGAGGGGATCGTGGTATTCGGTCCCGTGGACGGATCGGTGGCACGGCGCAGTTATCGGACTCCGTTGCATTACGCCTCCTCGAGCTGGGAGAACATCGGGCAGGGGACCATCGCGATGAGCCGGCGGCGGTTCGTCGTGTGGGGCAACCGGGTGGCGCTAGTCGACGTCCCGCTGGGGCATCCTGCGGTATCGATGGAACTGCAAGGATCCGAACGCATGTTGATCGAGGCGGACGATCGCGAGATCGATCGCACCCGCCGCGGCTGGACCACTCTGCTGCTGCGCACGATTCACGCCCCGCGCATCGCGCAGGTCTACGGCGAGAGCGTGTACCGGCCCGCCTGAATCCGCCCGCCGGGACCAGCGGGTCCGGCCGGATGACGACCGGGCGGAATACCCCATGCGGCGGGATGTGTGTGGCTCGGTGTGCGCGTCAGCGTGGCGTGGGAGGATGGGGCCGTGCAGTTGTATCGGGACCAGGCGATCGTGGTTCGCCAGCACAAGCTGGGCGAGGCCGATCGCATCGTCACGCTGCTCACGCGTCAGCACGGGCTGGTGCGGGCGGTGGCGAAGGGGGTTCGTCGCACCCGGTCCAAATTCGGGGCTCGGCTCGAGCCGTTCGCCTACGTCGACGTGCAGCTATACCCCGGACGCAACCTCGACACCGTCACCCAGGTGCACACCGTGGAGGCGTTCGCCTCCGATATCGTCGCCGACTACGGCCGCTACACCGCCGCCTGCGCGGTCCTCGAGACCGCCGAACGTCTGGCCGGTGAGGAGCGCGCACCCGCACCGCGACTGCACACCCTGACCGCGGGCGCGTTGCGCGCGATCGCCGCCGCGCAGCGGCCGCAGGACCTGATCTTGGACGCATTCCTGTTGCGCGCCATGGGTTTCGCGGGCTGGGCACCGGCTTTGGACGAATGCGCCCGCTGCGCCACCCCGGGGCCGCACCGAGCCTTCCACGTCGCCGCGGGCGGCGCTGTCTGCGTGCACTGCCGCCCGCCCGGTTCGGCCACCCCGTCGGTGGGGGTCCTGGAGTTGATGAGTGCGCTGTATCGAGGCGAATGGTCCGGCATCGACGCGGTCCCCGAGTCCATCCGCCGCCAGTCCAGCGGCCTCACCGCCGCCCACCTGCAATGGCACCTCGAGCGCCAGCTCCGCACGCTGCCCCTGATCGAACGCACCCGCCCGCACGACGCCCCCGCCGAATCGCCGGCCTCCCGAGCGGGCTGATCCGGTTCCACCGATCCCGACCCCCCATCCGTTCCCTCAACGGCCGATACCCCCGTGGCACTCGGCCGGCTACGGTAACCAAACGATCTACAACGCGATGGTTACGACCTTCACCGACGGATACCGGGCCGCGAATTTCCTGTCCAATGTGGCTATTTCGGCTCCACTGGTCTGGGCGAACGCGGCCAGATAGTCGTCGGTCCACAGCTTGTGGCTGGTCTCGTTGCGTGCCGAGAGCGCCCGAAAGACCGCCTCGAAGTCGGTGGGTTCCTCGGCCCACAACACGCGTTCGTCCGCGAGCAGTTGGTCGATGATGCGCCATGCCGAACTACGCGTCAGGACATCATCACCCATGACCGCTGGATTGGAGAGCAGACGCAGCAGTCCGGTCTGGGTGACCCGGCACATCAGCAGACTTCCGGACTCGCGCTCGAACCACCGAACCGCCGACTCGTTGTGGACGTGTCCGCGCCACGTCGCGGCAAGCCACGCGCCTACATCGATCAGTGTCGTCACGCGTACTTCTCTGCATCTTCGTCGGCGAAGATCTCAGCGATGTCCTCGTTGGTGAGGTTGGTCTTCGCGCCGGAACGGTCGCTGCCGACCAGCGGAAATTCAACCCGGCCCCGCTTCTGCGCCGACACCTGGGTGCCGAGTTCATGCGCTAACGCCTTGGTGAACAGCTCCTTGAGGTTCATGTGACGTTCAGCAGCCGCGATTTTGGCAGCACGCATCAGCTCTTCGGGTAAGTCAATCGTGGTGCGCATAAAAACATATTATCACCTTGCCTGCGTGTCAGCGGCCCGCGAGGCCCGAGGTGGCGATACCGCGGACGAAGGCCTTCTGCGCGAAGGCGTAGATCACGATCATCGGCAGCAGCATCAGGATCGAGGCGGCCATCAGGACCGGCCAGTGCGCGGTGTACTGGCCCTGCATCCAGACCAGGCCGAGGTTCAGGGTGGAGATGCTGGTGCGCTGGATCATCACCAGCGGCCACAGGAAGTCGTTCCAGACCGTCACCCAGGTCAGCACCGCGAGCACCATCACCGCCGGGCGCGCGTGCGGCAGCAGGACCCGCCAGTAGGTCTGCCAGATCGAGCAGCCGTCCAGGATCGCGGCCTCCTCGAGTTCGGTCGGCAGGGTCAGGAAGAACTGCCGCATCAGGAAGGTGCCGAACGCGCTGCCGAACAGGCCCGGCACGATCATCGCCCACGGTGTGTCCACCCAGCCGAAGGTGCGCATCAGGATGAACTGCGGGATCACCGTGACGGTGAGCGGCACCATCAGCGTGGCCAGATAGGCGAGGAACAGGGTGTCACGGCCCTTGAACGGCAGCCGCGCGAAGGCGTATCCGGCCAGCGAGCAGAAGAACACCTGCCCGGCGGTCACGCACCCGGCGTAGATCACGGTGTTCAGGAACATCCGGCCGAACGGCACGTATTCGAACACGGTGCGGTAATTGGACCACTGCGGATGCGGCGGAATCAGCGAATTGGTCAGCTGCCCTTGCTTTTTCAGCGAGCCGGACAGCGCCCACAGGATCGGGAACAACGCACACCACGCCATCACCACCAGCACGACGTACGCCAGCAGCCCGCGCATGCTGCGGCGGGCGATGATCCGCTGATATCCGGGGGACAGCGGAGCGGGTCCGGTCATCGGGATTCCTCGTCCTTTCGTCCCATCCGCAGCTGTAGATAGGTCAGTACCAGCAGGATCGCGAACAGCACCCAGGCCAGCGCCGACGCGTAGCCGAGGTCGTCGAATTGGAAGGCGTTCTGGAACAACATGATTCCGAAGACATAGGTGCCCGATTCGGGGCCGCCCGCACCGCCGGTCAGCACATAGGCCTGGTCGAAGGCCTGAAACGAATTGATGATGGAGATCACGAAGACGAATCCCAGCGCGGGCCGGATCAGCGGAACGGTGATCGAGACGAACCGCCGGAATCCGCCCGCGCCATCGATGCGCGCGGCCTCGTGCAGATTCTCCGGCACCCCCTGCATCGCGGCCAGCAGCACCGCCGCCGCGAACGGCACGCTCTTCCACACGCTGACCACACACAGCGAGGCCAGTGCCCAGTGCGGGTCGACCAGCCACGGGACCGCCCCGATGCCGAACCAGTGCAACACGCTGTTGAGCACGCCGGTGTCGGGGTCGAACATGTAGTTCCACACCACCGCCATCGCGGCGACCGAGGAGATCAACGGCAGGAACATGATGCTGCGGAAGATGCCGATTCCCCGGACCTTCGCGTTCAGCGCCGCGGCGACGGCGAGGCTGATCACGATCGTCGGCAGTACCGTCGCGATCGTGAAGATCACGGTGTTGACCAGCGCCGTGTAGAACATCGGATCGCCGGTGAACAGCCGCCGGTAGTTCGATACGCCGACGAATCGCGGGGCGTGGAACAGATCCCAGTGCTGGAAGCTCAGGTACAGCGAGAACAACAGCGGTATCAGCATGAAGATCAGCACCGCGAGCAGATTCGGCACGATGAACCGCTGCCCGGCCCTGGCCTTCTTGCGGGTCAGGGCCGACCGCGGCCGCGATGTGCGGGGCGATCGCGGCCGCGACGTCCCGGCCTGCTCCTGGACCGCCGTCATACCGTTCCCCCGAGCAGGTCGTTGATATGCCTGGTCACCTCGCCCCTGAAGTAGGTAGCCGGGGCCGCGCCGCGCAGCACCCGGTCCGACGCGCGATGGAACGCGTCGTCGACTCGTGACCAATTCGGCGTGACCGGAATGGGATTCGCGTTCGCGGGACCGCCGGTGAGCACCTCGAGATTGCGAATCCTGCTGTGCGCCTTCGCGAAAGCCTCCGAATGCAGCGCTGATTTCAGCGCCGGCACGAACAGGCCGGACTCGGCCACCGCCTGTTGTCCCACCGGGCCGGTCGCGAATTTCACGAATTCCCAGGCCAATTCCTTGCGCGGGCTGGCGGCGGAGATGCCCAGGCCCGTGCTGCCGATATCGGATTTCGCGCCGTGGCCGCGCGGGCCGGCCGGCAGCACGGTGATGTCGAAATCCAGATCGGGCTCGGCGAGCATGGCGTTGTACTGCCAGTGTCCGGTCAGCACCATCGCGGCCTTGCCCTGGGAGAACAGCTGGATCGAGGGCAGTGCGTCGGCATCGGTCGAGCGCGGCGCGACCCGGTGACGTACCGCGAGATCGGCGTAGAACTGGAAACCCTCGATGAACTCCTCGCCGTCGATCGCGGTACGTTGCGGATCGGTGGGCGGGACGAACCACTCACCGCCGTTGTTCATTCCGAAGATCGACGCCGAATACCGCGGCACCGGCCAGGCGTCGGCGAACCCCCACTGGGTGGTCCGGCCCGAGGAGTCGCGTTTGGTCAGCGCCTGGGCCGCGGCCAGGAACTCGTCGAAGGTCCAGGCGTCCTCCCAGCGGCCCGGCGGCGGTCGCACGCCCGCCTCCTCGAACAGTTTCTTGTTGTAGTACAGGAAGATTCCCGCCCACTGCTCGGGCAGGACGTACTGCCCGCCGCGATAGCGGAACAACTCGTGGACCGCGGGTTCGCCGTCCTCGCGGATCCGGGCCGCGTAGTCCGGGTCGGCGTTCAGGAAGGTGTCCAGGTTCTCCAGGATGCCCAGTTCGACGAAGTGCGAATAGGATTCCCACTGCATCACCACGTCCGGGCATTTGCCACCGGCGGCGTAGGTGAGAATCTGCTGGGTCGGATCGGGCCCGGACATCTGCACCTGGATCTTGATCTCCGGGTGCAGCCTGGTGAATGCCTCGATGATCCGCATCCGCACCTTGGCCTCATCGGGTGCGGCCTGGAAGAAGAAGGTCAGCGCGTCGGAACTCGATCCGCAGCCCGCCAGGCTCGGTGCGGCCAGGGCCGCACCCGCCAAGGCGCCACTACGGAGCAGGTCACGCCGGTTGAGCATCGTTGCCCTCCCGAATCAGACTGGGACGAACCGAGGCTCACGGTAACCGATCCTGCTCGCCACGAGGGTGAGATTCGAGGCGATAGTGGAGATTCGCCGTGCTAGCCGGCAGGCCGCAGGATTACCGGCAATTCCACGTGCCCGTTGGAGATGAAGCTGCCGAGCTTCGCCAATGTGCTTGGCTCCGTGGCGAATTGCATCTCCGGGAATTGCTCGAACAGCGCGGGCAGGGCGATCGTGGCCTCCATCCGGGCCAGCGGCGCGCCGATGCAGTGGTGTGCGCCGTGACCGAAGGCCAGATGCTGATCCTTGGTGGCGCGCAACGGATCGAACTCGTCGGCGGTGTCGCCGTGCACCTTCGGATCGCGGTTGGCCGCGGCATACGAGGCGAGGATGGCCTCGCCCTCGGCAATCGAGATGCCGCCGATCTCGATGTCCTGCACCGCGTATCGCAGCGGCAGATGGGCCACCGGCGCCTCGAAACGCAGCATCTCCTCCACGACGTCGGCCCAGGAGATACGTTCGGCCAGTACGTCCGCGCGCAGTTGCGGCCGGGTCAGCAGCGCGTGGATCGACTGGTCGATCAGGTTCAGCGTCGTCTCGTGCCCCGCGTTGACGACCAGCATCAACGTGTCCACGAGTTCCTTGTCGGTCAGCCGGGACCCGTCCTCCTGCTGGGCGCCGATCAGCACGGAGGTGATGTCGTCACCGGGATGCTCGTGCCGGTAGGCGACGAGTTCGCCGACGAGCCGGGCCATTTCGACATAGTTGGCCATCGACTCCTCGGGGGTGAGCGATCCGTCGAAGAATCCGTCGACGCACTTGTGGATGTCGGCGTCCAGATGTTCGGGCACGCCCAGCAATTGGCTGATGACCCGGATCGGGACCGGGTACGCGTACGCGGCGCGCAGGTCCACGGTCTCGCCGGGCGGGGTGGCGGCCAGGGTGTCCAGCAGATCGCGGACGGTCTGCTCGATGCGCGGACGCATCGCCTGGGTGCGGCGATTGGTGAACGCGGGGGAGACCAGCGTGCGCAGCCGCCGGTGCTCGGGCCCGTACGCGGTGAACATGTTCTCCGCGATCACCCACGGCAGCAGCGGCCACGACTCGGTGATCTCGCCGTTGATGAACGCAGACCAGTGCTGCCGGGGGTCTTTGGACACCCGGGAATCGGCCAGCAGGGTGCGCAGCAACGCCGCATCGGTCACCGACCACGCCGGCACGCCGCCGGGCAACTCGACCAGGGTCACCGGACCGCGCGCGCGGATCCGGGCGGATTCGCCTTGGATGTCGACGCCACTGGTATCCAGGACGATCGGTTCGTGCACCATCGACGGGCTCCTTACATCACATTCAACGCGGGAGACTTCGGGAAGACGACCGGCAACGCTGCCATCGCCCGGTGGAAAGGTCCTGGCCGCCAGGATAATTCGTCCTTTCCGATGGCCAAGCTTAGTTCGGGGATCGCATCGAGCAGTTGATCGATGGCGTCCTGCACGACCAGGTAGGCCACCGAGCGGGCCGGGCAGGCGTGCGGTCCGGCGCCCCAGGCCAGATGCGAGCGATTGCCGGTGCGGTCGCCGCCGGCGATGGAGGGATCGTTGTTGCACCCGGCCAGGCTGATCACCACGGGCTGGTGCGCGGGCAGCCAGGTGTTGTCGATCAGGATCGGCTGGCGCGGATAGGTGATGGAGAAGTTCGCCATCGGCGGGTCGTTGAACAACACCTCGTCCAGCGCGTCGCGGGTGGAGGTCGCCCCGCCGAGGAAGCCGCCGCCGAACCGCTCGTCGGTGAGCATCAGCAGCAGGGTGTTGGTGATCAGGTTCGTCTGCGGTTCGATGGCCGCGCCGTAGAAGCTGATCAGGTTGTAGAGCATCTCCTCGTCGTTCAGCCCGGCCTGGTGGTGGGCCATGCGGGAGGTGACGTCGTCGCCGGGCTCCGCACGGCGCAGCGCGATGAGTTCCATCATGGCCTCGGCCGTGTGTTGCATACCCCAGGCGGCGTTCTCGGTGTCGAACAGCGCGGCCATTCCGGTGGCGATCCGCTGGCCGATTTCCGGCGAGCAGCCCACCATCTGGTTCAGCGCCTCGAATACCAGCGGGAACGCGTACTCGGCCTGCAGATCCGCCGAACCCCGCTCACAGAAGGTGTTGATCAGCGGTATCGCGATCCGCTCGACGGTGGAATGCAGTGCGTGCAGGTCGATTCCGTCGATGGCGGCCACATAGGCCTGGCGATAGCGGGCATGTACCGTTCCGGCGTTGCGCAGGGCGTTCGGGTACCACTGCATCATCGGCCGCACCGGGCAGTCCTCCGGCACGCTGTCCTGCCAGTGGCGGGGGTCGGCCGGGAAGTGCTCCGGATCGTTGAGGATCTGCAGCGCCGTGCGATATCCGACCACGAGCGTCGCGGGGACGCCGGGGGACAACTCGATCGGCACCAGCGAGCCGTATTCCCGTCGCATCCACCGGTAGGCCGCGTGCGGGTTCGCTGCGAACTCCGGTGTATCCAACAGGAATCGGGGCTCGTTCGAGTCGAGCGGCGATCCGTGCTGAACGGGGCAGATTCCGGGCGTGGCGGTGCCGGATGGCGGGGACATGCTCAAAGGGGGACTCCAGGCGGTGCGGACGAGAACACGGTCGAGGCGGGCGACTGCGTCGGAACCATCTACCTCACAACCGTTGCAGGACAACGAGTTCCGATTGACCGCGGCCGGCTGGACCGGAGCAATCGACCGAAACCCGACAACCGCCCCAGATTAGCAGGACCGGTCGGAATGCTTTGCCGATCCGGGGGACCTCCCGGCGACGGTGTGCACGAGCCGGTCCGGAGATCGGCCCCCTGCCTTTCCCGGGTACCGGTCGGCCGACCGTGACCTGCGGGAAACGGGATCCGGAACAGCCGGTGTCGGCGTTCACCGGACCGGCGGGCCGAATTCATCGCCGCGGTCGCCCGCGGGTAACCGTGAGTCCGTTTTCGCTTGCGATCCTGTCGTCGTCCGCCCGGTACCCGAAGTCTCGGTGCGAACTGCTCGTCCACCGAATGGATGGGGGATCAGCGATGAACCGAACGTCCGGAACGACTCGTCGCACCGTCCTCGGCGGCATGATGGGCGCGGCGGGCCTGGCTGGAATCGGCACGCTGCCCGGCCGGGCGGCTCGCGCGTCGGCCGCGCCGCATCGGGGCAGCCTCGCCGATGTGCGGCACGTGGTGATCCTGATGCAGGAGAACCGTTCCTTCGACCATTATTTCGGCACCATGGCCGGGGTCCGTGGCTTCGGTGACCCCACCGCGCTGCGCTCGTCCGCCGGACGCGCCGCCGCGGGCGGGGCCGGTGCGCGATTCGCGGGCCGTGACGTCGGCAGCGCGCTCCCGGGTTCGGCGCCGAAGCATCCGGGCACCGTCCTGGCCCAGCCCGATGCCGACAGCGGTATCGGCTACCGGCTGCCGTTCCGGATCGATACCCGCGTGGTGGACGGTCAGGACCTCTCGGATCTGAAGCACGACTGGGCCTCGACCCATCGGGCCTGGGCCGGCGGTGCGTACGACGGGTGGGTCGCGGCCAAGTCGGCCATGACGATGGGCTACTTCACCGAGGCCGACATCCCGTTCCACCGTGCCCTGGCCGGTGCGTTCACGCTGTGCGACCACTACTTCTGCTCGATACAGGGGCCGACGACACCGAACCGGCTGTACCACTGGACCGGGACCATCGACCCCGAGGGCCGCCGGGGCGGGCCCGCGACCGACAATCCGCCCGACTATCGGCCCGTCTTCGACTGGACGACCTATCCGGAGCGGTTGGAGAAGGCGGGGGTGTCCTGGCAGGTCTACGCCGACGACGTCGCCGGTGACACCGACGAGGTGTTCCTCGGCGATTTCGGCGACAATCCGCTGTGGTTGTTCCGGGCCTACCACGAGGCGCTGAACTCCTCCGATCCCGCGGTGCGGCGGCTGGCCGAGCGGGCCAATGTCACCGGCAGCTGGCCACTGGCCACCGACGAGAACGGCAGGAGCGTCGATTACGTTCTGCGGCAGTTCATCTCGGCCTGCCGGACGCACACCCTGCCGCAGGTCTCCTGGATCGTCGCGCCGCAGGGCTACAGTGAACATCCCGCGGCGCGGCCGGTGGACGGTGAGGCCTACGTCCAGCGGGTGCTGCAGGCGCTGTGGGAGGATCCGGAACTGTGGCGCTGCACGGTGCTGCTGATCAACTTCGACGAGAACGACGGCCTGTTCGATCACCTGGTGCCGCCGACCGCGCCGCCCGGAACGCCGGGGGAGGAGTTGCCGCTCGTCCAGACCGGCACCGGCGTCGCCGCCGCGCGCGGTGCGCTGACTCCGATCGGTCTCGGGCCGCGGGTGCCGATGATCGTGGTGTCGCCGTGGAGCCGTGGAGGATGGGTCGATTCGCAGGTGTTCGACCACACCTCGGTGCTGCGGTTCCTCGAGCAGTGGACCGGGGTGCGTGAGCCCAATATCTCGCCCTGGCGGCGGGCGGTCTGCGGAGACCTGCTCGGCTGCTTCGATTTCGAGAACCCGGACACCAGTATCCCGGCGCTGCCGGATGCGAAAGCCCTGCGCGCACAGGCGGACCGGACGCAATCGAAACTGCCGGCGCCCTCGCCTCCGGCGAAACAGTCCCTACCGCACCAGGATCCGGGATCGGCGAAGGCGCGGCCGCTGCCGTACCAGCCGATCGTATGGGCCGAGGCGACCGAGGCGGATGTCACCGTGCACCTTGCCAACCAGGGCCGGGAGGCGGTCGCGTTCCAGGCGTACGCCTTTCGGCCCGAGGGCGGTGCGCGGGTGAGTCAGATCGTCGTCGGCCCGGGTGCGGCGACGTCCCGGGAGATCGCCTGGTCCGGAGACTACGACATCGAGGTGTACGCGGCGAACGGGTTCCGGTTCTCGGCCACCGGTGGATCCGCGGCGATCGGGGTCGTGGTGTCGGCGGCGGTGCGGGGGACGCCCGAGGAGCCGGTGCTGGTGGTCAGTGTCCGGAACGCTACGCCGGCGCCGATCACCTTTCGCGCCGACAGCGAGAACATCACCGTTTTGCCGGGCGCGGTGCACGACCGGGTGGCGCCGACTTCGGACGGTTGGTACGACCTCGCCCTGACCGGCCTCGGCGCGGCCGCGTGGTCCCGTCGATTCACCGGTCACCTGGAGAACGGACGCCCCAGCCGTAGCTGGTGAGTGCGGTGCGCCGGTCGGCCGCCGACCGGGACTGTTGCCCTGTTGATGCGGTGTAATGCCCCGTCGGCTCCGGTACCCGCGTCCAGTCCGAGAGGACCGGATGGATGGGAATTTCCCGGGCGTTCGGAGCCGCCGGGTGTCATCGGGCAGGATGGGGGCGTGATCGGTAATCGCACCCAGAACGCTGACGCACCGTCCACCCGCACGATTCGCCCGCCGTCGCCGCATCCCTCGGGGGCGCGGCCGCCGGAGATCCCGGCCGAATTCGTGCCCCGCCACGTGGCGCTGGTGATGGACGGCAATGGACGCTGGGCGCAGGACCGCGGCCTGCCGCGCACCGCCGGACACGAGCGGGGCGAGGCGGTGCTGATGGACACCGTCGAGGGATGTATCGAGATCGGCGTGAAATGGCTGTCGGCCTATGCCTTCTCGACCGAGAACTGGCGGCGCAGCCCCGAGGAGGTGCGCTTCCTGATGGGGTTCAACCGCGACGTGATCCGCCGCCGCCGCGACGAGATGCACGAGATGGGCGTGCGGGTGCGCTGGGCCGGGCGGCGGCCGCGGTTGTGGCGCAGCGTGATCAAGGAACTCGAGGTCGCCGAGAAGCTCACCGAGGACAACACGGTGATGACCCTGACAATGTGCGTCAACTACGGGGGACGAGCCGAAATCGTCGACGCGGCAAGGGAAATCGCGCGTCGCGCCGCTGCGGGCGAACTGGATCCGGAGCGGATCAGCGAGGCGAGTTTCGCCAAGTACCTGGACGAGCCCGATATGCCGGATGTGGATCTGTTCCTGCGGCCCTCGGGGGAGCTGCGCAGCTCCAACTTCCTGATCTGGCAGTCGGCCTACGCCGAATTCGTCTATCAGAACACGCTTTTCCCGGATTTCGACCGCCGCGACCTGTGGGCCGCCTGCCTGGACTACGCCAAGCGCGACCGTCGGTTCGGGGGCGTCAAATGAGCGAGGACACCACCACCGCGGACCTGGAGGCGCGGGCCGGTGCCTGCCTCGCGCACTACGGCAACGTCGACGTGCGTATCGAGCAGAAGGCGCTCGGTTTCGAATACGAGGGTTTGCTGTGCTCGCTGCGCGCGGTGAATCTGGCCCCCGGCCTGGACGTGCTCACCCTCACCGCGGTGCTGGCCTGGGACCGCCCGCTCAAGGCCCAGCTGCACAAACGTGTCGCCGAGCGCAACAACGCCCTGCAGTTCGGCTCGCTGACGGTGATCGCCCGCGAGAAGCTGGCCGATATCCTGCTGCGCTACACGTTCCCGGCCGCGGGCCTGAGCGACGAGGCGCTCGCGACAATGTTGCTGCTGGTCCTGTCCGGTGCGAGCAACGCCCGGAAAGGACTTGTTCCATAGCAGTTGTGCTCGCGAAATGCGTTGCACGGCAAGGTATTCGACTCGTGTAATGTGAGTGGCACCTCACTTCGAGGGGCGGTGGACCAGGTCCGAACACCGCGCCCAGAAGGGAGGTGGTGGGGAATGGCGAAGCATCGCCGGAAGAAGAGCAAGGCCCCGGTCGACTACGGCATCATCCTGACAGTCAGTGCCGTGATCGCCGGGGCGCTCTACTCGGTCCGCTGGTTCAAGCGGGCTAAGTAAACCCACCCAGGTGAGGGTGTCGTTCACGCGGCGTCCTCACCGCCAGCATCACTTTCGTGACGGGTTCAACTGTACCGCATCCTCTCCGGTGCGAGCGAGAATCACCGCCCGGCCGCCGCGCACTCGCAACAGCTCCCGAAGACCTCCATGGTGTGGCTGATATCGGTGAAGCCGTGCTGGCGCGCGACGGTCTGCGCCCATGCCTCCACGGTCGGGCCCTCGACCTCCACGGTGCGTCCGCAGTGCCGGCACACCAGGTGGTGATGGTGCCCCTGGGAACACTGCCGGTACACCGATTCGCCTGTGTCCGTACGCAATACGTCGACCACGCCCGCGTCGGCCAGGGACTGCAGCGTGCGGTAGACGGTGGTCAGGCCGATCCCCTCGCCGCGACGGCGCAACTCGTCGTGCAGGTCCTGTGCGGACCTGAACTCCTCGGTATCACTCAGCAGCGCCGAGATGGCGCTGCGCTGGCGGGTACTGCGAACTCCGACGATCTTGTCTGCCGTGCCCGTCTTGTCCGGCACTTGTCACCCTTCCTCGGCATGTGCGACCGCATCGACGACGATGCGGGCGAGATGGTCGTCCACGAGCTCGTAGATGACTTCGCGGCCGGTGCGCTCGCCGCGCACCACCCCCGCCGACTTGAGAATGCGCAGATGCTGGCTCACCAGCGGCTGCGTCACGCCCAGCGTGTCGACCAGTTCGTGCACGCATCGCGGCGACTCGCGCAGCTGCAGCACGATGGCGATCCGCACCGGCGCGGCCAGTGCGCGCAGCAGCTCACCCGCGCTGTCCAGCACCGGACGCGTGGGAACGGCCGGGGCGAGCGGCGCGCGATACGGAAACGGGTCGTGCGGGATCGCGGTGGGTGCTTCCATCGCGACGCGGCTGCGACGTGCGGGGGCGCCGCCCTCACGCGCCGTGGCACCACTGTCGGCGGTCATCGAATCCAACTCCTTATCGGAAATCGATGCCATTATTAGTATGCACACGTGCGCATGTCAATGCTGCGCCGCCTCCCGGCGACTTCAGCGTGTCGTCGGGTGCCGCGGGACCGGTGCGCCGGGCCGCCGGCCGGGGTTGTGCGTGACAACGCGCGAAATCACCCGTCGGCCACCGCGAACAGCAGGCCGCCGAGCATCGCGAGATTCTTCTGGAACTGCACCTGCTGCATCGCCCGGGCTTCCGGGTCGTCCAGCTTCCAGAAACTGTGTCCGGCGAAGGTGGTGGGCACCAGCGATCCAGCAAGTGCCGCCGCCGCCGGCCGGGTCAGGCGACCGGACGCCAAGAGGACCCCGGCGAGGACCTGCACGGCGCCGTTACCGCGCACGATGAGTTCGTCGTCGCGCGGCAGCGGTAGCACCGTGCGTATGTTCTCGAGCGTCTCGGCCGCCACCTCGACGCGACCGCCCGGTTCACGAGCGGCGTCCCAGCCCAGGATGGCGAAGCTGGAGCCGAGCAACAGTCGCGCCGACGCCCGCAGCGGGTTGATGGAGGGCAGAAGTCTCATGGCCGGCGGATACCCGAACGGCAGAGCCCTATTCCGGAGCGGCTCGTCCGAACGGCTCGCATTCCGGCGATCCGAGTTGGGTCAGGTCGAGCAGGATGCTCGCCGGCTCGCGCGGATACTGCTTCGACCCCGCGCCGGTACGCCCGATACCCTGAGGCGAACAGCCTGATCACATCGCAGAGGGAGAGCTCCAGTCGTGGCACCCAAGTCCAAGGTCGACACCGTCGCCAATCTCGCCAAGCGGCGGGGCCTGGTCTACCCGAGCGGTGAGATCTACGGAGGTACCCGGTCGGCGTGGGACTACGGGCCGCTGGGCGTGGAGCTCAAGGAGAACATCAAGCGGCAGTGGTGGCGGGCCATGGTCACCGGCCGGGACGACGTCGTGGGCCTGGACTCCTCGATCATCCTGCCGCGTCAGGTGTGGGTCGCCTCGGGCCACGTCACGGTGTTCAACGATCCGCTGGTGGAATGCCTGAACTGCCACAAGCGGCACCGGCAGGACCACCTGCAGGAGGCGTACGCCGAGAAGCACAAGATCGACGATCCGGACAGCGTGTCCATGGAACTGATCTCGTGCCCGGATTGCGGCACCGTCGGCAAGTGGACCGAGCCGCGTGACTTCAACATGATGCTCAAGACCTACCTCGGCCCGATCGAATCCGAGGAGGGCCTGCACTATCTGCGCCCCGAGACCGCGCAGGGCATCTTCGTCAACTACAAGAACATCGAGACCACCGCGCGCAAGAAGCCGCCGTTCGGTATCGCGCAGATCGGCAAGAGCTTCCGCAACGAGATCACACCGGGCAACTTCATCTTCCGCACCCGCGAGTTCGAGCAGATGGAGATGGAGTTCTTCGTCAAGCCGGGCGAGGACGAGAAGTGGCACCAGTACTGGATCGACACCCGGCTGGCCTGGTACACCGACCTGGGCATCGATCCGGAGAACCTGCGGCTGTTCGAGCACCCGAAGGAGAAGCTCTCGCACTACTCGACCCGCACGGTCGACATCGAGTACCGCTTCCACTTCCAGGGCAGCGAATGGGGTGAGCTCGAGGGCCTGGCCAACCGCACCGACTTCGACCTGAAGACGCATTCGGAGCATTCCGGCGTGGATCTGAGCTTCTACGACCAGAATTCGGGCGAGCGCTACATTCCGTACGTGATCGAGCCCGCGGCCGGTCTGACCCGCTCGCTGATGGCCTTCCTCATCGACGCCTACACCGAGGACGAGGCGCCCAACGCCAAGGGCGTCATGGAGAAGCGCACCGTGCTGCGCCTGGACCGGCGCCTCGCCCCGGTCAAGGTGGCGGTGCTGCCGCTCTCGCGCAACGCGGATCTCTCGCCGAAGGCGAAAGACCTTGCCGCGCAACTGCGCAAGAACTGGAACATCGATTTCGACGATGCCGGCGCGATCGGCCGCCGCTACCGTCGCCAGGACGAGATCGGCACGCCGTTCTGCATCACCGTCGACTTCGACACGCTCGAGGACCAGGCGGTGACGGTGCGCGAGCGTGATTCGATGGCCCAGGAGCGCATCGCGCTGGACCAGGTCGAGGGTTATCTGGCGCAGCGACTGATCGGGGCCTGAGCTCGCGATCGAGGGGCTGGGTCCACCGGCCGCGGAAATACTGGGCCGGGAGGTGCTGTTCGGTTACGTCGTAGACGTCGCAGACAGGAGTTGCACCATGGCGCAAGCAGTCAGGTTCGATCGGTACGGTGATGTGGACGTACTGAACGTGGTCGAGGTGCCGGACCCGGTGCCGGGCCCCGGCCAGGTCGTCGTTCAGGTGGTCGCGGCGGGAATCAACCCGGGCGAGGCCAAGATTCGCAACGGCTCGCTGCACGAAGTCTTTCCCGCGACGTTCCCGTCCGGGCAGGGCAGTGACTTTGCCGGGCGGGTGGCCTCGATCGGCGAGGGTGTGAGCGGGGTCGCGGTCGGCGACGAGGTGCTCGGCTTCACCAACGAGCGTGCGAGTCATGCGACGCACGTCGTCGTTCCGGTGGAGCAGATCGCGCCCAAACCCGCCGGATTGTCCTGGGACGTGGCCGGATCGCTGTTCGTGGCCGGGACAACGGCGTTCGCGGCGGTGCGTTCGGTGAGCCCGGAGGCCGGTGACACCATCGTGGTGTCCGGTGCGGCCGGTGGCGTGGGTTCGCTTGTGGTGCAACTGCTTCGGGCTCGCGGCGGCACGGTGATCGGAATCGCCGGGGCGGCCAACCACGAGTGGTTGCGGTCGCTGGGCGTCACTCCGATCAGCTACGGCGACGGTCTGGCGGACGGGATCCGGGCCACCGCGCCCGACGGCGTGGACGCGTTCATCGACCTGTACGGGCCGGACTACGTCGCGCTGGCGATCGAGCTGGGCGTGCGGCCCGAACGCATCGATACGATCGCCGACTTCGCCGCCGTGGCGAAGTACGGGGTCAAGGCCGAGGGCAACGCGGCGGCCGACACCATCGACGTGCTGGCCGAGCTGGCCGATCAGGTCGTCGCGGGAACTCTCGACGTGCCGATCGCGGCGGTCTACCCGCTGGCCGAGGTGCGTGCTGCCTATACCGAACTCGAGCGCGGGCACACCCATGGGAAGATCGTCCTGCATCCGTGAAAGCCCCTGGCTCACAGGTGATCCGGAACCGGTGGGCGCGCCGGGCATGACAGATGTCATGGTGGAGTCGTGACGGTCGGCGCAGGTGCGCCGGCCTCGCGCGCCGCAGACTCGAAGCATGACATCTGCACTCACGTCCGGCTCGGCGCACCGGACCGCCGCCGCACCGGCGATCGAGATTCGCGGTCTGCGCAAGACCTTTCGCACCTCCGCCGGGCCTGTCCGCGCGGTCGACGGGCTCGACCTGGTCGTCGCGCCCGGTGAGGTGGTCGCCTTCCTCGGACCCAACGGCGCCGGCAAGTCCACCACCATCGATATGCTGCTCGGGCTGCTGCGCCCCGACGAGGGCCGGATCGGCGTCTTCGGCGGCACACCCGATCAGGCCATCGCGGCGGGGCGGATCTCCGCGGTGCTCCAGACCGGCGGGCTGCTGCCGGAGTTGACCGTCGCGGAGACCGTGCGGCTGGTCGCGAGCCTGCACGCTCGTCCGCGCCCGGTCGGCGAGGTTCTCGCGCGCGCGGGCATCGACGGTATCGCCGGACGGCCGGTGGGGAAGTGCTCCGGTGGCCAGCAGCAGCGATTGCGGTTCGCGCTGGCGCTGCTGCCGGATCCGGATCTGCTCATCCTCGACGAGCCCACCGCGGGCATGGATGTGGAGGGGCGGCGGCAGTTCTGGAACGCCATCCGCGCCGACGCTCGCGGCGGCCGCACGGTCGTGTTCGCCACCCATTACCTCGACGAGGCCGACGCCTACGCCGACCGGATCGTGTTGGTGCGCAACGGAACCGTGGTCGCCGACGGCAGCGCGTCGGCGATCAAGAACCTCGCGGCCGGGCGCGTCGTATCCGCCACCCTGCCCGACGCCGATCAGGCCCGGCTGCTGGCCATTCCCGGAGTCGAGCAGGTGGAACAGCGCGGCGACCGAATCCTGGTGCACGCCAAGGATTCCGACGCCGTCGCGCGCTATCTGATCACCGCCACCCCGGCCGTCGATCTGGAGATCACCAGCCACAACCTCGAGGATGCCTTCCTCGCCCTCACCGGAGACCGTTGACATGAGCAGCCACACTCTCGGAAACACGTTGCCCGCCGACCGGACTCGCCGAGCGGGCGGATTCAGCTGGGAATTCCTCGCACTGGAGTTGCGCCGCATGCTGCGCAACCGCCGTACCATGGTGATCTCCCTGATCGTGCCGCCGCTGGTCTTCCTGTCCTACGGCACCCAATCCGGATTCCGCACCCAGGCATACGGTTCCGGGAATATGACCGCGTACGCGATGGTGTCGATGGCGCTCTACGGCGCGATGTTGTGCACCACCAGCGGCGGCGCGACGGTCGCGGTGGAGCGGGCCTCGGGCTGGAGTCGTCAGTTGCGCCTGACCCCGTTGCGCCCGATTCTCTACATCGCGACCAAGATCATGCTGGCAATGCTGCTCGGATTGTGTTCCGCCGCAGTGGTATTCATCCTCGGCGCGGCGCTCGGCGCGCATCTGCCCGCGGCGGCATGGGTGAGCTGTTTCGTCATCGTCTGGGCCGGATCGCTCATCTTCGCGGCCCTCGGGCTGTTCCTCGGCTATCTGCTGCCCGCGAGCAGCATCATGCAGATCCTCGGCCTGCTGCTGGCCGTCCTGGGTTTCGCGGGCGGACTCTTCTTCCCGCTGCGCGGCTGGGTAGGCGACCTCTCGCGGGTGTTCCCGACCAATGGCGTGGCCACCCTCGCCCGCATCCCGTTCGGCGGCTCGACCGGCCTGGACATCGCACTGGCCGCGCTCAACGTCGTGTTCTGGGCGGTGGCCTTCACCGCGGGCGCGACGATTTTGTTCCGCCGCGACACCGCCCGGTGACCGTGTTCCCGCGAGCTATCGGAGGTGCCGGCACCGCTCGCCGGGCAGCGCGCTCATCGAGCGGTGCGGGTGCGGGGAGGCCGGAGTTGTCCGCTGCGAGGTTTTGTGGTCGGCGGTCATGGGGGCGCGGCGATTTTGTTCCGCCGCGACACCGCCCGGTGACCGTGTTCCCGCGAGCTATCGGAGGTGCCGGCACCGCTCGCCGGGCAGCGCTCCCATCGAGCGGTGCGGGTGCCGCGAGGTCGGAGTTGTCCGCCGCCAGGGTTTGTGGTCGGCCGCCACTGGGCTGGGGCGAGCGGTGTGGGTGTCGCGAGGTCGGAATTGCGTGCTGCCCGGGGTGGTGGTCGGCGGCGTTCACCGGGCCGGGGCGAATCGCCGGGCCGGGTGGCGCTGGCAGGTTCGCGGTGGTTCGCTCCCGGTTCGAGTGCGGTTCTTCCGGTCGCGAGGACTCGGTGTTCGAGATGGCGCGCACGGTGCGGAAATCGGAGGCGGCCGCACGATGGTGACGTCGGCGAGCCGCGGATTGTCGTGCGCGGGTGGTGGGTTCGGGTCCGGGCTGTGCCCGATGCTGCGGGGATGGGTTAGCGTCGATGAATGATCGGGTGCGCGCAGGCCGGCGGGAGCTGCCGATGCCGGTGAGGTCCTGGCTCGCGGCGGCGGTGCGGCCGGTTTCCGATGGGATGGACCGGCTGGCCGGGACCGCGCCGTTCAGCGGGTCGCGGTTGCGCCGGGGCGCGTTCGGCGGAGTCATGGCCGTCGCCTGGTTGTCCGGGCTGTACGCGCCGCTGGCCGAACACTGGCACCGCGGCCAGCATCTGCTCGTGGTGGCCGCCTCGGCGTGCGTGGTCGCGTTCGGGGTGAACATCGCCCTGTCGTTCGCACTCTTCCCGCAGCCGGGCTGGGACGGTGTGCCGCTGGTGCGCCGGGTGGATCGGCGGGCTCTGCTGCTGCTGGGCGCGCAGGGGCTGCTGAGCGCGGCCACGCTGGTGCTGCTGGGTGGCCACGGCATCGTGACCGTGACGTATGTGGCCGCGATGAGCGTATTCGTACTGCCCGCCCGCGAATCCGCGCAGTTCGTCTTCACCTACGCGGTCCTGATGGTGGTCGTGCCGATGTTGGTGCCGCGGTGGCATCTGGGCCTGGTCCCCTTCTTCCTCGCCGTCATCCCGATCGTGTTCTGGGGCGGCCGGGAGATCGGAACCCGCCGCCGGCGCAATATCGAACTGGAACGGCGGCAGCGCGCCGAGATGGCAATCATCGAGGACCGCAACCGCGTCGCCCGCGACGTGCACGACATCCTCGGCCACTCGCTGACGGTGATCACCGTGAAAACCGAACTGGCGCTTCGACTGATCGATCTCGACCCCGAACGTGCGCGGGCCGAGATGTCCGATGTGGAGAGGCTCGCCCGCGAGGCGCTGGCCGGTGTGCGCGACACCGTCGGCGGGCTGCGGGAGGTCTCGCTGGCCGGTGAGCTGGCCAATGTGCGAACGGCCCTGGGAGCGGCCGGGATCGAGGCGGAACTGCCCGATGGCGACTTCGGCGGCTACCGTCCGATCTTCGGCTGGGTGCTGCGTGAGGCGGTGACCAATGTCGTGCGGCACAGCGCTGCCTCGCGTTGTACGGTGCGGGTCGGCCCATCGCGCATCGAGGTGGTCGACGACGGCACCGGATTGCGTCCGGATGCCGAATTCGGTTCGGGCCTGGCGGGTTTGCGCGAGCGGGTCCGCGCGGAGGGCGGCGCGCTGACCCTCGCCGCGGCGCCCGGCGGCGGGCTGCGGGTGACCGCCGACTTTCCGGAATGACTCGCGTGCGAACGGATTACGGTACCGGTGACCGTGCGGAAGGAGACCTGCCGATGTGCGGTGAACGGAGGTGGCGGCGGTGATCCGGCTGCTGCTGGCCGATGATCAGGCCCTGGTGCGCGGCGCACTGGCGGCGCTGCTCGGCCTCGAGTCAGACCTCGAGGTGGTCGCCGAGGTCGGCCGGGGCGACGAGGTGCTCGACGCGGTCGAGCGCAGTTCACCCGACGTGGTGCTGCTGGATGTGGAAATGCCTGGGGCGGACGGTATTTCGGTGGCGGCGCGGTTGCATGCGAGCCGTCCGGAGGTGCGAATCCTGATGGTCACCACATTCGGCCGCCCGGGATACCTGCGCCGCGCGATCGATGCGGGGGCCAGCGGATTCGTCGTGAAGGACACGCCCGCAAGGGAATTGGCCGACGCGGTGCGGCGCGTCCATCTCGGTCTGCGCGTGGTGGACCCCGCGCTGGCCACCGAAACCCTCACCTCGGGGACCTCACCGCTGACCGCCCGCGAGCGCGAGGTGCTGGCCGCCGCGGCCGACGGATCGACCGCGGCGGCGATCGCCGCCCGGCTGCACCTGTCCGAGGGAACGGTCCGCAATCACCTGTCCGCGGCGATCGGCAAGACCGGCACCCGCACCCGCGCCGAGGCGGTCCGGGCCGCGGATCGCCAGGGCTGGTTGTAGTGCTGCGTGGTCGAGGTGCGGCCGACCGGCGTAGGTTCGTGCCGTGCATCTGACTCAGATCCGGCTGATCGTGGACGATTTCGCGGGTACCGCCGAGTTCTACCGCACCGTCGTGGGGCTCGAACCGCAGGTGGCCGATCCCGCGCCGCCGTATATCGCCTTCAAGCCCGCGCTGGGCAGCAGCCTGTGCCTGCACGAGCGGGCCGATCTGGACGCGATGCTCGGCGAGGTGCTGCGGCCGGGCCGCGGCGATACCGCGATGGTGTCGCTGCGGGTGGACGATCTGACGGAATATCTGGACGAGATCACCGCCCGGGGAGCCCAGATCGCCGCGGGCCCGGTGACTTTCGGAGATCGGATCCGCTGTGCGTACCTGCGCGATCCGGAGGGCAATCTGGTCGAGATCCAGCAGTGGCTGACGACGCGTTCCGGCGAGCCCGTTCCGCCCGCGAGCTGATCGGCCGCGGACGGGCGCGGTGTCGGCGCCCGTGGTTACGATCGAACCGTGATTACCCTGGACGCATACACCGGCCATGTCTCGCCGGGGTCGAACCCGCAGCAGCGCGCCGTGCCCGGTGCGCGCATCGTCAAGATGTCCGTGGGCAAGATGGACAACAACGCCTACCTGGTGCAGGACGCCGCCACCGGGGCGAGTCTGCTGATCGATGCGGCGAACGATCCCGAGCGTCTGCTGGAACTGATCGGGCAAGAGGCCGCCGGGCGGCTCGAGCTGATCATCACCACGCACCAGCATCCGGACCACTGGTGGGGTCTGGAGAAGGTGGCCGCGGAGACCGCCGCCCCCACCGCCGCCCACCGGCTCGATGCCGAGCCGCTGCCGGTCACACCCGACCGGTTGCTCGCCGAGGGCGATACCGTCCGGGTCGGTGAACTCACCCTCGAGGCGATCCACCTGCGCGGGCACACACCGGGTTCGGTGGCGCTCGCGCTGACCGACGGGGCCGGACAGGTTCATCTGTTCACCGGAGATTCGCTGTTCCCCGGCGGTGTGGGGCGCACCACATCGCCGGAGCAATTCGATTCGCTCTACGGCGATGTCACCAGCAAACTGTTCGACCGTTTTCCCGACGAGGCCATCGTCTATCCCGGCCACGGCGACGACACGACCCTCGGTGCGGAGCGCCCGCACCTGGGAGAATGGCGTGAACGCGGCTGGTAGCTCGCGCCGCAACCTCGGCGTGATCGAATACTGGCACACTCGTGGAATGTCCTGGGCCCCGACTCGTCCCGCACCGTCGCCCGTCGTCCGCACGGCCGCCCGTCCGCGCCGATCCGCGACCGGGCGCTGGGTGCGTCGTGTGATCGCGGGCAGCCTGCTGGCCGCTCTGGTGCTGATCGGCGGGACCGCGGTCCGGGTGTGGCAGGTGGCGCGCATCGACGACTACTCCCACGCCGACGCGATCCTGGTCCTGGGCGCCGCGCAGTACGACGGGACGCCGTCCTCGGTATTCCAGGCGCGGCTGGGCCAGGCCTATCGGCTCTTCGGGAAAGGTGTTGCGCCACTGGTGATCACGGTCGGCGGTAAGCGTCCCGGGGACGAGTACACCGAGGCCGCGGCGGGCAAGATGTACCTGACCGATCACGGCGTGCCGGCGGATCACGTGCTGGCGGTGCAGACCGGTTCGGACACCTTGGAGAGTATCGACGCGGTCGCCGACGCCATGCGCGGGCGGAGCCTGTCGTCGGTGGTGCTGGTGAGCGATCCGTGGCATTCGATGCGCACCCGGACCATGGCGCGTGACGCGGGTCTGGAGGCGTGGACGGCGCCCACTCGCACCGGCCCTGCGGTCTACACCCGCGAATCGCAGTTCCACGGCATCGCGCGCGAGACCGTCGCCCTGCTCTGGTACAAGCTGACACACTTCCCCGCAGACTTCAAATACACTGCGGAGCAGTGATTTTCGAGGAGATGTGATGACCGGCGGCCTCCCCGGCGGTTCGGCCGAGCGCGGCATCGCGCAGGCGTACACCGCGCAGGATCATGAACGTATGGTGACCGAGTCGGCCAAGAGCGCGGGCCTGGGTTGGTCGTCGGTCGCCGAGCGGCGCAGCGATTTCGCCCGCGACCGCGCCCGTGTGCTGCACTCGGCCGCATTGCGCCGGCTCGCGGACAAAACGCAGGTCATGGGCCCGCGCGACGGCGACACGCCGCGTACCCGCCTCACCCACTCGCTGGAGGTCGCGCAGATCGGCCGCAGCATCGCCGACGAGCTCGGCTGTGATCCGGACGTGGTCGATCTGGCCGGGCTGGCGCACGATATCGGGCACCCGCCCTACGGTCACAACGGCGAGCGCGCCCTGGACGAATTCGCCTCGGACTTCGGCGGTTTCGAGGGCAATGCGCAGAATCTGCGCATCCTGACCAGGCTCGAGCCGAAGGTGTTCGGCCCGGACGGGGAGAGTTTCGGGCTGAACCTGACCCGCGCCGCATTGGACGCGACGATCAAATACCCTTGGGGCAGAACGGATTCGATCCGCAAGTTCGGTGTCTACGCCGTGGATGTGGACCGCCTGGAGTGGGTCCGTCGCGATGCGCCGACGCTGCGGCAGTGCCTCGAGTCCCAGGTGATGGACTGGTCCGATGACGTCGCGTATTCGGTGCACGACGTCGAGGACGGAGTGATCGCGGGCCGCATCGATCTGCGCGCACTGGCCGATCCGATCGAGCAGGTCGCGCTGGCCGAACTCGGGCATGCCCAGCATCGTGGCCTGTCCATCGATGATCTGGTCGCGGCCGCGCAGCGCCTGTCCGAACTGCCGGTGATCGCCGAGGCCGTCGGCTACGACGGCACCTTGCGGGCCTCGGTGGCGTTGAAGCGGCTCACCAGCGATCTGGTCGGCCGCTTCGCCACCGCCGCGGTAGCGGCCACCCGGGAGGCATGGGGTGGCCGTCGCCTGTCCCGCTACGCCGCGGATCTGGAGGTTCCGCCCATTGTGGCTGCGGAGGTCGCGATGCTCAAAACGGTTGCGCTGCGTTATGTGATGTCCGATCCGGCTCACAACGAGCGTCAGAAGGCCCAGCGCGAACGTATCCACCTGGTCGCCCACCACCTGCTGTCCGACGCGCCGCGCACGTTGGACCCGGTTCTGCTGCCCTGGTGGAACGCGGCGCACGACGATGCCGCGCGCATCCGCGTCGTCGTCGACCAGATCGCTTCCTACACCGAGAGCCGCCTCGAAAGGGTGGCTGCCGCAACCGAATAGGCGTCATCGCCGAAATCGTTGTGGCGATGTTCTTTCGCGGTGATTCGATACGGCGAGCGATCCGAATGAATCCGAGTCGCTCGCCGATGAATGTTCGAAATGGGCGCGCGTGACTAGAAGAATCCCGGTCCGCCCATATCCGGCCCGAATCCGCCGAATCCCGGACCGCCCATGTGATGGTGGTGACCGAATCCGTCCATGAGCGTGTCGGCGAGCAGCGCGCCGCCCACACCCGCAGCACCGGCGACGAGAGCGGTCTTCCACCACGGCGTGCTGTACCAGCCCGGCGATACGGTGCGGCCGCCGACCGTTCCACCGCTGAAGTAGTACGGTGTCGACGCCCCTCGCCGGTCCGAGCCTATGTATTCGTTACCGTCGATGACCACCCGGTTCTGTGCGGGAACCGCATCCGCGACGTAGGGGTGCGAGCGCATCGCCCGCGACCGCCCGGTCATCGAGGCGATCAGAAATCCGGCGCCCACCGCGAGCGCGAGCAGAATCAAGAGCCCCATCGCGAAACCTTTCTCCATGTTCAGGTCGATAACTGCCATATTCACGACCGATAATGGGCCCCGCTTTTGTTCACGCTGTGTGCGAGCTGTATTTCCGAACGGGCATGAGCCACGTCACTCAGAATTCTGACAGTTCGAACCAACGATGCGCTCATCCGAACCACTGAAACTCGATCTCGGCAGTATGAATCGGGCAAATGCCGATTCGTGATCCCGACTGAAAGGTAACACCATGTTCCACAGCATCTGGCAGCCCTTCACCGACTTCTTCCACCCCTTCGTCAACAACTTCGGCAACTTCAACCAGGGGTGGTTCCAGGGCTGGCGCCGCTGACCCATTCTTCGCAGAAACCGGCCGAAGCCGGTCGTCAGGCAATCAGGCCGGGTGCCCGCCGACGACCGGCTTCGCGGTATGTGCGGCGGCATAATCGTTCGCGCGGTCAGGCAGACTCTGCGGCGATAAGGGAATCTCCGGCCAGATACCGAACCGCTATCTATCGGCAGGCAGAATTCGGAACGAGTCGAAACGCGCTGTCAGCGGCTCGATGGCGCGGAAATCGCGTTGCTCCAGCGTGAAGACGGAGTCGGTCTTGTACTTGTCAGCCAGCGCGACACCGACCGCGTCGGCGAGGTCGAGTTGCAACCCCTCGTATTCGGCTCGCACCGCGGCGAGGCGGAAGCGGCCATCGATCGCCCGAGCCAGCAGCGCATCGGTGATCCGCATGGCCGCTGCGAATCCGAGGTCGCGGCGAGTCAGGTGGTCCAATTCGGTGAGTACCAGTGGTGATATCACCAGTCTCTCGTGTTCCATGACCGCCACTGCCAGTTCGTGCTCGGCCTGGTCGGCGTCGAATGCCGCGAAGAGTGCCGAGGTGTCGGCGACGATGATCACCGACGAGCCGACCGCTGCTTGATCTCCAGGCAGATGTCCTCACGCATTTCATCGGCACTGCGCGGACGTCCGCTGCGAAAGACCGGCAGCGGTGCGTCGTTGCGCGGGCGCTTGGATGCGTCCAGCAACATCGCGATACCACGGCGGATGAGTTCCGCTTTGCTGACGCCAGTGGCCGTAGCCTCCGCGTCGAGCCGGGCCTTCAGCTCGTCGGGAAGGTAGACGGTCGTCTTGTTCATGCCATATTCGGTACCACCCGGCGATGGTGGGATCCGGCCTCGGCGGCTGTCTCGCCCCGGCGGAGGCGGGGAGCAGGCTGAAGTCGTGGCAAGGCGGGGGAGCTAGACTCGGACCCCGTGGCCGGTAGACTTCCTGATCGCGATATCGCGGCAATTCGTGAGCGAGTGCGGATCGAGGATGTCGTAGGGGAGTACGTCGCGCTCAAGCGGGCTGGGGCCGATTCGCTGAAGGGGTTGTGCCCGTTCCACGACGAGAAGTCGCCGTCGTTCCACGTGCGGCCCAATCACGGGCTGTTCCACTGCTTCGGCTGCGGTGAGGGCGGCGATGTGTTCGCCTTCCTGCAGAAGATGGAGCATGTCGGATTCGTCGAAGCCGTCGAGCAGATGGCGGATCGGATCGGCTACAAGATCAACTACGAGGGTGGCGGCACCTCGGTGCAGCGCGATCGTGGCACCCGGGCGCGGCTGGTCGCGGCCAATGCCGCAGCGCACGAGTTCTACATCGCGCAGTTGCGCGAGCCCGAGGCCGAGACCGCGCGCAAGTACCTCACCGATCGGCAGTTCGACGCGGCGGCCTGGCAGCAGTTCGGTTGCGGCTACGCGCCCGGCGGCTGGGACACCCTCACGAAACACCTGCTGCGCAAGGGATTCAACGTCAAGGAGCTCGAGGCGGCGGGCCTGTCCAAGCCGGGGCGGCGCGGGCCGATCGACCGGTTCCACCGGCGGCTGCTGTGGCCGATCCGCAATCTCGGCGGCGAGGTGATCGGCTTCGGCGCGCGTCGGCTGTTCGACGACGACCAGATGACCGCGAAGTACATCAACACCTCGGAAACGTTGCTGTACAAGAAGTCTCAGGTGCTGTTCGGCCTCGACCACGCCAAGCGGGAGATCGCCAAGGGGCGTCAGGTGGTGGTCGTCGAGGGCTACACCGACGTGATGGCGATGCACATGGCCGGGGTGAAAACGGCTGTGGCGTCCTGCGGTACGGCTTTCGGCGGCGAACATCTGTCGCTGCTGCGCCGTCTGCTGATGGACGACACCTGGATGAGCGGTGAGTTCATCTACACCTTCGACGGCGACGAGGCCGGTCTGGCGGCGGCGCAGAAGGCGTTCGCGGGCGATCAGAAGATCGCCATGCAG
Source organism: Nocardia sp. PLKS1-43 (assembly GCF_059510335.1). NCBI lineage: Bacteria > Bacillati > Actinomycetota > Actinomycetes > Mycobacteriales > Nocardiaceae > Nocardia > Nocardia sp. PLKS1-43. The sequence goes on along the minus strand of NZ_JCAJZQ010000005.1, from coordinate 225,281 downwards.
ACCTACATCGCCATCGCGCCGGACGGTCAGGACCCGTGCGAGCTGCGTCAGCGTTCGGGCGATGCGGCGTTGAAGGATCTGGTCGCGCGCCGGATCCCGCTGTTCGAGTTCATCGTGAAGGGCTATCTCGCGCAATATGATCTGGACTCCGCGGAGGGACAGGTCGAGGCGTTGCGGCGCACGGTGCCCGTGGTCGCGCAGATCACCGACAACGCCACTCGCAAGGCCTACGCGACGCGGTTGGCGGGCTGGATCGGCTGGGACGACATCCAGATGGTGGTTCGCCGGGTCGGCGACGAGGCGCGCCGGAACCGCACCCAGGGCAACGGATCATCGGCCGCCGCGCGCCGGCCAGGCGCGGAGCCCGCGGCGCAGCCCGCCGTCGAACGTCCGGCGGCTCCGCTGAATCCGAACGATCCCGTGCTGCTGCCGCAGCGTCACGCGCTGGCCGCGGCACTGCAATATCCGGCGCTGGCCGGTCCGGCATTCGACGCGATCGAGCCGGAGGCGTTCACACATCCGGCGTACGTCGCCGTGCGCTCGGCGATCACCGAGTCCGGCGGAACCTCGGCCGGAATCGGCGGCGCCGAATGGGTGGCCCGGGTCGCCGACCACACCGACGATCTCACGCTGCGGGCGCTGGTCTCCGAACTGGCCGCGCTGCCGTTGCCGATCAAATCGATCGATGACGTCCAGCGCTTCATCACCGGCGTGCTCGCGCGCACCCAGGAGGCGTGGGTGGGTCGTCAGGTCGCGGAGCTGAAGTCGAAGCTGCAGCGCATCTCCTCGACCGAGCAGCCCGAGGCGTACATGGCCCTGTTCGGCGATCTGGTCGCGCTCGAGCAGTACCGCAGGAGTCTGCAGGCGCAGGCGATGGGGAACTCGGGCGATTTCGCCGCCACCTGATCCGGTTGAGCGGTAGCCCTCAGCCGCGCAGCTGATCGTGCGGCACCAGCACCGTGGTGCGCTCGTCGATCGGTTCCATCGGCTCGAGTTTGGGCTGCGTGCTGAGCTTGTCGGACAGTTTCTGGCGGCCGGCCTGGACGAGCTTGCGAGTGACCGGGCTCTCGGTGATCGCACGTGTGGTCTTGCTGATCTGCTCGTAGCGGACCCGCCCGGCCTTCGCGCCCAGTACGTATCCGGCCGCAATACCGATGATCAACCGCAGCATGTGCCCTCGCTCCCTCCAGTTGCCTGTCCCGCGCCGTACATCCTGCCCGACATCCGGTTCGGCTGTCGATCCGGCACCGGGTCGGCGGTCGTGCGTGCTGGGGCACACCCTGCCACAGGGGTACGACAGGAATCGCGGCATACCGCCGGCATCCAGTTTCCGGTCGATTGTCCAGTCTTCGTAACGCCCATGGCGTCCGTGACGACGTTCCGTATGGCACATGGTCCTCGGGGAGGCCGGTTCCTCCACTCGTCACTTCGGAATGGGGATCGGGCATGTCATCTCGTGAATTCTGGGCACGCAAACGTACATTCGTTGTGCGCCATCGCTTTACGGCGGCCGTCGCGGCGCCCGTGATATTGGGCACAGCGGTCGCCGTCGCTGTCGCGGTACTGCCCGACGGGGGGCCGCGCACGGCCGCGCCGCGGTTGATCTCGTCGGTCACCGACTGTCACGACATGGTGACCATCTCGGTCGCCGGGCGTAACGACAGCCCTTCCGCGGCCACGACGAAGCTGCTGGTCGGAGCGGACGGCAAGGAGTTGCCCGCCGCGCTGTCCGACGACTATCACAGCCAATGGGTCGATCCGGTGGTGAACGCGCCGAACGGCAAGGTCGGCCCCGGCTCGTACGCGGCGGTCTACATCTCCTATCCGGCGAACATGAACAGCTACGAGGACGCGGTGGACGCGGGCGTGGCGAATACCGAGAAGGTGATGGAGCAGATCAAACAGGCCTGTCCCGCAACGAAATTCGCCATCGTCGGCTACAGCGAGGGTGCGGATGTGGTGCGCCGGGTGGCCATGCAGGTCGGCCATCAGGAGCCCGCGAAGAACGGCTCCTACGCGATCGTCGATCCCGCCAGCGTGACCGGTGTGGTCATTCTTGCCGATTCGGGCCGGTCCGCGGGGGACGGTCCGTTCCCGGGTGCCCAGAATCCCTACAGCAACCCCGACGGCTTCGACCAGAAGTACCAGAACGGGACGACGCCGATCTCGGGTCAGGGCGCGTTGCCGGACAACAGCGGTGATTTCGGCTCGCTCGACGGCAAGGTCGCCTCGTTCTGTTCCGAGGGCGATCTGACCTGCGCCGCGCCGCAGAACATCTCGCTGCTGCAGTTGGCCGCCAACGTCGGGCGGCAGCTGAACGTGGACAAGCTGCAGGCCGACGGACTGACCCCCGCGACCGGGCAGGACGTCGCGACCGTACTGGCCCGGATCGGTTACAACGCCTTCGAATACATCCGGTCGCAGCCGAATTGGATGGCCAGTAAGGAAACTCTGCTCCAGGTGCTGCTGAAGGTGTCCGAGCCGGGGTACAAGCCCGGTCAGCAGCAGGCGGATCCAGCTCCGGCGCAATCGATCTCGACCGACGAGCTGGCGCCGCTGGCCTATCTGCCGCAGAAGGTGCTCAACGAGGTCGTCGGCCTGATCGTGACCAATCAGAACACGATTCCGGTGATCCTGAGCGATCCGTATCAACTCACCCTCGGCCCGAACGGCACAGGCCACCACTTCGACTACTGGCGCGATTCGAGCACCGCCGACGGAAAGCCGCTGACCTCGGCCGAATACGCCGCGGCCTGGCTCACCCACCTGGCCCAGCAGGCCCAGGCGGGCAAGCAGATCGACACCACCGCCAAGCCCGACGCGACCGATGTCCAGGCCGCCTACAAGGCCGCGGCCGAAACCAAGGCCGCATCGACCACGACAGCGACCCCGACCACGACAACCGCCCCCGCCACGACGACAACGTCGGCGGCCCCCACGACGACGGCGTCCCCCACCACCACGACAACCGCACCCCATCCCACCACGACAACCACCGAGCCCAAGGCGACCGCGGTCGCTCGCACCCCGGAAACCCCCGCACCGGCCACCACGTCGGCAACCGAAACCCCAAGCACGACAACCACATCGAAGCAAACCACCACCGTTGCCCGCACAACCCCACCGAAGGAGCCGGCGACAGCGAGCGCACACTGACCGCAACAGGAGTCGAATCTCGAGGTTTACGCGGCCGCCGATCACTGACCACTGCCCGCGCCCGCACTCGGTACGCTCATTGCATGACGATCCAATCGGTGGATTCGCTGCCACACGAGATGACCGAGGAACAATACCGGCGACTGCCGGAGGTTATCGCTCGCGGTATCGAGGTGGTCCACGGACATGTGATCGTCTGTGAATCTCCGTCCCCTGAGCACAACCGGATCGCCCGCCGTATGGCGAACGCTCTCGAGTCGCTCCCCTCGACCGAGCCCTGCGTCAGAGTCGATACCGATATCGACGTGGTGTTGTGGCGGGTCCCGCGATTCACCTTCCGCCGACCCGATGTGGTCGTATATCGCTGCCTGGATGAGGCCGGCGCGAAGCCCGAGGCGCACGATGCTCTGATCGTGGTCGAGGTCTCCTCGCCGTCGACCGCGGCGGAGGACCTACTCGACAAGAAGGTGCAGTACGCCCGCGCCGGAATTCCGCTGTACCTGGTGGTCGTGCTCGATGTGAAGTACCAGATCGCCGAGGTCCTGGAATTCCGGCTCGACGCTCATGCTCGCGAGTACCGCCTGCATCGGATGCATCGCGACGGATCGGTGTACCTGGAGCATGTGGTCGTCGGTGAGTTCCTTCTCGAGGAACTCGTCCGGTAGTCCTACTCCCGAAGCGTGTCGAGGGTGGGAAGTATGGGCAGTTTCAGCAAGTGGGACAGAGATGCGTACCGCGAGCGGGTCGGCGCGGATGAGGCTGCGCGCAGGCGCGGTGCGATCATCGCCGAGCAGTGGGGGTACCGGCTGGCGGAAGAGCTTGATGGTTCTGCCATCGGGCTGAGAGGCCGGGAATCCTCGGACAGGGAGAATCCGCCGGTGGCGACGGGCTAAGCTCGGGGACTTGTGGCACTCGGCGCGACTCTGTATACGTTCACGGTCCAACTGGCCGATGTGGATCGGGGGATCTATGCGGACTTCGAGTTGCGGGTGGCTCGGCATCCGTCGGAGACGGCCGAATTCATGGTGACGCGAATTCTGGCGTACTGCCTCGAGTACGAGGAGGGAATCGCGTTCAGCGACGGCGGCGTGTCGTGCACCGACGAGCCCGCGGTGCTGGTGCGTGATCTCAGCGGACGGTTGACCGCGTGGATCGAGGTCGGAGCGCCCGATGCCGATCGGTTGCATCGCGGCGCCAAATCGGCCGATCGCGTGGCGGTGTACACCCATCGGGATCCGGACAAGGTGTTGACGGCGTTGTCCGGCAAGCGAATTTACCGCGCTTCGCAGATTCCGGTATTCGGTTTCGAGCGGGCCGTGGTCGATTCCGCCGTGGCCGCGCTCGAACGCCGCAACGCCCTCGGGGTATCGGTCACCGAGCGGGTGCTCTATCTGGATCTCAACGGAGTCTCGCTGAGCGTGCCGATCACCGAGCGCCGGATCGAGTCTCCGGCCTGACGGGTCAGGAATCCGCGGGCGGGGGGAATCCGCCGGTGGCGACCGGCCCCCAGCGTTCTATGTGGATGCGGATGAGGGATTTGTTCTGCCGGGCCATCGCCTCGCGGTATTCGTCCCAGTCGGGATGTTCGCCGGAGATGCAGCGGAAATAATCGACCAGGCCCTCCAGCGCCTCCGGCATGTCCAGCACCTCGGCGCGCCCGTCGACCTGGACGTACGCATCGTTCCACTCGTCGGACAGTACGCAGATCGACACCCGCGGGTTCCGTCGCGCGTTGACGGCCTTGGCGCGAGCCGGATAGGTCGAGACCACGATGCGTCCCCCGGAATCGACGCCGCAGGTCACGGGCGACATCTGCGGACTCCCGTCGGCGCGGGAAGTGATCAGTACGCCGCGGTGCCGGGGTCGCAGGAACTCCAGCAGCGTGGTCAGTTCGACATGGTCGGCGGTCGCGATACGGGGCATACGCTGACTCCTCGATGGTTCGAATCGGAACTTTCATCATGCCCCGGAGGGGAATCGGCGTCGGGCGCGGGCGGCTCCGGTGGCCTGCCGAGAACCGTAGCCGTGTCCATGCGGCCCGACTCTAGACGTCGATGTGAGGGTTAGAGCTGAATGGTTTCATCCGCGTTTTCCCGGCGGTCATTCTCAAAGAATATTTAGCCGCGCCATAGCTGATTTACTGCTCTGAACGGCAGTTGTTTCACCCGTCTGACGGTTCCGTAGCCGGTTTGCGTCGACTTTGAGGGCGCAGCAATTCTTTGGCGACTTTCAATGTGCAAGGGCGAAGGGCACCCAGCGTTTGTGACCTTGGTCCCTGTGGTTCGGGTTGGCAAAGGCCAGACGATAGAGACATGACTGAGTCGTCCGGGAATCGGGGCTGTCGGTGGGAGCCGGCGGAGCGGACGTCAACTGCGATGAGTCGTTCATGAGCGGAAACTCGAACGCAGTTATTAAACCGCAAACATCTATCGCGTCGGCATCGGAATTGTTGCAGAAACATAACCCGATCGCTGTGGCGCGGCAGGGGAAGAGCTGTGGAGATCGATATGCCCCAATCGAACAATGGCATGGCCGGGGGACGGCCGTCCTTCGATGTGCGCCCTTTGACCGCGGCCCAGCGAGGAATCTGGTTCGCCCAGCACCTTGCCGAGTCGTCGCCGATATCCGTGGCGCAGTATGTCGAGATCGTCGGTGAGCTGGATACCGATCTGCTGGTCGAGGCGTGTCAGGCCGCCAGCCGCGAATTCGGGTCCGGTCATCTGCATCTGATCGAGGTCGACGGGGAACCACGCCAGTTCGTGGACGACGGCGAGGGCGCGCCGGTATCGATCGTGGACCTGCGCGAGCAGCCCGACCCGGTCGCCACGGCACGCCGGCTGATGGTCGAAGAGTATTCGGCCCCATTGGATTTGCTGCGCGACGACTTGATGGCGAGTGTGATCTACCGGGTCGGCGGGGAACATTACCTCTGGTATCAGCGGGCCCACCACATCGCGCTCGACGGATTCGCGGCGGTGACGATGATGCACCGCATCACCGAGCTGTACAACGCGTGGATCGCCGGCGAGCAGGCTCCCCCGCCCGCCGCCCGTGATATCGGCGAGGTGGTCGAACAGGATCTCGCATACCGTGATTCGTCGCGCATGGAGAACGACCGCGCGTACTGGACCGAACATCTGGCCGACGCGCCCCCCGTGGTGAGCCTGGCCGATCGGGTGGGCAAGCCCACCATTCATCCGATCCTGGTCAGCACGCCGCTGCCGGAGCGCACCGCGCGTGCGCTGGACGAGGTCGTGCGCGAGCGCGGCACGAGCGTCACCCCGGTCATCGTCGCGGCCTTCGCGTCCTATCTGGCCCGGATGACCGGGAGCGACGAGGTGTTGCTGAGCCTGCCCGTTTCCGGCCGGCATTCCGCGGTACTGCGCCGTTCCGGCGGGATGGTGGCGAATGTCGTGCCCCTGCGCGTGCGGGTCGCGGGCCGCACCGTCGGCGAGGTGATCACCGGCACGCAGAGCGAATTGACCAGTGCGCTGCGGCGGCAGCGTTACCGGCAGGAGGACATATTCCACGATATGGGCATCGCCCGTGACGAGGCGGCGTCATTCGGTCCGGCCGTGAATATCATGATGGTCGAGAACGAGGTCGTTCTGGGCAATACCACCGGACGCCTCAACGTGCTCACCTCCGGCCCGACCGCCGACCTTTTCGTCAATATCTATCCGGGTGCGGGCCGGGACAGTACCCATATCGATTTCCAGGGCAATCCGAGTGCATACAGCACGTCGGAACTGGCCGGGCACCACGAGCGGTTTCTCATGTTTCTGCGGGAGTTCCTCGACGGGGGCGAGGAATACCCGGTCGATCGGCTGCCGCTGCTGGAAGGTGCGGAGCGGTCCGAACTGCTGCCCGTGCGCGGTCCCGGCGGGGTCCGGCCGCGGCTGCTGCCGGACATTCTGACCGAGAGCGCTCGCCGCGCTCGCCGCGCTCCCGCGATCGCCTCGTCCGGCCGATCGATGACGTACGGCGAGCTGGACGAGAAATCCTCCCGGCTCGCCCGGCATCTGATCGCTCTGGGCTGCGGGCCGGACACCGTCGTGGCGATCCTGCTGCGCCGCTCGTCCGAATCCGTCATGGCGACCTGGGCGGTGACCAAATGCGGCGCGGCCTTCGTGCAGTTGGCACCGGACTATCCGGCGAAGCGGATCGCGCACATGATCGCCGACAGCGGCGCGAACGTGGCGGTCACGGTCGGCGCCCTCGCCGACCGGCTCCCGTCGACGACGCGCCTGGTAACCCTCGACGACCCTGCGACCGTGCTCGCCTGCGACCAGGCCGCCGACGGCCCGATCGCCGACGACGAGCGGATCCGGCCGCTGCGGCCGTCCAACATCGCGTACCTGACCTACACCTCCGGCTCGACCGGACTGCCGAAGGGCGTGCAGGTCACGCACTCCGGTCTGGCCAACCTCATCGCCGATCGCGCCGCGACGTACGGCGTCGACAGCACATCGAGGGTGTCCTATGCGCTCTCACCCAGTTTCGACGCCTCGCTGGAGCAGTTCCTGACCTGTTTCGCGAACGGATCGACGCTGGTGGTGGTGCCGCCCGAGGTGACCGGCGGCGAGCCGCTGACGCGGCTGCTGGCCGATGAGCACGTGACCCACTTGACGTTGACGCCCGCGATGCTGGCGACCGTGGACCCGAATCGAACGGCCGATCTGAAGGTCGTCGTGGTCGGCGGTGACGTGTGCGCACCGCATGTCATCGAGCGGTGGACGCGATCGCTGTCCATGTACAACGAGTACGGGCCGACCGAGACCACGGTGACCGCCGTCGGCGCCGCATTGCGCGCCGACCGGTCGCACACCGTCGGCGGCCCCATCCGCGGCGTCTCGGCGATGGTGCTGGACCGGACCCTGCAACCGGTGCCCAAGGGCACCGCCGGCGAGTTGTACCTGGCCGGGCCGGGCCTGGCCCGGGGATACAGCCATCTGTTCGGGGAGACCGCCGCGCGGTTCGTCGCCGATCCGTACGGCGACGCCGGCGAGCGGATGTACCGCACCGGCGATATCGCGCGGTGGAGCGGCGAGGATTCGGAAATCGCGCTGGAACTGTTGGGGCGCAGCGACTTTCAGGTCAAGATACGCGGCTATCGGATCGAGCCCAGCGAGATCGACGACACCCTCACCACGCACGCGGACGTCGACCAGTCCGTCACGGTGCCGGTGCCGAACAACGTCGGCACGACCGTGCTGGCCTCGTACGTCGTCCCGGTCGAGGGCCGCCGGATCGATATCGTCGAGCTGCAGCGCTTCGCCCGCGAATCCCTTCCGCCGCATATGGTTCCGGCAGTGCTGTGCCCGTTGGACGCCCTTCCGGTGAACGCGTTCGGCAAGTTCGACCGCAAGGCCCTGCCCGCACCGGAATTCGGGGCCGCGCCGCAGGGGCGCGCACCGGCCACTCCCCGGGAGAAGGCGCTGGCGGAGCTGTTCGCCGAGGTGCTCGGTGTGCCGAGAGTCGGTGCGGACGACAGTTTCTTCGCTCTGGGCGGTGATAGCATTCTGTCCATCCGGCTGGTGGCGCGCGCTAAGACGATGGGCCTGAGCTTCTCCACCCAGGATGTGTTCGCGCACAAGACCGTTGCGGGTCTGGCTGCCACCGCGGCCGAGGTGGGCGATACTCCCGTGCTGGCCGAGTTGTCCGGTGCCGGCGTCGGGTCGATGCCGCTGTCCCCGATCGTGCGCGCCATGATCGCCCGTGGGCATTACGACCGATTCGCGCAGGCCGCGCTGGTGCAGCTGCCCGAGGACGTCGACCGACCGGGCCTGGTGCGCGCGCTGCGGATCCTGCTCGACCGGCACGACATGCTGCGCGCCGTGCTGCGGGGCGCGCAGTCGCCCGACGGTTTCGTCGAGGTACTCGGGCAAGGGGCGGTCGACGCCGACGCCGCGCTCGCGGAGGTGCGGCTCGAGCACCGCGACGCCGACGAGGTCGACCGGCAGCTGCAACAGGCAGCCGATCGCCTGGATCCGGCCGAAGGCGTTCTGGTGCAAGCGGTATGGCTGCAGGACGTCGACGGTTCCCGGCCCGATCTGTTGTGGCTGGTGATCCATCACCTCGCGGTCGACGCGGTCTCGTGGCGCATTCTGCTCGCCGACCTGGCGCAGGCCTGGTCGCAGGCCGCCGACGGCGGCGAATCGCAGCTCGCCCCGGCGACCACCTCGTTCCGCCGCTGGGCGCACGGCCTGGTCGAGCAGGCGGCGAACCGCCGGTCCGCTGAGCTCGAGATGTGGAAAGACATTCTGGGACAGGGGGATCGGTTGCTCGGGTCGCGCCCGCTCGACCCGGGCCTGGACCTCGGCGCCACCTCGGACCGGGTGCATCAGCGCGTTCCGGCCGAGGTCGCCGACGCCGTGCTCACCACCATTCCGGAACGTTTTCACTGCGGCGCCAACGAGCCGCTGCTGACCGCGCTGCTGCTGGCCCTGGGTGCGTGGCGACGGCGGCACGGTACGGCGGTCGCGGACGAGCTGATCTCGCTCGAGGGTCACGGCCGCGAGGAGAACGCCGTCCCCGGCGCGGATCTCGGCGCGACGGTGGGCTGGTTCACCAGCCGCTACCCGCTGCGGATCGGTCTCGCCGAGATCGACCTCGACGACGCGCTGGCGGGCGGTGCGGCCGCGGGGCTGGCACTGCGGCAGGTCAAGGAGCAACTGCGCGCGGTGCCCGACCACGGCATCGGCTTCGATATGCTGCGCTACCTCGATCCCGAGGGGGCCGCCGAACTCGCGGGCCTGCCCGAACCGCAGATCAGCTTCAACTATCTGGGACGGGTCGGTACCGCGGAACTCTCCGGACCATGGACGCCCACAACGGAATTCACCGCCCTCACCGGCACCAGCGATCCGGCGATGGCGCTGTCCGCGGCACTGGATGTCAACGCGATCGCCGAGCCGGGGCCCGACGGACTCCAGCTCGACGCGACCTGGGATTTCGCCTCGCGGATTCTGCGTGAGGAGCAGGTCGCCGAACTCGCCGGGCTGTGGGCGCAGGCGCTGAGCGGACTCGCCGAACACGCGCGCACGGCTACCGCGCAGGTCTTCACACCGTCGGACTTCGCGCTGGTCGAGGTGTCCCAGAGCGATATCGACGGCTGGCTGCGCGAATACCCGGCGATGACCGATGTGTGGCCGCTGACGGCGTTGCAGGCGGGGCTGCTGTTCCACACGGTCTACGCCGACGACGATGACGACGGCTACATCGTGCAGGCGGCGCTGACGTTCACCGGGACGGTGGACGGCGAGCGGATGCACCGCGCGGCGCAGGTGCTCGTCGACCGGCACGACAGCCTGCGCACAGCATTCGTGGAGAGCGCCGCGGGGCCGCGGCAGATCGTCTCGGGCGATGTCGCGGTCGCCTGGGGTGCGAGCAGCGTCGCCGAGGTCGCCGACGCCGATGCGCGTTCCGATGCGCTCGATCGCCTCGCGGCCGCGCAGGCGGCGGCGTTCGACCCCGCCCGGCCGCCGCTGATCCGTTTCCACCTGGTGCGCACCGGCGCGGATTCGTACCGGCTGATCGTCACGAACCACCACCTCGTGCTGGACGGCTGGTCGATGCCGCTGCTGATCCACGAGCTGCTCGCGCTGTACGTATCCGATTGCGACACCGCCGCGCTCGCGCCGCCCCGCTCGTACCGGGAGTACCTGCGGTGGCTGGGGGCGCGCGACCACGAGGCCACCGTGGCCGCGTGGCAGCGGATGCTCGCCGGAGTCGACAGTCCGACGCGAATCACCACCGGCGCGGACCCGGCCGGAACCGTGCGCAACGGCGAGGTCGCCCTCGATCTGGACGCCGCGACCAGCGCCGCGATCGGTGATCTGGGCCGCTCGCACGGCGTCACCGCGAATACGTCGTTGCAGGTGGCGTGGGCCTTGCTGGTCGCGCTCGCGACCGGACGGTCCGATGTGGTGTTCGGCAACACCGTCTCCCAGCGTCCGCCGGAGATCCCGGAGATCGACCGCATGGTCGGTCTGCTGGTCAACACGCTACCCGTGCGCGTGCGGCTCGATCCGGGCGAAACGATCGCCGAACTGCTCGCGCGCGCGCAATCCGAACAGGCTGCGATGGTGGAACATTCGCACATCGGCCTGGCGGAGCTGCAACGGATCACCGGGATCGCGGACATGTTCGACACCGCGACGGTGCTCGAGTCCTACCCCGTCGACCAGGATCTGTTGACGCGCAACCTCGGTGCCGCGGGCCTGCGCCTGGTCGGTATCGACGCACACGACGCCACGCCGTATCCGCTGAGCCTGCAGGTGACCCCGCCGCGGCCCGGCGGCGCGGACGATGGCGCGTCCGGAACCTACACGGTCGCACTGAAATTCGCCCTCGACCGGTTCGACCAGGACCAAGCGCGGGCACTGCTGGACCGTTTCGAGCTGCTGCTCACCCAGATCGTCGCCGACCCGGATCGGAAGGTCGCCACGCTCTCCTCCGGCGCGGAGTCCGAACTCGCGGAGCTGGTTTCGGCTCGTGGCGCCGAGCCGGTCGCCGACGCGGTGCTGCGTGAGATCCTGTGGGACACCGCGCGACGGTACCCGGACGCGGTGGCCGTACGATCCGGCGCGACCACTTGGAGCTATCGGGAACTCGCCCGGCGCGCGGACGCGGTGGCGCGGTGGCTGACCGAGCGCGGCGCTCGCGCCGAATCGATTGTCGCACTGGCTGTTCCCCGTTCGGCCGAACTGGCCGTCGCGATCTGGGCGGTGGCCCGCACCGGCGCCGCGTTCCTGCCGCTGGATCCCGGCAATCCCACCGCGCGCACCGCGGAGTTGCTGTCCGATACCCGAACCTGTGCCGGACTAACGACAAGCGCTGTGGCACAGGGCCTTCCGAATACCGTCGATTGGCTGGCGCTGGACGCCGAGGCCGAGCCGGTGCACGCATCCGGCACACCGCCGGCGACCGGGGAGGTGCGCGCCGACAACGCGGCGTACGTGATCTACACGTCCGGATCGACCGGTAAGCCCAAGGCCGTGCAGCTGGCCAATCGAGGTCTGGCCGATCTCGTCGCGGCGCAGGCCGAGGCGTTCGCGGCGGGCCCCGACGCGGCGGTGCTGCAGGTCGCGTCGCCGGGATTCGACGCCTGTGTGTCGGAGGTGCTGCTGGCACACAGCAGCGGCGCATGTCTGGTGGTGGCCCCGCCGGAGGTGTACGGCGGCGTCGACCTCGAGGAATTGATTCGCGCGCAACAGGTTTCCCACGCGATCCTGACGCCGTCCGTGCTGAACACCATGGACCCGTCCCGGATCCCGTCGTTGACGACACTGGCGGTCGTCGGCGAGGCGACCGGGCCGGACACCGTGACCCGGTGGGCGTCCGGGCGGCGGCTGATGAATCACTACGGGCCGACCGAAAGCACCATCTGGGCAACGGGTTCGGATGCTCTGCTGCCCGGCGAGCCGGTGACGATCGGCGGTCCGATCCGCGGTATGTCCGCGCTGGTCCTGGACATGTGGCTCCGGCCGGTGCCGATCGGGGTCGCCGGGGAGCTCTACCTCGGTGGGCCCGGGCTGGCGCGCGGCTACGTCGATCGCCCCGGTGTGACCGCCGCGCGGTTCGTCGCGGATCCGAGGTCGGCCACCGGCGAGCGGATCTACCGCACCGGTGATTCCGTGCGCTGGGTCCGCGATCGCACCGGACTGGCCCTGGAATACCTGGGCCGCTGCGATCAGCAGGTCAAGATCCACGGACTGCGGATCGAACCCGGCGAGATCGATGCCCACGTGGCCCGGTATCCGGATGTGGCGAGCGTCGCGACCGTCGTCGCGGAAGGGCCTGCGGGCGAACCGGTTCTGGTGTGCTACGTCGTCTCCGCGTCGGCGGCCGGGGTGGATATCCCGGCGCTGACCCACGATCTCGCGAGCACCCTGCCCCGGTACATGAACCCCGCCGCGATCGTGCAACTGGACCGGATGCCGCGCACGCCGACCGGAAAGATCGACCGGAACGCGTTGCGGCAGCGTGCCTTCGGCCCAGCCGTCGCGGGCGGCCGGGCGCCGTCCACGCCGGCGGAGCTGGTCATCGCGAAACTCTTCGCCGACGTACTGCGCCTGGACGCCGTCTCCGCGGACAGCAACTTCTTCGCGCTCGGCGGGGACAGCATCGTGTCGATGCGGATGGTGGCGCTGGCCAGATCCGCCGGGCTGCACCTCACCCCGCGAGATGTGTTCGAGGCCAAGACCGTCGCGGCCCTCGCCGCGGTGGCGAACGGCGCGCGGGCCACCGGCGAAACGGACCGTGCCCCGCTCGTCGAACTCGGCCGAGAGGATATCGATCGGCTCGAGCGGGACTATCACGACCTGTCCGAGATCTGGTCGTTGTCGCCCATGCAGTCCGGTGTGCACTTCCACTCGACCTACGATCCGGACGCCGAGGACAACTACACGGTCCAGACCTCGATCGGATTCTCGGGCGAGGTCGACGCCGAACGCCTGCGCCGCGCCGCGCAGGCCGTGGTCGACCGGCACGACATCCTGCGGGCCGCCTTCGTGGAGACCTCCGCCGGGACGTGCCAGGTCGTGCTGAACCACGCCGAGGTCCCGTTCCGGGACATCGATCTGACCGATGACGACGAGGTGGGCTCGGCGGAGGACATCGCCGCGGCGGACGAGGCGGCGGGGTTCGACCTGTCGGTCGCACCGCTGGTGCGGTTCACGCTGATTCGCCTGGCTCCCGGGTCCTTCCGGCTGCTCGTCACGAATCACCATGTCATCCTCGACGGTTGGTCGATGCCGCTGCTGATGCGAGAGTTGCTGGACTACTACGGATCTCCCGCGCACATCGGCACCGCCGGGCCCGCGCCGTCCTATCGCGACTATCTGGCCTGGTTGCGCAGACAGGACAGCTCTGTCGCCAAAGCCGCTTGGGCACAGGCCTTCTCCGATGTCGACTCGCCCACCCGGGTGTCGCGCGGATCCGGGGCGGCGGGCTCGATCTCGGCCGGCGAGGTCGAGGCCGAGCTGGCGGCGGATCTGTTCGAGGAACTCCGATCGGCCGCCGCGGACGCGGAGGTCACGGTCAACACCGTCGTCTCGGCGGCCTGGGCGCTGAATCTGCGCGTTCTGACCGGTGAGACCGATGTGATCTTCGGCGCCTCGGTCTCGGGCAGGCCCGCGGAGTTGCCGCAGGTCGAACAGACCCTCGGCATGTTCCTCAATACGATTCCGGTGCGGGTCCAGCTCGCGCCGGCGATGACGGTGCGCGAGTTGCTGACCGGCATCCAGGCTGGTCAGGCCCGCATGCTGGATCACCACCACATCGGCCTGCCCGAGATCCACCGCAGCGTCGGGCTGCCCGAACTCTTCGACACGGCGATAACCTTCCAGTCGTTCCCGGTCGACCGGACCGCGCTGCAGCAACTGGTCGACGCGGCCGGGCTGCGGGTGGACGAACTCGGCGGCGTGGACGCCACGCCGTACCCGCTGAGCCTGGTCGTGGAACCGGCCCAGGACGAGCAGGGTGCGCCGCGCGGACTGCGGATCGTGCTGCGCTTCCACGATCGGGAGTTCGACACCGACTCGGCGCGCCGCATTCTCGACCGCACGGTCGCGCTGCTGAGCCGGATCACCGCGAACGTCGCCGCCCGGCTCGGTGAGCTGACCCTCGACGAGGAGTCGGTGCCGTCCTCCCCGATGCTGGTGGCCGGCCCCACGATTCCGATCACGCTGGACCGGATACTCGCCGCCTCCGTGACCGACGACCCCGACGCGGTCGCGATGCGCTACGGCACCGAGGTCTGGACGTACCGGCAGCTCGACGAACGTTCCACCCGGCTGGCCCGAAACCTGTTGCGGCACGGGGCTCGTCGCGGTCGGATCGTCGCCGTGCTGCTGCCGCGATCGCCCGCGGCCGTGCTGAGCCTGTGGGCGGTGGCCAAGACCGGCGCGGCATTCCTGCCGATCGACCCGACCCTGCCCGCCGAGCGGATCGAATTCCTGCTCGCGGATTCCGCTGCCACGCTCGGGATCACCGGCGAGGCCGGGCGGACCTCGCTGCCCCGCGCTGTCGACTGGCTGATCCTGGATCAGGAGCGGCCGCTCGGCGACGAGGTCGCGCCTGGAGCCGAGCCGATCACCGATGCCGAACGCGGCGAACCGATTCGGCCGGATCAGCTGGCCTGGGTGAGCTACACCTCGGGTTCGACCGGAATCCCCAAGGGCGTCCTGGTCACCCACCGCGGACTGGCCGATCTGATCGCGGCACAGCGGCGGATACTGTACGTCGGGCCGAGGTCCGTCGTTCTGCAGGTCGCCTCGCCCAGCTTCGACGCCTCGATCTTCGAACTGCTGATGGCGCACGGTTCGGGCGGCCGGCTGGTCGTCGCTCCCGCGGATGTGTACGCCGGCCCGGAGCTGGCCGAACTGCTGTCGCGCGAATATATTTCGCATGCCGTCGTCACGCCCTCTGCCCTGGCCACGGTCCCGTCCGACGGCCTGGGCGCACTGTGTGTGCTGGCGACGGCCGGTGAGGCGGTCGGCCCCGAACTGGTCGAGCGCTGGGCGCCGCATCGCACCATGGTCAACCTGTACGGACCGAGCGAGAGCACCATCTGGGCGACCGCCGGTGACGCGCTGGTTCCCGGCGCGCCGATCACGATCGGCAGGCCGGTCGGCCGGGCCGCGGCGATGGTGCTCGACACCTGGTTGCGGCCGGTGCCGCACGGTGTGGTGGGCGAGCTGTACCTGTCCGGCGCGGGACTGGCCGACGGGTACGTCGGCAGGAGCGGGCTCAGCGCCGCGCGGTTCGTCGCCTGCCCGTTCGCGAAGCCGGGCGAGCGCATGTACCGCACCGGCGATATGGTGCGGCGCACCGCCGACGGCGAACTGGAGTTCTTGGGCCGCAACGACTTCCAGGTGAAGGTGCGCGGCACTCGGGTCGAGCCCGGCGAGATCGACGCGGTCCTCGGCGCGCGTGCGGATGTGGCATATGCGGTGACGGTGCCGCGCAGCGACGGCGGGCGACCGGTGACGCTGGTGTCCTATGTCGTGCCCGCGGCCGGGGCCAGGGTTTCGGGTACGGAATTGCGTGCGGCACTGGCCGATACGCTGCCCCGATACCTGGTGCCGTCCGCGGTGCTGGTGCTGCACGAGGTGCCGCTGACCGCCAACGGCAAGCTCGATCGGGAGCGGCTGCCCGAACCCGTCAGCGTCGCAACGGAATTCCGGGCGCCGTCCTCAGCGGCCGAGGAATTGGTCGCCGATGCGTTCGAGCAGGTGCTCGACGTCGAGCGGGTGGGGGCCGACGACGACTTCTTCGCACTGGGCGGTGATTCGCTCAGCGCGGCGACCGTGGTGGCGCGCATCGGCGCGGCGCTGGACGCCCGCGTGCCGGTGCGATCGGTGTTCGAGGCCCCGACCGTGAGCGGATTGGCCGCTCTCGCAACGACACTGCGCGGCGCGGGCCGGCTGCCCCTGGTGGCCGGGGAACATCCGGACCCGGTGCCGCTGTCGCTGGCGCAGCAGCGGATGTGGTTCCTGAACCGCTTCGAGCCGGACTCGGCCGCCTACAACATTCCGGTGATGCTGCGGCTGTCGGGACAGCTGGACGTCGCGGCGCTGGCCGCCGCCCTGGCCGATGTGATGGCCCGGCACGAGGTACTGCGCACGATCTATCCGGAATTCTCGGGTGAACCGCGGCAGGTCGTGCTCGACGAGCCCGGCGTGCCGGTGGAGAGGCTGCGAGTGCGGGCCGACGCGGTCGCCGGCACGGTGGGCGAGTTCGTGCGGCGCGGGTTCGATGTGACCGCGCGGGTTCCGATGCGCGTGGGGCTGTTCCAGCTCGACGCCGAGAACGACGGCGACACAGCGGAATTCCTGCTGGTGCTGGTGGTGCACCATATCGCCGGGGACGGGCAGTCGATGGGCCCGCTCGCGCGCGATGTGATGACCGCCTACGCCGCCCGCATCGCCGGGCATGCGCCGCGATGGCAGCCGCTGCCGGTCCAGTACGCGGACTTCGCGTGGTGGCAGCGCCGGATGCTGGGCACCGCGGACGATGCGGGCTCGCTGATGTCCGAGCAGCTGGAATTCTGGCGTTCGACCCTCGCGGGCGCACCCGACCGGCTCGATCTGCCCGCCGATCGGCCCCGCCCGGCCGCGGCCTCCCTGTCGGGTGGCCGGGTACCGGTGCGGATCGACCCGAGGGTGCACGAGCGGCTGCTCGAACTGGCTCGCGCGCAAGGAACTTCGCTGTTCATGGTCGTGCACGCGGCGCTGGCCGCGGTCCTCGGCCGCCTGGGCGACACCGATGACATCGTGATCGGCACGCCGATCGCGGGACGCACCGAACCCGGCCTGGATGATCTGGTGGGCATGTTCGTCAACACGCTCGCCCTGCGGACCCGCGTCGATGGCGGCGAGCGGTTCACCGATCTGCTGATGCGCGCCCGGGAGACCGACCTGCGCGCGTTCGAGCACGCCGACGTCCCGTTCGAGCGGGTCGTGGAGGAGCTGAATCCGGAGCGATCCGCGGCCCGCCACCCGCTGTTCCAGGTGGTCCTGGCCTTCCAGAACGTATCCACGGTCGACGTGGCGCTGCCCGGCGTGCGAATCTCGCGGGCCGAGGTGGACACCGGTGCCAGCCAGTTCGACCTGCAATTCATCCTCTCCGAGGATGCCGGTGACGCCGGTGCGGCACATGGGCTTTCGGGCATCCTGAGCTATGCCCGGGACCAGTTCGACGAGGCGACCGCGGCGGGCTTCGTCGCACGCCTCGTGCGGGTGCTGGAGGCCGTCGCCGCCGATCCGGCCGTCGTGGTCGGCGATATCGACTGGCTCGACCCCGACGAGCGCTCGCTGCTCACCTCACAGGTGGGAGCACGCCTCCCGGCCGCGCAACGGCCGCCGGAACTACTGACGGACCTGTTCGCCGCGGCCGTGCGGGACAACGGCGACGGTGTCGCCCTGATCTCGGGAACCACCGCGTTGACCTACACACAGCTCGACGAGCGAGCGAACCGCCTGGCGAGGTCCCTGATCGCCCGGGGCGCCGGACCGGAGAACCCGGTGCTGGTCGCGATACCGCGGTCGATCGAATCGGTCGTGTCCTGGTGGGCCGTGGTCCGGACGGGTGCTCCTTATGTGCCGGTCGACCCCGCTTATCCCGCCGGGCGCATCGCGCAGATCGTGACGGATTCCCGTGCGGCACTGGGCGTTACGGTATCCTCAGCGCGCGGCGCGATGTCGGGTTCGGTGGACTGGATCGTGCTCGACGACCCGGAGGTCGCCGCCCGGATCGACGCGTCGGCGAGCGGCCCGATCGGCGACGACGAGCGTGTTCGGCCGCCGCACGCGGCCAACCTGGCCTACGTGGTGTTCACCTCCGGATCGACCGGCGTACCCAAGGGCGTGGGCGTCACCCACTCGGGTACGGCCGATTTCGTCTCGGGGCTGCGCGGCGACCTCGAACCGGGCAGCGCGTCGCGGGTGCTGCACTTCGCCTCGCCGTCGTTCGATGCCTCGCTGCTCGAGATACTGCTGGCCGTCGGCAGGGGCGGGGCGCTGGTCGTGGCGCCGACCGGGATCTACGGCGGTGACGAGCTGACGCGATTCCTCGGAACACAGCGCATCACGCACGCGTTCCTGACTCCCGCCGCGCTCGCGTCGGTGGATCCGGCCGGGCTGGACGATCTGGCCGTGGTGATGTCCGGTGGTGACGAGGTACCGGCGGAGCTGGTGAACCGCTGGGCGCGAAGCGATCTCGCGCGTGCGCGGCAGTTCCACGTGCTCTACGGCCCGACCGAGGCCACGATGGTCGCCACGGCGACGAGTGCACTCGAACCGGGGGAGCGCCCGACGCTCGGCGGTCCGCTACCCGGTCTGCGGGTCCTGGTGCTGGACGCCCGGCTGCGGCCGGTGCCGGTCGGGGTGGCCGGGGAACTGTATCTCGCGGGCCCGGCGCTGGCGCGCGGATACCTGAACAAGACCGCGACGAGTGCGGCGCGGTTCGTGGCGCACCCGTTCGGGGAACCGGGAAGTCGCATGTACCGCACCGGCGATATGGTGCGCCGGAACTCCGAGGGGTCGCTGGAGTTCTTGGGCCGCAACGATTTCCAGGTGAAGCTTCGCGGCTACCGGGTCGAGCTCGGTGAGATCGACGCGGTGCTGCGGTCGCGCGCGGACCTGGCGTACGCGGTCACCATCTCGCGTGACGCGGGCCCCGGCTCGGCGATGCTGGTGTCCTACGTGGTGCCTGGTCACGGGGTGAGCGTCTCGGCCGAACAACTGCGCGCCGAGCTGTCCGAGGCGCTGCCGTCCTATCTGGTGCCCGCCGCGGTGATGATCCTCGACCGGATGCCGTTGTCCCCGAACGGAAAGATCGACCGGGCGGCCCTGCCCGAACCAGTGGTGCAGGCCAAGCGGTTCCGGGCGCCGTCCTCGGTGAGCGAGGAAGTCGTGGCGGGCGTTTTCGCCGAGGTCCTCGGTATCACCGGTCCGGTGGGCGCCGACGACGACTTCTTCGACCTGGGCGGCAACAGCCTCATCGCCACCCGTGTCGCCGCGCGCCTCGGCGCGGCGCTGGACGCGACCATTCCGGTGGCGATGGTCTTCGAGGCGCCGACCGTCGCACGACTGGCCGCGCGTGCCGAATCGCACGCCGACACCGGCCGGGTGGCGCTGACCGAACAGCAGCGTCCGCGGCGGATCCCGCTGTCCTACGCACAGCAGCGGATGTGGTTCCTGAACCGGCTCGAACCGGAGTCCGCGGCCTACAGCATCCCGATCGCGCTGCGGCTGTCCGGGCGGCTCGACCTGGACGCACTGCGCGCGGCCATCGAGGACGTGCTGAACCGGCACGAGGTGCTGCGGACCGTGTACCCGTACTCGGAGGGCGAACCGTCGCAGGTCGTCCTGCCCGTCGCGGCGGCCATCTCGCCGATCACCGTGGTCTCGATCGCCGAATCCGAACTGGCCGAATCGGTCTCGGCGTTCGCCGGTGCGGTGTTCGATGTGACGATCGAAACCCCGGTGCGGGCTCGGCTGTTCGAAGTGGGGCAGGACGAGTCGGTTCTCGTGGTCGTGCTGCACCACATCTGCTGTGACGGATCCTCGCTGGTTCCGCTGGCGCGGGACACGATGACCGCGTACGCGGAACGGACGCGCGGGCACGCCCCGGGCTGGTCGCCGCTGCCGGTCCAGTACGCCGACTACGCGATCTGGCAGCGGCAGGTGCTCGGTTCCGAGGACGATCCCGGTTCGCTGCTGAGCGCCCAGATCAAGCAGTGGACAACCGAATTGGCGGACCTGCCCGCGCTGCTGGAACTGCCGACCGACCGGCCGCGCCCGCCCGTGCAGTCCTACGCGGGCGCGAGTGTGCCGATCGACCTGCCCGCCGATCTGCACGCGAGGTTGCAGGCGGTGGCGCGAGCGCACAACACGACGCTGTTCATGATCTTCCACGCCGCGCTCGCGGCCACGCTGGGCCGGTTGGCCGATACCGACGACGTCGCGATCGGCACCCCGTACGCGGGCCGCGGCGAACCCGAACTGGACGATCTGGTCGGAATGTTCGTCAACACCCTGGTGCTGCGAACGCGGCTGAACCCGGAGATGACGTTCACCCGGTTGCTCGAACACGTGCGGGAGACCGATCTGGCCGCGTTCGGCCGGTCCGACGTGCCGTTCGAGCGGTTGGTGCAGGTGCTCAACCCGGTCCGTTCGCACGCCCATCATCCGCTGTTCCAGGTGATGCTGGCGTTCCAGAACCTGGCCACCGCGGAGTTCGAACTGCCGGGGCTGTCGGTGTCGACGCTCGAGGCCGATACCGATGTCTCGCTGTTCGATCTGCAGTTCACCGTGTCGGACTCGTACGATCCGGACGGCGCTCCGGCCGGTATCAACGGTGCGGTGACCTACGCGACCGACCTGTTCGACGCCACCACGGTGACGGCGCTGGTGGACCGGCTGCTGCGGATGCTCGACGCCGTGGCCGCGGATCCGGCGCAGCCGGTGTACGAGGTGGAGCTGCTTGCCCCCGAGGAACGCGAAGCCGTACTGGCACAGTGGAATTCGACGAAAATGGTACTCGCGCCGGAGGAGACGCTGGCTTCGGCCTTCACCGAGGCGGCCCGGACGTACCCGGATCGGACCGCGGTGATCTCCGGTGAGCAGTCGCTGACATACGCCGAATTCGCCGCCCGCGTGCATCGCCTGGCGCGCTGGCTGATCTCTCGCGGCGTGCGTCCGGAATCGTTGGTGGCGTTGCGGATGCGGCGCTCGCTGGACCAGGTCACCGCGGTGTACGCGGTGCACGCCGCCGGTGGCGGATACGTCCCGGTGGATCCGGACCTGCCGGACGATCGCATCGCGTACATGCTCTCGACCGCCGCACCCGTGCTCGAGCTGTCCGGTCTCGACGGGATCGACCTGTCCGGATTCGATGACGCGCCGGTCACCGACGCCGATCGGATCGCACCGCTGCGACCGCACAACCTCGCCTACGTGCTGTTCACCTCGGGATCTACCGGACGGCCGAAGGGCGTCGCGGTATCCCATGGTTCGGCGGTGAACCAGGTGCGGTGGCTGTGTGCGGCCTACGACCTGAACCCGTCGGATGTAGTGCTGCAGAAGACGCCGGCGACGTTCGATGTCTCGGTCTGGGAGTTGTTCGCGACGCTGATGGTCGGCGCGCGGATGGTGATCGCGCGGGCCGACGGGCACGGCGATCCCGATTATCTCGCCGAAACGATTGCCGCCCAAGGGGTTACGATCACCTCGTTCGTGCCTTCGATGCTGGCGGCGTTCGCGGACGCGGCACCGGCTCAGCCTCTCGGGTCGCTGCGCGCGATACTCGTGGGCGGTGAGGCGTTCGGCGCGGAGATGGTGGCCGCGGTCCGGCGGATCATGCCCGAGGTCGAGTTGGACAACCTGTACGGACCGACCGAATCCACCGTCCACGTGACCGCGCATCGAGTGACCGAGGCCGACGTCGGGAGCATGCCGATGGGAACCCCGGTGTGGAACGCGCGGGCATACGTCCTCGACTCGCGGTTGCACCCGGTGCCGCCGGGTGTCGCCGGGGAGCTGTATCTGGCGGGAACCCAGATCGCCCGCGGCTATCAGTCGCGTCCGGGTCTGACCGCGGAGCGCTTCGTGCCCGACCCGTACGGCACGGGCGGGCGGCTGTACCGCACCGGCGACGTGGTGCGGTGGCGCCGCGACGGCGAGCTGGAGTACCTGGGCCGCTCCGATTTCCAGGTCAAGCTGCGCGGCCTGCGGATCGAACTCGGCGAGATCGAGGCGGTGCTCGCGGAGTACCCCGGCATCACGCGGGCGGTCGCGGCGGTGCATTCCAACGGCTCCGGAGACCGCCTCGTCGGGTATGTCCTGCCTGCCGCGGGCAGTGCGGTGGATACCGCCGCGGTCCTGGCGCACGCGGCGAGCGAGCTGCCCGGGTACATGGTGCCCAGTACGCTCACGACGCTGGATACATTGCCGCTCACCGCATCCGGGAAACTGGACCGTTCGCGGCTACCGGACCCGGTCTTCGAGGTGGGCGAGTTCCGGGAGCCGTCCACGTGGCTGGAAGGGGTGGTCGCGCGCACCTTCGAACAGGTGCTCGGTACGGACCGGGTGGGCGCCGACGACGATTTCTACGCACTCGGCGGCAATTCGCTGCGGTCGGTGCAGGTCGTCACCGAGTTGAAGAAGGAACTGGACTACGAGTTCCCGATCAGCTGGATGCTGTCGGATCCCAGGCCGGCCGATCTGGCCCGGCGCCTGGAATCCGCGATGCGTTCCGGGGGAGCGGCCGCGGCCGCGTCCGGATTCGATGTGCTGCTGCCGATTCGGACGAGCGGTTCCCGGCCTCCGCTGTTCTGCATCCACCCCGCCTCGGGCCTGTCGTGGTGCTATCACACACTCGATGAACACCTCTCCGCCGGCCGGCCGATCTACGGTATCCAGGCGCCGCAGATCGGTGGCGAGGTCCCCGGCCCCAGAACGATCGAGGACATCGCCCGCCGCTACGCCGAGGAGATCCGAGCGGTCCAGCCGCACGGTCCCTACCATCTCCTGGGCTGGTCGCTGGGTGGTCTGATCGCCCACGCCGTCGCCGCCGAAATGCGTTCTGCCGGCGAGCAAGTCGCACTTCTGGCCGTGCTGGACGCCGAAGCGGACGGCATCGACGAGGAGTCGGTCTCGACCGTCATGGCCGGTGAGCTGGTCAGCAATCTCGGCCCGGTGCTGGGCATCGATTTCGTACGCTCCGATGCGACGGCCGAGGAGGCCGCGGATCTGATCCGCGAGCATCTGGGCGACGGTCTGGGCATCGACGCGGCCATGATCGAACGCCTCACCGACGCCTACAACCTGTCGATCCGAGCGGCGAGCCGGTGGCAGCCGCCGGTCGTGGACAGCGACATGCTCTATTTCACCGCCACGCGTGACCGGCGGCCCGAGGCGACCGGTCACCGGGGGTGGGCGCATCTGATCAGCGGAACCATCACCAACACCGATATCGATGCCACTCACCTGGCGATGACCGAACCGGGGGCGATCGCCCAGATCGCCCGGGTCATCAACGCACGACTGGATCAGTGAGGCCCAGGACGAGCCGATCCGCGCGGGCAGCGCTGCCGGACGCCGGGAGTCGCGGCGCCGGACCGGCTCGGCCGTGGTCGCGGAGCCGGCCGGGATGCGCCGAGCCTCGTCCGGCACCCGCGCGTGATCGGGTGCCGGGGCGGCGCTGGTATCAGCGCGCGGCCGGCGGCCGCGTCGGCTGCGCCGGAAGGCCGACGGTGGCCTTCACCGGCAGCGGGGCGGTGATACCCACGATCGTGCCGATCGACGCTCCGATCGCTGCGCCGAGTACGGCCGCGGGTGCGGCGACGACGGCCGCGCCGACCGCCGCGCCGAGTAACGGGCCGACGACCATCCCCGTGGGCAGGAACGGAATTCCGGCGATCAGTCCGACGACCGCACCGGCCATCGCGGCCGGAATCACCAGTGGCGCGCTCAGTCCGGTGGCGATGCCCGCGCCGATCGCAGCGCCGACGCCCGCGTCCACGACGGCGGCGCTGCATCGCGCGGGACTCGCCGGGAGGTAACCGCAGAAAGTCTGGACCGGTCGCATCGGATCCGGCGTGACCGCGGCCGGTGCGGGCGGGGTCATCGCATCGGTCACGAGCGGAATGACGGTGGCTTTATTGCCGATTCGGGTGCCCTGCGCCGTTCTGGTGATCGAGGAAACGATATCCGGCAGGGTGATCGCCGGCGCGACATTCGGCAGCGCGATCGGCAGTGTCATCTTCGGCAGTGTGATCGCTGGCGATATTTCCGGTACCGCGGTCGGTGGCGTGAAATTCGGGATCGTGATCCGGGGTGCGATATTCGGCGCCTGGACGCGCGGCGCGGAATTCGGCGGCGCGGCTTGCGGACTCGCGTCCCACGCTGTCACCGCGGGGGTGCCGTTATGTGCCGCCACCGCCGGGGTGGTATTCGGGGCCGGCACCGCCGCAGCGAAATTCGGCGATGCCTTCCGCGGAATGAATTTCGGTGACGCGTGCCGGGACGTGATGTCCGGCAACGTATTCGGGGGCACGATACGGGACAGCGCGTCCGGGGGCACGATCGCGCCCAATTGCTGTGCGAGTGGGGCGAGTTCGCCCGGCAGCGACGCGAGGTTCCAACCCTGTCCGACCTGCGGGAGCGGCGATGAGAGTGTTGCGACGGGCGCCTGTGCGGGCGCTCGCGCGGGTTCGGCGGGCGAAGCACCGGCCTGTCCGGTTCCGAGGGCGACCGCGAGCGGCACCATGCTCGCGGCCAATATCAGGCCCGATACCCGCCGAAGATCAGTTTCCGACATTCCACACCTCCTGGGCGCGACGTCTTCCTGTTTATCTTCTCGTTTTCCCGACCTCGAATATCACGTGCGTTCTGGTCGCAGAGTTTAGGCGGTGGTGCCGCGGGCCGAACCTCGAATTGTGCGAATTGCGTTCCGGCGTGTTTCGGTCCCCGGTCAGACGAGCAGGCCGCCGCCGTCCACGGTGAGAATGCCGCCGGTGGCGTATTCCTGTTCCATCAGGTGCACATAGCTGCGGGCCAAGTCTTCCGGCGCGCCGACCCGCCCGACCGGCAATGCGCCGCTGTGCGTGCGGAACAACTCCTCCCGCACGTCCGCGGGGAACTCCCGCCAGAGTTCGGTCCGCACCAGCCCGGGCCGCACGACGTTCACCCGGATCGGCGCCAGCTCCACGGCCAGCGCCCGGCCCAGCGCCTCGATCGCCCCCAGGATGCTCGCCGAGACCGTCCAGCCCGGCATCGGCCGCTGCACCGCGCTGCCGCTGGACAGTACGATCGAGCCACCGGTATTGATATGTGGCACAGCGTATTTCACGCTCGTGTAGGCGCCCCAGAAGCGGGTCTGGAAGAACCGCTGCGCGGTATCGATCGCCACGTCCTGCAACGGGAACAGCGCCAGCGACTCGCCCGCGGTGTAGACGAGGTGATCGAACGCGCCCAGGCGGGCGAACAGCGCCTCGATCTCGGACTCGCGGGTCAGGTCGACGGTTTCGCCTTGCGCGTCGGCAGGCAGCTGGGTCAGGGCCTTGGCGACATTGTCCGGGTTGCTGGACACCACCACGACCCGTGCGCCCGCCGCGGCCGCCGCCTGCGCGGTGGCCAGGCCGATACCGGCGGTGCCGCCCAGGAGTACGACACGCTTGTCTTCGAGAGTCATCTCGTAGGTCTTCTTTCTCTTGCGCGGTTGGACATCTTCACGATGCCGCTGGTCGGAAGGGGTGTCCAAGACCTCTTTCGGCGTCGGCGATACCCTGAAGGCATTGCCGGACAACGGAGGTCGCCATGGATCTGGATCTGCGCAAGCTGCGGTACTTCGTGGCCGTCGCCGACCGGTTGCATTTCGGGCGGGCCGCCGAGGACCTGCACATCGCTCAGCCCGTGCTGAGCCGGCAGATTCGCGCGCTGGAACACGATCTCGGCGCATCGCTGTTCGCCAGGGACAGTCACGGCGTGACGCTGACCGTCGCGGGCACGCAATTGCTCGCCGATGCCCGGCCGCTGCTGGCATCCGCGCACGCGGCCCGGCGCCGAGTTGCGGTGGCCGCGAGGGAAAGTCGTCGCCTGGTGGTCGGATTCCGGATGGGCATCGTGGTCACCCACGCCGTGCGCGCCTTCAACGTCGCGCATCCGGACGTGATCGTCGACGTGCAGCGCTTGGAGTGGGACGATCAGGCCGCGATGCTGCTCGACGGCCGGGTCGACGTCGCCTATGTGCGCCTGCCGATCGAGGAGACCGGCCTGCGGGTGACGCCGCTGTTCACCGAACCGCGCGTGGTGGTGTTGCCGGCCGACCACCGCCTGGCCGGCAAGGCCGAGGTGTGCGAGGCGGATCTGGCCGGTGAGCCGCTGATCTGGCACGTCGACCCGCATACCCAGCCGACCCGGCACCCGCATCCCACCACCGGCCATTTCGTGCGGGGCGTGGAGGAGAAATTGGAGCACGTCGCGGCCGGCCGAGGCATTTCGTTTCTACCGCGCTCGGCCACTGCTTTTTATTCGCGGCCCGACATCAGCTACGTCCCCATTCCCGAACTGGCCCCCGATCAGGTCTGCCTGGCCGTACCGGAATCCCGCGAATCCCCATTGGTCGACGCTTTTCTCGCGGCGGCTCGCGCGGTCGGTGACGCCACCGCGCGAGCTGCGGCAGAGGAAGGCGAGGTGTGAATATTCCGACGGTGTCAGCGACAGAATTCGGTAACCACGCCGTTGGTTCCGGTGTAGATATTCGAGTCGGACACCAGCCCTCCATCTTGGGGTGATTGTTCGCGTTGTCCGCTACCACGTAATCCCAGATCTCGGTCATGCCGGATTTCCCGTACACGGCCTGCCCGACCGTTTGGCAGACGATATGAACCGTCGAGCCCTCGGGAAGATACCCGACCGGCTTGCAGTCCGTGGAAGGCGACTTGACCGGGTGGTAGCAGTCGCGCACGGTGGCGCCGCCGACCTTGACCGGGGCCGGCCGCCAATCCGCCTGAGGGATTACCTGTCCGACAGTCATCCGGAGGATCACCGCGAATACAGGACGAACCTTTCAGGAATTGATCGTATGCGCTGTACCGGTCGTTATTCTGTCCTGCAAACGACCGACATTTCCGCCGTGTGATTACTGAGAGCTTCGGCCGTCCGTTTTGGTTGCCGCGCCGACGATCAGCGGCCGGACGATGGGGACCATCATTCCCTCCCAGGTCGCCTCCTGAACATCGTCGAGCTGCAATCCGGATGCCCGGATCAGCTCGCGTGTGGCGCGATTGCAGCGGCAGCCCTCCGCGAACCGGCGCCACGGCGCTTCGAGGCGGTCTTGCCACTTGGCGAGTCGCGGCGACTGCGAGCGGATGTGTTCGACGAACAGCAACCTGCCACCGGGGCGAAGCACACGTTCGACCTCGCGCAACACCGCCTCCGGGTGGTCGACGGTGCACAGCACGAGCGTGGAGACGACCGTATCGACGGATCCTTCCTCGAACGGCAGCTGATCCGCCGACGCGTCGAGCACCTTGGCTTTCCGCTGGCTGCTGCGCAGCCGCCGGTCCAGCCGCGCACGCATCGCCGCCTCGGGCTCGGTCAGAATCAGCTCGTCGAGGTCGCCGGGGTAGTACTGCACATTGAGGCCGGTACCGCTGCCCAGCTCGACCGTCCGCCCTCTCGCGCCGGCGAGCAACCGGCGTCGACGAGCTCCCATGCCCGCCCGTTCGCCCCGCCACAGCAGCGGGTCGTACATTGCCGCGAAAACCCGCGCCCACAAGTCCGAATTTCGCCCTGCCGCCGCCGGTGCGGTGCCACTGGTCATGAGTCCGATTATACGTCCGCCGAGCATGTTCGAGAATCGCTGGCTACTGCGAATAATGCGACTATCAGACCAGCTCATACCCACATATGCCCCAACGTATTGGTGCGACTGCGGGCAATGGCAAATTGCTAGCATATCGCTGACGAGGTCGACACCCAGGGAGCATTCACGCTGTGGACCGGGACCGAACGGACTTATTCCGTTGACCCGGCACGCACAATGCCTTACCGCGATATCTCAGAGGTTCTGCGTCCCAATGCCTTACGGGCTATTTGCTTGAAGGCTGGGCAGGTCTACAGGTCAATCCGCGCAGGTTTGCGGCAAGTAGTGCGTCTACCCTTGTCATTATGGGTCCCGGTCTCGGCGAACGCCTGCAGTCGGTCAGGAAGCGACGCGGGCTGACGCAACCCGAACTGGCCGAAGCTTCGGGCGTCTCACTGTCCTTGATTCGCAAGATCGAGCAGGACGAGCGCGACAACACGCGCATCGACACGCTCCGGCGGTTGGCTGTCGCCCTCGACTGCTCGGTGACCATGCTTCTCGGCCCCATCCCGGCCTCGCCCGAGAATGGCAACGGCACACTATGGCTGCCGACTCGCGACGCGATCACAACCTCTGCCGCCGCGAAATCCGTTGAGCCGGTGGCGGAACGCAGTCTCGCCGAAGCCCTCACCGCGGCCACGAAGCTGTACCACGACAACGAGTACGAGCAGTTGTCGCGCATCCTGCCCCGTCTGATACAGGACGGAGAGAACGCGACCCCATTGATGCGCTCGAGGATTCTGCAACTCGCCGGGTCGGTCATGGTCCAGACGCGGCAACTGGAGCCTGCCAGGCTCGCCCTCGAACGGTCGCTCGCCGATGCCGAGGCCACCGGCAATACCTTGGACGCCGGATCGGCCGTGATCACGCTGTGCTGGCTGTGGATCGTGGAACGGCAATTCGAGAAGGTCCGCACGGTTGCCGCCGAATGGGCCGATCGTGTCGAGCCGCGACTATCGGTGGCTACGTCGCAGGAAATATCTACCTGGGGATGGCTGCTGTTGCGTGGTTCGGCTGCGGCGATCCGCGACAACCGGGCCGATGAAGCGGACGACATGATGCGGTTGGCTCAGGCCGGTGCCGTGGCTATGCGCCGTGAGGCCGGCGGATACCACTCGTACTGGACGACTTTCGATCCGGCTACCGTCGCGATGAAGCGCGTTGAGAACGCCGTGGTGGACGACAGGCCCGATCTGGCTTTGCGGCTCGCCCGAAACGTGCCACCAGGGCTGAGGCCGACGTCGGATAACCGAAACCGCCACCTCCTGGACGTGGCTGCGGCGTATGTGGATCTTCGGCGATATGACCATGCGTTCGAGGTCCTGGTGCGGTTGTCCAAGGAAGCCGGGCCGTGGCTTGTCGAGCAACGCATGGCCCGGGATCTGCTCGGCAGAATCGTCGGCCGCCGCCGCACGCTCACAGCTGAGATGCGGGAGATGTCTGATCTGCTCTTACTGGAATACTAATCAGCACAACGTCTTTCGATCGAATGTGGCACTTCCGGAGGATCGCTCGAGAAAGTGCCATTGTTACCGCCCTGTCGGGCCGTGAAGCTGACAGCTGGGCCCCGACGCCGGGGTGAGCGGGGTGAGAACTTTCTGCACCAGACAATCACCACCACCACCACCGGAGGCGTCGGAGCTTTCCAACGGACGGGAGGCAGGGGAAGTGCGGCGGGTACCGACAGCGCTTGGTGTGATCGGTTCGGACTGTGACGCGGAGCAGTGGCATCGCGCCCAAATCCAGCGTCTTGCAAGACATCTCGGCTATGTCGTGATCTGGCAGCCCGAGAATTCCCTCATTCCGCTGGCCGACCAGGTGCGTGCTGCCGACGTTGATGTCGTAATCGTCTCCAGCCCAGAGCATCTCGGCCCGCTCGAGCTGAACTCGCTCATGGCGGTGGTCGCTGTGGAGTCCGTGGTTCCGCGCCTGACGTTCTCGCGGTGGGCCGATACGCGGGCCGGGTGGTCCGGATGAGTTCCGGGGCGGGGTGGTTGGTGTTCGCCGGCCTGGTTGCCGTATTCGGTGGCGTGATGGTGGTGTTCCTGCGCGAGGAGCACGACGACGACGAAGTCGCGGCGGATCCGCCGCGGGTTCTGGTGTGGACGCATGACGCACCGGCGCGGCCGTTCACCGCGGCGCAGGCGCATCGGGTGATGCAGGCGCATCGGACATGCCGTCGCCAGGAGTGCCCGCGCAAGCGCGCGGCGTATCGCACGCTCGTGCGGGCCGGACGGTTGCATCCGGACAGCGGGCGCGTCCGCTGAGATGTCCCGCGGCGATGCGTGCGAGAGCGCGGCGGCAGGCGCATTCTGCGCCGAACTCCTTCCCGCGTCCCGGAATTCGGGTTCGACGGAGTCGTCGGGGACGGCGTCGCTCAGGCCGAGTTGCCCTGCGAGATCTCGGCCCGGAGTTTGGTGAGGAACCGTCCGAGGTGCGGGTCGGATTCCGGGGTACCGCGCCGGGTGATGTCCCACCAGTCGCCGCCGTCGAATTCCATTGGGTCCAAGAAGTATTCGCGGTTGCGAGAGCCGCGGATGACATACCACAGGGAGACGTCGGTGTGCGGAAGGTCTTTGCCGACAGTCTGTGTCACGGTGAGGAACAGCGGGCGTTCGCCGACAACGGTGAATTCGGCGTCGACGCCGAGTTCTTCGGCTGCCTCGCGGGTGGCCGCGGTACGGGGGTGTTCGCCCGGCTCGACGTGCCCGCCCATCGGAAGGTGCAGTCCGGCGAGCCGGTGCCGGCCGAGAAAGATGCCGTGTTCATCGGGATCGACGAGCACGGCGTAGGAGACCAGATGCTGTGGCGGAGTTGCGGGTTTGACGCGACGGAAGATGTCGTCGGTACTGGCGAGCCAGGCCAGAGTCCGGTCGATGTGCTGCCGCTCGAGCGGGTCCAGCGGTTCGATCGCGGTCACGATCTCGGCCACGAGCGCGGTGTCGGGATGCATGCCCGGAGACCATAGCCCCCGGCGCCGACAACCTCGGCTTCCGGTTCCGCGTGCACGGGAGGCGGTGTCAGCCCGCCGGATCCAGCTCCACGCGCACGATCGCACTGTCCGGCCACAACGTTTTCGCCCGCGTTCGCCGCAGCTTCTCGCGTGCGCTCAGATCCCGGTGGACGTTCACCACGCCGGGGATACGGATCATCGGCACGACGTTCCACTGCCAGCCGTACCGCTTGCGCAACGCTCGGTTCGCGGCCTCTGCGTCGTCGCCGGACAAAATCGTCGCGCGTCCGGTCACCGCCGCGGGATCGCCGGTGATCCGGCCGCGATAGTCGCAGGGCCGCAGCTCGACGCGCGGGGAGGCGGTCAGTCGCCGGGTCTTCGGGCCGATCTTGGTGCGGAACAGAAGGGTGGTGTCGTCGAGCCGGAACCAGATCGGGGTGTCGACCGCGGTGCCGTCGCGCCGAAAGCTGCGCAGCAGCGCGTAACGGGACCGGGCCAGGTCAGGGTAGGAGAGCGACATGCCGATATTCGACAACTTCGAGCCGACTGGAAGTCAAGCCCGATGTCGAGTCATTATCGGTGCCATGAACGCCCCGCTGTCCATCGGTGAGGTCGCCCGGCGCTCCGGCGTCGCGGCGACGACACTGCGTTATTACGAGGATCGCGGGCTGCTGCGGCCGCCGGAACGCGTGGGCGGACGTCGGCGCTACGACGAGTCGGTGTTGACCCGGCTTCGGGTGATCGAGATCTGCAAGGCCTCCGGATTCGGTCTCGACGAGATCGTCGTGCTGCTCGCCGACGAGACGCCCGACCGATCCGCGACCCGGGCGCTCGCTGCGGCCAAGCTCGCCGACATCGATGCGCGCATGGCCACCCTCGTGCAGGCGCGGGCTCTCATCGAATGGGGTCTGCGCTGCACCTGCCCTTCCCTCGAAAGTTGTACCTGCGGTGTACATCCGCAAGTGGTGAGCGGCGAGGGTGTCCGGTTTCCGAATCCGCCGCTGCTACCGGTTCCGCCGACGGCCGAGAGGTCGGCGCCGAGTTCAGCCGCTCGCCTCGGACCGGCGGAGTGATGCAGGGCCGGCCGAGACCCTAGATCAGGTGATCCGGGCGTACCGCCGTTGCCAGACAACGCAATCCGTCCGTGAGGGCGGTGCGCTGGTCCGCGGTGAGGGATTCGGTGAGTGCGGTCTCGTAATCGAGCAACTCGCGGACCACTCGCTCGATCAGCTCATGGCCCCGGCGGGTCAGGGTGACCAGGACGCCGCGGCGAGAAGCGGTGGTCGGCGCACGGGTGATCAGGCCCGCGGTTTCGGCGCGGGCCAGTCGCTGCGAGATGGCGCCGGCGGTCACCAGACCGCGGGCGGTGATCTGGCGGGTGGTGAGCTGATAGGGCGCACCGGCACGGCGCAACGTACTGAGCAGATCGAGTGTGGACTCATCGATCTCGAGCCGGTCCAGAGTCCGGCGCCGCTCATCGCTCAACAGTTTGGCCACTCGCCACAGTGGGGTGATGACCTCGATGGATTCGGTTCGAGCACCCGGTAATTCGCGTTGCCAGGCGGCGGCGATCTGCTCCGCCGTCGGCACGGTGTCCCTCGTCGCGCCCGACATTCCTCGCACTCCTCATGTATGTTTAGCGCTAAATATATCGAAGGAGGGTGCTAATGGCCAGAACCGTCGTGATCACCGGTGGCAGCCGGGGACTCGGAAGACAGGTGGCGCAACGCTTCTGCGAACTGGGGGATCGCGTGGTGATCACCGGTCGTTCGGATCGGGTCCGGAAAACGGCCGCCGATCTGGGAATCACCGGAGTCGAGTGCGACGCGAGCGAGCCCGCGAGCGTCGAGGCGTTCGCCGCGCGACTCGATGACGGGGTGGACGTGCTGGTCAACATGGCGGGCGGCAATGCCGATCTCGTCGCTCCCGCGCCGGAGTCGTTGAAAGATATTGCGGCGCAATGGAATGCCAACCTGTCGGCGAATCTGCTCAGCGCGGTGCTGACCACCTCCGCGCTGCGCGGCCGTCTCCGCTCGGGAGGGTCGCTGATCAATGTCGGCTCGATCGGCGCCGAGTACGCCTCGAGTTCCTACGGCGCGGCCAAGGCCGCCCTGGCCGCCTGGTCGGCGGGCCTGTCGGCCGAGCTGGCGCCGACCGGGATCACGGTCAACGTCGTTTCACCCGGCTACATCGAGGACACCGACTTCTTCCAGGGCAAGCTCACCGACGAACGCCGCGCACAGCTGATCGCGGCGACGCACGACAAACGCCCGGGACGTCCCGGAGACGTGGCCGATCTCATCGAATTCCTGGCCTCCCCGCACGCCCGCCACATCACCGGCCAGACCATCCACCTCAACGGCGGCGCCCACACCACGCGCTGAACTGCGGACCCCATCCGGCTTGCGCCGCCGTTGCGCCACGCGGATGCACTCGCAGGAGCAACTTGTTCGGCCGCCCCGGCAGTTGGCGTCCGGCTCGGCCGGGCAGACGGGTACGCACGTCTTGTGCGGTGCCGATTCGGCTACTGCGCTACCGGTCCGTAATTCGCCTTGCCGCCCGCGCTTGGGCGAATCGTCGGTCACGATCCGAACATTTTGTTGCACAACCGATTCCGAGGCACCGCAATCGACTGACAGACCTGAGGCGTGGTCTCGATTCGGTGTCTGCCGGAAACAGGTCAAGGGTTCGCCGGTGTGGCTATTGCGCGCACACCGCTTCCACGAATTCGCCGACCTGTTGTTCGCGCAGTGTTCGGGACAGGTCGGCCTCGCTGATGATGCCGACCAGTTCCTTGCCTTCGATGACCGGTAGCCGGCGGATCCGGTGGGTTTCCATGGTGGCCAGCACGTCGCCGATATCGGTGTCGCCGGTGACCGTGATCAGTTCCTCGCCTGCGAGCATGCCGGTGGTGGCGTGTCGCGGGTCTTGGCCGGTGGCTATGCATTCGACGATGATGTCGCGATCGGTGACCATGCCGACCGGGTTGCCGTGCGTATCGCACACCGGCAGGGCGCCGACGTCCAGATCGCGCATTCGGCGCGCGGCCTCGGCGAGCGAGGTCTGGGCGGAGATCGTCTCCACGCCGGCGTGCATGATTTGCCGAGCTGTGGTCATGGTGGCTGCCTCCTCGAGTAGATGCCGAACTCCCGTTCGCCCGATTTCATCGTCAGCTGATTGCCGGGATGTCGACAGAGGCGAAAGTCTGCCGACACCCGGCCTCGAGTCGTCCGTCCCCGAAAGCCGCGACTTGTGGCACTTCCACCTGCCCTGTCGTGCGGCCGAGACTGAACCGACCACCGTGTCCCGCCTTGGAGGCGCCATGCAGCAGCCAACGGATCTCGGCCCGGATCAACGGCAACTCCTCGCCCGGCGAGCGCTGGAGGACCGCGACCACGACGTGCACGCTCTGCTGCGTGTGCGCTGCGGACGAGGCCACCATGTGGCGACGGTTTTCGGCACTGTCGCAGGCGCGGTTTACGAGTCGTGGGTCGGCATGCACGCACACGGGCGGCGCGACTTCGTCGACGAGGCGCATCACGCTCCCCGAAAGCGAACCCGGTACGTCGACCTGCTCGATGCGGGCCCGGGTGCCGACGATATGGTGCCCGCCGGCTGCGAATGCGGCGGTCACGGGCTGTCTCGAGCCGAGATGCGCAGCGCCATCGATGCGCACACCCGCACCCTTCAGCTCCGCTGACCGCCCGTCGGCGCCGGGGCCTGGTCGACCAGGCTGCGAAGTGACATCGGACTCTAGTTGCGTTCGTGTGGCAGTTCGACGCTGGATACATGGCAACACAGAGCGATCCCCTCGCACCCGCGATTCATACCGCCCACGAATGGCTGCATGCGGTCGCCGAGCGGATCGGCACCGACGACCGCGCCTTCACCTACCATGTGGTGCGCGCCTGGCTGCACACCGTGCGCGACCGTATCGGCGTCGCCGCTTCGGCCCGTCTGACCGCCCAACTCCCCGAAATCCTGCGTGGCATCTACTACGAGGACTGGGTACCCGGCCATGTACCGGTCCGGCACCGTACCGACGAATTCGTCACTCAGTTCGCGCATGAGGCGATGGTCACCCGCGACCAGGTACCCGCCCTGGTCGGCGCGGTCACCGACGTGATGCTGCAACGCTGCTCCCGCGGCCAGCTGGACGGGCTGTTCGCGGTCCTGCCGGCACCCCTGCGAGAGCTGGTGCGCGGTTATCCGGAAGCTCCGCGAGAAACGGCGGGTGCCGCGGGTCACGGCGACGGCCGCCGGATGGACGCGCTCGAACACCGCCTGCAACTGCTCGGCGACGCGGTGGCGGCACTCGCCCGCGGCCTGGAGGAACCGCCGGCCACCGGCGATGAGAACCGATCGGTCGCCGCCCAGCAGGCTCACCGGCTCCTCGTGCGCGAACATCTGACCACCGCGCCCTCCGGATATTGATCCGCACGGCTGAACCGAATCCGCCGGTCGGACCTTCGCCGACCACACCGAGATCGACCAGGCCGCCCGCCGCGCGACCGCCGCCTCAACGCCCGCGCACGACCATGGATCCGGGGCCGACCAGCTCCCGAACCGCTCGCCGCCGGTTTATCCACCATTTCGAGTGAACCGAGGACTTCTGTACTGCTGAAGATGCGAATACTGCTGAAGACGCAAATTGGCTGCCCGGCGCCACCGGTCCGCAAACGTGACCGAACCGACCGGCCGACACTCATCGACGTCACCGAGTCGGGATCGGCCGACAAGGGCACAACGGCGCCGGCCGGGCCCGGCATCGCCACCGCCGACGGTGGCGGGGAGCTTGGAAGGGGTCTGGTAACCCGTTGTGCAGCAGCGCATCCGAACCATCCCGCACATGTCGGCCCGGCCCTGCACCCGTAACCCCGCGGCCCGCCGTCGAGGAGTCGGAACCGGTGATCTCGACAGAGTCCAGAATCGGCGGCGGCTTCACTGCCCGTCGCCGTGTTCGCCCCAGCGGTAGAGGTGTTCGGGTCGCCCGGCTGCGCCGTAGCGCAGTGCGATGTTCACAGTTCCGTTGTCGTGCAGGAACTTGAGGTATCGGCGGGCGGCGGCTTGGCTGAATCCGGCGGCGGTGGCCAGCTCTGTGGCGGTTAGTCCCCCGGGGGTTTGGCGTAGTAGGGAGGAGACGTGGGTGAGGGTGGTCGCGGAGATCCCTTTCGGGAGCGAGTCCGCGCCGCTGCTGCGCAGCCGCCCGTAGAGCCGATCGATGTCTGTCTGTGCTGGTGTGCGCATGCGATCGAGTTGGGTGCGGGCGGCGGCGTAGCTGGTCAGCCGCTCTTGGAATATCCGGAAGGTGAATGGTTTCACCACATAGTGCACGACACCCAAATGCATTGCCGAGCGCAGGATTTCGACGTCCTTGGCGGAGGTGATCGCGATGACGTCGACCGCCGTGGTGCGCGTTGCCCGGATTCGGCGCAGCACCTCGATGCCGCCCATATCCGGCAGGTACATGTCCAGCAGCATCAGATCCGGCGTCAGGGTCGTGACCGCGCGCAGGGCGCCGGTGCCGGTGGTGGCCTCGCCGATCACCTGGAACCCATCGACACGCTCGGTGAATTGGCGGTGCACCGACACCGCCAGGGGGTCGTCGTCGACGACGAGTGTGCGGATCATGATCGGTCCTGCGCTGTCGTGCTCGCGTATCGCAACGGGGTGACGACGGTGAACAGCGCCCCGCCGTCGTTGCGGACCTCGATGCGGCCACCGCGGCGGTGCACTTCCCGGCTGACCAGCGCGAGCCCGAGGCCGCGGCGGCGGTCGGCGGCCCGGGCGGCCTTGGTGGTGTAGCCGTGCCGGAAGATCTCCTGCGACAACGATTCATCGATGCCCGGCCCGGAGTCGTGTACCCGGAACTCGAGCTCGGCGTCGCCGACGACGATGGTGACCTGGACTCGGCCTCCGGCGTGGGCGGATTCCAGTGCGTTGTCGATCAGGTTGCCCAGCACGGTCACCAAACCCTCGACGCCGTCGAGTTCCTCGTGCAGGGTGCCGGTGGTCGATACCGCCAGCTCGATCCCGCGTTCGGATGCGACCGCGGCCTTGCCCAGCAACAGTGCCGACAGTATCGGGTCACCGACACCCTCGACCACCCGCGAGGCCAGTTGCTGGTGCACCAGCGAGGTGCGGTCGATGAAGTCCACCGCATCCTGATAGCGGCCCAGCTCGATCAGTCCGCCGATGACGTGCAATCGGTTGGCGAATTCGTGTTCCTGGGCGCGCAGCGCGTCGGCCAGGGAGCGGGTGTCGTTCAATTCCCGCAGCAGTTCGTCGAGTTCGGTCCGGTCACGCAGGGTGACCACGGCGCCGACGGGTCGCCCGCGCACCTCTACCGGCATGTGATTGACGACCAGGATGTGGTCACCGACAAGGATGATCTCGTCCCGCCCACTGACTCGACCGGCCAGCACCTCACGCACCCGCCCGGCCGGCACGAGATCCGCCAAGAGTTCGCCGACCGCGGCCGCCCGATCGATATCGAGCAGCCGCTCGGCTTCGTCGTTGACCAGTGTGACCCGCTCGTCGAGGTCGAGGGTGATCAGTCCCTCGCGGGTGCTGTGCAGCATGGCTTCGCGCTGTTCGAGCATGGCGGTGATCTCCGCGGGTTCGAGGCCGTAGGTCTGGCGTTTGATTCGCCGGGCGACCAGCAGCGCGCCGATCACGGCGAGCACCAGCGCCAGCAACGGCGGGAGGAAACTCTGCACCAGCCGCGACCACAGGTTCCGGTGCACGTCCTGTACCCGGGTGCCGACCGATACCAGCCCGATCACCTGGCCGGTGTCGTCGCGGATCGGCGCCTTGGCGCGCACCGACCGGCCCATCGACCCGTGCTGCACCCCGATGTAGGTGCCACCGGTCAGGACCGCGTCCGGGTTCTCCCCGGGGTCGTTGAGCAGTGAGGTGCCGATCAACGCCGGATCGGGGTGCGAGTAGCGCACACCGCGCCGGTCCGCCACGACGACGAAGGTGGCGCCGGTGGTGCGCCGGAACGTTTCGGCGATCGGATCGATCACCCGCGCGGGATCCGATCCGGAAAGCCCTTGCACCACAACAGGGTCCGCGGCCACCATGCGCGCGATGGTCAGTGAGTTCGTACCGGCGTCGCGGTCCAGCTCCTGACTTTCGTCGCGCAGCGAAAGATAGCCGTCGACGCCCGCGAACACGAACAGAATGCCGAGCAGCAGCACGAGTACCTGGGTCGAGATACGCCAGCCACGGCGCCGGCGTGTGAAGGGCGTCACTCCGGGGATCGTAACGCATGGTTCGCCGTCCGATCAGTGAGCTTTATATACAGAAATGCGCGTAAGCCACACAAAGCGCGACCGGTGCCGGAAAGGTCGACGTGACCCGGTTCACCCTCGATAGTCGAGCGGTATCACCAGCTCCACCAGTTCAGGAGACGATGCGATGCTCGCTCGAACCACCCAGCCCCCACCGGCGACCCGTTCCGACGCCCGGATCGAACTGTCCGGGGTAACCCGACGATTCACCAGCCCGACCGGCGAGGCGTTCACCGCCCTGCACGATGTCGACTTGAGCATCGAACCCGGGACGTTCTGCGCGATCGTCGGCCCCACCGGCTGCGGCAAATCGACCACGCTGGGCATGATCTCCGGGCTGGACCGGCCGACCGCGGGCGCGGCGCGGGTCGGCGGCACGGTGGTCTCCGGCATCACGCCGGGCACCAGTTTCATGTTCCAAGCCGACGCACTGCTGCCGTGGAAGAGCGTGCTCGCCAATGTCGGACTCGGGCCGATGTTCCGGCATCTGCCCAAACGGCAGGCCCAGCAGCTTGCCCGCGACTGGATTCGCCGGGTGGGCCTGGCCGGTTTCGAAAACCACTACCCGCATCAGCTCTCCGGCGGTATGCGCAAGCGGGTGAGCCTGGCGGCGGCGTTGATCAACGAGCCGTCGATCCTGCTGATGGACGAACCGTTCGGCGCGCTGGACGTGCAGACCAAGGCGATCATGTCCAACGAACT
Organism: Nocardia sp. PLKS1-43; assembly: GCF_059510335.1. Classification (NCBI taxonomy): domain Bacteria; kingdom Bacillati; phylum Actinomycetota; class Actinomycetes; order Mycobacteriales; family Nocardiaceae; genus Nocardia; species Nocardia sp. PLKS1-43. Next base: position 186,299 of record NZ_JCAJZQ010000005.1, on the reverse strand, counting down.
GCTGGCGCTGTGGGAACAGACCCGGCCCACGGTCGTTTTCATCACCCACGACCTGGAAGAGGCCATCGCGCTGGCCGATGTGGTGGTGGTGATGACAGCCCGCCCCGGCACGGTCAAGGCCCGCTACGAGATAGACCTGCCACGGCCGCGCGGCGCGGTGCAGGAGATCCGGTTCCAGCCCCGCTTTCTCGAACTGCACCAACAGATTTGGCAGTCGCTACGCGAAGAGGTCGAGCAGGCCTACGCACAGACCGCCGCACCGCAGGAAGGAGCGCGAACATGACATCTCGGGAACAAGCAGCTCGGGAACAAGCACAGCCCGAATCCGCGCTCGCCGCACTGCAGCACGACATCCGCCACGTGACCAGCGAGATCGACCTCACCGTTGCGGCCCGCCGCAAGGCGCGCAGGCGCGCGATCGAGGTGAATGCCGCGCGGGTCGCGGTGTTCGTCGTGGTAGTCGGCGGCTGGCAGCTATTGACCGGCTGGAAGGTGCTGGACCCCTTCTTCTTCGGCCGGCCCAGCGGCATCGTGTCCACCCTGATCGACTGGATCGAGCACGGCACCCAGTACGGCTCGGTGTGGGAGCAGATCTGGATCACGATGAAGGAGGCGCTGCTCGGCTTCGTCTACGGCGTCGCCGCCGGTATCGTCGCAGGCATCCTGCTCGGTCAGGTGCAATTCCTCGCCGACGTAGCGGGCCCATATATCAAGGCGCTCAATGCGATGCCGCGCATCGTGCTCGGTTCGATCTTCGTGGTGTGGCTGGGTCTGGGCACCGCGTCGAAGGTGATGCTGGCCGCGGTGCTGGTCTTCTTCGTGGTGTTCTTCAACGCCTTCCAGGGAGTCCGCGAGGTCGATCACAATCTGCTCGCCAACGTCCGGGTACTGGGCGCCTCGCGCTGGCACATTGTGCGGCACGTGGTCCTGCCCTCGGCGCTGACCTGGATCACCGCCAGCCTGCACGTCGCGTTCGGCTTCTCGGTGATCGGCGCGATCGTCGGCGAATTCCTCGGCTCGCAAAAGGGATTGGGACTGGTGATCTCCACCGCGCAGAACAACTTCAACCCCGACGGGGTGTTCGCGGCCATGATCATCATCGGCATCATCGCGCTGACCGCGGAATTCCTCATCACCCGGTTGGAGAGCCGGCTGCTGGCCTGGCGCCCCGCGACGCCGGCCGCATCCGCCGGCATCTGACCGTGACTTTATTGATTCGCAACGTTTTTCATCGAAGGAATACCCATGAAAACCGCACTCCGTGCGCTCGGGGCCGCCGCTGTGGTCGGCCTGGCCGTCACACTCACTGCCTGCGGCGGCAGTAGCAACAGCGGTGGCCTGCCTACGGTCACCATGATGGTCGGGGGCATCGACAAGCAGATCTACCTGCCCTATCAACTCGCCGACGGGCTGGGTTTGTACAAGAAGTTCGGGGTCGACATGCAGTTGAGCACCGAACAACAAGGCGGCGTCGGCGCCGAGGACGCCGTGGCCTCGGGCCAGGTCGACATGGCCGGAGCCTGGTACGTGCACACCATCAACTTCCAGCAGGCCGGCAAGAACATCATCTCGGTGGCACAACTCAGCGGCGCGCCGGGCGAACGAGTGATGTGCGCCAAGGACTCCGCAGTACACACTCCCGCCGACTTCAAAGGCAAGACCATCGGCGTCACCGACCTGGGCTCGGGCACCGACGATCTGACCCTCGGCCTGGCCGCGCACGCCGGTCTGCCGACGAAGGACTTCAGCCGCCTCGGCGTAGGCGCGGGCTCCACCCTCGTCTCCGCGTTGCAGCAGAACCGGATCCAATGCGCGATGACCACCGAGCCCACCGTGACCGCGCTACAGCACAAGGGCGTCGCTGCCCCCGCCATCGACATCGCGACCACCGCGGGTGCGAAGCAATGGTTCGGCGGCGTCTATCCCGGCGCCGCGGTACTGGCTCAGTCGAGTTGGATCGATTCACACAAGAAACAGACCCAGGCGGTAGTGAACGCGCTCGTGGCCGCGATGCACTACATCGCCACACACAGCGCCACCGATATCGCCGATCATCTTCCGCCACAGTTCGTTTCCAACGGCCTGATCACCAAGCCGGACTACATCGCGGCCCTGCAACGAGACAAGGACCAGTTCCTGCCCGACGGCATGATGCCGGCCGGCGCACCCCAGACCGCCCTGGCCGTCGACAAGGACGCCGGCCACGTGACGAAGGACATCGACCTGTCCAAGACCTACACCGACGCCTATGCGATCGAAGCGAACAAAACGCCTGGCGTCACCGGCAATTGACGGCAACCGGCACCACTCGGCAGCAGCTGGCGCCAACCGACCCTGCCGCTCGCTCCGGCAGATGAGGGGCGGCCGGCGGACCTCCGAGGTCCGCCGGCCGCGGTGCGTCGTCCTGTCGAACGCTGCGGCCTTCGCGTAGCCGTCCTGCAGCGCCGGCCAGCCGCCATCGGAGCCGACCGCGTCGCGCATGGATTGCGGACCGTCGCCGTGGTTTTCGAATCCGGAATGCACCAATGTGACCGCGGCGCGCCCGCTGTCGACAGCGGTGGAGGTGACATCGACCCGGCTGGTCTCGGCCTGGTCGGGCTGAAACCGCCAGTCCACCGAAGATCATGGTGTCGGAAAAGTCTTGCGCCGACTCTGTAGGCGACCGGCCACCGCGGCCGTCGCTCCGCTACGGGCTACGGGTCGACTTCACGCAACTGGTTCGGGTTCGGTGCTATCAGGTCATATTTCCTGGTCGGAGTGGGAGTGCTCGTCGGAAACACCTTCGGCATGGCATTGGTGCTCACCGGATTCGTGCTCGACGAATCTTGCTCAGGTATGGTGCTGCTCCTCGTTCAAACGGGTCCGTTCCCGGGGCGCACGATGACGGCTGCGCGCCGGTACCAGCGATCCACCGTGTTGCCCTCATTGCCGGTGAATCCCTCGGCTTCGACAGCGAACGGCTGTAGCTCCAATTCTGTTGTGTCGATACAGATCTCGGTGGGAGAGACCTTTCGGGTAACCGGCCCGGTCATTTCTCCCGCTCGGTCGATCCACCACGTCAACGTGAGATGTGAGTTCGGCTTGTCCAGTTCTTCGGGTGTCATCCGGTCGGGATGGTCGATGGGCAGGGAACCTTCGGCGCGTTCCTCTTCCAGCGGACCATCCTCCAAGATCTCGTTGGGTTCCCACTCGTCCTGGACCAGTTCCCAGTTGCCGTCGATGTGTTCCCAGCGGCGCCGCCGCCCGCACATCCAGAACTCGTCCGCGAGGTCGTCGCTGCTGTGGTGGTCCCGCACCTCCGCCAGGGCCAGGGCCGTGTCGTAACCCGCGGCCGAGGCTGCGGCGAGGAGAACCTGCGTGCGGGCCGCGTCGGCGCCCTTGAGCCGATCCCACCCGAATCCGCGTTGGGAATACTGGTGATCCAGGAGGTAGACGAGCCGGTCCGGTGGGTGCGGGGATGCGGGATCGCCGCCGCGCCAGCTCGTATCCGGTACCGGTGTGGTGAAGTGCTCGTGCAGCCGTTCGGCCAGCGCCGCGACGGCCGGGTCCGTCGCGCCGGTATCGGCGATCGGGACGGCGCGTGGGCCTGCGATCAGGTTGTAGGTCAGCGAGATTCGAGTGCCGCGGGTCACCGGCAGCACCTCGTGCTCGCAGTCGGTGTAGAACGCGACCAGGCCGATTTCGCCGGGAGACCCGTGGTCGACCACCCGCTCACCGTGATGTTCGACCACCAGCTCCCCGCCCGTGAAAGTCGACGGCAGCGTTACCACCAACGTGGCGATCATGCCGTCGGACTTCTCCGAATCCCGGTGCCGCCGAAAGAATTGCCCCGGTCCGTAGATCAGCATCGAATGCAACTCGGCCGAGAGCTCGCAACCCGGCGGCAGACCCAGATCGAACCGCAGCGCATCCAGGACCGGCGCCACCCCGCGGCGCCAGCGGTCCTGGTCGACGGTGATGAGTTCGCGGGGAATCTCCCCGGTATCGCGCACGCTCGGATCCAGCAGCGTCTGCTCACCCAGGCCGTAACGGGCCGGACGGGCGATCCTGCGCAACTTCAGCGCCTGCACCGGCATCACCGGAAACTCAAGCGGGCCAATCCCTTCCACCTCGATCGCCAGATCCGCGACCGATGCGGTACGGCAAGCGACGAAGGAGCCCGGCGGCCGCACCGACCTCAAGAACTCGCCGATAGCCCGTAAAGTCTTGTCCGTCATCCCGTCTCCCACGCTCGCCGAACGGCACTCCCAGCATCCTGTCAGAGGTTCCCGAACGCCGCGAGCGTCAGTGCGCCACCCTCGCGCCACCCGGCGACCACGGCCCCGACGACCGCAATGCCTCGCCACGATCCGGCCCCGACCAGTTTCCCGAACATGTTGCGCCCCACTCGATATCGACCGTCACCGTAGGCGTGTCACCCCGGCGCCGTATCAAGCCCTGTCCGGCAACCGAAAGTCGATCTCAGGCGACCCCGGACATCCAGTGAGCACCCGTCATTCGGAGAATACGACCATCGTTTTCGGTGATATGCATGCCTTCTCGCAGGCGCACGCCAGCACTACCGGCAGAGGGCGAACTCCGTCCTTCGCCTGGCAAGTCCCGCCATTCGAGCAGTGGCCGTGGCCCTCGTGTCATCGAGACTGGTATCTCGCCCTGGCGATGTGGGGCAGTCACGGACGGCTACTACGGGCCGACACCGTTCAGGCCGCATCGGAACCTCGGGTGAGCGGGGCAGCGCATCGTTCCGTTGCGCGTTACGACATCCCTGGACCCGGTGGAAAGGAAAAGACCAGTGGGTCGCAAGCACGCGGGCGCCGTTGGACGGCGGCATCGGCGGGGTCGATCTGAACCGCCACATAATGATGTGCCCCTTCGGAAAGTATTGCGGACCAACGAGTTCAGAGATGAGGTACGGGTCCCGCCTAGCTCACCGCGCGCTGATGAATGCCCCAGATCTGGACACGATCACCGAGAAGCTCCCTGACAACACGAAGATCGACAAGGTGCTCAGGAGCCAAGGCCTCGACCCCGGCAAGGATTCGACCAAAATTGTTATGTCCCTGTCGGTTTCGGCGCAGTCCAGTAGGTGTGCTATCAGCGCGCCGGATGTGCGGCCGAACTCGTTTACCGGCCTCCGCGGACGTCTCGAAGGCCGCCTTGCGCGCGGCGAAAAGCTCTGGCCCGATGTCGAATCCGACATCGACGACCGTGCTGGGGCTGGGGCGCGTGACGCTTCTTGCGGCGGCCGAGCACTTCGGTGCCGGCGGCGGCACATGCCGGTGTAGGTGTGGTCGTTTGTGCCGGGGTGTCGGCGTTACCGCGTTGCCCGGGTGAGTTCCTCCCGCCCTGCGATGAGCGCGCGCACCGCTGCGGCGGCCTGGTCCGCAGCGTGGTTGCAGGCTCGTTCGTCTGTTCCGAATGCGTTGTCGAGCAACAGTAATGCGTGACCGTGCGCGGTGGCCGCGATCGCCGAGGCGATACGGTCGGCGTGCTCGCGGTCGAGCTCGGCGGCGGGACTAGTGAACGCTGCATGGATCGGTGCTGCGGCGGTGTCGATCTCACTGTGCCGGGTTTTGTCCAGTCCGGACCCGGTCAGAGTGGAGAACAGCGGCCGGTGTTCCCAGGCGAACCGCACATAGATGTGTGCGGCAGTGGCCAGGCGGTCGGTCGCGGACCGGCGCGGTTCGATGTCGGCCAGACGGTGGGACAGCAGCTCGGCGGCGTGGACCGCGACCGCGGTGAGCAGTGCGTCCCGGTCGTGGAAGTGTCGGTAGGGCGCCGAGGCCGCGACGCCGAGACGGCGGCTCGCCTCAGCCATGGTGAAGGCCTGCGGGCCTTGTTCTGCCAGCAGTGCGATGGCGGTGTCGATCAGGGCAGCGCGCAGGTCTCCGTGGTGGTAGCGGCCTGCCCGCGCGGCGCGGCCCGTCACGCCGGCACCGGGAAGGGAACGAGCCTGCGCATGACCGCGTCCCAGCCACGGTCGCCGAGTGCCCGCCGGGCCAGGGGTGCGATCCGGGCCTGCGCGCCGATCCGGTACCGCGCCTTCGGGTTTCGTGCGGCGGCGGCTTTCACGATGACCGCGGCCACGTCGGCGGCGGCGAGCACGCCGCGGGCGCCGTCATGGTGCGCTCGCTCGGTCATCGCGGCCACGTTGTTCTTGTAGGCCTCGTAGACGCCGGTCCCGGCCTCGGCGGGGGTGCGGCGGGCGCTGTTGGCCAGGAATTCGGTGCGCACCGAGCCCGGCTCGATCAGCACTACCCGCACGCCGAAGGGCCGCACCTCCGGCCGCATCGCATCACAGAGCGCTTCGAGCGCGTACTTTGTCATCGCGTACGGGCATCCGGTGGGGGGTGTCACCAGGCCCGCCGCCGAACCGATGTTGACGATGGTGCCCGCTCGTTGGGTGCGCATGCTCGGCAGCACCAGTTGGCACATCGCGATCAGTCCGAAGACGTTGGTCTCGAAGGTTTCTCGCATCATCGTCAGCGGCACCTCTTCGACCGGCCCGCCGCCACCGTGACCGGCGTTGTTGACCAGCACACCAACCGCGCCGTGCTCGGCTTCGACCTGCCGCACCGCAGCCCGGCGCGACTGTTCGTCGGTGACGTCCAGTTCCACTACTCGACATCCCGCCTGTTCCAGGTCCCGGATATCGGTCAGCCGGCGTGCTGAAGCCCACGTCGGGAATCCGGCTCGGGCGAACGCCAGCGCCGTGGCTCGCCCGAGTCCGGACGAACAGCCTGTTACCAATACGGCTCGTGAGGGCGGCTGCACCGCCCCTATGTGATGAGTATTCACAATGTGAAGGCTAATCACATTTGTCCCTGTGGGCAAGAAGTCGTGACATGGCCGCTTGTATGTATCCGTCGGCCCCGATGATTGCTGTCCGTCGTCCGGCGGCCCGGCCGGTGACACCGCTGGTCGGGAGCGCCGTCAGCGGTGCGGGTCCTGTGATTCGTGCTCGTCCAAGGCGTGTTGCAGGGTGGCGTTCAAGGACTGGGCCTCGGTGAGCTGATCTTCGAGGATCACAATCCGGCAGGCGCCTTCGAGGGAGTTGCCGGCGTCGATCAGTGCGCGCACGCGCGCGGCGATCCGCAGCTGGTAGCGCGAGTAACGGCGATGCCCGCCCGCGGAGCGTTGCGGGGTCAACATGCGCACGGCGTCGAGACTGCGCAGGAACGCCTGGGTAACGCCGAGGATCTCTGCCGCGCGGCCCATGCTGTAGGCGGGGAAGTCCTCGTCATCGAGTCTGCCGGCCCCAGCGGAACCGTCGGTGGGAGTCGTATCCGATTGCTGCACAACACCTCTCGAGATTGAAAACGCCGGGAGGCCCCGGCGCGGGTGCGCCGGGGCCTGGAATCTACATATAAAGGGGACAACTGTCACCGGCCTCGAGGGCCGATGATGCGCACCGCACCCGAAGTTTCTCGGGTGCGGAACTGACAGGGACTACTCAGTGGCCACCACCTCCGATATGTGCCGAATCCTGCCTGCGAAGGTCCTTATCGTGGTGTGCACCGTCCCCTCCGGCGGCGGTCCAGGCCGGGAGGTTGGCCGGATTCTCGTCTGCGCCGGAGGGGGCGGGTGTACCGCATACCAGGCAGTTCACCTGCCCAGTCACTCGATCTCTCACTTCAACGAGAGTGAAGTTACACATCGGAACACGTAATGTCTAGAGTTTCTACTGTAGATTTTTGGCAGGATGTGGACGGTCCGCCGCAGTCGCGCGCAGGGCACGATCGGCTGATCGCCACCACGATCGCCTGCAGCGCATCATCGCCCGCTTCGAAGAGGAACGCGCCATGCACCACATCGGCTCAGGCGGCCAGGAGCCGCGCGATGCAGACGATCATCCAGCTGAGGAAGCAACGGCCGAGCATCCCGTCCCCACGGGTGGTGCCCGCGCCGCACCGGCCACCGACGCCAACGACGGCGGCCCGGCGGGAAGGCACGCGTATTCGACAGCACTCGGGCGCACCGTGATCACCGCCTGGGACGACAGCATCACCGACTGGGCGGCCGCCATGACGTACTACACCTTCCTGGCCCTGTTCCCCGTGTTACTGGTCATCGTCTCCGTGTTCGGGCTGTCCCAGCCCGCCGCGACGCCGGGTCTGATCGAGCACGTCACAGCCCTGGTTCCCGCGCAATCGCGGGACTTGATTCGCAGCGCCCTGCAAGCGATGATCCGCCAGCGCTCGGATGCCTGGCTGCTGACCGGCTTCGGCACGGCTGCCGCCCTGTGGTCGGGATCGAGTTACCTGAGCGTCTTCCGGCGCGCCATCTACGCCATCCATCACGCCGACAGCCGCCGCCCCGTATGGCGAACGGCCCCACGCATTCTCATCAGCGCGGCCATCGTGGTCTCGCTGCTCGTCGCCAGTGCTCTCGCTCTCGTCCTCACCGGAACCCTGGCGGCCGAAATGGGCCGCCTGCTGCGAATCGGCAGCGCCCCACTCACGGTCTGGGACGCGCTGCGGTGGCCCGTGCTCCTCACCCTCGCCATCACCCTGGTGCTCGTGCTGTACCGGTCGGGCCCGAGCTGGACGCGCCCGATACCCCTGATGGCGCCGGGCGGAATCCTGGCCGTCGCGCTGTCACTGGCCTCCTCCGCCGGCTTCGCCCTCTACGCCTCCCACGCAGCCACCTACGGCCGGCTCTACGGCTCGCTGGCCGGCCTGGCCGTCTTCCTGATCTGGATTTGGCTTTCCAACCTCGCCCTGGTCATCGGTGTCCAGTTCAATGCCGAACTGGCGAAGATCCGAGCCCAACGCGCACCGCACCGATCAAACGCAGGTACGTGAGAGTCCGTACTGCACAGCGCGGGTGGAGCGGCCCGGCACGAGCGCTGCTTCTGACCCTGACCCGGCGACTGCCCCTCACCGGACCCGACCTCAGCGTCGACGGCGACACCGACCTCGCTCAGCACTGGCTCGACAACACCGCACACGTCAGCGGCTGACCGGCACCAGCGGATGCGCTTCACCCATATGTTCGCCCGTCACAGCCGGCGCGTAGGCCAGGCTTTCGATCAGGGTGCCGACATCCGACCATCCGGTCACGCCGCCGAGTGCGCGATATGCATCGAACGCCCGTTCGTCAAGAACTGCGAAAGCGGAGGTCTTGTTGTCGACACGTGATCGAACTCGGTGTCGGGCAGCGTGTACGGATCGGCGAGCAGGGTGTGTCTGTGTTCGAGGTGCTCGAGATCGAGGACGAGGACCACGCGCTCATCCAATCCATCGAGGACGTGCCCGGCCGATGACGTGCCACTACTCCTGAGCCCGCTGCTCATCTGCACTCCCGGCGGCTCCGAAGATGCTCGCGAACGTCGGCACGTAGACGTGTTGGGGGATGATCCGGACAGTGACGCGTTGCGCTCCCGGTTCGGGGGGAGGAGTGGCGCCGCCCATGTACAGGTCGTACATCTCCTGGTGAAACGCCCCGGTTGGGTCGTCGGTGAGTTCGACGGTGCCCGTGATGGCGACATAGTTCGGTCCGTCGCCGGCCTGGTTGGGGCGGTCGGTCGGGAGGCCGTGGATGAGTAGGTTCACCCGCGGGTCGCGGCTCATGTTGGTGGTCTTGCGGCGGCCCTTGATGGTGCTGAACAGGAGGGTGTCACCGTCTTGCTTGACGAAGATCACCGAGGTCTGTGGCTTGCCGTCCGGGTCGATGGTGGCCAGGACCGCAAGGTGCGGAAAGTCGGCAAGGATGGAGTGGACGGTTTGATTGAGGATCGGATGGTCGAGATCGGTCATATCTGTTGGACTCGGCGAAAGGCATCGAGGAATCGCGGGGTTGCCGATTCTTTCGAGAAGCGGCGGGAGTCGACATGGTGTGACGATGACCAGCGTGGACTCCGACCGTTTCGAGGCAGCGACCGCCGGCTACCGGCGGGGGCTGCTCGCGCACTGTTACCGGATGACGGGCTCCGTTCAGGACGCCGAAGATCTGGTCCAAGAGACCTATCTGCGAGCGTGGCGGGCGTTCGACCGGTTCGAGGGGCGCGCGTCGGTGCAGACCTGGCTGTACCGGATCGCGACCAACGTGTGCTTGACCTCGCTGAACGGCCGCAACCGACGTCTGCTGCCATCGGGACTCGGGTCACCGTCGACTGATCCCCACGCGGCTGCTGCCCCACCGGCCGGTGATGTTGCCTGGCTTCAGCCGATTCCCGACCGCCTGGTTGTTGACGAGCGTGGCGACCCGGCAGAAGTGGTCGTCGCGCGTCAGAGTGTGCGGATCGCGCTCGTCGCCGCCGCGCAGATCCTGCCAGCGCGGCAACGCGCCGCGTTCCTACTCTGCGATGTCCTCTCCCAATCCGGCGCCGAGGCCGCTGCCGCGCTCGGTGTGTCGCTCCCGGCTCTCAAGAGTCTTCTCCAGCGGGCGCGAGCACGACTCGCACAGCGCACCGTGGTCGATCAGGACCTCGCCGAGCCCACCGACAAGCGCGCCCGCCAGCTCCTCGATCGGTACATCGCCGCGTTCGAGCAGTCGGACATGGAAGCGATCGAGGATCTCCTGGCCGACGACGCCATCCTGGAGATGACCGGCACCCCTACGTGGTTCGCCGGTAAGACAACGTGTGTGCCGTACATCGCCACCCAAGCCATCGGCCGGCCCGGCGACTGGCGAATGGTTCCGCTGCACGCCAACGGCCAGCTCGCCGCTGCCGCCTATCGTCTCGACGCCAGCGGCGATTACCGCCCCTTCACGATCGTCGTCCTGGCGACGAGCCGGACCCACCTCACGCGAATCTCGCTGTTCGCAGAGCCCACGCTGTTCGACCGCTTCGACCTTCCATCGGCTATCACACTTGCCCCTGGAAATTCTTCCCTGGAACACTGATGCGTTCGTGGAAAGTACTGCGGCAGTGAGTGTTTCGTTGCGATGATGACATGGAGGTCGTTCTCGTGGAGGGTTGTGGCGGTCGATGTTGCGGGTCGCGGACGGAGGCCGATATCGACCATCCCGCCGATGCCGATCCGCTCGATCACGGCGTGCGCAAGCTGGACGGGCTGGTGCGGCGGATCAAGAGACGCGACCAGATATCGCGCTGGTGACCGAGGCGACCTTTTGGGTGTCGGTCATCGTGATCTCAGCTCATGGGTCTCGTAGGTGAGCTTGACGACCTTCGAGAAGGTTTTCACGGCTGTGAGCTTCAATTCGGCGTATTGACCTTCTTGGAAGTACTGTTTGCCGCGGCCGAGCAGTAGTGGGTAAACGGTCATGTCGATGACATCGATCAGGCGTTCTCGCAGCAGCGTCTCACCGAGTCGGCCGTGGCCCAGGATCAGCAGGTTCCCTCCTGCCTCCTGTCTGAGCCGGGCCACCTCGGCGACGACGTCGCCTCGAACGATGGTCGTGTTGCCCCAGTCGGCGTGTTCCAACGTGGAGCTGAATACATATTTCCGGATCGTGTTGAGCCGGTCGGCCCACATAGGCTTGTGGGTGCCGCTGCCGTAGAGCTTGGCGAACCCCTCATAGGTGGTGCGGCCGAACAGAATTGCGTCGCATGCCAGCAGCAGGCCCAAACCATCGCGCAAATATGCCTCGTCCTGGTATTCGCCGACCCGCATCATCCCTACCGGATCCTCGTAGACGCCGTCCGCCGAAACCAGAACGTACTCGATCACCTTCCACGTAGCGCCCGCCCGGCTGATCGGATCTTCCGGCGTGCCGATTTCGATGGTCATGCCGCACCACCGGCTGGTGCGGTGCCCGCCTCGAGGTCCACCGCCGCGCCGACCTGGACTGCACCGCCCTCGGCCAGGGCTGGGCAGCGCTCGGCGATCGCGACCGCCGCCCCCAGATTCTCGACCTCCACGACCGAATAGCCGCTGGGCACGCTGCCCATGCCGCAGTCGCCCACGGTCGTTGCTCCGTGTGTCGGCAGACCCTGGTCGATGACCTGGTCTCCCAGGGCATCGAACCAGGCAGCCCACGCCAGGAGCGTTTCGGGCTTGCCGGGTGTGAATTCTGGGGGCATTCGGTAGGTGAACACGAACTTCGCCATTGCCGACTCCTTCGATGTCGTCTGAACGGTTCGGCGCGCCGTAGAGTGCGCCGTCATTTGTTCAGATCCCACGCTCGGGCAGAACTGGGCGGTGCTTATCCAGGAAGTGTGCGAGGGAGGCCGAATCGGGCCAGGATGCTGTTGTCGAACCGGGTCAGGGCGGTGATGTGGTCGGCGGCGAGGGTGAGGACCATCAGACCTGTGGAGTGCCAGGTCGACGTGCGGGAGTCCAGGAGATAGACGCCGAAGGCCGGTTGACGGTTGGCGCGTGTCGGGATCAGACGATAGCGGGGGGCGTGGGCGAAAACGGCGGTTTGGAAGCGTGTAACTGCCTCGCGCCCGAGGTATTCGACCGGCAGCGGGGGCATCGTCAGTCGGACGTCGTCGGTGAGCAATGCGACGACGCCGTCGACGTCGCAGGATTCGAAGGCCCTGGTGAGCTGTTCGACGAGCCGCCGCTCGGCCGGTGAGTCGGGCGGCGGTGGCGGCTGCTGTGTCCCGGCCCGCTGCCGCACGCCCGCCCGGGCGCGTTTGAGGGCGCTGGTGACCGATTCCTCTGTGATGTCGAGGAATTCGGCGACATCGGCGGCGCGGTAGCCGAGTACGTCACGCAGGATCAGCACGGCCCGTTGACGTGGCGGGAGCAGTTGGACCGCGGTGACGAAGGCAAGCGATATCGCCTGTGTGGACTCGTAGCGTGCTTCGGGGCCGGGAGCGGGGTCACCCAGGCCCGCAAGCAGGACGTCGGGATATGGCTCGAGCCACACGACCTCGCCGTGCGCGGTCGGCTCGGGCAGGTCGAACCTGGCCGGGCTTTCACTGGTTGTCGCCATTCGGGGCCTCCTACTCGCGGACCTCAACGTCTTGAGGCAGCGGTTCGTCGCGACGCGGTAGAGCCAAGTCCGGACCGAGGACCGTTCCTCGAACCCGCAGAGTCCCTTCCACGCGTCCAACAGGGTTTCCTGCAAGGCGTCCTCGGCGTCGTGCATCGAACCGAGGAACCGGTAGCAGTGCGCCATCAGTTCTCGACGGAAGGGCTCGACGAGCTCGCGGAATGCCTCGGCGTCACCGGCGCGGCACCTGGCGATCAGCTCGGCTGTCACGGCATCGTCCTCGTTTCCAATCAGTCGCGGCCTGCCGCGACAAGGCCGTCGGCCAGCTCGGCGGGTCGGCTGAACATCAGGTAGTGCGAGCCCGGAAGCTGCACGATTCGGGCGAGGGGACCCAATCGCTGGGCGAATCGCGGGAAGGAAGCGTACTCGCCGGGCGGCATGGCGAAGTCACTGATCGGATTCACGTAACTGGCTTGCAGTCCTCCCGACGCGATCAGCTCGTGAAACGTTTCGAGGTCGAGTTTGTCGGTGAAGTAGCTGACCGGCATGGGCGACATCTGGGCGTAGATCGCTGTCGCGGCGGCGGAATCCATGTCGTTGCAAGCGCGTTCGCGGATTACCGGGAACGGCATGAGGAAGCCCTGCGCGGGGTCGGTCATGTCGAAGAAGGCGGCGTCTGCCGGTGGGAATTCGTCGGCGAGTGCGTGGCCCGCGGCGGGGACGAATGCGCTCAGGAATACCAATCGTTTGATTCGCGACAGCGCCTGTTCGGCGCTTTGGGCGATGTAGGCGCCGCCGATCGAGTGGCCGACCAGGACGACATCGGACAGGTCGTGGTCGTGAAGGTAGGCGGTCAGGGAGGCGACAGCGTCGGCGTGTGTCAGCGTCATCGGATCGCCCGGACGGTGCCCGGCCAGGGTCGGGGTGTGCACGGTGTGCCCGTTGCCGCGTAGCGCGCCTGCGGTCTGTTCCCATATCGCGCCGGTCTGGAATGCCCCGTGGACCAGCACGAACGTCAGAGTTGCGGTAGTCATTTCGAACTCCTGTCAGTAGGTGACATCGGCCGATGCGGTCGGCTCGTCATCCAGGTAGATCCCGCGCGCCGGTGCAATTGGGCGGCCTTCGCGGCTGAATCGGGCGGACATCACGTATCGCTGGTCGGGTCGGTGTCGCGTGGGATGGCCGCAGAGGCGGTTTACGGTGTGTTCGGGAGGGTTTGTGGCAGGCCGAATGTGGAGAAGACGGTGTTTTCGAAGCGGGTGATGGCATTGATTCGGTCGTGGGTAAGGGTGAGGACGAAGACGCCGGCTCCGTGCATACCGGTGGGAGTGTGTTGGTAGACGCCGAATGCGGGCTGGCCGTTGGCTCGCGTCGGCACCAGTTGGAATGTCCGACCCGTACCGAAGGCGAAGGCGAAGAAGCGGGCCACGCTGTCTCGGCCGCGGTATTCCAGCGGTATGGGTGGCATGGACATGAAGACGTCGTCGGTCAACAGCGCCACCAACGCGTCGATGTCGGCGGATTCGTAGGCGCTGGCGAATCGGGCCGCGATTGCGTTCTCGGCGGGTGAGTCGGCGGCGGGCGGCTGCGCTGCGGCAGTGGTCACCGGCAATCGGCGCTGCATTCCCGCACGCGCCCGTTTTAGGGCGCTCTTGACCGATTCGACGGTCGTGTCCAGCATGTCGGCTACTTCGTTCGCGTGAAATCCGAGGACGTCGCGCAAGATGAGGACGGCGAGCTGGCGAGGCGGCAGGATCTGCAGGGCGGTCACAAAGGCCAGGGAAACGGATTCGGTTTGCTCGTAGCGCGCCTCCGGACCGAGCGGCACACTGATCGCACCGTCGAGAAGCGCGTCGGGATAGGGCTCGAGCCAGTGAATTTCGCCGAATCCGGTGGGCTCCGGTGGTTCGACTCCTGGGATATCCCACTGTTGGGCGGGACGTCGGCGAGCTGCGCGCAGCGCATCGAGGCACCGGTTGGTGGCGATGCGGTAGAGCCAGGTACGAACCGAAGCGCGCCCGTCGAATCGTTCGAGACCTCGCCACGCGGCGAGCATGGTGTCCTGCAGAGCGTCCTCGGCATCCTGAAGCGATCCGAGCATCCGATAGCAGTGCACCTGCAACTCGCGACGGTGTGGCTCGGTCAACGCCCGGAACGCCTCGCCGTCGCCGGCCCGTGCCCTCGACATCAGGTCCGTTCTCACCAGCTCCACGCTCGCCACCTCACTCCTTTTATGCAGTTCCATCCTGTATGGACGTCTGGCGAGGCGCGAACGGGGCGGTCACCCCGACCGCCCCGTTTTCCGATGCGGCGGCGTCTACCCAGTGACAGCCGACAACATCGTCGAAGGAGCATGGAAAATGGGAAAGATCGTCCTCACCTCGAACGTCACGCTCGATGGAGTGGTCCAGGACCCGGACGGCGCGGAAGGCTTCGCGCAGGGCGGCTGGTTCCACCAGTTCGTGGGGGCCGAGGACCTCCAAGACTGGACCGTCCGCGAGACGCAGGAAGCCCTCGATGCCGAGGTGCTGCTGCTGGGCGGGCGGACCAATGCGTGGTTCGCGGACCGGATGACCGAGCAGAATTTGGCAGAAGGCCGAGTGGGCCCCGAGTGGGCAAACAGAGTGCGCAGCATGCCCAAGTACGTCGTGTCCTCGACCATCGATGACCCTCGGTGGAGCAACGTCACGGTCCTGGGCGGCGATGCGGTCAAGGAGGTTTCGGAGCTGAAGCAGAAGGTGAATGGGGAAATCCTGATCTACGCCAGCTATCAGCTCGCACGCACGCTGATCGACCACAACCTGCTCGACGAACTGCGGCTGGTCGTGTTCCCGGTCGTCGTGGGAACCGGCCTACGTCTGTTCGACGAGACCAGCGACAAGAAGCCGCTCCACCTGGTCAACACCCGAAAAATCGGTGACAACCTGGTGTTCTACAGCTACGAACTCGCGCGAGGCTAACGCTCGCACACGGCGACGATCCCCGCACCAGGAATTCGGCGCGGGGATCGTCGTTGTGCAGAGCGCTGGACCGAGGGCAGTCGCATCGTTGCCCTGGTTGCCACCACGCCCGCGACTACAACCGCCCGGTCGAACTGGTCACGACATGCTGAACCACTACTTCACCGAGGCCCTGGCCGTTGCAATTCAGGATGGCGCCGACCGGAGTTCCATTTCGCGCAGAGGGGCTGGTTGCGATCATTCGTGCGAACCATCGTCGAATTGTGTTGCGGGCGAGGCTAGTCCGGCGAAGATGATCGAAAGGACCCGCTCTCGGGTGCGCGGGTCCCATCCGACCCGCACCGCGCCCTGGGTGGTGCTGATCAGCAGCGCGACGACGTCGTCGGTGGTGACGTCCGGGCGGACGTTTCCCTGTGCTTGTGCTCGCTGCAGTAACCTCTCCAGCGTGTCGGCGAACCCGGTGATCGCGGCGTCGACCGGGACGGCGGTCCCCACGCCCGCGAGCAGTTCCACGATCGTCTTCTGCTCGGCGGTTTCTGTCACCAGGTAGGAGAAGAACGCACGCAACGCGGTGGCGGGATCGCCGTCGCGGACCAGCCGGTCGGCCTCGTCCTTCAGTCGCTGTAGCAGGTCCTTGATGATCGCCGCTAATAGGTCCTGTTTGGTCGGGAAATGCCGGAACACCGTTCCCACCGACACTCCGGCACGCCTCGCGACGTCCTCGGTCGACCCCGCGGCGCCGTGCTCGTTGAACACCTCCTCGGCCGCGGCCAGGATGCGATCCCGGTTACGCCGCGCGTCGGCGCGCATCGGCGCGAGACCGTCCTTGTTGTGCTGTCCCTGGCTGATCTCGACCCTCCTCTACCCGTTGACAACCGGAGTGATGACTCATATTCTCACAGCTATAAACGGAGTCATCACTCATGTTATGCGATGTTGCCGAAAGCATTCCGGCCAGAAGGAGTCACCGTCATGACCAGCAGGATCACCCAGACGCCGGCAGAGCAGTTGTTCCATCGGCTGCTGCGCCACTTGATCAGCGATCCTGGCGAGCCGATCGACGAACAGCTGTGGGCCCCGGACGTCGTCGTCGAGATGCCGTTCGCCAGCGGTGGAACGTTCCGGATCGAGGGCCGCAGTGAATTCCTCGCCTTCGCCGAACGGGGTCGACGCGCCCTGCCGATCCGCTTCGAGGGAGCCCGCGACGTGGTCGTGCACCACAGCGTCGACCCGAACGTCGTCATCGGCGAATACGAGCTGGCCGCCAGCCACACCACGACGGGCCGGACTGTCTCGGCACGGTTCATCGGCGTGCTCACCGCCGGCGACGGGCAGATCGTGGGCTGGCGCGAGTATCAGGACACCCTCGCCATGCTCGATGCGCTGGGCGCCACGCCCGAGGGGTCCGGCGCTGCCGATGACAGCCCACGGACAGTGTGAAGGTGGACCGCCCGTGCCCACGACCAGCGTTGCAGGCCGCGCGACAGGCGCACTGATCCACGCCGAACTCCGCATAGCCGGCCGGCGGCGCACCTTCACGCTGCGACTACCGAGCAGCCGGTATGCCGACGGCCCAACTCCTCTGGCCCTTGTCTTGCACGGCCGGGGCAGCACCGGACACGCGATGCAACGCATCAGCGGCCTCGACACCAGGGCCGACCGGTGGGGTATCGCGGTGGCCTACCCCGACGGTCGTCGCCGCAACTGGGCCGACAGCCGCCATGACACCGATCCGGGCGCCGATGCCGACCATGACGTCGAATTCCTGCGCGGCGTGATCGACTGGTGCGCAAAGCATCACGGCTGCTGGCCGGATCGCACGATTGTCGCGGGCCTGTCGTCGGGCGCGTTCATGGCACACCGTCTCGCGGTCCAAGCCGGGGAGAAAGTGGCAGTGCTCGCCGCCATCGCCGGTGCCATGCCGGCCGCAGTGCGCGATCACAAATCCACCCACGCCGTCTCGGTGCTGTTGATCAACGGCACCGCGGACACGATCGTGCCGCTCACCGGTCGCTACTCACGTCGTCACCGGCGCGGCGGGCAGCCTCCATGGCAACTGCTGTCACAACGCGACACCGTCAACTACTGGCGAGCCGTTGACGGCCTCGACGACATCAATCCCACCACCAGTATCACCGCAGCCGATCAACCCGGCTGGTTCGCGGTTACGCAGCAGACGTTCACCGGTGGCGTTGCGGAAACCGAAGTCTGCGCGTGGGCAATACAAGGGGCGGGCCACACCTGGCCCGGCAGTAACCCATCCAGGTTCCACCGTCTGCTGCCGGTCGGGCTCACAGCCCAGAACTTCCACGCCGCCGACGAGATCTGCCGGTTCGCGCTGCCCCGGCTGCACCCCGCCGCGACACGCCACCTGTGATCGAACCACCCCGTACCACTCTGCAGAAAACCCAGCCACCGTGTTGCTCGCGTTGCCGGTGCACCCTTCGGATTCGACAGCGAACGGCTACAGGTCCAATTCCTTTGTATCGCTGCGTATCTCGACGGTCAGCGGCCCTGCTATCGGAGTGGGTTTCGTTTGTCCGGATCGGGCAGCCGTGCAGGATGCCGACATACCGGTTTCCGAGCTGCCGTAGGGTCGCACGCGCGTCGGATTCGTCGACGGTGCTGGATCTCGGTTCGGGCAGTTGACGAAACTCCGGGAGCGATTTCTCGGCATATTTTCGGTGAAAGCCCAGTCCGACCGGACTGGGCTTTCACCGATGCCGGGCTTGACCCGCAGTTTTATGCTCCCCCATCTGGACTCGAACCAGAAACCTGCCGATTAACAGTCGGCTGCTCTGCCAATTGAGCTATAGGGGATTGCTCGCGGTCGCCGTATCGGGTGACCGAGGAGAAACTTTAGCGTATCGCTGGTCGTGACCCCAAATCGTGGCTCTACCTGGGGGTTGTGCGGATGGGTTGGGAGAGGCGGGTGGGGGTGGCGTGGCGGAAATCGTGCGGAGTGAGGGTGTGGCTGAGTAGTGTCTGCCAGGTCTCTGCGTGGTCTCGGCGACGCTGGAGCTGTTGTCTCTGCGGTTGTCGACGATCTTCGAGTTCATATGCCGAGGGAGTACGTATGAAACGTTCGATCAAGGCGGCAATCGCCGCATGTGCGGCCGGGGCCTTGGCGCCACTGTTGTTCACCACCGGCGCGCAGGCCGCCGGACCGGTCTACTTCTCCATGGGACCGTTCCAGTGCGCGATCTCGCCGGACGGCACGGTCGGCTGTGACACTTCTTCGCCGACGCTCATGTCGATCAAGGTCGGCGGAACGTATCTGCCGATTCCGTTCCAGGTGAGTCAGGTCGTGATCGATGTGCCGTGGGCGCCGGCGCATCCGGGATTCGCCGCGGGGACTCCGTACACGCTGCCGGGGGGAAATCCGAATATCTCCACCGTGGCCACCGGTCACGACATGTGGGGGCCGAGTATCAGCTACGCCGGGGCGACCTGTGCGGTCGGTTTCCACGGCAGCGTGACGTGCCAGTCCAAGGGGCACGCGTGGAGCTACTACGAGCAGATCACCGCGGGCTGAGATCCGTGGCGGCCCCGTCGTTTTCGTCGACGGGGCCGTTTTCGTGTGCGACGGCGCGCGTCGGCCACCCAATCGTCCCATTTGCCGTATGTTAGCTGCGTGGAGCATCTAGCGACTCTGGAGTCACCCGCACCGGACCCGGCCGCACATGCTACGGCCATGGTGGGCCGCCATTACATCGCCGAGGATCACTACGTGGTCGGCAGGGAGAAGATCCGCGAATACGCCAAGGCTGTTCAGGACTACCATCCCGCGCATCACGATGAGAAGGACGAGTTCGCTTCGGGATCAGGAGGATTGCTGGCACCGCTGACATTCGTCTCGCCGCTGGGCATGCACGCACAGCGCAAGCTGCTCGAACAGATTGCGGTCGGACACGATCTGAGTCAGTTGATCCAGACCGATCAGATCATGCGATTCCATCGCCCGATCGTGGCGGGTGACCAGCTGAACTGTGACGTGTCGCTGGACTCGTTACGGCAGTTACGCGGCCGCGACATGATGGTGCTGGCGACCCGGGTGTCGAATCAGCGCGACGAACTCGTGCACACCGCGCACAGCACACTCTTTCTGGGCTCTCGCGGCGACTTCGCCGACGCGCCGGCCGCCACCGCCCGCGACCTGGTCGCGCACCATATGTCGGGTTTGGTGCCGGACCGGGCGTATCCGGACCGCCCCACGCCGCCTGACCGAACACGCCGGTCCGGCCGGAATCGGCTCGTTGCCGTCGAACCGCCCGCACCGCGTGGCCGCCGGATCGGCGAGGTATCGGTTGGTGAGGAGCTGCCTCCGCGCACAGTGCGCCTGAGCCGGGGCGATCTGGTGAACTACGCCGGTGTCTCCGGCGACGGCAATCCCATCCACTGGAGTGAGGAGTTCGCCATCCTCGTCGGGCTGGATACCGTTGTCGCGCATGGTGTTCTGACCATGGGCCTCGCCGCCGGCCACATCACCTCCTGGCTGCGCGATCCGAGTGCGGTGCAGGAGTACTCGGTCCGGTTCGCCAACCCGGTCTACGTCGAGCAGTTGCGCGGTGCGACGATCACTTTCACCGGGACCGTCGGATCGCTGGACCCGGACACCGGCACCGCGGTGATCGCGATGAACGCGACCAGTGGAGGCCGCAGGATATTCGGACACCGCACGGCGATGAGAGTCCGTCTGGCACAGGACTGATCGTCGCCGACGACACGATCGGAAGTAATCCATGGCAGACGAGAACACCCGGACCTACGACGTCATCGTGCTGGGCGCGGGCCCGGTCGGTGAGAACGTCGCCGACCGGACCGCCGCCGCCGGGCTGAGTACCGTCATCGTCGAATCCGAACTGGTCGGCGGCGAATGTTCGTACTGGGCTTGCGAACCCAGTAAGGCGCTGCTGCGGCCGGTGCTGCTGTACGGGGAGGCGTCGCGGTTCCCGGGGGTGAGTTCGGCGGTCACCGGGCCGATCGATGCGGCGGCGGTGCTGCGGCATCGCGACTATATGGTCGCCGACTGGGACGACAAGGGTCAGGCGGACTGGGTGGCCTCGGCTGGGATCACGCTGTTGCGCGGGCACGGCAGGTTCACCGGGCCGCGGCAGGTGACCGTCGCCACCACCGAGGGCGAGACCGTCCGGCTGACCGCCCGGCAGGCGGTGGCCGTGTGCACCGGCAGCCGGGCGTCCCTGCCGCCGCTGTCGAATCTGGACACGCTGCGCTATTGGACCAGTCGTGAGGCCACCAGTGCACAACAGGTGCCGGGACGCCTGGTGATCCTCGGTGCGGGCGTGGTCGCCGTCGAGATGGCCACCGCCTGGCAGGCGCTGGGCGCGCAGGTCACCCTCGTCGCACGCGGCTCCGCGCTGCTGGGCCGCATGGAACCCTTCGCCTCGGACCTGGTCGCCGATCGGCTGCGGGCCGCGGGGGTGGATCTGCGGTTCGGTTCGGGCATCGACGCGGCCGAGCGCCCGGACGGTCCGGACGGCGAGATCCACGTGACGCTCTCCGACGGCAGCCGGATCGTCGCGGACGAACTGCTGTTCGCGACCGGCCGCGCACCCCGCACCGACGACATCGGGCTCGACACAATCGGTTTGAAGCCCGGGACGTGGCTCGCTACCGACGACACGTTCACCGTCGAGGCGGTCGAAGGTGACTGGCTGTACGCCGTCGGGGACGTGAATCACCGTGCGCTGCTTACTCATCAGGGCAAATATCAGGCGCGGATCGCCGGCGGCGTCATCGCGGATCGGGCGCGCGGGGCGGCGCTGGACACCGGTACCTGGGGCCGCAGCGTCGGCACCGCGGATCATCTGGCGGTCCCGCAGGTGGTCTTCACCGATCCGGAGATCACCGCGGTCGGGCTCACCAGCCAGGACGCCGAGCGCGAGGGCCGCACGGTGGATGTGGTCGACTACGAGATCGGCCAGGTGGCGGGTGCGGTCCAGCACGATCCGAAATACGTTGGCAGAGCGCGCCTTCTGATCGATCCCGAGCGCCGCACGATCCTCGGCGCGACCTTCGCCGGCGCCGGTGTCGCCGAACTCCTGCACTCGGCGACGATCGCGATCGCGGGCGAGGTCACCATCGACCGACTGTGGCACGCGGTTCCGTCGTTCCCGACCATCAGCGAGGTCTGGCTGCGGCTGTCGGAGGCCTACCGCGATCAGCAGGCCGGTTCGACCGGCGGGCAATAGTTTCCGGCAACTGCGGGAATGTCCTCCGGCTCAGGTGCTCCGGAGGACAGCCGCCGATATCCGGCCGGCCTTACCAGGTCAGTACAGGTTTGACGACGCGGCCCGCGCGCTGATCGGCCAGAGCCGCGTTGATCCGGGTGTGCGGATAGCCGCGCACCAGGCGGTCCAGCGGCAGCCGCCCGGCGGCGTGCAGCGCGAGCAGTTCGGGAATGAACCGCTGGGGCACCGCGTCACCTTCGAGACAACCACGAATCGTCTTGCCGGACAGCACGATATCGCGCAGATCGACCGGCGGGACGCCAGCGCCGAGACCGACGACCACGGCGACGCCGCCGATGGCCAAGGCAGCCACGGCATTCGCGAGCACCTCGGGACGTCCGGTCGTATCCAGCGCGTGGGTGGCGCCGCCTCCGGTCAGATCCGAGATCGCCGCGACGGTATCGCCGCCGGCCGGATCGAGCGCTGCGGTCGCGCCGAATTCCATTGCCAGGGAACGGCGTTCGAGGGATGGCTCGACCACGATGACGTCGACGTCCGGGAGCGACTGGGCGGCCAGCAGCGCGGCCATGCCGACGGCTCCGGCTCCGTGGACGACGAGTGTGGCTCCCGGTTCGGGCCGCAGGGCATTGAGCACCGCGCCCGCGCCGGTCTGGAATCCGCAGCCCAGGGGAGCGGCGAGCACCGGATCGGTTCCGGCCGGGACGACCACGGTGTTGTCCGCGGTGGTCAGGGCGTATCCGGCGAAGCTGGACTGCCCGAAGAAGCCGTCGCGCACGACGATTCCGCCGATACGCACCCGCGGCGTGCGGTCCGGGCGGTCGCCGAACTGGTTCAGCTCGGTCGCGCGGGCGCAGTACGCCGGACGGCCGAGCAGGCAGTTCCGGCACGCGCCGCAATGCCGGAAGCTCAGTACCACTCGATCACCCGGCCGCACCTCCCGCACGTCCGCGCCGACCGCCTCCACGACGCCGGCGCCCTCGTGCCCGAGCAGCACCGGCCGGTCGGCCGCGCCCGCCGCGCGGGACACCAGATCGGTGTGACAGATCCCGGCCGCCTCGATGCGCACCAGAATCTCGTCTCCGCGCGGATCGTCGATCTCGACCGGCTCGATGGTGAACTCCCCGCGGGGATCGCGGGAGATCGCGGCCGATGTGCTGGGCATCAGGCGCGCTCGAGCAGGAAGTAGAAGTACTCGCCGTCGGCCAGCACCAGATCGGGGTGGCCGTTCATGATGCCCATGAGCGCGTTGTCGTCGAGTCGCTTGAAGTGGTCGAAGACCGGGCGTTTGTCGTAGACCATCGTCGCGGTGACCTCGCCGCGGAACTCGATGTTCCACAGCGATGCCTCACCGCCGCCGCCGAGTTCGACATTGGAGAACAGCGATCCGTCCTCGGCCCGGCAGATCAGTGGTTTGGCCTCGAACAGCGATACGAACGTCTTGCCGTACCAGCGGCTGTGGTCCAGCGCCCGGCACAGCGGATGTCCGGTGCGGAAGGCCGCGCCTCGCCATTCACCCAGGATGTCCTCGGCGCGCACGGTCTCGAGTCCGGCCCACAGCCGATCCAGTTCCGTGCTGAGGACTCCGCCGGGCAGCGCCGCGAGTTCGCGCCAGGGTCGGATCGTCTCGGTCATCCCATCTCTCCACTCTTGGCGAACCGTTTGGTTCGGGAAATCTACACCCGAACCAAACGGTTCGGCAAGCTAGGATTCCAGGATGCGCTCAGCCGGACATGCCACCAAGGAGCGGATCCTCGCCGCGGCCAAGGCCGAATTCGCCCGGTACGGGATCGCGGGGGCGCGGATCAACCGGATCGCCGCGGCCGCCCATGCCAGCAAGGACCGGCTGTACGCGTACTTCGCCGGTAAGGAGGAGCTGTACGCGGCGGTGACCGCGCAGTGGGTGACCGAGACGACCGCCGAAACCGCGCTGGACGCCGCGGACGTCCCCGCGTACATCGGCCGCCTGTTCGACCACTACCTGCGGTATCCGGACAACGCCCGGCTCCAGGCGTGGGCGGACATCGAACGCACCGTGATCCCCGCGGCCGACGAGGCCATCCGAAATGCGGTGGCGCCCAAGCTCGCCGAGATCCGGCGAGGTCAGGCGGCGGGGTTGATCACCGACACCTTCCATCCGCTGACGCTGCTCACGCTGCTCACCGATCTGGCCCGCACCTCGGCGGTGCACGCGATGCACGACAACCGCGCCGACGTCGGGGAACTGCGGGCGGCCACGATGCTCGCCGCGCGCCGGCTCATCGCCCCGTGAACGGCGACGCGAGTGAGGTCCATAACGGTTCGGCCGATATTCGCGTTCAGAGGACTGAACGGGATGCGGACCGGGAACTCGGGTGCAACCCCCGCACGCAGGGGGAACGAGGAGGTCCGTCATGAACGAACTCGTCTGCGGCGACTGCTGGCGCCGCGAGAATCTGACCTTCGCCCAGCGTCTGGATCCGGCGTTCATCCGCCACGGATCCCGGTATCTGTGCCCGGAACACCGCGCCCTGCGCGCGGAACTGTGCCGGGTGCCCGGCCCGGTGCACAGGCGCCTGCCCGGCCCCACGCAGGACCGGGCGGCCTGAACCCGCCCGCTCCCGGACGGCGTGGTTCGATCGGAACATGACCGAGCACGTCGACAATCCCCGAATCGTCACCGCCCGACGCGAAATCGCGGCCGATGCCGCGCGGATCTTCGAACTCATCGCGGATCCGGCGCAACAACCGCGCTGGGACGGTAACGACAACCTCGCCTCCGCGCCCGAGGGGCAGCGTGTGCGCGCGGTCGGGGAGGTGTTCACCATGCGGCTCACCATCGGCCAGATCCGGCAGAACCATGTGGTGGAGTTCGAGGAGGGCCGCCGCATCGCCTGGCGGCCCGCCGAACCCGACCGCGAGCCGCCGGGACATCTGTGGCGTTGGGAACTCGAACCGGCCGGGCCGGGCCGCACCCTGGTGACCCACACCTACGACTGGACGCTGCTGACCGACGAGAAGCGCCAGGTCCGTGCCCGTGCCACCACCTCGGAGAAACTGCTCGGCTCGATGGACCGGCTCGCGGAGATCAGCGAGAAGGACTGAGGCGCAACCTCGTTCGGGACGTCACACGTCGACCGGAACGAGTTCGGCCGCCAGCGCGGAACATTCCCCGTTCAACGTCCAGTCCCCGGGCAGCCCCTCCACGCGCATGGTCTCGCCCTCGGCCTCGATGCCGACCGTGATCGGGCCGAGTCGCAGGTCGGTCAGCATCAGCTGTCCCCAGCGCTCGGGCAGCCGAGGCGCGAGGTCGAGCGTCCGGTTCGGCACGTCCGGGGACAGGCCCAGGAACGACCGCACCAGCAGTAGCGGGGCGGCGCTGGCCCAGGCCTGCGGTGAGCACGACGTCGGGTACGGCACCGGGGCGCGGAACTGGTCGCGGCCGAATCCGCAGAACAGCTCCGGCAGCCGCCCGTGGAAGTGCAGCGCCGCGTCGAGCAGCCCCTTCGCCAGGTTCTCGGCCAGTTCGCACGCGCCGGGAATGTGCCGGTAGCGCATCAGTCCGGCCACCGCCAGGGCGGTATCGTGCGGCCAGATCGAGCCGTTGTGGTAGCTCATCGGGTTGTACGCGCCCATCGCGGCGGACAGGGTGCGCAATCCGAATCCGCTGTCCATGTCCGGATCGGCCAGCTGCTCGACGAGCTGCTCGGCGCGTTCGTCGGAGACGATGCCGGTCCACAGACAGTGCGCGACATTGCTGGACAGCGCGTCGATCCGGCGTTTGCGGTGATCGAGAGCCAGTGCGTACCAACCCTTTTCGGGAACCCAGAAGGCTCGGTCGAAATGCTCCTTGAGTTCCGCGGCCTGACTCTCCAGGCGCAGCGCGGCCTGCTCGTCGCCGCGCGCCCGCGCCAGTTCCGCTCCGGCCAACCGCGCGGCGTACGTGTAACCCTGTACCTCGCACAGCGCGATCGGCGGCTCGGCGAGCCGGCCGGTGACATCGCTGATCGAGTCGAAGCTGTCCTTCCACCCCTGATTGACCAGTCCGCGATCGGTTTTGCGGCGGTATTCGACCAGGCCGTCGTCATCGCAGTCGCCGAAATGCTCCAGCCAGTCCAGCGCCGCGCGGGCGGCCGGGACCAGCTCGGCGACCGCGGCCTCGTCCGCGCCCCAACGCCGGCACTCGGCCAGCAGCATCACGAAAAGCGGTGTGGCATCGACAGATCCGTAGTAGACGCTGCCGCCGAGCACGCGCTCACCGGCGGGCCCGCGCCGCATCTCGTGCATGATGCGCCCGGGTTCCTCCTCGGTGATCGGATCGACCGTGGTGCCCTGCAACGTCGCCAGCTGACGCAAAGTGCCCACGGCCAGTTCGGAATCCAGCGGCAGCGCCATCCACGAGGTGAGCAGGCTGTCCCGGCCGAACAACGTCATGAACCAGGGCGCACCGGCCGCGACGTAGGTCGGCAGTCCGCCGCCCTCGTCGATCCGCAGCGCGCCCAGATCGTTCTCGGTGCGCCGCAGGATGTAGGTCAGGCGCGGGTCGGTGGCCGTGAGATCCGTTGCGGTGGCCCGCCATGCGGTCATCCGGGTGATCGGGCTGTCGTCCTCACCGCAGGAGATCTGCACCCGGCGGTGCCCGGCGACCGGCTGGGCGAACACCTGGGCCCGCCACTGGTTGCGTGCGGGTACCACCACACGCCAGCTCAGCGCGCCCGGCAGCACCACGGGATCGCCTGTGGCACTGATGATCAGGCCGCGGCCTGGATCGGTGTGGTCGGTGAAGTGCAGTTCCGAACCGGCGACGGTGACCTCCGCGCTGCCGTGATGGTTGCGGCCCTCCTTGACCAGGAACAGGTCGGCGAAATCCGCCTCGGCGTGCAGAGTCAGCCGCAGCGCGGTGTCCTCGTGGCCGAGATTGTGCACTGTCACAGTCTCTTTCAGCCCGTCTCCGATCAGGCGGCTGCGCACGATCAGCAGCGTGCTGTCGGCCACGCCCGCTCGCGGCGGCACACGCATCACGAAGCGCGCCTTGAACGATTCGGGGGTCAGCACCGTCAGCTGTTCGGCGTGGGTTCCCTCCACCCGCAGCTCCCAGCGCGAGATCGTGCGGGTGTCCCGGTAGAACAGGCCCTGCGCGGTGCCGGGATGGATATCGCCGAGATTGTCGGACAGACAGAACGTATTCGCCTCGACCAGTGTGATCGTCGACTGGCCGCCGCCCAGCCCGACGGGCGGTCCGGCATTGAACACCTGGGGCGCGTTCACGATGTCACCTCCGCGAAGGTCGCGATCGCCGGGCTCATGCGTTGCTCACCCGGGTCTGCGCGGCTGCCGAGGGCCGCACCATGGCGCTCACCGAACCGCCGCCGAGCAGCGCCGCGGCGCGTTGCGGGGCGAGAGCGTCGAGATATGCCGACTCGTACCCCGCGCTGAGCCCGTCGACGCAGAAATGCTCCTCGACCCGGCGGCGGCACTTCTCGGGATCGATCTCGCGCACCGCCTCGAGCGCCTCGGGCAGTTCGGCCTCCTCGTCGCAGATGATGCCGGTGACGCCGTCCTCGACCACCTCGTCGACCGCACCGCCGCGCAGCGCGACAACCGGTGTGCCACAAGCCATCGCCTCGATCATCACCATGCCGAAGGGCTCCTCCCAGCCGATCGGGAACAGCAGGCAGCGCGCCGAGGCCAGCAGCAGTCGTTTGGCGACGGCGTCGGCCTCGCCGAAGACGCTGTCGTCCGCCGTGAGCAGCGGTCGCACCTGCGATTCGAAGAACGCTTTCTCTTCCGGCTCATTGCATTTCGCGGCGAGCACCAGCCGCAGGCCCGCGGCGTGCGTGGCCCGCAGCGCCCGGTGCGGACCCTTGTACTCCGCGTAGCGGCCCAGGAACAGCGCGTAGTCCTTCTTCTCCTGGCGGAATGGCCATTCGCTCGGGCGCACCGCGTTGTAGACGCGCCCGATCCAGTTCAGATCCGGTGCCAGACTGCGCTGCCGGTCGCTGATGGCGACCAGATGGGCGGTGTCGTTCAGGGCGCGGTAGTACTCGCCAGGATCGCCGTCGACCGGGCCGTGCACGGTCACGATCGTCGGAATGCCCATCTCGGTGTAGAAGGGAGCGTTGAGCGGCCCGGCGAAGGTGTGGTCGTGCACGATATCGATGTGATCGACCGCCGCGATCCGCTCGATCGCCTGCCGGACCTTGAGCGCGTTGTGCACCTCCGGGCCCGCCTGGCCGAGTAGCTGCGGAATCGTGGACTCCCACACCGGGACGAAACGTGCTCTCGTACCGTTCTTTCCGGCGCCGAGCAGGGTCACCCGGTGCCCGCGATCGATCAGGGCGTCGCTCAGTTCGGCGACCACGGCCTCCACGCCGCCGTAACCGGCCGGTGGCACGTCGAAATACGGCGGCGCGACCATGACGATATGCAGTGGACCACCGGGAACGGGCAGTTCGCGAACCGTCGAATCGGCAGGGGAAACGGTGCTGCTCACGGTATTTCCTCCTCAGCTACGGTGCTGTGAGTCTGTGACGAGGCAGAACATCGGTGTGGATTTGTCGGACCGAACAGGCGCTGGACATACGAGAACTCGGTGCTGGCACCGCCGAGCACCGGGGTGAATCGGAGCGAAACTTCTCAGCTGCGGCATCGCGGGCGGCGCACACGTCGCGGGTGCCTCCTGCCCTCGATACCGGTACCACGCTACTACGTTTGCCGGGCTATTGGACAACTCCTGGCAACCTTCGGGCGCGCGGCCCGGCGGGGTCCCGGGCCGGGCTCGGCGGACCCGGCCGCGCGCCAGGCCGGTGCGGGCGTGCCGGTGGTGTGCTGGTTGACTTCGGATATGGCCGATCTCTTCGTCAAGATCTGTGGGCTGCGAACCGAGCGGGACGTGGACGTCGCGGTAGCGGCCGGCGCCGACGCGATCGGATTCGTCTTCGCGGCCGGTCCGCGGACCGTGGACGGGCCGACCGCGCACCGGCTCGCCGCCCGGGTGCCCGACGAGGTCCTGACCGTCGGCGTCTTTCGCGGCCAGCCGGTCGAGCAGGTTCGCCGACTGGCCGAAGTCAGCGGCATCCGCGCGATCCAGCTGCACGGTGACGAGGGGCCGGAATATTACGAGACGTTGCGTCTGCCCGGACGCACCCTGATTCGTGCGGTCGCGGCCGGGCAGCGGACGCTTCGCGCCGGAGAATTCGGCGAGGACCTGTTGCTGCTGGACGCACCGGACCCCGGCTCGGGCAAGGCGTGGAACTGGGGCGCGCCCGAATTCGCCGCGCCCGCCGGGCGCTGGCTGCTGGCCGGTGGCCTGCGCCCGGACAGCGTGCGCGCGGCGGTCGAGGCGACCGGGGCGTGGGGAGTGGACGTCTCGAGTGGCGTCGAGAGCGAGCGGGGCGTCAAATCACCCGAGCTGATCAGGGCCTTCCTGGCCGCCGCCCGCGCCTAGACACGCGCCTTACGGAACTGCTGGCGATCCTCCAGCAACCACCGGCAAACCGGACGATTTCCAGGCCCGGAAACCGCCGACGAGATCGGTCGCCCGGCGCAGTCCGAGCTCCCGGGCCTCGGCGGCGGCCAGACTCGAGGCGTAGCCCTCGTTGCAGACGATCACCACCGGGGTGTCGGCGGTCAGATCCGGCAGCCGATGCTCGCCGCTCGGATCCAGCCGCCATTCCAGCACGATGCGTTCCACCACGACAGCATCCGGAATCTCGCCCTCCGCCAAGCGATTCGCGTGCGGTCGGATATCGACGACCAGCGCGCCCTCGCGTTGCAGCGCCGCCGCGCGTTCGGGGCCGACCCGATCCAATCCGGCCCGGGCGCGGGCGAGCCTGTCCTCGATACTCATCGCGATACCTCCTGCTCGGCTATCGCGACTGTTCCACACCCGCGAAGTCGGTGAGTGCGCGGTATTCGCGCACCGGGCGCAGCGGCGGGGAGTAGGCGTGGACCGTCGCGGCCGGGCCGGTGCCGTTGTTGCCCAGTTGATGGGCGCGACCGGGACCGAAGGCGACGGTGTCACCGGCGCGCCACTGCGCCGCGCGCACCGGGCCCCCGCTGTGCCGGTACTCCTCGTCGAGTTCGCCCAGGGTGATGGTGAACGCGCCGGACGCGCCGCCGTGATCGTGCGGTTCGGTGCCCTGGCCGGGCGTCCAGGACAGCAGCCACACCTCGACGCCCATGGTCAGGGCCAACCTGGTCCACCAGCGCTGTTCGGGGTCGAAACGCACGATCTCCCGTAGTTGCGCGCCGAATTCGGCGGCCACGGTACTGGTCAGATCATGTAACTCGGCGGGGGACCACAGTGTGCGTTCGGCTCGCACCGCCGCGTGCATCGAGGGTAAGTCGATACCGGGATGAATATCCTTGGCGTGCTTGAGTTTCACAGGCAGTGACGTGGTCACCCAACCTCCCGTCGTCGTGCGGACAGCCCGGACGCGGTGGTGCGTCCGGTGAACCAGCCCTCGAATTCTCCGCCTTCGCATCGCGATTGCCAGCGGCCACGATCAGCGTGAGTAAAAAGTCGCGGAACGGCGTTTCCGATCGTTTCGATCAGTTTTTACTTTCGAATGATCAGAAATGCTGTACGTTCGAGCGATGACATACGGCGAGACCAGGCAGGCGCAGATCGTGCGGGCGCTCCGGTCGGCGGAATCGGTGAGCGTGGCCGACCTGTCCCGAGCGCTGGGCGCGTCCGAGGTGACGATCCGGCGTGATCTGGCCGAACTCGAGCAGGCCGGGGTGTTGCGGCGGGTACGCGGCGGTGCGGTCAGTGCCATGCTGCGCGGGGAGGGGCTGCCGTTCGCGATGCGCGAGCTCGAGCGCGCCGAGGCCAAGGCGCGTATCGCGGCGGCGGCCGTGGCCCGCGTCTGCGACGGTGAATCGGTCGTACTCGACGGTGGCACAACGGGTTCGGTGGCCGCGCGCTATCTGGCCGAGCGGCGGCTGACGGTGGTGCCGCTCGCCCTGGCCGGTCTCGGCGTGCTCGCCGCCGCGCCCGAGATCTCGCTGCTGCTGCCCGGCGGGACGGTGCGGCCGGGCGAGTCCTCGCTGGTCGGCCCGATGGCCGAGCGGGCCCTCGCCCAGTTGCGGCTGGACACCATGTTGCTGACCTGCTGCGGATTCGATCCGCGTCGTGGGGTCACGGCGTACGACCTGCAGGATGCGGCGGTCAAGCGAGCCGCGATGGACGCCTCCGCGCGCACCATCGCGATGGTCGATTCGAGTAAGTTCGCCCGTACCGCGATGGCGGTGGTCTGTCCGACGACGGCGGTGGACATGGTGATCACCGATGTCGACGCGCCCGAGGACGTGGTCGCGGCCTTGCGTGCGGACGGAATCGAGGTGCACCGTGTCTGAAATACCCTGCCGGACAACGCGGTATCGTTCCGGCGAATCGAAACGGTCCGGCCCCGCGCGGCTCGCGGTCGGCGTCACCTTCTTCGTGCAGGCGGTCCTGTTCGCCTCGTGGACGGCGCATATTCCGGGCGTCGAGGCGGCACTGGGCCTCAGCGACGGCACCCTGGGGACCGCGCTGCTGGGCCTGCCGATCGGGTCGGTCTCCGCGATGGCGTTGTGCGGATGGTTGCTGCCGCGACTGGGCAGCCCGCGTGTGATCCGCATCGCGATCGCGGGCTACGCGGTCTCGGGTATCGGTGTGGGACTGGCGAATTCGCCGATCCTGCTGTTCGTCGCGCTGTACTTCTGGGGGTTGATGCAGGGCATGGTCGACGTCGCGATGAACACCCAGGCGGTGACCGTCGAGAAGGCGGCGGGCCGTCCGATCATGTCCCGGCTGCACGGCATGTGGAGTGTCGGCGGATTCGCCGGCGGGCTGATCGGTTCGGGTGCGGTGGGCCTGGGCATCGGTCTGACCGTCCAGTTGGCGGTGCTCGGCGTCCTGGCCGTCGTGGCAGTGGAAGTGTTGTCGCGCAATCTCATTCGCGATTCCGGCGGCCCGGGGACGCGATCGGCTCCGGCCTCGCGGCGCGGACGATGGTCGGCGGTGATCGTGCTGCTCGGCGCGGTCGCGTTCGCCTCGATGCTGTGCGAGGGTGCGGCGGCGGACTGGTCCGCGGCGTATCTGCGCAACGAACTGGGCGCCAGCGCCGCGACAGCGGGCCTGGGGTACGCCTCGTTCGCGCTGGCGATGGTGGCGATGCGGTTGAGCGGTACGGGTTTACAACGCCGCTTCCGCCCGACCGCACTGCTTCCGGTGTTGGCCGTGATCTTCGCCTGCGGTATGGGCGCGGCGTTGATCCTGCGCCAGCCGGTCGTGGCTCTGCTCGGATTCGCTTGCATGGGACTCGGATTGGGGCTGGTGGTGCCCAGCGCCTTCAGCGCCGCGGGCCGGGTGGCCGCCGACGCCAACCCGGGACCGTCGATCGCCGCGGTCGCGGCCCTGGGCTGGTGCGGGTTCGTCTCGGGCCCACCGCTGATCGGCCATCTCGCCGATATCGTGGGGCTCGGTGCGGCCCTGTGGGTTCTGCCGGTCCTTGCCGTCGTCCTGGCCCTCGTCGCCCGGTTCGGCAGAGGCTTCGCCGAACCCGGTCCCTCGCAATGAGATTCGTCTCGTCGTTCGGCACGCCCCGCGGGCGCCGGCCCGTGGGAGGCGGAGCGCTCACCGACAGCTCCGGCGACGCGTCCCGATACGCCTCGATCTGCACCGGACTCGACTGCCCCGTGCAGCTCTGGTTCAGCATCGAAGACGGCCGATCCGCGGTGTGCGGCTCGATCGTCGTGATGCTCCAAGCCCGCATCGGCGGGCGCTCACCGCGGCTGCTCCGGTTCGGACGGGACCTCCGGAAATGGCGATCAGGGGCGGCGGGCGATCCAGACCGGACGTTCGTCGCGGACGGTGAGGTCGGTGCGACGAGCGAACGCGTCGGGGCCGTCCGCGAGGAGGGTGTCCAGAGCGGTCGCGTCCTGCGGAGTCAGGCGGTCGGTGAGGCCGGTGCGCATGCGCTGGAGGGTGCTGTGCGCCAGGCGGGCCGCGTCGGTGGTGAGCGGGGGAGTGTGTGAGATGAGGATGCGACGCTCGGTCTCGATCTCGAAGCCGGTCTTGGTGAGCAGCGTCGCCCAGTCCGAACCGAGATGCGGGACGTGATCGGCGGTCTCGGCGGCCAGGGCCTCGTGGGCGCGGTCCTCGAGTTCGGCGAGTTCGCCTGCGGCGCAAAGGAATCGGGGCATCGAGTTGAGTTCCGCGAGCGCCAGCAGGCCGCCGGGACGGATCGTGCCGAACAGGTCGGCCAGCACGCGATCCGGATCGGCCGTGTGATGCAGGGAATTCGCCGCCCAGGCCACGTCGACGGGTTCGAGCTCGGGCCATGTGGCGTCGAGATCGGCCCGCAGGGTGCGGATGCGTCCGGCGACGCCGCGGGCGGTCGCCTTGTCGCGCAGGCGGTTCAGCATGTGCTCGGAGATGTCGACGGCGATCACCTCGGCGTCCGGAAAACGCTGGGTCAGGGCGAGTGCGCCGTTGCCCGTGCCGGCGCCCATGTCCAGGATGCGGTGGACCGGCCGGTCGTCGAGGTGTTCGCGGATCAGCGCGGTGACCTCGGGCAGGTAATCGGGGAGCGCGGCCGCGTCGAGATCGAGCAGCTCGGCGAGGGCGGCTTCGTCGGCGTGGTCGTGACGGCTGTGATGATGGGCGTGATCGTGGCTCATGGATCCGACGCTACTCATCGTTTGCTCTGAAAGCATACAATCTTGCCTATGACGCAAGACGGCGATCTCGACGGTGTGGTCCGCAAGCGAATCCGCGGACTGCGTGTGGCCCGCGGCTGGTCCCTGGACGATCTGGCCGCCCGCTGCTACCTGAGCCCGTCCACGCTCAGCCGCATCGAAACCGGCCACCGCCGCATCGCCCTGGACCAACTCGCGCCCATCGCAAGGGCTTTGGGCACCACGCTCGATCAGCTGGTGGAGTCGGTGAGCGACGAGGACGTCGTGATCCGGCCCGAACGCGATTCCGTCCGCGGCGTCACCACCTGGCTGCTGACCCGCGATTCCGGCCCGAACGGCGTCACCGTGGCCAAGATGCGGCTGACCAAACCGGCCGGTGAGCAGCGAGTGCATCCTGGCCGGGACTGGTTCACCGTACTGTCCGGTGCGGTGGCGCTGCATCTGGGCGAGCGCCGGGTTCGGGTCGAGGCCGGTCAGGCGGCCGAGTTCTCCTGCATGGTCCCGCATGCCTTCGGCGCGATCGACGGGCCCGCCGAAATTCTGTGCATCCTGGACAACGAGGGGCAGCGCACCCACCTGCCCTCGTCCTGAGCGGCGGCGCCCGGTGGGGTCCCGGCGAATTGTTGGCATAATCATTGACAATTGGAGTGTCACGCCTATCGCGAGGACGGTGTCGGTGTCGGTATCGCAGACTAGTGGACTCGAACGTGGAACCCAGGGCAAAGCCATTGCGGTGGAACGGCTTCGGCAGGCCATCGCGCGGGGCGACGTGGCCCCGGGGCAGCGGCTGGTCGAGTCCGAACTCGTCGAGCAGTTCGAGGTGACTCGCGGCAGCGTGCGCGCGGCTATCGACGAGCTGGTGGCCGAGGGATTGATCGAGCGGATTCACAACCGCGGTGCGCGGGTGCGTTCGGTCTCGCGGGAGCAGGCCGTGGAGATTCTCGAATGCCGCAAGGTGCTCGAGGGGCTGATCGCGGCCAAGGCTGCCGCGTGCATCACCCCGCCCGAGGCCGATCGCCTGCGCCGGTATGCCGAGCGGTTGACCGCCTCGGTGCAGGACGGCGAGCTGTTGGAGTACTCTTCGCTCAATCACGAAATGCACGCCGTACTACGGGAAATCGCCGGACAGGAGACCGCGGCGGACCTGATCGCGCGGCTCAACGCGCAGATCGTGCGGCATCAGTTCCAGTTGTCCCTGCGGCCCGGCCGCCCGCAGGTTTCGCTCGGTGAGCATCTGGCCATCGTGGACGCGGTGGTGGCGGGCGATCCGATCGCCGCCGAGCAGGCGATGCGCGACCACCTCGACAGCGTGATAGCCGCGCTCGGCCAGCCTGCCTGACCCTCCCGTATGCGTCTCCACCTGCTCCGACCTCTTTGTCGACAGGATTGTTGACATTTCTGTCGGCAATAATTTACCGTCGATGTGGAACGTGTCGTGCGGCACGTACCCGCTCGATCCGGTGGTTCGAGCGACCGCGGAGCAAGTGAGGTGAGAGGCGATGCCCGAAAATCCGTCCGAATCGCTACTGGTGGTCAGTGCGCACGCGGGAGATTTCGTGTGGCGTGCCGGTGGCGCTATCGCGCTGGCCGCCGCGCGTGGTGAGCGGGCCACGGTGGTGTGCCTGAGCTTCGGTGAGCGCGGTGAGTCGGCCAAGGCGTGGCGTGCGGGTAAGCAGCTCGAGGAGATCAAGGCCTTGCGTCGCGAGGAGGCCGAGCAGGCCGCGGCGGTGTTGGGCGCGGACATCCGATTCCTGGACGCGGGCGACTACCCGCTGCTCGAATCCCCGGAACTGGTCG
Organism: Nocardia sp. PLKS1-43; assembly: GCF_059510335.1. Classification (NCBI taxonomy): domain Bacteria; kingdom Bacillati; phylum Actinomycetota; class Actinomycetes; order Mycobacteriales; family Nocardiaceae; genus Nocardia; species Nocardia sp. PLKS1-43. The sequence continues at coordinate 150,820 of NZ_JCAJZQ010000005.1, read as the reverse complement.
ACGAATTGGTGCGCGTATATCGCGAGACCACCCCGACCGTGGTCCTCACCCACACCCTCGCCGATCCGTACAACGGCGATCATCCGGCCGCGGCCCGCATGGCCCTGGCCGCGCGGGTGCTGGCCCAGGCCGTCGGCTACGACGCCCCCGGCGAGCCGCTTGGCGCGCCGCCGGTGTTCAGCTTCGAACCGCACCAGCCGGAGATGTGCGATTTCCGCCCCGATGTACTCCTGGACATCACCGAGGTTTTCGAGACCAAGCGAAAGGCCATGCGCTGCTTGGGAGCTCAGCAGCACATGTGGACGTACTACGAGGATCTGGCCGCCCGCCGCGGCGTCCAGCTCGAGCGTAACGCGGGCCCGAACCTGGGCCTGTTGAAGAACAGCCGTGCCGAAGCGTTCGTGCGCCACTATCCGCACGTGACGGCTCGGCTCTCATGAGCCGGAGCGGGCTGCGAGTCGCCGTGCTCGGATTCGGTGAGGCCGGAACCGAATTCGCCCGGGACCTGGCCGCCCACGGTGCGGATGTGCGCGGATTCGATCCGAAAGTTTCCGCACCACAGGGCGTTCGAGAGTGCTCGAGCGACGCCGATGCCGTGCGCGGGGTCGATCTGGTGTTCTCTCTGACCACCGCGCACGAAGCGGAATTCGCACTGCGGCAGTCTCTTTCGGGGCTGACGCCCGGTGCGGTCTGGGCCGAGGCGAACACCGGCACTCCGGCCGCGAAGGTCCGGCTGGCCGAACTGGCCGCCGAGGCCAGGGTGGATCTGGTCGACGTGGCGATCATGGCTCCGGTGCCCGGCCGCGGGATCCGCGTGCCGATGCAGGTATCCGGCTCGGCGGCAGCGCGTTTCGTGGACATGATGAACGGGATCGAGGTGGCGATCGACCTCGTTCCCGGCCCGGTCGGCGTGGCCAGTTCGCGCAAGCTGCTGCGCAGCGTGGTGTACAAGGGCCTTGCCGCCGCGGTGGTGGAGGGGCTGGCCGGCGCGGAGGCGGCGGGATGTGCGGACTGGTTCCGCGACCACATCGCCGCGGAGTTCCGGTCCTTCGACGAGGACACCCTGGACCGGTTGATCACCGGCACCCACGCCCACGCCGCCCGCCGCGCCGAGGAGATGGGCGCCGCGGCCGAGCAGCTGACCGAGCTCGGGGTGACGCCGCACATCGCCGCGGCCGCCCGAGACGCATTGCAGGACATCGTCTTCAGCAGCGAAGACACGACCGGGGATTCGGGAGGACAGTGATGGAGAACGTCGTGGTGACCGGATGCCCGCGGGCGTCGGCCGAGGATGCCGCCGCACTCGGCGAGTTCGGCACCGCCACCGTCCACGAGGCGCAGGGCCGCACCGGCTTCCTCGGGCCGCGGTTGCGTCCGGCCTGGCCCGGTGCGCGGATCGGCGGTACCGCGGTCACCGTCCTGTGCTGGCCCGGTGACAATCTGATGATCCATGTGGCCGTGGAGCAGTGCCGCGAGGGCGACGTGCTGGTGGTGGCCACCAATTCCCCCTCCAGCGACGGGCTTTTCGGCGAACTGTTCGCCACCGCGCTGCAACGGCGCGGCGTTCGCGGCGTGGTGCTGGCCTGCGGGGTACGCGATGTCGCGGATCTGCGCGCGATGGGCTTCCCGGCGTGGTCCACCGCGGTGAGCGCGCAGGGCACCGTCAAGGCCACGGCGGGCGCGATCAACGTGCCGATCGTCATCGAGGGCCAGGTGATCCATCCCGGCGACGTGATCGTGGCCGACGACGACGGCGTGGTCCGGGTACCGCGCGAAGCCGTGCCCGACACCCTGGAACGCTCGGCCGCGCGGGTGGCGAAGGAAGAGGCGGCGCGGACCGCCTTCAAGGCCGGTGAACTCGGCCTGGACCGGTACGGGCTGCGCGACCGGCTCGACGAATTCGGCATCACGTACGTCTCCTACGAGGACTACCGCGACGGCCGGGAGTCGTCGTGACGGGCTGTCCGGATGCGTTCGGTGGGGTGGCCGCTGATGAGGGGACGGCCGTCTCGCCGAACGCGGCCCGGGACGGCGTGGCCTGCGTGTGGATGCGCGGCGGAACCTCCAAGGGCGCGTATTTCCTGGCCGCGGACCTGCCCGAGGATCCGGCCGAACGTGACGATCTGCTGCTGCGGATCATGGGCACACCCGACCCGCGCCAGATCGACGGCATCGGCGGAGCGACATCGCTGACCAGCAAGGTCGCGGTGGTATCGCCGTCCGAGCGACCCGGCGTCGACGTGGACTACCTGTTCCTGCAACTGGGCGTCGAACAGGCCACCGTCTCGGACCGGCAGAACTGCGGCAATATCCTGGCCGGGGTCGGGCAATTCGCCGTCGAATCCGGTCTGGTCGCCGCCTCGGGCGAAACCTGTTCCGTGCGAATACATCTGGTCAACTCCGGCAGTACGGCCACGGCGACGTTCCCGGTCCGCGACGGCCGGCCGGTATACGACGGCGACACCCGCATCGACGGGGTGCCCGCGGGCGCCGCACCGGTGACGCTGGCGTTCCAGGACACCGCGGGTTCGGCCACCTCCGGGCTGTTCCCCACCGGCAACGTGCGCGATACCGTGGAGGATATCGAGATCACCTGCGTCGACAACGGCATGCCGGTGGTGGTCGCCGAGGCCGCGAGCTTCGGGCTCACCGGTTACGAGGCACCCGACGATCTGGCCGCCGACACCGCGCTCATCGAACGCGTCGATCGGCTGCGCCGTGCGGCCGCGCTGCGGATGGGCCTGGGCGACGTCGCGAAATCCTCTGTGCCCAAGACGATTCTGCTCGCACCCGCCCGTGACGGCGGCCGGGTGTGCACGCGCTCGTTCATCCCCGTGCGCCCGCACACCGCGATCGGGGTATTCGCGGCGATCAGTGCGGTGACCGCGATGACGACGCCCGGTGCGGTCGGTCACGACCTCACCGCGGCCTGGCCGGCGGATCTGCGCCGGGTGGATGTGGAGCATCCGTCCGGCCATCTGCTGGTCGACATCGACCTGGATCACACGGTGCGGCCGCCGCGCGTGCGCAGCGCCGGTGTGGTCCGCACCGCCCGGAAACTGTTCGCGGGCAAGGTTTTCCCTCGCGCCCGATGAGGCGCGCGGCGTTTGTCGAGGAGGACGAAACGATGGCCCCTGGTCATGACATCGCGCATCTGGCGCACGTGCAACTGCTCACCCCCACGCTCGACCGGAGCGTCGCGTTCTGCACCGATTTTCTCGGGTTGAGCGTCGTCGGCGAGGGCAAGGACGAGGTGTACCTGCACGCGTGGGACGACTATCAGCACCACAGCCTCACCCTGCGCGCATACCGGCACGGCGGAATCGGTCGCACGCACCTGCGCGCTGCGAGTCCCGAGGCGCTGGCTCGGCGGGTCGCGGCGCTGGAGGCCGCGGGGCGCGGAATCGGCTGGGCCGACGGTGAACCCGGCTTCGGGCCCACCTACCGGTTCACCGATCCGGATGGCCACGAATTCGGTCTCTACTACGAGGCGGAATGGTTCGAATGCGGTGACGACAACCGCCCGTCGCTGAAGAATCAGGCGCGCGCCTACCCCAGCGGCGGCGTCCCGGCGCGCCGGCTCGATCACGTCAACTTCCTCGGCCGCACCCCGGTGGACAATCGCGACTTCCTCGAACAGACGCTGGGTGCGATGACGACCGAGCAGATCGTGCTGAACGACGGCACGGTCGCGGGCACCTGGACCACGTTCACCAACAAGAGTTACGACCTGGTCTACACCCGCGACAACCTGGGCCTGTCGGGACGCTTGCACCACATCGCCTTCGCCGCCGACAGCCGCGCGGACATCCTGCGCGCCTGCGATGTCGCCCTGGACCAAGGGGTGTTCATCGAGACCGGCCCGCACAAGCACGCCATTCAGCAGACGTTCTTCCTGTACGTCTACGAGCCCGGCGGCAATCGCATCGAGCTGTGCAATGCCGGTGCGCGGCTGATTCTGGCTCCGGACTGGAAGCGGGTGGACTGGACCGAGGCCGAACGTGCCAAGGGGCAGGCATGGGGCCTGCGCACGATCGAGTCCTTCCACACCCACGGCACGCCGACCGCCGAAGACCTCGCGCGTTCGCACGACTGAGGAAACCGCCGCGCAGAGCGTCCCGGCCGCGATGTCGCCGCGGTCGAGCACGGGCAGAATGTTAACAATTTTGCTCGAAATAGTGTTAATGATATTGCGACAGATGTAACCTGCATCACTGGATGTAGCTCTACGGACGAAAGGGACACAGGTGTCCTCGCTCGAATCCGGTGGCGTTTCGGCCGCCCCCTCCCGGCGATTGTGGCTTCAGGTCACCGCGGTCTGCTGGTTCCTCGTCCTGCTCGACGGGCTCGACCTGTTCGTCTACGGCGCGACCCTGCCGGGCGTGTTCAAGGACAAGGCCTTCGGGCTGAGTCCGGCCGTCGCCGGGGATATCGGCAGTTTCAACACCTTCGGCATGCTGCTGGGCGCGCTGGCCGCGGGGGTGATCACCGATCGGATCGGGCGTCGCAAGATCATCCTCGGCGGAGTGCTGGTATTCACCCTGTCCGCGGCCGTCTGCGGTATGGCGCCCAACGTGCCGACCTTCGGCGCCGCGCGGTTCACCGCCGGTATCGGGCTGGGCGTGCTGCTGCCGACCGCGATCGCGATGGTCATGGAGTACGCGCCGGCCGCGCGCAAGAACATCGCGGTGACCTTCCTGATGACCGCGCATCAGGCCGGTGGCGCGATCGCCGGGGCGGTGGCGATGAACATCGTCGAATCGCTGGGCTGGCGATCGGTGTACTGGTTCGGCGCCGCGCCGGTCGTCATCGCGGTGCCCGCGATCGTGTTCTTGCTGCCCGAATCGCTGACCTACCTGATGGCCTCGGGGCGCACCGAGCGGGCGCAACGGGTCGCGGACCGGTTCGGCGTCTCGCTCGCGGCCTACGCGCCCGAGCGCGACGCGCAGCAGCGTCGCGGCAAGGTCTCCGAATTGTTCACTCCCGCACTGCGTTCGGTGACGTTACTGTTCTGGGTCGCCTCGTTCGGCGGACTGCTGCTGGTCTACGGCGTGAACACCTGGCTGCCCACGATGATGCGCGCCCACGGCTACAACCTCGGGTCGGCGATCAGTTTCCTGCTCGTGATCAACCTCGGCGGAATCGTCGGAATGCTGGTCGCCGGGCGGCTCGCCGATCGGTTCGGCCCGCGGCGGGTGACGGTGATCTGGTTCGCGGCCACCATGGTCGGGATCGGGTTGCTCGCGGTGCACATGCCGCTGTGGCTGACCTACGTGGACGTATTCCTCACCGGCGGTTTCCTGTTCAGTGCGCAGACGCTGATCTACGCCGCGGTCGGCACCTACTACCTGCCGAGCATCCGGGCGACCTCGCTGGGCTGGGTGTCGGGGATCGGCCGATTCGGTGCGGTGTTCGGGCCTTGGCTGGGTGGCGTCCTGGTCGCGCACGAGCTGTCGAACTGGGGCTTCACGGTGTTCGCCGCGGCGGCGCTGATTTCGGCGGTGATGGTGGCTCTGGTGCGGGCCCGGCCGGTGCACGATGCGGCCGGCAGTGCAGCGGCGGTGCCGGCCGCCGGATGATGCCCAGGGCGGCGGCGCAGCGCGGACGCGCCGCCGGCCCATGGCGGCATGTGAGTGAGATCACGCAGGCCAAGGGGGTTCTCCAAGTAACGGGAGCGCGCTCCTATCTGATGCACAGCTTCGGTCCATAGCGTCGATGTCGCAGATCGCGAACGGCATCCGGCACTCGAAGGAGAACCATATGGACCGCGCCGCCCCGGCCGCACCCCGCCAGTTCCGCACGGCCGTCGTACCCGCGGCCGGGCTGGGCACTCGATTCCTGCCCGCCACCAAATCCGTGCCCAAGGAACTGCTTCCGGTGGTGGACACATCCGGAATCGAGCTGGTTGCCGAGGAGGCCGCACAGGCCGGCGCCGATCGGATGGTGATCGTCACCTCACCCGGAAAGAGTTCGGTGGCACAGCATTTCATCGAGGATCCGGAATTGGAGGGCACCCTCGCCCGGCGCGGCAAATTCGGTCTGCTCGAGCGGGTGCGCCGCGCGCCCAAACTGCTCGAGGTGGACACCGTCCTGCAGCATCGTCCGCTGGGACTGGGACATGCTGTGCTGCAGGCCGAATCGGTCCTGGCTCCCGACGAGAACGCCGTCGCGGTGCTGTTGCCCGACGATCTGGTGCGACCGCCCGCCGGAGCCGCCGGGTCCGAACCGGACGGGGTGCTCGCGGCGATGGCCGCGGTGCGCCGCCGCTGGGGTGGCAGCGTGCTGTGCGCGTTCGAGGTTCCCCGCGAAGAGGTCGGCGCGTACGGCGTCTTCGACGTCGACGCCGCCCCCGACGCGCAGGATGCGAATGTGTTGCGGGTCAACGCGATGGTGGAGAAACCCGCCGTCGGCGACGCTCCCTCCACGCTCGCCGCCGCCGGACGCTACCTGCTGGATCGGGCGGTGTTCGACGCGCTGCGGCGCATCGAACCGGGCGCGGGCGGGGAGTGCCAGCTCACCGACGCCATCGCCCTGCTGATCGCCGAGGGACATCCGGTGCACGTCGTGGTGCATCGCGGCATCCGGCACGACATCGGCAATCCGGGCGGATATCTGCGCGCCGCAGTGGATTTCGCGCTCGAACGTGAGGAATACGCGGCGCCCCTGCGGGATTGGCTGCTGCGGCGTCTCGCGGTCGGCGCGTGACCGGCCGCGAGACGCCCGCGGACTACTTGATCGCGGTCAGATAGGCGGCGACGTCGTGCATATCGGCCATCTCCGCGGGCAGTTCGGGCACCGGGCGACCGTAGCGGGCCGAGAGCGCGGTGACGTCGGCCGAATCGACCTGCCAGCCGCGGTCGGTCAGCCATTGGATCGGATCGGTCCGCTCGTCGTCGTAGAACAGTTCGGTGACGTCGATGTCGCCGAACGGGCTGGTGGCCATCTCCCGCGTGGCGGCCTTGGAGATGCGGGCGATATCGGGGCGGCCGCCGGAGAAACCCTCCACGGCCAGCCGGCTGCCGGGAGCCGACAGCGTATCGATCCGCTCGAACATGGCGTCCTGGGCCGCGCCCGGCAGGTAGGGCAGCAGGCCCTCGGCGGACCAGGCAGTCGGGCGGTCGGCGTCGAAACCGGCCTCGCACAGGGCCGCGGGCCAGTCGTCGCGCAGATCGACCGGGACGGCGCGCAGGACCGCGCGCGGCACCACCTCGTTGTCCGCCAGCACCCGGAGTTTGAAGTCCAGTACCTTGGGCTGATCGATTTCGAAGACGCTCGCGCCCACCGGCCAGTCGAGCCGGTAGCCGCGCGCGTCCAGCCCGGCCGCGAGGATCACCGCCTGTCGCACACCCGATGCGGCGGCGGATAGGAAGAATTCGTCGAAGAATTTCGTGCGCAGCCCCATTATTCGCGCGACGGGCAGGAATTCCGCATCGGGCGAGTCGAGGGCGCGCAGCGAGCGCGGCTCGCCCGCCGCCTCGACGAACAGGCGCGCGCAGTCGTCGCGGATCAGAGCGTCGGGCTGGGCGGTCTCCGTCGCCCGGAACGTCGCGACTCCCAGGGCGGTGATGCCGACACTGCTGACGATGTCCCAGGTATCTCCATCGGTTCGCACTACTACTCTCCTCAATCTCACTGGCGCAGTGAAATACTCACCGCGTGCGACAACCGGTCGGTACTTGCTCCGCGAGCCAGCGTAGGCGCAAAGATGATCTTGGGTCGGGACACGCCCGGCGATCCGGACCGAAACATCGCGGACCTGACCATCGTGCGCGCGGACTCAGGTCGGTCGACCGCGGTCGCCAGTAGCACCGTTCGGACCGTCCGGAACCGCGGTCGGGTCGCAGCGTGGCCGCCGAGGCCGGCCGCCCACGCCGGAGAAAGGGATCTCGTCGGGCAGCTGCCCCGGTGCGATGCGCGCAATCGCCGCCCGGGGAGTGTGCGCGGGCGCTGGGCCCGGATCGCTGTGGACGTGATCGCGTCCAGCGGCGGTTCGGTACCGCCGAACATCGCATCGCCGATGCGAATCGGCAGCGCCGCGAAGCGTTGCCCGCCCGGCAGCCTCGGCCACCGGCGCTCGGCCTAGCGCAGCCCCGAGAAGTCCCGCAGCACAACGTGATTGCGGTCGGCGCAGCTGCCCAGAGCGTGATCGGGGTGCAGTCCGAAGTACTGCCTGCGGGTCCGGGTGCTCCAGCACAGCGCGGATTCGGCGCGGGTCTTGTAGAAGTTCACCATGTAGCCGCCGGAGTGGATGCGCAGCAGCAGGTACCCGCCCGGATATTCCTTGACCGCCGCGCCTTCCAGGAACTCCACGTTCACCGGGGTGTCCGGGCGGCCCACGCGATTGCGGTGCGTGTGGCCGGTGTGATGCAGGAAGACGCCCGGCGCGCCGCGATACAGCGCGTGCAGTGCGGCGGCCGAGGCGCGGTCCAGCACGAAACCGGGTCCGGCCGGATTGCTCACCGCCGCAGAGGAAGTCACCGGGTGATGCCCGAACATCAGAGTCGGCCGGTCCGGATCGGCGGCCAGCACCTCGCGCAGCCGGCTCAGTTGCGGTGCGGTGAGCGTGCCGCCGGAGCCGCGCGGACGGGTGGTGTCCAGGGCGATGATGCGCAGCCCGTCGACATCCGAGGCGGCCACCCGCCCGTCGGGCCGGAATACCGCGCCCCACGGATCGCCGTCGCGGGACACGTCGTGGTTGCCGCGGCAGACGAAGTAGTCCCGGCCGGCCGCACCCCAGGCATCCAGTCGCGCACGCACCGCGGCCGACTGTTCGAGCGTGCCCGAATCGGTCATATCGCCCGCCACGATGAGGTGATCGGCGCCGCGATCGGGTGCCCGCAGGTCGGTCAGCAGCGCGTCGAGCATGATCTCGGGATGACTGTCGGTGTCGTGCCGCAGCCCGTTCGGGAATCCGGCCACGATCAGTCCGCTGGTGCTCTCGCCGTAGTGCACGTCGTTGGCGAGCGCGATCGTGCGCAGCAGCGGGCCCGGCGGCGGAGTGAGAGTGGTGAAAACACCTGTGGTTTCCGGTGTTCCGGCGCGGCGCGTCACCAGCGTCCGGGCCGAGACGGCGCGGCAACCACCGGAATAGGCCTCGAATCGGTAGCTGCGGCCCGGTTCGAGCCCGTCGATCTGCGCGTAGTGGTACGCGGTCGGCCGGGAGTCGAGGCTGTACCGCCGGGGCGGATGCGGCGCGTCCGCGGGCGCGATGCGGATCTCGGTGTCCGCCGGCGCCGGAACCAGTCGTCCGGCGTGATCGCGGGCCCGGGTCGTCCAGGTCAGGATCGCCGACCGGTCGGTGACCGTGACCACCTCGAGATCCGAGGCCCGCAGCGAATCCTGCTGTACCCGAACGCCTTCGGCTCGGTGGACGGTGAATGCCGATCTGGTGCGGAACGGGGTCCCCACCGTGACGGCGGCCGCCCCCGAGGCGGCATTGGCGACCCAGGTCGCTCGCAGACGTGCGTTCAGCATGGAAACCTCCGCCCGGGTACGGCCCGATGATCCGACCGTAGGACCGCCGATTGAACGGGCCGGAGCCCGCACATGACCATTGGGCCGCCGGTGCTGAATTTTTCGGTGCCGGCCGATGACGTCACGATGCCGACTGTCCCCAGCGCGGGGTAGCACACACTGCGGCGCTGGGGTGAGTGAGATATCGGACAGGCCCTGTGACCTCGGTGAATGGCGAGATGGCCGGTCCCGGCCTTGACTTTGCCCGGCGACGAGACTGGGATGTTTAGCATAAGAAACTAATTGCGGAATACATGTATCGCTAGGATGTCCGACGGGAAGTCGGCATCGAAGCGCCGGACGAATCCGAGGGAGGTCGGGGTATGGACGAGGCGGTGCGGCAGGAACTGGGGCGGCGCATGATGGAGTTGGTCGCCCGCGATCCGCAGGTGCGCGCGGCGCTTCCGGATGCCGAGGTGAGCGCCGCATTGGCCCGCGCGGATGTGCCGCTGGCGCAATCGATCGCGGCGCTGGCGCAGGGGTACGCCGACCGCCCGGCGCTGGCCGTGCGGGCGAGGGAGTTCGTCACCGACGAGACCGGTCGCACCCGCGGGCGACTGCTGCCGCGGTACGACACCATCACCTACGGGGAGATGTGGCGGCGCGTGACCGCGGTCGCCGCGGCCTGGTATCACGACTCCGAATCACCGGTTCGCGCAGGCGATTTCGTCGCAACGCTCGGGTTCACCAGTACCGACTACACGGTGGTGGATCTGGCCTGCACCGCACTGGGCGCGGTGGCGGTGCCGTTGCAGGCCGGCGCGCCGGTGGGGCAGTTGACTCCGATCGTCGCCGAGACCGGGCCGCGCGTGCTGGCCGCGAGCGTCGAACAGCTCGCCGCCGCGGTGGAGCTGGTGTCGGCCGGCGAATCGGTGAGCACCCTCATCGTCTTCGACCATCACCCGCAGGACGACGACCATCGCGCCGCGGTGGAATCCGCCCGCGCTCGCCTGGCCGATCGTCCGGTCCGCGTGCGGACCCTCGCGGAAGTGATCGCGCGGGGCGGCGTCCTCCCCGAAGCCCCGCTGCACACCGGCGCGGGCGAGGACGCGCTGGCGCTGCTCGTCTACACCTCGGGCAGTACCGGAACCCCCAAGGGCGCAATGTATCCCGAGCGACTGGTCGCACGGCTCTGGCGCACCGGGGCGGAGATGCCGTTCCCGAGCATCGGGTTCAGCTTCATGCCGATGAGTCACGTCGCCGGGCGCGGCTCGCTGCTGTCCTGTCTGGGCCGCGGCGGCACCGTGTACTTCGCGGCGAGCAGCGATATGTCCACGCTGTTCGAGGATCTCGCACTGGCCCGCCCCACCATGTTGTTCTTCGTACCGCGCATCTGCGACATGCTGTTCCAGCGCTTCCGTGGCGATGTCGATCGCCGGGTGGCCGCCGGTGGTCAACCCGACGCGGTCGAACGCGAAGTGAAAACCGAACTGCGGGAAGAGGTTCTGGGCGGGCGTTTCCTCATGGCCATCAGCGGCAGCGCGCCGCTGTCGGCGCAGCTGCACGAGTTCATGGCCTCGGTATTGGGATTCGGCATGATCGACGGGTACGGGTCGACCGAATCCGCGGGCGGCATCATCGTCGACAACGTCGTGGTCCGGCCGCCGGTCATCGACTACAAGCTCCTCGACGTGCCGGAGCTGGGCTACTTCAGCACCGACAAGCCTTATCCGCGCGGGGAATTGCTGATCAAATCCGAGAACCTCATCCCCGGCTACTTCAAACGCCCGGAGCTGAACGCGGAGATATTCGACGCCGACGGCTTCTACCGCACCGGCGACATCATGGCCGAACACGGCCCCGATCGGCTGGTGTACGTCGATCGGCGCAACAACGTGCTGAAACTTTCGCAGGGCGAATTCGTCACCGTCGCCAAGCTCGAGGCCATCTACGCGGCCAGCCCGCTGGTGCGCCAGATCTACGTGTACGGCAGCAGTGAGCGCTCCTATCTGCTCGCGGTGGTCGTGCCGACACCGGAATCCCTTGCCGCACACTCCGATCCGGACGAACTCAGCGCGGCGATCACCGAATCGCTGCAGCGGGTCGCGCGTGCGGCCGAGTTGAACTCCTACGAGATCCCGCGCGCGGTCCTGGTCGAGACCGAGCCGTTCACGCTCGACAACGGACTGCTGTCCGGGATCGCGAAACTGTTGCGGCCCAAGCTCAAAGCACGTTACGGGCAGCGTCTGGAACAGCTCTACGCCGATCTGGCCCGCGAACAGGACGACGAACTGGCCGCCCTGCGCCGCGAGGCCGCCGGCCTGCCGGTGCTCGAGACGGTCGGGCGGGCCGCGCGTGCGCTGTTGGGCTGCGCCACCGCGGACCTGCGCCCGGACGTGCACTTCACCGATCTGGGCGGTGATTCCCTCTCGGCGCTGACGTATTCCACCCTGTTGCAGGAGATCTTCGGGGTCGAGGTGCCGGTCGGCGTGATCGTCGGCCCGGCCACCGATCTGACCGCGCTGGCCCGGTACATCGAGGCCGAACGCGATTGCGGCGGAAAACGTCCCACCCTCGCCACGGTGCACGGCACCGGAACACGCGTCCGCGCGGCCGATCTCACCCTGGACAAGTTCCTCGACCGCGCGACCCTGGACGCCGCCGCCGGCCTGCCGCGCGCCGCGCAGACACCCACGACGGTGCTGCTGACCGGCGCGAACGGCTATCTGGGCCGGTTCCTGTGCCTGGAATGGCTGCAACGGCTGGACGCCTCGGGCGGTCGGCTGATCTGCGTGGTGCGCGGTAGCGACGCGGCCGCGGCCCGCGCCCGGCTGGACGCGGTCTTCGACAGCGGCGACCCGGAACTCACCCGGCACTACCGCGCGCTCGCCGACCGCACCCTGGAGGTGCTGGCCGGTGATATCGGCGAGCCGAATCTCGGTCTGAGCGAACCGGATTGGCGTCGGCTCGCGGAGACGGTCGATCTGGTCGTGCATCCGGCGGCCCTGGTCAACCACGTGCTGCCGTACGGACAGTTGTTCGGGCCCAACGTTGTCGGCACCGCGGAGGTGATCCGCCTGGCGCTGACCGCGACCATCAAACCGGTCACCTACCTGTCCACGGTGGCCGTCGCCGCCCAGATCGCGCCCGAAGCGTTCACCGAGGACGGTGACATCCGCGAGATCGGCGCGGTGCGCTCGATCGACGACGGGTACGCCAACGGCTACGGCAACAGCAAGTGGGCCGGTGAGGTGCTGCTGCGGGAGGCGCACGACCTGTGCGGACTCCCGGTCGCGGTCTTCCGGTCGGATATGATCCTGGCCCACTCCCGCTATGCCGGACAGTTGAACGTCCCCGATATGTTCACCCGGCTGCTGCTGAGCCTGCTGGCCACCGGTCTGGCGCCGAAGTCCTTCTACGCCACCGACTCTCGCGGCAATCGGCAACGTTCGCACTACGACGGGCTGCCCGCCGATTTCACCGCGCTGGCGATCACCGTGCTCGGCACGCAGGTCACCTCGGGCTTCGAGACCTTCGACGTGCTCAACCCGCACGACGACGGCATCTCGCTGGACGAGTTCGTGGACTGGCTGATCGAGGCGGGGCATCCGATCGAGCGGATCGACGATTACGGCGAATGGTTCCGCCGGTTCGAGACCGCGGTGCGGGCGCTGCCCGAGGAACAGCGTCAGCATTCGCTGCTGCCGCTGCTGCACGCCTACCGGGCCCCGGGCAGGCCGCAGCGCGGCGCGGTCCTGCCCGCCAAGAAGTTCCAGGCCGCGGTGCAGGCCGCGGAACTGGGTCCCGCTCGCGACATCCCGCATCTGGACCGGGCGTTGATCGAGAAGTACGCGACCGACCTGGCGTTGCGGAAACTGTTGTAGACCACCATTCCGCCCGCTCGACGATGCGCGGGTAGCTGTGTCCGTGGCTTCGGAACACAGCCCCGGCGGTGCCCCGGTGAGAACCGGGGCACCGCCGGCACAACGCTCAGGTGATGATCCGCAGCGGATGTTCCAGCAGATCCCTGAACTGCTGCAGGAACTTCGCCGCGACCGCCCCGTCGATGGCGCGATGATCGGCGGACAGCGTGACCCGCAGCACCTTGCGGGCCACCACCGAGCCCGAATCATCCAGTCGCAGTTCATCACTCGCCCCGCCGACGGCCAGTATCGCCGACTCGGGCGGGTTGATCACGGCGGTGAACTGCTCGATGCCGAACATGCCGAGATTGGAGATGGTGAACGTGCCGCCGGACATGCCCTCGGCGCGAAGTTTGCGCGTGCGAGCCAGTTCGGCCTTCTCGCGGCTCTCGGCGGCGATCTCCGAGACGCTCTTGCGGTCCGCGTCGCGGATCACCGGCACAAGCAGCCCGGCCGGGGTCGCCACCGCTATGCCGAGATGAATGCCCTTGTGCCGCAGCAGTTTGTCACCGGCGAAGCTGACGTTCACCGAGGGATCCGTGCGCAGGGTCGCAGCAACCGCCTTGACGAGCAGATCGTTGACGCTGACCTTGCCCTTTCCGGCGGATTCGAGTGTCGCGTTGATCTGCGCCCGGAACGCGAGCAGGTCCGTCACGTCGATGGCGCTGGTCAGGTAGATGTGCGGGGCCTGCTGTTTGCTCTCGGTGAGGCGGGTGGCCGAGACCTGCTGAATGCGGGTCAGCGGTATCTCCTCGTAGTCGCCCGAGGCCGGAGCCGGGGCAGCCGGTGCGGGTGCGGCATCGGCCGCGGGAGCCGCGGTGGCCGGTGCCGCGCCGGATTCGGTTGCGCCCTGGGCGGATTCGACGTCCCGGCGGGTGATCCGCCCGCCGGGGCCGGTTCCGGTCACGGTCGCGATATCGACACCGAGTTCACGGGCGATCTTCCGCGCCAGCGGCGAGGACTTGCGGCGTTGCCCGTCGGCCGCGGCGGCCGCGCCGGAGGTGCGATCTCCCGGCGTCGCCCCGGTGATTTCCGGCGCGCCGGCGTGCGACCCGGATTGCGTGGTGGGGGCGCGGGTATCGGCTCCGAGCGCAGCGGGGGAGACCTCGGGACCGCCGGTAGCGGCCGAGGCCTCCGGTGCCGTGGCGCTTGTGGCGCGCGCGGCCCCGCTGCCATCCCCGACGAGTGCGATCGGTTCACCGATCGGCACCCGCGCTCCCGCGTCGGCGAGGATCTGTTCGAGAACCCCGTCGTCGTAGGCTTCCAGCTCCATCAGAGCCTTGTCGGTTTCGATCTCGGCGATAACCTCGCCGCGGGCGACCGGATCTCCCACCTGCTTGAGCCAGGACGCGATGACGCCCTCCTCCATGGTGTCCGAGAGCCGGGGCATGGTGATCTCAGGCATATCTGGTCCTCTCAGGCCTGCCGACGGCCCACGGCCGCAAGGGTTTCCACGGCGGCGGTGTACAGCGAGTCGGCGGAAGGCAGGGCGATCCGCTCGAGCGGTTTGGCGTAGGGCAGCGGCACCTCGGCCATCGCCACCCGGCGTACCGGTGCGTCGAGGTAGTCGAAGGCCCCGTCGGAGATGGACGCGGCCACCTCCGCGCCGATGCCGTAGGTGAGCCAGTCGTCCTCGCCGATCACCGCGCAGCCGGTCTTGCGGACCGAGGCGACGAGGGTGTCGCGGTCCAGCGGGCGCAGGCTGCGCAGGTCGATCACCTCGGCCGAGATACCCTCGCCCGCAAGGCGTTCGGCGACCTGGGTGCACACCGTGGCCATCCGGGAGTAGCCGATCAGCGTGATGTCCGACCCCGCCCGGGTGACCGCCGCCTTGCCGATCGGAGCGGGCGGAAGATCCTCGGGCACTTCGCCTTTGGTGTTGTAGAGCGAAAGGTTCTCCAGGAACAGCACCGGATCGTCGTCCTCGATCGCGGCCTTGAGCAGTGCGGCCGCGTCGGCGGGCGTACTGGGCGCGACCACCTTCAGGCCGGGGACGAACGCGTAGTACAGCTCGATGTTCTGCGAATGGGTCGCGCCGAGCTGCTGACCGCCGCCGCCGGGCGTGCGGATGACCATGGGCACGTTGGTCTGCCCGCCGAACATGCCGTAGATCTTGGCCGCGTGGTTGACGATCTGATCCAGCGCCAGCAGCGAGAAGTTGATGGTCATGATCTCCACCACCGGGCGCAGCCCGAGCATCGCCGCGCCGATGGCCGCACCGACGAAACCCTCCTCGGCGATCGGAGTGTCGCGCACCCGTTTCTCCCCGAATTCGGCCAGCAGGCCGGCGGTGATCTTGTAGGAGCCCTCGAAGACGCCGATCTCCTCCCCGATGAGAAAGACATCGTCGTCGCGCCGCATCTCCTGACGCAGCGTCTCGCGCAGAGCTTCGCGATACGTGATGACGGGCACGGGATTACCTTTCGGGATGAACGATGGGCCGCGGTGCGCGCGACGCGCACGATGCCGCCCAGATCAGCGGGTCGTGTGGACTGCGGGCGCGCCGGGGCTTCGGGGGAACGACGATGTGCTCGCCGGGATTCGGCCTGCCCGGCCGCCTCGCCTCGCGCGCGGCCGGGCGAAACCGGTCGCCGGACTTGGGATCACCTTTCGGCATCGACCGGGAACAGCGGGTCGGCCGGCAGGCGACGCAATTCGCCCGGGACGCGGGTGGCATAGGTGTAGTCGAACAGGCTGTCCGGGTTCGGATGCGGGCTGGATTCGGCGAATTCGACTGCGGCGGCGACTTTCTCGCCGACCTCGGCTTCGATGGCCGCGGCCGACTCCGCGCTCAGCACGCCGGCCTCCAGCAGCCGGGCGTGCCACAGCGTTATCGGATCGTGTTCGCGGGCTTCGGAAACCGCTTCGGTGCTGCGGTACTTGGCCGGGTCCACCACCGAGTGGCCCTTGAGCCGATGGCTGACCGCCTCGAGCAGCGCCGGTTTCCCTTCGCGCCGAGCCGATTCGATCAACTCGCTCGCCGCTTCCCGCACCGCGAGCACATCGGTGCCGTCCACGCGCTCACCGCGCATGCGGTAGGCCGCGGCCCGCTTCCACAGATCCGGTTCCGCGGAGGACTTCTCGACCGTGGTGCCCATTCCGGTGTAGTTGTTGATCACCAGGAAGACCACCGGCAGCCGCCACAGCGCCGCGATGTTCAGCGATTCGTGGAAGGCGCCGATGTTCGTTGTGCCCTCGCCCATCTGGCAGACCACCACGTCATCCTCGCCGCGATAGTCGATGGCCAGCGCCGCACCGACGGCCAGCGGGACCTGACCGCCGACGATCGCGTAACCGCCGAGCAGCCGGGTCGCGGTGTCGTACATGTGCATCGAGCCGCCCCAGCCCTTCGAGGTGCCGGTGGAGCGGCCGTACAGCTCGGCCATCACGCGGCCGGGCTCGATACCCTTGGCCAGCGCGTAACCGTGTTCGCGATAGTTGGTGAACAGGTAGTCCGTCGGTCGCATCGCCGCGCCGACTCCGACGACGGTCGCCTCCTCGCCGAGGTTCAGGTGGCAGTATCCGCCGATCCGGGCCTGCTGATAAGCCTGCGCGGTCCGCTCCTCGAAGCGGCGCACGAACAGCATGTCGCGGTAGAGGTCACGCAGTGCTGCGGGATCGGCTGCCGCGATGCGGCTTTCGAGCGTGGACGCCGCCTCGGCGGTGCGGTCGGTCAGCGGCGCCTGCGCCGAAGCGGCTGCGCCTTCCTTCTTCGCGGCGGCGGGCTTACGCGGGGCGTCCACGGCGGTGTTGGCCTCCGGATCCTGTGCCGGAACGGATTTGGCCGCGGTGGCCGGGCGACCGTCGGCCGGACGCGGCGTCTTGCGGCTGGACTTGCGGGGAGTTGCGGTGGTCACTTGTGGTGCTCCTCGAGTTGGCTGCGGTTGAGCGTTGCGCTGTGGTTACGCTCCGCCGCCTCTTCCGGCTCGCTTGCGCGGGGGCGCGATGTGGACCGGCAGCCCGAGACCGGCCAGGGCCGCCTCCATGCCGATCTCGCCGAGGGTCGGGTGGGCGTGGATGGTGCCGGCGAGTTCGTCGAGGGTGGCCTCGATCGAGATGGCCAGTGCGCCTTCGGCGATCAGATCACTGGCCGAAGGGCCGATGATGTGCACGCCCAGCACCTCGTTGTGGCGCTGTCCGGCAACGATTTTCAGCATGCCCTCGGTGTCCCCGAAGGTCTTGGCCCGGCCCAGTGCCGCGAACGGGAAAGAGGCCGTGACGATCTCGTGCCCGGCCGCGCGGGCGGCCTCCTCGGTGAGCCCGACGCTCGCGATCTCCGGATGGGTGAACGTGGCGGCCGGGATGACGGCGTAGTCGATATGCGTCTCGTGTCCGGCGATCGCATCGGCCGCGGTCAAGCCCTGATGCGAGGCGACGTGCGCGAGCAGTGCCTTACCGGTGACATCGCCGATCGCGTAGACGTGCGGCACATCGGTGCGCATCTTGTCGTCGACGGGGATGAAACCCCGTGCGTCGGTGGTGATTCCGGCGGCATGCAGGTCCAGCGCGCTGGTGTTGGGCCGACGCCCGACGCCGACCAGCACCACATCCGCGTCGATCTCACGTGCCTGTGGACCGCCGACCGTGACGCGCAGGCCGTTGTCCGCCTGGGCGATTCCGGTGACCGTGGATCCGGTCAGCACGGTGATGCCGCGTTTGCCGAACGAGCGCCCGAGCGCGG
The DNA here is from genome assembly GCF_059510335.1 of Nocardia sp. PLKS1-43. Taxonomy (NCBI): domain Bacteria; kingdom Bacillati; phylum Actinomycetota; class Actinomycetes; order Mycobacteriales; family Nocardiaceae; genus Nocardia; species Nocardia sp. PLKS1-43. The sequence goes on along the minus strand of NZ_JCAJZQ010000005.1, from coordinate 132,763 downwards.
CCCCGATCGCACTGTCCTCCAAGGGAACCAGGCGATCCTGCATCTCCACGACGGTGACCTCCGCGCCGAAGGCGTGGAACAGGCTGGCCCACTCCGCGCCGACCGCGCTGCCGCCGATGACGACGATCCGCCCGGGCACCTCGGTCAGCCCGAACGCGCCGTCGGAGGTGATCACGCCGGGCAGATCCGCACCCGGAACGGGCAGTACCGCGGGTACCGAACCCGTCGCGACGATGACGTCGGCGGCGGTGATCTCCCGGACGGCCGCGTCGCCGGGGACGGCGGCATAGCGGGGGCCGCCGGGGAAGATCGGCGAACCGCCGGCTTCGAAGACCTGCACCGTGGTCGGTCCGGTGAACCGGGCGTGACCCTCGATCACGGTGACGCCGTTGGCTTTCAGCAGTCCCGCGACACCGTCGGTGAGCTCGGCGACGATGCCGTCCTTGCGCTTGCGCACGGCGGCGAAGTCGAAGCGCACGTCATCGGCGTGGACACCGAAATCGGCTGCGGCGGTGACGGTCTGGAAGACCTCGGCGGAACGCAGCATGGCCTTGGTGGGAATGCAGCCCCAGTTCAGGCAGACCCCGCCGGGGCGCTCCTTCTCCACCAGCCCGACCGTCAGGCCGCGCTGAGCCGCCCGGATGGCGGCCACATAGCCACCGGGGCCGCCGCCGATCACCAGTAGATCGAATTCCGGCACTCGTGGTGCTCCTCGTCTCGAACGAATACGGCCGCGTCCGGTTGTGGCGCGCGCCATCTCCGTCGAGTTTTGTCGCCACTCCGAGCACAAACAAGGCACCTCGAGCCCAGGAATTCTGTCCCCAGACTGTGCGCGGAGCCCAATCACGGCGGCTGCTCGAGCAGGGGCGGGGCGCGGCTACCTGGAGGCGTCGAGCCCGAGCGCCGCGAGCGCCAGCGAAAGTTCCAGCGCCGCGCGCTGATCTTCCAGCGCGCGTCCCAGCAGTCCGGAAATGCGCTGCAGCCGGTTGATCACGGTGTTGCGATGGCAGTGCAGTCGCGGTGCGGCATTGGCCGCGGACCGGTTCTCCGCCAACCAGATCGACAGTGTGCGCAGCAGGATGTCGCGTTCCTTTTCCGGCAGTTCCAGCACCGGGCCGAGAGCGTGGGTCAGCAGCAGATCGGTGAGATCGGGGGAGCGGACCAGCAGCGCCTCGGGATACCGCTGCTCGAGCGACACCAAACCCGTTGCGCCCCCGGGCAATGTCTGGAGTGCGATGAGTGCCAGCGCGTGCGCGGAATCCACCTGTGCCAGACCCGGAACCGCGGGCGAGGCCCCGGCCCGCCCGCGCACATGCGGCCGAAGTTGCCGCAGGACCGCCTCGTCGGTGCGGTGTTCGAGCGAGACGATCCCGATCGTGGTGTCCACCCGGTCGTGCCACACCGAACGGATGCCCGAGGCCGACAGCGCCGTCTCGACGCCCGCGCGCAGTGGTCGCCCGCCCCCGCGGGCCGCCACCACCAGATATGCCCCTTGCGTGGGCAGGTTCAGCTCGCGGGCGGCGCGGGCGGCGAAGGCGGCATCGTGTGCGCGACCGGAGAGCAGATCCTCGATCAGCGCGTGGCGGCGGCGCTCGTCCCGCCGGACCTGTTCTAGTTCGGTGTTCCGGTAGGAGGTCACCAGCGCCGAGGACAATCCGTCGACCACCGCCCACATCGCCGTCCCGGACTCCCGGATCTCTTGCGGCCCAACGCTTCCCGCCTTGTCCAGTAGCGTCTCCCAGACGATGCCGCCGCCGAGCCGGAAGGTGCGCAGCATCGCCTCCATCGGCACGCCCTGTTCGGCGCGATGCCGGCCGATCGCCGCGGCCACGTCGTCGGTCTCCGGATCGCCGCTCGCACCGCCGAGCAGGTCCAGGATGCGGGTCAGATAGCGGCGGCAGCCCTCGCGCAGGTCCGCGCGGGGGACCGAGGTGTAGTCGGTCCATTCGGGGTTGTCGGTGAAGATCGCCGCCAGTAGCCGCTTCGTCATCGCCGCGACGTCCGGCCGGCACGCCTGGGCCAGGGTGCGCGTCCCCGGGGTCGAAAGGGCAGGTTGCGGCGATGCCATGGTCAGCACGCTACGCCGGATCGCTCGGCCCAGCGCGAGGGCCGAGCAGAAATCGAACCGGTCCGCGAGCCGGGACAGGACGCGCCCGGTCAGCTCCTCGATCCGCGCGATGCGGTAGCGCGGCGTATTGACGTGCAGGTGCAGCAGTTCGGCGCTGCGGGTCCACGAGCCGTTGGTCCGCGGGAATATCCGCAGGGTGTGCCTCAGATCCGCGCCGCTGTCCCGGTCGCAGGTGGTCATCGGTTCCAGCAGGCGCAGCCGGAACATCCGGCGCACCTCGTCGGGGGCACTGGCCAGCAGCATCCTGTGTGGCCAGTTCGTCGTGGCCGACGAGTGCGGCCGCGCCCGCGTGCGGCGGCCACGCGCCGGGAAGCGGGCCTCCTCGACCTGGGGCCCTGGTCGCGGCTTCGGCGAAGCCCATCGCCGATGTGCGCGATACCGCCGGCTACCGCACCCACGCCGTCTCGGTCGTGGCCCGCTGCACCCTCACCTGGCCCTGGAAAGACCTCGGCGCGGACCGCAGGGCGGCATGATGAGAAAGCGTTTCAGCGGGGACCGCACGTGGAAGATCGCGGCGGATGACGAAACGACAGGGGGCCGCGGCGGTGCATGTCGCGCTGCGTGCCCGGGAGCCGATGACGTAGCGAGGGGCGAGCGAATGCGGATGGATGGGCAGGTGCCCGTCGGGCGGCCGACACGGTGTAGGTCGGGCAGATGCGAGTGCCTGATCGTGCGGGCGCACGATCTGATCGAGCGGATCCCGGAGCCGCCCGATTCGCAGATCCGCGACACGTCGGCCGGAAATCTGTGCCGCTGTGCGAGTTACGGGAAGAATTTCGACGCGGTCCAGGTGGCCGCTCGATGGAAGGAGGCAGCGCGATGAGTAAGGTATCGCAGGTTGATCCGGCGGCGTCATCGCCTGCGGGCCGCCGGATCGTCATCGAAAACGCCTATATCGCACCGGTTGTCGGCGAGGAGATCGCCAACGGGTACCTCACCGTCGACAACGGCAGGATCACCGGCCTGGGCTGCGGGCCCGCGCCGATCGTCCGGGACGCCGAACGCATCGACGGCACCGGCTGCCTGGTCACACCGGGCCTGGTGAACACCCACCACCACCTCTACCAGTGGGCCACCCAGGGGCTGTATCAGGACGCCACGCTGTTCGAATGGCTGACCGGGCTGTACCGCACCTGGGCCCACATCGATGCCGACATCACCCATGGCGCGGCTGTGGCCGGTCTGGGCTGGCTGGCACTGAGCGGGGCCACCACCTCCGCCGATCACCACTACATTTTCCCCGCCGGACGTGGCGATCTGTTCGAGGCGGAGGTCCGGGCGGCGGGCGCGGTGGGCCTACGATTCCATCCCTGTCGAGGCTCGATGGACCGCGGTCGTTCCGACGGGGGCCTGCCTCCCGACGAGGTCGTGGAACCGATCGATCGAATCCTGGACGATACCGTGGCGACGATCGAGAGATACCACGATCCCGCCTTCGATTCGATGCTGCGGGTGGCCGTCGCACCGTGTTCGCCGTTCTCGGTGAGCGAGACGCTGTTGCGCGAGTCGGCGGAACTGGCCCGGGACAAGGGCGTTCGCCTGCACACGCATCTGGCCGAGACGCTCGACGAGGAGCAGCACTGCCGCGAGCAGCTGGGTTGCACCCCGGTCGAATACATGGAGAAGATCGGCTGGCTGGGCCCGGACGTCTGGTTCGCACACGCGGTTCATCTGCACGACAAGGACATTCGACGCTTCGCCGAGACCGGCTCGGGCACCGCGCACTGCCCCAGCTCCAATGCCCGGCTCGGAGCGGGTATCGCGCGCGTGCGGGATCTGCTGGCCGCGGGTGCCCCGGTCGGGCTGGGCGTGGACGGCGCGGCATCCGCCGAGGTGACCTCGATGGCCGGTGAGATGCGCCAGGCCATGCTCTTTCAGCGTGCCGTGCACGGACCGGAGGCGCTGTCCGCCCGGCAGGCGCTCGAGCTCGGAACGTTCGGCGGTGCACGGAATCTGGGCCGTGAGAACGAGATCGGCAGCCTCGAGCCCGGCAAACTGGCCGATATCGCCGTCTGGCGGGTCGACGGATTCCGTTCCGCCATCGGCGATCCGGTGTGCGCGCTGGTATTCGGCCCGCCCCCGCCGCTGGCACGTCTGCTGGTGGGCGGGCGGACGGTGGTCGAGAACGACGAGTTGCGCACGGTCGCACAGGATGTCGTGGCCGCTGCCGGCGCCGCGGCCCGCGAACGGCTGCTGCGCGAGCAGGACCACTGATGAACGCCGCAGCTCACTCGCCGCGCGGCGCACGGCCCGCCGGAACCCGTTGTACGGCAACGAATATTCCAGCGTTTCGGGCGTGCAGAGGTCACCGCCCATGAGTTCGTGAACGTCCAGCTGGCATCCGCGCGGTGACGATCGCCCAGAGTTCGGTGAGATAGGCAGCACTGCAGCGATGTATGACCTCCCGCACTACTCGCAGGAAGGAGTCACGACCAGACGCTCCGGTTCCGCTCGGCGAACCTGTGGAATGACCGCGGCCGGCGTCCGGTCAGATCCTCGACCGTCGTCGTGGTGTAGTCGTGTTCGCCGCGGGCAATGGCCAGATCCAGCTCCACCGCCATGGCGATCTGCGGCTCCGGAAGACCGATCGCGCGCCAGCGTTCGGCCAGTTGATCGGCGGTGAGAACCCGGAAATGAATACTGCGTCCGGTGACCTTACCGAGGCTTTCGGCGATATCGCGGTAACTCAGAGAATCCGGACCGGTCAGGACGTAGCGGTCCCGGGGCGGCTCCTCGGCGAGCAGGGCCGCGGCGGCGGCTGCGGCGATATCGTCGGCGTCGATGAATCCGAGCCGTCCTTCGCCTGTGGCGGTGGCGATTTCGCCCTTCTCGACGATTGCGCGGGCGTGCGGATGCGAGCCGGTGAAGTTCTGCATGAACCAGGACGGACACAGCACGGCCCATTCGGGCATCGACGTTTCGACCGCCTCCGCGATCTCCGGCATTGCGGCCGCGCCGGTCACCGTCGAGTGCAGCAGCACCACCCGGCGGACGCCTTCGCTACGAGCGACACTCAGGAAACGCTCGACAGTAGAACGTGGATCGCCGCCGAAAACGTTGGGTCTCAGCAGATATAGTCGCTCGATTCCCGAGACGGCCGGACTGAAGGTGGTGGGATCGTTCCAGTCCAACCGCACCGCCGCACCCTTCGCCAGGGTGTCACGATCCGGCGTTCGGGTGCCGATACGGACCCGGGCCCCGTGCTCGCGCAGATATGCGGCCAAGCGACTCCCGGTGGTGCCCGTACCGCCCGTCACCAGAATCGGCTCTGTGTGATCAGACATCGTGCGCGCCGTTGAAGTGGGACAGCAATTGCGGTATGCGCCCGAGTAATTCGGCGCTGGCGAGCGGATTCCAGTAGTCCCGCCAGAGCGTGATCCGACCCTCCCGAACGCGGATCACCTGTATATAGCGCACCAGATATTCCCGGCCGCTGTCGGTGACCCTGCCGTGCGCGTCGTATTCGGCGACAATCACCCCGGGATCGGTGGTCTCGTAGACGGTGAGATCGCGAAATTCGTCGTGCGTCAGCGGGGTTGAGCTGATCGCGCCGAAGTATTCACGCAGCGCGTCGCGGCCCTGTATGCGTCGGGGGACACCGGGTGGGGCGAAGGGCAGTTCGTGTACGCCGTCGTCGGCGAACAGGTCGGCGAATCCGGTCAAATCCTTGGCCAGCGCCAGTTGCTTCGCCCGGTCGAAGACTTCTCGGGTGGTGCGGACGGCCATCGACATCCTCTTTTCGGTCAACGAACGTAGACTGAAACTACGGTAGGCCGTCGCGATGATTTCGTCAACGCTTGTAGACTGAAATATATGGCGGGTACCCGAGGCGGCGGAATCCGCGCCCAGCAACGGCGCGATACTCAGCAACGAATCCTGGCCGCCGCACGCCGGCTCTTCGCCGAAGTGGGCTACGAACGCACCACGATTCGTGCGATCGCCGCTGCGGCGCAAGCAGATCCGGGCCTGGTGATCCGCTACTACGGATCCAAACAACAGCTGTTCGACCGGGTCGCCGACATGCCCGCCGAGGACATCCTGATTGGAAATCCGGACGAGATCGCCGAGCGAATCCTGGCCTCGCTCTCGGCCAAACTCGCCGCCGAGCCCACCGCGACCCTGGCTGTCCTGCGATCCATGCTGACTCACCCGGATGCGAGCGCACAGGTGAGCGCTGCCTCCGACCGCACCGAACAACAATTGGCCGAGGCGATCGGCGGCGCGGACGCGGCCCTGCGCGCCGGACTCGTCGGCGCGATCACCCTCGGCGTAGTCATAGGCCGGCACCTCGTGCGGCTCAACGGTTTACAGGACATCGACCCGGAACGCATCGTAGATATGCTCCGGCCCCACATCCATGCCCTGCTCAGTGGCGAGGATTCCCATCCCCCGAGGACCGCGGAACGGCGACCGCGATCCACCCGGTAGCCGACTTCTTTCCACCGCCGGCCCGCCGCTACGGCTCACTTCCGAATCGAGCCTCCGCCGAGTCCGCCGGCCGAGTGGCACTGTCTCGTCGCTCCGACCGCGACCGGGGCCCAGTTGGGTCCGACTCCCCAGTTCATCGAGGGTTTTCGGCGGATCGGGGTGATCGCCGCGTTGCCCGCCATCGCGCCGGTTTTCGTGCAGATGGGACAGGAGTCGAGGCAGGCAATGCCTGAACGGCTTATGAACCGGTTGCCTCGGAATGAGCCGCGGCTCAGCGAGACCAGGCCGTGCAGATGGCCCGATGCGCAGGGCGACCGCGATTACCGTTGGGTTCGGCCGAAGGCCCTGCGCCCGCGGCCAATTCGGTGAGCGGTGCACACCCGATGCTCGGCCTCCGGCGCCGCACCGCCCTCGGGTGCTCGACCCGGTCCATCGCGGATCCAACGGTCTACGCGACCGCCGCCCGTTCCCTGTTGCAAGACCTCGAACCCATCCACCTACCCGGCTCATCGTGGTGGGCGGCGCGGGCAGTCTCGAATACGACCCCGGCAAGGTCGGCGCGGATGACGAGGATCGGCTGTACAGGTACCTCGAAAGTATCGGCCTACCAGTCGATTACGCGATCGCCGTGCGCGGTCATCGGGACGCTCTGGACGTACTGCGTGTCTCGAACCGGGTGGACCTCCGGCCGAACTGATCGGCCCGGGCGAGCGCACCGGTCGTTCCGGATCGGCGAGGATCAGCGCATAGTCGATGCCTACGGCCGCAGTCATCGAGGATGCCGCGAACCCAGCGGTACTGGCCCAATCAGCGATTGGACCAGTGGTCCCGCCACCATCGGCGTCCCTGTGCCAGAGTGATCCTCTCGAGCGGACTTCGAAGGTGATTCACCCTCGAGAAATGAGGTTACCGCTGCATGGTGGCCGCTGAGCGTCTCCAGGTCGGATTCGATGCGCTGCAAGGTTGTTCGCATGGCTGCGACGATGTCGGGACACAGCTCGAGTTGCGGGCGCGAACCGCTCGCGCAGGGCAGCAGTTGCGCGACGGTTTGCGAGTTGAACCCGGCATCGAGCAGCGCCCGGATCTGGCGGACGCGCACAAGACACGCCTCGCTGTAGTCGCGGTAGCCGTTGCCGGTCCGTTCGGACGCTAGCAAGCCCTGCTCCTCGTAATACCGCAGTGCACGCGTCGTCGTGCCCGAGCGGCGGGCGAGTTCACCGATCCGCATGCCGCGCCTTTCGTGGTCCCGAGTCCGGCTTGACCTTCACGCCAACGTCAACGCTTAGCGTCGTCGCATGATTTCCGATGTACAGCGTCAGCAGTTGTTGGAGCGGGTAGATGTCGTCGACAGCGGTACCGGTCCGGTGGTCGCCCTCGCTCACGGCGCCGGTGGTGGTGTCCGCGAAAACTTCGCACCACTCATCGACACCATTGCGGATCGGCGTTTCGTCGGACCGTACTATCCCGGAGCGGGCAGGACACCGCGGGCGACCGCGCCGCTGTCGATCGATGAACTCGCCGACACCGTGGTCGCGACCGCCCTGGACGCCGGCGCCGAACGGTTCCCGGTGGTCGGGCTTTCGCTGGGTGCCGCCGTCGCCGTGACCGCGGCCATCCGGCATCCCGAGCACGTCAGTGCCCTGGTGCTCACAGTCGGGCTGGTGTATCCGGACGCGCAGGCGCGGGCACTGGTCCGGGTGTGGCGGCATCTGGCCGAGCGCGGCGACTTCGATGCCTTGTCCGAGTTGCTCTTCTACGCCAACTCGCCGTCGGTGCTCGCAAGCTTGTCCGAGGACGAGCACACGGCGGCGGTCCGGCAGATCCGCGCCGGCTACCCCGTCGGCGGCGCCGATCACGTAGAGCTGGTGAGCCGCACCGATATTCGCCCGCTGCTCGCCGACGTCGACGTGCCCACCCTCGTCGTCGTCAGTGGACAGGACCGGGTCGTGTTGCCGGATACCGTTCGCCAGTTGGCTTCCGGCATCGCCGGTGCCGAACTGATCGAATATCCCTCGGCCGGGCACATTTTCACGCCTGCGGAGGCAGGCCCGTGGGTCGCGGAGGTGTCCGCCTTCCTGGACCGTCTGCCGCGATGACGCGAATGGCCGCAGCGCAAACGACGACGGCCGCTGCACTGTACGGACGATTGACAGTGCTGGGCCTGGCGCTGTTCGTATACCTGACCGCTGAGCTGTTCCCGATCGGCGCATTGAACGATCTCGCCGCGGGATTGCACGTGGCCCCCGCCACGGCTGGGCTCCTGCTCGCCGCGTACGCGATCGCGGCCGGGGCGGCGACGCTGCCCGCGGTGTGGGCTTGCCGGCGGCTCGACCGGCGCCGCGTCCTCACCGCATCTCTTGTGTTGCTGGCCTTTTCGCAGGTGATATTCGGTCTGGCTCCGAACTTCACGGTCGCGGCACTGGCACGTGGTGTGGCGGCGATCGCACATGGCCTGGTGTGGTCGCAGATTCCCGTGGTAGCGACACGGTATGCACCGGACCGGCTGCGCGGCCGGGCAACCGCGGCGGTGTTTGCCGGCTCCTCGCTGGGTCTGATCGCCGGTGCGCCGATCGCTACCGGCCTGGCACACGAACTGGGTTGGCGCGCAGCCGCACTCGCAGTCGCCGGTGCGGCCGGCGCCACAGCGGTCCTGCTGCGAGCCGCGTTACCCGAAACACCGCAACCCTCGCGCGAGGTACGCACCCGCGAAACCTTCGGTCCCGGACCGGTTCTCGTGGTCTGCCTCGTGACGACGGTACTGGTAGCCGGCCACTATATGAGCTACACCTACCTGACACTGTTGGTCGCGCCGGCCGGGTCGAGCGGATCGCTCCTCGTGGTCGTGCTGGCCGGGTACGGCATTGCGGGCTTGTTCGGTGTCACCCTCGCCGGACGCGCGCTCGACTCCCATCCACGTCGCACTGCCCTCACCGTGTCCACGACCCTGACATGCGCGGTGGCGGCGCTCGGCACCGCGCACCTCGGCTGGGTCGTCTTCGTCCTCGTCATGTTGTGGGGCGCCGCCGCGGCGGCGTTGCCGGTGATCCTGCAACACGCCGTGCTACGCACGGCTCCGGACAATCCGGACATCCCGTCCGGCGCTTATGTCGTGTCCTACCAACTCGGCATCACCGGTGGCTCCGCTCTCGGTGCCGCCGTGCTGAGCCACACGCCGACGGCGTCCCTGCCGTTGTGGTCCGGCCTCGCGCTGGCCGTCGGAACGATTCTGATCATCACTACACCAGGCGTTTTCGGACCCCGGCAGCCCTTCCGCAGGAGTTGTGCGCCCAGCCGGTGCCGAGACCACTGTTGAACAACACGATCTGTGGCATTCGGTCCAGGTGCTCGGCAGGTACGCGCGGCACGGTCGCGGGTCGTCCGAGTCGGGCGGTCACAGGGCGAGCATGGCGGCCGCGACCTGGTCGGCCGCCGCGCTGCGTAGAGCGGTACCCATGTCGTCGAGGACGAGCAGTCGCGCCCCGGGGATTTCGGCGGCGAGGGCCTCGCCGTTGCCGACCGGGAAGAACGGGTCGGCGCGACCGTGCACCACGAGCGTGGGCACGTCGAGCTCACCGAGCCGGCCCCGCCAGCGCGGGGCGCAGTCGATCCGGGAAAACACCGTCCCGAGCTGGTTGGCCTGGTGCACCGCGGGATCGCTCGACCGCGTCCGGTCCCAGATCCTGGCGGCGGTCGCCCGCGCCTCCTGCGGATCGTTTCCCATCGGCCCGGCCCCCGAGGCGGCGAACGCCGCGACGGCGTCCCGGTCGGTCCAGTCCGGCAGCGGGCGGGAGAACAGCGCGCCCATGACCGTGGGGTCGTGGTCCGGCAGGTCCTCGTCGACCGGGCCCGGCGCCACCGGCCGAGTGCCGATGAGGGTCAGCGCGGAGAAAACGTCCGGTCGGTCCAGCGCGGCGACCTGGGCGACCATCCCACCGACGCCGACTCCACCGAGATGGGCGGTCCCGGCACCGAGCACCTCGACCAGCGCTGCCGCGTCGGCGGCGACATCCCGCAGGTCGTAGGCCGGGTTCTCCGGATCGATGGTCGTCGACGCGCCGGAGTCGCGCAGGTCGTAGCGGACCACGCACCGCTCGCCCGACGCGAGCTTCTCGCACAGCGCGTCGGGCCAGGACAACATCGTTGTGCCGCCGACCAGCAGGATCAGCGCATCACCCTCGCGGCCGAAGCGCTCGATGCCCAGCTCCACACCGTTCGCCCGCACAGAGGTCACACCCGATCGAAACGGTCTCGTCATGCCTCGGCTCCTGTCCGTCGGTATATCCACAGGTATCGACGACGGATCCATTCGAAAGTCATCGGCATGGGCGCTGATCGTGTCCGCTCCCCGCAATCGCCCCCGACCCGCGGCGGACGCCGACGTTCCGCTGATCGGCACGGCCAGTCGATCTTTCGTCTCGCCGCGAAGGCCGGTTCGGTCAGCACGGCATGCGCGGGAGCTTCCGCGGGGAGCGTGCGGCGAACGAACTCACTCCCCAGCGGATCGCCGATGAGTGTAAATCAGTCCGGTGACCTGGTCGAATTGGGCAGTGAAGGCGTCCGGGCGCACGGCTGCTATGCGGATCAACAGGTGCCGCGAACCCGCGGCGGTGTAGTTATTCAGTTGTGTGGCAATGTCCTTCGCAGAGCCGGTCATCAGGACTTGGATCTGCTCGACCTGTTCCACGGGCATGCGGTAGGTGGCCCGGCAGTATTCGTCGAGGGCCGCGCGGCCTCGGATAGGGTCATCGTCGATGTAGACGGTGGCGAAAAGTGCTGGGGTGATGGTTGTTTCGTCGCGGCCCTGGGCTGTCGCGGTGGTGCGGATCGTGGTCAGGCCCGCCGCGTAGTCGGCGGGCTCCGGCGGGTAGGGCAGCCAGCCGTCGTACAGGCGTCCGGTGCGGTTCAGGGCGGCGGGGGTTGCTCCGGCGAGCCAGATCGGCGGTCCGCCGGGACGGTGCGGGCGGGGTACCTCCGGCAGCCAATCGTAATGTAATACCTTGCCGTGGAAGGGTTTCGAATTACCCGACCACAGCTGACGCCACAGGCGGACAGTATCGTCCAGATGGGAGAATCGGGTCCGGAAATCTACGCCGGCCAGCTCGAACTCGGGCTCGCTGATGCCGGGGAAGCCGCCGCCGACCCCGAGCACGATGCGCCCTTCGGAAACCAGGTCCAGTGAGGCCAGAATCAGCGCGGTGTGCACCGGATTGCGGTAGGCGGGAATCAATGCGGCCGTGCCGAGGGTGATCCGTTCGGTCGCCGCGGCCGCGGCCGCCAGCAGTGTCAGCGGCTCGACCCGCGCGCGCAGTAGCGAGTCGCCCACCCACGCCGAATCGAATCCGCGCTGCTCGGCGCTCACCACCATATCGAGTAGTGCGCGAGCCGAGCCTCCGGCCGCGAGTTGAGCCTGGCCGGCGGGCAGCAGCAGTCCGTATCGAATGTCGTTCACCGCTTCAGGATTCGCCGAGCGGTGTGTGTCGGACAATTCCCTTCGGGGTATGAACGAAACCCGGTGGATTCGGCCGCTAGCGGACGGTACGCGGCGCTCCGATGCCCGGGTCGATCCGTACCGGGCCCGATGCGCTCGGGGCTATGGGAAAGTCGAAGATTGCCGTCGGAAGGTAAACGGTGGCACACGAGTTCGGGATGTCCACCACGCCGGAGAAGCGCCCCTCGATGGGGGCCGCGCCGAGCAGAAGATAAGCCTGCTCACGGCTGTAGCCGAAGTTGGTCAGGTAATCGATGGCGTGTAGACATGCGCGTTCGAATGCCAACTGGGAGTCCAGGTATCGCTGTTCGCCGTCGAGAGTGACCGAGGTTCCGGAGAAGGCCAGCCACTCGGAGTACTCCGGGCCCTCGTTACCGGGCAGGAAGACCGCGTTCTCGGTGATCCCGTACAACTGCATACCGTTCTTGATCAGGTCGACGCGCAGGTCGATGAATCCGCCCATCTCGATCGCACCGCAGAAAGTGATCTCCCCGTCGCCTTGCGAGAAATGCAGATCGCCGACGGACAGTTTCGCGCCGTCCACGAAAACGGGATAGAAGACGCGGCTGCCACGCGTGAGGTTCTTGATGTCCTGGTTGCCGCCGTTCTCACGGGGCGGGGCGGTACGGGCCGCCTCGCTGGCGACACGGTCGAACTCGGTCCCGGTCAACGAGCCCAGGATCGCGTCACAGGGTTCGGGCGGCAATGCCAGCGGTGGCACCCGGCCGGGGTCGGTCGCGATCAGCGCGGCTTCCCTGGTGTTCCAGGAACTCAGCAGGCCGGCCGACGGTGCGGTGCCCATCAACCCGGGGTGCATGATCCCGGTGAATTTCACCCCGGGAACGTGCCGGGAGGTCGTGGTATGCCCGCTGAAATCCCAAATCGCCTTGTAGGCGTCGGGGAAGTGCTCGGTGAGAAAACCGCCGCCGTTGTCGGTGGCGAAGATCCCGGTGTATCCCCAGCCCTGCCCGGCGAGCGGGCCCGAATCCTCCTGCGGGATGGGGCCGATATCGAGGATGTCGACGATCAGTAAGTCCCCGGGTTGGGCGCCATCGACGGCGAAGGGCCCGGACAGGCAGTGCACGGTGCTCAGCGGGGCGTTGCGCACATCGTCTGCCGAATCGTCGTTGTGGATGGCCCCGTCGAACCATTCGCGCACATGCACCCGGAACTCATCGCCAGGACGGACGGTGACCGCGGCCGGGATGTCGGGATGCCACCGGTTGTGGCCGACGAACTTCTGCTCGGTGAACCGCTTGGACGAATCCAACGGGTACAGCAACTCGGGCATGGGATACCTCTTTCGACATCGGAAGCGTAGGAGTCGTCAGTAACGAGGGAGTCTGCGGTGCAAGGGATTTCGGGTAACCCTCGGGCTGCGACGCGGCGGCGCTGTGACAAGGGGCGGCTCGGTCGCCGTGCGGGCTGTGGCGTCGAGCAATCGCATCGCCACCGAGCCGGACCGCAGGAGGGCCCCGCCACAGATGCGTCGCCGGGCCCGGCGGCCGCACGTCGGGCACGGTGCGGATTCGGGCACATCGGCGATGGGGTGGCGCCGGTCGAAGGAACCACAGGCGGGACAGGTGAATTGGTAACTGGGCATCGGAGACCTCCGACCGTCCGGCTGTGCCGGAAATCAATTTCATTTGAGTGTATTTCGTACGGTCCTAATCGAAAGCCGGAGATGTCGCGCCGGTGAAACCTGGCTGTTAAGCCGGTGTTACGAGAAGCCCGGCGTGTTGCCCGAGCATTAACTTTCATATGAGTTATAGTCAAATGAAAATATCGGCGATAGCGTCTGTCCTCACCGAGCCCGTGTAGCCAACGGCCTCGACTGCGAGGAGAACGACATCATGACGACACAACCGACTCCATCCGCGCCGCCCTCCCGATGGCGTCGTTTCCAAGATTGGGCCGCTCGCGATGATATCGAGGATTATTCGCTGCGGTACGCGCCGAAGTCCTTCCGCCGCTGGAGTCCGCTGGCGTGCGCGGTCACCGCGCTCGGCGGTATCGCCTACCTGGCCGACTACTCCATCGGTGCATCGATCGCGGTGACGCATGGTGCATCCAGTGCTGTGGTCGCGATCCTGGTGGCAGCCGTGACGATCTTCCTGACCGGAGTACCGATCGCCTACTATGCCGCCAAGTACAACCTGGACATGGATCTGTTGACCCGCGGGGCCGGGTTCGGCTACTTCGGATCCACGCTGACCAGCATCATCTATGCCAGTTTCTGTTTCATCTTCTTCGCCCTCGAGGGATCGATCATGGCGCAGGCGATGAAGCTGGCGTTCCACATACCGCTACCGCTCGGCTACATCATCGGTTCTGTGTTGATCATTCCGCTCGTGCTATACGGGATGTCGGCGTTGGCGAAGTTCCAGGTGTGGACTCAACCGTTGTGGTTGATCCTTTTCGCCGCACCGCTGGTGATGATCGCGATCGGCGATCCGGCCGGATTCGACGGCTTCCTGTCGTGGGCCGGGAACGGCGGCAGCGCGCGGATGACGGCGATCGGTGTCGGCGCGGGCGCGGGAGTCGCACTGTCGCTGATCGCGCAGATCGGGGAGCAGGTCGACTATCTGCGATTCATGCCGGAGAAGTCGGAGACGCCCAAGCTGCGATGGTGGTCCGCGGTTCTGGCAGCAGGTCCGGGGTGGGTGATCCTGGGGGCCGCCAAGCAGCTGTGCGGAGCGTTCCTGGCCTTCTACATCGCCGGACAAGTGGGCTTCACCCGGGCCACCGAGCCGATCGAGCAGTTTCTCGGCAGCTACGGTGCGCTGATCCACAGTCATGCGATGGCGTTGGCCATAGCGACCGTGATGGTGCTGCTGTCACAGATCAAGATCAACGTGACCAACGCGTATTCCGGATCGCTGTCGTGGTCGAACTTCTTCAGCCGGGTGCTGCACATACATCCCGGCCGGGTGGTCTGGCTCGCGCTGCACATCGCGATCGCACTGGCTCTGATGCTGGGCAACATGTTCACCTTGCTCAACACGATTTTGGGGTTCTACTCCAACGTCGCGATCGCGTGGGTGGGTGCGATCGTCGCCGATCTGGTGATCAACAAGGGAATACTGAAGATCAGCCCGCCATACATCGAGTTCAAACGGGCTTATCTGTATCCCATCAATCCGGTCGGTTTCGGATCGATGCTCGCCGGGTCGGTGCTGTCGATTCTCGCCTACTTCGGCGCGTTCGGCAGCCTGTTGCAGGCATGGTCGCCGTATCTCGCTCTGGCCGTGGCAGTCGTGCTGACGCCGATCATCGCAATCCTCACCCGCGGCAAATATTATCTGGCACGGCCGAATCCGCTTCGCGAGGAGATCGAGAAGGAGCCGTTGTGGGCCGGGCAGACCCTGCTCGATGTGGTGGACGGCAAGCGGTACGAGCTACCGGACATGGTGCACCACTGCCCCTTCCACGCAGGAACGGTGTCCTCGCTCACGTGCACGCTCACCAAGAACTGTGCGGAGCAGTGCCAGTCGCCGGCTTATGCGGATACCGTGGTAGCCGAGGACCTGGGCCTGCGCGCGATGCCCGTGCGCGACTGAACCTCCATGAAACTGCGGGGGGCCGAACATCGTTCGGCCCCCCGCGAGTAGCGGTCAGGAGGTCAGTTCGGTGTGGACGGTGAATTCCAGGCGATCGGCCCCGGCGATATAGACAGGCTGCGTAGTGTGCGCGCCGCGGACCCGTACCTCTCCGCGCGGACCGTGATAGGTGGCGCCCGAGGCGGTGCGTTCGATCGCGCGCAGGTCCAGACTGCGTGCTTGCTCGGCCAGCGACGCGAACAAGAGCAATCCCTCGTAACAGGACTCGCCGATATTGTTCAGCGCCGGAGCGTGCGGCCCGAAGTGGTCGGTGTACCGGGCGCCGAATTCCATCCCGGCCTGGGACACTACACTCTCGAAATAGCCGCAGGCGGTGAACAATCCGCGGGTGCTGTCGACGCCACCGGCGTAGAGGACGTCCTCACCGATCATCATGCCGAGCCGGATGCGGCGCTCGTCGAGACCGGCAGCTGCGAACGCTCGATTGAAGGCGGCGCAGTCGGCGCCGACCAGGAACAGCAGAACACCTTGCGCCGCAGAGGATCCGATCAGCTCGAGGGTGGAGGTGAAATCCCGCCCGTTCAGGGGGACGAATGTCGCACCGACCACGTCGATATCCAACTCTGCACTGAATTCTAATGTGGCCCTGAGGGTTTCGTGTGGCCAGATGTAATCGTTACCGACAATGTACCAGCGTCGGATGCCGATTTCGGTACGCATCCACCGCAGCGCCGGGAACAGCTGTTGTTCGGGGGTCTCGCCCACCATGTACACACCGTCGGAATCCTCGCCTCCTTCGTAGAAAGTGGTGTAGACGTAGGGGATTCGACCGGCCGTATGCGGAGTGATCACCTTGCGCGCATTCGACAGATGCCAGCCGACGACACCGTCGATCAGTCCTGCGCCGATCATCCGGTCGACGCGCGCGGTCAACTCGGCCAATGGCGCTGCGGCGTCGATCGGATGCAGTCGCACCGGCCGATCCAGAATGCCGCCCGCGGCGTTGATGTCCTCGATCGCGAGTTCGGCGGAGGCTTCGCACGACGGACCGAACATCCCCGCTGGGCCGCTCAGCGGCACCGCCAATGCGAGATCCACCGATTCGCGACGACCGCGAAGGCCTCCAGCGGTCATGGCAACCACCACCGTAATACTTGCAACTGAAAATGACTCATACGGCGCTGTATAGTGCTGATTGTGGACGATAGTACCGCCCTCGGCGCGTTGGACGAACTTGCCCGCCTGCTGCGGCGGGTATCGCAGGACTTGGACAAGACTGTCGCCACCTGTCTCGGCGAGGCGTCTCCGGGGCGTTGGCATGTGCTGAACGCGGTCGCCGACGGCCAAGGGCGTTCGATGTCGCAACTGGCCGAAGCCACACAACTCAACGCTGCCACGCTCACCCGCCTGATCGACGCCATGATCGCCGACAACCTCGTGAACCGCAACGTCGACGCCGCCGACCGGCGCAGAGTGCTGGTACACCCGACCAGGCGCGGCCGGTTGACGCACAAGGTCATGAATCAGGCGCTCGTCGACAGTGGCATTTCCTCGATTGCGGTCGGGAGCGAGCCGATCACACGCTTGCTCACCGCCCTGATGGATCGGATCCGAGTCAGCGATCCGGTGTCGCTGTAGCTTGCCCCGAGACTGAAACGATCCCGCACGAACGATCCCTCACGCTCAGCACTGCTCTCGTGAGTCCAGCGCCGCCAGCAACGCCCGCAACGTCTCGCGCTGTTCGTCGGACAGCGGCGCGAACGTCTCCGCGGCGGCCGCACGCCGGGCCTGCGACATGCGCGACAGTGCGCGACGTCCCGCCTCGGTCGGAACAACGAGGGTGGAACGGCGATTGGCCGGGTCGGGTGCGCGGGTGATCAGTCCCGCCGCGACGAGCGCGTCGACCACCGTGGTCGCCGAACGCGGCACGATGCCGAGATGCTCCGCGAGGACGGACATCCGAAGCGGTTCCTCGGCCCTTCCGATGATCCGCAGCGCGCGGCTCTGCGCGGGCGTGAGGCCCAGGGGAGCGAGCCGGG
Source organism: Nocardia sp. PLKS1-43 (assembly GCF_059510335.1). Classification (NCBI taxonomy): domain Bacteria; kingdom Bacillati; phylum Actinomycetota; class Actinomycetes; order Mycobacteriales; family Nocardiaceae; genus Nocardia; species Nocardia sp. PLKS1-43. Next base: position 115,120 of record NZ_JCAJZQ010000005.1, on the reverse strand, counting down.
CCGCCTGATTTCGGCGGATCCGCTTACTGACCTGCAGGAACAGGTCGGGGAGGTCGGGGTCGGTGGCCTCTGCCATGATTTTGAGCCTAGCTCATCGTTCTGTGGAATAATTGTGAGTCAAGCTCAGTTTGGAGTGGTAGTACCTGGAAGGAGGCGCCTATGGCAGCCCGAACCCCATCCGAGATTCGCCGGATCCTCCGGCTGTTCCGGCCCTACCGCACGCGTCTGGCCCTGGTCGCCGCGCTCGTGGGGCTATCGTCCGTCGTCTCACTGGCCTCGCCGTTCATGCTGCGTCGCATCCTGGACGACGCCCTGCCGCACGGCCGCACCGGACTGCTCACGGTCCTGGCCGCCGGTATGGTCGCGGTCGTCGTGCTGACCAGTGTGTTCAGCGTGCTGCAGACCTACATCTCCACTGCCGTCGGTCAGCAGGTCATGCACGATCTGCGCGCCGCGGTCTACGCGCGGCTGCAGAGCATGCCGCTGGCGTTCTTCACCACCACCCGCACCGGCGAGGTGCAATCGCGTATCGCCAACGACATCGGCGGTATGCAGTCCACGGTGACCACGACGGCCACCTCCATCGTCTCGAATTTCACCTCGGTGGTCGCGGCGATCATCGCCATGTTCGCCTTGGATTGGCGGCTGGCTGCGGTCTCGCTGCTGATGTTGCCGTTTTTCGTGTGGATCAGCCGGCGCGTCGGCGACGAGCGTCGTCGGATCACCGCCGCGCGACAGCGCAAACTCGCCGGAATGTCGGCGATCGTCGAGGAGTCGCTGTCGGTGAGCGGAATTCTGTTGGGGCGCACCATGGGTCGCGCACCCGCGTTGATCGGCAGCTTCACCGGCGAATCGCGTGAACTGGTCGATCTGGAGATCCGCGCCAGTATGGCCGGTCGCTGGCGCCAGGCCACGATCCAGATCGTCATGGCCGCGATGCCCGCGGTGATCTACTGGGTGGCCGGGCTGGCCACCGCCGGTGGGCATTCGCTGGTTTCGATCGGCACCCTGGTCGCGTTCACCACGTTGCAGACCAGCCTGCTGCGTCCGGCGGTTCAGCTGCTGTCCACGGGTGTGGATATGCAGAGTTCGATGGCGTTGTTCGGCAGGATCTTCGAATATCTCGATTTGCGTTCCGATATCGAGGAACCGGCGCACCCGGTGCCGATGCCGCGAGCCGAGGTGGCCGGCACGGTCCGGTTCGAACATGTGGGTTTCGCCTACGACGCGAAGGACCGGCGGGTGCTCGAGGATATCGATCTCACCGTTCCCGCCGGGACGTCACTGGCCATCGTCGGCGAAACCGGTTCGGGCAAAACCACTCTCGGCTATCTGGTCGCCCGGCTGTACGACGCGAGTTCCGGGCGGATCACCGTCGACGGCGTCGACGTGCGGGATCTGAGTTTCGCTGATCTGTCCGCGAGCGTGGGGGTGGTCTCGCAGGAGACCTACCTGTTCCACGCCTCCGTCGCGGAGAATCTCCGTTTCGCCAAACCCGATGCGACGGACGCGGAATTGATCGCCGCGGCCCGCGCCGCGCAGATCCACGACCACATCGCGAGCCTGCCCGACGGCTACGACACCCTCGTCGGCGAACGCGGCTACCGCTTCTCCGGCGGCGAGAAACAACGCCTGGCCGTGGCTCGCGCCATCCTGCGCAATCCGCCGATCATGGTGCTGGACGAGGCCACCAGCGCCCTGGACACCCGCACCGAACGCGAGGTCCAAGCCGCGATCGATGCCCTGTCCGCCGGTCGCACCACCATCACCATCGCCCACCGCCTGTCCACGATCCGAGACGCCGATCAGATCGTCGTCCTGGACGCCGGACATGTCGTCGAACGCGGCACCCACCGAGAACTACTGGAGCGCAACGGCTTCTACGCCGACCTGCTCTCCCGAGATGCGGTACTGGAGCCTGCCGCCTAAGTCCTCCTCCGGACGGCGAACTCCCGTCGGCCGGGACGGTATTCGTGACAGCGCTACCACGCCGCCGCGGCCACGCTGCTACGACGGCGTGGCGCGACCGCGAGGGCTCTGCCAACTCAGTCTGCGCGGCCCACTTCGTTCACCTGCGCTGCGGTCGGAACTACCGTGGAGGATATGACCACCGTGGCGTACCAGCATCTTCTCGTCGACCGGGACGGTGACACCGTCCGCATCACCATGAACCGGCCCGAGCGGCGCAACGCGCTCTCGGCCGGGCATCTGACCGAACTGCTGGCCGCGTTCCGGGAGGCGGGTGCGAGCGATGCGACCGGGATTGTGCTGGGTGCGCGCGGCCCGGTGTTCTCGGCCGGTCACGACTTCGCCGATGTCGCGTCCCGGGATCTGGTCGGCGTGCGCGAACTGCTGAGGCTGTGCACCGAACTGATGACGGCCGTCGAGACCGCGCCGCAGGTGGTCATCGCGCGGGTGCACGGCCTGGCCACCGCGGCCGGATGTCAGCTGGTCGCCTCCTGTGACCTCGCGATCGCCGCCGAATCGGCCGGGTTCGCGCTGCCCGGCGGCAAGGGCGGCTGGTTCTGTCACACTCCGGCGGTCCCGGTGGCGCGTGCCGTCGGCCGCAAACGCCTGATGGAACTTGCCCTCACCGGTGATCCGATCGACGCCCGCACCGCCGCGGAGTGGGGTCTGATCAACCGCGCGGTGCCCGACGAGGATCTCGACACCGCCGTCGCCGAGCTGCTCGCCCGCGCGACCCGGGGCAGCCGCGCCAGCAAGGCCCTCGGCAAACACACCCTCTACGCACAACTCGACCGCCCCGAAGCCGACGCCTACACCGTGGCCGTCGAGGTCATGGCCGCGGCCTCCCAGCTTCCCGGCGCTCGCGAGGGGATGGCCGCGTTCCTGGAGAAGCGTCCACCGGCCTGGCCGGACTAGTCCACGTTCTGGAAACGATTCCTGTTGGGATACAACACTTTTCGGAGATCCCAACCGGAACCGTACGGTGCAGACCCCACGTCCGGAGTAGTGCTGACGAGGCGCACGGGGCCGGCCGATGCGGACGGGCGCTGCCGCCTCGTGCGGGCAGATGGCCGCCCGGCCGCATTCGACATCGAGGACCACGAGCTGCGGCCCAGGCCCGTCCGCACCGCTTACGAGGACGAGCTACTCACGGCGAGTACCGCCTTACCGGCGACCTCGCGGTTGAGCAGTGCTTCGGCGGCGTCGCCGGCGCGTGCCCAGTCGCCGTGCCAGCCCACCTGGGGGTCGAGCCGGCCCGCGGCCACGAGTGAAGTCAGATAGGCCAGGTCCGGGCCGAAACCGGGACCGACGACGAACGCCTCGATGCGAGCGCCGGGACTGGTCAGCCGGGCCTGCTCGAAATCGATCGTGGAAGGCTCGAGCGATGCTTTGCCCACGCTGACGGCGAGTCCGTCCGGGGCGAGCAGCGTGAACGCGTCCGCCAACAGCCGCCCGCCCACATTGTCGATCACCGCGACCACCGGCTCGCGCACCTCGGCCAGGCCACCGGCGACCACCTCGGCGGCACCCAGCTCCGCCAGCCCGATCCCGCGCTCCGGTCGACCGACAACGGCGACCACGTGTGCGCCCGCCTGCGCCGCGAGCTGGACGGCGAACCGGCCGACCCCACCGGATGCCCCGGTGATCAGTACACGCCGTCCGAGGATCGAACCCAGTCGGCGCACTGCGCGCAACGCGGTCACACCGGCCACCGGCAGTGCTGCCGCCGCACTATGGTCGACGCCCGCCGGCAATGCTGCGAGCTCACCGGTATCGACCGCCCGCAACTCGGCCCACCCGCCATTCCAGCCGAAGGTCACCACCGGTGTCCCGGCCGGCGGGCCACTGCCATCCGCCGCCGCGGCCACGACGACCCCGGAAGCGTCCCAGCCGGCCACTCCGCCGGGCGCGTAATTCCTGCTCAGGTATGTGATCTCGCCGAAGTTGAGCGAAGTCGCCGCGACCCGCACCAATGCCTGCCCGGGACCGGGCACCGGGTCCGGCGCTTCACCCAACCGGAGACCATGCCTGGCGGTCGGGTCGTAAACCAAAGCTCTCATGGTCTCGACAACCCGCGCCATGAAGCCCGAATTCCACCGCCGAAGGCCGCATCCTCGGGCACGCCTGTCAACCCACCGGTGAGTTCCCGGTCCGGGACGCGATCCGAGGGGTGAACTCGTCGGCCCCGCAATTCCCGAAAGACGCCGGCTCCAGCCGGTCTGCGGCGCGCCAGGAGCCGAAATCACCTGTGCGCGAGGTAATCCGCTCCGCCGATGTATACCGTGTGCCCGAGCGGGTGATCGTCGATGGTGGCATCGGCTACGGCCGTGGCGAATTCGTCCACGGTCGGAAGTGCGCCGTGCTCGGTTCGCGCGGCGACCGCTTCCGGGTCGCGCCGTTGCAGGAGGCGGACGATGATCGTGCCGTCGATCATATCGCCGGAAACAACAGTGAAACCGATTCGGCGCGAATCGAATTCGGGTATCAGAGCGCGCAAGGCGTCCTCGCCGGCGCGCTTGCTGGCGGCGATGGGCTCGTAATCCGCGGGCACGGGTTTGCGGCCGTGGAAATGCGCCTGGTGGCTGGTGACGAAGACGATGCGCGCGCCGGTCGGCATATGTGGCAGCAACAGCCGGACCAGGCCCAACTGCGCGTCGCGGTTGACGGCCATCGGATATCCCGGTGCCGCACCGCGCTCCAGGCCACCGGATGCGTTGAGTACCAGCACATCCAGGCGTCCGAACCGGTCCACGATCTCCCGGCTCAATGCCTGCGCGGCGGAGGCGTCGGACAGATCGGCCCCGGCGATCGACGCGCTGCCCCCGCCGGAGCCGATCTCGTCGGCGAGATCCGCTGCGCGCTTGCGCTTCTCGCGGTAATTGACGATGACGTGATCGCCGCGGGCGGCCAGAATCCGGGCCGTGGCCGCGCCGATGCCGCGTGACGCCCCGGTCACCAGCGCGATTCTGCTCGACTCCACTCGGCCTCCTTGCTCGATCGCTTCTATTTCAGAAGCAACTATTGTGGTTCTGAATGAGAAGCGCAAGAGATCCGGGAACACCCCGGCGTGATCCGGCCGCAGCGCCCACACAGGCGATGGAGCTACTGGGCCAGCGCTGGATGCTGCGCGTGGTCTGGGAGCTGGAACCGGGCCCGCTGGGCTTTCTGGAGTTGCGCCGCCGCATGGACAACTGCTCGTCCAGCATGCTGTCGGTGCGTCTGCAGACGCTGCAGGCCGCCGGGATCATCGTCAAACGCCCCGACAAGTCCTATGAGCTGACCTACCCGGGTGTCGAGCTGGGCCGCGCGCTCGAGCAGCTGTGGGTGTGGGCCGAGCGCTGGCACGACACGATCGGCGGTTCGGGCGGCGAGGGCCCGGGCTGATACATCCGCAAGCGCACCGTTCTGCTGACCTGCTCACCGGTCTTGGCGAGGAACCATCATCCCCGGTCGGGGCCGCGGCCTGCGACGAACCCGACACGGTGGTCGGCGATTTCGGCACACTGCGCGGCGAGGCGATGCGCTTGTGTGCCGGGCGGCCGACCGCGGCAGCGCGTATTCGCCCTCCGAGGCCTTGCGGCTCAATCCGGTTCGGCGAGCATCTCCGCGCGCCGCCGAGCCATGGTGTCCGCGGGATCGTCACCGTTCAGCAGGGCCTGGCACAGGGCGGCGGCATCGTCGATGGCATTGCGCGCGCCGACTCCGGAGGCGGGGCTGAGCGCGTGATCGGCGTCCCCGCAAAGGATTACGGGCAGCCGCGGCGGCAGCGCCTTGGTCAGCGGGACACGGCGGGCATTGGAGACGTGCACCATCGCGGTGTGGTCGAGCAGGGTGTCCAGCAGATACGGAATCTCGGGCAGGGCGGCGCGGATCGGCTCGTTCCAGCGGGCCAGGGGGTGAAAACCGGTGTAGCCCACCGCGATCGGAGCGCGAGTCAGCCGCGCGAACCACACCGCGACGCTGTCGTTCCAGAAATGCCCGAAGGTGGCCGGAGTGTCACTGCCGTGCCGGTGGAAATGCAGGACCGAAGGGGTGGTGTTGGGCCGGGTGCCGGGTGCGGCGGTCGCGTAAAGCACTACCTGCCCGGCATATTCGGCGACGCGCTCGGGTTCGAGCCGGGTGCGGGCGATCGAGTCGATGCCGTCGGCGGCGATGAGCAGATCGGTCGCAGTCCCACCGGGGTACAACACCCCGGTGTCCGGATCCAGATCGCTGACGGCCGTCCCGTAGCGAATGTCCGCGCCTGCGGCCCAAGCGAATTCGGTCAGCACCCGCATCAGGTCGGTGCGGTGATACAGCCGGTGCCCGGCCGCGGGCGATTCCCGCGGGTCGGCGGCCGGTGCGCCGACCCGGACCCCGTCGACAGGGTAGGAGGCGCTGTCCAGTTGGTCGGCGGGAACGCCGAGGTCGGCCAGCGTTCGGTGGGCGTGGGCGTCCAGGAACAGGAAAGCACCCCCGCGCACGTTGGGTCTGCGTTCGTAGACGACGGCAGGGTGGCCCGCTCGCGCCAGCCCACCCGCGAGCACCGTGCCCGCGATGCCGCCTCCGAGGATCGTCACCATATGTGAATCCCTAGGCCGCCGATGTCCGGTGCAGCCTGGTCAATTTTTCTCCTAGCGTGGCCATATCGCCGGTCCTCGCGCGCCCCGCGGAACGACGTCCGGTCCGAATCGATCTCTTCCAATTACTAGCATTGTCAACAATTCTGCGCCACCGAGAGAGTCTCGGACCGACATCGATCACACCTCGTTCAGCGATGTTCGCGGCAGGTGTGTCGCGGCGTGTCACACGCGTGCGTTAGCCTGCCGGAACCTGCGGCGGTGCGGTCGAGCACGCGGGATGACCGGCGACGGACTTGGGAGCGTGAACATGGTGGACATGAGGACGGATCGCAGGCGTGTGCGCATCGGATGCTGTGTCGCGGTGGCGGTGATCGCCGCGGTTGCCGGATGCGGTTCGCCGAACTCCCCGGGTACCGGTGTCCGGTCCGCGGGGCAGGCGGAGTCGCCGCCGGACGTGCTGGACTGCTCGTTCGACAAACCGGCCGTACGCCCGCAGAACCTGATTCTCGCTTGTGCGGATCTGGGCGTGCAGGTCGAGAAGATCACCTGGACGTCCTGGGCTGCCGACAAGGCCGAGGGCGACGGCACCGAACGCGACAACACCTGCACGCCCAACTGCGCCGCGGGGAACTACGTCACCAAGCAGGTGCACGTCGTCCTGTCCGACCCGGCCCAGCCCGCGAACCTCTACACCAAGGCCGCCACCACCGACCCGTCCGGCAAGACCTCGCAGTTTCCCCTGGAAAAGCGGCGCTGAGCGGGTCGAACGTATAGATGTAACTCTTGGTCGCATATATACCCGGAATTTTGCTACTCTCGGGTATCGGCGGCGGTGATGCCGCACGACGAGACCAGGAGTACCGATGAAGCTACTTCCCCAGTGGCCGCCTCGTGACAGGACCGATCCGGGCGAGGTAGCCCTGCACGCACGCAATGTGCGGTTCGACTGGCGCGATACGCCGCTGCACTGGATGGCGGGCGAGCCGATCGCCTCGCACGTGATCAACGCGCTGAATCTGCTGCTGCCCGAAGGCGAGCGAATGTTCGTGCTGGCGTTCTCCGAGGCGTTGCCGCTGGTCCGGGACGAGAAGTTGCGCGAGCAGATGCTCGGTTTCATCGGTCAGGAGTCGATGCACGCCGAAACCCACAACGACGTGCTGCAACAGGTGCTCACCGCGCACGGCATCGATGTGGACGCGTATGTGCGCCAGATGGAGTTCCTGTTCCGCAAAACCCTCGGCCCCCGCCCCGGACAGGGCCCCGCGGCGGAATTCCAGACTTTGGTCGAACGCATCGGCTTCATCGCCACTCTGGAACATTTCTTCGCCTATCTCGGCGACTGGGTGCTCAATGCCGATCTCGAGCGTTTCGGCGCGGACCCGCGCGTGCTGGATCTGTTCCGCTGGCACGGTGCGGAGGAGGTCGAGCACCGGCACGTCGCGCATGATGTGGCGCAGTACTTCGAGGTCGGCTACCTGCGCCGGTCGGCGCTGATGTTGATCGTCTTCCCGATCTTCCTGACACTGCTGCTGCGCGGCACCAAATACCTTGTGCACCAGGATCCTTCGCTGCCGAATATGCGGTACCCCCGGCTGGCGCTGCGGGTGTTCGGCGCGATGTGGCGCGGTGCGCTGCCCGGGGTCCCCTCACTGTTGTGGAGCGCGGCATCGGTGCTGCGGCCCGGTTACGACCCCGGATCGGTCGGCTCGACCGCGCAGGCGGTCGCCTATCTGGCCAAATCGCCTGCGGCACAGGCAATGGCGTCGTGAGCTTGCGGCGGGTTCCGCTGCTGCCGCCGGCCGATCTGTACGGCAGGCGCCGCAGTGACCGCGCGATTCGGGTCATCGACGCGGTCGCCGAGACCCGGATGCGCTGGACGGCCCTGATCAACCGCGGCACCGGCACGGGTGCGGTGGACGATCACCGCATCACGCTGACGGTCGCGCAGCGGCGGGTGGAGGCGCACGACACCGATGTGGTCGTTCTGCTGCTCACCGCACCCGATGGGCGCGCGCTGCCGCGCTGGCGGCCCGGCGCGCATCTGGATCTGGAGCTGCCCTCGGGCCGGTTGCGGCAGTATTCGCTGTGCGGCGATCCGGCCGAGCGGCATGCGTACCGGATTGCCGTGCGGCGCATTCCGGACGGTGACGGCGGTTCGCAGGAGGTGCACGAGGCGCTCACCGTGGGCAGTTCGATCGTCGTTCGCGGCCCGCGTAACGCGTTCCCGTTCGTCCTGCCCGGACACGGTTCCGACGCCGCCCGAGTGCATTTCGTGGCCGGGGGCATCGGGGTCACGCCGATCCTGCCGATGGTGCGGATGGCGCATCGGCTCGGCGTCGACTGGTCGATGGTCTACACCGGACGCAGCCGGAACACGATGGCCTTCCTCGACGAGCTCGAGCGACTGAGCCCCCGGGTGCGTATCCGCACCGACGACGCGTTCGGGTTGCCCGAAGCCGGGGATCTGCTCCCCGGCGTGACCGCCGACACCTCGGTCTACTGCTGCGGCCCGGTTCCGATGACCGCGCTGATCGCCGAGCGCGTGCGCGAGATGCCCGGAGTGGAACTGCATTCCGAGCGGTTTTCCCCCCTGCCCGTCCGGGACGGCACCGCGTTCGAGGTCGAATTGGCCCGCACCGGCGAGGTGATCGCGGTGCCCGCCGATCGCACCGTGCTGCAGGAGGTACTGAAAGTTCGCCCGGACAGCCCGTATTCGTGCCGTCAGGGCTTCTGCCGTACCTGCCGGGTGCGCACGGTGTCCGGCCAGGTCGAACATCGCGACACCGTATTGACCGATGCCGAGCGAGCCGCCGGCGACATGCTCATCTGCGTATCCCGGTGTGCCGGTGAACGTCTGGTGCTGGACCTGTGAGGTTCCGCGCCCGGACGCATCACCCGCACCGGCCCCGAAGGGAGATATCGTGACCGATCAGACCCCCGTTCCCGATGCCGAACGCATCGTCCGCAACGGCGAATTCGACCTGGCCGTCTACGAATACGGCGATCCGGCCGCCGAAACGGTCGTGCTGGTGCACGGCTGGCCGGACGACCACCATCTGTGGGATCGGGTGATTCCGTTGCTGGCCGGGCGATTTCACGTCGTCGCCTACGACACGCGCGGCCACGGCCGCTCCACCCGCACCAACCGCACCAGTGACTATCGGCTCGATGCCTTCGCCGGGGATTTCTTCGCGGTCGCCGATGCGGTCAGTTCCGAACGACCCGTCCACGTGCTCGCCCACGACTGGGGATCGGTGCAGATGTGGGAGGCGGTCTGCGAGCCGCGGGCCGGCGCGCGGATAGCGTCGTTCACCTCGGTCTCCGGCCCGAACCTGGATCACCTGGGAAAGTGGATGCGCGCCAAGCTTTCTCGCGGCGCGGCGTGGGGGCCGTTCACTCAGCTGCTGTCCTCGGCCTACACCTTCCTGTTCATGACTCCGGGCGTGCCGCGGGTGCTGTTGCGGCCGTTGTCGGCGGCCACGATCTGGCAGCGATTCGTCGGGCTGATGAACGAGACCGCACCCGCGAATGTCCGTTTGGGGCCGAGGTTCCAGGAGGATTTCTTCGACGGCATGCGCATCTACCGCGCGAACATTCTGCAGCGCCTGGTCAACGCCCGCGACCGGCACACCGAGGTGCCGGTGCAGCTGGTGATCGCCCGGCGCGACGTCGCGGTGCGGCCCGCCGGATACGACGACCAGGCGCGGTGGACCTCGCGGCTGTGGCGTCGCGAGGTGGCCGCCGGGCACTGGCTGCCGTTCTCGCATCCGGAGCTGCTGGCCACGGCCACAACCGAACTCATCGACTCGCTCACCCAGGGGGCGACCACGCGCGGGCTGCGCCGGGCCGAGGTGGTGCGGGGCCGCGAGCGCGGCGCGTTCGAGGACCAACTCGTCGTGATCACCGGGGGCGGCAGCGGCATCGGCCGGGAGACGGCGCTGTCCTTCGCGCGGCGCGGGGCGGAGATCGTGGTCTCGGATCTGAATCTGGACGCGGCCAAACAGACCGTCGCGCTGGTGCAGGCCGAAGGCGGTGTGGCGCATGCCTATTCGGTCGACGTCTCGGATGAGGCGGCCGTCGCCGAGCACGCCGCGGCGGTCATCGCCGAGCACGCGGTACCCGATATCCTGGTCAACAACGCCGGAATCGGCCAGGCGGGAGACTTCTTCGAAACGCCGTCGGCGGATTTCGATCGTGTGCTGCGGGTGAATCTGGGCGGAGTGGTCAACGGCTGCCGGACGTTCGGCGCGGCCATGGCCGAGCGCGGGCTCGGCGGGCACATCGTGAATCTGTCGAGTATGGCCGCCTATATGCCGCAGCGCGGATTCAGTGCCTACTCGACGAGCAAGTCGGCGGTGTTCATGTTCTCGGACTGCCTGCGCGCCGAACTGGCCGGCAAAGGTATCGAGGTGCACACCATCTGCCCCGGCATCGTGCACACCAATATCGTTGCCACGACTCGCTTCTCGGGTCTGTCGGCCTCGGACGAGGCCGACAAGCAGGCGAAATACGATGAGCTGTACCGCAAGCGGCACTACGGCCCGGAGAAGGTGGCCGAGCAGATCGTGCGGGCGGTGCGGGACGGGCGCGAGGTCGTCCCGGTGACCCCGGAAGCCCACCTGCAGTACCACTTCCAGCGGTTCGCCCCGGCGGTCGCCCGGTTCGTCGCGGCGCGGGTCAAGCTCACCTGAGTTGCGGGCCACCCGCTACGGCGTAGCAGTCTTGCGGGTGGCCCACAGGCTCGTCGCGGTGACCGTGGCCAACACCGCGACGATCACCAGCAACGAGGCGGCGGTGGAAATCTGCGGCACACCCGCCCAGGTCGCGTGTGCCCAGTGCAGCACCAGTTTCACGCCGATGAACGCCAGGATGAGTGCGAGTCCGTAGGCGAGGTGCACCAGCCGGCTCAGGGCCGAGTGCAGGACGAAATACAGTGCGCGCAGGCCGAGCAGTGCGAAGGCGTTGGTGGCGAACACCAGATACGGATCGCCGGTGACGCCGTAGACCGCGGGCACCGAGTCGATGGCAAAGATCAGATCGGTGGTCATCACCGCGGCGACCACCAGGGCCAATGGGGTCAGCGCGCGCCGTCCCGCCTCCCGCGCGCTCAGTCGCGTTTCGCGGTAGCCATCGGTCACGGGCAGTACCCGGCGCAGCAGTCGCACCGAACGCAGTGAAGAGGCGTCGACCTCGGCCTCCTGGCCGGTGATCGCGTCTTTCAGCAATTTCGCGGCGGTCAACAGCAGGATCGCGCCGAACAGCAGGAATGCCCAATCCAGTTCGGCGAGCGCGGCGGCGCCGAGGGCGATGAAGATGCCGCGCAGTACCAGCGCGCCCGCGATGCCGAACAACAACACCCGCTGGGCCAACCGTGCTGGGACCGCGAATGCCGCCAGGAGCAGCATGAAGATGAACAGATTGTCCACCGACAGCGATTTCTCGAGCAGGTAGCCGGTGAAGAATTCCGTGCCCGGTTCCGATCCATAGGCCGTCCAGATCACGATGCCGAAGGTGATCGGCAGCGCCAGATAGAACACCGTCCACCCCAGCGCCTCGCGCATCGACACTTCGTGCGGGCGGCGGGTGACCGCGAAGTCGAGCATCAGAAGCAGCAACACCCCGGCGATGGTCGCCGCCCACACCCAGGGCGAGCCGATGGTGTGCAGCTGGGATGATGCGAGAGCGGTCGTGGTGGAACTCATGGGACTCCTCGGGTATGACAAAACACCCGAGGTCTCCTTCGCCCGTGGGACGGGCGGCCACCCGGGGACCTCAACTGTGAAATCCGTACTGACCGGTATAGCGCTTGGGAAGTACTCCCCTCGTCGGCCGATCTTAGCCGGATCCGATCGTGACCGGCAAATCTCTCGCGTCGTGTTCTCGCTCTCGGCGAACGGCCATTGACCTCGAGCTAACTCGAGGTATCAGGCTGGTCTCATCGTTTCCGATCGAGAGGATGTGGCCGAAAATGTATGTGGTGGAAGTGAAGTCGTTCGGGGGACCGGAGGTGCTGGTTCCGGCAGAAGTGCCCGATCCGGTCGCCGGGCCGGGCCAGGTGGTCGTGGACGTCACGGCGGCCGATGTGATGTTCCTGGACGTGCGGCTGCGCAGCGGCTGGGGCCGGGACTTCTTCCCGGTCGAGCCGCCGTATGTCCCGGGCGGCGCGGTCGCCGGTGTGGTGTCGTCCGTCGGCGCGGACGTCGATCCCGGCTGGGTCGGCAAGCGAGTGGCCACGGCAACGGCGGCCAGCGGTATCGGCGGCGGCCTGCCCATCGGTGGCTATGCGGCCAAGGCGCCGGCGAAGGCGCAGACCTTGAACGAGATCCCCGCCGGCCTGGACGACATTCGCGCCGCCGCACTGGTGCACGATGGGCGGACCTCGCTGATGATCGCCGAACGGGCCCGGATTCGCCCGGGGGAGTGGGTGCTGATCACCGCCGCGGGCGGCGGATTGGGCACGCTGCTCACCCAAATGGCTTCCGCGGCAGGTGCTTCGGTGATCGCGGCGGCGCACGGCGATACGAAACTCGCACTGGCCCGCCGGCTCGGTGCGAAGGTCGTGGTGGATTACGAGGATCCCGGCTGGGCGGACCGAGTCCGGGAGGCGACCGAGGGCGCGGGCGTGGCAGTGGTGCTCGATGGTGCGGGCGGCCCGATCGGCGCGGACGCCCTGCGCGCCACGGCATTCGGTGGCCGATTCCTCGGATACGGTAACGCCGCAGGCGGTTTCCTGCAGGACCACGCGGAATATGCGGCCGCACAGAACATCACGGTGCAAACTCTGCTGGAGATGACCGGGGCCGATATCGACTGGCAGGCGCTCGGGCGCCGCGCGCTGACCGAGGCGGCGGCGGGAAATCTGGAAGTCGTTGTCGGGCAGACCTTCCCGCTCACCGAGGCGGCGGCGGCACATGCGGCCATCGAATCCCGCACGGCGGTAGGACGCACGATCTTGACGGTCTGACAGTTGGTTCAGGGGCGGTCGCCGGTTCAGCGCGGACTGAGCACGACCACCGCGATCGGTCGCTTGGTCTGCTTCTGATATTGCGTGTACCGCCCCTGATTCACCTTGTCGACCAGTCCCCAGCGGCGCGCGTAGTCCGGATCGTCCGGATACGTCGCCCGCGCGTGCACCGCGATCTTGCGCCGCCCGACCTGGATCTCGCAGTCCGGCGCGGCTTTGAGATTCGCCAGCCACCCCGGTGGCCGCGGCGATCCACCGTTGGAGGCGGTGACCAGATAGTCCCGCCCATCGCGTGCGTAGGTCAGCGCATTGGTGCGCGCCTGCCCCGACTTCCGCCCGACTGTCCGCAGCAACAACGTCGGATTGCCCGCCAGCAGCCGATGCCCCACCAGCCCGCCGCTGTGCTCGTAGATCCACTGATGCGCCCGCAACACGTTCACGAACAGATCCGCCACGCCGATCCTCCCATCCATCCCCTTCACCGGCCACACTATCTGCTACTAGGTGTTCCGGAAACCCACGACCGCGGCGATCCCGAATAGGCGAACACCCCCCGAACCCGGTACTATCGCCCCACCGCGCACACCACGCGGTCGGGGGCGGTAGCTCAGTCGGTTAGAGCCGCGGACTCATAATCCGCTGGTCGTGGGTTCGAGCCCCACCCGCCCCACAGAATCAGAGCGGACGAGAAGCTCCGTCGCTACGGTCGACGGACAGCGGAGTCCATGCAGAGCCGACAGTAGTCGGCATCATGTCTATTGCCAGCGTGGAATCCGTCCGGCCCCGGCTGAGTTTCGCGCGGTGGTTCAACGCTGACGCCGGGCTGATCGAGTGATCGCGCTCGGGTACGACGTGGCAGTTGGGCTGCCGATGCTGGTGATCGCCTGTGTCGGTTTGGCCCGAGCGTGTACCGCCTGAACGGTCCGCTGGTTTCGAAGAGGAGGAGTCTTGAGATATCCACCGCAGCAACGTGTTTCGCTGGAACAGTGAGCTGGCGATGGCAAGTTTCGTCGTAGCGACTACTTATGCTCAGGCGGCGTCGGTGTGATGACTGATGAAGTTGACTCGGGTGTCGTCGGCGTCCAGGGCGATGTTGAGGGTCGCGTCGAGGGCGTCGGCGAGTTTGGCGAGCAGAGGGAGGGTTGGCATGGTGTCGGAGCCTTCGATGCGCGAAATCTTGGCTTGGGTGAGGCCGGCGCGTTCGGCAAGGTCGGCTTGCGTAAGCCCGAGCTCGATTCGGCGGTCGTAGACGGCTTCGGCCAGTGCCATGGAGAGCCGGATTTCGCGGCGGGCCTCGGTAACGTCGTCGGATTCGGTGTAGCCCTCGGCGAGTTTGCGTTCCCGGAGCGTCTTCCAGCGTGCGTGACTCATCGGTCCAGTTCTCCCTTCTCGATTGTGCGGATGAATTCTTGATGAGCGGGCTCGTGTTCGGCCTGACAGGTCTGTTGGGCGACTTTCGCGCGTTTGACTTCGGTGTCTTCCTCGCATCCGTGTCTTGCGGAACACCGTCAGCAGGATCACTCGCCGTCCCGGTGCAATCCAGTAGGTAATGCGGATGGCCGCACCGTCCAGCGTTGGGCGTAGTTCGCGGACCCCGTCGCCGAGGTATCGGGCGTAGGGTTCGCTCAGCGAGTCTGCTTGTTCGGCGAGTAGGCCGACATATTCGTCGATCTCGAGGAAGTGCTTGGCTGGCAGTGCTTCCAGCCAGTCCCGTACCTCGGGCTCGATTTCTATGGCGAACAGTTCACCCATGACAGCGAGTATATGTCGTCAACGACATGCGGTAGGGCGTCGGCAGCTCAGGTTCAACGTCTCGCGCGGGTTCTCGGTTACCACATCGCTCCGGCCCGAAGGTCTCCCCCAGGAACGATCCGCTGGTGTCGAAGATAGCAAGTGTCGAGATGCCTGTGACAGCAACGGGTTTCGTAACCGATAGTGATGTTCTGAATAGCGGCGGCTACGCCTCCGTGGGAATCTCGCTAGGCGGCGGGGTGCGTTGCGTCCGATCGGCGCGATGGCGAGAACTGCCGAGGGCGGCCGCCCGCGTATCCATCGGGCGCTCGGACCCCTCCCCGCAATCTTTCGGCGATGCGGTATTGACACAGGTAGTGCGGTCGATCACACTGGTCGAGCAAGTTGACATGACTGTCACGTCATGAATGATCCAGCTAGGAGGCTGCGGTGCCTGAAGTTCCCGATATGCGCGCGTTGGGCCAGGAGGTCAGCAACTGGGGGCGGTGGGGGAGCGATGACGAGCGGGGGACCACGAATCTGCTCACGGCCGAGCGGGTGCTGGCAGCGGCCGGGCTGGTTCGCACCGGGGAGGTGTTCACGCTGGGGATTCCGCTCGACGGGGACGGGCCGCAGCCCGGTGGGCTGCGGATCAATCCGATCCGGTTGATGTCGGAGAACGGGCAGGAACAGGTGCTGCCGGGCGGGTTCAAGTGGGCCGACGACTTCGTCTTCATGCCACTGCAGGCCGGGTCGCAATACGACTCGCTGGCGCACGTGCACTACGACGACCAGCTCTACAACGGGCACCCGGGTGACGGGGTGACGGTCAAGGGCGCGGACAAGTGCGGCATCCACACCCAGGCCGGCGGCATCGCCGGACGTGGCGTGCTGCTGGACATCGCCCGGGCGCGCGGAGTGGACTGGCTCGAGGCCGGCACCGCGATCGGTCCCGACGAGCTCGACGAGGTCGCCGCCGCCCAGGGCGTGCGGATCGGCGCGGGCGACATCCTGCTGTTCCGGACCGGATGGCGCAAGAAATTCCTGACAGATCGCGACCCGGCCGGCTTCATGGCGGGTGAGCCCGGACTGAGCCTGTCCTGCGCGAAATGGTTGCGGGAGAAGGACGTTGCCGTCGTCGGCTCGGACAACTGGGCCGTGGAGGTGATGCCGGGCGAGCACCCCGGCACCGCGTTCGAACTGCATATGGTGCTCATCCGCGACATGGGCGTCACGCTCGCGGAAATGCTGGATTTCGAGGACCTTTCGCAGGCCTGCGCCGCCGATGGCCGCTGGGACTTCTTCTACGCCGGGCCGCCGCTGTCGTTCACCCGCGGTGTCGGCTCGCCGATCAACCCGATGGCGATCCGGTGACGGTGCGTCGGATTCGAATCGGCAAGGAGCAGAACAGATGTTGATCGGTGACATCGTCGAATACGGTGCGCGCAAACACCCGGACCGAATCGCGCTGCGGTTCGAGCAGGAGCAGATCACCTACGGGCAGCTGCGAGATCGCTGCCGCCGCTTGGCGAATGCGCTGCTCGGGGTCGCCGCGCCGGGTGACCGGGTGGCGATCCTGTCCTCGAACTGCACGCAGTACATGGATTGCTACTACGGCGTCCCGATGGCGGGTATGGCGCTGACGATTCTCAACGTCCGGCTGCACCCCGATCAGATCGTCGCTCTGCTGGAGCATTCCGAGGCCCGGGTGCTGATCATCGCTCCGGAGTTCGCCGAGGTGGTGGAGCGCATCCGCGATCGGATCCCGTCGGTCACCACGGTGGTGTCGATCGGAACGGCTTCCGGCGCGATCGGGTGGGACGAATTCCTTTCCGGCGCTTCGGCGGACGTGCCCGCGCACACTCCGGACCCGGACGACCCGGGCTGGCTGGTCTACACCAGCGGGACCACCGGCGCGCCGAAGGGGGTGATGATCTCGCACCGCAATCTGCTCACCGGCGTGACGTCGTCGGCGTTGCAGTGGGAGGTCCCCGAGGAGACGGTATTCCTGTTCTGCTTCCCGCTGTGTCACATCGGCGGATACGTGGTGATGATCAACCACCTGCTCGGCTGCACGGTCGGCATCCTGCGGTCCTACGACAACGCGACGTTCCTGCGTCTGGTGGACGAATGGCAGGTCACCCAAACGGGTTTGGCGCCGACGATGATCAACTTCCTGCTCCAGGACCCGGAGCTGGACAAGCATTCACTCGCCACTCTGCAAGCTGTGGGCTACGGCTCCTCGGCCATCCCCGCCGCCGTGCTGCGTGCCGGACTGGAGCGGTTCGGTTGCGATTTCTACCAGGGCATGGGCATGACCGAACTCGCCGGAAACGTCCTGCATCTGGACGAGCAAGCGCACCGCCGTGCGGCGAACGGTGCGACCGGACTGCTCGCCTCGGCCGGAAAACCCATGCGGCTGGTCGACATTCGCATCGTCGACGACGAATTCACCGACGTGCCGCCGGGACAGGTCGGGGAGATGATCGTGCGCGGCGATCAGGTGATGTCCGGCTACTGGAAGGATCCGCAGGCCACCGCCGACTCGTTCACCGACGGCTGGTTCCACACCGGAGATCTGGTCCGCCAGGACGAGGAGGGTTTCGTCTACATCGTCGACCGGAAGAAGGACCTGATCATCAGTGGCGGCGAGAACGTCGCCTCGCTGACCGTCGAACAGGCCCTCTACCGCCAGTCCGGCGTCGCGGAGGCGGCCGCGATCGGCGTGCGCGACGACACCTGGGGCGAGGTGGTGTGCGCGGTGGTCGTCCTGCGCGAGGGCGCCACCGCCACGGCCGAGGAGATCATCGCCGGATGCCGTGAGCACCTGGGCGGTTTCCAGGTGCCGCGCCGGGTGGTGTTCGTCGATGCGCTGCCGAAGAACGTGACCGGCAAGATTCTCAAAAGGGAGCTGCGCCAGCAATTCTCGTGATCCGATCCGATCGGCCGATGCCCGTTCCCGTTGGGGGCGGGCATCGGCCGTCTCCGGCGCCGCGGCGGTGCTGAAACAGCGGGCATTTCGCGCGCCCTCGTGTCCGCTGATGTAGCGTCTGCCGCAACGGAATTCGATTCGTCTCCCATCGAGATGCTCGAACCGTCCGGCGCGGGCACGTGCCGGTTTGTTCCGTGAAGTGCGACCGAGAAAAGAGGATCACGGCGTGCATGGCCGACGTGCGGACTACAGGATCGGTAGGGATGGAAGGGACTCGAGGGGCCGGGTGGTGGCAGGGTGAACATGCCGTCACACGGGTTCACGGTGAAGTACGAATCGTCGCCGACCAGTTCGGGACAGGACCGGATGCGGTTGTACGAGCCGGAGTTCGCGGCCGATCCGCACCGCGCGTACGACGAGATGCGCAAGCGGTTCGGTGCCATCGCGCCGGTGGAATTGGCGCCCGGCGTACCGGCCACACTGGTCCTGGATTACGCGACCGCGTTGCAGATCATGCGCGATCCCGAGCATTTCCCCACCGATCCGAGTCGGTGGCAGCGCTCGGTCCCGGAGAGCTGCCCGGTCCGGCCGTTCCTCGAGTCGCGCGCCAACGCGTTGCGCACCACGGGCGAGGCGCATCAGCGGTTCCGCGGCAGCTTCGGTGCGCTGCGTGAGACCGATCTGAACCGGTTGCACGATCTGGTCGGACACGCCGCCGAAGAGCTCATCAACGGGTTCTGCGGTGATGGCACCTGCGATCTGCTCAGCGGGTACGCGGCCCCGCTGACCTTCCAGGTGCTGGCGAATCTGATGGGATTCCCGACCGAGGCGGCCCGGCAGGCGTGGACCGGAATGGCGGCGATGCTGGACACCGTCGACGCTCAGGCCGGACAGGAGATGTTCATCGGGGCGCTGGCCGGGGTCGTGGCCGACAAGCGGGCCCGGCCGGGCAATGATCTCACCTCGGCGCTGATCACCGACCCCGGCAAGCTCGACGACATGGAGGTGATCAACCAGGCCGCGCTGCTGTTCTCCATGGGGACCGAGCCGCTGGCCAACCTGATCCTGCACACGGTGCTGCTGATGCTCAGTGACGATCGATTCGGCAGCGGTCTGATCAGCGGGACGCTCTCCACCGCGGACGCCCTGGACGAGGTGCTGTTCAAGGACCCGCCCCTGACGAACTTCCCGGTCGTGTATCCGCGTCAGCCGATCCTCGTCGACGAGGTGTGGCTGCCCGCGGACCAACCGGTGCTCATCGGCCTAGCGGCCTGCAACAACGATCCGCGCATCGCCGGCGGCGACCGCACCGGCAACCGGTCGCATCTGGCCTGGGGCGCGGGCCCGCACGCGTGCCCGGCGCAGGCGATGGCCAGGACGATCGCCCACGACGCAATCGATCTGCTGATCGATGCGCTGCCGGATATGGAGCTCGCGGTTCCGGTCAGCGAATTGTCCTGGCGTCCGGGACCTTTCCATCGCGCACTGGTTTCGCTGCCGGTGGAGTTCCCGGCCACGGCGCCGATGCAGATCGCCACGTCGTCGAGGTTCGAACCGTCCGCCCGCTTGTGAGGAGTTCCCGTGACGGACAATCAACCCATCGTGCTGGATCCGGCCGCTACCGATATCCACGGCGAAATTGCCCGTATTCGTGAACTGGGCCCGGCGGCCCGGGTGGAACTGCCCGGCGGGGTGGTGGTGTGGATGGTCACCGATTACGCCGCCCTGCGGCGGCTGATGACCGATCCACAGGTTTCCAAGGAACCGCAGGACTGGAAGACGTTGCGGGAGGGCCGGATTCCGCAGGACTGGGTGATGACTCCGTGGATCGCGCTGCGCAACATGCTCAGGAGTTCGGGAGCCGAGCACGCCCGTCTGCGCAAGGCGGTGGGTCCCGCGTTCGGTCCGCGCCGGATACAGGATCTGCAACCCAGGATCGAGGCGATCGTCACCGAACTGCTGGACGCGCTCGCGCAAACCCCGGCGGGCGATATCGCCGATCTGCGAGCGGATTTCGCGCGACCGCTGCCGATCAAGGTGATCACCGAGCTGATGGGAGTGCCGTCGGAGATCGCGACTCCACTGTGCGAACATGCCGACGGCTCACTGGACACCTCGGCCGCGCCGGAACAGGTGCAGCGGGATTTCATGGCGTTGCTGGACCTGGTCGGCCGGCTCATCGCCTACAAGCGTGAAAATCTGGGTGACGATCTGACCAGCACCCTGATCACCGGTCCGGACGAGGCCACCGGTCCGCTGCTGAGCGATCAGGAATTGTTGGACACCCTGACGTTGATCATCAGCGCGGGGCACGAGACGACGGTGAATCTGATCGATCAGACGATCGTCGCGCTGCTCACCCATCCGCGGGCCCGTGCCGAGGCCGTAGCCGGGGAGATCGAATGGGAGAATGTGATCGAGGAGAGTCTGCGCTGGCAGTCGCCGATCGCGAATATGCCGTTCCGGTACACCCGCGCGGACATCGATCTGGGCGAGGGCGTCCGGATCCCCGCGGGCGAGGCGATCCTGGCCTCGTTCGCGGGGGCCAATCGCGACCGGAAAACGTTCGGCCGCAACGCCGACGAGTTCGACCCGTCGTGGGATCGCGAGACCGACAGCAAGGGGCACCTGGCATTCGGTTACGGCGTACACCACTGCCTGGGTGCGCCGCTGGCCCGCCTCGAAGCGCGAATCGCCGTGCCCGCGTTGCTGTCCCGCTTCCCGGACCTGCGGTTGGCCACCGCGCCGGATGAACTGCGGCCGATGCAGACCTTCGTCATGAACGGCCACAGGTCGCTACCGGTTCGGCTGAGCGCCTGAACGTCCGTGCGGATCCTCGGGGGCGCTATCCCAGGTAGCGCGGATTGGCGACCCGCAGGCGGGACAGCACGGCGAGCGAGACCACGCGGCGAACTTCCTTGTCGGAGTAGGACAGTGACCCGGCGCGCAAACGTGCGGCCAGTTCGGCCTCCGAATCGCAGCCCAGTTCGCCGAGCAGCTCCGCGACCTCCGCCGTGGCCGCGGGCCCGGCCCGGAGTTCACGGGCGGCGGTGCCGAGCAGGTTGACGCAGATGCGCATCAGGAATCGCAGGCGTTGTTGCTCGGCGGTCAGCGCGGGGGCGATCTCCTCGGTCAGCGTCCCCGCGACCAGGTCGAGGATCTCGGTGAGGTGGGGACGATCGTGGATCGTGGTCGCCGGCTCGGACGGCGTTGGCACGCTGACCGATTCGTCGAGCAGATCCAGTACGGCCAGCAGATCGTGCTCCGATTCGCAGACGCGCCGTCCGATCGCGGCCAGCTCCACCGAGTGCTCCTCGCCGCCCAGGTGACGCTGTGCCTGGAATCGGCTGAGCACCAGCCACTTCAGCGTGCCGAACGTCTCCCACCAGTGCAATTCCTCGGGCGCGGGCCGGATTCCGGTGGCCTGGGCGTAGCCGTCCAGGAGCTGCTCGCGGGTGCCGAGCCCGCCGACCGGGGCCGGTGCGCCGAAACGCCAGGCGCGCACGCACAGCCAGCCCAGGTCCTCGACCGGATCGCCGCGATGCGCGAGCTCCCAGTCCAGCACCGCGCGCACACCGTCCGCGGTGATGAGGAAGTTGCCGATCCGGAAATCGCCGTGCACCAGCGTTTTCCGGCGCGGCGGCGGGCGATGTTCGCGCAGCCAGCGCAGTCCCATCTCCACCGCCGGCCGTGGATCGTCCAGGCCTCGGTAGATCTGCTCGATGGTGTCCAGTGGGTCCTGGTCGTCGAGCAGATCGAGGGTGTCCAGCGGGGTGCGGTGGATCAGGCCCAATACCCGGCCCAGGTCCGCGGCGAGCCGATCGCGCACCGGTGCGAACTCCGGATCACGGTGCAGCTTACGCGGAATCGATTCGCCCTCGACCATCTCCATCAGCAGATACGGTGCGTCTATTCCGGGAGCGGTGGCATCGGCGGCGAGTACCGCGGGGACCGGCACCCCGGCCGAAGCGGCCGCTCGCAGGCAGGCCGCCTCGGCGCGCATCCGGGCGGCGTCGCCGTGCCCGGGAGGATCGCGGCGCAGGACCGCGTGCACGGCCTCGCCCGCGTCGTCGCGGGCGGCGACGGCATAGACCTGTTTACTCGCGCCGCCGGTGAATTGACGCAGCGACACCTCCCCGATGGCGCGTCCGGTGGCCGCGCGCAGCACCTCGCCGACGCCCTCGGCCAGCGTGATCGCTTCCGGAAGCGGGGAATCCGGCGTCACAGCCACGGCGCGGCCTCGGGGGAACGCAGCAGCCGGCGCGCGGTGGACATGCGGTGCACCTCGTCCGGGCCGTCGTAGACGCGCGCGTAACGCGCCTGCCGATACATGCGCTCGAGCGGAGTGTCGGCCGTGAGGCCGAGCGCGCCGTGCACCTGGATGGCGCGGTCGATCACATTGTGCAACATGCGCGCACCCCAGAACTTGATCAGCCCGACCCGGATGCGGTAGTCCTGTCCGGCGTCCATCGCGCGGGCCGCGTCGAGCGTCATCAGCCGGGCGGCATGGATCTCGGCGGCGGATTCGGCGATGTACCGGTGGATCTCACCCTTCTCCGCGAGCAGGGAACCGTGCGCGTAGCGGGTGTTGGCGCGTTCGCACATCAGCTCGTAGGCGCGCTGGGCCTGCCCGAGCCAGCGCATGCAGTGGAAGATGCGGCCGGGGCCGAGCCGATCCTGCGCCACCGCGAAACCCTTGCCGCGCTGGCCCAGCAGGGCATCGGCCGGGACCCGGACGTCGGTGAGCCGGACCTCGTAGTGGTCGCTGGGGTCGTGCCCCATGGTCGGGATGGACCGGACGATCTCGAAGCCCGGGGTGTCGGTCGGCACGATGATCGCGCTGATCCGGGAATGCCTTGGCACGGAATCGGATTCGGTATTGGCGAACACCGTGCAGTAGGCCGCCTGCGCCGCGCCGGTGGTGAACCACTTGTGCCCGTTGATGACCCAGGTGTCGCCGTCGAGTTCGGCGCGGGTGGCGATGAGGGTCGGATCCGATCCGGCGACCTCGGGCTCGGTCAGCCCGACCGAGGGCAGCACATCACCGGCCACCATGGGCGGAATCCAGCGGCGGCGCTGCTCCTCGGTGCCGTGCCGGTGCAGCATCAGGGTGTCCTGCATGGAGACCGAACCGACCGCCAGCTGGCCGAATTCCGAGCGGCCGATGATCTCGTTGAGATAGACGAAATCCAGGAAGGGCACTCCGCCGCCGCCGATATCGGCCGGATGTCCCAGCGCCCACAGACCCAGTTCCTTGGCCCGGGCGCGCAGCCGGTCGAGTTCAGCGGTCGCGGTCGCGTCGTCCCGGACCAGCACCGGCTCCTGCGGAATGACCTCGCCGTCGATGAATTCCCGCATCCGCGAGGTCAATTCGGCGATACGGCCCTCGGGCCGGTCCATGGTCGTCATCACTGCTCCCGGGTCGAGGCGGATACCGCGTAGAGCGGCTGGATCGCGGCGGAGTCCACGTATTCGTCGATGCGCGTGATCTTTCCGTCCCGCACCTGCACGAACATTCCGGCCGCGATCTCCAGCGGTCCGTGTCCGGGCAGGTCACCGCGCACGACGTGCTGCTGGGCGAATCCCTCGGGCAGCGGATAACGCCGGATATCCTCGTAGCGAAGGTTTTCCACCGTTCGCGCCAGCCAGCGAAGCACCCGCAGGTTCTCCCCGACGGTCTCCTCCGCGTTCTTCTCGTTGTGCCAGATGCGGGCATCGGGCGCGTACAGCTCGGTGAGCGCCGCCGCATCGCCGCTGCTGACAGCGGCGAAGAAGCGATCGGCCAGTTCATTCACGGTTGGGACCTCTTCCCGGGGTGGATAATTCGCTTCTCGTCGCGGGATCAGCGGGCCGGCGCCGACCGGCCGCCCGCGGCGAGCAGATTGCTGGCGACGGGTTTGCCCAGCAGACCGGAGATCAACCGGGCCGCGTCCAGGGCCCGGTCGATATCGATGCCGGTGGCGATCCCGCCGTCCTCGAACATGTAGGCCAGCTCCTCGGTGGCGATATTGCCGCTGGCACCCGGCGCGAATGGGCAGCCGCCCAGACCGCCTGCGGCGGAATCGAATTGGCGCACACCCTCACCGTAGGCGGCCCAGGCGTTGGCCAGGCCCTGGCCCCGGGTGTTGTGCAGGTGGACGCCCGGAACGGTGGCCGGCGCCGCCGCCCGGACCTTGCCGAGCACGTCGACCATCCGGATCGGTGACGCGGTCCCGATCGTATCGGCGACGGCCAAGGCGTCGGCTCCCGAAGCCATTGCGCTGCGGGCGATCTCGGCCACCCGCTCCGGTGGGGTCGGCCCGTCGAACGGGCAGTCGAACGCGATGGCGATGATCACCTCGAGCTGTCCGCCCGCCTCGTGCACCAGCTCGGCGATCGGTTCGATCAGTGCGACCGACGCGGCGCTGTCACGCCCGACGTTCGCCCGGCTGTGCCCGTCCGAGGCCGATACCACGTATTCGACCCGGGTCAGCCCCGCGGCCAGGGCCCGGCGCGCGCCGTTGAGGCTCGCGACCAGTGCGGAGAATTCCACGCCCGGCCACCGATCGAGCTGGGCGGCAACGGCTTCCGCGTCGGCCAGCGAGGGCACCGCGCGCGGGGAGACGAACGAGGTCACCTCGATCCGGCGCACTCCCGTGGCCACCAGCGCATCGATGAATTCGAGTTTGGCCTCGGTCGGGATCGGCTCCTCGATCTGTAGTCCGTCGCGGGGACCGACCTCGCGGATGTCGACGGCGTTCATGCGATCGTCCCCTGTTCGCGTAGCCGGGAGAGGTGTTCGTCGTCGTAGCCGAGCACCTCGGACAGCACCTCGTCGGTATGCGTTCCCGGGCGGCTCGCACCGCCCCACCGCACTCCGCCGCGGGTCTCACTCAGCCGGGGCACCACCCCGACCCCCTTGGCGGGAACCGGATCGAATCCGGCGTCCTCGCTGGTCACCGAGGGGTCGACGTGGTCGACGAAGATGCCGCGGGCGAGGAATTGCGGATCGGTCATGACCTCGGCGACGGTATTGACCGGCCCCGCGACGACACCGTGTTCGGCCAGCTTCTCGATCAGGTCGGTGGCGCTGAAACCCGCGGCCCAGGCGGCGATCAGCTCATCGAGTTCGTCCTGATGCTCACCGCGCGCGCTGTGGTTGAGGTAGCGGGGATCGTCGGCGAGTTCGGGACGTCCCATGGCCTCGGTCAAGCGGCGGAACACGGTGTCCTGATTGGCCGCGATGATCACCCACAGGCCGTCCTCGGACCGATACAGATTCGACGGCGCCACCCGGTCCAGGCGGGTTCCCGAGGGCTGCCGCACGTGGCCGGTCTTGTGGTAGTCGGGGACCGTGGACTCCTGAATCGCCAGCGACGCCTCGGTGAGGGCGGCGTCGACGATCTGCCCGCGTCCGGTCCGCTCGCGCACCAGCAGCGCGGCCAGCACGCCCTGGAAGGCGAACAGGCCGGCCAGGCTGTCGCCGATGGACAAGGCCATGCGCGGCGGCGCCTGGCCGGGGAAGCCGTTCAGGTGGCGCAGACCGCTGATGCCCTCGGCGACCGAGGCGTACCCCGGACGTGCCGCGTACGGCCCGGTCTGCCCGTATCCGGACACCCGCGCCAGCACCAGCCGGGGATTGCGCGCGGCGAGTTCGTCGTATCCGATGCCCCAGCGCTCGAGCGTGCCGGGTCGGAAACTCTCCACCACGACGTCCGCGGTAGCCGCGAGATCCAGGAAGATCTTCCGCCCCGCCTCGGTGCGCAGATCCAGGCTCATGCAGCGTTTGTTGCGCGCGTGCACGGCCCAGAAGTACTGGTGACCGCCCTGGGCCTGACCCCAGTCGCGCAGCGGGTCGGGGCGATCGGGCGCCTCGATCTTGATCACGTCGGCGCCCATATCGCCGAGCAGGCGACCGCAGTAGGGACCGGCGATGAGCGTGCCGAGTTCCAGAACGCGGTACCCGTCCAGCGGGCCGGGGGTGGTGCTCGCGTCGCCCGTGGGAGCGAGAGCTGATGTCATGGGTGCCTCCTGGCTCGGCGCCGATGTGTTATTGCTCGTCCGGATCGAGTCCGAGTGCGCCGACGGACATCCGGTCGAGTGTGTCCAGCAGGGCGTCCTCGTCGGCGTCCTCGCCCTGGATCAGCCACAGGTAGATCGTGTGCTCCACCATCGCGGCCATGACGCGCGCCGCCAGTTCCGGATCGAGCTTCGGGCGGACCAGCCCCTCATCCTGCCAGCGTGCGATGGCTTTGGCGGTGCGATCGATGAGCCCGCGGCGGTGTTCGTGCCGCAGCTGCCGGAACTCCTCGTTGAACGTGGCGACCTGCTCGACGATCGCCATCATCCGGGCGTTGCGCCGATACGCCCGGTAGTAGGAACGGTTCGCCGCGATCAGTTTCGCGGCGGGGGACAGCCCCGCCGCGGTCGGTTCGCGGCGGTGCATATCCTCGAACAACCGGGTGCTCAGCTCGCCGAAGACGTGTTCCTTCGAATCGAAGTAGCGGTAGAAGGTGCCGTAGGAGACGTTCGCCTCCTGCGAGATCTGCTCGACCCGGGTATCCAGGAAGCCGACGGACTCGAAGACGGTCCGGGCGGCATCGAGCAACGCCTCACGCGTCTTGCGGCCCCGCGGCGTCAAGGTATCGGCCGCGGCGGCGGGGCTATTGACAGATGACTTCGCCACGGACCACACTATCCAACAACATGACATGACTGTCAAGTCATTTTGTGGGCGTCGAAACCGTCCGTGTTCGTGGTCGCGACCGGCGGATCGGTTCCGGACGTCGAACCCTCACAGCAGGAAGGAATGCCATGAGCCCCTCCAATCCGAAGTACCAGCTAGGCGGGATCAACCACCTCGCGCTGGTGTGCTCCGACATGCGGCGGACCATCGATTTCTATTCGGGGACACTGGGTATGCCGTTGATCAAGACTATCGAACTGCCCGGGAATCTGGGTCAGCACTTCTTCTTCGACTGCGGGGGAGGCAACAGTCTCGCCTTCTTCTGGCTCGCCGACGCTCCCGATGCCAGCCCCGGGCTCGCCGCGCCGAAGGGCCTGCCCGACGAGGGCGAGCTGCTCAGCGGAGTGGGCTCGATGAACCACGTCGCATTCGCGGTGCCGCCGGAGTTGTTCGACGAATACTACGAGCGCGTCGCGGCCGAGGGCATCAAGGTCAGCCGGATCCTGAACCACGACGACAGCCCCCGCGGCGTTTCCCGCGAGGTGCACGAGGGCACCTTCGTGCGGTCGTTCTACTTCCAGGACCCGGACGGTGTGCTGCTCGAATTCGCCTGCTGGACACGCACTTTCACCGAGGCGGATGTGGCGCACGAGCCGAAGACCGCCGCCGACCGGCACGTGTCCGCCGGCCTCTGACCCCGACGCATCAGCCGAATCGCCACCACCCGAGAGGATTACGAACCATGCCGCGTCTTCGCGAAGTGCCGCGCGCCGAAGTCACCGACGAGCGGATTCTGTTCTACTACGACCGGCTGTTCGGTCCCGACAAGGATCCGGCCGTCGACCACGGCACCATCCACGCCACGCCCGGCGATTGGTGGACCGTGTTCGCGCAGTCTCCGGACGTATTCCGGCACGCGGTAAGAGGTTTCGCCGTCTACCGCAACGCCACGCTGGATCCGAAACTGCGCGAACTCGGGCAGAGCCGGGCTGGATACGCCCGCGGCAGCCAGTTCGTGTTCTCCCAGCACTGCAAGCAGATGCGTTCGCTGGGCGTCGCCGAGGAGAAGATCGCGGCGATCCCGCACTGGCAGGTCGCAGACTGCTTCTCCCCGCTCGAGCGCGCCGTGCTCGCCTACACCGACGGGCTCGTCTACGACGGCGGGCGGGTTCCGGACGAGGTTTTCGCGGTGCTGAAGGCCAATCTCAGCGATCCGGAGATCCTGCAGCTGACCTACATCACCGCGCTGTACGACATGCACGCGACCATGTGCCGCGCACTGCGCCTGGAATTCGACGACCGCCCGGAACTCGTCGAGGAGGTGCAGATTCCCGAGGGCGTCGAGGTGGCCGACCTTTCCGCCGATCTTGCCGGGGGACAGTGATTTCCGGGAGGCGATGAGTTCCCGATACGCGGCAGGCCGGGCCCGGTGCATACCGGGTCCGGCCTGGTTTCGGCTCGCCGATCGTGTGACGCTGGGCCTCGGGCCCACCGGCAGAAAGTCACGCGACCAGCGGCGCACCTACCGGGAGCCGGAGTTTGCCGCCGATGCCGTTGGCCACCCCCGCCGCCGAGGCGTACCAGGCGCACAGCGCGGTGATCACGCCGATGTAGCCGCCGGCCTTCACCGTCGCCTCGCTGACCGCGAAATTGCCTGCGAACAAGACGATCTCGGTGATCTCCAGGGTCAGGAACACGGCGAATACCGCACGGCTCACCTGAGCGGACATGATCAGCATGTACGTGTTGAAGATGGCGAACGCCAACAGGATCCAGCCCAGATCGTGCGAGGCGCCCGCGCCCGTGGCGTGCGGGGCCACCAGTTGCGACCACAGTCCCAGGCCGATCCAGAATCCGCCGTAGGTGGAGAACGCCGTCGCCCCGAAGACGTTGCGGTTGCGGAATTCCCACATACCGGCCAGGAGTTGGCACAACCCGCCGTAGGCGAAGGCGTAGCCGACCCAGGCATCGCCGGTGGACGCGGTCGCCCACCCGGCGTTGACCGCCGATAACAGGAATGTGGTGAGTGCGAACGCGCCCAGACCCAGTGGTGCCGGATCGGCGATGGCGGGAGTGGGTTGCACCGTTCGGTCGTCTTTGACGCTCATGGTTGATCCTCGAGGAGAGTGGCTCGCCTGACGTCGCGTCCGGCGCGAACGCCTCGGGCGCAACGCATCTGCCAGAGTAACTCCGCCGCTGTCCGGAAGAGACCGGTTTGCCCGCTTCCGGAAATCGCGACACGCGGGAACGCCGGGCTGCCTCGGCTTCGACACGCCCGGCGAGCCGGGGAGGACGACAATCGGCGAAAACCCGTGATATTCAGCGCGTTCGGCCGAGACGCCGAGCGCGTTCCCGTCTTGCCGATCTCGAAGGGCACTCGGTCGCGCTACGCTGGCTAACGTTTCGCATCCGTAACGCCCGGGGGCTGAACGCTTCCGCCCGGAACCGAAGTGTGAATCGAGGAGGCCGGCCATGCGCTGTCCAACGGTAGTGGCGGGAATGTTCGCGGCCGGGCTGTGCCTGTTCGCGGGGCCCGCGGCGGCAGATCCCGTGCCGCCGATACCCACTCCGACCAGTATGAACATTCCGACGGTTCCGGGACGCACCTCGATATCGCTGCGCCTGGACTTCCTGAACCTGCAGTGGGGGACCGCCAACGCCGCCGAGTCGCGCCCCGGGCTGTCACTGGTGAAGCTCTACATGGTGGATTACGCACTGCGCCACGGCGACCGGTCCACGCAGGACCGTCAGCTGGCTGAGCGAATGATCCGCTACTCCGATGACTCCGCGGCGAACGCCCTCGCGGCGAAATATCCGAATGCCATCGATGCCGAGGCCGCCGAATACGCCCTGCCCGCCACACATTCCGGCCCAAGCTGGGGTGAGTCATACACCAGCACCGCCGATATCACGAAGTTCCTGGACCGCAAGATGACCACCGATCCGACCTCGCCCGTGCTGAGGTGGATGGCCATGGCGAGTCCGGTTGCCGCCGATGGCACCGCGCAGAACTGGGGCACCGCCCGGCTGCCCGGCGTGATCGGAAACAAGTGGGGCTGGTCGGACAGCGGTCCGCAGCAGGTGGGTTCGGCGTCCATCGGGCCCGGATTCAGCATCTCCGCGCAGACCGACGGCACCGCGGCCGATCAAACTGCCGACGTGCTCTCGGCCATACCCGGAGTGCTGGGCCTGCACCCGCCGGTGCCGGACGCCGGACCGGGCCCGCACGCCGGGCCCTGATCAGATGCGCGCGCCCTTGGCGCGATTGCACGACCGGCACAGCACCTGCAGATTCCCCGGACTGGTCGCGCCGCCTCGGCTGAGCGGGATGACGTGGTCGAACTCCAGATAGTGGGTCGCGCCGCATTCGATGCACGCGCCGCCGTCGCGGTGCCACACCTGCGCCTTGATCTCCGGCGGGATCGCGCGGGTATCGCGGCGGCCCGGCGCGAGGGTGAGCCGTTTGGCCACGCGCAGAGCGCCTTCCAGCACCGCGGCCACCAGATCCGGGTCCTGGACCTCGAATTCGGCGCCGCCACGGGCCGAAGTCGCCGCGAGCGCGACCAGATCGTCGACGATGGATACGGAAACGATTCGGGACCAAGGCATTTCGATACCCGCTCCGGGACCGACGAAACGCAGCTTCTTGTTCGTGCCGATCAACCGGCCCTCGGTGGCCCGTTCGCCGCGGGACAGCCGGCGGATGCGGGTCGCGGCGACGTCCAGGTGCACGCGTTCCTCGGGATCCAGGTGCAGCCCCCGGGTGCGCACCACGGGCAACTCCCCGGCACGCAGCCGCGTCAGCGTGCGGCCGCGGTGCATCCGCCGCCGCAATTCCTCCACCTGTGGGCCGGACAGGCCCAGTTCGCGCAGCGCGGTGTCGAACTCCTCGACCTCCGCCGCGGTGATCTCCTCGTCGGCGAAGGCGGCCAGCCGCTCGATATAGGCCATACCGGGACCGCGCAGCGCCGCGCGTCCGGTGTCCTCGGGAATGCGCCGGTAGCGCAGCGCCGTCCACAGTTCCTGCCAGGCCGTGCCGCGCGGGCCGTCCCCGGTCAGGACGCGCCAGGCGCGGGCCCGCCAGGTGTCCAGGTACTCCTCGATGTCGCCGGCGCAGGACCGGCACGGGGCGGGCGCGCCCAGTACGCGCCAACCGCGGCGTCGTCCGCAGTGCGGGCAGATGCGGGCGTCGGCCGGGGGGAGCGGTACGGTCGTATCGGACCATCGCGTGCCGTCCCACCAGCGCAACCTGGCGCCCTGCGGATGCCAGTCCGGGCGCGGGTCCGGCGGCGGTGCGGCCGTTGGCGTCTCGGTGGGGTCGTCGTCGGATCCTTTTCGGCGCAATGAGATTCGGTCCCGGCCCGCCGCCGCTGCCGCAAAGCCGAAATCCTCGAACAGCCGGGTCAATTCGGTTTGCTCGCGGTCGAAATGGCGGAAGCACCAGCAATCATCGTCTCGCGCGAACTCCGCGAGCGAGATCGCCGTCACCTCGCTCGACCGCGGCGCCGGAACGTCGCGGCGAGCCACCAGTCCGGCGGCGTCGCGAACCGCGATCGTCAGATCCGCCAGCTCGTGCAGCGGGCCCGCCGACGAAACACCCACGACGATGCGCGCCACCGTCTCTTCGGTGCGGGGCAGTGACACCGAGAGCCGCGCCGTGCGCGGTTCGGGCTGCTGGTCGAGCGTCACCGCCTGGGAGGGATGCCGGGGCGCGTTGAAGAACACCGCATCGCGCGGCGAGCGGACCAGGCCGTCGGCGTCCAGCAGCAGTGCGTGCGCGTCCAGCGCATGCGCCGAACGCCACGAAAGTTCCACGCTCAGCAGCGAAGTCGGTATCGGCGTCGCGCCGTTCTCGGTGAAGGTCATCGTCCGCAGAACTATGCCAGGCGACACCGACACAGACCGCAGGGTCTGTCGTGCGCGGGCGAGCGGCGTCCGATGCGGCACGATGGGGGCATGAGCGATCCGAAGGAGTCCGCGCGCAAGCCCGGAACGCCCCGCGTGCCCGGTGCGGGTGATCTGATCGCCGCCGCCCAGGCCGCGGCGGAGGCGGCGCAGCGCGCTGCCGGACAGGCCCTGGACGCCGCGCAGGTGACCGCCGGGCAGGCGTTCGACACCGCGGTCCGGCTGCCGCCGGCCTCGGTGCAACTGGCCGCGCAGTTGCCGGATCTGATCGAGAACCTCTCGATGGCGATCGATCGGCTCAACCGGACCATCGATCGCCTCGACCGGACCCTCGCGCTGGCCGATCCGGCGTTCGCCGCCTACGACCGGCTGTTGCCGCGGCTCGAGGCGATGGTGTCGATGGGTGAGGAGGTCTTCAACCGGCTGGCCCGGCTGCCGGGAGTGTCGATGATCGGACGCCTCACCGGACGTGAGAACGCGCCGTCGGAGCCGATCGATCCGCGCCGGCGGGGTCGCGGGCGACCGCGCTGACCGCGCGCAGTGCGGCGGTCGCCTTGAGCACCATCTCGTGGTACTCCTGCTCCGGATCGGAATCCAGCACGATCGCACCGCCCGCGCCGATCCGCCAGCGCCCACCGTGCCGCACCGCGGTGCGGATGACGATGTTCAGATCGGCCGTCCCGCCCAGTCCCAGGAAGCCGATCGTGCCCGAATAGACGCCGCGCGCTTCGGTTTCCAGGTCGTCGATGATGTCCATGGTCCGCAGTTTGGGCGCGCCGGTCATCGAGCCGCCCGGGAAGCAGGCGCGCAGGCAGGTGACCGCGTCCACGTCCGGGCGCAGGCGACCGCGGATGGTGGTCACCAGCTGATGCATCGTGGCGTAGGTCTCGGTGCGCATGAGCGCCGCGACGCGCACGCTGCCCAGTTCGCAGACCCGGCCCAGATCGTTGCGCAGCAGGTCGACGATCATCAGGTTCTCCGCGCGGGTCTTGGGATCGGATTCCAGTGCGCGGCGCAGGGTTTCGTCCTGCTCGGGTGTCGCACCGCGGGGCGCGGTGCCCTTGATCGGTTTGGTCTCCACCCTGCGGGCGCGATCCACTCGGAGGAATCGCTCCGGCGAGGAGCAGGCGATCTGGAGGTCGCCGAATCGCAGGAACGCCGCGTACGGCGCCGGATTCGACCGCCGCAGTACGCGATACACCGCCAACCCGTCGCAGTCCTGGTCGAGGTAGGCGCTGTCGGTCAGATTGACCTCGTACGTCTCGCCCGCCCGCAGTTGCGCGTCGATCGCGGCGATATCGGCCAGATAGCGTTGCCGGCCCCGGGTGAGCCGGGATTCCACGGCCCGCTCGTCGGCCGCGAGGTCGAGCCGGGGCGGTGCGGACCGGTCCGGCAGCGCGGCAACGGTCGCTCGCGTCGAGGACACCCAATGCGCGGCTGCCGCAACGCGATCCGGGTCAGCGAGGGCGAGGAGATAGGTGTGTTCCGCGACGTGGTCCACCACGATCAGCCGGTCCGCGAAGATCCACTGGGCGTCGGGCGCGTCCGCGCGATGCCGGGCGGCCGCGCCGCACTCGGCCTTCATCTCGTAGCCGAGATAGCCGACGTATCCGCCGACGAAATCGAAGGGCACATCCGGGAATTCGATCTCGATCCGCCGCAATCTGGTTGCCAGGTAGTCGAATACGCTACCCGGCGCGGTAGTCGAGCCGGCCCTCCGGTCGATGTGGACTCGCTCCGAACCCACCCGGTAACGCACGGTCTCGGCCAGTGGGCCGCCCGCATCACCCAGATACGAGAACCGGTCCAGTCCCGGTTCGGCGTGTGTGCTGTCCAGCCAGAAGGCGGTCTCCGAGTCCCGGTACAGCGCCAGGAACGCGGCCTCGGAATCCACCGCCCGATCGATTCGCTCGCACAGCACGGTCAGCGTGATCGGCGGTTCCCCGAGGGTGGCCGGGTGCACGCGTGCGTCTGGTTCGCGGGGAGTCCGGGTGCCGTGGCCGGGCGTTCGGTTCGAAACAAGAGTGCTGGTCACCGGGCGTTCGGTTGCTGTCCGTGGGGGTGTATCGGACTCGTGCGCGGTCCGTGCGCTGTGGCCGGGCGCGGAGTCCGGCGGGGGAGGTGCGGGGGCTTCGATCGTCGATTCGCGCCGGGACTCACCATGCTCGGTGGGTATCGTCTTGCCGGGAGAGGCGGTCGTGGCTTCGGGGTGCGACTCCGGATCGGCGGTCGCCGATCGGGTGGTGTCATCGGATGCGGGCCCCGGTCGGACCCCGGGGTGGGTCGTGCGCATGGGTTTCACCGTAGTCCGCCCGGTCCGGCGACCCGGCCGGCGTATTGAGGGCGTCTGCCTTCAGTTCTGCGCGGCCTCTGGTGCACAATGTGGGACATGTCTGTGGTGCAACCGGCCGATGTGGACCGTGCTGTCGTCGACTTCGCGGTCGTCGGAAAGTGGATGGAAGAGCAGGGGCTGCCCGGCGGTCCGTTCGAGAACGTGACCGCGCTCGGCGGCGGCACCCAGAACATCATGCTGCGCTTCACTCGCGCGGGTCGCGACTACGTTCTGCGACGCGGCCCGAAACACTTGCGCGCCAAGAGCAATGACGTGATCCGCCGGGAGGCGCGGCTGTTGGGCGCGCTCACCGGTACCGGGGTGCGCGCGCCCGAGGTGATCGCGGCGTGCACCGACGAATCGGTCCTGGGCGCGGTGTTCTACCTGATGGAGCCGATCATCGGTTTCAATCCGCAGACCGAACTGCCCGAACTGCACGCCGGTGACGCGGAGATCCGCAGGCGGATGGGCCTGTCGGCGGTGGAGGCGATCGCCCGGCTCGGTGCGCTGGACTACCTGGAGCTGGGCCTCGAGGGCTACGGCAAACCGGAAGGCTTCCTGGAACGTCAGGTGCCGCGCTGGCTCGGCGAACTCGACTCCTACAGCGCCAACGAGGGTTATCCGGGCCCGGAGATTCGCGGTGTCGACCGGGTCGGCGACTGGCTCGAGCGCAACCGGCCCGCGCACTGGAAGCCCGGAATTCTGCATGGCGACTGCCACCTGGCCAACATCATGTTCCGCTACGACGGCCCGCAGGTGGCAGCGCTGGTCGACTGGGAGATGTCCACCATCGGTGATCCGCTGCTGGATCTGGGCTGGCAGATCGCGACCCGCCCCGAGCCCGGTACCGCCGGTGCGGGGTTGTTCGGCACGCTCGGTCAACTGGGCGGGCTGCCGACAGCGGAGGAGATGACCGCGCACTACGGGAAGTTCTCCGCCCGCGACCTGAGCGATATCACCTGGTACACGGTGCTGGCCTGCTTCAAACTCGGCATCGTGCTCGAGGGCACGCACGCCCGCGCCTTCGCGGGCAAGGCGCCCAAGCAGGTCGGCGATTTCCTGCACGCGATCACCCTGGAACTGTTCGAGAAGGCGAATCAGCTGGTGGAGTGAGTCGCGTCTGGCCGGATGCGGCCGTATCTCGACGAGCTTTGGCGGTTTATTTATGGCCGATCATTTGCGGCCAGGATAAATTACTGCGCATGCCGATCGCTGCCGAAGACAAGGACTGGACCTGGGTACTGGACAGGCCCTGCGCCGAATGCGGATTCGACGGCCCGGGCACCGCTTACGACGCGGTACCTGGGCTGACGCGCGCCGCCGCCGCCCGTTTCGCCGCTGCCCTCGAACGTCCCGGCATCACCGTGCGGCCCAACGAAAACACCTGGGCCCCAATCGAATACGCCGCCCACGTGCGTGACGTCTGCCGGATGTTCCGATACCGCCTGGACATCGCCCTCGGCAACCCCGCCGCCCCGCCCGCGGTCACCGCGTTCGACGCCCAGGTCGGTGTCGCCGAGGGATTGCCCGTCTTCGCGAACTGGAATCAGGACCGCACCGCCGAGGCCGACGACTACCTCGCTCAGGCCCCCGCGACCGTCGCCGCCGAGCTGACCGAAGCGGCCGAAACCATCGCCACGGCCTTCGCCTCGGTCCCCGAATCGGACCGCACCCGAGCTGCCCGCCGCAGCAACGGCTCCCACTTCACCGTCGACTCCATGGCCACCTACTTCCTGCACGATCTGATCCACCACATCCACGACATTCGCGCGTGACCGCCGTTCCTGCGCTGGAGTGCAATCCGCACACGGCGCATCAGGGTGAGGATTCGATGACTTCCGCGCCGCGATCATCGGCTTGCCGGATCGGCAAGTTCCAGCGCCGGAACGGGTTCCGCCGATTCGATGGGCCCTTGCGGGCGAAGCCGCGCGGGCGCGCGAGAGTCGCGGTGCGGCGGGCGGAGCGGGAGTTCTAAGCTCACTAGCGTGCGAGCGTTGGAGCAGATTCGGGAATGGCCGGTCGGACATGCGGCCGTGGGGGTGGCGACGGCCGCGGGAGCGGTGACCGCCGAAGGGGACGCCGATCGCGAGTTCGCCTTGGCCTCGGTGACCAAACCGCTTGTCGCCTATGCGGTTCTGGTCGCGGTGGAGGAGGGGGCGGTCGAGTTGGACCAACCCGCGGGGCCGCCGGGATCGACGGTGCGGCATCTGCTGGCGCACACCTCGGGGCTGGCCTTCGACACCACCGTGATCATGGCCGAGCCGGGGACGCGGCGGATCTACTCGAGTTCCGGATTCGAGGTGCTGGCGCGCTTCGTGGCCGACCAGACCGGGATCGCCTTCGAGGATTACCTGCACGAGGCGGTCTTCGAGCCGCTCGGAATGAAATCCTCGGTTCTGGACGGCCCCGCCGGACACGGCGCCCGGTCGACGGTCGCCGATCTACTGCTTTTTGCCGGCGAGTTGCTCAGTCCGAGTTTGCTTTCCCCGGAAACTCTCGGTGAGGCCATCACCGTGCAATTTCCGGGATGCAATGGCGTGCTGCCCGGCTACGGTTCGCAGCGCCCCAATGATTGGGGCCTGGGATTCGAGATCCGCGACCACAAGACTCCGCATTGGACCGGAAGTGCGAATTCACCGCGCACCTACGGCCATTTCGGGCAATCCGGCACCTTCCTGTGGGTGGATCCCGCGCCAGGGGTGGCGTGCGTGGCGCTGAGCGACGAGAATTTCGGCGACTGGGCCCGCGCGGCCTGGCCGCCGCTGAGCGACTCGGTACTCACCCAGTTCGCGGCGGACAGCGACACGTAAGCCAAGTAACACACGTAACTTCGGACACTCCAGTAAACTCGGGCAACGCCGGCTCGACCGATCGTTGGGGAAGACGTTCCAGGTCGAGGCTGGAGGTGTACTGGTGCGCGGAACGAGTCAGTTCGCGGACGCGACGTCTGGAGTGGTGTATATCCACGCGTCGCCGGCCGCGCTGTGCCCGCACATCGAATGGACGCTCTCCTCGGCCCTCAAGTCGCCCGCGCAATTGCGCTGGACCGCGCAACCCGCCGCGTCGGGACAGCTGCGCGCAACCACCGAGTGGGCCGGTCCGGTCGGTACCGGATCGAAGATTGCCAACGCGTTGCGGGCCTGGCCGGTTCTGCGTTTCGAGGTCACCGAGGACCCCAGTGACGGCGTCGACGGCGAGCGGTACAGCTTCGTTCCCGGGCTCGGTCTGTGGTGCGGGGCGATGAGCGCGAACGGCGATGTGATGGTCGGGGAGATGCGGTTGCGGGAGATCGTGCGGCTGGCGCGCGATCGGGGCCGGTACGGCCCCGCCGAGATCGCCGCCGAGATGGATCGGGCGCTCGGCACCGCCTGGGACGACGACCTGGAACCGTTCCGCAGCGGCAGTGAGGGCGCCGAGGTCACCTGGCTGCGCCGCGACGTCGGCTGACCTTCCGCTGCACGGCCGAGGCTCTCGGGGAGCCCGGCCGGGCATGTGGCAGAGTCGGTCTCCGGCACCAGGAGGAGGGGCGGAGTGGACAGCGGCCGGGTACTGATCGAAACACTGGGGGACGCCGAGGACTGGACCGTGCTCGCGGTCGACGAGCGCCCGACGCGCTGGCGATACGCGGCGCGGGTGCTGCGGCCCGGGGTGCGGCGCATGATCGAACCGGTGTGGCGCCGCGGTGAGACCGTCGAGATGCGAGTGTCCCGTCGTCCGGGCGAGTCGCGGGAGCATGAGACGGTTTGCGCCGCACCGGTATTCGGCCCCGACGGCGGTGTCTACGCGGTGCAGGTGCGCAGCGCGGCCGTGGGTTCGAAACTTCCCGATCCGTATATCGTCGCCGCCTTCGACTATTCGTCACAGCATCGATCGATTCACCTGGTGCACAACCCTTTCGGATGGGATTTGCCCGAGTCGAGATCGCACTGGACGGTTCCCGAGGCGTTCCGGCACGTGCGGCGGTGTGACGGTTCGATGGAATTGATCCTGCAGACGCTCGGCCCGCGCGAACGGATGCGCTGGGCGGGCGATGTCACGGCCTGCGTGGCCGGCGTCCCGCGCCGCTATCACATGGCGCTGCGCAACGGCGCGGAGAACGATCTCGCGCGGTGGCGCGGACTGTTGCACGATGTCACCGAATTCCTCGCTCCCGAACCGGCGTCGGTGGACACCGCGGCCTTCGCCGCACTCGGACGCCAGCGCCCGGGCCGCTCCCACCTGGTACTCGCCGATGTGGAAAAGGTGCGGTTGATCCGCTGGGTCACCGATCCGGTGCCGGACATCCAGTGGAAGGGCGTGGTCGACGACCGCGACACCCCACACCCCGACGACGTGCGCCGGATCCTCGCCGAGGTCGGCCGAGTCGTCCGAGCGCACGAGACAAGCGGTCGCCTGACCGGAATCCGGCTGCGCCGCATCGGCGGCGGCTGGACCGTGGTCGACGCCGTCGGCACCCTGGTCCCCACCTCGGACTCGCCGATGCTGCTGCTCGTCGAACTCACCGTCACCGGATACTCCGACGAACCCGATCCGACCGAACCCTGAACCGGAACGACCCTCGGCCGCCGAGGACCACCTGTAAACCGTTGTGGCGGAGGGTGTTTCGTGGACTGCGGCGGGCTGTTCTCGCGGTCGTTCGGTCGAGCGGGCATGCCGGCTGCCGAGGGCCACTTGGGAGGCGTTGTGGCGGAGGGTGTCTCGTGGACTGCGGCGGGCTGTTCTCGCGGTGACTCAGCCGAGCGGGCATGGCGACCGCCGCGGATCACCTGTGAACCAATGCGGTGGAATGAGTTTCGCGGGCTACAGCGGGATGTTCTTGAGATGACTCGGCCGGGCGGGCGCGGCGGCCAGGGCGGCGGCGATGGTGGAGCGGGTCTTGGCCGGATCGATGACCTCGTCGACCACCCCGATCGACATCGCCCGGCCCAGGCCGCCGGCGATCTGCTCGTGCTCGACGGTCAGCCGCTCGATCAGCGCCTCGCGCTCGGGTTCGGGCGCGGCGGCGATGGCCTTCTTGTGCAGGATGCCGACGGCGGCCTTGGCGCCCATGACCGCGACTTCCGAACCCGGCCAGGCGAATACCGCGGTCGCGCCGAGCGAGCGCGCGTTCATCGCGATGTACGCGCCGCCGTAGATCTTCCGGGTCACGAGTGTCACCCGCGGAACGCGAGCCTCGGCGAAGGCGTGCAGCAGCTTCGCGCCGCGGCGCACCACGCCCTCCCACTCCATGCCGACACCGGGCAGATAGCCGGGCACGTCGGTGATCACGACGAGCGGGATGCCGAACGAGTTGCACAGGCGCACGAAACGCGCCGCCTTCTCCGCGCTCTGCGAATCCAGGCAGCCGCCCAGGCGCAGCGGGTTGTTGGCCAGCACGCCGACCGTGCGCCCGGCCAGACGGCCCAGGCCGGTGACCATACTGCGGGCATAACCGCCCTGGAACTCCTCGAACGTCGACTCGCCGTTGATGTTGTCCAGCAGCTCGTGCACGATCGGCTTGACGTCGTAGGCGCGCTTGGCCGATTCGGGCATCATCGCCTTCAGGTCGACATCGCCGTGTTCGGCGGCGACCATGTCGAACGTGCCCTGCTCGGCGAACATCGAGACCAGCCGGCGGCCGCGGTGCATGGCATCGGATTCGTCGGTGGCGACGATGTGGCACACACCGGACTTCTTGTAGTGCGTGTCCGGGCCGCCGAGCGTTGCCATGTCGACGTTCTCACCGGTCACGCTGCGCACGACGTCCGGACCGGTCACGAAGACCCGGCCCTCGGGGGCCATGATGACCACGTCGGTCAGCGCGGGACCGTAGGCGGCGCCACCGGCCGCGAAGCCGAGCACCACCGAAATCTGGGGGACCAGGCCGGAGGCGCGGACCATGGCCTCGAAGACCAGGCCGACCGCGTGCAGGGCCTCCACGCCCTCGGCCAGCCGGGCGCCGCCGGAATGCCAGATGCCCACGACGGGCAGCCGGGACTCGATGGCGGTGTCGATCGCGTCGACGATGTGCTTACATCCCTCGATGCCCATCGCGCCGCCCATGACCGTGGCGTCCGAGCAGTAGGCGACCGTGCGCACGCCGTCGACCTCGCCGATGGCGGCCAGTACGCCGGACTTGTCCCGGGGGTGCAGCGGCAGCACCGTGCCGGGGTCGAAGAATCGCTGCAACCGGCCCAGCGGATCCCGGGGATCGGTGGCGGCATCCGCATGTGCGGGAGCCATGATGGTCATCGCGTTCTCTCCTCGAGATGATGGTGAGTCGCTGACGCGGCTGCGAGTGGAGCTGATCGGCTGTTGCGGAGAAAAACCACGCGCGGCCCTTCGGTGGGGTCGACCGAGCCGAAGGGCCGCGCGGGGGAATCGTTCTGGAGTTGACCGGCGAAACTCAGTACCGGCCGAAAGCCAGCGCCACGTTGTGGCCGCCGAAGCCGAACGAGTTGTTGATCGCGTACTCGATGTCCTGGCGGCGAGCCTCGCCGTGCACGACATCGAGATCGATCTCCGGATCCTGGTTGTCCAGGTTCAGCGTCGGCGGCACGATGCCGTCGCGAATGCTGAGCACGGTGAGTACCGACTCGAGGGCGCCGACCGCGCCGATCGAGTGGCCCAGGGCGGACTTGGGCGCGTAGACCGAGGCATGGCTGCCCACGGCCAGGTTGATCGCGTTCGCCTCGGCGGTGTCACCGATCGGCGTCGCGGTCGCGTGCGCGTTGACGTGGGTGATGTCCTTCTTGGTCAGACCAGCGGTCTGCATCGCCCGGGTCATCGCGCGTGCCGCGCCCTGCCCGTCCGGGGCGGGGGCGACCAGATGGAAACCGTCGGACGTGATGCCGGCGCCCATCAGCCGCGCGTGGATCGTTGCTCCACGCGCCTTGGCGTGCTCCTCGGTCTCGATGACCATGAGCGCACCGGCTTCACCGAAGACGAAACCGTCGCGCGCCGAGTCGAACGGACGCGAGGCCGCCTTCGGGTTGTCGTTGCGGGTGCTCATCGCGCGCATCATGGAGAATGCCGCGATCGGCACGGCGTCGATGTAACCCTCGACGCCACCGGTGACAACCATGTCGGCGTCGCCCATGACGATCATCCGCCACGCGTTCGCGATGGCCTCAGAACCCGATGAGCACGCCGAGACCGGAGTGACCACTCCCGCCCTGGCCTTCAACTCCAGGCCCACGACGGCGGACGGCCCGTTGGGCATGACCATCTGCACCGCCAGCGGCGAAATCTTGCGATAGCCACCGTTCTTGAGCTTGTCGACGGAATCGATCAGTGCGTCGCCGCCACCGAGTCCGGTGCCGATGGCGACGCCCAGGCGCTCCGGATCGACCTCCGGAGTTCCGGCGTTCTTCCACACCTCGCGACCGAGGACGGTCGCGAGCTGCTCGACGTACGCCATGCGACGGCACTCGACCCGGCTGAGCAGGGTCTCCGGCCGAACCTTCAGATGACCGCCGATGCGGACCGGAAGGTCGTATTCCTCGACGAAGGAATCCTCGAGAACGTCGATGCCGCTCTCGCCGTTGAGGAGTCCCTTCCACGTCGCATCGACGTCACCCGCGATCGACGTGGTCGCCGCCAGGCTTGTTACGACGACGTTGGGGAAGTTCCCGTTCAAAGTGGAAGGAGTGGTCACGGTATCGGTCCTACTCGGAGTCCGCGCCGAACTTGGCCTTGAGCTCGGCAGCGGCCTCGGAGTTCTCCGCCTCGAGCTTCTGGATGTACGCCACGGCGTCGCCGACCGTCTTCAGGCTGGCCAGATCCTCATCGGGGATCTTGACGCCGTACTTGTCCTCCGTCTGCACGGCGATCTCGACCATCGACAGCGAGTCGATGTCCAGGTCGTCGACGAAGGACTTCTCGATGGTCACCTCGGAGGGCTCGATACCGGTCACCTCTTCGATGATCTTGCCGAGCTCTTCGACGATCTGTTCCTGGGTCAGAGCGGCCACTGCGTGGCTCCCTTCTTGTTCTTCTCTTCGGTGGGGTCTGTTCACTTTTTCGGAACCGGGCGGGCCGATGTTTCGATCCACTCGGTTGCGGTTGCATCACTGCAAGCCGCAGAAAAGCTAGCCGGTTGCCGACAGGTCGGACAACGCGGGGATGTTCTCGGGGGTCTTCAGCGCCAGGTTCGGGGTGCTCTTGAGCTCCCGTTTGGCTATGCCGACCAGGGTTCCCGCCGGGGGCAATTCAGCCACGCCGGAAACCCCTGCCGCGCGAACGGTTTCGGTGCACAGGTCCCACCGGACGGGCCGGGTCACCTGTGCCGCGAGCTTTTCGATGGCGTCCTTACCCGAGCTGACCGGCTTGCCGTCGAAATTCGACAGCAGGGTCCGGGTCGGTTCGCCGGGGGAAATCTGTGCGATGGCATTCGCGACAGCGTCCTGGGCGGGAGCCATGAACGCGGTGTGGAACGCCCCGGCGACGGGCAGTGCACGCACGCGTGCCTTCTCCGGCGGGTTCGCCGCCAATTCGGCAAGCGCATCGAGCCGGCCCGCGGCCACGATCTGACCCACCGCGTTGCGGTTGGCCGGAACGAGATCCAATTCCGCGAGCCGGGCGAGCACGGTGGCCTCGTCGCCACCGAGTACGGCGGACATGCCGGTCGGCTCCAGCGCGCACGCCTTGGCCATCTCCGCACCGCGGATCGCGGCGAGCATCACCGCGTCATCGGAGGAGATGACGCCGGCGACGGCGGCGGCGGCGAGCTCGCCGACCGAGTGTCCGGCGACGATCGTAGCGGGCGGAAGCACATTCTGCGGTATCTCCGCGTAGGCGAGCAGCGCGGCCGCGACCACCAGTGGCTGGGTGACCGCCGTATCGGTGATCTCCTCCGCCGTTGCGGTCGTGCCCAGCCGCACGAGGTCCAGACCTGCGGCCTTGGACCAGAGTTCGAGATGGTCACGCGCGCCGGGGAGGTCGAGCCAAGGCGCGAGCATTCCTGGTGTCTGAGAGCCCTGTCCTGGGGCGAACAACGCGATCACTTCTCTAGCCAACACCGTTTCGGGGTGTTGTGGAGATGTCGACGCGAATGATGTTTGCGGACTGCTTTTGTGTGGACTCCACAAAACGGCTAGTCGGCCACCGGCATCGAGGATCTCGTGTACGGCGTTACAGCCGCTCGTGATGAACTGCGTCGAAAGGGTCCTCTGGGGCAGAATTAGGCGATTCGTTACGAGTTCGTGTCAGACGACCTATGGTCGCGGCGATCCGGAGCACGTACGCGTCGCGCGGATTCATCGGATCCCGGCCCGTGACCTCGCCGATGCGCTTGAGGCGATAACGGACCGTATTTGGATGAACGTACAGCTGGCGGGCGCAGGTCTCGACGGCTCCACCGCAATCCAGGTAGGCGTCGAGGGTGTCCGACAGAGCCGACCCGGCGGCGGCCAACGGTAGCACAAGATACTCGTTCAGAGCCTCGACCGCAGCGCGATCTCCGAGCAGGGCTCGTTCGGGCAGTAATTCCGAGGCGTGCACCGGCCGCGGGGCGCCCCGCCAGCCGACCACGGCCTCCATTCCGGCCATCGCCTCGACCGCGCTGGCATGCGCCGCGGACAGCGTCCGAGTCGTCGGGCCGATCACCACCGGGCCCTCGGAAAACGCCTCTGCGAGTAGATCGGTCAGGAAGGGGGAGGGGTAGGAGGTGTCGCCGAGATGGCCGCTGACCACCATCACCAGCCGTGAGCCCTGCACGACGGCAAGGGCCGCGCGACCGTGCCGGGCCGCGGTGGTGTGTACCGAACTCACCACGGCCACCTGATCTTTCGGGGGCGTGCCGACCAGGACCGTCGCCGGGGCGGTGGCGTCCCAGTTGAGTGTGGCCGCGCGGGAAAGCATTTCGGGCCCGGTATCCCCGCGCACCACCGCGTCCACGACCAGTGCCTCGAGCCGGGTGTCCCAGGCGCCGCGGGATTCGGCGGCGCTGGCGTACACCGATGCCGCGGCGAAACCCAGTTCCCGTCCGTACCGCAGCACCGCTTCGGTCAGCGCGACCAGCTGCCGGTCGTTGCGGGCGAGGGCGGGCAGCCACTGTTCGAAGAAGTCCATGGCCACCCGGACCATGTCCACGGTCTGGCGCAGCGTCAGCCGGCGCGCCAGATCCTGCGGGATGACCTGGAAGGCGTCCAGGCTGAAGCGGATATCGCTCTCGGGGTCCTGCAGCCACTCGAGGAAGTTCACCACCGCGGTCTGCACGAGCATCTGCACGCCCGCGCGCTGAGCGGCATCCAGGCTGCCGAAGAACGGCAGCCGATCCTCCATCGAGGCGACCGCCTCGGTGGACAAGCGTCCGGAGAACTGCTTGACGCGCTTGAGCAGCGTGTCCGGCAGCGGATCGCGGGTCTGCCGGTTGGGTGACAGCGCCCCCGTCGGCAGGTACACCTCGTGCGAGGTGGAGGTACCGGACTCGGAAACCCGGCGCGGCCTCGGCGGTTTA
The DNA here is from genome assembly GCF_059510335.1 of Nocardia sp. PLKS1-43. NCBI lineage: Bacteria > Bacillati > Actinomycetota > Actinomycetes > Mycobacteriales > Nocardiaceae > Nocardia > Nocardia sp. PLKS1-43. The sequence goes on along the minus strand of NZ_JCAJZQ010000005.1, from coordinate 70,623 downwards.
CGCTCCACTGGATTTTTCGCCTCCGCTCCGCTCCGGCAGGTTTACTGCAATTTCTGCCTCCGCTTCGCTGCGGCGGGTTTTCGGCGCCCACGGGCTCGTGGTTGCACGCTCGAGACTCGGGCTTCGCCCATGCGCTTCGAGTGCGCAACGACGAGCCGCGCCGAAAACCTTTGGGGTCGCCGTGTTTTGCGTGACAGTTCCGGCGTCCGGAGACGCTTCGCCGCTGGGCACGTGGGAGGAGGTCCGGAGGCGAGCGACCGGTGCCTTCGTGTGGCTGCGGGCGAGCTGTGTCGTGAACTGTCGTGTCGGCGTGTGCTGCCCGACAGTTCCGGAGCACCGGGGTGTCCGGCCGTTGGGCGCGTGCGTGGTCGCCGGAGTGCGGGTGCTCGCACGCTTCGTGTGCACGACCGCGAGTCGTGTCGGTACCTGTGCTGTCGGGCTGACTGCTCCGGCGTACCGAGCCTCGTTGCTGCCGAGTACGCCGGAGGTGGTCAGGTTGGGGGTCATTTCACCCTTCGTGCGGGGGCTCGGAGGAGGAGCGGCGGCCGGAAGATCAGTCCTCGCTGGTTGTGGACTGCTCGGCGGAGTCTACGTCGTCGATGCGGTAGCGGGCCGCGGCCTCGGTCACCTTCGACGCGTCGATCGCACCCGTGCGGGCCAGCGCGGCCAGTGCGGCGACGGCGATGGACTGGGCATCGACGTTGAACACCCGGCGTGCCGCCGGGCGGGTGTCGGAGAATCCGAAACCGTCCGTGCCGAGGGTGGTGTAGTCACCCGGAACCCACTTGCGGATCTGGTCCTGCACCGCGCGCATCCAGTCCGAGGCGGCGATGAACGGTCCCTGCGCCTGCGACAACGCCCGGGTGATGTAGGGCACTTCCGCCTCGGTCCCCGGATTGCGCAGTGCGGCAATCTCTTTGGCGAGCGCCTCGCGGCGCAGCTCACTCCACGAGGTCACCGACCACACATCGGCCTGCACACCCCATTCGGCCAGCAGTTCCTGCGCGCGCAGGCCGTCGGGCACCGTCACGCCCGAGACCAGGATCTGCGCGCGCACCGAACCCTCGCCGCCGCGCTTGTACAGGTAGAGACCCTTGAGCAATCCGTCGATATCGATGCCGTCCGGCTCGGCCGGCTGGGGGTACGGCTCGTTGTACAGGGTGATGTAGTAGAAGACGTTCTCCCCGCCGAAGACATCCTCGCGCATGTGCGGATGCGTGCCCGGCACCGCGGCCGGATCGGGCGCGGTGGCGCCGCCGCCGTACATCCGGCGCATGCCGTCGCGCACGATGTGCGCGATCTCGAACGCGAACGCCGGGTCGTAGGCCACGGCCGCCGGGTTGGTCGAGGCGAGCAGCAGCGAGTGACCGTCGTTGTGCTGCAGGCCTTCACCGGTCAGCGTGGTTCGCCCGGCGGTAGCTCCGAGCACGAAGCCGCGGGCGAGCTGATCCGCCGCGGCCCACAGGCCGTCGCCGGTGCGCTGGAAGCCGAACATCGAGTAGAAGATGTAGAGCGGGATCATCGGCTCGCCGTGGGTGGCGTAGGAAGTGCCCACCGCGGTGAACGACGCGGTCGACCCGGCCTCGTTGATGCCCTCGTGCAGGATCTGCCCGACGTTGCTCTCCTTGTAGGCGAGCATCAATTCCGCGTCGACCGACGTGTACAACTGGCCGTTGCGGTTGTAGATCTTCAACGAAGGGAACCACGAGTCCATCCCGAAGGTGCGGGCCTCGTCGGGGATGATCGGCACGATCCGCTTGCCGATCTCCTTGTCCCGCAACAGCTCCTTCATCAGGCGCACGAACGCCATCGTGGTGGCGACGTTCTGCTTGCCCGAACCCTTGCGCACGCCGCGGTACGGCTCGTCACCGGGAAGTTGCAGCGGCTTTGCCGCACTGCGTCGTTCGGGCAGGTAACCGCCGAGCGCCTTGCGGCGGCCCAGCAGGTACTGGATTTCCGGGGACTCCATGCCGGGGTGGTAGTACGGCGGCAGGTAGGGGTTCTCTTCGAGCTGGGCGTCGGTGATCGGGATGCGCTGCACGTCGCGGAACGCCTTGAGGTCGTCCAGCGTCATCTTCTTCATCTGGTGGGTGGCGTTGCGCGCCTCGAAGTGCTTGCCCAGGCCGTAACCCTTGATGGTCTTGGCCAGGATCACCGTCGGCTTGCCCTGGTGCGCCAGCGCCGCCGCGTACGCCGCGTAGATCTTGCGGTAGTCGTGGCCGCCGCGCTTGAGGTTCCAGATCTCCTGATCGGTCAACCCTTTCACCAATTCCTTGGTGCGCGGGTCGCGGCCGAAGAAGTGCTCGCGCACGTACGCGCCGTCGTTGGCTTTGTAGGTCTGGTAGTCGCCGTCGGGGGTGGAGTTCATCAGATTCACCAGCGCGCCGTCGCGGTCCGCGCCCAGCAGCGCGTCCCACTCCCGGCCCCAGATGACCTTGATGACGTTCCAGCCGGCGCCGCGGAAGAACGACTCCAGCTCCTGGATGATCTTGCCGTTACCGCGCACCGGGCCGTCCAGGCGCTGCAGGTTGCAGTTGATGACGAAGGTGAGGTTGTCCAGGCCCTCGTTCGCGGCGACCTGGATCAGGCCGCGCGACTCCGGCTCGTCCATCTCGCCGTCGCCCAGGAACGCCCAGACGTGCTGGTCCGAGGTGTCCTTGATGCCGCGGTCGTGCAGATAGTGGTTGAACCGCGCCTGGTAGATGGCGTTCATCGGGCCCAAACCCATGGATACCGTGGGGAATTCCCAGAAGTCCGGCATCAGCCGCGGATGCGGGTACGAGGACAGGCCGTGCCCCGGACCGCCGTGGCTGTACTCCTGGCGGAATCCGTCCAGCTGATCGGTGGTCAGCCGGCCCTCGAGGAATGCCCGCGCGTACATGCCGGGGGAGGCGTGTCCCTGCATGAACACCTGGTCGCCGCCGCCGGGATGATCCTTGCCCCGGAAGAAGTGGTTGAAGCCGACCTCGTACAGCGCCGCGGAGGACGCGTAGGTCGAAATGTGGCCGCCCACACCGATTCCCGGACGCTGGGCGCGGTGCACCATGACCGCGGCGTTCCAGCGGATCCAGGCGCGGTAGCGGCGCTCGACCTCCTCGTCGCCGGGAAACCAGGGCTCGTTCTCGGTGGGGATGGTGTTGACGTAGTCGGTGGAGGTCAGGGCGGGGATGGTGACGTGCCGCTCACCGGCGCGCTCGAGCAGGCGCAGCATCAGGTAGCGGGCACGTCCCGGTCCTTCGCGATCGAGCATCTCGTCGAAGGATTCGAGCCATTCACTGGTTTCGTCCGGGTCGATGTCCGGTAGGTACGACGCCACCCCCTCGCGGATCACTCGCACGCGCGCCCCGGCGGGCCGGTCGGGCGCCTGTTCGGCGTCGCCGTGGCCGTCGGCAGTGGGACCGGACGAAGACATCGGGTGCAGCAGGTCGGTCAAAATCCATGCTCCTCGTACAGGGGTGGACAGGCTGATGGCTCTGTTGTTATCGAGATCCCCGGGTAGCTTGCGCTGGTAAGCGGGCTATCCGCCGCGAACGGATGGGGCGCACCTCACATCCTTGCCGATGATGCGTCCCAGGTCATCATGTCAGCCGGAAATCCAGTACCGTGCACGAGGCAACATTTGCATCCATTGAGTGCCCTTGGACACAGTCGATGTCGAGAAGCGGGGAGGACGATGAAGCTGCTGAACCCACGCGGGTTCGGACTGATGTGCGCGACCGTGGCGGTCGGCACGGGGTTGGTGGTGGCCGGCTGCTCCAGCTCCATCCACGGTACCGCTACCGCGAACGAGGTGGAGGCCTCGGCGTACCGGACGGAGATGGCCTCGTCCTCCGCGGCTGCCACCTCCTCGCAGAAGGCGGCAGCGCAGGCGAAGGCGATCAGCGACAACTGCACGCCGTTCCGGGGCACGACCAGTGTCGCGGTCACCAAGTACAACGAGTTCGTCGACGCGCACGACGCGAACGCGCCCGATCAGGACGCCAAGCGCGACACCTCGGCGCAGACCCTCGAGGACGCCGCGAAGACGGTCGAAGGCCGGGTGAACGCCTCCGGTGACGCTCTGCCGACCGATCTGGCGCAGAAGTTCACCGCGTACGTGACGGCGGCTCGCGGGTTGGCCGCGGAGACGCGGAAGATGACCTACACCGCGCCCGTCGGCGCGCTCAACGACGCCAGCAAGCGGGTGAACGATGCTCTCAACGTGGCGCGCGACGCCTGTTCGGCGCGGTAGGGAGGCGCGGTTGGCCGGCTGATCGACACGGGATTGGCTGCCCCTGATTCCAGACACGGGGAAGTGCTGATCCCGGACGTGTTCACCGAACGGTCCCGCGACATTTCGCCGAGTTTTTGGTCGGATCGGCTTGCGTTGTGGCGCTGGACCATGTTCGCTTGCAACTAACTATTGTCTGGAGTTGAGGAGGACACCACCGTGGTCGCCGCGGCGGACGCGCACAACTATGCTCAGAAGCTCGGGATTTCCCCCGGGCTTGTTGTTCAGGAACTGGGCTGGGACGAGGACACCGACGACGAGCTGCGGGCAGCCATCGAGGAGGAGAGTGGCTCCGAGATGCTGGACGACGACACCGACGAGGTGGTCGATGTCGTCCTGCTGTGGTGGCGTGACGGGGATGGAGACCTGGTCGACGAGCTGATGGATGCGATCGGCCCGCTGGCCGACGACGGATTCGTCTGGGTGCTGTGCCCCAAGACCGGGGAGCAGGGGCATGTGGACCCCAGCGAGATCGCCGAGTCGGCGACCCCCGCGGGGCTGACCTCCACCACACCGGTCAGTCTGGGCGGTTGGACGGGTATCAAGCTGACCCAGCCGAAGACGCCCTCCAAGCAGCGCTGAGTCGCGGCGCGGCAGGGTTCACCGGGGCGTGTGTCGTCCTCTCGTGTAGCCGCACCGGATCGGGGCGGTGCGGCGAGTGTGGGATCCGACGCTCACCGCGGTCAGTAGCCGAGCCCGTGTCGCGCAGTGCCGGCGCGGCACGCATCACAGACAGGAGGATTCGCGCATGCCACTCGAAGTAGGTACGGCCGCACCGGATTTCACGCTGAAGGACCAGAACAACCAGGACGTCAGCCTGTCCGATTATCGCGGTGACAAGAACGTTCTGATCGTGTTCTACCCGCTCGCCTTCACCGGCGTCTGCCAGGGCGAGCTGTGCAAGGTGCGCGACGAGTTGCCCAAATTCCAGAACGACAACGCCGAGATTCTCGCGGTCTCGGTCGGTCCGCCGCCCACGCACAAGATCTGGGCCGCCGAACAGGGCTACACCTTCCCGCTCCTGTCCGACTTCTGGCCGCACGGCGCCGTAGCCCAGACCTACGGCGTCTTCAACGACAAAACCGGCTTCGCCAACCGCGGCACCTTCGTGGTCGACAAGTCGGGCATCATCCGCTTCGCCGAAATGAACGGCCCCGGCGAACCCCGTGACCAGGCAGCTTGGGAGAAAGCCCTCACTGCGTTAGATTCGTAACCCGCGCCTCCTGGCGGAGGCCACCCACTCCGCTCCGCGAGGCGGAGTACCGGGCGTATAGCTCAGTGGTAGAGCTCTGGTCTTACACACCAGCGGTCGGGGGTTCGAACCCCTCTGCGCCCACTCTTTGATTGCCAGGTCAGAGGCTATTTTGATCATGCGGCGAAAGCCACGCCATCGAGCGTGGAACGCCCAGTGTCCCTGGAGTGTCCCAACGGACCGGCGGGACTAGGTGACCGGTTGCTGGGTGTCGTCACCGAACAGGGCTGTGCCCGCGGACTAGGGTTTGCGCGCTACTGCGGCGTAGAACGACACACGCGCATTCAGGTCGTCGCCTTCCACGTTCGGCGACTGGTCCGGTCGCCATCGGTGGGGGACTTCCACGTTCGGGTCCACCAGTGCCAATCCGGTGAAGAACTCGGCGAATTCGTCGCGGGTGCGGAATTGTGCGGGGATGCCGCCTTCGGCGTAGATCTGCTGAATCTTGGCGAAGGTGTTCGGGTCGAAATCGGTTGTCGCGGTGGTGAGTACGAGGTAGCTGCCCGAGGGGACCGCGTCCATCAGCGTGGTGAGGATGTCGTGTGGCTGTTTGTCGTCGGGGATGAAGTGCAGCAACGCGATCAGGCTTACCGCCACCGGTTGGGTGAGGTCGAGCGTTCCGCGGAGGTCCGGGGCGTCCAGGATCGCGCGGGGTGTGGTGGCGTCGGCGTCGACGTACGCGGTGCGGCCTTGTGGGCTGCTGGTGAGCAGGGCGCGGGCGTGGGCGAGCACGGTGGGGTCGTTGTCGACGTAGACCACCCGGGACTCGGGTGCTTCGGCTTGGGCGATTTGGTGCAGGTTCGGTTCGGTGGGGATTCCGGTGCCGATGTCGAGGAACTGGCGTATGCCTTGTCCGGCGAGCCAGCGGGTGGCGCGGTGCATGAACGCACGGTTGACGCGGGCCGCGACGCCGACCGAGGGGAACACCGTCTCTACTCGCGCGGCGTGTTCGCGGTCGATCTCGTAGTTGTCCTTGCCGCCGAGGTACCAGTCGTACATGCGCGCGGTATGTGGCTTGTGCGTATCGATGTCCACGCGAACAATCCTGACAGCCCGACCGTGGTTCGGCAGTGCGTTGCTCCTGCCGGCTGTCCCTGTCCCTGTCGTCTCCGCGGCGCAGCTTGTACATCATCTCGTTGGGATGCGGCTGCTTGCGGTGGCGCCCGGGTTCTGCGCGACGATAATGTGCGCATGGCTGACCGCGCGGAGGCGTCGCAAGAGGAGAAGGATCTGGTCGAACAAGTCGTCGGGGTGGGGGACCCGATGGCGGTGGGCCGGTTCCGGTATTGGTTCCGGGAGCGGCGGTGGGAATGGTCGGCCGAGGCCGCGCGCATCCACGGCCACCCGCCGGATATCGAACCGACGACCGAGTTGTTGTTGTCGCACAAGCATCCCGAGGATCGTGACCGGCTCGAAGCGTTGATCGTGTCGATCGAGGATGGTGGCGCGTTCTCCAGCCGCCACCGGATCATCGACACCGCCGGACGCGTTCATGAGGTGCTTGTCGTGTCCGAGCCGATGGCCGATGCCCACGGCACGGTGACCGGGACCCAGGGCTACTACATCGACCTGTCCGCGGCCGCGGCCGACTACCGCACCGAGGCACTCGAGGACGTGTTGCCGGAGCTGGTCGAGGCCAGGGCTGTGATCGAGCAGGCCAAAGGCGCGTTGATGCTCGCCTACAACGTCACCGCTGAGCAAGCGTTCGCGGTCCTGCGGTGGCGGTCCCAGGAATCCAACACCAAACTCCGCACTCTCGCGCACCGATTGATCGCCGGATTGCCCGAGATCTCCGGCGAGGACGTGCGGCTCCGCACCCGCATGGACCACCTGCTGCTGACCGCGCACACCAGGCCAGGCCCTGATCCGGTCGAGTGACTCCCCGCCAGCCGGTCGAAGCTGGTGAACGCCCCCGCGGGAGGCGGCTCCGCACCGGCGAGAACCGAGCGGTCTGCCCTGTTGGTCTCTTGACGTGCTGGTGGAGCGCCTTGGCCGGTCGGTGTCCAGGCTTGCTGCTCGAGCATTCCGAGACGCGAGCATTCTGATGATGACAGGGGTCCGCACTCGTATGGCGAAGAAGGTCATCGTCGAGTTGATCGACGACTACGACGGGAAGTCCACGGCGCAAGAGACTGTCGTGTTGGGTATCGACGGGGTCGAGTACGAGATCGACTTGTCGGTGAAGAATGCCGGCGAACTCCGCAAGGTGTTCGAGCAGTGGATCGAGTCCGGCCGCAAGGTCGGCCGGATCCCCAAGGCGCAGAGCAAGGTTGGCGCTCGCACTGCGGTGGATCGGGAGCGGACCGAGGCGGTGCGCGAATGGGCGCGCCGGAACGGCTGTGCGGTGTCCGGTCGTGGGCGGCTTCATGCGAGCGTCATCGAGGCGTACAACAAGGCGAGCTGAGCGGTAGGTCCTACAGCGGTCGTGCGGAAACCGGCGCTCTGACGAATTGGTGTCTCTTCTCGTGATCCGCTCTGCGGCAGCCGTATTCGCAATTTCGTCCGTTTCGGGTGTTTCGCGTGTAGTGCCTTGTCCGCGGCCGGATTGTGGCTGGGGACAATGCTTTTGACAGGGGTAATGGACCCCCTGTACGGCCGGGTGTGTGGTCGGTAGATTTCGGGGGCGTGAGACTTTCCATGGATAGGTGTCGGCAGTTCGCTGATCTCACAAAGACCGATACGCCCTATTCGATCAAGGCGCCGTCTGATGTCGTGTACGCCTTGGCGGTGCTGGCCGGCGAGCATGAAATCGAGGCGAAGCATGTCCGCTACACCTCCCACGGTCGGGAAACCGCGTGGTTCGGGCTGTGGCTGCTCTCGCCTGGGCTGATCCACATCGCGGCCACCTACCACGAACCGAACTGGACGGCGAACCGGGAGGGCAGCACTGGCCCGCGCCTGCCGTCTGCCTTCACCAGCTGGTACCGCCGGATCGCGGACGTCGAGGCGATCGGCATCAGTTCTGTCGACGGCGTCGGCGAGGGCTCGGGGGAACAGGTCGTGCTGCACGGACAGGCCACTCTCGAACTGGCGGGCGTACCGCAGAAGCTGACGATCGCGTTCGGCGAACCGGCGTCGGGTGCCTGCGACCTGCTGGCGAGGCTCCGCGACCGCCTGTAATCCATTGCGTGGTCAGGTTTTGCGGCCCACAAGGGCAAGCTCCTCGAACGGCCCCGCGAAATGACCCCAGGGCCACCAACTGGCACCACCACAACGGACGTCGCCTGAAAACCGCAGCAACTGGCCGGCCATGCCACGACGCCTGGCACCGGGAACAGCTCCCACTCGTAAATCGCCTGGGCCGAGGCGGTTTTCGTTGTTCTGGGGTTTACGCACGTGGGGAAATCATCGGGTAGGGAAGGGTGCCGACCCGCATGAGGTTACGAGAAAGGCCCGAAGGGCATCGGGCGCAACCTATTTGGACGGCAAATGCTTGTGGTGTGTGGCCATGTGGAACTGCTCGACGAGTTTGTCGTGTATCGCTTGCGCTGATTGGGGGCTGCCGTAGTGGTAGCCCTGGACCAGGGAGAAGCCGAGGTCGGCGAGTATTGCCGCTTGGTGTGCGTGCTCCACGCCTTCGGCGATGACCTGCATGTCGAGTGCCTTGCTGAGTGCCTTGATCACCCCGAGCAGCGGCGGCGCGGGTGAGTCCGTGGTGATCGCCGAGACGAAGGATCTGTCCACTTTGAGAATGTCCGACGGAATGGCCGCCAGCCGGCTGAAGGATGAGTAACCGGTGCCGAAGTCGTCGATGGCGATGCGTACGCCGGTGTCGCGCAGAGCGTTCAGGTTGGCGATCGCATCCTGTGACTCGGCCACCAACTGCGTCTCGGTGATCTCGAGTACGAGCCGCCCGGCATGCCAGCCGGTGCTGCGCAGAATGTTCCGTACCCGATTGACGTAATCGGCGTCGGCCAGTTCCAGACCGCTGACATTGACGTTCAGCATGAGGTCGAGATCGGCTACCCTTCGCTGCAGGCAGGCAGCGTCCATACAAGCTCTGCGCAGCACCACCCGGTCCAGGTCGGCAATCAGGTTGTGCTCCTCCGCGGCGCGGATCACCTCGTTCGGGCTGAGGCCGGGTTCGGTGGCCGAGGACCAGCGCAGCAGCGCCTCCATGCCGACCACCTTGCCATCGAGAGGCAGGCTGACGATCGGCTGGTACCGGACTTCCAGGTTGTCTTCCGCGATGGCTCGGCGCAGCTCCTCGGCCAGGGCGATGCGCTGCCCGGATTCCAGCCTGGTCAGATTGCGGCCTGCCTGCTTGGCCCGATACCGGCCCACATCGGCGCGGCTGACCAGCATCGACGCCGGTTCGCCCGGCTGCCATGACGTGACGCCCGCGCAGCAGCCGGTGGTTGTCACCGCGCGCATGCGGTCGGTGAACTCGACCGCGGCCCGTTCGGTGGTGTCCGGCAGCAGTACCGCGAACAGGTCGCCGCCGAGCCGGGCCAGCGTCTGTTCCGGCTCCAGCAGGTCGCCCCAGGCGTCGGCGACCTGCTGCAGCACCGCATCGCTCGTGGGCTGGTCGGGGTGGCTGTTGATCGTCTGGAAGCGGTCCAGGTCGGCCAGCACCAGCGCGGGGCGTTGGTCGAGCCGGCCGGCCTTGGCGATCTCCGCGTTCAGCAGCCGATCGAAGCCGCGCCGGTTGAGCAGGCCGGTGAGCACGTCGATATCGGCTTCCGCGGCCATGCGAGCCAGGATCGTGACGACCACGCCGACCACCACGGTGACCCCGGCCGGGATCAGCCCGATCCACCATCGCGGCTGGTCGCGAGTGCCCAGCGCCCCCATGCAGCACGCCACGGCGAACGCGATCTCCAGGCCGGTGACGGGTGTGCTGAAGAAGAACGCGGCGTCGCACGCGATGAAGACGTACAGCGACGACAGCGTGACCGCGGCGGTTATGCCGGGGAGGCAAAGGATGGCCACGGTGATCAGCACGGTCCCGAGCAGCACCAAGATCGGGTGCGCGCGCACCGGCATCCGTTCACCCATCAGATACAGCACGATGCCGGTGAGCACCGCGACCAGCGCCACGCCGAACACGACCGCGCGATTGCCCGGCCCGTCGCCCGTCAGTGCGGTCACCGCGGCAGCCAGCAGTCCGCCGACAAAAAAGAACGCCCCGGTAGTCCAGGACATGAGACTCGCTGTCGCTACCGCCGATGCTGCCCGTGCCCGAGTGCGGGAACCACCGCGGGCTCCGACTCCTCGCATCTCTCCAGACTAGCCAGGATTACCCGCACCGAGCGTTAACCGGACACTCCTCGGGCGAGTGCCGCGAACAGCGAGTTCCGCCGGCTGCCCGCTGTAGCGGCCGGCTTGTCGGTGCTTGCCGCTACGGTACGGCAATGGCACTTTCCAGAGAAGAACGAGAGCTGTTCCTGGCCGAGCCACACATCGCCGCACTGTCGGTTTCGGCGGGTCCGGATCGGGGCCCGCTGACGGTGCCGATCTGGTACCAGTACACACCGGGTGGCCTGCCGTGGGTGCTCACCGGCCGTGACTCGCGCAAGGCCGAGCTGATAGCGGCGGCCGGGCGATTTTCTCTGATGGTGGACCGGCTTTCGCCGACGGTGCGGTACGTCAGCGTGGAGGGAACGGTCGCCCGCACCGAACCGATGACCGAGGAGTTGCATCTGGAGCTGGTGCATCGCTACCTGCCACCCGACCAAGCCGCCGCTTATCTGCGCAAGGCGGAGGCGTTCGGCGAGCAGGTCGTGATCTACCTGCGACCGGAGCACTGGGTGTCCGCCGATCTCGGCTCGGTATGACCGCGGCGACGGCAAGCGTCTCGGACCGTCCGTACGGGCCGGCTGACAACACTGGGTCTTGATCACGGCTTCGGGCACCGATGTAGCGGGAATCGTTTTCCACGGCAGCGGACATGGATGCTGGACGTAGGCTGCGGGCTTGTCGCCCGGATGATGGGGCCCCGGGCACCCGAGGCCCCGGCGAGATCAGACCGTGAGGACGAGCTTGCCTCGGAGATGGCCGGCGTCGAGCAGCCGGTGGGCGTCGGCGACGCGCTCGAACGGGAACGTTTTCTCGACGTGGACCCGGAGTTCGCCCCGTTCGACGAGTTCGGCCAGCCCGCGCAGGGCGACCGGGTCGGGATCCACCGCGACGCCGCTGACGCGCATGCCCGCCGCTTCGTATGCGGCGGCGAGTTCAGGATCGTCCTCGGCTACTGCCGTGACGAGGTGACCGCCCGCGGCCAGGGGCCACGGCAACCACGGACCTGTCGCAGTCTGGTGCCATCGGTGAACACACCGCCTCGTGGCCGCCGCGAACTCGCCCTGGCGGTCGGCCAGGATGGGGACGGTCGAGCATCGCGGCATGTCGACTGCGTTCTCAGCGGCGAAGGAGCAGTCTGTATGTATCGGTTGCCTCCCGCGCAAGACTGGCGACACCAGGTCCGTGCTGCTGCATCGCCGAACTCAGGGGGAGCCGTGGCCGAGCTGTTCCACTGGATCAGCCATCGTGACAGGAGGCCGGTCTCACCGGCCGAGCGTCCCTGCGCAGACGGGAGGCAGGAGATCATGCGGTACGGCACTGCGTTGCGCGAGGAGATCCGCCGTTCGGGGGTGACCCCGTTGGTCGGGATTTTCGACATGTATTCGGCATCGATCGCCGCGCAGTACTTCGCGGGAATGTTCGTGTCCGGTTTCGGGTTCGCTGCTTCCTACTACGGGCTCCCTGACATCGGGTTCATCGCCTGGCCCGACATGGTCGGGTTCGTGCAGCGGTTGCGTCTGGCGTTTCCGGACCGGCATCTGCTGGTCGACATCGACGACGGGTATGCCGACGTGGAGGTCGCCTGTCATGTGGTCGAGCAGTTGCAGATGCTGGGCGCCTCGGGGGTGATCTTGGAGGACCAGCAGCGTCCACGCCGGTGCGGCCACTTGGCGGGTAAACGGATCCTGCCGCTCGAGCAGTATCTCGAGAAGCTGAACCTGGTACTGGCCACGCGCACCGACCTGGTGGTGGTCGCGCGGACCGACGCCACCGACGAGGAGGAGATCCTGCGACGTGCGCAAGCACTGGCCGCAACCGACACCGATGCTGTACTGGTCGACGGTGTGCGCAGCGCGGAGCGGATCCGGCAGGTCCGCGGCGTGATCGGTGCGAAACCGCTCTTGTTCAACCAGATCGCCGGCGGCCTCTCGCCGCGGCTGTCGTTGACCGAGCTCGGGGCACTGGGAGTCGATGCGGCGATCTACTCCACGCCGTGCCTGTTCGCGGCGCACGCGGCGATGACCGAGGCGCTGGCGAAGCTGCGTTCCGAGGATGGCCGCTTGCCCGAGATCGGCTCCCGCGATATCGATGTGGCCTCGTCGACTGCCCTGCTGGAGGCCAACATCTCCCGCCATCACCACCGGCCCACCGACCTCGCATAGTCACGGTGACGAGGCTGCGGCGACGGCCGGCTCGCCGCACGGCACGACTGCGTCTGCCAACCGCGCGGCAGCCCGATCACCTCCACACTGCACCTTCGTGGTCGGAACACCCGACCCGACAGCGACGAATCCCCCTGCCATACCGCGCAACTCCCGCGCTGAAAGACCGAGTACGAGCCAACCGAGGATTCACCGCAGATAAGCCCAGGCTGCGACGCCGTTGGCGCATCGGCCGTGGGGCAACGTGTCCGTGCCTGGTGAAACCACCGGGGCCAGACCGACCTTCATGGCGACACGCGGTGGTTTCCAAGCTCTGTCGCGCCGGTGAGGATGAATTCGACGGCGACCGAACACGTTTGGCGTCTCCCAGAGTCCCGGTGATCCGAGGTGGAGCCGGCCGGGTGCTGACGGAGCGATCGGCCCGGCGGTGCATTGTCCGGCGCGGCCGGGCCGATCGAGCGGGTTCTGCGCAGGCGGATACGGCTACAGCGCCACCTGGTGCGGGCGCAGCGGCGCGAAGACCACCGGCATCGCGGTCAGGGCGCGGTGGAACGGGCCGGGACGCCAGGTCAGCTGATCGGGCCGGACTGCCAGCTGGATTTCACCGATGCGGTCGAAGAGTTGATCGATGGCGCTCTCGACGGTCCGGTAGGCCACGTCCTTGGCGGGGCACACGTGCGGGCCGGTGCTCCAGGCCAGATGTGAGCGGTTGCCGATGCTGCTGGTGGCCTCACCCCGGATGCGTGGATCGTTGTTGCACGCGGCCAGGCTGATGAGTACCGGTTGATCGGCGGGCAGCCATACTCCATCGATCTGGATCGGTTGCCGGGGATACGTGGTGCAGAAGTTCGCCATCGGCGGGTTGTTGAACAGAACCTCGTCCAGCGCGTCCGTGGTCGATAGGTTGCGGCCGCTGTCGGGCTGGAATCGCGGGTCGGTGAGGATCAGCAGCAGCGCGTTGGCCATGAACGTGCGCTGGGCCTCGAATCCCGCGCCGTAGAAGCTCATCAGCTGTGCGAAGACCTCCATGTCGTCGAGGCCGTTGGGGTGATGGGCCAGATGCGAGGTGACGTCGTCACCGGGCTGCTCGCGCTTGAGCGCGATCAATTCCATGAGCGCCCCCCGCAGGTCCATCATGCCCTGTTTGGCCTTGACCTTGTCGGAATCGAAGCGGTCGGCCATACCGAGGGCCACCCGGGTGCCGATATCGGCGGGGCAGCCGCACATCTGGTTGAGCACCTCGAGTACCAGCGGGAACGCGTACTGCATCACCAGATCGGCGGACCCGCTCTCGCAGAACGAGGTGATCAGCGGGATCGCCGCATTCTCGACCATGTCGAGGATGGCGTTCTGGTCGATGTTGTCGATCGCGACCACCGAGGGGTCGCGATAACGCCGGTGGGCGGCGCCGGTGTTGTAGCGGGCCGCCGGCAACCACTCCATCATCGGCCGGACCGGCGAATCCGCGGGAATGGTCTTCTGCCAGACGCGCGGATCCGACGGGAAGTGGTCGGGATCGTTGAGGATCTGGACCGCGGTGCTGTAGCCGATGACCAGCGTGGCCGGGACGTCGGGGGCCAGCTCTACGGGCACCAGGGTGGAATGCGCTTGACGCATCCGGTTGTACGTGTCGTCCGGCCTGCTGACGAAATCGGGGGTGTACATCGGAAATCGGAAGTCCGAGTCGGCATCCGGGGATGGGCCGCGGTGGACGACGGGACATACTCCGGAAGCCGTGGTGTAAGGGTCGGGGGCGGGCGATTGCGGTGTGGTCAAAGACGTGACTCCGGGCGAATAACGGGAATACGGCGATAACTCCGGTGAGCGCGACGGTTCGGCGCGCTCACGTGGGTAGCGCGAGGGCTACCGCATACCCCCACCGATCGACAGCAGTGCTGAAACATTGTGCGGTACTCGGCGCTTCGTCCACCCAAGCAACATAGCAGCGAAGGCGACGTCGGGCTTGCCAACGCGGCAACGGAATCCGCGATCGGCCCGCACCCGCACACCGCCGGGGCGGCCGCGCCGGGGTCCGAAATTTGTCCGAATAGGGTTGTGTCGCAGCGCATTACGCAGTACGACCGCGCGGTGTCTCACCGGACCGCGTGAGGGCGGGCAGCCGGTCCACGCTCGTTGACGAGTCGGCGGCGCGGCGGGTAAGACAGTGCTGTGCAATAAGTTACGGGGAAGTAGGTGTCTCGACGGCAGCTACCGCCGGTGCGGTATCGGCGGGACCGCGGGCGGTGCCGAGCAACCGCAGAATCGGCGCGGTCGACGCGGTTGTGACCAGCGCCATCACCACCAGCAGCGAGTACAGACGCGGCCCGATCAGTCCGGTGCTCAGGCCCACGGACAGGATCACCAGCTCGGTCAGTCCGCGGGTGTTGAGCAGCGCCGCCACCGCGGCCGCCGACCGTGCCGACATACCGGTCAGGCGACCAGCGACATAGACGCTACCTACCTTCCCCAGCACCGCGGCGGCGATGATGACGACGAGTTCGCCGATCGCGGTCGAGTCGATCGAACTCAGGTCGACGGCCAGGCCCGCCACGACGAAGAACCCGGGCAACAGCACCGCGCTGAGCACCCGGACCCCGGATTCCACCGCCTGGCGGCGTTCGCGCGGGAAGATCACCCCGAACGCGAAAGCGCCGAAGATCAGGTGCAATCCGATCCATTCGGTGACCGCCGCGACGGCCAGCGCGCCGCCGACGCCGAGCACGATCATCGTCTGGGCGGTGCCGGCCTGGGAGATCCGTCCCAGCATCGGCCGCAGGCCCCACCACATCACGCCGACGAGCGGGATCAGCAGGATCAGCCGCCATTGGGCGCCGCCCGGGTGGGCCAGCGCCAGGATCGCCGCCAGCACGATCCAGGCCATGATGTCCACCAGGGCCGCGCACGCCAGGCTGAGCTGGCCGATCTCGGTGTGCACCAGATCGCGGTCGTGCAGGATTCGCGCCAGCACCGGGAAGGCGGTCACAGCCAGCGCGCAGCCGATGTAGAGGGCGAAGTGCAGTCTGTTGCCGGTCTGGTAGCGCGCCAGC
This sequence comes from Nocardia sp. PLKS1-43, assembly GCF_059510335.1. NCBI lineage: Bacteria > Bacillati > Actinomycetota > Actinomycetes > Mycobacteriales > Nocardiaceae > Nocardia > Nocardia sp. PLKS1-43. Next base: position 54,651 of record NZ_JCAJZQ010000005.1, on the reverse strand, counting down.
ACGGTGACCGCGATGCCGCTGCCCAGCGCGAACGGCGCCATGTAGGCCGCCGCCGACACCGCGGGAATCGAGCGACGCGCACCGGTGAAGATGCCGCGATCGAGTTCCAGGCCCGCGACGAACATGAACACGGCCACCCCGATATCGGCCAGCAGTTCGAGGGAGGGGCGGGCGGCCTGCGGGAACAGCGTCGAGGACAAGTGATGCCCGATCACGGTGGGACCGGCCAGGATTCCGGCCGCGATCTCGCCGATCACCGGCGGTTGGCCGAGCTTCTCGGCCAACCAGCCCAGCAGGTGGGCCGCCACCATGATCAGGACCAGATCCAACAGGATCGTGACGATGACGCCGTTCACTCTCGTATCTCCTGAGGCCGCGATGGCGTGCGAATTTCGGGTTCGTCGTGCAACTCGGGTTCGGGCAGCCACACCATGGCGCGTTCGGCCGGAACGATGTCCGGGTTGAACGCCTCGCGGATCCAGCACACCGGGCGGCCGCCGAGCGACATCACGTATGCCCTTGCCGCGCAGGCACGTCCGTCCGGCCAGATTCGGGTGCCCGCCCACATGACCCGGCGGCGCTGGCTCAGGCCGCGGGCGATCAGCCCGTGGCCGATCGGGGTGCGCGGATCGGCCAGTCCGCTCTCGGAGGCCGTTCGGGCCACGGCGGCAACGTAATTGATCGACACCGTCCGTTCGGCGCCGACCAGGCGCGAGTACCGGATCAGGGCCCGGTCGGCTGCGCGCAACCGCAGCACGTCGACGATGAGCGCCGGCAGCGCGCCGGCCGCGATCTCGTCCTGGCGCATCACGCGTACGTTCAGGTCGCTTGCCAGGTGGCGTTCGAGCGCTGTGGTCGTGATGCCCTCGCTCGCGAGCAGCGCCCGGGTCATCGGATGGTGGAATCGCTCGATCAATGCGGCGGGGTGGATCCGGGATCCCGGCCCGCTGGGCGTCGGTTCGCCCAGCGGGCCAGGGGCGGAGTGGGTGACCGTCACGGCCGGCTCCGTCTATCGGTTCGCATCGGGAATTCCGGTGACCGCGCGGCTAATGCGCCCCCGCCGCGTCATGGCGCGGCGGCAGGACCGGCTGGGCCACCGCCTCCCGCTCCGCGTCGGTGCGCGGGCGGGTGGTCAGACCGAACGGTTCGGTGGTGATCCGCAACTCGCCCATATCGGTGTCCGACAGCGGGTCGCGCCAGTGGTCCCAAACCGGCGACATGTCCAGGCCGCCCATGTATTTGATGTTCACCCCGTCGACATCCGGTGCGGAGTCCAACCGCTCGGCCTCGGCGACGATGACGTCGGTTCCGGTCAGCTCCTGCGCGCCGCTCGTCTCGCCGACGTCGGTGAGCCCGGCCATGATTCGGGTGAACGACTGCTCCGGCGAATCACCGTCGTGCACATCGGTGAGCTTGTGCGCGTGCGCGAAGTACTCCTCGGATCCGATGTAGTGCTCGTACATGCGCGAGACCAGCGACAGGAACCGCGTGTAGGCGCGGCGATAGGTGTACTCGTAGTACGCCAGGGCGTCGGTTTCGGCCATCTCCCCGCGCAGTGTGGTCGCTATCGCCGCGGCGGACACCAGACCGGAGTAGGTCGCCAGGTGCACACCGGTGGAAAGCAGCGGGTCCAGGAAGCAGGCCGCGTCGCCGACCAGAACGTAACCGGGACCGCAGAACCGGTCCGCGACATACGAATAATCCTGTTCGGCCTTGACCTCGGCGACCTGCGTCGCGCCCTCGAGCATCGCGCTCATCGGTTTGCTCGCCGCGATGGAGTCCAGATAGAACTGCCGAGAGTCGCTGCCGCGCAACTTCTCCGCGGCCAGTCGCGCGGACACCACATACCCGACGCTGTTGCGGCCCCCGGCGAGCGGGATGTGCCAGAACCAGCCGCCCTCCTCGGTCGAGACCACGTTGATCGCGCCTTCGGGGCTGTCGGGATGTAGCTGCGAGCCCTCCCAGTACGACCAGACCGCGACGTTGCGGAACGCGGGATGCTGGCGGCGAATGTCGAAGTGCTTGGCCAGCACGCCCTCTCGGCCCGAGGCGTCGACCAGGAAGTCGAATTCGAGGGTGTGGACGGTGTCGTCGCCGGCCCGTACCCATTCCGCCGCGGTAGGGCGTTCACCGTCGAACACGATGTTGGTGACCTTCGCCTGCTCGATGACTCGCGCACCTTGGTCGGAAGCGTTGCGCAGCAGCAGATCGTCGAAGGTGGCCCGGTCGACCTGCCAGGACCACGCCTCGGCGTCGACCAGCTTGGACCAGTCCAGCAACCAGGTGTCGTTCTGCCACTGGAAGTATCCGCCCCGCTTGATCTGGAAGCCGTGCGCGGCGACCTTGTCGTAGGCGCCGGATACCCGCAGGGTGGAAAGGCACGAGGCAAGCAGTGACTCTCCGATGTGATACCGCGGGAACGTATCCCGCTCCAGGAGAGTCACTTCCACCCCCGACCGCGCGAGCAGTGCGGCGGCTGTCGAGCCTGCCGGACCTCCGCCGACCACCAGAACGTGTGGATTTTCCTTGTTCCCCATGACAACTCCCTGGAACGTGCGAACAAGATCGTGCGCCGCGGTAGCGGCGGAATCGAGCCCGAGTCATTAGTCGGAAGACAGAATCCACAACCTCCGTAGCCGTTGGTTAACTACTCGACGGCGCACGGGAAATCAGCCTAACAGGTTGGTTTGAATCAGCCAGTCAAACAGTAATTTACGTTGCAATCGCAAATGTACGAATAGTTGCTGAGAATTAGCTGAAAGGGCATGCGAGAGCGGCCGGCGATGACGCGCGTCCAAGGCGTCATGACGGGTGATCGGTGAATTGCGTTGCGGCAGTGGTGGTTTCCGCGAACTGCCCGGAACGGGCGCGCGGGGAGCTCATGGGAAGAGGCCGCGAATTATGCTTGGTTCGCCATACGTCACCCCGCTTTCCAGCCCATCCATAGTACGACGTATGACCGCCTTGCGACGGCGCAGCGCGCAATTCGGCTGCGGGCGCGGGCATCTGCGCTGGTCGGGGCTGAGCGAGTGAATCCCTTGCGGGGGAATGTGATTGCCGTTCACCTTTGCGGCCCGGCGTGCGGCGGAACCACGTCGGGGAGCCCGACGTGCCTCCGCCGCGTGCGGGGACGCGGAAGTTATCCGGTGGCCGCGCCGGCGGTCAGCTGCGCCATCGTCCGGGCGGCCTGCTGTGCCTCGGCAACATCACAGCGGCCGAGGCCGCAGGCGGTCGCGACGCCGTAGGCGGTGCGGCCCGCAGCCTCCTCGAACAGACGCAGTCCGTGCGCGCTGTCCGCGTCGGACTGTGGCGACACCACGCCGGCGATGATCTTCCACTCCGGGTCCAGTCGCCGCAGCGGTGCGTAGAACCCGGGATCCTGCGGAGCCGGCGCACTGCCGTACGCGCACGGAATGTGCACGGCGGGAAAGGGAGTGCCGCGAGTGAGCAGGTGCCGAGCGGTGTGATTCAGCAGCGTGACCGCGGGGGCGAGCGATCGCGGGCTGAGCAGCGATTCGTGCTGGTAGTCGCCATAGCACAGATGCACGACACTGCGCGCACCGGTCTCGTGGATTCCGGTGAGCAACCCGGCGAGCTGGCGGGACAGCAGCGGTGCGGCCGCCCACTTGGACCCCAGCTGTGCGGCTTTGACCATGCCCAGCAGCGCGAACGGTGATTCCACCTGCCAGACCACTCGGTCGCCGTAACGCTCGGTCACCGCGCTGATCTCCTCGAGCGCGGCCTCGGTGAACACCGGCAGCGCCCGCAGCGCGGCCACGATGAGATTCGACCGTCGCAGCGCCGGGCCGAGCGGGAATCCGGCCGACACCGCGGCGCCGGCGAAGACGAACATCGCCAGATCCAGCGGGTTCGGTTGGCTCAGTTGTAGTCTCGTCTGTGCCAGATCCGGCCGCGCGGCACGCAGCTCATCGAAGGCGGCGACCACGGACCCGATGCGCTCGAGCCGGTCCATCGACACGTGCCGCGGCTCCAGCTTCGCTCCGCGGCGCAGGCCGTAGCTGGGAAAATCGCTGTAGTCGGCATATTCGCCGCCACGAACGATCTCGAAGACGTCATCGTGCTTCGCGCGGTCGCGCAGATACTGCAGGATCCAGTCCGGATCCAGATCGCAGGGCAACCCCGTCAAATGGCCGCCGCTGTTGTCCGCGAACCAGCGCAGCACCGCACCGTCTCCGGTCATCAACTCCTTCGGAACACTCCCCACAAAATGCGCATATCTGGTCATCGACACTCCTCGCTGTTCCGTTTTGCCCGATAACATTCTGAGCTGAATCGGTTGCCCACGAACAACTTTGCAAGAAACTACGAGGTCAGCGCGGGTGCCGCGGTAGCGATGAGAGGGGCCGCGGGTCAGTGGTAGCCGGTGATCCGGCCCATCCGGCCGATGAAGTCGGTGGCGTCCTCGTTGGTGCCGTGACCGGCGTCCCAGTAGATGGCGATGTTCACGTAGGCGCCGAGGTCCTGCAGCCCGGTGGCGGCCGGGTCGGTGCCCCGGCACCATCCGTAGGCGCCCATCGGCGTGATCGATCGGCGATGGGCAGTAGCCGGCGCTGGCGAAGACGGCGTCGGCTTGCGCCGCCTGCGATGCCGGCGTCGACATGTGGCTGCCGATCGAGTTGCCGAGCAGGATCGGTGCCTTGGTCGCGTCGAGTTTCCTGCCGTGATCTCGACCGGACGCTGGTGTTCAGGCTCTGGTACTTCTCGTTCACCGGCTTGCTGACGTAGACCGGGTGCTTCAGAAGTGGTAGGTCACCGATTTCGCCGTCGTCTCTGCTGTCGATCACGGTGGCGCACAACGGATATTCGCCCACTGCTCGTTTTCGCGCTGACCGCTGTGGTCGTATCGGCCTGACTGATGGTGATCAGCGGGCGTGCGCGCGCGGTCGCGGCGGGTCAGACCGGGTCCGGGAACGCCTGTTCGCGGAGCTGACGCAGGGTCCGAGTGAGGATGCGCGACACCTGCATCTGGGAGATGTTCAACGCCCGCGCGATCTGGTTCTGGGTCTTGTACTCGAAGAAGCGCATCACCAGGATGCGGCGCTCGCGGCGCGGCAGGTCGGCGATGAGCGGGCGCACGGCCATCGCGTCCTCGGTCAGCTCGTAGCAGTGCTCCTCCACGCCGAGGCGGGCACTCACCGGGTTGTGGTCGCTGTCGTCGTCGATGACCACCTCGTCCAGCGAACTGGACCGGTACGCGTTCCCGGCGACCAGGGCCTGGGAGACGTCGACCAGATCGGCCGACAGTTCGTTCGCGAGTTCCCGCGCGTTCGGCATCCGCTCGAGGTCCTGCGCCAGCCGCTCGGTGGCCGGACCGACCAGCGACTGGAGGTCCTTGAGCCGGCGCGGCACCCGGGTCGCCCAAGTGCTGTCGCGGAAATACCGCCGGACCTCGCCCATGATGGTCGGAACCGCGAAGGACAGGAACGATGTTCCGCGCTCGAGGTCGAAGCGGTCCACGGCCAACACCAGTCCGAGCTGGGCCACCTGGTACAGGTCCTCATAGCTCTCGCCGCGGCCGGTATAGCGCAGGGCTATGTGTTCGGCGAGCGGCAGGCACAACCGGATGATCTCGGTGCGCAGCTCCTCGCGATGGTGATCGCCGGCGGCGCATCCGGCAAGTTTGTCGAACCAGGCATCGATGTCGTCGTAGCTGTTGGGGCCGTGACGGGACCGGGGAGGCCCGGCCTCGGCCACGATCGGGGCGTGGACCATCGGAGATCCTCTCGTTGCCACGTGAATGCGACAAATCTGGAGTACCCATTGCGCACACGATCGAAAAGTGCTGCGAGTCTCGCGGCGGCGAGCGGACGAGGGCGTTTCGGCGCACCGAGCCCGGGTAGGGCGAAGCTGTCAGCGATTCCGGCATTCTGGAGGTGGATGTCTTGTCCGAGCACGAAAAGACCGGTGCCCGTGAGGGTTTGGAGGGCGTCGTCGAAGGCGTCAAAGGCCGGGCCAAGGAGGTCGCCGGTGCCGCGGTGAACGATGACGAACTGCGGCGCGAGGGGCGGGCCCAGCAGGACCGGGCCGAATCCCAGCGCACGGCGGCCGAGAAGGAGGCCGAGGCGGAGTAAGGAACGCAGCAAGGCCGAGGCCGATGAGGCCCGCCAGCGTGCTCACCAGCACGATGGTGACTGATCGCGACGTCGAAGCCGCGCAGCGCAGGCCGCCCCTGATCCGGGGCGGCCTGCTTTGTCCCGGAAACACTCGCGCATTCCAGTTTCGAGGCCTGACCGGCGGGTACGCGTCCGTAGAACCTACTCGCAGACGAGCAGGAGCACGATGTGTGCAGTGATGAGTCGTCTCACGGGGAGACAGTGAGCCTTCGGGTGCCCGCGCGACCGGGGCAGTTGACCATGGTGCGGGCGCTGACCGAAACCTGCCTGCTGATCGCCGATCTCGCACTCGACGACGTCACCGATGTTCAGATCGCCGTCGACGAGATCGCGACGATGCTGATCGGCGCGGCGGTTGCCGGATCGTCGATCGAATGCGATTTCGCGTTCGATGACCGGCGGGTGAGCGTCCGCGTCGTCGGAACCGTCGTCGAGCGTGAGCCGATCAACGAGTACGGGTTGGGGTGGCACGTGACGCGGGCAGTCACCGAGACACTGAGCGCGGACCTGGGGCAATTCGATATCGGGCAGGGCGGATATCCCATCGCCGTTCGGTTCGATCGGATGCTCAAGGCGGTCGGTGGCCCGATTCAGTGACGGAGTGGTGAGCAGGGGGCGCGGCAGTTTCCATGCGCGGCCGAGGGCACCCGGCCCGAGGGGGTACCGGGTGCCCCGATAATGCCGCTGGTCAGCCGGCGATGCGTTTCTTGGCGGCCTTCTTCGTCTTCTTGGCGGCCTTCTTTGTCTTCTTGGCGGTCTTCTTGGCGCTTTCGGCCAAGTCGGTGCTGCGGTCGCTCACCCGTTTCTTTGCGGCTTCAGCCAATTCCGCGCTGCGTTGTCTGGCGGTTTCGGCCCATTCCGCACCGTGGTCGCCCACGCGCTTCCTGGCGGTTTCGGCCAATTCCGCGCCGCGGTCACCGATTCGGTGTCTAGCGGTTTCGGCCAAATCGCCGCCGCGATCGCTCACACGTTGTCTGGCGGTCTCGGCGAGTTCGGTGCCGCGGTCTCGGGTGACTTCGATCAGTCGCCCGCCGTGCCGGCGTGCGGATTCGGCCAATTCGCCGCCTCGCTCCGCGATGATCGGGCGTGCGGTGTTCGTCAGGTCCACGGCCTCGTCGCGAGCCTGCTCGGCGAGGGTCCGGGCGGCCTCCAGAGCGTCGTGTGTGCGGTGTTCCAGGACGTCCAGCGCCTGCCGGGCGACGTTCTCCGCGCCCGGGGGCGTCTTCGTGGGCAGCGCGCCGGCGATCGCCCCCTTCGTGGGCAGAGCCGCGGAAATCGTCTCGGCCGCCTCGCGGGCCGCACGCCGGCCGCGCCAGCCGAGAGAGGGTTTGCCCTCGGTATCGGCGACCGCGAGCAGCAGCCCGCCGAGCAGGCCGACATCCTTGACGAACGCGGTCGCACCGGCGGAACGCCGAGCCGGATCGGTCTCCGTGCGGAACTCCTGTTCGGCGAGCAGGACCGGGACCGACGAGGCGGCCAGGGTCAGGGCCGCGAGTCGCGGTGCTTTGCCGAGTGCGAGCAGTACCCCGCCGCCGACCCGGCTTGCCGCGATACCCCATACCAGCCGGACGGGGTCCGTTGGTGACTTCGTCGCGATCCGGCTCTCGGTGAGCGGCTCGGGATGAACGAACATGGTCGCCCCGTCCACTATGAATGCGGTGGCGAGCAGGGGGCGGGCAATTCTGCGCAGCAGCATTATCGACTCCGTTGGTTGGATCCGAATGGGTCCGGTGGTAGCTGTCGAGCTCTCCACCACAGGAACCGCAATACCCCGAATCGCGGCGGCTATTCTTCGCGCTATCGGCGCATAACCCTGCGCGGGGAGGGCATCTCGCGCGAGAAAAGTCCGCGATTGAGGAGGAGATATGTCAGCCTTGCGCCGGATTCTGATCACCGGGACGTGTGCGGCGGCGGCCGTATTGCCCGGTGTCGCGGCAAGTGCGGAACCCACCGTGCCGCCGCAGGACAGGAATTTTCTGATCGCCGCTCACCAGACGAATCTCACCGAGATCGCCCTCGGGCTGCGGGCGCAGGCGATGTCGTCCTGTTCGCAGATCCAGCAGATGTCCGCCACGCTGGTCGCCGATCACATGCGACTGGATCAGATGGTCTCGGCGACGGCCGACCAGCTCGATGTCGCGCTGCCGATGCTGCCGACCGCGGAGCAGACGCAGACCGTCGCGAGCACCTCGACCAAGATGGGACGTGACTTCGACACCGCGTGGCTGCGGGCCCTGGTGGCCGGCCACCAGGACGCGGCGAATGCCGGGAAGGCCGAAATCGCCACGGGCGGTTCACAGCCCGTCAAGAACGTCGCCCAGCAGGCCGTCCCGATCGTGCAGGCGCATCAGCGCGACCTCGCCGCGGCCCAGGCGGTCTGCTGAGCCGCCGGCAGGGGCGGTCGGAGCGGGCGGCTCCTCTACACTGCCCCGATGAGTGAACAGGGTGACGCGGCGCTACCCGGGCTGGATCCGGATCGGCTCACCGCTTGGCTGAACGATGTGCGGCCAGGGCTGGTGTCCGGCCCGTTGCGGGGGCGGTTGATCGCCGGCGGACGGTCGAATCTGACGTACGAGATCACCGACGGCGCCTCGGCCTGGATTCTGCGGCGGCCGCCGCTGGGCCATGTTCTGGCCACCGCGCACGATATGACCCGGGAGTACCGGGTGATCAACGCGTTGGCCGATACCGATGTCCCGGTGCCCGCGACGTATGCGCTGTGTGAGGACGCCGATGTCATCGGTGCGCCCTTCTACGTCATGGAACGGATCCTCGGCACCCCGTACCGGACCGCGGCCGAACTCGAATCACTGGGCGCCGAACGGACCCGTGCCATCTCGGCCGGACTGATCGATACCCTGGCCGCTCTGCACCGGCTCGATCCGGCCGCGATCGGCCTGGCGGAGTTCGGGCGGCCGGACGGCTTCCTGGAGCGTCAGGTGCGGCGGTGGAAGAAACAACTCGACGCCTCGTACACCCGGGACCTGCCCGCTGCCGCGCAATTGCACGATCTGCTCGCGAAAAACCTTCCCGCGCAGTCGAATACCGGCATCGTGCACGGTGACTACCGGCTGGACAACGTCCTGATCGACGACCGGGACCGCATTGCCGCCGTAATCGACTGGGAGATGGCAACTCTCGGCGATCCGCTCACCGATGTGGGTCTGCTGATGGTCTACAAGCGGATGAGCGCGTTCGATCTTCCCGGAGTCAACGACGCGGCCGCCGCGCCCGGCCAGTTGTCCGAATCCGAAATGCTGGAACGTTATTCCGAACGCAGCGGCCGCGACCTCGCGCACATCGGCTTCTACGTCGCGCTGGCCTCGTTCAAACTCGCGGTGATCTCCGAGGGTATCCACTTCCGGCACCTGAACGGTCAGACCGTCGGCGAGGGTTTCGAAACCATCGGCGCGACGGTCGAGCCGCTGCTGCGGTCCGGAATCGCCGCGCTGCAAGGGGATTGAGTACCGGGGGATTCGGCCGGCGGGCCGCCGCCGTCAGCGGGATCACATCGCTGAAATCCGTTGCGGCGGCGTGGGTTCGTTGCGGCCGGATCTGCTCCGACCGCGCCCGCAATTGTGCCGAGATCGCCCGATACGCATCGCTGCCGAGCACCAGGCGCGGGGGAGCGGGCGTGGTTCCTCATCCGGCCGGGAGTCCGAGGTTGCGTCGCTCGAAGTCGGAGCGCAGGCCGGCGAGGACTTCGGAAAGCGGTGTCAGCTGATCGTGGGAGACCGCCGTGCCGAGGATCTCCTGGATGGCTGCCTGCCAGACCGGTTCGGTCCGGGCCACGACCGACTCGCCCTCGGGGGTCAGTGCGAGCAGGGATGAGCGCCGGTTCGCGGGATTCGGGCGCCGCTCGATCCAGTGCTGTTTCTCCAGGCGGTCGACGATCTTGCTGGTCGTCCCGACTCCGATCGCGAATGTCGAGGCGATATCGGCGACGCGCGCGTCGGGGTGGTCGCGGACGTAGCGCAGCAGTTCGAAATGTCCGGCCGCGACACCGGCCCGCGCCTTCAGGCGCTCGGCGACCGCGTTGTAGAGCCGGGTCTGCGCGCGCACCAGATCGTCGAACAGCGCGTCCAAGGCGACGAGACCTTCTCTTGCAGTATCTGCCATGGCATGTACTGTAGTGGAATCAACTCCGGAAGGGAACGATGATGTCCACAATTCAGCGCGAACGTCTCGATGCGCAGTTGCGCGGTACCGATGTGGGGTGGGAGGGGTCGGTCGAGACGGCTCGTGCGAACTTCGTGCGGCTCATGAGCGCGATGCCCGTGCCGGAAGGCTGTCGCGTTCAAGGTGTTTCATTGGCCGGACGATCGGCGTTGCGCGTCACCCCGGCCGCCGCCGCCCGCCGCGGCACCGTGCTGTACCTGCACGGCGGATCGCATGTGGTCGGCTCTCCTCGCACGGCCCTCGGCCTGACCGCCGGTCTGGTGGTCAGATCCGGGATCGCCGCTGTCTCTCTGGATTACCGGCTGGCCCCGGAACATCCGTTTCCCGCGGACGTCGAGGATGTCGTCGCCGCCTACCGGGAACTCCTCGACCAGGGGCACGCGCCCGAATCCATCGCTTTCGCAGGCGATTCCGCCGGAGGTGGTCTGACCATCGCGGGCGCGCTCGCCGCCCGCGACGCGGGGCTGCCCATGCCCGCGGCTCTTCTCGCCTTCTCCCCGGGCGTGGACGCGACCCGCAGCGGCGAGAGCATGACTACCAAGGCGGACGCGGACCCCCTGCTCACCAGAGCCGGCATCGATCACCTGAGCGGCCTCTACGTCGGCGACCGGGACCGCCGCGACCCCTTGCTCAGCCCAGCGGTAACCGCCGATCTCACCGGTCTGCCGCCGATCCTGGTGCAGGTCGGCACGAACGAACTACTTCTCGACGACGCCCGTCGCCTCGCCCTGCGAGCCTCCGAGGCCGAGGTGGACGTCATCCTCGACATCACCGCGAAGGTGCCGCACGTCTTCCAGTCCTTCACCGATGCGCTGGACGAGGCCGGCGAAGCGCTCGACCGGGCCGCTCTCTTTCTGCGCCAGCGGATTCGGGGCTGACTGCGGCACTTGGCGGAAGTCGTTGCACGGCAAGCTGATTCGGGCGGCTCTTCGATCGGTGACCCGCCGCGCACTCCGGCCGGGGCGCCGGGGCGCACCAGGAGACGAGGCGATCGCGCTGACTGGCAACGAATGTCGGCCGCATCGATAATCGTTGCGTGAATTCGCACGACGTCGAGGACGTTTCCAGGGCTCCGCAACCAGCATTCGAGAACTCCGCGCCGGTCGGCCTGATCACCCCCGAACGTCCCCTGCGCCGCAAGGACGACAGCGGCGCGGTGACGCACCGGATCGAGCGCTGCCCGGACGGCTCGCTGCTGGGCGTGCAGACGTATATGTCCTATCCGGTCGCCGCCGCGCCGCTGGCGCGGTGGATGGAGCAGGACGGCGCGGTCCTGACCTGGCTGCCACAGCCGCAGGACGGCGACCTCACGGAGTGCCTGCTGGACTCATCGGGAAATATGTTGTGGCGCCGCAGGTCCCAGGCGTGGACCGAGGCACCCCCACCCGCGCGCCCACACGATCACAACGGCGCGGCCATGGGCCTCGGAGCGCGGCTTCGCTGTCAATCCCTGACCTCCCCCTCCGGCTCGCACACACTGCTGCACCACGACGACGGCAATCTGGTGCTCTATTGCAACGGCACGCACACCCCGGCGTGGGCGACCGGCACGGACTGGATCGATGGCGGCTGGCTCGACCTGACCCTCGATGGCGATCTGGTGCTGCGGACCTCGTGCGGTGCGCCGGTCTGGCACTCGGACACCGCAGGCCGTGGTGTGCGACGACTGACCGTCGCCGACGACGGCGCCCTGGCCCTGCTGGACGCCGCCGGAGCGCCCGTCTGGGAGGTCCTGGACCATGCCCCCTGCACCGAGACCGGACACACTCCGCCGCGCGGCGAGCTGCTGCGGCGGGGGCAGACTCTGCGCGGGCAATCGCTGACCGCTGTGGACGATGGGGCGGTGTTGTGCCAGCAGCCCGGTAACGGAATTCGGCTGTACGAAGCGGACGGATATCAGGCGTGGGTCGCGGATTCGATTCGCGCAGCGGCCGAACTCGCGCTCGATGACGATGGGTATCTGCGGGTTCGCGGGCAGGACGGCCAGGTGCTCGAAGAGCTCGCCGGTCCGGCCGACCAACTCGTCGTCGTGCCGGGCGGCGAGCTCCGGCTCCGCACCGATGACGGCGCCGTGCTGTGGCGCGCGGGCCGATACGTCTTCGACGGCCCCGGCGCGGTGCCGGTCGATCCCGCGCGTCCACTCGGCCGTGCCGCGCTCGAAGCGGTGCTCAACACCCGCTCGACCCCGATCGTGCGCACCGACTTCACCGACGACGACGCCTGGGCGGAGGCGTGGCGCGATATCACCCTGCGCCGCCAGTACTGGGACGATGCGGTCGTTCTCGACAGCACGCTGGTCGACCTCCCCGAATTCGACGGCTGGACCGGCCCCGAACTGGCCGCACTGCTGGCCACGGCGGACAGCCACGCGGTCGTACTGACCGTCGACGCGGTCACCCTGACCTCTCCCGAACATCCGGTCCTGGTCACCGAGATCGACCCGGAAAGCCGAGAGCCGCGGTTCTTCCGCGCCACGCCGCACGCCCTGCTGGATGTCGTGATCCAGCTCTCGATCGCGAACATGGACTGGGAGGACTTCAGCGAATACGCCGACGCGGACGGCATACTGCGCACCTCCTGCGCGGATTAGCCCGGAATTGGGTGGCTGCTGTCGCCGATAGGTCGGTAATCTCTGGTGCCATCAGGATGACGTGGCCCACCCGGCAGGGTGGGCTCGGAGCGCGGGGGTTACCACCGAATGTATTTCCATCGAACACTCGCCACGAGGTGGTCCGTGAACGGTTCCGATTGCGCCGGCGTGCCGACGGTATCGGCGTGAGCGGGGCGTGAGTCGGCGCCAGCGGCTCGTTCCGGCACCGGTCGACGCATCACAGTGATCGGATCGTGCTGAACGGATCCGGCTCCGGCGGCGGGTCGGCCATCAGCGTGCGCAGGCGGGCGTTGATATTGCGCAGCCGGGTGAACTCGTGTGCATCCAGCGCCGTGTGCCCGTCGGCGATCAGCCGATCGGCCAGCACGATGTCGACCATCTCGGCGCGGTGTTCGATCAGCTCCTCGAAGATGAGGAACTGCAGTTCGCCGGTGCGGTCGAGGATCCGCCGCACCATCGCGGCCAACTCGGAAGCACGCTGCCGCAACAGATCCGGCTCGTGCGAGTCGATCGCCTCGCGGATCGCGACCTCGTGCTGGTCGAATTCGCGGCGGAACATATCGTCGCCGAGTTCGTCCACACGCACGCGGGTGTACTCCAGCGTCTCCTTCGCCCGCGCCACCAGACTCGGCCACAGCAGCTCGTCCTCGGCCTGATCGATCGCCGCGCGCAGATCACGCAACCGCTGCTCGGCGGCGATGGCCGCATCCGGGTCGGTGGCCGCCGCGGCCACCAGATGCTGGGTGTCGGTGACCGTCCGCTCCTGCTCCAGCTGGCTCAGCAACAGCTCCGAGGTCGGGTTGCCGAACTCACCGTGCTGCCGGCGGACCTGTTCGAGCCGGTGCAGTTCGGCCTCGGTGCTGCGCCGCAAAGTCGCCGCGTCCGGGCGCGATTCGGTGTGCAGATCGATGACGTTCTCGAACTCGGCGTCCAAGTACGGCAGATAGGCGCGGGCGAGCAGAATGCGCGAGGCATCGATCTCCAGGGTCAATTCCACATCGCTGCCCTCGGGGATGCTGCGCTCGATCTGATCGGCGGTGATATCCAGATGACCGATCGTGCGGTTGCGGTCGCCGCGGGCGTATTCGCCCTCCAGCACGGGAATCCGGATCAACCCGGTTCGCGCGGCGCCGTGGTGAACCGTGACCGAGGTGCGCAGCCGCTTGCGGGCGCGGGCCGGGAGCGGGGTGTTGCGCTCGATCAGCTTGATCGTCGTGTTGTCCGACAGGCCGACGCTGATCGTATGGATCAGCGGCGGCTGCGTCTCGACCGCGCCGACGGTGTAGGTCAGCGTGCGGGGGGTGATCTCCCGGCGCCGCCCGGCCGCATCGGTGAGCTCGAGCTCGAAGGTGTTGGTGCGCCCGGTTTCCGCCCACAGCGTCGTGGTGAACACGCCGGTGTCGGAGACGGGAATCTTGCCGCTGCGCCACGGCGGCTGTGCCCCGGCGTTGATCAGCTCCACGGCCACACCGTCCAGCGCGGTCCCGTCGCTACCCGAGACGCGGCCCGCGACGAGCGGTTCGCGGTCGGGCCCGACCGGTTGATACTCCAGCTGAACGGTGAACCCGCCGGGTGCGGCCACCGGCGCGGACAGCTGCGGAATCCGTTGTGTCCCTGCGAAGATCGCCGCGCCGCGGGCTACCACGGTGAGCGGGTCCTGGCTGGTGTCCAGCGCGATGCCCAGCCCCCGCGTCGCATCGGTGAGGTGTTCGCGCAGATACGGCGACAGGGTCGGGCCGCCGACCAGGATCAGCTTATCGATGTCCCCGGGCGACAGGTGTGCTTCCTCGAGCGCCTTGCGGCACAGGTTGACCGAGCGGGTCAGCAGGGGTTCGGTCAGCCGTTGCACGTCGGTGCGCGCCAACTCGTAGTAGAACTCGAATCGCCCGCCCGCGCCGTCGTCCAGTTCGACCTCGATCGGTTCCACCGGCGCACGGGACAGCTGGATCTTCGCCTTCTCCGCGGCGAGTTTGAGTTTGTTCACCACCGGGCGCCACCGGGCGGCGCCGCGGGTGAGATCGGACAGCCCGAATTCGTCGCGAACCGCGGGAATCAACAGTTCCTCGACGATCCGCCAGTCGATCAGCTTGCCGCCCAGATAGTTGTCGCCGCGGTGGTTGAGCACCGTGAACTCGCCGTCGCGCAGCTGGATGACCGCGGCGTCGAAGGTGCCGCCGCCCAGGTCGTACACCAGCCAGCGGGCATTGTCGTCGGTGGCCTGGAAACCGTAGGCGAGCGCGGCCGCGGTCGGTTCCTGCAGTAGCGGCGAGAAGCGCAGTCCGGCGGCCTCGGCCGCGGCGCGCGTGGCGTCGCAGGCGCTCATGTCGAATGCGGCCGGAACGGTGATCACCGCGGCCTCGATATTCTCGCCCAGCCGCTGCTCGACATCCGCGCACAACGTCTTGAGCACCTCGGCGGACAGCTGCGGCGGAGTGAGTTCGCGTGCGCTGGCGGCGAAACGCACCGATTCGCCCGCGGTGCCCATGCGCAGTTTGAACTCCGAGGCGGTGTTGTCCGGGTCGGATTCGCCGCGCTCCTTGGCGGCCCGGCCGACCCGTAGCCGGTCGCGTTTGTCGATCCACACCGCCGACGGCGTGGTATCGGAATCCTCGTTGTTCTTGATCACCTCGGCGTCGACGCCGTGCAGGACGGCGATGGCGCTGTTGGTGGTGCCGAGATCGATTCCGAAATCAACCGTCGACCGTGCCATATCTCCTCCGAAAAAGGTTGTGCCACACCGTGGTGGCGGATGTGCGCCGAACACCGCGGCGAGTTCAGGAATCGGATTCCGCGGATTCCGGTGTGGCCACGATGATCTGGCCCATCTGCACGAGGACGCCATCGACGTACACCGTGGGCATGATCGTCTCGGCGACCTGCTCCCGGTCGACGGCGGTCGCGGTCGCGTACGCGATCACCTGCACCGACTGTCCGCCGTCGAACGGTTCCCCGGTGTGCGACTGCACCCGGATACCGGCCTCGGCCAAGGCGTCCGCCATCGAGGTGACCTGACGGGTCACCGCGCGCAGCAGTTTCGCCGGATCCGCGTCGGCGTCGTTGTCGGCGAGCTTGTTGCCCAACCGCCAGACGCCGGTCGCCAGATCGGCCAGCAGTGGCCGGAAATCCCTGTCCGCCATACTTTCTCCCCTTCGTCGGGCGGCTACGCGGGCCGCTCGCCGGTTCGCCATCCCTGGCCCAGCAGTTCGGTCACGGGCGGGTATGCCGATGCCCGGTTCTTGATCTCGTCGCTGCCCATCGACAGCAGGCCGACACCGGTGACGAGCGCGACGAACACGCAGATCCCGGTGACGATGAACACCGGATGCGCGGCCAGCCCGATGAAGAAGCTGAAGATCGCCCCCAGGATGGCGAATGCGACCGCGCCACCGAGCTTGTTGCGCCTGCTCTGCTCGGGCAGATGCAGCTGACGGCACGGCTCGCACCGCGGCACCTCGACGGTCAGCGTGCGCCAGCGCTTGGTGTTTCCCGAATACGTCACGTCGCGGTGCAGGCCGAACGGGTAGTGCCCACCCTGCGCCGCGGGCCGGCCTCGGCAGAACCAGCAGGTGTTCCGCAGCCGCGCGGCCTCCTCGCGCTCGCGCAGCATGCCCGCGAGAACGGTGATCTGCTCCTGTACGAAGGTGCGCGTCTCGGCGCCGACGGGCAGCGGTTGTACTCGGCGCAGCACCTGTTCGGTGGATTCGAGATCGCCGGTCTGGTTGCAGTAGGACACCGCGCACGAGGTCGCCGTCGTGGCGATGTGGTCGTTCGCGCGGGCGAGACGCTCACCGCCGGGATCGTCACTCGCGCGAATCCTGGCCAGTGGCAACCGGGTTCGGTCCAGCAGATCGCGTGCGGCCCGCAAACCCTGCTTCTTGTCCGTTTCGGTGCCGGTGCGGGCGGCGGCGCAGAGCTTGTCCACCTGGAGCGTCGCCGCGGCGGACCACTCCTTGCTCAGACGATCGCGGATGGCCGTGGTCGTGGCGATCGGGCCGAGTCGTTCGAGCATCGCGACACTCGACGCGATATCCCTGACCTCGTTGTAGTGCTGGATATCGCAGAAGATCGCCGTGCCGACGATATCGTCGTGCGCACCGGCGCCGAGCGGATCGGACGGCGGGCGCAGCCGGTCGATGACCCGCAGCGGCACCCGGGCGCGATCGAGCATCCGGTCCACGGCCCGGGCGGCCTCGGCCGGACGCTGCGCACCGGCCCGATGTGCCTCGTCCGCAATCGATTTCAGATGCGCGGCCAGCTTGCGGACCGCCCAGCCGCGGGCGTCGTCGACCGCGGTGGCGTCGAACGCGCCCGGATGGGCCCGCACCTGCTCGGCGAACCGGTCGAGTACCGCGATGTGCAGGTCGGCGGTCGCGAAATCATCGTTCGCCGTGGCATTCACGATGAGCGCGCCCTGCAGGCGCAGCAGCATCACGGGCAGCGCACCGCGCAACTCCTCGACCGCTGCGGCGTCCAGGCGGCGGTCGTCGATCCGGGACGCGCGCTCCCGCAGGTGCTGCCACACCGTTTCGTCGTCCACGGCGCAAGCCCACGCGGTCAGGGCGTCGAGCCAGGTTTCCGGGGCCTGCCCGCGGGAGGTCTCGAATCCCTGGATGTGCCGCAGGACCGCGATATTGTGCGCGGCGATCGCGTCCCGGCCCATTCGGTCCAGCCAGACGCGCTCCGCGCCGGCGGTGTCGGCGCGGGACAGCGCCGCGAGCGCCGGATCGTCATCGGTACACGGCCAGAGCCAGAACAGTTCCTGCACAAGACGATTCACCGGCTCGCGCAGGCGGTTGAGGGCGGCCTTCACATCGGCGGCATCGGGCGGCGGGGATACGGCGAGGGCGGTGGCGCGGGTCAGCGGGGCGCCCAGCTTCTCGGCCGCCTCCAGCTCGGTGACGCGCTTGCGAACCTGACGGGAATCGGCGTCGGTGTGCAGCCCGGCGAGCCGAAAAGGGTTGTGCCGGTAGGGTGTCTCCTCGATCAGCGCATCGAGGGCCGTCGCGATGGGGGAGTCCGCGGTGGCTTTCGGGCGCGCCGCGCCCCGGGCGCGGACCACGCCGGCGGGCAGGACCGTTCGTTCGACGCTCGGTCGTTCCGGCGCGGCCCCGCGCAGGCGGGTGAGATTGGTCCTCGCATTCGAATTGCCGGCGGTGGCGGCCCGCTCGTACCAGTCGGTGGCGGCGGGCAGATTCGGAGTGTGCACCTTGGCCTCGAGCAGGGTGCCGAGGTTGTTCATGGCGCCCGCGTGGCCGTCCGCGGCAGCCTTCTCATACCAGAGGATCGCTTCGGGAATATCGTTGTCGGCCTCGGACATCAGGCCGAGAGTGAATGCGGCGCTGGTGTATCCGCCGGCGGCGGCCCGCTCGTACCAGTGCCGGGCGGCGACCGGATCCTTCGGTTCGAGGGTGTATCGATGCAGCTGGCCGATGTTGTACATGGCGATGGAATCGCCGTGCTCGGCGGCCTTCTCGTACCAAGTGCGCGCGGCGGCCGGGTCCGGCGGATCGATGCGTTCGGCGAGCAGATAGGCGAGTTTGAAGTAGGCGTCCTGGTAGTTCGCCGCCGCGGCGCGCTCGTACCACGGCCGCGCGCCGGCCGGATCCGCCGGAGTCGTTCGGTCGGCGAGCAGTCCGGCCATGTTGTACATGGCCGTGGCGTCGCCCGCGATCGCCCCTCGCTCGTACCATTCGCGCGCGGACCGCAGATCGGGCGGGTCGGCGCCTTCGGCGAGCCGGCCGAGATCGTTCATCGCACAACGGTGCCCGCCGGCCGCGGCGCGCTCGTACCAGTCCAGTGCGGCGGGGATATCGGGCGGGGCCGAACGTTCGAGATACTGGCCGAAATCGTGCATCGCATCGATGTCGCCGGTCGCGGCGGCGCGTTCGTACTCCTCGCGCGTCGTCATGGCACCCCCCGTTCACCCGTGGGATCGAACGGCCGCACAGCCCGAGCGGCTACCAGCCCCCCGCCCCTCCCGTGCTGGTCATGCTAGCCGCACTCCCGGATGGATGCCACAGCATTTCCCGCCGCCCGCGACGGCGTTGCCGCACGGCGAAATCCCAGTTCACAAGGCGATTCCGGGCCGATGTCGCCGGGCGGGCCACCGGAGCGGCGACACGGCCGCGGCCGGCGTCCCACTATCCTCGTCGGCATGGCGTGTGATCGACGTTCGCCGCCGATCGGCGTCCGGGCGGTCTCGACCCGGCCGATGCCCGCGGCCGAACGGAAAGTGTGTGTTGATGAATCAGCCTCCGATGCGTGAGACGGTCGCGACGCGACGGTCACCCATCCCGGCTCGGCCACTGGGTGTCGGCGATCCGGAGACCCTGGGGCCGTACCGGCTGCTGGGCATCCTCGGCGCCGGCGGGATGGGCTGCGTCTACCTCGGGCGCGACGGTGCCGGACACACGGTCGCGGTGAAGGTGGTGCGTCAGGACCTGGCCGGCGACAACACCTTTCGCACCCGGTTCCGGCGCGAGGTCGCCGCGGCGCGGCGCGTGGCGGGACCGCACACCGTGCCGGTCTACGACGCCGACGTCGACGGTCCCCGCCCATGGCTGGCCACCGGATACGTGTGCGGCCCCTCGCTCACCGATGTGGTGGAGGCTTTCGGCCCGCTGCCCGAACCCTCGCTGATCGCGCTCGCCGCGGGACTGGCCCGCGCGCTGCTGGACGTGCACGCCACCGGGATGGTGCATCGCGATCTCAAACCGTCGAATGTGCTTGTGGCGCTGGATGGTCCGCGAGTGATCGATTTCGGGATCGCGCGCGCGACCGACGGCGAGACCGCGCTCACCACGACGGGCAAGATCATCGGCTCGCCCGGCTACATGTCGCCGGAGCAGATCACCGGCGGCGTCGCGGGTCCGCCGGGCGACGTCTTCGCCCTCGGCGGCCTGCTGGTCTACGCGGCCACGGGCGCCGCCCCGTTCGGCACCGGCGACACGATCGCCATGCTGTGGCGGGTTATCCAGGAGGAGCCGCGGCTGGACGGCGTTCCCGAGCGAGTGCGGGGCCTGGCGGCGGCGTGTCTGGCCAAGGATCCGCGAGATCGGCCCACTCCGGCGCAGATCGTCCGCCAGCTCGCGGCGCTGCGTCCGCCCGGCCCGGATCGATGGTTGCCCGCACCGATCGTGGCTGAAATCCAGCGCCGCGCAGACGAATTGGCAGCGATCGAGACCGCCCCGCCGCGCGAGACCGACATCGGCGATACGGCGGTGCGTACCGGAACCCGATGGGATGGTCCGCGAACCGCGACCGCCTCGGTTCCGCACGCCGGCCCGCGCACCGCGCGGATGCCGGGAATCCGGGCCGGGCGGCGTCCGCTCGTCATCGGGGGCGTGGCCGCCGTAGCGCTGCTCGGGGCCGTGGCGATCGGTGTCGCGGTGACCGGCAACGGGTCCGGGGCAGGCGCCGGGAAGGCCGCGGTCGCCACCGCGAATCCGGGATCGGAGACTTCCGGCGCCGGACATCCGGGCATCACGTCCTCCGGGGCGCCCGCGGCGCGGGCGGACGATCAGCTACCGGCCGCCTACGCCGGCTCCTGGAAGGGCAGCGCGACCGACGGCGCCGGTACCTTCGACGTCACGGTGACCCTGCAACCGGGAAAGACCGGTCAGGAGGTCGGCACCGCCGTCACGGCGGGTCGTGCCAAACAGGGCACCTGCACCCGCAAGGAGACGCTGACCCTGGCCGGGCCCGCGCGAATCATGTTGCGTGCCAGACCTGTCGAGAACAGCCCGGCCAAGCCGTGTGCACGCCTGGGCGTGATCACCACGCTCGAGCGCAATCCGGACGGCACCCTCACCTACACGAACGGCGTGGCCACGAATCTGACCGGAATCCTGCACCGCGGTAAATGATCTTCGGGCGGGTGTCATCGCCGGCTCGCGCGACGATAGCCCAGGGCGGCGGGCACCGCGAAGACCACGATCGCACCGATCGACCAGAGCAACGTCAGGGTCAGCGGCCGGGCCAGCGGCCCGCCCGCGGCCAGCGCGTGCATGGTGTCGACCGCCGTCGACATCGGCTGATTGTGCACCACGGGCCGGATCCACTGCGGATACGCGGGCAGCGGGACGAATCCGGTACTGAAGAACATCATCAGCGAGGTGATGATCGTAATCCCTTCCACCAGTGTGGATTTCGCGGTGAAGACCGCCACGGCGGTGACGATCGCGGCGAAGGCCACGCCGAACAGCACCGGAATGCACACGAATCCGATCGCGGCCCGGAAACCTTCGCGGAACCGGAAACCCAGCGCATAGCCGACCAGGACGATCGCCAGTGTCCCGGCCAGGATGCGGCAGCCTTCGGCCAGGATGCGCGAGGCCAGGCCCGAGGCGCGATGGACCGGCAGTACCCAGAACCGGGCCAGCAGTCCCGCGTCCCGCTCGCGCCCGAGCAGGATGCCGCTGGCCACCGCCCCGGACAGTGCGCCGACGACGGTGGCCAGCGGCACCGAACTGTTCAGCGCGTCGGTGCCGGTGAACCGGCGGATCTGGTCGCCGATCACGGTGTCCAGCATGATCAGCAGCAGACACGGGATGATCAGCGTCTCCAGCAGCGCGACGGGGTTGCGCGCCCAGCGCAGCAACAGCCGCTGAGTCTGGATCATGGTGTGCAGCGCCAGCGCGGAAACCGACGTCTCCGGCCCGGCCACCGGCCGCGGCGCGCGATCGGCGATGAGTGCGGTCATGCTCTTCCTTTGCCGAGACGGATCGAAAACCCCAGGCAGAAAACGAGAATCGCGACCGCCCACACGATCGGGGGAGTCAGCAGCGCGACGCTCACCGACTCGCCGTGCGGCCAGCGGTCCCCGGCCAGTGCGCGCAGCCCCGAGGCCCACTGCGACACGGGTTGGTTGCGAACGAAAGGCTGTACCCAGGAAGGGAATTGGTTCGCCGGTGCCAGGCCGGTCGAGAGCATGCCGAAGATCAGCGGCGGCAACACCAGCGCCTGCGCGGTCGTCTCCGGGCTGCGCGAGACGGTGCCGATGACATCGGCGGCCAGGATCAACGCCGTCCCGATCAGGATGGAGAACAGCAGGAATTCGATCGTGCGCGCGGTGCCCAGGTAGCACCGGAAGCCGATGACGTATCCGCACAGCAGCGCGGCCGCCAGCGCGATCAGCAGCCGGAAGACGTTGCCGCACAACCGCGCCGAGGCCGGGATGAGCGGGCCGATCGGCATCGAGCCGAATCGCCGGTTGAGCCCGGCGACCGCGTCACCGGCCGCCCGGAACGCGGCCGAGACCGCCGTGAACGCCGACGCCTGCAGGATCACCAGCGGCATCATGAACTGGGCGTAACTGCTGAATCCGGTTCCGGTGAACGTCATGATCGTCTTCAGCGGAATGTAGAAACTGGCGGTGAAGGCGGCGGGCGCCAGGATCGAAGTCAGCAGTTCGCCGGATTGCACCGCCGGGACGATCGTCCGGACGGTCAGCACCCACCACTGCTGTGTCCGTCGCGGCGTCGCGCCCGCGCGCGCCGGCCAGATCCGGGCGGTCATACGCTCACCTCCGCGCGTTCGGCCTCGGCCTGGGTGGCCGGGCGACCGGTGAGCCGGAGGAATACCTCGTCGAGCGAGGGCCGGCGCAGGGCGATGTCGACCACGTCGAGTCCGGTCGCGTCGATCCGGCGCAGCACCTCGGCGAGGGTGCGATGTCCGTCCGGCGCGGGAATCGCGATCCGGTCCGATTCGACCGGGAGGCCGAACTCCGGCGGCAGCAGTCCGGACAGCGCGTCGGTGAGAACGGGCAGATCCGCCGCATGGACGGGCACCACCTCGCAATAACTGCCTCCGATACGGGATTTCAGTTCGTCGGCGGTGCCCTGGGCGATCACCACGCCGTGATCGATGACGATGATCCGATCGCTCAGCGCGTCGGCTTCCTCGAGGTACTGCGTGGTGAGCAGGGTGGTGATGCCCGCATTCTTGAAGTCCGACACCAGGTCCCACACACTCTGGCGGCTGCGCGGGTCCAGGCCGGTGGTGGGTTCGTCGAGGAATACCACCTCGGGCCGCACGAGGAGTCCGCAGGCGATATCGATCCGCCGCCGCATACCGCCGGAATAGGTGCCCACCTTGCGTCCCGCCGCGGCGGTGAGGTCGAATTCGCCGATCAGCTCCTGGGCGCGGGCGCGCGCGGCGCGTTTACGCAGGCCCATCAGCCTGCCGAACATCACCAGATTCTCGAACCCGCTGAGCATGTCGTCCAGGGCGGCGTACTGGCCGGTGAGCATGATCGATCGGCGCACCGTTGCCGGATCGGCGACCACGTCGTGCCCCGCGACCAGCGCACGTCCGCGGTCCGGCGCGATCAGCGTGGACAGCACGTTCACGGTCGTGGTCTTACCCGCGCCGTTCGGCCCCAGGATACCGAGCACTTCGCCCGGTTCCGCGGTGAAACTGATGCCGCGCAACGCGGCCACCTCGCCGAAGGATTTCTCGATCCCCTCGACCAGGACTCCGTGTCCGGAACTCATCGATATCCTTCCTGGGATCCCCTGTGGCTGACGGCTGGGATGAAAAGACTGCTGTTCTGATTTCGTTGCATCACAATTTCTTTCGATAGTATGTTCGAGTGGATGAGGTCGTGCGCTACACGTACCGGTTGCGGCTTGGGCGCACTGCTGAGACTGCGTTGCTGGCGGAGTGGGGCCGTTGCCGGTGGTTGTGGAACGAGGCGGTTCACCAGCAGAGATCCGGGCAGAAGCCGACTTTCGCGCGACTCGGGAAGCTGCTTACCGGAGCGCGGGCGAGATTGCCGTGGTTGCGTGAGGGATCCCAGGTCGCCCAGCAGCAGATGCTTCGTGACTACGCCCGAGCGCTGGACCATTCGTTCAAGGTGAAGGGGCGTGGTCGCCCGAAGTTCAAGTCTTGCAAGACTTCCTTGCCGTCGTTGGAATATACGACGCGTGGATTCTCGATCCGGGATGGTCGTCTGATGCTGCCGAAAGGCCTCGCGATTCCGGTTGTGTGGTCGCGTGAGCTGCCCTCGGCGCCAACGTCGGTTCGTCTCTACCGAGACAATTTGGGCTGCTGGTATGCCTCGTTCGTGGTGCGCCGGGAGATCCCGGCACATTCGCGTGCTGAGGGTGAGATCGGTATCGACTGGGGTGTGACCACGACTGCCACTGCTACTGACCCATGCTTTGATTTGCCGTATCTCGGGCATCGGAAACGATGCGCCGCCGAGTTGGCCAAGGCGCAACGCAGGATGGCGCGGCGGTATCGGAAGGGTCGACCGCAGTCGCGGGGATACAGCGACGCCAAGATGCAGGCTGCCCGATTGGCGAAGAAAGCTGCTCGGCAAACTGTCCACGATTGCCGGGTGTGGGCGAAACGAGTCGTTGCGACTTACGATCTGATCGCGGTCGAGGACTTCAATCCGCTCTTTCTTGCCAAGTCGAGCATGGCGCGCAAGGCCGCGGACGCGGCGATCGGTGCGGCGAAGCGGGAACTTGTCGAGCGTGCCGTGCGGGCCGGGCGGAAGGTGGTGATGGTCCGGCCAGCCTACACGACCATGACGTGCAGCCGGTGTTTCGCGAGAACCAAGCGACTCGAACTGCACGAGAGAGACTTCCGGTGCCAGGACTGCGGCTACGCCGACAGTCGGGATCGGAACGCTGCCAGAGTGATTCTGGCCGTGGCAGAACGGGGCCACGTCGGTGTCGAGGATGTAAGACAATCGGATCCCCTCCTCCAGGTGGGTGGTGTGGTTGCAGTCTGAGCTGGAAATCTCCTGCATTCATGCAGGAGAACCGTTAATCGTTGCCTCCCAGATGTTCGTCGAGCACGCGGGCGATGATGGGCAGCACGTGCGGTGCGGTCATGTCGTCGTGGGCGACATCGACCTCGTGCGTGGTGATCTCGCCGGTCACGTACGGCCGCCAGCCGTCGGGGCCGAAGATCTCGGATGTGCCGGCGGTCGCGCTGAAATACACGATGTCGCCGTGGAATACGGGTCGCCGGTAGCCGGTCCGGGTGCGCGCGGCGGCGTTGTAGGAGGCGGCCATGCGTTCGAGGGTGGCCGCGTCGACGAGTTCGACGCCGCCGAGCCGGTCGCGGATCAGATCCGCGGCATCCTGTGCGGTGGCCGAGGCGGGGACGTTCTCGATGCCCAACACCGAGCCGAATTCGTGCACGAACGTCCCCGCGTCGAGCCGTTCGATACTGTCACCGTCGATATCCGCGGTGTCGGCGTCGAGCAGGGCCACCACGCCGACCGGGCCGCCGTCGCGTTCCAACCGGGCCGCGATCGCATGGGCGATGAGCCCGCCGAAGGACCAGCCCAGCAGGTGATACGGCCCGTGCGGCTGGAGCGCGCGGATCTCCCGGACGTAGCGTTCGGCGAATTCCTCGATCGAGCGTGGCGAGGGTTCGCGACCACCCAGGTCCGGGGCCTGCAGTCCGTAGACTGGCCGGTCCGCGGCGAGCGATTCCGCGAAACCGAGGTAGGTCCAGGCGATTCCGGAGGAGGGATGGACGCAGAACAGCGCCGGTTTCGTGCCGCCGGGCCGGATCGGCAGCACCACATCGAGTCCGAGACCGCCCGAAGCGCCGGGCTCGGTCGTCGGCGCATACCGCGCCGCGATGGTCCGGGCGTTCGGTGATTCGGCGAAATATGCTGCCGCGGTGAGCATCTCGATCCACAGATCGGCCAGCTCGGCGACCGCGTCGTCGGGCAGCAGCGTTCCGGGGAAGCCGAAACTCGCTCGCAGGCTATCCCCGACGACCATCGCGGTCACCTCGACGGCGGATTGCACTGGTACATCGGGGTATTCGGCGGCATGCAGCTCGCCGAGGTCGTCGGCGGGCAACCAGCCCAGCCCTTCCAGGCCCGCGGGGATCTCGCCGGTCGCGTAACGGCCGAGGTAGTTGAAGCTCACCCGGCCCGGCAGCCGTCGCGGCAGTTCGGCCGCGGTGGCGGGGTTGAGATAACGCAGCAGCCCGAAGCCGATTCCGTTGTCGGGCACGGCGAGAAGCTGATCGCGGACCGTCGCGATGGCCGCGCCCATGGCCGGGCCCGCCGCCAGGGCATCGGCGGCATCGATCCCCGTCAAGTCCAGCCGCACCGGATAAAGGGTGGTGAACCAGCCGATCGTGCGCGAAAGATCCGCTCCCGGAACCACTTCCTGCTGCCGGCCGTGGCCCTCGAGGCGAAGCAGCACGCTGGATTCCGCCGTATCGCGCCACCGCCGCAGCGCCAGCGCGAGGGTGGCCACCAGGGCATCCTGCACGCCGCCGCCGAACAGGCCGGGCAGCGTGGTCAACAAGGCCTCGGTGACCGCGGCATCGGCCTGCCGATCGATGCTGCGCACGGTGTGCGCGCGATCCACGGCCGGGTCCAGCTCGCGCGGTCCGATGAGTGGGTCGGATCCTTCGATGACGTTCTGCCAGTAGCCGAGTTCGGCGACGCGGCCGGGTGCGTGGGCCTGGTCGCTCAGCGCGGTCGCCCACCGGCGCATCGAGGTGCCGGTGTCGGCCAGGACCGCGGTGGCGCCGGTGCGGACCTGGGCCCAGGCGGCCATGAGATCCGGCACCAGGATGCGCCAGGAGACACCGTCGATCACCAGGTGGTGGGCGAGGATCATCAGTCGCCCCGGTTTCGTCCGCGAGCCCGCGTCGCCCACCGGGTCCAGCCAGATGAATTGCAGGACTACACCGTTCGCGGGATCGAGCCGGTTCGCCGCCGAATCCAGTTCGCTGGCGGCGTATTCCCGGAGTTCGACCGGGTCTTCGGTATCGCATCCGATCCGGTGGACCAGGGCGTCCACCTCGATCGAACCCGGTTCGGCCACCATCAGGCGCGGGTGCACGCCATGGCCGACGAGCCGGGCGCGCAGCATATCGTGCCGGTCGATCACCGCGGACAGGGTCGCGACGAGTTGCGCGCGTTCGATGCCCAGCGGCAGTTCCAGCACCGCGCTCTGCGCGAAACGTCCGTAGTCGCCGCCCCTTTCGAGCATGTAGTGCACGATCGGGGTGAGCGGGACCTCCCCGACACCGCCGCCGGGCAACTCGTCGAGGGTGAGGGTTTCGGCTTCCGCGTCGGCCGCCGAGGCCAGCGCCGCGATCGTGCGGTGTTCGAACACCTGCAGCGGTGTGCAGCTCACCCCGAGTTGTTTGGCTCGCGACACCAGCTGGATCGCCATGATGCTGTCACCGCCGAGTGCGAAGAACGAATCGTCGGCGCCCACCTGCTCGATGCCGAGCAACTCGCCGACCACATCGGCCAGCGCCCGCTCGGTCGGGGTGGCCGGCGCCCGGTACTCGGTGCGGGCGGCCGCGAACCGCGGTTCGGGCAGCGCCCGGCGGTCGAGTTTGCCGACCGCGTTGATGGGCACCGCGTCCAGGATCATGAACGCCGCGGGCACCATGTACCCCGGCAGGACTTCCGAGGCCGCCGAACGTATCCGGGCGATATCGAGTTCGACGCCGGGTTCGGGAACCAGGTAGGCCGCCAGCGCGGTCGCGCCGGTGGGCCCGGGGACGCCCAGCGTCACCGCGAAGTCGACGCCCTCGATGCGGTTCAGGGCCGCATCGATCTCGCCCAGCTCGATCCGCTGGCCCCGCACCTTGACCTGGAAATCGGTGCGGCCCAGGTACTCCAGCCGCTGCTGCGCGCCGATTCCGGTCCAGCGCACGAGATCGCCGGTGCGGTACATCCGCTCACCGGGCGCGCCGAACGGATTCGCGACGAAACGTTCGGCGGTCAGGCCCGTGCGGGCGTGATAGCCGCGGGCCAGCGCCGGGCCGGCGAGATACAGCTCGCCGCCTACACCGGCCGGAACGGGATGCAACCGGTCGTCCAGCACCAGCACCGCCGCGCCCCGCACCGGCGTGCCGATGGCGACCGGCGCACCGGCCGACAGCGGCGAACTCGTCGCCCAGATGGTGAATTCGGCCGGGCCGTACATATTGATCAGGGTGCGGTCGCCCGCCCAGCGCTGGACCAGCTCCGCGCCCATCGCCTCACCGGCGACGGCCAGCACCCGGACATCGGGCACGTCGTCCGGGTCCATGGTGGCCAGCGCCGACGGTGTGATCACCACATGGGTCACCGCCTCGGCATCGATCAGCGCGGCCAGCTCGGCTCCACCGAAGACCTCCGGCGGCGAGATCACCAGTGCGCCACCGGATCCGAAGGCCATCAGCGCCTCGAACACCGCCGCGTCGAAACTCGGTGAGGCCACCTGCAATACCCGTGCGTTCTCCCCGAGGCCGAGCCGGTCGGCCTGGGTGGCGATCAGATCGGCGATGCCGCGATGGGTCACCGAAACGCCCTTCGGCAGCCCCGTGGAGCCCGAGGTGTAGATCAGCCATGCCGGAGAGTCGGGGTGAACGCGAATGTCCCGCAGTGCGATTCGCGAAGGGCCGGTATCTTCGGGTGCGTCCGGGACGATCCAGTGCGTGGTGTCGGGCAGTTGCGGGCGATGGGCCGCGAGGGTTATTCCCACGCGCGCACCGGAATCGGTGAGCATATGTTCGATGCGTTCGGCGGGATGACGCGGATCCACCGGCAGGAAGGCCGCGCCGGCCCGTGCCGCCGCCCAGACACCGGCGAACAGTTCCGCCGAGCGCGGAAGACCCAGCGCCACCACGGTTTCCGGCCCCGTGTCGCCGAGTAGCGCGGCCAGTCGTCCGGCCTGCTCATCGAGTTCGCGATAGGTGATCGTGCGCCCGTCGGCGATGAGGGCGGGGCGGTCCGGGTAGCGGACGACCGTGTTGGTGAACAACGCCGAAAGTGTTGTGGTGCCGACGGATTCGGCACCGCGCAGCGGGACGAGCGCGGCCCGTTCGGCGCAGTCGAGGATTTCGATATCCCCGAGCGGTGTTCGCGGCCGGGCGAGCGCCGCATCGAGAATCCGCAGCCAGCGGGTCACCAGGGTGCGCGCGGTCGTCTCGTCGAACAGGTCGGTGGCGTAGGTCAGCACACCGTCCAGTCCGGCCGGTCGGTGCTCGCAGAAGTGCTCGCGCAGATCGAAAGTCAGGTCGAACTGCGCGCAGTCGCGGTCCACCTGCTCGATTTCCACGTGCAGCCCGGGCAGTTCCAGGACCGGTTCCACATAGTTCTGCAGGCTCAGCGAGACTTGGAACAGCGGGTGGTAGGCGGTCGAGCGATCCGGGTCCAGCACCTGGACCAGATGCTCGAACGGCACGTCGGCGTGGGCGAAGGCGTCCAGATCCGCGGAGCGGACGGTGTCCAGGAATTGGGCGAAACCGGCGGCCGGGTCGACCCGGGTGCGCAGGGCGAGGGTGTTGACGAACATGCCGACCAGCGCGTCGAGGTTCCGGTCGCCGCGCCCGGCCACCGGCGTGCCGATGACCACGTCGCCGGTGCCGCCCAGGCGCGCGGTGAGTACCGCGAGCGCGGCGTGCACGACCATGAAGGGCGTCACCGCGTGTTCGGCCGCGAAAGCGACCAGTGCACGGTGCTTTTCGGCATCCACGGTGAAACCGATATCGGCGCTGCGCATCGACTGAACCGCCGGTCGCGGGCGGTCGGCGGGCAGTTCGAGCACCTCCGGCGCACCGGCGAGCGTCTTCTGCCAGAAGAGGATCTGTTGTGCGGCAGTTGATTCCGGATCCGACTCCGGGCCGAGCAGCTCGCGCTGCCAGATCGCGAAATCGGCGTACTGGATCGGCAGTGGCGCGGGGACCGCACCGATGCCGGTGGCGTTCCGGGCGTAGGCGGTGATCAGGTCCGCTGCCAGCGGAGCCATCGAGGCGCCGTCGGCGCTGATGTGGTGCACGACCAGCACCACGACGTGGACCGGAGTCCGGTCCGGGGCCGGCAGGGCGAAAACGCCCGCGCGCAGCGGAAGCTCCTCGGTGAGATCGAAACCGGCGCCGCCGAGTTCGGCGATCCGGGCCCGCAGCGGTGCGCCGTCCTCGGTGCTGGCCAGCGTGATCTCCGGGGTTCCCGCGGTCGCGTCGATGACGACCTGACGCGCGCCGTCACCATCGGCCGGGTACACCGTGCGCAGGCTCTCGTGCCGGGCGACGAGCTCGCCGAGCGCGGCGGTCAGCGCCGTGAGATCCAGTGCGCCGGTCAGCCGGAGGGCGACCGCGATGTTGTAGGCGGACGCGCTCGGATCCATCCGGTTGAGCACCCACATGCGTTGTTGCGCGGGGGACAACGGAATGCGGTCCGGGCGGATCCGCGCGACCAGGTCCGGGCGCCCGGATGCCGCCGCGCCGGGCTGGACCCGCGCGGCCAGCTGCGCGACGGTCGGCGCGTCGAACAGATCCCGCAGTGCCACAGTCGATCCCAGTGCCGAGTTGATCCGGGAGACCACCTTGGTCGCGCTCAGGGAGTTACCGCCCAGCTCGAAGAAGGACTGATCGACCCCGACCCGCGCTACGCCGAGTACCTCGGCGAACACCCTGGCGAGGCTGTCCTCCTCCGGGGTTCGCGGCGCGAGGTAGGGCCGGTTCGTCTCGGAGAAGTCGGGTATCGGCAGGGCGGCGCGATCCAATTTGCCGACCGGGGTGAGCGGAATCGATTCCAGCACAACGATATATCCGGGCACCATATATCCGGGAAGTTGTGCGGCGACCCGCTGCCGCAGGTCATCGGTGTCCACTCGCGCCTGCTCGGCGGGCAGCACGTAGGACACCAGCACGGTCGTGCCGGCGGGACCGGCGCGGCCGATCGTCACCGCGTAGTCGACCTGCTCCTCGCGCGAGAGCGCCGCGTCGATCTCCCCGAGCTCGATCCGCAGGCCGCGGATCTTGACCTGGAAGTCGCTGCGTCCCAGGTATTCCAGGACCGGCCGGCTGTGCGCGTCGAGCACCCAGCGCACCATGTCTCCGGTGCGGTACATGCGCTCGCCGGGTGCGCCGTACGGATCTGCGACGAAACGTTCGGCGGTCAGCGCGAACCGGTTGAAGTAGCCGCGCGCCAGGGCGGGGCCGGCCAGATAGAGTTCGCCCGGGATCCCGATCGGCACGGGCCGCAGCCAGGTGTCCAGCACCGTGACCGCCGCACCGCGGATCGGCTCGCCGATGGCGATGCGTCCGCCCGCGACGAGTTCGGCCGGTCCGGTCGCCCAGATGCTGAATTCGGTGGGCCCGTATAGATTCACCATGCGCCGGCCCGGCGACCACCGCTCGATCAGTTCGGGCGTGGCCGCCTCACCGGCCACCGACAGCATTCGCAAGAGCGGAAGACCGGCCGGTTCCATGGTGGCCAGCGCCGAGGGCGTGATCACCGCGTGGGTCACCCGTTCGGCGCGCAGCAGTCGTTCCAGCTCGCCGCCGCCGTAGACCTCCGGCGGCGAGATCACCAGCCGCCCGCCCGCGCTGTGTGCGGTGAGGAGTTCGAAGACCGAGGCGTCGAAGCTGGGGGAGGCCACCTGCAGCACCGCCGCCTGGGGCGATGCCTCCAGTGAGTCATGCTGCGAGACGACCAGGTTGGCGACGCCGCGATGCGTGAGCAGTACCGCCTTGGGCTTGCCGGTGGAGCCCGAGGTGTAGATCAGATAGGCGGTCTGCTCGATGTCGATCGGCCCGCCGCGCTCTGCGTCGGTGATGGGCGCGTCCGAGACGGTCATGACGCGCCGGATCGTGCTCAGATCGTCCAGCAGCAGCCAGTCGATGCTGCCGGGCAGCGTTTCGCCGGTCTCGGTCACGGTGACGCCGATGGGCGCCTTGGAGTCGGCGAGCATATGCTCGATCCGCTCCACGGGATGGCTCGGATCCAGGGGCGCGAAAGCGGCGCCGGTCTTGGCCAATGCCCATACCGCGACAACCGATTCCAGTGACCGGGTCATCGCCAGGACCACGAAGATCTCGCGACCGATGCCGCGCCGCAACAACATTCGGGCGAACCGGTTCGACCAGGCGTCGAGTTCACCGTAGGTCATGGTGAATTCGCCCGCGGTGACCGCGACGGCGGACGGGTCGATCCGAGCGCCGTCGGCGAGGATCTCCGGCATGGTGCGCGAGGGCACCGATCGCGGGCCGCGAACCGGCAGCAGCGCGTGGCGTTCGGCCTCGTCGCAGTACTGCACCCGGGAGACCGGCAACCGCGCGTCCCGCGCGAGTTGGCTCAGCAGCCGCACGAAACGTTCCAGCAGAGTGTTCGCCGCTGGTGAGTCCAAATGTCCGGTCAGGAATTTCAGGCTGATGCGCAGCGTGTCGCCGTCGTCCCGGCGAATCGGCACGGTCATCAGATTCAGCGGATACGGTGTCGCGTCGGTGCCCTCGACGTCCAGCACCCGCATGCCGGCGACGTCCAGCGATTCGGTGAGCGCCTCGCGGTCGATCGGATAGGACTCGAAAACGGTGAGGGTGTCGAACAATTCGGCGAGTCCGACCGCCTGGTGGATGGCCGCGAGGCCGATGTGCTGATGCTCCATCAGCCGCGCCTGTTCGGCCTGCACCCGGGCCAGCAGATCGACCACCCGCTCGGCGGGGTCGAGCCGGACGCGCACGGGCACGGTATTGATGAACAGTCCGATCATCTCCTCCACGCCCGCCAGTTCCGGCGGACGTCCCGACACGGTCGCGCCGAACACCACGTCGGTGCGGCCGGTCAGCATGGCCAGCACCATCGCCCAGCCGGCCTGGATCAGCGTGTTGACCGTCGCCCCGGCCTCCCGCGCGGACTTCTCCAGCGCGATGACGACATCGCGGGACAGATCGGTGGAAACCGTGCCGGTTTCGGGAGATTCGATATCGGCCAGGCTCGGCATGGCTCGGGTCGGGCTGTCCACACCGGCCAGGTAGTCGGTCCAGGCCGCGAGCGAGCGCGCGTCGTCGGCGGCATCGAGCCAGGTCAGGAATTCCCGGTAGGAACGAGCGGGTGGCAGCGCCGAGGCATCGCCGCCGGTGACATACAGCATCAGCAGTTCGCGCACCAGCAGCGGGGTCGACCAGCCGTCCAGCACGAGATGGTGGTTGGTGAGCACGAAACGGCAGGTGTCCGCATCGATGCGGACGAGGGTGAACCGCAGCAGCGGGGCACGGGTCAGTTCGAATCGGGTGTTCGCGTCCACCGCGACGATGCGGTCCAGCTCCCGCCGCAGCGCCGCGGAATCGGTGATCGAGCTGAGATCTACCTCCCGCCAATGGATTTCGGCGCGCGCGGAGACGATCTGACGGGGGCCGTCGTGCGTCTCCACGAACGCGACGCGCAGATTCTCGTGCCGGTCGACCACGGCCTGTGCCGCGGCGCGCAGGCGGTGCGCGTCGACGGTGCCGGAGAGGGTGAGCAGCGATTGCACCGTGTATCCGTCGGCGGTGTCGGTGTCGTAGACCGCGTGGAACAGCAGTCCGTACTGCAGCGGAGACAGCGGCCAGATGTCGGCGAGTTCGGGATATTCGCGTTCCCAGCGGTCGATCTGTTCTTGCCGCACCGGAGTCAGGGCGAAGTCCGAGGGCGTGCGCCCGCCCGCGTGTGCGGTGCTCGCGTGTTCGGCCAGGGCGCGCAACGCCTCGTGCCACAGCCCGGCCAGTTCGTCCAGATCGTCCGCGTCGAACAGGCGTGCGGCATATGCCCAGGTCGCCTCGAGTCCGGCGTCGGTGCGCACCGCGTTGACATCGATCGCGGCGGCCAGCGGTGCGCGCTGGTCCTGCGTGGCCGCGAAACGCATTGGTAGCCAAGGTGTTTCGTCGGCCGTCGCGATCGCCCGGCCCAGGTAGTTGAAGCTGATCTGCGGGACCGGGTCCGCGGCCAGGGCGGGTGCGGTTTCGGCGTTCAGATAGCGCAGCATGCCGTAGCCGACGCCCTTGTCCGGCAGTGCGCGCAGCTGTTCCTTCACCGTCTTGAGCAGCGTTCCGGCCGCGGCGCCACCGGCGAACGCGTCGTCCCGATCGATACCGGACAGGTCGATCGCGGCCGGATACACACTGGTGAACCAGCCCACCGTACGGGCGATGTCCGCGCCGGGCAGCAGGGTCTCCTCGCGACCGTGCCCCTCCAGGGTGAAAACCGCGCGGGTACGGCCTTGCCAGCGGCTCACCGCGAGGGCGAGCGCGGCGAGCAGGACATCGTCCGCGCCGCAATGGAATCGGTCCGGCACGGAGCCCAGCACGGCATCGGCGAGGCCGGGTTCGAGGACCGTGTGCCGCTGGGCCATGGTCGCCACGACATCTCTCGCGGGATCGAGCCGGCCGGTCTCCGGGATATGCGTCGAGATACCTTGCCAGACAGGTAGTTCGCTCGCCCTTCGGACCGCTTGTCCGACCTGCCCGTGTGCCCAGCGCCGGAAGGAGGTGCCGACCGGGTCGAGACTCCCGCCCTGGGCGGCGACGGCCAGGTCGGGAAGCAGGATGCGCCAGGACACTCCGTCGACGACCAGGTGGTGCAGCACCAGCCAGCACAGCGGCGCGGCGTCGGCCCGCTCGATCAGGACGAAGCGCGCCACCACCCCCGCCGCGGGGTCGAGCAGGTCGGCGGCCGCGTCCAGGGCGCGCGAAATCGCCTCCTCGTCAGCGGAATTCGCCTGCACAACCTGGATCAGGGGTGCGGCCTCGACCGAACCTTGTTCGCCCACATGCCATTCCCAGCCGCTGCCGGTCCGGCGCAGTGTCGAACGCAGCATGTCGTGCCGGTCCAGCAGGGTCTGCGCGGCCGCTGCCAGCCGGGCCCGGTCCACATCCTCGGGCAGGCCGACGAGTACGGCTTGACCGAACCGCCGCCACGCCTCACCCTGTTCGAGCATCGCGTGCACGATCGGGGTGAGCTCGATCGGGCCGACCCCGCCGCCGGGCAGTTCGCGCACACCGGAATCGGTCACATCCGCGGCGGTCGCGGCGAGCGCGGCAACAGTCTTGCGTTCGAACACGTCCCGGGCGCTGAATCCGAGCCCGGCGGCCTTGGCCCGGGAGACCAGCTGGATGGACACGATGCTGTCGCCGCCCAGAGCGAAGAAACTGTCGTCCACACCCACCGACGGCAGGCCGAGCACATCGGCGAACAGTCCGGCGAGGACCTCCTCGCGCGGCGTCGCGGGAGCGCGCCCGGACCCGGTCTCGGACCGGAAGTCCGGCGCAGGCAGCGCTTTCCGGTCCACCTTCCCCAGCGGCGTGAGCGGGAGGTGGTCGATGACCATGACCACCGCGGGCACCATGTGTGCCGGAAGCGACCGTCCCGCAGCGGCTTTCACCTCTTCCGGAGGTACCCGGGTTCCGGGGCGCGGCAGTACGTACGATACGAGCGCGGTCGCGCCGGAACCGGTCCGCGCACCGAGCGTCAGCGCGAATTCGATCTCCGGCAGACCCTGCAGTGCGGCGTCGATCTCACCCAGTTCGACGCGGAACCCGCGGATCTTGACCTGAAAATCGCTGCGGCCCTGGTATTGCAGCTCGTGCCGGCCCTCGCGCATACACCAGCGGACCAGATCGCCGGTGCGGTACATCCGCTCGCCGCGAGCGTAGGGATTCGCCACGAAGCGTTCGGCGGTGAGCCCGGTGCGGCGGTGGTAGCCGCGCGCCAGGCCCGCACCCGCCAGATACAGCTCACCGGTGGCGCCCACGGGCACCGGACGCAGCCACGGATCCAGAACCACCGCCGACACCCCGCGCGTCGGTCCGCCGATCGTGATCGGTCCGCCGGGAACCAGCGCCTCGCTCAGAGTGGTGGTGATGGTGGTCTCGGTCGGCCCGTAGCCGTTCAGAACGGTGCGCCCGGACCAGCGCGCCACCAGTTCGGGCGGGCAGGCGTCGCCGCCGACCACCAGTGTGCGCAACCGCGGCAGGTCGGCGGGGTCCAGGGAGCCGGCCACCGCCGGGGTGAGGTCCAGATGGGTGACCCGGTGCCGGAGCAGCACCCGGGTCATCTCCTCGCCCGCGTACGCCGCCGGCGGCACCACGGCCAGCGTCGCACCGCGTGCCAGGGTCACCAGGATCTCCTCGACGGAGATGTCGAAACTGGGCGATACCGCGTGCGCGACAACCGAATCCGCGTCGATGCCGAATCCCTCGCCCGAGCCCGCGACGAGGTTCGCCAGACCGCGGTGGGTGACCAGCACGCCCTTGGGCAACCCGGTCGAGCCGGAGGTGTAGATGATGTAGGCGGTGTGGTCCGGGCGCACCGGTCGCGGCCGGCCGGCATCGGTGATCGGCGCGGCCGGTCGGCGGGCGGTATCGGCCTCGGTGGCGGGCCCGTCCAGGATCAGCCAGTTCACCGTGTCCGGCAACGACTTTCGGGCGGACTCGACCGTGATGCCCGCGACGACGCCGCTGTCGCGGACCATATGCTCGATCCGGTCCGCCGGATAGGCCGGATCGATCGGCACGAATGCCGCGCCGGTCTTCGCCACCGCGACAGTGGCGAGCACCGATTCGATCGAGCGCGGAATCGAGATGGCGACCGCGCGCTCCGGCCCGGCCCCGGCGTCCAGCAGGACCCGGGCCAGCCGGTTGGTGGTCTGCTCGACCCGGGCATAGCTCAGCTCGGTGTCGGCCTCGGCCAGGGCGACCGCGTCGGCGTCGATCGCCGCACCGGCGGAGAGGATTTCCGGCAGCGTCCGGATCGCGGCGTCCCGGTCGCCGCGCGCGGGAACCAGTTCGGCGCGTTCGGTTTCGGACAGGGTGCTCACCGCCGACAGCGGCGCGTCCGGCCCGGCGGCGAGGAATCGGTGCAGGAAGCCCAGGAAACGCTCGTGCTGGGCGGCCAGTTCGGTGTCGCTGTAGAGGTTCGCGTTGGCCTGGAAGTCGATATGCGTGCTCTCGCCGCCGACGCCGGGATACAGATTAAGGAACAGATCCTCGATCAGCCCCGAGGTCAGCACGTGCAGGCGTCCGGTGACCGGGCCGAGCTGAATCCTGGTGTCCACCATCATCAAATTCACCGTCGGCCCGAACGACGCGGCCTCGTCCATCTTCCGGCCCAGATCGCGGAAGATGTCCTCCTGGCGGTACCGCTGTCTGCGCAGCGCGCCGGTGAGTTCGCGCTGTGCCGCGCCGATCAGTTCACCGACCGTCGTCCGCGGCGCCGTCGCCAGACGCAGCGGGACCACATTGGCGATCATGCCGCCCGAACGGCGCAGCACCGCGGTGGTGCGGGCCGAAACCGGAAGGCTCAGCACGACTTCCGCTGCGCCGGTCATCGCGGCGAGATATGCGCCGAAGGCCGCGACCACCGTCGGCGCGACACCGGACGAGGCCGCCCGCGCGACCGAATCCAGCAGTGCCCCGGTGTCTTTCGACAGCGCGCCGGTGACCCGGCTCGGGTGGGCATCGGCGTCGGCGAGCCGTCCCGCCAGGCTCACCGGATCCGGCATGCCGTCGAGGTGCTCGAGCCAGTACGCCCGATCGGCGGCGAAGCGATCCGAATCACGGTATGCGCGATCGGCTTCCACGACCGCGCGCAGATCCCCGGCCTTCGACTTCGGTGCGGGCCTGCCGTGGAGCGCCGCGTTGTAGAGCTCGCCGGTGCGCTGCACCAGCGTCAGCGCGCCCATGCCGTCCAGCACGATGTGGTGGATCCGCGAGTACCAGAACCAGCGATCCCGCGCCAAGCGCAGCATGGTGACGTTGACCAGCCGATCGGTGAGCGGATCCAGCGGTGCGCGGTACTCCGCGCGCATCCACGCCTGCGCGGCTGCCTCGGGATCGGATTCCGCGCGCAGATCGACGGTTTCCAGCCGGTCGTCGAGGGTGCTGTCCACCAGTTGCAGGGGGTGGCCCTCGACCTCGACCAGCCGCAGGTAGCCGGTGCCGAATTCCCGACCGGCCTGCCGTGCCGCCCGGCCGAGCAGGTCGATGTCGACCTCGCCGATCAACTCGACGTACTGCGCGATCGATATCGGGACATCACCCGCGATGTGCTGGGCGAACCAGATGCCGCGCTGAGCGGCCGATAGTTCGAAGGTTTCCGAGGGAGTGGCCGGTTCGACGGACGTGGCGGCGATCTGCTGCATGACGCTTCCTGGATTGTGCCGTCGGCCGCGTCGCGGGACGAGTACTGTACCGGGACGCTGCGCGGACTTGTTCGCATCGCGACGAGTCACTCGGGAATCGTTGCGCGGCAAGAGATGTGCGATGAATGTGGTTGGTTGCACCTCCCCGGATATTCGGTTGGAGGCATCCGGGGAGAGCCGGGTCAGGCGGTCCGGCGCAACACCGGATGGTCGGTACCGAGCGGCGCGTCCGAACCGGACAGATAGCGTCGCAGCGTCGTGCGGTCATCGAGGACCAGCCACTCGATTATACGGTCGGTCCGGCGCCGGGACTGCCGAGTGGTGATTCCTCGTTCCGCCCCGCACCCGGGCAGCCGGCTGTCGCGCACCGCGACGGCGCCGATCTTGGCCACCGCGCGTTCGGCGACGAGTTCCTCGATCGGTGCGTCGATGGCGATGACGATGGCGGTGCCGGGTCCCGCGCCGTCCTGCAGCAGCAGTCGGGCCAGGCGATTGGACCAGCTGTCCAGCTCGCCGGCGGTGAGGTCGTCGCCGCCCGCGGACCGCACGACGGCGTTCGGATCGACCTCGGGCACGGCCCGCGGCCCGGGCACGATGTGCAGGTGGTCGGCGAGCGGTGCGATCGTGGTCGGCATGGTCGATTCCCCTCTGGGCTGGGACGGAGCGGAGTGCATATCCCTAATTTCCTCGCCCGGAGGCCCGCTCGACAGCACCCCTCGTGATGACTCCCGCGCCCTGAGGGGGACGAAATTTCACCCCAGGGTATGCAAACCGTCCAGCACTACGCCGAGCATGCGCCGGGAGCGCTGTTGCCACGCGGCGTCCTGCTCGCTCTGCCACAGAAAACCGACCAGGAGCAGCAGTTCCTCGGCCTCGATGTCCGGGCGCACCCGCCCGGCGGCCCGGCAGGCGCGCAGCAGCCGGTCGATCGCGTCGATCACCGGTTGGTAGTGCTCGTCCGAGAGCGCGGCCCGGGTGGCGGTCTGCAGCACACCGGCGAGGCCGTGCTTGACCCGGCCGAATTCGGCGAGTCGAAACAACCAGCGGCACAACGCGTCCCACGGTTCGTGCGCGGCGAGCAGCGCGTCCGCGGCCGCGACCAGCTCGCTCACATCCTGCCGGTAGACCGCCAGCACCAGCGCATCCCGGGTCGGGAAATGCCGGTACAGCGTGCCCTGCCCGACGCCCGCCCGCTTGGCGATGGCGTGCAGGCTGACCTCGCCCGAGCCGGCCAGCGCGTCGCGCGCGACGTCCAGGATGCGGGCGCGGTTGCGTTCGGCGTCCGAGCGCCGCACGGCCGGGCGGGATTCGGTCATCGCGTTCGCCCGCCGCTCACAGCCAGTTGTTGCGCCGGAAGTTGGCGAACAGTCCGGCGCAGATCATCAGGATGATCCCGACCACCGCCGGATAGCCCCAGACCCAATGCAATTCGGGCATGTGCTCGAAGTTCATGCCGTAGATTCCGGCGATCATGGTCGGCACGGCCGCGATCGCCGCCCAGGCCGAGATCTTGCGCATATCGGTGTTCTGCTGCACGCTCACCTTCGCCAGCGCGGCGTTGATCAGCGCGCTGAGCGATTCGTCGAAGTCGCGGATGCGGTCCACCGCGGCGGTGTGATGATCGGCCACGTCCCGGAAATAACGCCGAATCTCTTTGGGCAGTGGCAAATTCGACTCGTGGCTGAGCAGTTGCAGCGGCAGCGCCAGCGGTGCGACCGCGCGGCGCAACTCGACCACTTCGCGTTTGAGCTGATAGCTGGCCTCGATGGTGACGCGGCTGCGCGGGCTGAAGACCTCCTCCTCCATCTCGTCCACGTCCTCTTCGATCTCCGCGGTCACCGCCACATAGGAGTCCACGACGTGGTCGGCGACCGCGTGCAGGACGGTGCTGGGCCCCAGCCCCAGCCGCTCGGGCTTGGCCTCGAGGTCGTGGCGCACGCCGGCCAGGCCGGTGTGCTCGCCGTGCCGGACCGTGATCACGAAATCGGGTCCGAGGAAGACCATGATCTCGCCGGTCTCCACGATCTCGCTGACCGCGTTGCGTTCGTGCTCGACGTACTTCACCGTGCGCAGGATCAGGATCAGCACGTCGTCGTAGCGTTCGAGTTTGGGCCGGTTGTGCGCCTGCACCGCATCCTCTGCGGCCAGTTCGTGCAGGGCGAAGATGTGCGCCACATCGGCCATCTGCGCGTCGTCCGGTTCGTGCAGGCCCACCCACACGAATCCGGAGCCCTTCTCCCGCACGTTCTCCAGTGCCGCGGCGTGGGTGAACCGGCCCGGCAACCGGTGCCCGTCCCGGTAGACCGCGCAATCGACGATCGCCCGCGCGGTCGGCACCGGAATCCGGGGACGCGCGGCGGGGATGGTTCGGCGGAGACCTCGGAACGGGAACTGCGGCATGCTGGGCACAGGCTGGATGCTAACCCCTCATCGCCCGGTCGCGGCCGGTCCGGGCTCGGGGGCACAGCCCACCCGGACCGGTCAGGAATCGAGAAGCGCTGGTCCCGGGTCCGCGAATAGCGTCATCGACATGAACATCACCAAGAACACAACCGCCATCGAATCCGTCATCCTCAGCACACCCGATCCCGTGGCGGCCGCGGCGTTCAACGATGCCGCCTTCGGCCTCGGCGACCGGCTCCGGGTGCGCGCCGGCGACGCACCGACCAGCGGGTTCCGCGGTTTCACCCTCTCGCTGGTGGTCTCCGGACCCAGCACCGTGGACAGTTACTTCGAATCCGCGCTCGCGGCCGGTGCGGCGGCGGTGAAGCCCGCGAAGAAGAGTTTCTGGGGCTACGGCGGGGTCGTGCAGGCTCCGGACGGGACGCTGTGGAAGATCGCCACCTCCGCGAAGAAGGATTCCGGCACGCCCACCCGCACGGTGGACGATTTCGTCGTCCTGCTCGGCGTCGACGACGTGAAGGCGACCAAACAGTTCTACCTCGAGCGCGGCCTGACGGTGGCGAAGGGATTCGGCAGTAAATACGTCGAGTTCGCCGCCCCGGAATCCGCGATCAAGCTGGCGCTGTACGGGCGGCGCGCCGCGGCGAAGGACGCGGGTGTCTCCCCGGAAGGCTCCGGATCGCATCGAGTGATCTTCGGCGGCGGGCTCGGCACGTTCACCGATCCGGACGGCTTCGAGTGGGAGACGCTCGCCGAGTGAGCCGTGATCGGCGAAAAAGCCTGTACCGCAAGGTGTTCGAACTAGACGTGCGGGCCGGTGTGGGTCGCCAGCCAGGCCTTGCTCTGGGCCACGGCCAGTGCGTCCAGGTCGTCCTGCGCGAACTGCCAGTCGTCCATGTGCAGACCCAGCCCGGCTCCGCTGGTCGGGCGGGCGAGGCCGGTGTCGCCGCCGATCTGCAGCCAGTGCGCGGTGCCCTCGGCGTCCATGCCGCCGGTGCACCGCGCGGTAAGCGCGCCGGGATAGCGGGCGAATCCGGTGTCGAACGGCCGGCCGGTCCAGTGCTGGGTCACCGCCGTGGTGGGCAGTTCGGCGGTCACCGGTGTCGTCGCGGCGGCCGGCGCGCCGCGGAGCAGGGCCGCGGGGTTGACACACGCGACCTGGTGGGTGCGGTCGGTCCGGCCGAACCGGGCGCTGGTGGGCAGCAGCTTCCCGGGTGCCTGGCGGTAGGTCGCGAACGCGACGACGCAACCGGTCGGCAGCGGCGCGCTCACTTCACTTCGGGCGCAGATCGGCAGGTCGCGGAAGGTGGACCCGGTATCGTTCGCGCCGCGGTCCCGGCCGATCGGCACGATGGTGTTCGCGCCGAGCAGGATCGCGCTGATCAAGTGCGAGCGCATCTGCCGATTCCCCTCGATGCGCTGCTGGATCAGTGTTTGCAGGACATAGCTGCCCTGGGAGTGGCCCAATAGCAGCACTCCGCGGTGGCGGCCGGTGACCGGATCGATGTTGTCGTGCGTCCAGTACTGGTCCCAGGCCTGTTCGACGTCCCCGGCCCCGCGGGAGAAATCCAGGACACCGCTGTTGCGGCCGAACACCTGCGGCATCGGCAACTGCCGATAGTTCGGCACGAACATGCGGCAGTCGCTGATCAGCCGGCCCACCTGCGCGAAGGTCGTATCGATCTCGATGTCGGTCGGCTTCGGCGGCTGATTGCCGCTCTGATCGAGCGGATTCGCCACCGGGTCGACGGTCGGATACACGTAGAAGCAGTCCACCGCCGGACGGTTCGGGGCGGGCAGGGAGTCGACCGTGGCGCCGCCGTCACGCGCGAGAACCGTACTGTCCAGATCGGTGCGGGTGTGCGACTGCGGACGCCGGACCGTGAACGTCTGTCCCGGCGTCTGCGGGGATCCGAACCGGTCCTGATCACAGGGATTGTCGGCCATCCCCGGCCGGCACAGCCACACCGGCCGCGCGAGCGGCTCCGCGGCGCTCGTCGCGTCACAGGCGGCCGTGAGTCCCAGCCCGGCCAGCATCGCGACCCCGGTGACCGCTCCGGCCAGTCGCCGCCAACGCGCGGTGCGCGCGATGCGTTCGGAATTCATCGGTCCCCCCGAATGCCGGAATCGGATGTGGTCGCGACCACGCGGTTCCGGATCATTCCCGTGCTGGTCCACATCCACAGTATGTTTCCCGGACCCGGCCTCGTTACGGCCATGCAATGCGTGTCACATTCGCCGCGGTGGAGGCGCCGGATCACAGGATGCGGGTGCGGGAAGTGCGGGCCCGATCGCCCGCTGCGCGGATTCGTGTGCGGTCTCGTCGTCGGCGAACTCGAAGAGGCCGCGCCCCGAGCGCAATTCGCCTCCGGTGCG
Organism: Nocardia sp. PLKS1-43; assembly: GCF_059510335.1. NCBI lineage: Bacteria > Bacillati > Actinomycetota > Actinomycetes > Mycobacteriales > Nocardiaceae > Nocardia > Nocardia sp. PLKS1-43. The sequence goes on along the minus strand of NZ_JCAJZQ010000005.1, from coordinate 12,064 downwards.
CGTTCACCGAACCTCTCGGGTGGAGCGGTCGTGCGCGGCCTGATCGTCGGTCCGGCTTGCTGCGCGGTCGCCGTCGGGCGGGTGCGGATCGCGTGAACCGGCTCCGGTGTGAGGTAGCCCACCGTGAGGCGTCGGGTTCCGGCGTCGGCGGGTGCCCCGGCACACCGGGGCGCGGCCGGCGCGCGCGGGAAGCTACGCCCAGTCGTCGAATTCGCCCGCTTTGATTCCCTTGACCCACGCGGACATCTCTGCCTGGGTGAACGTGAGCGTCCCGGCCTCACGCGCGTTCGAATTGCGTACCAGCGCACCGCCGTCGGGGGTCACCGCCACCTCGACACAGGTTCCGTTGTCCGAGAAGGTCGATACCCGCCAAGTCAGATCGGTGTTGTTCATCGTCTATTGCTCCATTCCTTTGCCAGGCCAGTGATGAACTTCCGGGATTCACTGGGGGACAGCGCGATTCGGTTCGCGGCGTGCTCGTACACACCTTGAAAGTACTGAACCTCCTCGGCGTCGGTGATGAAGCGTCCGCCTCCGTAGCCTTCGATGTGAACCTGCGGCGTACCCCAGGGATGGGACATGACGCAGAACGCGCCCAGCCGTCGCGCCTCGTACTGCCCGGCCTCGTACCGGGTGATCCGCAGCGTGACGTTCGGCAGCCGGGACAGCTCCACCATGGTCGAAAGTTGTTCCGCCATAACGTCGGGAGTGCCGATCCGCAGGCGCAGCGCCGACTCGGGCTGGACCAGGCTCAGCTCCACCTCGCCGGAGCGGACCCGTTTCTGCCGGATCAGCCGGGTCTCGACGGTTCGGGCGATATACGCCTCCGACACCCCGTTGTAGCTGACGTGGCTGACGATGTCCTCGACGTACGCGGGCGTCTGCAGCAGCCCGTAAACGCATCGTGGTTCGTAGGAGGCGATCCGGGTCGCGGACTGTTCCATCCCGAGATAGGTGCTCAGCCAGGCTGGCATCTCGCCGTCGCCCTGCGGCATACTGGTGAGCATCGCGTTGAGCTCTTGCAGTTCCACCCCCAGGGCCTCGGCATATGCCCCGCGCTGATTGGGTTGCGGCGTGGAGTCGCCGCGCTCCCATTTGCCGATGGTGGTGCGGTCCACACCGACCAGTTCGGCGATCTGTTCTTGGTTGAGCCCCACGGCTTTCCGGGCGTCGATGAGTCGTTCGCGTCGCATGAAGGCATCATAGAAACGCCTTGAATGCACCATCGGAGATCGGCAACATAGAACAGGCTCCCCGGCCGTTCGCGGCCTGTCTCGTCATGCGTGGTCGGGGTGCCCTTCAGCCCAGGGTCGTGCACGAGAGCGAAGGTTGTGATGTACGAATTGCCACAACGGTTTTCAGGTCAGCACATGTGTTCGCACCTCGCTTCGGGGGCGACGGCGGACCTGCTTCCCGCGGACGTCCTTCGGCTGTTCCTCGCCGCCGGTAGAGAGTGGCTTTCCAGACCGTCCGGCGACGACATCGACGGGTGGGCCCGCCGATGAGCCGTCCGGTGGCGATCGGATACCTGCGGCGGGACGTATCGGGCACGCGCCAACCCTGGGACGAGGAACAGATCCGGTCTCTCGCACGGCGATTCGGCTACGACCTGTCGCGAATCGTCGCATTCTCCGACCACACCGACGAACCCCATCGGCGGCTGTGCAACGTCGTCGGCCGAATCGGCGCGACCGCGGTCTTCGTCCCGAGCCTGGAGCATTTCGTCACCGCCGAGGAGGTCCCAGCGTCGCTGTTGACGCTGGCCGACATCGTCACGGTGGACACCCGGTACACCTACGCCAGATCACCGGTGCCCTGACCGGACGGATGCCCGCGGCAGGCCGACAATCAGAGTGCGGCAACGATTTCGGCGACCTCGCGGGCGCAACCATAACCGATGGTTATACCCGCGCCGCCGTGGCCGTAGTTGTGGATCACGGGGGTGCCGGACAGGCAGGTGTGGTCGGGTTCCAGCCGGACGCTCGGGCGGCCGGGGCGTAGGCCGACGAGGGTTTCGATGACCTCGCAGTCGGCGAGTTGTGGTGCGATATCTCGGCAGCGGCGCAGAATCGACTGTGTCAGTTCGGGGTTCGGGGTGGTGTCCCACTGGCCGGGTTCCAGGGTGCCGCCGAGGATGCAGTCGGATGCCCGGGGATGGGCGTAGGCGCGTCCGAGAGGATGCGTTTCGTCGCGCACCGACATCGACAGTCCCGGGTTGGTGACTCGGACGATCTGCCCGCGGATGGGGTGGACCGACGTATCGCCGACGAGTTCACCGGCGCGCAGGCCCGCGCAGTTGATCACCACATCCGGTGCCAGGTCGGTGATTTCGCCGAGATCGCGGACCTCCCGGCGCACTTCGCGCGCTCCGGCCGCTACCACCCGACCGTGCAGCCAGGGCAGGAAGATCGGCATCTCCACCAGCGGTACGGCGAACCGCAACCCGGCGGCGTACCCGGGTGGCAGCTCGGAGTCCTGGGCCGGGCGCAAGCCGCGAACCGAGTGCCCCCAGCCGACGGGACCGGGGCGATGTCGGTACAGCGCCAGCGACTCACACATGCGCACGCCCGGCGTCCGGCTCTCGGCGAGCTGTGCCAGATGGGTGAAAGTCTCGGTCCCCCAGGCATCTACGCGCTCGCGCGGCCCCGCCGCGGTCGGAAACCACACTGCCGCAGCGAGATACGACGTCGTTGCGGCGATCGGGTCGGCGCTGACCAGGATGACCTCGTGTCCGGTCCGCAGCAACTCAGCCGCCGTGGACAGGCCCGACACTCCCGCTCCGACAATCACCGCTCGCACGCCGAGCAGACTATGTGGCCCCCTGCGAAAGGTCGAGCCGGCGCGACTCCTCATCAGCGGCGGTCCACCAGTCCAGGAAGGCGGAGACGGTCGGCCAGGCCGGGCCGCGGAGCCAGGCGATGCGCAGCGCGACCCGGGGCGGATTCGTCTCGAACGGCACGACCACGACGTTGTCGTGGGCTATCCGGGTCGCCCTGCGCCGATCCAGCACGCTGATACCGGTGCGATTCGACACCGAATCCAGCACCTGTTCGGCATCGGATTCCTCGGCCACCAGATGCGGAATCCTTTCGCCCCAGATGTGACCGACCAATTCGTCGTAGAATTCCGGCCCGGTGGCGCGCGGCCAGAGAACGATCGGCTCATTCTGTATGTCGAGGAGATGAACGGAATGTTTCTTCGCGAGCGGGTGGTCCTGCCATACCACGACCGCGCTTTCCTCATGGGACACCAGCCGGGTCCGGATACGCCGATCGGTGATATCGCCGCGAACGAATGCGATATCCACCTCCCCCGATTCCAGTAGCTCGAGATTCCACGCGGTCCAGCCGGTGATCGTCGAAACAGTGATATCGGGGAATTCTTTTCGGAAGGTTCGAATGCGGTTGAGGATATCGCTGTCCGAACCGGAACGGGTGAAGGCCAGCCTGAGTTCGCCGGCCCTGCCCGCGGCGTAGGCGCGGGTCGCGCGCTCGAGTGCTGCCGCGTCGGCCAGCAGATCCGGTGCGCCGTCGGCGAGCGCGTGACCGGCCTGTGTCAACTCCACACCCCGGCCGTCTCGGATGAGTAATTCGACGCCCAGTTCGCGTTCGAGCGCCTTGATCTGCTGGGAGAGCGCGGGCTGGGTGATTTGCAATGCGGCTGCGGCCCGCCCGAAGTGCAGATGCTCGGCCACGGCTATGAAGTAGCGCACACGTCGCAGGTCCTCCACGTGGCCAGCCTAGCCGGATAAGGGTTCGTTATCAACGACGAAGAAAGACGTATTGGACCGATCCGGAGATGCCGGTAGAGGATCGAAGAACGGGGATTGACCACAGGATCATTCGATACCAGCAAGGAGTATGCCGATGGCCGCCACCGTTGCCGTAGCGATCGCCGAAAATTTGCAGAATCGGGGCATTTCGGAATTCTTTGCGCAAAGTCTACCGTCGAGTCTGGTGCTGGCCGCCGAAGACCGCGGAATTCGTCAGATCGTGTATCGCACCGAGAACGCGGGCGGCGCCATGGCCGACGGGTTCGCCCGGGTCTCGCGTCGCTGCGCGGTGGTCATGGCGCAGAACGGCCCCGCCGCCACCCTGCTGGTGCCCCCGCTCGCCGAGGCGGCCAAGGCCTCGACGCCCGTCGTCGCGCTCGTCCAGGATGTGCCCCGGCCGCACCGGAACAAGAACGCCTTTCAGGAGTTCGACCACCGCAGCCTGTTCGCCGGGTGGTGCAAGTGGTTCGATCGGCTCGACGATCCCGAGCGCACGCACGACTATCTCGACGCGGCGTTCCGTGCCGCGACCAGTGGCCGGCCCGGCCCGGCGGTACTGATGCTGCCGAAGGATGTCCTCGAGGCGCCCGCGCCGTCGGCCACCACGGTAAGTCCGATCGGGTATCCGCTCGATCGCGTCCGTCCGCCCGCCGATCAAGTCCGTTGGGCCGCAGCACAATTGGCCGATGCGCGGCGCCCGGTGGTGGTCGCCGGCGGCGGCGCGGTCGCCTCCGACGCGGGCGCGGCACTGGTCCGATTGTCCGAACAGGCCTCGCTTCCGATCGCGACCACCTCGATGGGCAAGGGCATCGTGTCCGAGGCGGCGGAGCTGAGCGTGGGCGCGATCGGGTACTACATGGGCCCGCACGGTGCGACGCACGGCATGCGCGAATGGCTCGCCGGTGCGGACACGGTGCTGTTGGCCGGCACCCGAACCAACGAGAACGGCACCGACGGGTGGCGATTGTTCGCACCCGACGCGAAGTTCATCCACCTCGACATCGACCCGATGGAGATCGGCCGCAATTACGCCGCGGTGCGGCTGGTCGGCGATGTCCGCGCGGGCCTCGAGGACCTGCACGACGCGCTCGCGGGCCTGGATCTGTCCCGGCGCGCGGCCGAACGCGACGCGGTCGTCGCGCGGATCGCTTCCGCGCGAGCGGAATTCGCGCGCACAACCGCCGATGTCAGGACCGCGGAACGGGTTCCGTTGCGGCCCGAGTGGATCGCCAACGAACTCGACACCGTCCTGCCCGACGACGCGATCGTCGTCGCGGACGCGAGCTACTCCTCGATCTGGGTGGCCAACTACATTCGCGCCGCCGAGGGCGGCCGGCGTTTCGTGCTGCCGCGCGGAATGGCCGGACTCGGTTGGGGTCTGCCGCTGGCGCTCGGCGCGAAGGCGGCGAGGCCGCACACCCCGGTCGTGTGCGTGGTCGGTGACGGCGGGTTCGCGCACGCCTGGGCGGAGATCGAGACCGCGGTCCGCGAGCAATTGCACGTCATCGTCATCGTCCTGAACAACTCGGTCCTCGGATATCAGAAGCACGCGGAGATCGTGCAATTCGGCAGGCCGACCTCCGCGGTCGAATTGGGGCCGGTCGACCATGCCCGGATCGCGACCGCGTGCGGCGCGCGGGGACACAGCGTGCACACCGCCGTCGAGCTGCGTGACGCGCTGGCGAAGAGTTCGGTCGAGGCGGCCACGACCGTCGTGGACGTCGTCACCGATCCCGATGCTTATCCGCCGATCAGCGGATGGGAGAACTCGCCGCCCAGCTGACGTGCGGCGACACAACTGAACACGATGAGATCGAATGAGGAGATTGCCATGTCCTTCGATTACAGAGCGTTCTTCGAGCAGGAGATCGCCGATCTCGAGCGATCCGGGCGATATCGCACATTCGTGGAAATCGAGCGTCTCGCGGGGCGGTTTCCACAGGCCATTCACCATCGCGGTGACGAGATCCGGGAGATCACCGTCTGGTGCAGTAACGACCATCTCGGCATGGGACAGTTCCCGTCGGTGGTCGAGGCTATGCACAGATCCATCAATCGTTCCGGCGTCGCGGCCGGCGGTTCACGCAACATCTCCGGTAACAACCACACGCACATCCTGCTCGAACGGGAGATGGCCAACCTGCACCGGAAAGAAGCCGGACTCACGTTCATCACCGGGTACGCGGTCAACGACGCCGTTCTCGGCGTGCTCGGCAAGCAGCTGCCCGACGCGGTGTTCTTCTCCGACGAGCAGAATCACGCCTCGATGATCCTCGGCATGCGCGCTTCGCGGGCCGAGCGGCACATCTTCCGCCACAACGACCCCGGCCACCTGGCCGAACTGCTCGCGAGCGTGGATCCGGACCGGCCCAAGGTGGTCGCGTTCGAATCGGTCTACTCCATGGACGGCGATATCGCGCCGATGAACGAGCTGTGCGATGTCGCGAAAAGCTATGGCGCACTTGTGTACGTCGACGAGGCGCATTCGGTCGGCATGTACGGGCCCGAGGGCGCCGGCATGGCCGCGCAGCTGGGGTGCGCCGACCGGGTCGACCTGCTGATGGGCACTTTCGCCAAGGGGTACGGGACCGCAGGCGGGTACGTCACCGGGCCGGCGCCGATCCTTGACGCGATCCGCAGCTTCGCCCCGGCCTTCATCTTCACCCTCGCCATGCCGCCCGCACTCGCCGCGGCGGCGTTGGCCAGTGTCCGGCATCTGCGGGAATCGGACAACGAGCGCATCCTGCTGCACCACCGCGCGGGGTTGATGCAGGACCTGTTGGCGGACATGGAGATTCCGATGGTTTCGATGGAAAGTCACATCGTCCCGGTGCTGGTCGGGGATCCGCACAAGTGCCGCCGGCTGGCCGACATCCTGCTCGAGGACCATCGGCAGTACGCGCAGCCGATCAACTTCCCGTCGGTGCCGCAGGGCACCGAGCGGCTCCGGATCAATCCCTCACCGGTGCACAGCCCGGCCGCGGTGCGGAAATTCGCCGAAATCCTCGATCACACCTGGACGCGACTGGATCTGCCGCGGCAACGCGTCACCTTCGACGCGGCACTTGCGTTGAGACAGGAGGTGTCGGTGTGAGCGCCACCCGGACATCGGTCGGTCGTTCGGTGCCCGCACCGGAGTCGCACCAGGCCACGTCGTGGGGACAGCACATGCTGCTCTACGCGGTTTTCTTCCTCATGGGCGCCGAAATGTATCTGGTATCACCGATGTTGCCGGATATCGGGCGTTCCCTCAGTACCTCCGCCTCGGTGGCCGCCACCGTGGTCACCGCCTACGTCGCGGTCTACGCGGTGGCGGGTCCGCTGTTCGGCATCGTGTCCGATCGTCATCCGCGTCGCCGGTTCGTGCTGATCGGTTCGGCCGTGTTCCTGATCGGGAACCTGGCGTGCGCGGCCGCGCCGACGCTGCCGCTACTGGTCGCCGCCCGCGGCATCACCGGACTCGGCGCGGCCATCGCGGCGCCCGCGATCTGGGCGTACCTGGCCGAGCACACCGCGCCGCATCAGCGCGGCCGCGCCATCTCATTGGGGGCGAGCGCGTATTCGCTGGGCCAGGTACTCGGGGTGCCGCTGGGCGCTGCCCTGGCGTCCTGGACGAGCTGGCGATGGCCGTTCTTCGCCGTCGGGGTGCTGATGATCGCCATGACGGCGGTACTCGTGACGTGCCTGGACCACCGGCCGGCGACCGGAGCGGCACGTGGCCTGCGGGCGCTGTTCGCGCCGTGGACGCGGCCGCAGATCGCGCTCGGCTTGCTGGCGACGCTGTTCCTGCAGGCGGGGCGGCTCGGCGCGTACACCTTCATCGGGGTGATCTTCGCGCGGCGGTTCGGTTTCGGACTCGATACGTTGGGGCTGGTGGGCTTGCTGGTCGGCGCCGGATCACTGGTCGGTTCCCTGTTCACCGGGCCGATCCTCGACCGCTTGCGGGCGCACGGCATCAGCGGTGTGTGGACCTCGGTGGTCGCGGCGATCGCGTTCGTCCCGTGCGCCGTCGTCGCGGTGAGCGCCGACCGGACCTTCATCGCCCTGGCGGCGCTCGCGCTGTGGTGCGTGTTCGGCGGTTCGTTCTACTCCAGTCAGCAGGCGTACCTGTCCTCCGCGGATCCGACCCAGCGGGCCTCGGTCGTAGCCTGGAACAACTCGATGATGAACGCGGGCATCGCGATCGGCACCACGCTGCTGGGGTTGCTGGTCGCGGGCGGCGCGGCGTTCGCCGGGCTGACCGCCGTATTCGGCGTGCTGGCGGCGGTTGCCTGCGCGGCGCTGCTCGTCGTCATCGGAAAGGATCGGTCACCGGTATGACTCACGCACCGACTCGCACCAAACCGGTTCTCCCCGTTGCCGAACGCGCCGCCGGTCCGTATGTCTACGACACGGACGGCCGGCGATATCTGGACGGTTCGTCCGGGGTGCTCAACGTCAACCTGGGACATTCGCATCCGGATGTCTTGCGGGCGATCGAAATTCAGCTGGGGCGACTGACCTTCGTGCACCGCACCCAGTTCCGCAACGCCCAGGCCATGGAACTGACCGCGCGGCTGCTGGATATCGCACCGGCGGGTACGGCGGCGGTGGAGTACACCAACTCCGGATCCGAGGCCAACGAATGTGCCCTGCGCCTGGCGTTCGCCTTCCAGCACCGCAGGGGCGAGGCGCACCGAACGGTGGTGCTGGCCGAACAACCCAGCTACCACGGCATGACGGCGGCGGCGTTGTCGATCACCGGTAGTCCAGGTAAACGCGATCCATCCGTCGAACCGCTGCTGCGCACCCCGGACGGGAGTCGAATCCTGGTGCGCCCCAAGCCTGGTCACCGTCGCGCCACGCACGAGCAATGGGCGCGGGCGTTGCTGGAGGAGGGGCCGTCGAACGTGGCCGCCATCGTCGTCGAGCCACTGGGCGGGGCGTCCTCGGGCGCCTCGCCCATCCCCACCGAGACGATGCACTGGTTGCGGCGCGAGACCCGCGACAACGGCATCGTGCTGATCGCGGACGAGGTCATGTCCGGATTCGGGCGCACCGGGGCGTGGTGGGCCTGCGACCACGCCGGTATCGCTCCCGACATACTGACCTCCGGTAAGGGCGTCACCGGCGGGTACACCAGCCTCGCGGTGGCACTCGTGGCGCAGCAGATCCTGGCCGGTATCGCTGAGCCGCTCGGCCCGATCGCGTTGGGACACACCATGTCTGCCAATCCGCTCGCATGTGCCACCGCGAGCGCGGTGCTGGGGGTGATCGAGTCCGAGGGCCTGGTCGGCAACGCCGCCGCGTGCGGTGGGCTGCTCGCGGAGAAGCTGACGCAGCTCTGCCGCCGGTATCCGGACCTGCTGACCGACCAGTCGGGTCTGGGGCTGATGCGGGCCTTGCACTTCGCGCCGGGGCCCGATGGGCTCCGGGGCCGCCGGGTCGTCGCCGCGGCGAAAGAGCAAGGCGTCATCCTGTGCCCGAGCGGTATCGACGCCGCCACCGATTCGGTTCTGGTCGCGCCACCGCTGATCAGCACTCCTGATCTGATCGAGGAGCTGGCCGAGCGGCTCGACCGCACGATGGCCGCGGTCACCGGCTGAACCGCGGGCGGACCGGTGCCACCGAATCGGGTGTGGCACCGGTCCGCCGCTGCCATGCGCCATGTGTGGATTGCCGCACGCCCGCCTCGACACCGACCCGGCCCAGCGGTGGCTTCGCGATACGATCCGCTCCGCCTTCGACGATTCGGCCGATTCGCCGCAACGGTGAGTGGGAACCGCTGCGCCGCAGAGAGTTTGGATGCGATCGACCGTCTGTCCCGGTGAAACCGATTTCGTGCCGGGCTGTTTCGGTTCGGATCGGACTCGGCCGGCGCTGCGGATGTCGTCGCCGGTCGGGCCGCTGGTGACCGGTTCACGCGGAGTACTCTCTGCCGGGTGGCGATACGACCGATTCTCATCGCGGGTGATCCCCGGCTGGCGAGCCCGGCGCGTGCGGTGACCGAGTTCGACGACGAACTCGCCGCGTTCGTCGAGGATCTGTTCGAAACCAATACCGCTGCCAACGGCGCGGGTCTGGCGGCGAATCAGGTCGGCGATCCACGGGCGGTATTCGTCTACGACCTGGTCGAATCCGGCGTGCGCCATCGCGGGCACGTGGTGAATCCGGTGCTCGAGACCTCGGAGGTGCCCGAGACCATGCCGGATCCCGACGACGACCTGGAGGGTTGTCTGTCGGTACCGGGCGAGTGGTATCCCACCGGCCGGGCGAGCTGGGCGAAAGTGAGCGGCGTGGACATCTCCGGCGCGCCCGTCGAGGTCGAGGCGACCACCGAATATCTCGCCCGCTGTCTGCAGCACGAGACCGACCATCTCGCCGGCCGGCTGTATCTGTCCCGCCTGATCGGGCGCAATCAGCGCGCGGCCCGCAAGATGATCAAACGCCGAGGCTGGACCGAACCCGGCGGCAGCTGGTTGCCGGGCAGCGAGGACCCGCGACAGTCGTTGTCGTAGTGCGGAATCGGGCGTTACCCACGGCCGACCGAGGGACCGCCGCCGCGACCGCATACGATCGGCGCGGTGACCCAGTTGACCGAGCGCCCGGTGGGGGGCGCGCGCCCGGCCCTGTCCACCCCGGCTCCGCTGCGTCCCTCGCCCGATCCGGGCCCGGCCGATCGGCTGCGCGGATGGGTGGTCACGCTGGTCCTCACCGTGATCGCCGCGATCACCCGCTTCCAGAATCTGGGCTATCCCACCGACGGCGGCACACCTACTTTCGACGAGAAGTACTACGCCCATCAGGGTTGGGAGATGCTCACCGGCGGCGGGGTAGAGGACAACCCGGCGTACGGCTACATCGTGCATCCGCCGGTCGGCAAACAGATGATCGCGCTGGGGGAGGCGTTGTTCGGGTACACCCCGCTGGGGTGGCGGTTCAGTGCGGCGGTTTTCGGAACGTTGTTGGTGCTGTTGGTCGTTCGCATCACCCGCCGGATGACCCGCTCGACCATGATCGGCGGTATCGCGGGGCTGCTGGTGATCTGCGACGGCACGAGTATGGTGCAGTCGCGCATCGGGATGCTGGACATCTTCCAAGCGCTGTTCGTGGTGGCCGCGTTCGGCTGTCTGATCGTCGATCGCGACCAGGTGCGTGCCCGGCTGGCCCGCGCGGACGCCGAGGGCCGGATCGCGTTGAGCCGCTACGGGCCTCGGCTGGGCGTGCGGTGGTGGCGGTTCGCGGGCGGGATTCTGCTCGGAATGGCCTGCGGGACCAAGTGGTCCGGCATCTACTTCGTCGCGGCGTTCGGGATCCTTTCGGCCTGTTTCGATCTCGCCGCTCGACGCGCGTACCGGGTGCCGCGACCGTGGTCGGGTACCGCGCTGCGTGATGTCGTCCCGGCGCTGTATGCGTTGGTGCTCATTCCGCTGCTGGTGTACCTGGGCAGCTACGCGGGTTGGTTCGCCAGTGCGGACGGTTACGACCGGTATTCGGTCGGCAACCCGTACGCCGGGAAACATCCGGTGGGCCCCGGCGGTCCGTGGTCCTGGATTCCCGACGCACTGCGATCGCTGTGGCACAACCAGGGCGAATCGCTGAATTTCCATACGGCGCTGACCAATTCGGCCGGATACCATCATCCTTGGGAGTCCAAGCCCTGGTCGTGGCCGATGGGCCTGCGGCCGATGCTCTACCACTACTCGGAGGGCGGCGGCACCGGCTGCGGCAAGTACTACTGCGTGGACGCGGTGATGCTGGTCGGCACTCCCGTGCTGTGGTGGGTGTCGCTGCCGGTGCTGGCCTGGGCGCTCTGGCGCAGTGCGACCCGCCGCGATTGGCGTTGTGCCGCAATACTCGTCGGTTACTGCGCCGGATTCCTGCCCTGGTTCCTGGATCTGGATCGGGAGATGTACTTCTTCTACGCGGTACCGATGGCGCCGTTCCTCGCGATGGGTGTCGCGTTGGCGCTGGGGCATATCCTCGGTCCCGCGCCGGTCCTGCGCACCGCCGGTGGAGACAGGTTCCTCGTGCCCAGCGAGCGGCGAACGTTGAGCCTGATGGTCGTATGCCTGTATCTCGCGGCGGTGGTGGCGAATTTCGCGTGGCTGTGGCCGATTCTGACGGGGATGCCGATCACCGTGGACGACTGGCACGCACGCCTGATGCTGCCGAGCTGGCGTTGATGTCAGGCGAAATACACCGCACCGGAAGACTTTTCAGTGTGCCGGTACGCCGGGCACGCCGAGCAGGACCGGTACTTTGCGCTCCCCGGTGTCGTCGAACGAGATGGTGGTGTCCGTCTCCTGCGGC
>NZ_JCAJZQ010000004.1:0-803902 GCF_059510335.1 Nocardia sp. PLKS1-43 | reverse complement strand
ACCTCCCGGGCCTCGCGACGGTAGGACGAGCGCAGTACGAAGAACATCACCACGACGAACGCGGCGAACGCGATGTTGCGTACCCAGAACGACACCAGGCCGTTCCACGCCAGCGGACCGTCGCGCAATACCGCCGCCCCCGCCGAGGGGGCCATCAGCACCGCCGTCACCAGCGAATAGTGCGCGACCCAGCGGGGAAACACCGGATCTCGGTCGTCGTCGAAGTAGACGGCCAGCGCCAACAGCACGAACTGGGCGACCAGCATGCCGATCGGTGCGATGAAGAAGATCCAGGCCAGATCGTCGAGCAGTTGGATGAGATCGGCGGACCGATCGGTGCGGAACGCGGCCACGGCGAAGAAGATGTCCGACAACGCGAACAGCGTCGCCCCGGCCACCACGGCGGACAGATACGAGAACGCGAAGATGTGGCTCTGGCCCCGCATCCGCTGCATCCGGGCCAGGATCAGCACGAAGAAGGGCACGATCAGGATTCCGCAAAGATTGAATCCGACCATGCTGAACCGGATCATCGCCGTGTGGTCGCGGTAGAACTCGGCCACCTGGGGGGCGGTCATATTCGGCGACATCGGCGGGAAGAAACCCGGAAACGCCGCGAACAGCACCAGCAGTATGGCCGCGACGGCGGGAGTCGACCACAGGACCACCTGCTGGGCCCGCAGATTCGTTGCCGCCGAGCGGTTCTCGTCTTCGAGCAGGACTTGCATACCCGCATTCCTTTCCGCCGGCACGACACCGCATCCGGGTGTGGATGCTCTCGCGGCGCGTGTCCGTGGCGGAAGCATGGCACCGTTCCTGACTGTAGTCAATATTAGCTTCGACTGTATGATGCTGCTATGTCCACTCTTTCGCGAGACTCGAAGTCTGACCCTGGTCAATCGCGAGCCGTTCCGACGCAGGCTCGCTCACAGGCCAGCAGGAACGCGATCATGCAGGCGGCGCTCGCGCTGTGGCGTACGAAGGGTTTCGCGGACACCACCGTCACCGACATCTGCAAGGCCGCCGGTGTGTCGAAAGCCCTGTTCTACGTGTACTTCTCGCGCCGCGAGGACGTCCTGCTCGCGGTCGAGGTGTTCACGATGCGCGATGCGCAACAGGCCGCCGAAGCGGTCCTCGCCCGCCCATACCGGGTGGAAGAGGTGATCGCGGCGATCATCGGCCCCCTGGAGAGCCAGATGCGCAGCTACCCGCCCGAATTGGTCTTCGAGACCATCCTGGAGACGTACCGGCTCGAACGCCGCGCCCTGGCCGACGGCACGGCCGAGGACCAGCTCACCGCGCTGTTCCTCGAACCCTTCCGGCAGGCCGAACGCGACGGCGAACTCCCCGCGGGAACCGACGTCCCCCGCGCCGCGCGGATCGCGCAGACTCTGCTGACCGACAGCGTCAGACGTTGGGCGGCAAGCGATTTCAGCGGCGAACCACTCGCCGGGCCACTCGCCGAGGAGATCACCGAGCTGCTGTTCGGATCGGCGGATCGACCCGTACGACCGGCGAAGGCCGGGCGCTCGCGGACCTCCGCCAAGGCGCCGCATCCGAGATGAAAACGATTGTCGGTGCCCGCCGCTAGGGTGGCCGAAAGCATGGTGCGCGACCGGGAGGACGGCGATGACGAAGACGGATTTCCGCAAGACCATGGACTGCTATCGAGCCGGCTCAGGGGAGTTCCGTGTGGTCGAGGTACCGTCGATGCGCTACGTGATGGTCGATGGGCGGGGCGATCCGAACACCGCGCCGGAGTTCACCGAGGCCGTCGAGGCGCTGTATCCGGTGGCGTACAAGCTGAAGTTCGCGAGCAAGCAGGAACTCGGCCGCGATTACGTCGTCATGCCGCTGGAGGGGTTGTGGTGGTCCGAGCAGCCTGCGGCGTTCACTACCGCCCGGGACAAATCCCGCTGGAACTGGACGATGATGTCCATGGTTCCCGACTGGATCACCGAGGCGATGTTCGAGGCCGCCGTCGCCGCGGCCGCCGCGAAAAATCCGGCCGTTGCGCACCGGGTGCGACTGGAAACGCTCGACGAAGGCCGTTGCGTGCAGACCTTGCACATCGGTTCCTTCGACGACGAGGGCCAAACCCTCGCCCGCATGCACCAGGAGTTCATCCCCGCGTCCGGCCTGGCGATGACCGGCCGGCACCACGAGATCTACCTGAGCGATTTCCGCCGAACCGCCCCGGCCCGGCTGCGCACCATCCTGCGCCAGCCGGTCGAGGCGATCACCCCGGCGCGGGCATGACCGCGAACCGCGCCGCCGGCGAACGCCTTTCGAGGCACACTCCACGAATGCCGGTCGGCGCGGGGAGAATCGCTCAGGCGACCGCGGTGAGGTGTTCGGCGGAGCCGCCGATGTCCGCGGACTCCGAACCGGTCAGAGTGCGGATGAATGCCAGCTGCGCCGCGCGACCGCGGACGGCGGCGCGCTCGAATTGGCCGGGCACGGCCCGGGTCCAGACCGTCCGGACGAGGTTGAACGGTATGCGCAGCAATGGATACCACGGCACCACGACCGGCGGCAGTCCCAGCTTCCGCATCGCGCCGGAGCCCAGGAGCATGGTGGCGATGGACAGATGCTGGGAGCGGGCGATACGGCGGCGCGGGCCGGTCAGGTAGCGGTAATGCCAGCCCAGCGGCTCGTCGAGCATCGGCATGGCCAGTTGCGCCGAGGTCTCGTCCGGATTCGTGATCGCGGTCATGGTGTGGAACAGGATGCGCACGCTGTCGCGAAAATCGTTGGGCAGAAAGCGTTCCTGCACGCCCATCACCCAGCCGACATACCGGGTGAAATGTGCCATGGCATCGGCCTCGCCCGGCGTCACCAGCATGCCGAGACCGATCGCGCCGACCGTCGGCGCGATCAGCGCGCCGACCATGGTGGCGGCCATATCGGTCTGGTTGACCGGCAGTCCCCACTCCTCGGCTCGCCAGTCCGGCATGGCCGCCACATGCCGGCGCACCATCGAGTGGATCATCCGCACCCGGACCGTGGACCGGTAGCCGAGCCCCCGCGGCAGCATGCCACCGGCGGAGGAGACGTCCAACGCCCACTGCGTCGTCTCGGCGAAGCGCTTGGCCGGCCCCTTCTCCAAAGCGCCTGTGCGCAAAAGGGTTTTGTTGAATCCCGAGGCCAGATACCCACCCAGGAAGGACATGTCCCGCGCGACGTAGAGCGCGTCGCGGCCGCTCAGGCTCATCACTCGCTCGGCCCGCCGGATCTTGTCCCAGTCCACCCAGTCCGGCACGGCCTCGACGTGGCCGAAGAACTCCCGCAGCGGGGCGGGGGCGTCCGGCACCGCCGCGATCCCCTCGCGCAATGCCCGCTCGAACAGCGGCCGGGCGGTCGCCATTCCCTCGCGATACATCCAGTCCACCAGCTCGTCCATCGGCTCGTCGCCGACGGTCAACGCCTCCCCCAGTTCACGGAACTGGGCCGGGGTCGGCTCGCGCAGACCGAGCACCCGGGCGAACGGGCCGAGTCCGGCACCAGGAACGGACCGGGGCGCCGCAGGGTGCCGGGTAGGAATGGTCGAGTCCATGATCCTCCTTCGCGGTAGATGCCAGCGCACCGGTCGGCGCTGCACCCGCACTTCTGGCAAGATCCTCTACCAGAATAGCGAAGTTGGCAAGATCGATTTCCAGAACCTGCTGCCCCGCCCCGGGAGGACACCGCGAACGAGCCGGTCAGGCGATGGGTCTACCGCTGACGACCCGCGCGCCTCACTCCGCGGAGGCGGCCGCGCGCCGGCGGCGCAGCACCACGAGCCCGGCGACCGCGAGTGCCAGGACCACGAGTCCGGCGATGAGATAGGTGGGCCCGCGCAGGGATTGTTCGAGACTGTGCCAATTGGCTCCGACCGCATAACCGGCCACGGCCAGGGCCGCCGTCCACGGCAGGCAACCGGCGAGGGTGTACGCGCCGAAGCGCAGCGGCGGCATCGCGGCGATGCCGGCGGGCAGCGAGATGAACGTGCGGATGCCGGGCAACAGGCGCGCCCAGAACACCGACATCGCGCCCCGGCGCACGAACCAGTCCTGAGCGCGGTCGATCTCCTCGGAACGCAACAGGATGTAGCGACCCCAGCGGTGCAGCGCCGGGCGCCCGCCGTACCGGCCTGCCAGCCAGGCCAGATAACTGCCCGCGACGTTACCGGCGGTACCCGCGACGATGACCACGATCAGATTCGGATGCGGGCCGCTGACCGCACCGGCCGCCAGCGCGCCGCCGAGCATCATCGTCACCTCCGAAGGAATCGGGACGCAGGCCGACTCCAAGGCCATCAGCACGAAGATCGCGACCAGACCGTAGGATAGAATCAGTTGCTGCACAACGTCTCCCGTCCATGGGCGAGGACATCGGGCAGGGCCGGGAGCGCGGTTCGGCACTCGGCCAGAGGTCTGATCGGTATCACGCCGCAACAATGTCCGAACGCCGCTGAGAACACGCTGAGATCGCGCTGGGCGAAGGACCGCGACCACACCGCGATTCTCAGCGGATCCACAGGACCGGCTCGTTACCGTCGCACTCCGTGACAGACACGACGAACCCCGGCGTCGGCGCATCCCGCCGGATGCTGAGCAAAGTGCCCGAGATCACGGTGTGGTTCTGGATCATCAAGATCCTGTGCACCACCGTCGGCGAGAGTTTCGCGGACTGGATCAATATGACGCTGGGCGTCGGGTTGAACCTCACCGCCCTGCTGTTCACCCTCGTCCTGCTGGCGGTGCTGATCTGGCAGTTGCGGCTCGATCGCTACGTGCCGTTCGTGTATTGGCTGACCGTGGTCGTGCTCAGCGTGACCGGCACCCTCTACACCGACATCCTCACCGATGGCCTGTCGGTGCCGCTCGCGCTGAGCACCAGCGTCTTCACCGCGGTTCTCGCGGTGGTCTTCGGCATCTGGTTCGTGCGCGAACGCACGCTCTCGATCCACTCCATCCGCACCACGCCGCGCGAATTGTTCTACTGGCTCGCCGTTCTGGTCACCTTCGCGCTCGGCACCGCGGCGGGCGACTGGACGCTGGAACTGACCGGCTGGAGCCCCGGAATCTCGGTGCTGCTGCCGGCCGGGCTGATCGCCGCGATCGCGCTGGGACGGCGACTGGGCGCGAACGCGGTGCTGTCGTTCTGGCTCGCCTACGTACTCACCCGCCCGCTCGGCGCCAACCTCGGCGACTGGCTGGCCTCCCCCACCGCCGACCACGGCCTCGGACTGGGCACCGCCGCCACGAGTGTGCTGTTCCTCGTCGCCATCCTCGCGACGGTCCTATATCTGACCCGCACCCGCAGCGACGTCATCGACGATGAAACCCGTTCGCCCACAGCGTCTCCCGCCCCTCGAAAGCCCCGCGAACAACTGATGCTCGGTTACTACGCGGTCGTCGCGGTGGCAGCGGCCGCGCTGTTGGCCTGGGCCCATGCCCAGCCACACGCCACCACGGGCGGCACCGAGGAGGCCGCCGCCGCAACCGTTCCCGCGGTCGCCGTACCGGCCCACGCGCATTTCCCGCCCGCCGAGACCGCCACATTCCGGACCGTCACCCGTGACACCCTCACCCTGATCCGGGCCGGGCAGCACGATGCGGCGCAAAACCGCATCAAGGATCTCGAAACAGCCTGGGACAGTGACCAGAACACCCTGCAACCCATGGACCCGGCATCGTGGACGATCATCGACGGCCGCATCGATGACGCCCTGCACGCGGTCCGCGCGAAGCATCCGGACCAGGCGACCGAAACCCGTACCCTGACCGATCTGCTCACCACACTCGGTTGACCCGGGCTTCTGCCCGACCGAAATCGGCCGTCAACCGAACGAGCCGCGGATCCGGCGCGCGACGATGCGACGGATCCGCGGCTCGGCCGATTTCAGCCGGCTTTCTTGTACGCCTCGACGACCTCGGCCTGGATGCGGCCGCGGCTGGACACCGAGTAGCCGTTCTTACGCGCCCATTCCCGAATCGCCGCGGTCTGCTCCCGCTCGGCCGAGGAGCGGGACAGCTTCTGTCCCTTGCCCTTCGACGTTCTGCCCGCCTTGCGTGCGTGCGGCGTCCACTGGTCGAAAATGCCGCGCAGTGCAGCAGCATTGAGCACCGACAGATCGATCTCGTATTCCACGCCGTCCAGAGCGAACAGCACGGATTCCTCTGCCGGTGACTTTCCGTCGTAGTCGTCCACGAGCTCGACTATGACCTTGCGGGCCATCGAAAAAATTCCCTTCCGTCGTGGTGAATCAACCAGAGCGGCAACCTTATCCCAGCGGAGATCACGCTCGACAACGGCATACGGCGGCCGGGGCGGGCATCCGCCGTGGATATCCGCCCCTCACTGCGCGCCGAACAGGTCCGGCAATCCGTTCGAGACGCGATCCGGGAACTCCGGAAGACGCTTGGCCAGAAAGGATTCCACGCCTTCACGGGCATCTCCGGAGGCGCCGCGAAGGTAGATGGCGAGGGATTCGGCGCGATGCGCGATCTGCGGGCTGTCCGCGCCGAGCATGCGCCAGATCAGCTGCCGGGTCAGGGCGACCGAGACCGGCGCGGTGCCGCTGACCAGCTCCCGGGCCAGTTCCAGGGCCCGGTCGAGCACCCGGTCTGCGGGCACGATCTCACGCACCAGACCGCGCTCGAGCGCCTCGGCGGCGGGCACCACGCGCCCGCTCAGGGTCCATTCCAGCGCCGTGGACACACCGACCACCCGGGGCAGGAACCAGGTCGAGCACGCCTCGGGAACGATCCCCCGGCGAGTGAAGACGAAACCGAATTTCGCTGTGTCCGAGGCGATTCTGATATCCGCGGGCAGCGTCATCGTCACCCCGACGCCGGCCGCGGGACCGTTGATCGCTACGATCACCGGCTTGTTCGACCGATAGATCCGCAGCGATACCAGGCCGCCGGTGTCCGCGGGCGCGCCGCCGGTGTCCGGATCGTCGTCGAGGACGAACGTCTCCCCGCCCGCGCCGAGATCGGCTCCGGCGCAGAACGCGCGACCGGTGCCGGTGAGCACCACCGCGCGCACCGAATCGTCCGCATCGGTCTCGTCGAATACCTCG
Source organism: Nocardia sp. PLKS1-43 (assembly GCF_059510335.1). NCBI lineage: Bacteria > Bacillati > Actinomycetota > Actinomycetes > Mycobacteriales > Nocardiaceae > Nocardia > Nocardia sp. PLKS1-43. Next base: position 796,833 of record NZ_JCAJZQ010000004.1, on the reverse strand, counting down.
ATGAGACGTTCGGACATCACGGTGGTGAAGGCGTTGAGCCGATCGGGGCGATGCAGCCGCACGATTGCGATCGCCCCCGCCCGTTCCAGCAGCACCTGATCGTCGGCATTCACGTCGGCGTCCGAACTCATCGCACCCTCTCGCATCGATCTGCCGCATCGCGGTGGCGGCCGCGACGCGAGGTATCGGTCAGCGTACCGCCGCGAGACAGGCCGCGTTGACGCAGCGCCAATTACAACAGGGCCCGTGGCGCGGTGTGCGCCACGGGCCCGAGGAGCGCGATTCAGCCGATCAGCGCCAGATCCTCGTCGGTGAGCCGCAGATTCGCCGCGGCGATGTTCTGCTCGAGATGCGCCGGATCCGAGGTGCCGGGGATGAGCAGGATCGAGGGCGACCGGGCCAGCAGCCAGGCCAGCGCGATCTGCGGCACCGACGCGCCGTGCCGGGTGGCGACGGCCTGCAGATGTTCGGCCAGCAACGGCTGGAACCCGCCGACCGGGAAGAAGGGCACGAATGCGATCCCCGCCTCCTCGCAGGCGTCGATCAGCGGATCCGCATCGCGCATCGCGACGTTGTAGGCGTTCTGCACGCAGACGAACGGCGCGAGATCGCGGGCCTGATCGAACTGCGCCCGGGTGACGTTCGAGATGCCCAGATGCGTGATCAAGCCCTCCTCCTGGAGTTTCGCCAGGGCGGTCAGCGGCTCCTCGAGCGAGCCCTCCGCGGGCGCGACCGCCTCACCGAGCCGCAGATTCACCACGTCCAGCCGGTCCACGCCGAGGGTTTCCAGATTCGCCTCGACGTTCCGGCGCAGGCCGTCGGGAGTCAGCCCCGGCGGGATTCCGGCGAACTTGGTGACCAGCACCAGATCCTCCGGATACGGATGCAGCGCCGCCCGCAGCAGTTCGTTGGCGTTCATCCCGTCGCGGTCGTAGAACTGCGAGGTGTCGAAGTGGTTCACGCCCAGTTCCACCGCGCGCCGCAGCAGCGCGATCGCGGTGTCGCGGGTCGGCTGTTTACCTTCCGGCCAGCCCGTCAGTTTCATGGTGCCGTAACCCATCCGGTTCACCCGGAACGATCCCAGGCGCCCTTCGCCCGCCGCGCGGGCCGATATCGTCTGTGCCTCAGTCATGTTCATCAGCCTGGCCGATCGGCGGGCGCGATGTCCGCATTCGGCAACAAGCTGCCACGCGTTGACGACCAGGGCGGACATCACGACACTCGAACCATGGCCCAGACGCAATCGGTCACCGTCGTGCGCGGTAACCAGGAACTCTCCGAACGTGCCGCACACCTGTTCGAAGCCACCGCGATCAGCTTCGATTGCGCGGCCAAGGACCACGCGACCTGGCACAACGGCCGCCATCACACGCTGGGTCCGGGCGTCGCGCTGCGCAAGCTGTACCGGCCCTCTGCGCTGCTGGACCCGTCGCTGTCGCAGCATCTGCACACCATGGTCGAGCGCGGCGCCGGCGTGCGGATCAGCGATGAGGACATCAGCGAGACCATCATCCTGGACCGGCGGGTGGCGATCCTGGCCGGGGACACCTCCTACGGGCTGCGCAGCTACAGCATCGTGACGGTGCCGGAGGTGGTGCACGGCGTGGCGTCGCTGTTCGACGCGACCTGGCGTGCCGCAACGGAATTCGCCGTCTACGACCGCGATCTGGCCGAATTGCGCAGGCTCGCACCGCGCATCCTGGATCAGCTCAACACCGGCGCCACCGACGAGGCCGCCGCACGCGTCCTGGGGTTGTCCGTGCGCACCTACCGCCGGCGCGTCGCCGAACTGATGAGCGCCCTCGGGGCGAGTTCGCGGTTCCAGGCCGGTGCGCGCGCTCAGGAGCTCGGGCTCATCTGAGATTGGAAGATAAACTTGCAAGTTTTTCCTTCTCAATCTAGGCTTCACTCATGCGAGGCGAACAGGAGCTGCTGACCACGGCCACCGCGGTGCGCCGGGCAGTGAGCCTGTTGAAGCGTCGCACCAGGCAGACCCAGACGCGGGATCTGAGCGTGCCCGAGACGGCGGTCATGGTTCGCCTGGATCACAGTGGGCCGGACAGCATTTCGGGCCTGGCCCGCTGGGAGCAGATCACCCCCCAAGCCATGGGCGCGACGGTCGGCGGACTCGAGTCACGCGGCCTGCTGCACCGCGTACCCGACCCGGACGACAAGCGCCGCCATCTGTTGTCCCTCACCGAGGCGGGCACCGAGCTGCTGCGCGCGGCCCGGGACGACCGGACCGAGCAGATCGCCCGCGCACTGGCCGACAACTTCACTCCCGAGGAGATCGCGGAAATCCGCCGAGCAGCGGCGCTGTTCGAGCGAATAGCCCAATTCCTCTGACCCCCTTCCCTTTCACCGCATCGGCGGCCGGAGCCGATGCCCGCCCCGGCGTGCCCGCACGCCGTTCCGAGGTAGCACCATGCCCCAAACGCTTTCGGCGTCAACGTCTCTCGACGAACGCCCGTTCACCTGGCGGTTCACCGCGCCGCTGTTCGTCGGTTCGGCCCTGAACCCCGTCAACACCTCTCTGATCGCGACCGCGCTCGTCCCCATCGCCGCGGGGGTGCACGTCTCGATCGGGCAGACCGCGGCGCTGGTGTCCGCGCTCTATGTGGCCAGCGCGATCGCCCAGCCCACCGCGGGCAAGGCGGCCGATGTATTCGGCCCGCGACGCGTCTTCCTCGCCGGAATCCTGCTCGTCCTGCTCGGCGGCCTGGTCGGCGGATTCGCCCCGTCGCTGGCGATTCTGCTGATCAGCCGGATCCTGATCGGGCTCGGCACCTCCTGCGCCTATCCGACGGCGATGGTGCTCGTCCGCCGCCGCGCCCACAGCGCCGGACTGAACCAACCGCCGGGCGGCGTCCTGGGCGGGTTGCAGATCGCGGGCATCGCCACTGCCTCGCTCGGACTTCCCTTGGGCGGCATACTCGTTCAGCTCGCCGGGTGGCGGTCGGTCTTCTTCGTCAACGTGCCCGTCGCACTCATCGCGCTGGTCAGCACACTGCTGTGGGTCCCCGGGGACGAACGCGATGGTGCGCGGCGCTCCGCACGCGAGATCGCATCGCTGCTGGACGTCACCGGAATCGCCGCGTTCGCCGCCGCGATGAGCACACTGCTGCTGTTCCTGGCGCGGCTGCCTACGGTGAACTGGGCACTGCTGGCCACCACCGTGACGCTCTGGGTCGCCGAGGCGCTGTGGGAACTGCGCGCGGCCACACCGTTCCTGGATGTGCGGCTGCTGGTCCGAAATATGGCGTTGACCCGCACCTACATTCGATTCGGCATGGTGTTGTTCTCCTCGTACCTGGTGCTCTACGGCATCACCCAGTGGCTCGAGGCCGACCGTCATCTCTCGGAACTGGCCGCAGGTCTGCTGCTGTTGCCGATGACGCTGATCGCCGGGGTGGTCATCGTCCCGATCTCGCGCCGCAATCTCGTTCGCGGACCGGTGATCTGGGCGGCCGTCGCGTGCGTGCTCGCCGCGGTCGCCGCGCTGTTCCTGGGCTCGCCGGCCTGGCCGGTGCTCGTCCTGGCGGTCACCGTCCTGCTCGGTTTCGCCCAGGGCGCGGCCAGCAGCAATCAACTGGCCCTCTACGTCCAGACCCCGCAGGAACTGCTGGGCACGGCCTCCGGGCTGATGCGCTCGTTCGGCTACCTCGGTTCGATCGCCTCGTCGGCGATCACCGGAATCGTGTTTCGCGACAACGTCTCCGGCTCCGGGGTGGCGACGATCGCGTGGATCATGATCGGCGTCGGCATCGCCCTGCTCGCCCTGACGGTCCTGGATCGCGGCCTGCCCCGCACCGCCGGCGACTGACCCGTAGCACGCGACCTCACCGTCGCCCGCCCTGGACGCACGGGCCCTCGCAGTGCGTTCCAGCTGCCCGCGCGTCGGCGAAGCGGGCGGCGTCGCCGAGACCACCGCGGGCCTGTGACCGAGCGAGTCAAACCGGAAAAGCCTGCGCCGCAGCGTGTTCCGGCTACGGCGAACAGGTCGTCAGTTGGGATACCAGCCGGCGAAGGGGCGCGCGGGATCGAAGGTGACCGGGAGCGCTGTCAGGGCTCGATGGAAAGGCCCTGGGCGCCAGGCCAATTCGTCTGGCTCGACCGACAGTTCGATCTCGGGCAGCGCGTCGAGAAGCTGGTCCACACCGTCCTGGGCGATCAGATACGCCGACTGGCGAGCGGGACAGGCGTGCGGCCCCGCGCCCCAGGCCAGGTGCGAGCGGTTGCCGGTGTAGTCGCCGCCGCCGATGGCCGGGTCGTTGTTGCACGCCGCGATGCTGATGATCACGGGCTGATGGGCGGGCAGCCACACCTCGTCGAGCAACACCGGCTGCCGCGGATAGGTCATGCAGAAATTCGCCAGCGGCGGGTCCAGGAACAGCACCTCGTCCAGCGCGTCGCGGGTGGACAGGCTGCCGCCGAGCAGGCTGCCCGCGAAACGGTCGTTGGTCAGGATCGACAGCAGCGTATTGGCGATGAGGTTGTGCACCGGCTCGACACCCGCGCCGTACAGCGGTACGAGCTGCTCGATGACCTCCTGATCGTCGAACCCGGCCGGATGCTGGATCAGCCGGGTGGTGACGTCGTCCCCGGGCTCGGCGCGTTTGCCCGCGACGAGTTCGCTCAGCGCCCCGATCAGCATCGTGTTCCCCGCCGCCGCATCATCCCCCTCGAAGATGGTCATGATGCCCGTGCTGACCCGCTGCCCGATCTCGGGCGAGCAGCCGAGCATCGCGTTGACGACCTGAAAGGCAAGCGGCCGTGCGTAATCGGCGATCAGGTCGGCGGAACCGGTCTCGCAGAACCGCGCGATCAGCGGCACCGCGATCCGCTCCACCACCGCGTGCATGCCGTGCAGATCGACCGCCGAGAGAGCCGCGACGTTGGCATCCCGGTAGCGCCGGTGCTCCTCACCCGAACTGCGCATCGCGTTCGGCCGCCACGCCAGCATCGGCTTCACCGGGCACTCGTCCGGGACGTCCTTCTCCCACGACCGCGGATCGACCGGGAAATGCGCGGGATCGTGCAGAATTTGCACCGCTGTGCGGTAACCGATCACCAGAGTGGCGGGTACCCCCGGCGACAACTCGACCGGAACCAGCGATCCGTAGCGCTTGCGCATGTCCCGGTAGCACTCGTGCGGCATGGCGGCGAATTCCGGGCTGTACAGGGCGATGCGATCGCTCTCGGAGTACATCGGCGGGTTGATCATTCGGGATTCACCTCGACCTCGGTCCGGTCGTGCGGATGGGCGGCACGGCCATGTGCGGCCGGCCCGTCGGCGCGGATGTTCTGTTCGTGCGTGCCGTGTGCGACATATCCTCGATCAGGGTTGTAATCGGTTGAGCACGAGGGAAAACGGAGCGCGGCTGTCCGCCGTGACCTCGAAAGTCATTGCTCCTCACCCCATTCCTGAGCCAGCAGCATAGCAGTGGTGATCGTTTTCGGAACCACTCAGCGCACGAAGCCGGCATCGCCGCGCGGATTCCGCGTCTACCAGCGGGTAAAGTACGAGAACGGGTCGGCGGGCGGATAAGCAGGGCGGGTGATCGCGATGGTGAACGACCGCGTTGCCATTGCCGAACGCTTCCTGCGGTTGGCCGGTCGTGTGGTGGCGGTGGGATACCTGATCGCCCTCGCGCTCCTGATACCCGATATCGGCGATCAGTTCCGGCTGACCGCGCCCTGGTGGACCCCGTTCGCCGTCGTCGTGGTGTTCACACCCGGACTTGCCATGGGCGCGTTGAGCTTTCATCGCGATTCGGTGTGGATGCGGCAAGCCGCGATGTTCGCCGCGCTGGGCTTTCCCGTGGCGACCGCGGCCTGGCTGTTCGCCTGGCAGCGCATTCCGCTGCACGCCGATCAGTGGCTCGCGGACGTTCCGGCGCTGGCCGGACTGTCCGCGGCGGTCGCCTGGCCCGCGTGGGCGAGTCTGCCGACGCTCGTCGTCGCGGCGTTCACCGCCACGGTCGTCAACCACACCGGGCGGGCACCGGAGGTCAACGTGCCGTTCCTGCCGGATCTGCTCTACGCCTGCGGTTACAGTGCCCTGTTCGTGGCCGGGCTGCTGATGTTCGTTCGCACGGGCCGGCTCCTGCAGACGATCCAGACCGACGCGTTCCGGGGCGCCGCGTCGGCGGCCACCATGCGCGGCCGCGCCGACGAGCGCGCGCGATTCGCCGCGTTGACCCACGACTGGGTGATGTCCACCCTGCTGACCGCCGCGCGCGGCGGCGAGCGGGACACCGTGCGGCGGCAGGCTTTACGAACCCTGAACTACCTCGACGACCTCGAACATCCGTTCGGTCAGATACTCGAGGGGCGAGCGGCCGCCGCCCGGTTGCGCGCGGCGATCAACCAGATCGAGCCGAAACTGCCGGTCACCGTCGAACTCGCGGCCGATGCCGAGCGGTGGGGCTTCCCCGCGGCGGCGGTGAGCGTGACCGCCGCGGCCGCCGGCGAGGCGGTGCGAAACAGTCTGCGGCACGCGGGAATCGGCGCATATCGCCACGTCGGCATTCATCTCGGCGGGGACGGATTCCAGGTGACCGTGACCGACGACGGCGTCGGTTTCGACCCCGCCGCCGAGCGTCCGGACCGGCTCGGCATCACGCTGAGCATCCGGGCCCGGATGCGGCAACTGGGCGGTGGCAGCGCCACGATAACCTCCCGTCCCGGCGCGGGAACCACGGTCCGGCTGCGCTGGTCGGGACCGCCCGTCGATCGTCGCGCGACCCTGGACGAGTACGGCGGTCCGGTCGCCAAATCGACTGCGCCACTGAGTATGCGGACTCTGCTCGGCCTGCGAGCACCCGCGGCACGGCTGCTCCTCGGGTGTTATCTGATCGCCTACGCCGGCTCGATCGCGACCACCCCGGCGCTGTTCTCCCATCCGTGGCCGACCCTGGCCTGTCTGCTGCTGACCACGGCGGCGATGGCCGCGATCCTCGCCGCGCCGGGCGATCCGCCCTCCCTCGGAGTCTCGCTGGCCATCCTCGGCGCGGGCGGACCGGCGCAGTTCGCGATCGTCTGCGCCGTGGGATCGATGTGGCACGACACGACCGTGCAGGAATGGTCCCTCGGCTCCGCCGCCGTGGTGTGCACCTTCCTGTGCCTGCGCGGCCGCGTCGTATTCGGCTGGCTCGCACTGGCATTCGTCTTCGCCGAGTTCGGGCTCCGGGCCGGCCTGCCCGCCGACGGCGCCCGCGGTTTCACCGTCCCGTTCCTGTATCTCGCGCCGCTGGTCGCCGCGACGTTCTTCGCCCGCGTCATCCGCCCGGTCGCCAGCACGGTCCTGGATCTGCGCGCGGACACCCTGCACCGGATCTCCGCCGAAGCCGCCGAAGCGGCCGCGGTCGCCGAACGGGACCGGCAACTGCGGCGGCTGGGCCGACTCACCCGGCCCCTGCTGGAGCAGCTCGCCGGTTCCGAACCCATCGATGACGTCCGGGACGAGTGCGCGTTGCAGGAAGCCGAACTGCGCGATGCGCTGCGAGCGCCCCTGCTCGCGCACTCCCCGGTCCTCGCGGCCGCCCGCGCCGCCCGCGGTCGCGGCGTCCAGGTGCTGCTGTACGACGAACACGGACTCGACCACGTCACCGAGCAGGTCCTGCACCGCTTGCGCATGGCGGCCGTCGCCGAGATCGACCGTGCCCGAGACGGTTCCGTCGTGGTACGCATCCAACGCCCCGGCCGCCGCCCCTTGGTCACCATCGTCGCCAACGGCTCCGACGGCACCCGCCGCACCGAACTCGATCAGCACGCGCGTCCGCTGGAACATGTCCAGGGCACTCGCCCGACGGTTGCGAACCCGTGACCGAGCATGCCGCCGGCATCCGGGCACGATGATCGCGCGGCGAGCATGCACGCCACGTCGACGAGCGGGAATCCGAGCCGGTCGGCATAGAGATGCGCGACCTCGGGCACGAGAGCATCGGCATCGTCGAACTGTCCGGTGAGCACGATTTCGGCCAGCGTCATCCCGATGACAGCCTGCTCACGAGTCACGCGCAACCGGGTGGGCAGGTACGACAGGATCCACATTCCGCAGTGCGTTTCGGGAAGGTCGACACGGAAGGCCACCTCCAGGATCCGGTCACTCGTGATCAGCCATTCGGTCTCATTGATGGTCATATCGACTCGATTCCCTCGGTCCGCCGGAATTCCGCCGGTGGTTGCCTCGAGAATCGCCTGCCGAGAATGCCGGCACAAGAATTCCTCGCGCAATTCGCGGACCACGACGCGGTTTTGCACGCTATGCGGGCAGCACGACCCGAGAAAGGGACACAGCCTGCCCTACCCGGATAATCTGAAGGTCTCGCCATAACCGAATACGGGATTCAGGGACCGGTGGTTCGCATGACGAACAGCCCACAGAGCACCAAACAAGCCCGGCGTGTGGCCCACGCGGTCCACCTCGCGGGAGGATCCGAGCATCAGGCCGCACTCGCGGTACACCACCAGTGCGGCCTGTCGCTGCTGCGAGCGCATCGGGTCGCGCGCGGGTACACCCTCGCCGAGGCTGTCGAGCTGCTGAAGGAAGTGCTGGCATCGCGCGGGACACCCAGCGCGGGATTGAGCCATCAGCGCCTGTCGCAGTGGGAGCACGGCCGAGACGTGCCGACGCCGCGCTATCTGGACGCACTCTGTTATCTCTACCGAACCAGACCCGACCGACTCGGCTTCGGGAACGACTACTCGCCCCCGGATCCGATCTCGGACAACGGAATTCAGGACGCCATGAATCGACGCAACTTTCTCGGCCTCGCCTCGGCGGGCGCCGCGACCGTCGCGGTGCACCCGGCCGCCGAATTGTTCGGCGAGGAGATCACCGCCTCGCGCGCGCGGCCTGCCACCACGGCACATGTCGCCTCGCTGGAGGAACGCACGGAGCAGGTCGGGTACCACTTGTACACCGCACCTGCCGATTTCATTCCTGCCCGGATGGTGGATCTGGCCCGCATCCAGAGCTGCCTGCTGAACACCCGAAGCGAGGACCTGCGACGCAGACTGCACCGGCTGTACGCCAAGAATGCCGGACTGATCGCCATGCGGCTCACCGATGTGGCCGGCGCGGGCGATGCGTTCGAGTGGTACGGCATCGCCCGTCGCGCGGCCAGGCGCGCGCAGGACGAGACCGTGCAGGCGTGGATCGCGGCGTGGACCTGCGACGCTTGCGCGGGCTACCGCCGGCTCGACCTCGGCCCGGCCGCCGCGCGCGCCGCGCAGTCCGCCGGCGCCGAACACGCCAACTCCGCGGCGGTGCTGGGTTATCTCACCGAGGCGGGCGTGCAGGCACGTTCGGGCCGATATCGCGAAACCCTCGACGCGGTGCGCAAGGCCGATCGGATGTTCGACCGCTTACCCGAAAACGCAACCGTCGCTGATGGTTTCCACGCCAGCGAGTATCTGCTCCGCTGGCATCAGGCCAATGCCCTGGCGCTGGTCGGTGCGCACGAGCATGCGACGCCGTTACGGGCGCGGGTGCTGGAACTACCGGCTGCCCGACACGACCGCGTCGGGGTGGCACTCCTGCAACTCGACGACGCCGCGGCCGCCCTCGATGCGGGACAGGCCGAGCAATGCTGCCGCACGATCGCCAGCGCCTGGAATCGGCTCCCCGACGACCTGCGTTTCGGTCTGGTCCACGAACGGATCGTCGAAATCCTGGATTCCCTCGAATCGCGCCGTATCGCCATCCCCGAGGCAGCCGGGGTTCGTCAGCTGCTCGAAGTCTCGTCCGCCGAACACAGGCCTCTGCCGGCCTCGGCTCGCCGCCGCTGAGCCGTGGTCCCCGGCCCGCCGAGATGTTCGCCGAGGACATGCCTCGACGAACATTCCCGCTGGAATTCCGGCGGCCGGTCAGCCGATCGCGCGCCCACCTCCTCGCCGGCGATGGTCCCGGATCGAAGCGCACGTGTAGGTGCGCAGCAACCAGCGATCCGTGCCGTCATAACGCGGCTCGAACACGGTGCGGCCGTGGACCGTTCGCCGATTGTCCACCAGCAGAAGATCTCCCGGCCTCGAGTGGTGCCGGATCGCGGCCCGGTCCAGCGCCTCGATCAGCACGAGCAACGCGGCGGCGGCCTCCTCGTCGTCCGGATCGGCGGGATGCTGGTAGATCGCGTCGAAGCAGATCTCCGGATCCTCGTCGGGCCCGGTCAGCACCGGCATCGCGACGAGGTCCGCATCCGGGATGTCGTGCTCCGCCGAAGGGGTCATGACGAACCGGGGTTCGCGCAGTACCGACCGGATGTGGCCGGGCAGCTCCAGGTTGCGGGCCGCCGCTACCACCGTGGCCGCGCCGCGGTGCCCGCGCAGGCACAGCAGTCCGAAGTGGTCGCACCGGTCATCGGTGAAACCGTCCTCGACATGCCATTCCAGCGCCGCGACGCTCCCCGCGCCACTCTGTGCCTGCTCCTGACCGAGCACCGGGACGACGTGTTCGACCAGTCGCCCGTCGATCAGCGAGCGAAAGGTGAACGGCTCACCCAGCGCCCATGCCACAGCCATCAGAACCAGTGCGGCGGCGTCGACCGTCGGCATCGCCGCCCGCGGCGTCCTGGTCGGCGGGGTGGCGGGCAGACCGCGCAGATCACCGCACATTCCCCCGAGCAGCAGCACGTTGTGTTCGGTGCCGACCGTGCGGAATCTGTGCAGCGCCTCGAGCAGCTTCCCCGGGAAGCTGCCGATCAGGCCGGCTGCGACCGCGACGGGATCCTCGTCCGAGCGCCGCCGCCGCGCCGCATGCGATGCAGCGGCCCAGACCTGCGTAGATTCCCGTGCGCTCAGAACCAGCACTTCATCGGGGGTGAGCCGAGCGCTCGCCGAATTACCTGTGTTCGCAACGTCGTCGTCGGGACGCGCGAAAATATCATGATCGAACATCTGTGGATCTCCCTGAATAAAACCGCTGTTGTAATCCGGTACTCATAAGTGAGCTGTGTCTGTAATCGCCTCAACCACCCCCGTGCTCCGAATTTCGACTGCGCGACGCTCGTTCGGCGCCGTCCGAGCATGGCGTTCGAGTTCGCGCCCACGAGGCGGAGTTCGCACAAATGCAATCGCAGTACGAGTAATCGCTGCGCACGACGGTCCACCTCGCAATCTCGGCGTGAAAGATCGAAACCGAATGGCTCTACCGAATAGTGCCCTTTCACCCGGACCGGAACCGTCAATTACTTGACGATTCAGCGGACGGTTCGCCATAAACTTGATATATGGGCACAAGCACCGATGCCGCCATATCCACCGGTGCCCGGATACGGAGAGCGCGGCGGTCGAAGAAACTGAGCCAGGCGGCGCTGGCGGGCCTGGTGGACCGATCCGAGTCCTGGATGCGCGGTGTCGAGGCCGGCCGGATCAACCTGGACAAGCATTCGGTGATCGACCGGCTCTCCAGCGTGCTCGAGGTCGAGGTGGCATGGCTGCTCGGTCAGCCGCTCGAGGCCGGCCCGGACCTGGAATACGCTGCGGTGCCGGCGCTTCGCACAGCTCTGCGACGCACGAGCCTGGGGTTGTCGGGACATCCCGGCCTGCGTTCGGTGGCGCCGCAACCCCTGCTGACCGATCTGCGCGCCGAGGTCGATCGGATCACCCGGCGCCGCCAGGCCGCGAACCTGCCTGCGGTGATGCGGCAGTTACCCGACCTGGCCGAATCCCTGAACACCGCCGTGCTGATGGTCTCCGGAACCGAGCGCGACGTCGTGGACGGCTTGATCGTGGAAACCTCACACGTCGCCCGCACCGTACTGAATCAGCTCGGATATCACGACCTGGCCTGGACGGCGGTGGAGAACGCCGCCACGGCCGCGGCCCGGCTGGGCGACCCGCTGATGCGGGCGTGGTCGGCATGGGATCGCTGCGGCGTGCTGTTGCACACCCATCAGATCGCCGATGCGCTCACGGTCGCCGAAGCCGCCCTGACCGGATTGCAAGAGCTTATGAAAGCGCCTACGCCGCAAGTACTTTCACTCTGGGGAGCACTGCACCTGCGGTGCGCCGTGGCCTGCGCCCGCCGCCGCGACGCCGCGTCGGCGTGGGGCCACCTCGCCGAGGCGGAATCCGCGGCGGCTCGAAACGGCATGGACCGCAACGACTTCCAAACCGTGTTCGGTCCCACCAACTGTGATATCCACGCCGCGGAGATCGCCGTGGCGCTGCATCGCCCCGATATCGCGCTACGGCGACACGATCGCATCGATCTGGACCGGCTGCCGTCCAAGGAACGGCAGACCCGTCACCGCATCGAAATCGCCCGGGCCTACAGTCAACTCGCCGACGATTCCGCCGCGGTCGAACAGCTGATCCGGGCCGCGGCCGTGGCACCGCAGTACGTCTACAAGCACCCGACGGTCCACGACCTCGTCGCCGAACTGCGCCGCCGAGCCCAGCCCACCGCAATCGACGCGGGACTCGGCGCACTCGAACGTGCCATCCGGCTCACCTGAAGGAGCCGGATTCGAGGCACCCTGCCGGACTGCGCTTCTCAGCCCGGATCGTGCGGTCCGATCACACTCGTACGGATTCGGAACCGCGCGGAGCGCCGATGGCATTGGTGACGAGATGAAGCCGGCGCTGCTGCGGATCGGTCAGCGCAGGAACCAGCAGGGTGGGCATGCCGACCTCGATCGCGACGCCGTCACGGGACGCGCGGTCGCCGACCATGAGCGTCTCCTCGGCGCGCGTGCCGAGCAATTCCAGGGCACGCCGGAAAATAGCCGGATCGGGCTTCTGAATTCCCTGTTCGTTGGACAGCACGAAGGTATCTATCGCATCGAGCAGCCGCGCTTCCTCGAACATCGGGCGAATATCGAAATGGATATTGCTCAGCACACCGATCTTGCAATTCTGCGCGAGAAGAGCTGCCACGGTGTGCGCCGCGTCGACCGCGAAAATGTTGTACGCCGGATCGGAATCCACCGCGAACAAGGCGTCGGCGAGTTCGTCGTCCAGACCGGCGTCCGCGAACACCGTGTAGTAGGTCTCCCGGTGCCGCGCGGCGCTGGTGTTCCCGTGCGGCGACTGAAGACGATTGGGCTGACCTGCGGCTTTCCGAATGTCCTCCAGCAACGTGCGGACCGCGTGATCATCATGTTCACGGCGAGCCAGCCGCAACGCCTCTCGCGCCCACCCCTCCTGCGTCAGTTCGGACACGAGCGTGCCTCGCCAGTCGAATACGACCGCCCGGATCGGATGCGGCTTCGAATCTTCAGATGTCGACATACCCGTGCACACTATCGGCAGAACACCCGCCGTGGAAATCGGCGGATACATCCAAACACGCGATTCAGACCATTCGAGACATCCCCGATCCAGAGACACCTATTCGTCAACGCGCGCATTTGGAAAATGCCACAACAACGATTCCGGCCCGGGGTACGGAATACCCGCTCGCCCACCGCCCCCGGCACGACCGCCCCGGAACCACGCCCCCGCCGCTCCCCTACACCGAACCCCCGCCTCGCCACCCCACCAGGCCCGCCTCCACCCCACCGGCCCGCCGATTTGGTCCAACCGGGGGGTGGTGGGGTAATCTCGTCGAGCACCGCGAAAGCGGAAGCCACGGGCTGTGGCGCAGCTTGGTAGCGCACCTGACTGGGGGTCAGGTGGTCGCAGGTTCAAATCCTGTCAGCCCGACATACATACGCAGGTGGGTCCGGTTTTACCGGCCCGCCTGCTGTTTGGTTCGGTCCCTGGCGCACGCGTCTGTACACGGTTTGGGTGGTTCCACGCTGCCGTTGGTTGTAGTCGAGGTGAAGTCCACGACCGCGAAGTCCGAGTGGGCAGATGCAGCACAAACGCTCTCGCAGCCGCAGGCACCCGCGTCGCCGCAACCGGCTCGGCAAGAGAACATGGCCGCTGCATCGGGAGTGACTGCGCCGGTTTTGCGCACGGTCAGTTGTCACGCAGCTATGTGCGCCAGCCCACAACATCGCCACGCTGTGTTCGATGTCACTGCGAAAATGACTGCCGCTCAAGGGATTTCGTCTAAGCATTTACTGTCTCGTTACAGCGGCACAGCGATCATGCAATCGCGGGGGGCGACAGTGGGCCTATGCGCCCCTTGCGACCACGACCGATCCGCGCACTCGAGTGCGAAGTGTGTGGCCGGCTACCGCATCCACACCGCACTCGACTGGCGTTGGTGAAGCTCGCAGCGATCTTTCCGGTGGAACTCACGTTGCATGCGCTGGTAATGCACTATGAACTGCCGTTCGCCGTGACCGTGCTGGTGCTGACCGCGACCGTCACCGTGATGGCGGTGTGGGTGGTGGAACCGTCGGCGATACGGTTGCTGGCGCGATGGTTGCACGGCCCGGCGCTGCGAGCGCGTGAACGGATGCACCGGGCCGAGAGGCTTTGGCGAATCCGTGTGCGGGTACATGACGAACCCGGGCACCTGGAGGCACTGACAAAAGGGCTCGCCCAGATCGGAACCAATATTTTGACCGTGCATGTGCACCGGATGGAGTCCGATGCACTGGACGAGCTGATTGTCGCGACACCGCCGGAGGTCACCGACAGCACATTGCGTGCCGCGATCGGGCGCGCCGGCGGGCGGGACACCCGAGTCTGGCCCGCTTCGGCGATGACCCTCATCGATGGGCAGACCAAGGCGCTCACGCTCGCGGCGCGGGTCAGCTGTGAGCCTCAGGAACTGCCGCTTGCGGTGGCCGAGCTTTTGGGTGCGCGTTACCTGGGCGACGGCGTACCCGAGGATCGAACACCCCCCGGAGAAATTCTGCGGATCGATACCGGGCGGGGCAGCACGATCTGCTGTGTGCGCCCCGGCGACCCGTTCACCCCCGCCGAAATCGCACGCGCGGAACGATTGCGAGATCTCGCCACTACGCCGGCGCATCGCTGAACCCGCTCTACGCCGGGAACTCACCCACGAGTTCAACCCCCGCCAGACCTCGACCAGACCGGTGACACCGGCGTCGGGCCAACAGGCCCTCCAGGGCCAGTCGCCGGGCGGCACCGTCGACGTCAGGTCGGTGTGCCCGGCCTCTCACCGCGGCCGGCTCCCATCAGGCTCGCAGACGCCCGACAGCAACCAGCCCGACGCACGCCGTCACCCGGACACGACTCGGGCCGAACCTGGCAACCGCTCACGACCGGCGGAACCGGAGGGGCGCGGCAATGCCCTGTGGGGATCGCAACCGGGGGAACAGCGCCAAGGCGTTGTCGCGGAGCATGAGCCGGTGTTCGGAAGGATTCAATACCGTGGTCGAGGCGAGTGCCTCGGCGAGTCCCTGCACCGCCCAATCCGGGGTGAAGGGGAAGTCGCTGCCGTAGAGCAGGCGGTCGGGGCCGACGAGTCGCATCAGAGCGGGCAAGGCGCGCGGCAGCGCGAATCCGGCTACGTCGTAATGCATCCGGCCCAGCGCGGCGAGGACGTCCACCGGCGATCCGGGCGAGTCGAGCACGGCGAAACCAGCCATGCGGTCGGCCAGTACCGGCAGTGCGGCGCCGGTGTGCGGCACGATGAACCGAATATTCGGATATCGCTCGGTGACGCGGTCGAGGATGAGTTGCGCGACGGTTCGGGTGGTGTCGAAGAGGAACTCGATCATGGGCCGGGGGCGGCCCAGGCTGGTGTGCTGCCAGCAGGCCGGTGAGGTGGGGTGCAGGTGGACGACGGCGTGGCGACGATCCAGTTCCGCCAGTAACGGAGCGAAGGCGGGGTCGCCGAGATACGTACCGCCGTAGTTGGTTTCGAGGGCGACACCGTCGGCGGCCAGTTCATCGAAGGCGTGAGTTACCTCGGCGATCGCCGCGTCGACGTCGGGCAGTGGTACCGAGGCCAGTAGTCCGAAGCGGGTCGGGTGGTCGCGAACCAGGCGTGCGCCTTCCACGTTCACGGTCCGCGCGAGGTCACGGGTTTCGCGAGGGTCCTGCATCAACACGCCCGGTGAGGACACCGACAGCAGCGCGACTTCGACGCCTGTGCGATCCATCAATTCGAGCGCCGCGGTGGCGCTCCATTCGGGAAGGGCCGGCATTCCGTCGGGTTGAGCGTGCCCGGCAGCCACGAGCGCCTCCCGCAGCCGGGGCGTGAGGAAGTGCGCGTGCACATCGATGGCACCGGGCAGCGGTAGGGCCGAGCCCGACATGACGGTTTCCGGCACTCGGATCTCCTCTGCGGCAGTGGAGTTTTCGGAGGTGAAACTCCCTTAGCTGACGATATCGTCACCTAAGAAGATTGCGTCAGTCAAGAGCGGCTCACTTCTGCTCGCCGAGAGCGTCACGCATGACCTCGACCGCCATGGTCACATCGAGGGTGGGATCGAGCTTCGCGGCGGCGCGCATCGCGGCCAGGGCCAGCTCGAGCATGCAGTCGACCATCGATTCCACCTCGAACGGCTCACCGTTGCGCAGCCAGTAGACGGTGGCCTGGTCGAGCGCTCCGATGCTCGACCGCATCATCATCTGCACGGCGGCGTTGCCGGGGTCGAGTCCGACCGCCGGAGCCCACAGCTCGATGACCCGCCAGCGCCCCGCTTCGAATGCGTCCCAGGTCTCCTGGTCCGCGGCCTGTCCGCCCAGTACCAGACGCAGCGCGAACCCGCGGTGCGCGGCGAGATAACGCAAGTGAGCAGCCAATCCGGCACGAATCCGGCTCGGGAGGGGAAGGGCGGAATCCGAAGCTTGCACATCGACGATGGTGTCGGCCGCCTCGCGCATGGCTTCCAGATAGATGCCGCGCTTGTTGCCGAAGTGATGGAAGACCAGCCCGTGGGCGACCCCGGCCGTCTTGGCGATATCGGCGACGGCGACGTCCTCGTAGTTCTGCTCGGAGAACAGCTCGACCGCGACGTCGAGGAGACGTCGACGGGTTTCGGCTGCCCGCTCCGCGCGGGTCGCACCTCCCTTCGCTGCCGTTGCGGCCATCGGAACCCCTTCCTTCGACGGTCCATCTACTCCGATACTGCTGCCCCTCCACCACCGCTCACAGGTCGCCCGCGTTCTCGGGCGAAGCCTTACCTGCGACGCCGGACGAGAGCCTCCGGTGTCCGAGGAGTTTCGATGCGTAACCGCGTTGCCACCCCGACCTATCGGCTCAACCTGTATTCGCGGGCGGCCATCCTCGACCCGTACCCGCACTACGCGCGATTGCGGGACCTGGGTCCGGTGGTGTGGTTGGCCAAGCAGCGCGTCTACGCGTTGCCTCGGTATGCCGAATGCAAAGCCGCGTTGCGGGATGAGGACACCTTCATCTCGGGCGCAGGTGTCGCACTCAGCCCGGTGACCAACCGCCTCTCGCGCGGGACCACGCTCAACAGCGATGGCGAAGACCACCGCCGTCGCCGGAAACTGCTGGCGCAGCACATGACACCCAAGGCGCTGCGCACGATGCGCGACGCAATCGACCGGCAGGCAGTCGCCGCGGTCGAAACGGCCATGGCGAGCGGTCCGGTCGACGGTGTCGAACTGGCCGCCGCCTTGCCGATGTCGGTCGTCCCGGATCTGATCGGATGGCCGGCCGACGGCCGCGAACATCTTCTGCGCTGGGCCGCAGCGACATTCGACGCACTGGGCCCCCTCAACGGCCGGACGCTGCGCGCGTCCCCCGCGAGCATCGAGATGATGCGCTACACCCGCCGACTCGCCCGTGACGGGGACTTGCGGCCCGACAGCCTGGGAGCGGAGGTTCTTCAGGCGGCCGAAGAGGGCACGTTGTCCCGTGCGGAACGCCCGGCCCTGCTGATCGATTACCTCGCGCCCTCTTTGGACACCACGATCAGTGCGATCTCGAGTGCCCTGCATCTGTTCGCGACCCACCCCGAGCAGTGGCAGCTGCTGCGCTCGGATCCGGGTCTGATCCCCAACGCGGTGAACGAGGTGGTTCGCCACCAGTCTCCGCTACGCGCGTTCTCCCGCAAAGTCATTCGTGAGACAGAGCTGGGGGGCACCATGATCCCGGCCGACGCCAGGGTGGTGGTGATCTACGCCTCCGCCAACCGCGACCCGCGCGAGTGGGAAGACCCCGACACCTTCGATATCCGCCGCGATGCCTCCCCGCAGCTCGGGCGGCCATCGGTTCTTGCCCGGTGGCCGCCCTGCGGGAAGCGATGTGACGCCCGCACCCACGGCCGTCGCGATCCTCGCAGTGGTGGTTCTGGTGGCCGTGGCCGGCACGGCCGCCGCCGAGATCTACTACCGGCACCGGGTCGACCGCGGACATCGACAACGCCCGCTTCGGCCCGGCCATCAATATGAGCCTGCATGCGCGCCTGAACGACATCCACCTGGCAGACAGCAACCGACCCGCGAATACCGGCACCACGAGCGCCGAGGCGATCTTGAAGCGACCAGGCGATCGTGCAGACGCTGCAGGGCTTGGCATCCGAGTGTCGTTGGTCTTGCCGCCGGTGCCGGCGGCGAACGCCATCGCTCCGATCAGCAGGACGACCCGGACCGCCGGCATCCACCGGCGGCAGACGGGCCACGAACCGGCCCAGAGCGAACAAATGACGAGACACGCGATTCCCCCTACTCCGACCTCAGCAAGGGGTCCAGCGGTAGCGATCACGCATAATTCCGCTAGCTTGATACGACTCTGACGGCATCGTTATGAGCGCAATTGGCATCAGTCAGTGGTTTTCGGGGTTGCCGAGCCGGTATGCGCCGGGCGGGCGCTCGGGGTGAAACTCGGCAGCGACGAACACAGCTTCGACAGCGTTCTCCCGCAGGTCTGAACGGTGCCGTCGGGGCGGACGAGCACGGCGCCCGCGCGTCCGCCGCGTAGCCAGCGGTGCAGCGCGGTGCCCGGCATGGCACGCAGCACCACACCGCCGCGCTGTTCGACGATCGCCGCCTCCGCCGATGATGGGGCGGATGTGGTGATGACGGCGTAGCGCCCGGCGATGAGGTCGTCGACCCGCTGCCCGTCGGCCATCCGTTCGTTCGGGACCAGCCGTCCGGCCAGACCTCGCCGCAGCGACGGCGTGACCACCAGCGCGGAGCGGTGCAACGGCGGTGACTCTCCGCTGAGGAGGGTCCGGGTCAGTCCGGGCAGCCGGTGCAGTCGCGGGGCGAGCAGGCCGCGCAGTCGATTGCCCAGTTCGCCGCCCGCGGTCATGGTCAGGCCGGTGAGCTTGGCCAGCCGGATCATCATGTGCGCGTGCGGTTTCCGCTCGGCTTCGTAGGTTTCGAGCACCGATTCCGGCAGTTCGCCGCGCAGCACCCCGGCCAGCTTCCAGCCGAGGTTGGCGGCATCGCGCACGCCCGCGCCCATGCCCTGCCCGATGAACGGCGGGGTGAGGTGGGCGGCGTCGCCGAGCAGGAATACCCGCCCGGCGCGCCACCGGTCGGCCAGTTGCGCGCGGAAGGTGTACTCCGCCACCCGGACCAGCTCCAAGCCCTCGCGGTCGGCGCCGGCCAGCCATGGGGCCAGCAGCGGCCACAGTCGAGCGAGATCACGGTAGTCGTCGGCGGTTTCGCCGGGCCGCAGACGGAACTCCCACCGATGGCGGGTGGTTCCGACGCGCATGTAGGTCGCGGCTCGACGCGGGTCGCACACCTGATGCACGCCGCCCCAGTGCCCAGGATCGACCGTGGTCGCGATGTCCACGACCAGCCAGCGCTGCTCGAACCGCAAGTCCCGCATGCGCGCGCCGATCGCGGTGCGCACCAAGCTGTTCGCGCCGTCGCAACCCAGCACGTAGCGGGCGCGCACCGACTCGGTCCCGCCGGTCGAACGGTCGTCGAAAGCCACTCGGACACAGTCCTTCTCGACTGTCAGCCCGGTGACTTCCACACCGCCGCGCAGCGTGACGGCCGGATGCAGCGCCAGATTGGCGCGCAACAGCGCCTCCAGCTCCGGCTGGTCGAACAGATTGGCTTCGGGGAATCCGTTGCGCCCCCCGGCCGGATCGCGGTCGAACTGCGCCAGCACCCGATGCCGCGGATCCACCAGCCGCAGCCCCAGGGCCGGCCGGGTGATCGCGTCGAATCCCGCGCCGATACCGAGACGCTCCACGATCCGCCGGATCTCACCGTCGAGATGGACCGCACGCGGCTGCGGATAGACGCCCTCCCACCGCTCGAGCACCAGCGATTCGATCCCGTACTGGGCGAGCAGCGTGGCCGCGGTGAGCCCGGATGGGCCCGCCCCGACGATCAGCACCGGAACCGTCGGCGAAGTCATCGGGACCCACCGGTCACCGTGGCCACGTAGGCCGCCGCGATCAGAGCCGTACCGGTCGCGGGCGCGATTTCGGTTGTGCCGTCACCGTTTCGGAGATGACTGGCGACCGCGCCGGTCATCAGCAGCACCAGCCCGGCCCCGGCCGACCGGCCGATCGCGGGACGAACCAGCCCCGCGAGCACGCCACTGGCCGCGAGGATCTCGACCGCGCCGATGCCCCGATAAGCGGTGGTGGAGTATCCGAGATGCGCCGCACGCTCGCGCATCGACGCGACCGCCGCGACCTTGGCCGTCCCGAGGGAGAGGGATTCGGCCGCCAGCAGGCCCCCGAGTGCCTTCGTCACGGGTCTCATTGCCGCACCTGGATTTTCGCGTCGATCGCATAGCGGCCCAGGATCGCTTCGACCCCGTCACGGTCGGTATCGGAGTCCACCTCGACGGTGGCGGCGATCGCGCCGTCCTCGACCGCGGCGGTGACACCGGAGACGCTGGAGATCGCGGCCAGCGCGTCCAGGAGTTCACGGCGGGTGGCATCCGCGCGCAGCCCGAGCTTGTACGGCTTGCCGACATCGGTGACCGGCAGCGCATCCAGGACGGTGACCGTCCTGGGCGCGGCGGCACGCTCGTGCACCCGCTCGGCCGCCCACGCCACCAGTTCGTCCTCGGTGACCTCGGCGCCCGGCGCGAGCGCGACATACGCGACGGGCACCTCTCCGGCGTGCACGTCCGGTCGCCCGACAGCCCCGGCCGCGGTGACCTGCGGATGGCTCAACAGGGCGTCCTCGATGCTCGCGGGATCGAGGTTGTGGCCGCCGCGGATGATGAGATCCTTCGCGCGACCGTGCAGGTGGATGAAACCGTCGGCGTCGATATGGGCCAGATCGCCGGTACTGAGCCAGCCGTCGACCACGGTGCCCAGGTCGTCGAGGCGGTGGCCGTGTTCGTCGTGGCCGGTGACGTATCCGGCGAAAACCGTGGGGCCGCTGATGGTCAGCACACCAATTTCGCCAGGGGGCAGCGCCTGCCAGACCCCGTCTTCGGCCGTGCGGACGACCGCGACCTGCTGATAGGGCATCCGCTGCCCGACCGCGCCCGGCCGGGGAACATCCGGGAAGCTGCGGGCGGTCGCGCACGTGCCCTCGGTGAGACCATACCCTTCCACCAGGGCGACCCCGGTGTGCTCCTGGAAGCCCTCGCGCACCGCGAGCGGCAGCGGCGAGGCACCGACCATCGCATAACGCAGGCTCGAGATGTCGGTGCCGATCGGGCACTGCGCCAGCACCGCGTACACCGTCGGCACCGCGCTCATCGCGGCAATCCGATAGTGCGCCACGATATTCCAGAACTCCGCATACAGCGCGAAGTCGCGGTATCCGAGCGGACCGGCCCACACCACCGGCTGACCGCGCAACAGCGGCGCGAGCAGGGTGACGACCAACGCGTTGACGTGGAACAGCGGCAGCGCCGCGAAGATCACCGACTCGTCCTCGAGCAGCGAGTTGGCGGCGATCATCCACGCATTGGCGACCTCGCCGGAATGGCGGTGCGCCGCCAGCTTCGGCACACCGGTCGTGCCGCCGGTGTGGAACAGCGCCGCCAGATCCGACGCCGTCGGCGGATGTCCGCGAAAACGGGTCGAATCGTGTTCGGCGGCAAGGGTACCGAGGTAACCGACCCGGACACCACCGATGCCGGGCAGGGCCGGCGGTGGCTCCGGGGCCGCCGTCGGACGCAACACCAGCAGGGCATCCAGCAGACCGCGCGCCGCGAGTTCGCTTGCGGCGGTCCAGGTGTCGGGCGCGAGTTCGGGACCGGCGGCGATCAACACCCGCGCGCCCGAGCGGCGCAGCAGCTCCGCGACGTGCTCGGGCGACAGGCCGCCATTGATCGGTGCGGCGATACCCGCCAGCTGCGCGGCCAGAGTCGCCGGGATCAGCTCCGCGCAGTTGGGCGCGATCAACGCCACCGCATCGGTGCGGCGCACACCCAACCCATACAGCAGGTTCGCATACCTGTGCACGTCGGCCAGCAGCCCGGAGTAGCTGCGCCGCAACGGCTCTCGCCACCGCGCCGCCTCCGGCAGCACGGTGATCGCGGTGCGCTCCGGCCACCACGCCGCCGCACGCGTGAGCAGCGCGTAGGTCGATTCGGGCAGACCACGCGCCGCGAGCGGCACCGCCTCGATGGCGGCCAGGTCCTCCGGACCGGTGTACCGGGGCCAGAGCATGTCCCCGGTCGAGGTCTCGAGGGTCGAGTTGTCGGTCATCGGGCGTACCTCACGACCGTGCGCTGGCGGCCCAGGTCCACAGCGCCGTCGTCGGTGCCGATCGCGGCCTCGACCACGTCCCCATCCTTCAGATACCTCGGATTCTTGGCCTGGCCCTGGAAGAACAGCTTCCACTTCAACTTCGGCGGCAACAGCGAGCCGATGATCTCCACAACCTTGTGCGGGGCGCTGATCGCGGTGCCGACCGGAGTACCGGTGAGCAGCAGGTCCCCGGCGTCCATCCGCTGGAATCGGGCCAGCGCCGCCAGCGTCTCCACCGGCCGGTAGATCATGTCCGCGACCGTCATGTCCTGGCGCACTTGACCGTTGACCCACAGCCGCAGCCGCAGATCGCCGAACCGCTTCAGCTCCTCGGCGTCCAGCAGCACCAGCGCCGGGCCGACTGGAGTGAAGGTCGGATACGACTTCGCCTCGTAGAACTGGGTTTTCGGCAACTGCACATCGCGAGCGGAGACATCGTTCGTGACGACCAGGCCCGCGATGTAGTCCGCGAGGTTCTCCGCCGTCACCTCCGACCCGACCGGCATCTCACCGCCGAAGACCAATCCGATCTCCACTTCGTAGTCCAGCAGGCTCACATGCGCGGGCCGGATGACGTCGTCGTAGGGTCCGCTGATCGATCCGGATGCCTTGCGGAAGAACGTCAGCGGCACCGTCTCCGGGTCCATCCCCGAATCCTTCACATGCGAAGCGAAATTCGTCATCTGCGCCACCACCCGGCATGGTGCGGTCACCGGGGAGAGCAACGAAAGGCTCTCCACCGCAACGACTTCCGAGCTTGCTGCCGCACTCGCGATCGCGGTGCGATCGGCCAGCAGTTCCCGGGTGGTCGTCGCCGCGGTATCGATGCGGGCCGCGCCCGCGGGGGTCTGCACCCACCAGGCGTCGGCGGTGCGCAGGACGGATGTGCTCATGAGTTGGCCACTTTCAACAGGCCGCGCAGGCGGCGGAGATCGAATTCGTTGTCTTCACGCAAGGCCCCGGCGATCGCACGCAACTCGCGCAGCGATTCGGCGCCGGGCCCGAGGCCGAGGAAGTCCTTGGTCACGGGCGGGCCCCACTGCGCCAGACCTGACGCGCTCATCGGCGCCCAGCCCGGCTCGAGGGTGCAGTCGAACATGTCCCCGTCACTGAAGTGCTCGACCATGAACCCGTCGGGATCACGCCAGTAATCGAAGATCTGACTGCCCTGAACATGACGGCCGATCCCCCACGATCGGCGATAACCCTGTTCACGCAGATACTCACCACCGGCCGCCAGCGCGTCCAGGTCGGCGACCTGATACGCGGAGTGCACATACCGGTTCGACGGCCCGAGCGTCAGCGCCAGCGTGTGATGATCGGCCGGCACCGAACCCCGGTCGCAGCGGATGAAACTCATCACCGGACCGCGCTCACGCTGGCCCGGGTAGTAAAGGAAATCGCTGACGATCAGGCCCAGATTCCGCAAATACCAGTCGAGGGTCTCACGGTATTTCCTGGTCTGAACCACGACATGCCCTAGCCGCCGCACACGTGCCGGTACCCGCGGCGGTCGCTGCGTGGCATTGACCCGGACCACCTCGTGCCCGAAGTTGAACAGGTGAGGCCGTTGCGCCGGCAGCGCCTCGAGTTCGTGGGTCTCGGCGACCACCCGCACCCGCAGGCGGCTCGGATCCTCGAGATCGACGGTCAGTCCGCCCACCGGCTCCGGCAGCGGCACGGCTCGTGTGCCTGTCGCCGCGGCGAGCCGCAGCAGATCGGCGGAATCCGCGGCCTGAAAGGCCGGACCGACGAAACGCGAGCGACCCCCACGCCGGATGAGCACACAGGGCGCGCCCGGATCGGTCCCGCGCAGCTGCACCTCGCCGGCCGTCCGCAGCGCGGTGGAGAAGCCGAAGGCGTGAGCGAAAGCCTCCGCGCGGTCCAGGTCGGGCTTCTCGAACTCCAGCCAAGCCAGATCCAGCACCTTGATCACAGGATTGCTCGCCCGGCCCGGATGCTCACCCGCGTGTGCCCCCTGCTCGCTGTGCAGGCCGCTGTGTACATCGTGATGGCCGCTCATCGACCACTCCCTTCCAATTACTGAAGATATCGTCACTTACGAGCAAGGCGTCAGTCAAGAGTTATCTGACGATTCCGTCAATATTGACTCGATCAGCTACGATGATGGGTCTGCCCAGCAGTAGAGGTGAGGTGCATCGATGACCGCGCACAACGGGTCCGAACCCAACCGCCTGGAACGCCGCAAGGCTCGCACGCGTGCCGCACTGGTCGGCGCGGCGCAATCACTGCTGGCCGAGGGCAAGATCAACGTGCCGATCCACGAGATCACCCAGGCCGCCGACGTCGGCATGGGATCGTTCTACAACCATTTCCAGAGCCGCGAGGAGCTGTTCCAGGCTGCCGTCGAGGAGGCGCTCGACCGGCACGGTGCACTGCTCGACCTGCTGTGCGACGACGTCGAAGACCCGGCTCAGGTCTTCGCGCAGAGTTTCCGCCTCGCCGGCCGCCTGCACCGCCGGCATCCCACCCTCAGCAAGGTCCTGCTCAACGACGGCTTCAGCCTGGCCAACTCGGACCGCGGGCTCGCACCCCGCGCGCGCCGCGACATCGAGGCCGCGGCCGAAGCCGGGCGCTTCACCATCCATGACCCAGAACTGTCGATGACCATCGTCGCCGGCGCGGCCCTGTGCCTCGGACGCCTCCTGCACGACCACCCCGAACGCGACGACGCCGAGGCCGCAGACCGAGTGGCCGAGGACCTGCTCCGCATGTTCGGCCTCTCCCCCGAGGAAGCCCACGAGATCTGCCGACGCCCGCTCCCTCCTCTGGACCCGCCACCCGCCAACTGACCCGCAGCAGGCCCGCATCGAGCGACGAATCGCGGTGTGGAAATTTGTCGTCCTCGGGATCCGCACCCCGTTTCACCACACAGCCATTGACATACGCCTGCCAGGTGTCGGGGCGAGTATCGACCGTTACCTTCCCCACTCGGTCCTGACCTCGTAGTTCGAATACAGTGCGATCGCCTGCGCCACGTGCGGCGTCATGCCACGACACCAACCGCGACAGCCTGAAGCACATCCCCGCCCCAGCCGAATTGGCCGGAACCGCACTGTTTCTCGCCACCGACGACGCCGCGCACATGACCGGTGCCTACTTCAACGCCGACGGCGGATTCAACATGCTCGGCGCCTGACGCCGCACCGCGCACCGCCGCGATCGGCGCGCCGACGAGGGGTGCGGCCGGTCCCTATCCGGGCCGGCGCACCCTCGTTCGGGATTCATCCCAGCGCTCGTCTCCGGCACATCGGCTGCTCGCGGCCGGACAGTGCCGGCGCACTCCGCCCGGCACGCAATCGCCGTCACGAGACCTGGTGGGTGGATCCGGGTGACGCCGCACCCGCGAACGACGCCGACGGCCGCCACGTCGACCAGGGGATATCCTTGATGTGTCACGAAGCAGGACCGGCATATGGGCGATATCGACCCGTTGAAGACACAGCACACCGCGATCGGCGAGGTCACGGCGGAGTTGGCGGATGCCGGATTCAGCGGCGCCGAGGAGATCGGGCACGGCGGATTCGGCGTGGTGTTCCGGTGCGCCCAGGTAGACCTGGATCGAGTCGTGGCGATCAAGGTGCTGACCGCCGACCTGGACGAGGAGAACCGGGAGCGGTTCGTCCGGGAGCAGCGAGCGATGGGCCGGCTGACCGGGCATCCGAATATCGTGGGGGTGCTGCAGGTGGGTACCACCGTGTCCGGGTTGCCCTATCTGGTGATGCCCTTCTATCCGCAGGATTCCCTCGAGGTGCGGATCCGCCGTCACGGCCCCCTGCCGGTCGAGGAGACACTGCGCCTGGGGGTGAAGCTGGCCGGGGCGCTCGAGACCGGACATCAGCTCGGCATCCTGCACCGCGACATCAAGCCCGGCAATATTCTGCTGTCCGAATACGGTGAGCCGGCGCTGACCGATTTCGGGATCGCGCGCATACCCGGCGGATTCCACACCACCGCCGGCACGATCACCGGTTCGCCGGCGTTCACCGCGCCGGAGGTTCTGGCCGGCGAGCCGCCCTCTCCGGCGGCCGACGTGTACGGACTCGGTGCGACACTGTTCGCGGCGCTGACCGGGCATGCCGCATTCGAACGGCACCGCGGCGAACAGGTCGTGGCCCAATTCCTGCGCATCACCAGCCAGCCGGTGCCGAGTCTGCGCGAGCAGGGCATCGACGCCGATCTCGCGGCGGTGATCGAACGGGCGATGGCCCGCGACCCCGCGCAGCGGCCCTCCCCCAAGGCACTGGGTGAGCAGTTGCAGCGGCTACAGGCCGACCGCGGCCGACCGGTAGACGATATGGCGGTGCGGTCCGAGGCGGTCGCGGCACCGCCGGAGTCCGGCTCCGTTCCACCGGTGCCGCTGATCAGTGGCCGCGCGCCGGTACGGCGGCGGTTCGGTTCCCCGGTCGGCGCCGAAGCGCCGCTGCCCGTGGAGTTGACGAGTTTCATCGGCCGGCGCACCGATCTGACCGAGGCCAAGCGTCTGCTGGCGAATTACCGGCTGGTGACGCTGACCGGCATCGGCGGCGTGGGCAAGACGCGCCTGGCGTTGCGGGTGGCCGTCGGCGCGCGCAAGGAGTTCGCCGACGGATTGTGGCTGGTCGAACTCGCGGAGTTGCAGGACGGCGCGCTGCTGCCGGGCGTGATCGCCGCGGCCGTGGGGCTGCGCCCCCAGGCACAGCCGGTGCTGGACGTGCTGGTCGAATACCTCGCGTCGCGCCGCGCACTGCTGGTGCTGGACAACTGCGAGCAGATCATCGACGCGACGGCGAAGGTCGTGGAGACTCTGCTGCGGGCATGTCCGAAACTGCGGGTCCTTGCCACCAGCCGGGAGCCGTTGAACATCGGCGGCGAAGCGGTGCTGCAGGTGCGGCCGCTGTCGGTTCCCGCGCCGGATCGGCGGCTGTCGCTGCGAGGGACGCGCCGGTGCGAGGCGGTCGAACTGTTCGTCGAACGGGCCACCGCCGCGGTGCCCGAATTCACGCTCACCGAGGACAACGTCGCCGCCGTGGCCGAGATCTGCCAGCGCCTCGACGGCCTGCCGCTGGCGATCGAGTTGGCCGCGGCCCGGCTGCGCACGCTGGCGCCCGAGCAGATTCTGGCACGGCTCACCGACCGGTATGGCCTGCTGACCCGCGGTAGCCGAAACGCGCCCAGCCGCCAGCAGACGCTGCGGTGGTGCATCGACTGGAGTTATTCCCTGTGCACCCCGGCCGAACAGCAAGTGTGGGTACGGCTTTCGGTATTCGCCGGCAGTTTCGAACTCGACGCCGCGGAACAGGTGTGCTCGTGCGGCCTCGCGGCCGAGAATCTGTTCGACGTATTGGCCGCCCTGGTCGACAAGTCGGTCGTGATCCGGGAGACGTCCGATTCGGTCGTGCGGTTCCGGATGCTCGAGACGGTCCGCGAGTATGGGCGCGACAAGATCCACGAGGCCGGCGAATACCCGGAAGTGCTTCGCCGCCACCGGGATTGGTACCGCGCGTTCGCCGAGCGCGCCGAAGCCGGTTGGTTCGGCCCGCGGCAGCGCGACTGGATCGCCCGCATCGAACGCGAACAGCCGAACATCCGGGAAGCGTTGAACTCGTGTCTGCGGGCAACCGACCTGGAACCCGACGCCGCGTTGTCGCTCGCGGCGACCATCCAGCTGTTCTGGTTCTCCCGGGGCCAGCTCGGCGAGGCCCGGTATTGGCTCGACCACGCTCTCGCCCTCGAGCCCGCCACCGCGACGGTGGCACGCGCCAGAGCGCTGTGGCGCGCCTGTCTGGTGACCGAATCTCAGGACGATCTCGCGGATGGCTCTTCGATAGCACGGCAAGCACGGGATCTGCTCGCGAGCAGCGACCACCCGGTCGTGCGGGCGTTCGCGAATCTCGCCCTGAGCCTGCACTCGGTCAGCATCGGCGACTCGCCCAGCGCGCACGCCCCCTTGCGGGCCGCGCTCGCGGTCTTCACCGAGCAGGACGACGTCTACGGGCGAATCTGGTGCCTGCTGGGGCTCGGCTGGGTACACGTGTTGCGGAACGACTGCGCTCAGGCCCTGGCGTGCTACGAGGAAGCCCTGGAGGTCATCGAATCCTACGGCGGTTCAGTACATTTGGTGTACGCCCTGTGGGGAGCGGCCGTCGCCGCCTGGTGCCAGGGCGATCGCGACCGAGCCCTGGCCCTGCTACGCAAACAGCTGCAGCAGGCCAGGGAGCAGCAGAATCTGCACATGGGCGCGATAGCGCTGGAGACACTGGCGTGGGTCGTGGGCACCCACGGCAGTGCGCGCCGCACCGCCGTACTGCTGGGCGCGGCGCACGCGCTGGCCCGGGAGATCGGCGCCTCCCCGGTGCTGTTCCCGGAAACGGCAGTCCACCACGAAGACTGTGCGCGATCGGCCCGTCGCACCCTGGGCGCGCAAGCATTCGAGGCCGCGTACCGCAAGGGGATGTCACTGGATCTGCTCTCCGCGACCGGCTACGCCCTGGACGAGCGGCCGCAGGCCGTGTCTCCCGGTGCAGCCGCGGAGCTGACCAAACGGGAGCGGGAGGTCGCCGATCTCGTCGCCGAAGGCCTGACCAACAAGGCCGTCGCCACCCGCCTGCACATCTCCCAACGCACCGCCGCCGGACACGTCGAACACATCCTGACCAAACTCGGATTCACCTCACGCGCCCAGATCGCCGCGTGGATCACCGAGCAGGGCGATCCCGGCAGAGTTGACAGCGCGGCGATTGTCATCCGATGAACGGCTACGACGTCCGCTGCGGTTGCGATTGCGGCGGGTCGATTCGGGACCAGTCGAAGCTGCCGGTGGTGATGGCCTGGGCCAGTGCGGTCAACGACGTGCCGTACATATTGGCATGCCGGTGCAGGACCAGCACGGCGTCGGCGAGGTCGGTGTTCAATCGCCCGGCGACCATGCCCAGGGCGTGCTCGTAGCGGACTCGGTCGTCCAGTTCGGTGAGGGTTCGCTGGGCGAGCAGGTCGTACCGTGCGTCGTCGCTCTCCTGGCACAGCGACAGCGTCGTCAGATCGGCCAGGGTTTGGGCCAGCGCTCGATGGCCGGGTGTCAGGCCCGCGGGTTCGCGGTAGAACAGCGCCAGGCTGCCCACCGCACGCTCGCCCAGCACCATCGGCATCGCGTAGATGGCGTGATATCCGGCGGCGACGGCCTCGGCGGTCAAGTCGGGCCAGCGCCCGTCGTGTTCGATGTCGTCGCCGGCGACCACGTCCTGTTCGGCGGCGCTGTCGTACCAGGGACCGTGGTGGCCGTGCGTCTCCAGCAGGCGGATGAGGGCGGGCCGGTCGCCCGCGGTGGAGAGCACACGCATGCCGCCGCGCGGATCCAGGACCATGATCGCCGACGTTTCGGCATCCAGCGCCTGAGTGCACGCCTCTATCGTCAGCGGAAGAAGGCTCGCGGGATCCGCG
The DNA here is from genome assembly GCF_059510335.1 of Nocardia sp. PLKS1-43. Lineage (NCBI taxonomy): Bacteria > Bacillati > Actinomycetota > Actinomycetes > Mycobacteriales > Nocardiaceae > Nocardia > Nocardia sp. PLKS1-43. The sequence continues at coordinate 766,918 of NZ_JCAJZQ010000004.1, read as the reverse complement.
TCCCGGACCAGGTTCGCCGTCATCCGCGACAACAGATCTACCAGCTGCTGCTGCACAACCAACCCTTCCACAGTTCGCAATCTTTACGATCTCGCACCGGATTCACGCCGTCAACGATCATTCCGCGGCCCCGTCCACGTCCAAGTGCCGGTTCAGCACATCGCGGGCGATATCCACGAGCGGTTGTTCCGCGGCGAAGGCCGCCGCGCGAAGCCGGACGAATGCCTCATCGATCGGGATACCCAGCTGACCGGCAATCATCCCGGTTGCGACGTTGACATCGCGATAACGGGTCGTGAAGGACGGTACTTCCATCCCGTCGTCGCCGACCAGGTCCTCGACCAGGGTGTAGCTGATCAGACTCGCCAGCAGTACCACGCTGGTACTCGTCTTGGGCGGCAGCGGACCGGATTCCCGCCGGGCCAGCTCCAGGACGCCGATCCGGATTCCGCCGACCTGCAGCGGGAAGGAGAAGATCGCGCAGGCCCCCAACAGGGCGGCCTCGCGCACGAACACGGGCCACTGGTCCGCTTCGGGAGTCAGATCCGGTACCAGGACCGGCCGGCCGGTGGCGAAGGCGGTGAACCCGGGGCCTTCCCCGACCACCAACTGCATGTCCTGCAACCGTTCGGCGAACACGTCGCTGACGCCGATCGGCGCGGCGGTGCCGCCGGGGGTGTGCATCGTCAGAGCAGCGCAATCGACACCGACCAGACTGGACGTACAAGCCACACAGACCTGACGACCCCAATCCGGTTCGCCGCGCGGCCTGCGGATCGCGGTCAGCACGGTCCGAATCCGACCCCCCAATCCCTCGTCCACAGGTCCCTTCCTGGTTCAAGCACTGCGGGATGTGCGCTGACGCGTTGAGACCCAGGTGCGGTCACCCAGCGTTCGGCGGGTATTACTACGAGCGTAGCCGTAACCGCACGCCCGACGGCACCCGCTGCTGCGTTCGGCCGTTGTTCGCGGGAACACAGCGCCATTTTCCGCTGCCCGGCGACGGTGCGGCCCCCGGACAGGGCCCGACAAGGCGGAACCGAGCGTGCGCGCCGGCGCCTCGGCGAACGACGGCATTTGCATCGAATCTCGCTGTGTCTCAACAGGAATCATCAATCAGGAGGCGCCTGCACCAGCCAGCCGAAGGATTCGGCACGAGGTGATCACCGGGCCGAACCATGCCGTTTCCGGGCGTCAGGTGTTCGATAATTCACCGGCGAACAGCTCGTCGACGGCGCGCGGAACCGGGGAAATTCCCTGCTCGCGGGAGTAGCGCACGAAGGTTTCCAGGGCCTTGCGATTGGCGTCGATTCCGTAGGGGAACCAGTCGTCCGGGAAGAGCCGCCGGTTCTCCTCGAAGAGCTGGAACATCCACGGCACCATCGTGGTGACCTGGAAGAGCCGGCGCATCTCGCGATACCGGTCGGCGGCGATGTCCTTGGCCGAGCAGAAGCCCCGGTAAAGGCGTTGGGCCACATCGGGATTGCCTTGAAAGAGGGAACGCCGCGCGACGACCGTGTGCATGATCGGGAAGATGCCGGTGCGGCGGTACCAATCGCGCTCGCGAATCTCGTGATCGGGAAACAGCGGCGCGATGTTCGGTGAACCGGCGAGGTAGGGCGAGGGTGCGTTCGAGGCGAACAACGCCTCGATCTCACCGCGGTCGAGCATGTCGGCGAGCGTTCGGTCCGGTGGCGCGAACCCGACTTCGACATCGTCCGGGTGCGGGTGGGTGGTGAAATCGAATCCGTTGGGCAGCGGCCTTTCCAGCCCGCCGACGAGCCAGCGGTTGCGCTCCGGCGCGAACCCGTGCTCCTCGCCGAGAATGCCCTTCGCCCAAATGCCCGAATCCTGGCCGTACATGCCGAACTCGCCGATCGTGCGGCCGACGAGATCGGCCGGGCCGGTGATTCCCTTGGACGTGTTGACGAAAATCGAGGAGTGCCGGAACGCCCGGGCCGGGAACACCGGAATGGCGACGAGGTCGGCGCCGGCGTCCAGCGCGCGCAGGTAGTGAGTGAGGCCGAATTCCGCGACGTCGAATCGGCCGGAGGCCAGACCCGCGAAGATCTCGGGAATGGCGGGGCTGTGCAGGGTGATGTCGAGGCCGTCGAAGGTGATCGATCCGTCGAACAGGGCTCGGGTGTGGTCGTAGCGGGTGATCGCGATATCGAGATGCGGCGTGGGCACAGCGGGGTCCTTGGTTCGGTGATCGACGGGTTCGGCTGCCACTCAGGTGTCCAGCAGCGCCGGGACGAAGATGTCCTCGCTGGTCAACCGGCGCTTCGAGAGGCCCTGCTCGTGGTGGTAGCGCAGGAAGGTGTCGACCGCCTTGCGGTTCGCGTCGAGGCCGTAGGGCCACCAGTCCTCGCCCAGCAACGTCCTGTTCTCGTCGAAGTGCTTGCTGAACCAGGGTGTGAGGAGACCCATGTGCTGCTTGCGCGCACCCTGGCGGTACTTCTCCTGGACGATCTCCTTGGCCTCGCGAAAGGCGCGATAGATCGACTTCATCAGATCGGCCCGCGTCGCCAACTCCCGGGGGACCGCGAGGACGTGCATCTGCGGGAAGATCCCGGTGCGCCGGTAGTAGTCGCGCTCCACGGCCTCGTGGTCGGGGAAGAGCCGGGCGATCCCCGGCGAGCCGTCCAGCAGGGCCCGCGGGACATCGACCGAGATCAGCGCGTCGATTTCGCCGGACTCGAGCATCGCGCCGAGGGTTTCCCCCTCCCCCGCGTGCCGCACGTGGACGCCCTCCGGCACGGGTTGCGGAATCCAATCGAACGGCGGGATCGGGTGGTCGGTGCCGCCGATGACCCAGTGGGACCGGTCCGGAGTCAGGCCGTATTCGTCGGCGAAGATCCCCTTGATCCACACTCCAGGGTCGTGCCCGAACATCGCGAATTCCCCGATCGTCTTGCCCGCGAGGTCTTGCGGCCGCTCGATTCCGGCCGCGGTGTTGACGAAGACCGCCGAGTGCCGGAAGTTGCGGTTCGGGAAGATCGGCAGCGCGAGGAACGGCGAGTCCTCGAGGTCGAAGGTCCGCAGAAAGTAGGTCAGGCCGTATTCGGCGACGTCGTAGTGACCCTCGACCATGCGCCGGAAGATGTCCGACACCAGCGGCGCGGACTCGAAGGTGGCGTCCACACCGTCGATCGGGACGCGGCCGTCGAACAGTGCCTCGGTGTGCTCGTAGGTGTAGACGCCGATTCGCAGTGGCGCGTTCATCGCGACTCCTCGCTTCCGTGAATGACCTTTCACTATTAGAGTGGACTCATCGCCGGTGCATGTCAAGGTAAATGACCATTCACGTTAGGAGGGCCGGTATGCCGCGGATCACGCCCGAACACCGCGAGGCCAAGCGTGCGGAGATCGTGGCGGCAGCGCGTCGCTGCTTCTCACGCGACGGTTTCCATCAGACGTCGATGCCCGATATCGCCGCCGCCGCGGGCGTCTCGGCGGGGGCGCCGTACCGCTACTTCGCGAGCAAGGAGGAGATCATCCTCGCCATCGCGGGCGACGCGTTCCGGCTGATCTTCGAACCGGTCGAACGGCTGGCCGCGGGCAGCGGCGTGACCTCGGTCGCCGACCTGGTGGCGGCCTCGCTGGAGGCACTGAGCGCCGAGACGGTCACCGACGCCGCGGGCCGCGCGGTACCGGTCGAGGAACTGCTGCGCTGCGCGGTGCAGACGTGGTCGGAGCTGCTGCGCAACGATGCGGTGCGGGCTCGCGCCGTCGAGGGTTTCGAGTCGGTGCGGCGGGGCATCGCCGAGGCGCTGCGCCGCGGCCAGGCGGCGGGCACCGTCCCGCCTGCGGTGCAGCCGGAACACGGCGCCCGCGTGGTGATGGGCCTGCTGCACGGATTTCTGCTGCAGCGCGTGGCCTTCGATCTGACCGATACGTCCGGGTTCACCGACGATCTCCGGATGCTGCTCGAGGGCAAGGGGCATTCGGGAACGACTTCGAGCTGACCAATGTCACCGATCCGGCCGACTCGGGCACTCGTTGCCCGATCAGGCCGTTCGCCCCTGTCGAACGTGGTAATCGTCGGAACGACCACAGGTGACGGTCCGGAACGCAGACAGCTGGAAGCCACAGGTAGCTATCGACCACACGACAGGGAGACCGCCATGGCCACGCTCGCCCCGTTCTATCGGAACGTGCAGTCGCACTACGACGTCTCCGACGAGTTCTACCGGCTTTTCCTCGATCCATCCATGACCTACAGCTGTGCCTACTTCCAGCGCCCGGACATGACGCTGGAGCAGGCCCAGCTGGCCAAGATCGACCTGTCGCTGGGCAAGCTGGACCTGCGGCCGGGCCAGACCCTGCTCGATGTCGGATGTGGTTGGGGCGCAACGATGTTCCGCGCGGCCGCGCAGTACGACGTGCGCGTCATCGGCCTGACGCTGAGCGGCAATCAGTTCGACCATGTCCGCGGTGAGATCGAGCGGCAGGGCCTGACCGATGTCGAGGTGCGGTTGCAGGGCTGGGAGCAATTCGACGAACAGGTCGACCGCATCGTCAGCATCGGCGCGTTCGAACATTTCCGCCGCGAACGGTACGAGGAATTCTTCGCCCGCTGCTATCGGATCCTGCCGCCGGACGGACGCATGTTGCTGCACACCATCATCGGGCACAGCCTCGCCGACCTGCACCGCCTCGGCATACCGGTCACCCGCGAGGACGCCCGGTTCCACATCTTCATCCGGCGCGAGATCTTCCCCGGCGGGCAACTGCCACAGCCCGCCGTGATCACCCGCCTGGCCGGGCGATCCGGCTTCGGCACCGAGCAGATCCAATCCCTGCGCGAGCACTACTCCCACACCCTGGATCTGTGGGCCCGTGCGCTGCAGGACAACCGCGCCGAGGCGGAGCGCATCACCTCGCCGGAAACCTACGCCCGCTACCTGCGATACCTCACCGGCAGCGCCGACCACTTCCGCAGCGGGCACCTGGACGTCATGCAGTTCACCCTCGCCAAGTGAGCCCCGAGTAGCCGACGGGACCGGCTCCCCACGCGCACGGCGTCCGGTCCGGTGCACGCGGCCGACGGAAGGCTGCCGTGCGCGAGCCGGAGATGGTTGTGCGGCCCACCGCGCGAGGGCAGCCGGATGTGCTGGGTGCCCGCGGAATCCGATGCGCCCGCCCGCATCGGAACACGGCTGTGCCCCGAGGTCACCGACGCATGTCGCACTTCTTCTGGCTCGCCGGTCAGCCGGTGGGCGAGGAACGGGCGGTCCGAGCAGAGTCCTCGGCGGCCTGCCGCGTGCACTCGCGTGGCGGAAATCGATCAGCGGCGCGGTATCGAATTCCCGCGGTGAATACGCCGCGGTCGGCACCGGCACCAGTTTCGTGAGATGGGCAGCGGGTACGGCCGGATTATGACCGAAGCCGTCGATGCCGGCAGATTGCCGACCGAGTTGCGGAAATTGCTGCGCGCGGAATCGGTACCCGAGTGGCGGTCGCCGACGCTGGCCACGTTGACCGGAGAGCACTTCTCCGATCCGGATTGGATCTTCGAACGAAAACTCGACGGAATGCGATGTCTGGCATTCCGCGACGGCGAGCGGATTCGGTTGTTGTCGCGTAATCGCCGGCCGCTGAACGGAACGTATCCGGAACTCGTGGACGCGCTCGCCGCACAGAAATCGACGCGATTCGTGGTGGATGGCGAGGTGGTGGCGTTCGACGGGCGCCGGACGAGTTTCTCCCGGCTACAGCGACGACTGGGCATCTCCGATCCGCGCGCGGCTCGCGCTTCGGGGGTCGCGGTGTTCTACTACCTGTTCGATCTGTTGCACCTGGACGGGACGTCGACCACCGCGCTCCCGCTGATTTGGCGTAAACGACTGCTGCGCAACGCATTTCAGTTCACCGATCCGCTACGCTACAGCATCCACCGGGTCGAGGACGGAAACGCGGCCTATCGGGCGGCCTGTGCGCGCGGCGACGAGGGCGTGATCGCCAAATCGGCGAAATCGGCGTATGCGGGCCGCCGATCGAGCGATTGGCTGAAATTCAAATGTGTTCGAGACCAGGAATTCGTGGTCGGCGGTTATACCGCTCCGCAGGGCAGCCGAATCGGTTTGGGCGCGCTGCTGGTCGGTTATCACGACGGACCCGACCTGGTCTACGCGGGCAAGGTCGGCACCGGCTTCGATGCCCGGACTTTGCGCGGCCTGCACGACCGATTGTCGGAGATGGAACAGAAGGATTCTCCGTTCACCAAGGGTTTGCGCGGGCCGACCGGAGCCCGATGGGTCCGGCCCGAAATGGTCGTACAGCTGGGTTTCGCCGAATGGACGAACGAGGGCAGATTGCGGCATCCGCGGTATATCGGGTTGCGGACCGATAAGAACGCCCGGGACGTGGTACGGGAGACGGCCTGATGAAAGTGGTGGTGACCGGTGCGAGCGGCAATGTCGGCACCGCTGTGCTGCGTGCCGCGGCCGCGACCGGCTGGGAGGTGGTCGCGATCGGCGCCGCCCGCCGGACCCGGGATATCCGCCGTACTCGGGCGCACGCTGGATCGGGTGCGATATCGGCGGTCCGGCGGCCGCGCCGGTCCTGGCCGCGGCTTTCGAGGGCGCGCAGGCCGTGGTGCATCTGGCGTGGGCGGTGAACCCGCGCCGCGACGATCCGCCCGCGCGGCGCACCAATCGCGTCGGCACCGACAACGTGCTGCGCGCGGCGGCGCACGCCGGGGTCGGGCATCTGACCGTCGCGTCGTCGGTGGCGGCGTACACGCCCACGCGGCGGTGGCAGCGCGTCACGGAGGATCAGGCGCGCACCGGCCGTTGCCGGCAGCGCCTACAGTGCCGGTAAGGCGGAGCTCGAGGCCCGGCTGGACATGTTCGCCGGCCAGCGGCCCGAGATCGGCGTCGCCCGGATCCGCCCGTGCGGTATCGCGCAGGGTGACGCCGCGGCCGAATTCCGCGATTGGCTACTGCCGCAGTGGTTTCCGCACCGGGTGATCGCACGACGCTGGCTGCCGCTGCCGCTGTGGCACGGGTTGCGCCTGCAACTCGTGCACGCCGACGACGTCGCCGCGGCGATCGACATCGCCACCGAACTCGCGGACGGGCTGCGCGCGGGACGGCGCTGGCACAGTCCGGTCCTCGACCCGCGGCCGCTGAGTTTGCGGCCGGGGCGGCCCACCCATCAGGACCAGACCCCTCGGGAACCCGGTATCGGGGTCACCGAGGACTATCGCCCGGGGTCCGCGTAGTGCGCGGCCACCAGATCGCACAACCGGCGCAGTGATTGCCGGTTGCGTGGCTTCAGGCCCAGCGCCTGGACCGGATCGGGGATCAGGCTCCCCGGCCCGTGGATGACCCGTTCACTCATGGTCACCTCGGTCGTCTCCGAGTCGATCGGCGCCAGGCCCATCCGGATCCACGCCACTCCCAGCGGCCACAGCTGCGCCTCCAGTTCGAGACTGATCGGCGGATCCGCCGCCCGCACCGTCGTCGCCTGCTGCACCATGATCGGCCAAGCGCCGACGCTGTGGTGGATCCGGGTGCCCACCCGCGGCCATCCAGGGTCGACATCGCGCATATGGGTCGAGCCGACCACCCAGTGCCCGTAGGACCAACCGTCCCCCAGGATCGCGAAGACCTGCTCCAGCGAACCCGGCACCTCCATCCGCACGTCCACCATCAGCGCACCTCCCGGACGTCACGCAGCGGCGCGGAACGGCCGCGCAGGCCCGGCCTCGCGCGCTCGGCCACCGTGGTCTCCGGCGGCGCGGCACCGGTCGCGGTTTGCTCGGCGGCGATGATCGGCATGATCCTGGCGTGAGAGCTCTCGTGCATTCGGGACGGACAACAAGGTGATCGCATGACTCGCTCCTGTTCGACAGCGGTTTGCCGGCCGTATGCCCGGAGTGGGGCGCACTACACAGGCAGCCCGCATCCGACCCCTTCGCCGAGCCACCCCCACCCCGTGACACAGCACTTGCCAACCGCAGTACTCACCAGCCGGCCGGCGCTCACCGTCCGCACAAGCTGTCATCGCACAGCGATCGCCCATCGCCCGGTTCGTCACGCCCCGCCCACCGGTTTGCCGGATGACACCCGACACTTTCGACTGGACCAGCTGATTCGGCAGTGGTACCACCGGGCCGCGCAGGCAGCATTCGCACCCCGGGCACCGATCAAACGCTCTCGGCCACCCCCGCACCACATTCCCGACGACGCACGGGATTTTCCGACGCGGTATCGCGCGGCCTCATACCCGCCCGCGCACCGCTTTCCCCATGGCTCCCAATGCCTTTCAGCGCGGCTATCCGATCAGACCGTGGCCCCACCGAGCCGCGCGGGCAGCGTTCGGGCCCCGAGTACCGATCAGACACGCTCGGCCACGCCCCGACACCACATCCCGACGACGCGCAAGGCTTTTCGACGCGGTATCGCCCGCCCCCCGGTCGCGCCCGCGCACCGCTTTCCCCATGGCTCCCAATACCTTCCGGCCCGGCTATCCGACCAGACCGTGGTCCCACCGGGCCGCGCGGGCGGCGTTCGCGCGGCCCGGGTACCGATCAGACACGCTCGGCCACGCCCCGACACCACATCCCGACGACGCGCAAGGCTTTTCGACGCGGTATCGCCCGCCCTCAGTCGCGCCCGCGCACCGCTTTCCCGATGGCTCCCAATGCCTTTCGGCGCGGCCATCCGATCAGACCGTGATCGCGCAGGGCCGCGCGGGCGGCGTTCGCGCCGCAGGCGCCATGCACACCGCCGCCCGGATGCGCCGACGCCGAACTCAGATAGAGGCCTTCGATACCCGTTTCCGGGCGGCCGAGGCCGGGGAACGGCCGGAATACGAGCTGCTGGAACAGTTGGGCGGTGCCGCCGTTGACCGCACCGCCGAAAAGATTGGAATCCGCGCCGTACAGGTCACCGGGGCGCTGGACGAATCGGGCGTGCACGAGATCCCCGAATCCGGGCGCGTGCGCCTCGAGGACGGCATCGACGCGTTCGGCCAGCTGTTCGGCCGCCGCGTCGTCGGTGACGCCGCGCGGGAGGTGGGTGTACGCCCACGCCGATTCGGTGCCCTCCGCCGAACGGGTCGGGTCCGCGGTGCTCATCTGCCCGAACAGCAGGAACGGCGTCCGCGCGAGGACCCCCGTGCCGAGATCGGCGGTCCAGTGCGTCAGGCCGGCCCGGTCCGCACCGAGGTGCACGGTGCCGGCCGAGCGCAGCACTGCCGCGCGCCACGGCACCGGCCCGGACAGCGCGTAGTTCACCTTCACCGTCGGCGCGTCCCAGGTGAACCGGGTCAGGTCCGCGCGCACTCCGGGTGGGACGTCCGATTCGGCGAGCAGCCGGGTGTAGAGCGCGGGGGCGTCCACGTCGGCCAGAACCGCCCGGCGAGCACGCACCAGGGTCCCGTCCTCGGTGCGAACGCCGCACGCGCGGCCACCGCGGACCAGAATGCGATCCACTCTCCGTCCGCAGTGGACCCGCGCTCCGGCCGCCTCGGCGCGACGGACCAGCGCGGCGGTCAGTGCGCCGGCGCCGCCGACCGGAACCGGGAAACCGACGTCCTGCGCGAGCATCGTCAGCAGATACCCGTAGGCGCCGCTTCCCGGTGCGTCCACCGGCACATCGGCGTGCATCGCATTGCCCAGGATCAGCAGTTTGGCGGCCTCGTCGTGGAACAGCTCGTCCACCATCCGCCCCGCCGGCAGCATCAGGAACCGCAGATAACGCAGCGATTCGGCGGTGCGCAACCGCCGCCACAGCCCGGCCGGCCCACGAACCGGCGGGAAGGGACCCAGCACCGTGCGCAGCAGCGGGGCCGCCAACTCGCGCCACTGCTCGCTCAGGCGCAGCCAGGTGCGCGCGTCGCGGCTGTCGTGCCGGGCGAGCGCCTCGGCCGTCGCCTCGGGCCGCGGATGGACCGCGGCCGGGTCCTCGTCGCTCGGCCCGGCCGGATGGCCGTAGACCACCGGCGCCCGGCTCCAGCGCAGTCCGTGATCCTCGAGCCCGAGCGCGCTCAGGACCGGCGAGGCGACCGCCAAGGGATAGAAGGCGCTGAACAGGTCCATCCGGAAGCCGGGCACCGGTTCGGCGCTGCGCACCGCCCCGCCCGCGGTCTGCTGGGCCTCGAGCACCGCGACGTCCCAGCCCGCGTCCGCCAGCAGCGCCGCGCCCACCAGTCCGTGGTGCCCGGCGCCGATGACGACCGCGTCGAGGTGTTCCGTGGTCATGAACGCCTCGTGTCAGGGCTGCGGGCGGTTCACCTCACCGCGCCATGCGCCGGTCTCGCGCTGCCGCGATTCGATGAATTCGCGGAACCGCTTCAGATCGCCCTTCACCCGGTGGTCCAGGACGCCGAGCTTGTCGGCGACGTTCTCCACGAAACCTTCGGGGTCGATGTCCATTTGGGCGGTCACTCGCGTCGTGTCGCCGTCGAGCCGGTGGAAGGTGATGACACCCGCGTGCTTCGGTCCCGCCTCGGTGGTCCACGAAATCCGTTCGTCCGGATGCTGTTCGGTGATACGTGCATCGAATTCCCTTGTCGCTCCGGCGACTTCGACCGTCCAGTGGGTGTGGGTGTTGTCGATCTGCTGAACCCGGTTCACGCCCTGCATGAATTCCGGGAACGATTCGAACTGGGTCCACTGGTTGTATGCGGTCGTCACCGGCACGTGCACGTCGACCGATTCGGTCACCGTCGTCATGATGCGTCCTCCTTCTCGGGATAGGTGGGCAACGACGACGCCATACCCGCGCGGGCGGCTCGTACACGGATCGACCGAGGCGACTCGGCCACAGTGGCCGGGGCAATATCGGTGGCTATCGCCCATTCGGTGACTTTCGCCCATCACGAAATCGGCGGCGATCGGCGAGGCTGGTAGCGATGGATACCGACGCCCCCTTCGCAGCGCTCGCCGAGACCCATTCGGCGGTGGTGGTGCTGTTCGGTGATCAGGCGTACAAGGTCAAGAAGCCGGTGCGGACCGATTTTCTCGATTTCTCCACCGTCGCCGCGCGGGAGGCGGCCTGCGCTCGCGAACTCGAACTGAACCGGCGATTCGCACCCGATGTCTATCTCGGCCTGGCATGGCTGAGCGACCCGACCGGTGGTTCCGGCGAACCGATGCTGGTGATGCGGCGGCTGCCCGAGTCCGCGCGGCTGTCGGCTCGGCTGGACGACCCTGCCGTCGCCCGCGAGACGCTGCCCGCCCTGGCGCGGCAGGTCGCGGCCTGGCACGACCGCTCCCCCGCCGGTCCGGTCGTCGACCGCGCGGCGACCGTGGACGCGGTGCGCGATCGCTGGCGCTCGTTGCTGTCCGGATTGCGCTGTTCGACTGTGGATCCCGCCTCGGTGCGGGATCTTGCCGATTCGGCCATGCGTTATCTCGACGGCCGGGCGGCGCTGTTCGACGAGCGAATAGCCGCCGGTCGCATCGTCGACGGTCACGGCGACCTGCGCGCCGAGGACGTCTTCGTGACCGGCGACGGTTTGCGGGTGATCGATTGCCTGGACTTCGACGACGGACTCCGCCACGTCGACCGGCTCGACGACGTCTGTTTCCTGGCCATGGATCTGGAGCGGCTCGGCCATCCCGGCCTGGCCACGCAGTTCGTCGACGCCTACCTGCGGCTGACCCGCGACGCCCCGCCGGACTCGTTGCGCCACCACTACACCGCCTACCGCGCGACCGTGCGGGCGAAGGTCGAGTGCATCCGCCGCCGTCAGGGCATGCGCGATGCCGGCGCGAGCGCCGTGGCGCACATCGATATCGGACTGCGGCATCTGGCCGCCGGTGCGGTGCGGCTCGTCCTGGTCGGCGGACTGCCCGGCACCGGGAAGACGACGGTCGCCCGCCGCCTCGCCGATGCCACCGGCGCGGCGCTGATATCCAGCGACCGGGTCCGGGCCGATGCCCGCGCCGGCGGCGCGGTGGCGGGCGGCAGCGGGGAATTCAACCGCGGCGCCTACGCACCGGCCGCGCGGGAACACGTCTACGCGGTCATGCGCGCCGAGGCGCGGACACTGCTCGCGGCCGGATGGTCGGTCATTCTCGACGCCAGCTGGATCAATGCCGCACAACGCCGCCGGGCGAGCCGCGTCGCGGCCGAGACGGCGTCGGATCTGATCGAAATACGCTGTAGCGCATCGCAATCGATCGCGGACGCGCGAATCTCCGCACGCAACGGGTCGCAATCGGAGGCCACCCCGGCGATCGCCGAAGCCATGGCCGGCGAGCACACCCCCTGGCCCGGCGCGACGGTTCTGGACACCACCGCATCGCTGGAGCACACCGAGGCCGCGGCGCTGCGTATCTATCGCCGGGCGGAGGAGAAATTCACGTCGTGAGCGGTTGCCGGCCGAGATTCCAGGAGTGAGTGCCGCACCGTCGCTCCCGAAGACCAACGCCCCTTCGGCAGAGGACCACCGGACCTGCCGCGGAACCGCACGCGCGGCGCACGATCCGAACGAATGGCGGGCAACCGCAGGCTCGGCTGGAGGTACGCGAAGTCGGTGCGAGATCGGAGGCCGCCGTGCGCGGGGAACCATCTGTGGTCGACGAACGTGCACGTCATTCGGCGCACAGCGAGGTGACAGGTTCATCCGCCGCCGTTTCGGGGTATTCGTCTTTTCGATGAGCCGGCTTTCGCAGATCGGTCGTCAGCGTGTTCGGCTGTTCGTCCGAGCACGGAGTCAGGTACGAACCGAGTGCGACGAGGCATTACGAAAGGGACTGTGCGCCATGGCTGCGTCCGAGATCGATGGTGATGGCCGCCCGCAGCGCCCGATGCCCATCAGCGAATCGGAGGCCCTGCGGCTGCTCGCCGCCGCACCCTATGGCCGCGTGGTGTTCACCAGGGATGCCCTGCCCGCGATCCGGCCGGTCACCCACCTGGTCGACGACGGGGTGATCATCATCCGCAACCGGCTCACGTCCCGGCTGACCGCGACCGTACGCGCGAATCACAAGGTGGTCGTGGCGTATCAGGCCGACGATATCGATCCGATTCGCTGCATCGGGTGGTCGGTCGTGGTGACCGGCATCGCGCGCACCGTGGAGGATCCGGACCGGATCGCCCGGTACCAACGGCTGCTCGAGCCGTGGGTGGACCGCGTCATGGACGTCGTGGTGGAGATCGAGCCGTCCATCATCAATGGCATCCGCCTCGACGGCTTCGCCGAATCCGATTGACCGTCATCGCCTCCGGCGAGGCGCTTGGTCCACGGCCGCGGGTCGATCGGGCGCTGTCGCCCCGGCACATTCGCGACTCACCTCGAACGGCCAGGCACTCGGGCAGTTGGGATTTTCAGCCGATTGTCTCATCGGCCTTGTGCCGCAACCATTCCGACAGCGGCGGCGCCTGCCCCTGTCCCGAGGGCGAGGACGACTCGGGGACGGTGCGCGCCTCCTGGACTCCCTCGACGGTCATGGCCAGCGCGGAGACGGTGCGCTCCTCGTGGGCGTCGGCGAAAAGGCCCCGGATGCTGACCTGCCCGTTGGTGACCGCGATGGCCCACTGCCTGCGGCTGCCCGCGTAATTATCCAGCCGCGCACGGACTTTCGATTCGATCGCGGCGTCATCGCGGATCAGGGCGCGCAGCAGATCGCGCCGCGCCACGATGCCGACGAGCACCCCGGCTTCGACCACCGGCATGGACCGCAGATGCAGTGCCAACATGCGCGCGGCGATGACGCCGGTCAGGGTGCCGGGATCGACCACCTGCGCCGGAACAGCCATCGCCGCCTCGACATTCGCACCGGTGTGCGCGCTTTCCGCCGCGAGGGCGTCGGACTCGGAGAGCATGCCCAGAACGTGCTCGTCGTCGTCCACCACCGGAAGAGCCGCGAAGCCGTGTTCGGTCAGCAGTGCGATCGCCTCGCGCAGCGGAGTCTTCGGGCGCACCGTCACCACGGGACGGCTCAGAATGTCTCGGGCGTACATGATGTCTCCTCCTGTTTGCCTATGCCACAAGGATTTTCGGGCGCTTCGCGGTCACGGCATGACCGTCCCGTTCCGATCGACCGAGCGCCACTCGGCTTCCCACCGAGCACTGCGCCGCCGATCCAGCAGCTGCCCGAGGCCCCAGGTGGAGAACACGACGGCCGATACGACGACGAAAAGCATCGTGATCGCGGAGCCGATGCCGCGGAAGGCCGCCACGCTCGTGGGCAGCGGGCCCGCGGACGGGCTGCCGTCCGGCCCGAGCCACACCTGGATCCGGTCCCCGCGCCGCGCGGTGGCCGGCACCACGACCTTCGCCGAACCGTGCCTTCCCTGCTCGGTCCACACGACCGCCGCCTGCCAGTCGTTGCCGATCGTGACCTCGGAGTCGTGCATGCCGGTGCCGCCGACCATCTCCACGGGGTCCGCCGTCAGTGTCGCGGTCACCGCGGTCTGCGCGGCATTGCCCGCCTTGATCCGCGCGAGCGTCTGCGTGTACTGCGCGGTGCCGAACGAACAGCACACCGGCACGGCCGCGAGAATCAGCACCGCCGCGAGTATCCGGAAACCGGCCTGCAGCCGGTCCGACGGCCGCAGCAGGGGGTTGCGGCTCCACGGCCCGAGAATGCGGTACCAGCGCAACCGCGCCGATGCGAATCGACCGGTCGGGTGAATGCTCCACATGGCATATGTCCTCTGTTTCCCCGCGAAGGCTGCAGATCTCAGCATTGCCCGCGCACGCGCCGTTCAGCACGGCCGAATGTCATCGGAAGGCCCGCGATTCGGAAGGGATCGGGGGCCCTGTGACTCGGGGCCCTAAGACCCCTCCCGGACGCCCCGGCGAGCAATAGCGTGAGGTCATGACCGCACTCCCCGTCGACATCGTCGCGAAGGCAGTCCGTTGCGCGGGGTCGGCGCCCTCGCTGCACAATTCGCAGCCCTGGCGCTGGATGTTCGACCGCGACCATCTGGATCTGCACGCCGTACCCGAACGGATGCTGCCCACCACCGATCCGGCCGGGCGTCAGATGTTCCTGAGCTGCGGAATCGGTCTCGGCCATCTGCGCACCGCGCTGACCGCGGCGGGTTGGGACACCTCGGTCGCGTACTTTCCGGACCCGAATCGCCGCACCCATGTCGCCACCGTCCGGTTCGCACCGCACACCTCGGTCACCGACGCCGAACGCGAACTCGCCGACGCCATCGCGCGACGGCACACCGATCGGCGCCCGATGCGGCCGCCGGCCGGTTGGGCGGACTTCGAAACGGTGCTGCGCTCGACCTTCGATCCCGCCGACGCGATGCTGGACGTGATCCCCGAATCCGCCCGCGCCGTACTCGCGCACGCCAGCAGCCTCACCGCCGCGGTGCGTTATCGGGACGCGGAGTACCAATCCGAACTCATGTGGTGGACCGGCATGGCCGATCCCGACGTCGGCATCCCCGAGTCCGCGCTGCTGTCGGCGGACGAACATGCCCGCGTGCCGCTCGGCCGCGGCTTCCCGCTCACCGAACGCCGGCCGCGGCGAACCGTGTTGCCGGACGCGGCGACCGTGCTCGTGCTGTCGACCGATTCCGATCGCCGGGCCGATCTCGTGCGGGGCGGTGCGGCGCTCTCGACGATCCTGCTCGAATGCACGAGGGCCGGTTACGCCACCTGCGTGCTCACCCATCTGACCGAATACCGGCGCAGCCGCGAGATCGTGCGCGATCTCATCGGCGCGACGGCGCTGCCGCAGACCCTGATCCGCGTCGGCACGGCCGCGCCGGACAGCGCCCCGGAACCGCGCACGCCACGCCTGGCTCTCGCCGAAATACTGCACGTCACCGGGTGAGCGCCCGCATCAGCGCCATCCGTTCCGCCGCCCCAGACACCAGCGAATTCGCCCGGCGGTCGGCTGCTGCCACCGCGGATGTCGGTGGCTAGACTGTTGTGTGTTCTCCCGAGCTCATCGATTTCGTCCTGAGATCGCGGGATCACAGCAGAAGGGGGCGTCATGTCCCGGTCCTCGGATACGTATTCCGTACGCGAGACGCTCTCGCAGTTGCGGTTGCGCGAATTACTCGATGAGGTGAAAGACCGCATCGAGCAGATCAGTGACGCCCGTGAGCGGATCGACGGCCTCGTGGAGGCCATGCTGACGGTCACGTCGGGCCTCGACCTGGACGAGACGCTACGCACCGTCGTGCGCACCGCGACGACTCTGGTCGGCGCCCGCTACGGGGCCCTGGGTGTGCGAGGACAGGGCCACGAATTGGTCCAGTTCATCTATCAGGGCATCGACGACGACCAGCGCGCCCTGATCGGGGACCTGCCGCAGGGCCACGGCGTACTGGGCGTGCTGATCGACGAGCCGAAGCCGATTCGGCTGGACCGTATTTCCGATCATGCCGCGTCGGTCGGATTCCCGCCGCATCATCCGCCGATGGACAGTTTCCTCGGAGTGCCGATTCGGATTCGCGACAAGGTGTTCGGCAATCTGTACCTCACCGAGAAGCTCAACGGCCACGCGTTCACCGATGACGACGAGATCGTGATGCAGGCGCTGGCGGCCTCGGCCGGGGTGGCCATCAACAACGCACATCTGTACGAATCCGCCCGCAGCAGACATGCGTGGATCTCCGCGATCCGCGACCTGACCGCCGAATTCCTCGGCGAGGGCGGTACCCGCGAGGTGCTGGCACACCTGGTCGAACATGCGCGGCAGCTGACCTCCTCCGAGCGGGCGATATTGGCGGTCAGCCGCGATTCGGACGTGCCCGCCGACCAGGTCACCCACCTCGATATCACGGGCGTCGCCCCCTCCGGTCCGGTCCCGGCCAGGGTGAAGGTCACCGATACCGACATCGGCGACGTCTTCCGCACCAGAACCGCGCGGCGACTCGACGCCGGATCCGGTGCGGAACTGCTCGGCGACGGCCCGGTGCTGCTGCTTCCGCTGCACACCGGTAATTGCGCACTCGGCGTGCTGATCACAACGAGGCGAGAGGGATCGATGGATTACACCGACGAAATCCTCGACCTGGCGACGAGCTTCTCCGCTCAGGCGGCCGCGGCGATGCAGATGGCCGCAACCCGGGAACGGGTCCAGGAATTGAGCGTGCTCAGCGACCGCGACCGCATCGCCCGCGATCTGCACGACCAGGTGATCCAGCGGCTCTTCGCGGTCGGGCTGCTCTTGCAGGGCACGGTGCCGCGCAGCAACAAACCCGAAGTGCGGCAACGGATCACCGAAGCGGTCGAGGAATTGCAGCAGGTCGTGCAGGAGATCCGCACGACCATCTTCGACCTGCACAGCGACGATCCCGTGCTCGGGCACCTGCGGCGGCGTATCGACGAGGTGGTCCGCAGGCAGACCGCGGATTCGCCGATCGCGACCTCGGTCCGGGTCACCGGTCCGCTCTCGACGCTGAACGGCGAGCTGGGCGACCACGCCGAGGCGGTGATCCGCGAGTCGATCAGCAATGCCGTGCACCACTCCGGCGCCGACCACCTGAGGATCGAGATCCACGTGGACGAGGACCTCAATATCATCGTGGAGGACGACGGCCGGGGCATACCGCCCGGCCGGCCGACCAGCGGCCTGTGCAATCTGGCGAACCGGGCGAAGCAGTGCCACGGCTCCTTCGATGTCACCCCGGCCGCCGAGCCCGGTCCCGGCGGCCGCCCGGGCACCCGGATCCGCTGGACGGCCCCGCTGCGCTGAGCCCGCCGGGCGCAGTTGTGTGATGGACCAACGACACCGCACAACGGACGAAAAGCCCTGTGCCGCCGGTCGCGATGCGCGTTGACTGGCCGTTACGCGCACACCGGCCAGGGCGCGTCCGTGACCAGCGGTAGGTCGACCGACACGAGGAGGCGGTCGTGGAATACCGAGTGAACGTGTGCGAGTCGACTCCTCAGACCATGTTGCGCCTGGCCTGGGAACTGCATCCGGACCAGATCGGCTCGGATATCGCCGCCGGGATGCGCGAGCTGACCGCCACCACCGATCGAGTCGGCCTGACCGCCTGCGGCGCCCCGACGATCACCTATCGTCAGGACGGCGAGACCGACGGGAACATCGAGGTCGACTTCGGGGTGCCGGTGGACCTCGGCACCACGCTGGGACCGTGGTCCGGCGCCGAAGTGGTGGCGGAGCCCGGCAGCCTGGTTGCCCGCACGTGTCACCACGGCGGATACGACCACCTGGACACGGCGTACCGGGCGCTGGAGGAGTGGATTCGCGAGTGCGGATATCGGCCCGCGGGCCCGCCGACCGAGGTCTATCTGGTCGGTCCCGAGGAGACGAGCGACCCGCGCCGGCTGCTCACCGAGATCCGCATCCCCGTCGTCCGGCCCGCGGTCATCGGCGTATGTGTGGACCGGCCGTTCGAGCAGACGGTCGGATTCACCCGGCAGGCGCTGACCCGGCTGGGTTTCGAGGTCGTCACCGAAACCGATCTGCGAGCGCTGCTGCGCGACCGGCTCGGCGCACACATCGCGGAACACCTGGCGGTGCATGCCTACCACCCGTCGCTCACGGCACGGGCGCTCGCCGCGGACCCGCAGGCGGCCTGGTTGTCGTCGGCACTCGTGATGGTCCGGGCCAACGACGTCGGAACGCTGGTCGAAGTATGCGATCCCACCGCCCTTCCGGCCGCCTTCCGCGGCATCGCTCTGTCGGAGATCGCCGAGCAGCTGCACCGGCTGCTCACCGAAGCCCTCGACATGCTGCACCCGCCCGCGACGGTGCGGTGAGATCGGGGCGAGAAAGGACCATCGTCCCCGCACCGGGCCCGAAAGGCCGTATCCGCGACGGTCGCCATCCCGCACGCTTGCGGTATGACAGCGAGCCATCCCATCGCCACCGCACCGGATGCCTACACGGTCGAGACCACGGTCAGCCGGGCCGCTCGCGCCCCATCGCTGCACAACTCCCAACCGTGGCACTGGGTCTTCGACGGCGCCCGCCTGCACCTGTACTCGGATCCCGACCGCCAACTCCCCGCAGCGGACCCGCACGGGCGTCAGCAGATCATCAGCTGCGGCACCACACTGCATCACGCGCGCACGGTATTCGCGGCACTGGGCTGGCACACCGACACCACCCGCCTGCCCGATCCGGATCGGCGGGACCACCTGGCCACCATGGACTTCCGGGCCTGGCCCGACCCGCCGCCCGGCATCGCGCGCCGCGCGGCGGCCATCGATCGCCGCCACACCGACCGGCTTCCGATGCTTCCGCCCGCGGCCTGGACCGATCTGGTTCCCACGCTGCGGCGACTGATCGAACCGCACGACCTGCACTTCGATGTTCTCGACGACGAGGTCCGGCCCCGCCTGGCCGCGGTGTCCGAGGGATCCGCGGCCGCCCGCAAGTACGACATGTTCTACCAACAGGAATTACATTGGTGGACAGGGCATTCCGGACCTTCGGAGGGCGTGCCGCCGACCGCGCTGGCTTCCGACGCGGAGTTCGCCCGAGTCGATGTGGGCCGGTCCTTCCCGCGGCCGGCGCACTCCCAGCGCCGCGCCGATATCCGCGACCTGTCCCGGCTCGTGGTGCTGAGCTCGTACGACGATTCGGTACCGCAGTGGCTGCACACCGGCGAGGCGCTCTCCGCGATCCTGCTCGAATGCACCGCCGCCGGCCTGGCCACCTGCCCGCTGACGCACATCACCGAACTGCCCGCCGGACGGCAGACCCTCGCCGCGCTGCTGCCGCACCCGGGATTACCGCAGGTGATCATCCGCGTCGGCACCGCGCCCGAGGCCGAACCGCAGCCACCGACACCACGCCGTCCCCTCGGGGAAATATTCGAGATCCGGCACTGATTCGCAACAACGCTCTCGTCAAGGATTGGCCACCATAATGACAACGGTGTTCTTGGTCGACGATCACGAAATCGTACGGCGGGGACTGACAGATCTGCTCGAGCAGGATCCCGAACTCACCATCGTCGGCGAGGCGGGCGACGTGACCCACGCCCTGGCCCGGATTCCGGCGTTGCGCCCCGACGTCGCCGTGCTGGACGTGCGACTGCCCGACGGCAACGGCATCGAGCTGTGCCGGGAACTGCTGTCCAGGGTCGAGGGCCTGCGGTGCCTGATCCTGACCTCGTTCACCGACCAGCAGGCCATGCTGGACGCGATCCTGGCCGGAGCCAGCGGGTACGTGGTGAAGGACATCAAGGGCATGGAGCTCGCCGAGGCCATCAAGACGGTCGGGGCGGGGCGCTCACTGCTGGACAACCGGGCAGCGGCCGCCCTCATGGACCGGCTGCGGTGCAGCACCCACCCCGACGGCCCGCTGGCGGATCTGACCGAGAAGGAACGCATCCTGCTCGAACTGCTCGGCGAGGGGCTGACCAATCGGCAGATCGCCCAGCGCATGTACCTGGCCGAGAAGACGGTCAAGAACTACGTCTCGCGCCTGCTGACCAAACTGGGTATGGAACGCCGCACCCAGGCCGCGGTGCTGGCAACGAAACTCCGTGTGGAAGAAGCGGATTCGCACTGAACCTCGGTCCGCCGCCGCGCCCGTGACCGCCCGGGACCACCAGCTGCGCCGACTCGGCCTGCGCCGCAAGCGCCCGAACCGGCTGTCGGCGCTGCCGTCCACACCGACCACGACCGGGCGTTCGGCCGCCGCCGGATCCGGCGGCAGCGGATCACACCAGCCCCAGGCACGCGAGTCCGCGCGAAACCCGGGCGCCGGCAACACTTTCACGACACCCGGGCGTTCCCGGGGCCCGCCGCAAGGCAGATCTAGTCCTCGGGATCCGAACTCCGTTCGAGGATGCTCGATGATCGCGCGGCAGGGATTTCGCCGGTGGCCAACAGGATGGTGCGGCGGCCGACCTCGACGGCGTTGTCGGCGAAACGCTCGTAATAGCGCCCGATCAGTGTCATGTCGACCGCGGCGGTGATCCCGTGGTCCCAGGCCGGACCCAGGACCGTGGCGAGCAGCTCTTCGTGCAGGTGATCCATCAGGTCGTCCTGCCGTTCGAGCATGTCCGCGGTCCGGCGGGCCGGGGCTTCGAGCACCGCCGCCGCGCTGGTGGCGATCGCCACCGCGACGCTGCCCATCCGATCGATCAGCGGCCGCACCGGTTCGGGCACCGCGGATTCGGGGTGACGACGACGCGCGGCCGTCGCGATATGCGTCGCGAGCACCGCCATTCGCTGCAGGTTGACGGTCAGCTGCACCGCGGTCACCAGCTGCCGCAGATCCCCCGCCGCGGGCGCCTGCGAGGAGAGCAGCCGCACCGCCTCGGCCTCGGCGCGCCGCGCCATCGCCTCCACCGCACCGCCGGTGTCGATCGCGGCCTGTGCCTGCTCCAGGTCACCCTCGACCAGTGCGTTCGTCGCGGCCGAGACCACGGCGCGATCCCGCAGGCACATCTCGTGCAGCAACTCGGCGAGCTGCCGCAAATTCTCGTGGTACTCGATGCGCGTCTCGGACCGGTCCCCGCCCTGATCGTCCGCATCGGACGGAACACCCAGTGCCGCAGCGGTTTCGGCGGCGGGCTCGGGCACGGGCGGCTGCCAGTCGCCGCCCACCGGCCAGCCGCCGGACCGCAGCCGGTCACGCACTCGCGCGAGATCCGCTTCCTTGGGCAGCTCGTGGGTGTGGCGGGTGATCGCCACACCGGCATCGACCCGGTCGGCCGGGAGCGCGCCCTGCACGATCAGCTGGTCCACCACCTGACCGATCTCTTCCTCGCTCAACCGGCGTCCCAGCACGGCCAGCAACGGCACATAGTCCTGCGCCGGAACTCCCTGCGGATATCCGGCCCGCAACCACGCCACGATCCGGGCCAGAAGGTCCGACCACTCCACCACTGACCTCCCATACCGTGCGCGGTGAGCGCACGTTCATCTCGATGTCGCGACGGCTTCGATGGGAAGTCTGCCGTAGTCGCCGCGCCGAGTACATCGGCCCCGCCGCCGAATTCGACGCCCGTCAGGCGGGAGCGTCGAGATTCTGCAGCACCCAGTGACCTTTGCCATTCGTTTTCGCGTAGTAGAGGCTGGTGTCGGCGGCGGCGAGCAGAGATTCGGCGTCGGCTCCGGCAACGGGCGTCACGATGACGCCGATGCTGGCCGACATGCGCAGCTCGTGACCGTCGATGACGACCGGCGCGGCCAGCGCCGAGAGCAGCTGATCGGCGATGATCGAGGTGCGCGAGGTGCCGGCCGGCGGCGGCACGAGAACGACGAATTCGTCCCCGCCGATGCGCGCCACCAGGCAATCGTGCTCACGCATGACCACCCGCAGCCGCTTCGCGACGGCAATCAGGGCCTTGTCCCCGACGTTGTGGCCGTACCGGTCGTTGATCACCTTGAAGTGATCCAGGTCGGCGAAACAGAACGCGGCCCGGTCCTCGGGGCGGGCGGAGGCGGTCAGCTCGCCGACCCGCTCCGCGAGCAGCCGGCGGTTGGGCAGCCCCGTCAGCGGGTCGTGCCGGGCCTCGCGATGCAGCTCTTCGTGCCGCTGATGCAGTTCGGTGACGTCCCCGCCGACGGCCAGGAGGTAGTCGGGCTCACCGTTGACGCCCGGGACGTAGGTGATCGCGAACGACATCCATCCGATGCTGCCGTCGGCGCGCACCAGCCGGCGCTCCATCGTGACCGTGCCGGAGCGAGCCGGAACCAGCTTCTCGTACAACAGGTTCCGGATATGCTCCTGGTCGTCGGGGTGGGCGAAATCGTAGACCGATATCCCGTGCAGCGAGTCGACCGGGACGCCGATCATCTCGGCCAGCGCGTTGTTCGCTTCCAGCATCCTGCCTTCGGTGTCCCCGATCGCGACGGCGGCGGCGATGTTGTCGAACGCCATGCGGAACCGGGAGTCGTGCGCCGCGGCCTCCCGATCGCGCGGAGGCTCGCCGTGGTGCTGTTCGAAGCCGCGCAGATCGCACAACCCGGCCTGGTGGCCCTGTCCCAGACCGGCGAGCAGCGCCGCCAGCCGGGAAGCGGCATCGGGATGCTGACAATGGTCGGCGAGCCGGTACAGCACGCCCGCGGAAGTCGAGGGAACGTCCTCACCGGTCCACTGCGCCGCGACCAGAGCGCGCCCCACCTGCGCACCCGCGGCCGGGTCGAAGGGGTCGGTGTGCAACGCCGCGAGCAACTCGATGATCAGGCCGCGCAGCAGCCGATGCGCCGACACGGCCGACTCCGGCCCCGCGTCATCGACCGCCAAGGCCCTCAACCAGGCCTTGGCCAGCACCCCCTCGACGTCATCCACCCACATTCTCCTCGGTGCCGGGCCACTCGCGGACCACTCCACTCCGAGAACGAACCCCACGACCTGTAGACAACAGAACATCTCAAACCTACTGCGCACACCGATTCCGGTCGCGGGAATTATCGCCGGTGCGGAGAATTTGTGAAGATCGTCACATCGATGCAGATCAGGGACCTTCGGCTCCAGGGAGTGCCCCAACTGCCCTGGCGTATGCACGCGAACCGGGAAACAGGTACCCGATCGGTAGATCTACCGATGTGCGCACGCGGCGCGCGGCCGACCCTTTACCTGGACATCTTGTTGCCGCGAACACCGCAGGAGGCCTGCCATGGACCTTCACGATCCGAAACAGCCGACCCGGCCCGAACACCTCGACGATACCGCCCGCCCGCACCCCGGCGAGGCGTTGATGATCAGGCGCTGCATCGCCTGCGGGTTGCGCCTGGCGCCGGTGGTCCGCACCTGCACCGCGTGCCGGTCCACGGCGCTGGAGTGGGTGATGTCCTGCGGCCAGGGTTCGATCGTGTCGTGGAAGGTCGTGCACCGCCCCGCGAACGGCGCCGGCGAGTGGGAGGCGTCCACGATCGCCATCGTCGAACTCGACGACGGCCCGTGGATCTACACGACGCTCGCGGGCGAAGTCCCGCCGCCGTCGGACCGGCCGGTGCGAGTGAAATTCGCCCCCGAGGCGATCCCCGACAAGTTCCCGGTGTTCGTCACCATTGCGGCCGACCCCGCCCCCGCCGCCACGTCCCCGCGCCGGCAGATCGACCATTCGAACCAGCGGAGAGCGAAGAAATCGATGACCGAGCCGACCCGGGAACGGCCCGGCGACCCGATCTGGGTTCGATCCTGCCTGCACCAGTGCGATTTCCTCGCGACGTCCAGCTCACTCGACGCCGACGCCCGGACGCTGATCCGATTCGCGATCGAATGGGCTCCCTTCGGCGGAGCGAGCGGCGAGGAACTGCTGGTGCGCTTCGGCATCACGCGATGGCGGTTCGTCCAGGCGATCCGGGAAAATCTGCGACCGCGCGTCAGCGACACCAGCACCGCACGCACCTTCAAACGAAATCTGCTGGACGCGCTGTCCTGGGGGTGGCAGATCTACCCGGACTCCGCGTCGCCGTAGCGAGCGAACCGGCCCGGCTCAGAGCCATGGTCCCGTCGGCTGCCGCTTCCGGCGCACGGTCACCAGGTCACGGACTCGATCCAGGGCGGCCACGGCCATGCCACCGGCCTTCTGCACGGCCGGATGGGCCGGAGCCTTCGGATGCGGGCGGGTGGGGGCGAGCTTCCTGGCCGCGACCATCTTCTCCCCGACCGCCTCGAGCTGCTGGGCGGAACAGAACTGCCGCAGCAGCGGCCAGACCCGGGTCTGCTCGAAATTGATGTGCTCGCGCGCCGCCGGAATGTACGTCGCCAGCGCCTCCTCGAATTCCGGGCTGCCGACCGGGCCCTTCTCCAGCCGCTGCAGCAGGTACTTACCCGCCTTCTCCTGACCGATCGCGTGGTCGGCCAGCACATCCCCGTCGGGCACCATTTTGCGGACCAGCGGCCAGAAATACTGCTCCTCCACCGCTTCGTGCCCGGATTCGGTGATCACCAGACTGGTCACCAGCTCGGCGCGAGCGGTCTGCTCGGCCTCTCCCCGGCCGCGGCCGCGCTCGAGTGATCGCAGAATGCGCAGCACCACGTTGTGGTCGGTGAGCAGCACAGTCAAGACATCCATACGGAGCATTTCCTTTCAGGCTCGTCGTGCGGCGTCGGGCGGCTACCCGGCTCGGAGACGGGAAAACACCCCCGTCGAACCGGCCACCGCGCACGTTTCACCTCGGTCGCGGCGGGCATGCGCCCGTTGTGAACTCCGAGAATTCGCGACCGTATGTGACTCCGGACGACCTGCGACGACTGCTGGACGCCGGTGATCCCGGCGCACAGCTGGTGCTGGTCGCCGGTGCGGTACGACTGGACGCGGGCGAGAGCGACGGGATGGCGTTGATCGACCGGAACGAGCTGGTGCGACACGTGGGCACCGGCCCGCAGGACAGTCAGCTCGCGGAACAGGCCGAGTTGCTGAACACCCTGATCCGCCTGCAGGGCAGCTGACGCGGCCCGATCATGCGCACGATTTCGACGGCCGTCCCGGCTCGCCTGGATCGCCTGCCGTGGTCGCACTGGCACTGGTTGATCGTGACCGGCCTGGGGTCGGTCTGGATCCTGGACGGTCTCGAGGTCACCGTCGTCGGCAGCGTGGCGACGCGGCTGTCCGCGCCCGGCAGCGGCGTGCCCATCACGGCCTCGCAGGTTTCGGGTGTCGCGGCGGCGTTGTACATCGGGGGCGCCTGCGTCGGCGCGCTGTTCTTCGGCTGGCTGACCGACCGGCTGGGACGCAAGAAATTATTCCTGGTGACGCTGGCGGTATATCTCGCCGCGACGGCCGCGACGGCGATGTCGTTCTCGATGTGGTGGTTCGTGCTGTTCCGATTCCTCACCGGATTCGGCATCGGCGGCGAGTACGCGGCGATCAATTCGGCCATCGACGAACTGATTCCGCGCAAATATCGCGGCCGGGTCGACGTGGTGATCAACGGAACGTACTGGCTGGGCGCGATGGCCGGTGCGCTGCTGTCCATCGTGGCGCTGAACACCGCGCTGTTTCCGCCGAATGTCGGCTGGCGCCTGACCTTCGCGCTCGGGGCGATATTCGGGCTGATCATTCTGGTGGTGCGCCGCAATGTCCCGGAAAGCCCGCGCTGGATGTTCATCCACGGCCGCGAGGACGAGGCGGACGATCTGGTCGCCGAGATCGAGCACCGGGTCCGCGCCGATACCGGCACGGATTTGGCGGACGTGGGCGATCAGCGCATCGAGGTCCGGCAACGCCGGGCCACCGGCTTCGGTGAGATCGCCGCGGTGCTGGTGCGCCATTATCCGCGCCGGACCGTACTGGGGTTCGCGTTGTTCGTCGGCCAGGCATTTCTCTACAACGCGATCACGTTCAATTACGCGCTGATCCTGTCGAAATCGTTCGGCGTGCCCGACGACCGGGTCGGCTATTACTTCGCCGTCATCTGCGCCGGTAACTTCCTGGGCCCGCTGCTGCTGGGCGGACTCATGGACACGATCGGCCGCAAGCCGATGATCACGGGGTGCTATCTGGTGTCGGCAGTGCTGCTGCTGGGAACGGCGGCGCTTTTCGATTCCGGTGGACTCTCGGCGTTCACGCTGACGGCCTGCTGGACCGTCGTGCTGTTCTTCGCCTCGTGCGGCGCGGGCGCGGCCTATCTGACGGTCAGCGAGATCTTCCCGATGGAGACCCGCGCGATGGCGATCGCGTTCTTCTACGCGATCGGCACCGCGGCGGGCGGTATCGCCGGCCCGTTGGTCTTCTCGAAATTGTCCGCCGAGGGCGATCCGGGTCGCACCGCACTCGCCTTCGTCATCGGTGCGGCGGCGATGTTCGCGGCGGGACTTGTCGAACTCGTATTCGGAGTTCGGGCCGAGGGCCGCTCACTGGAGGATCTGGCTCGTCCGCTCAGTGCGACCGAATCCGCTGCGGCCGTCGAAACGCGCAGGTGAGACGCACCGATTTCGGTGCGCACTTCGTTGCGATCCCGCGCCGCGCCGTTTACCGGCACGGTGCGCGGGTACCGGCGGGACATATCCGAACGGTTCGACGCACACCCGACAGGAGAGCACGGTATGACCGACGGAAATGCAGGTCGACCAGGCAATGGAGGGGAAACCCACCAGCAGGCATCCGGTGACGACGTACGACTCACCACCCAGCAGGGCGTCGTGGTCGGCGACGACCAGAACACGCTGCGCGCTGGTGAACGCGGCCCGGCGCTGCTGGAGGATTTCCACTTCCGCGAGAAGATCTTTCATTTCGACCACGAGCGCATTCCCGAACGTGTCGTGCACGCACGCGGTTACGGGGCCCACGGATATTTCGAGAACTACGAATCGCTGCAGGACCTGACCGTCGCGGACCCGTTCCGCGAAGCCGGCCGCCGCACCGAGGTGTTCGTCCGATTCTCGACCGTCGCCGGGAACAAGGGTTCGTCCGACCTGGCCCGCGACGTCCGCGGGTTCGCGGTGAAAATGTATACCGGGGAAGGCAACTGGGATCTGGTCGGAAACAATATCCCGGTCTTCTTCATCCAGGACGCCATCAAATTCCCCGATATCATCCACGCGGCCAAACAGGAACCCGACCGCGGCTTCCCGCAGGCGCAGACCGCGCACGACAATTTCTGGGATTTCGTCTCGCTGACTCCGGAATCGACCCACATGCTGCTGTGGATCATGTCGGACCGCGCGATTCCGCGCTCGTTCCGCTTCATGGAAGGGTTCGGGGTGCACACCTTCCGGTTGGTGAACGCCGAGGGACGCTCGACCTTCGTCAAATTCCACTGGAAGCCGAAGCAGGGCATGCAGTCGGTGGTGTGGAACGAGGCGTTGAAGATCAACGGCGCCGATCCGGATTTCCATCGCCGCGATCTGTGGGACGCCATCGGCTCCGGCGACTTCCCCGAATGGGAACTCGGCATGCAGCTGTTCGACGAGGAATTCGCCGACCGGTTCGAATTCGACATCCTGGATCCGACGAAAATCATTCCGGAGGAACAGGTTCCGGTGCGCCGGGTGGGCAAGCTCGTGCTGGACCGGATGGTGGACAACTTCTTCGCCGAGACCGAGCAGGTCGCCTTCTGCACCCAGAACATCATTCCCGGAATCGATTTCACCGACGACCCGCTGTTGCAGGGCCGGAACTTCTCCTATCTGGACACCCAGCTCAAGCGCCTGGGCAGCCCCAACTTCACCCATCTGCCGGTCAACGCGCCCAAATGCCCGTTCGCCACGTTCCAGCAGGACGGCCACATGGCTACGGTCAACCCCGCGAATCGGGTGAATTACGAACCCAATTCGTGGCCGTCGGACATCAAGGGCCCGCGCGAGGACCCGGAACGGGGTTTCAGCTCGGTGCCCGAGACCGAATCCGGCCCCAAACGCCGGCTGCGCGCGGAGAGCTTCGCCGACCATTACAGCCAGGCCCGGCAATTCTTCGCGAGCCAGACCGCGGTGGAACAACAGCACATCATCAGCGGATTCGTCTTCGAGTTGAGCAAATGCGAGCGCGTGGACATCCGGCAGCGGGTCGTGGCCGCGCTGCGCAACGTGCACGAGGACCTGGCCGGAGCGGTCTGCGATGGGCTGGGCCTGCCCGAACTGCCCGAACCCCTGCCCGCGGCGCGCGAGACGCGCACCGATCTGCCCGAGTCGCCGGCGTTGAGCATTCTGCGCAACGGCCCGGAGACGTTCGCGGGCCGCAAGTTCGGCGTCCTGGTCACCGACGGCGTGGACGGGAAGCTGATCTCCGCGTTGCGCGAGGCGGTCACCGCCGAGAAGGCGCTGCTCGAGATCATCGCGGTGAAGGTCGGCGGCATCGTCACCGCCGACGGCGAGCGGATCGAGGCGGACGAGAAGATCGACGGCGCGCCCTCGGTGGTCTACGACGCCGTTGCCGTCCTCGCGACCGACGACGGCGCCGCACAGCTCGCCTCGCTGCCGCCCGCCCGCGATTTCGTCAGCGACGCGTACGCCCACTGCAAGTTCGTCGCGCACAGCGGGGCCGGTGCGCTGTTCACCGCGGCGGGAGTGACCGAACTCGACGCGGGCTTCGTCGATCTCGGCGCGCCCGACAGCTCGGCCGCCGACTTCGTCGCCCGCTGCCGTGAAGTCCGGTACTGGACCCGGTTCGCGGGATGAGCGGTACCGCGAAGCCGCTCAACGTCCTGCTCTGGCATGTGCACGGGTCGTGGACCTCCTCGTTCGTGCGAGGCGGGCACACGTATCTGCTGCCGCGGCTGCCCGAGGGCGGTCAGTGGGGCCGCGGCCGCTGCGGCCGGCCGTGGCCCGATACGGCGGTCGAGATATCGCCGGAACAGCTCCGGGACACCCCGGTCGACGTCGTCGTGCTGCAGCGGCCGCAGGAACTCGAACTCGCGGCCCGATGGCTCGGCAGGCGGCCCGGCCGGGATGTCGCTGCGGTCTACGTCGAGCACAACACTCCCGGCGGACCGGCGACCGCGACCCGGCATCCGCTCGCGGACCGCCGCGACATCCCGCTGGTGCACGTCACGGATTTCAACAATCTGATGTGGGACAACGGGATCTGCCCGACGACGGTCATCCGGCACGGCATCGTCGATCCCGGCTATCTGTACGACGGGCATCTCCCGCGCGCCGCGACGATGATCAACGAGCCGATCCGCCGGATGCGCGTCACCGGCGCCGACCTGCTCGCGCCGCTGTCGGCCGCCGCGCCCATCGACGTGTTCGGCATCGACACCGGCGACGTGCACACCGCACTGGGCGTGCCCGCCGACCGGGTCAACGGCTCGGGGGACCTCGACCAGTCCACGCTGCACGCGGCGGTGGCCGGGCGCCGGGTGTTCGTGCACACTGCCCGCTGGACATCGCTCGGGCTCTCGGTGCTCGAGGCGATGCACATCGGCATGCCGGTGGTGGCGCTGGCCGCCACGGAGGCGGCCGCGACGTTCCCGCCCGACGTGGGCGTCGTGGCCACCGATCCGGCGGTACTGGCCGAAGCGATCTCGGGCTTCGTCCGCCGTCCGGAATGGGCTCGCGCAGTCGGGCTGTCCGCGCGGCGGTGGGCTGTGGCGAATCACGGTCTGGACTCCTTCCTGGCGAACTGGGATCACGTGCTCGGCGAAACCTGCTCCCGGCACGCCGCGAAGCGACTCGCATCCTCGACAGTTGGGAGTACGCACCATGAAGATCGCGATGATCTCCGAGCACGCCAACCCGTTGGCAGCGATCGGCAGCGTTGACGCCGGGGGCCAGAACGTGCACGTCGCGGAGCTGTCCGCCGCGCTGGCGCGGCGCGGGGCCCAGGTCACCGTGTACACCAGACGCGACGACCCGGTGACGCCGGAGCAGGTCGACGCGCCGGACGGGTACCGCGTCGTGCACGTGCCGGCCGGACCGCCCAGCCCGGTCCCCAAGGACGAATTGCTCACGCACATGGACGAATTCGGCCGGCTGCTGCAGGACTACTGGACCAGGGACCGGCCCGATGTGGCCCATGCCCACTTCTGGATGTCCGGGCTGGCCGCCCTGCGCGCGGCCCGCGGGCCGACGGTGCCTGTCGTGCAGACCTTCCATGCGCTGGGCGTGGTGAAGAAGCGCTACCAGGGTGCGCGGGACACCAGCCCGGATTGCCGGATCCGCACCGAGCGGACGGTCGCGCGCAGCGCCGACCGAGTCGTGGCGACCAGCAGCGACGAGGTGTTCGAACTGACCCGTCTCGGGTTGCCGCCCGCGCGGGCGTCGGTGGTGCCATGCGGTGTCGACCTGGACCGTTTCGCACCCGGCCCGAAGGCCCGGCATCGCGCGCCGCCCCGGCTGCTGGCGGTCGGAAGACTGGTGCCGCGCAAGGGATTCGACACCGCGATCCGGGCGCTGGCCGATATTCCCGGCGCCGAACTGCTCATCGCGGGCGGACCGCCCCCGGACGGGCTCGAACACGACCCCGAAGCCGGCCGGCTGCTCGGGATCGCCCGGTACTGCGGAGTCGCGGACCGGGTGCGGCTGCTCGGCTCGGTCTCGCGTGCGGATATGCCCGCGCTGATGCGCTCCGCCGACGCGGTCCTGTGCACGCCGTGGTACGAGCCGTTCGGCATGGTGGCGCTCGAGGCGATGGCCTGCGGTACGCCCGTGGTCGCGTCCGCGGTGGGCGGACTGCTGGACACCGTGGTCGACGGCGTGACCGGACGGCTCGCGCCACCGCGCGATCCGGACGTGCTCGCCGCGACGGTTTCCGGGCTCCTGGCCGACGACCGCGAGCGCGCCGCCATGGGTGAGGCGGGCCGCCGGCGGGCGCGTTCGCGCTATTCCTGGGATCGCATAGCCACCGATACGCTGCGCGTCTACCACACCGTGCAGCCGGCCGGTTCCGCGGCCGGACTCGGCCCGAGCGCGGCCCTCGCCGGGCACGCCGGACCACGGGAGGTCGAGATATGAACGGCGCCTTCCCCTTTCGTCATGCGGTGGTGACCGGATGCGCCGGATTCATCGGCTCGCACCTGTGCGCCACCCTGCTCGCGCGCGGCACGACGGTCGTCGGCCTGGACAACTACTGCACCGGGGATCCGGCCCATATCGCGATGCTGGAATCGCATCCGCGCTTCCGGTTCATCGAGCACGACGTGTGCGAGCCGTTCCCCCGGATCGCGCAGGTGGACCTGGTCGCGCATCTGGCCTCCCCCGCCTCGCCGGTCGACTACGCGCGCCTGGGCGTGCAGACGCTCGAGGCCGGAGCCGACGGCACCGCCGCGGCGCTCGACCTGGCCCGCCGGCACGGCGCCCGGCTGCTGCTGGCCTCCACCAGCGAGGTCTACGGCGACCCCACCGAACATCCTCAGCGCGAGGACTATTGGGGCAACGTCAATCCGGTGGGCCCGCGCAGCGTCTACGACGAAGCGAAACGGTATGCCGAGGCGTTGGTGTGCGCGCATCATCGCGAGTACGGGACCGATACCGTGATCGCGCGCATCTTCAACACCTACGGCCCGGGCATGCGCGCCGACGACGGGCGGATGGTGCCCACCTTCATCGAACAGGTGCTGAGTCACCGGCCGCTCACGATCACCGGCAGCGGTGAGCAGACGCGGTCGCTGTGCTACGTGGACGACACGGTCCGCGGCCTGCTGGCGCTGGCCCGGTCCGGACATCCCGGCCCGGTCAACATCGGCAACCCGCGGGAGATGACGGTCGACGCGATCGCCGCGCTGATCCAGCAGATCGGCCACGGCCGCTCACCGATCCGGCGGCTGCCCACCCCGACCGACGATCCCCGCCGTCGTTGCCCGGATATCAGCCGCGCCCGCGAACTGCTGGGCTGGGAACCGACCGTCACCCCCGCCGTCGGGCTGCGCCGCACCGTGGCCTGGTTCGCCGCGCGGCGGGAACAAGCCTCGTTTACCACGGCAGACGCCGGGTAGTTCGGCGACGACCGGGGGCACCCACAGGAGGTGTTCGGATGCGCGTACTGGGGATCAACGCCATATTCCACGATTCGGCGGCAGCGGTCGTCATCGACGGCAGGACGGTCGCGGCCGCCGAGGAGGAGCGGTTCAGCAGGCGCAAGCACGGCAAGGCGCCGGTGCCGTTCGCCGCCTGGGAACAACCCGAACAGGCCGCGAGGTGGTGCTTGGAGCAGGCCGCTCTCACTCCCGCAGATATCGACGCCGTCGGGTACTCCTACGATCCGGCCCAGGTCGATCACGGGCTCGACGGCCTGGACCCGGGGTGGGAATCGCTGCGCACCCGGTACGCCGAGCGGGCCCCGCACTTCCTCGCGACCGCGCTGCCCGGACTGGACCCGGCCAAGGTGCGGTTCGTGCGGCACCACGTCGCCCACGCGGCCTCGTGCGGGCTGGCGGCTCCGTTCGGCGAGACCGCGGTGCTGACCGCGGACGGCCGCGGCGAGTCCACCTCGATGCTCGCGGGGATGTTTCGCGACGGCAAGCTGGATGTGCTTGCCACTCAAACACTTCCGCATTCACTCGGATTGATGTACGAGGACCTGACCACGCACCTGGGCTTCGCCCGCTCGAGTGACGAGTACAAGGTGATGGCCCTGGCGTCGTACGGGCAGCCGCGCTTTCGCGACGCCCTGCGCCGGAGCGTGTACAGCACGGCGGACGGGGGTTTCCGCACCGAGCCGATCGACTGGGACGGTTTCGCGCCCGCCCGGCCGCCCGGTGCGCCGCTCCGCCGCGAGCACGCCGATCTCGCGGCCTCGGTGCAGTGCCGCCTGCAGGAGGTGCTCCTGGACCTGTGCGCGTGGCTGCGTACCGAGACCTCGTCCGAAAACCTCACCCTCGCAGGCGGTATCGCGCTCAACTGCGTGGCCAACACCGCGGTGTTCGATCAGGGCCCGTTCGAACGCGTCTGGGTGCAGCCCGCCGCGGGCGATGCCGGGACCGCGCTGGGCGCGGCACTGAGCATCGCCGCCGAATCGGGCGACCGGATCGAACCGATGACCACCGCCGCGCTGGGCCGGGGCTTCTCCGACGCCGAGATCGAACACGCGCTGCGCGCCGCCGACATCCGCTACGAGCGGCCCGATGATCTCGCCGGAACGGTCGCGGATGCGTTGGCGCGCAACGACATCGTGGCCTGGTTCCAGGGCAGGGCGGAATTCGGCCCGCGAGCCCTGGGCTACCGGTCGCTGCTGGCGCATCCGGGGCACGCGGCGAATCCCGAGCGGCTCAACGCCGTCAAGGGACGCGAGCAGTTCCGGCCCGTCGCGCCCATGGTGCTGGCCGAGCGCGCGCACGAGATCTTCTCCCGCGGACCGCTGCCGAGTCCCTACATGCTGTTCGTGCACGATGTGGCGCAGCACTGGCGCGAGCGACTGCCCGCGGTGACCCACGTCGACGGCACCGCGCGCATCCAGACCGTGGAACGGTCCGACAACCCGCTGCTGGCCGAGACGATCACGCGGTTCGAGCGCAGCACCGGACTGCCGGTGGTGGTGAACACCAGCCTCAACACAGCGGGCCGACCGATGGTCGACTCACCGCGCGACGCGCTGGAGTGCTTCGGTTCCGCACCGGTCGACCTGCTCGCCATCGGACCGTTCGTGGTGCGGCGGTGAGCGAGGTGAGCGGAATCGACTACACCGTCGTGATTCCGACCATCGGGCGCGCGGGCCTGGTGACCGTGCTGCACGCCCTGGCCGGATCGCCCGGGCCCGCACCGGCCGAGGTTGTCGTCGTCGACGACCGGCCGTGGGACCAGCGCGCCGACCGGGTCGATCGCGGTGCCTCACCTCCGTTGCCGGACATCGGGATTCCCATCCGGGTGGTTCGCTCGGGCGGTCGCGGGCCGGCCGCCGCGCGCAACATCGGGTGGCGGTCGGCCCGGTCGGAGTGGATCGCGTTCCTCGACGACGACGTGGTGCCCGCCCCCGACTGGCGCAGGCGCCTGGCCGCCGACCTGCGCGGCCTGCCGCCCGAGGTCGCCGGGTCGCAGGCGGACCTGCGAGTGCCGCTGCCCGCCCGGCGGCCGCCCACGGACGCCGAACGCGGCACCGCGGCGCTGGCCGCGGCCCGGTGGATCACCGCCGATATGGCCTACCGACGCGCGGTGCTCGCCGAACTCGGCGGGTTCGACGAACGCTTCCCGCGCGCCTACCGCGAGGATTCCGATCTGGCCCTGCGGATCGTGGAATCGGGGCGCCGCATCGTGGCGGGCGAGCGCGTCACCTGGCATCCGCCCGCGACCGGCTCGCTGCTGTCCTCGCTGCGGGCGCAAGCGGGCAATGCCGACAACGCGCTGTTGCGGCACAAGTTCGGGCGCGGCTGGCGGCAGCGCATCGGCGAGGGCCGCGGGCGGCTGATCCGGCACGCGTCGGTGACCGGCGCGGGACTCGCCGCGATCGGGCTGGCGCTCGGGCGCCGCCCCCGCCTCGCCATCGCCGCCGGCGGCCTGTGGCTCACCGGCACAACCGAATTCGCCGCCCGGCGGATCGCCGCCGGACCGCGCACCCGGTCCGAGATCGCGGCCATGTCGCTCACCAGCGCGCTGATCCCGCCCGCCGCGTGCTGGCACCGGCTGCGCGGCGAATGGCAGATGCTGCGTCGCTCCCGGCGGCCGCGACCGGTTCACACGCCCGCGCTGGCCGTACTGTTCGACCGGGACGACACCCTCATCACCGATGTGCCGTATCTGGCCGATCCCGAACTCGTGCAACCCGTTCCGGACGCCCGCCGGGCACTGGACCGGCTCCGCGCGGCCGGTGTGCGCGTCGGCATGGTGAGCAACCAGTCGGGGGTGGCGCACGGGCTGATCTCCCCCGACCAGCTGTGCGCGGTCCTGGGTCGGGTGGAGGAACTGCTCGGGCCGTTCGGCACCTGGCAGGTGTGCCCGCATCGCGCCGAGGACGAATGTGCTTGCCGCAAACCGCGTCCCGGGCTGATCACCGCCGCCGCAGAGGCGCTCGGCGTGCCGGTGCACCGCTGCGTGGTGATCGGCGATATCGGCTCGGACGTCGAGGCGGCACTGGCCGCGGGCGCGGGCGCGGTGCTGGTTCCCACGGCCCGCACCCGCGCGGAGGAGATCGGCCGCGCCGGCACCGAGGCGCTGGTCGCGCCGGATCTCGAGTCCGCCGTGGAGCTCGTGCTGGCGGGTGCGCGATGAGCGCGGGCCGCGTCCTGGTCGCCCGGCTGGACAGCGCCGGGGACGTGCTGCTGTGCGGGCCCGCGGTTCGCGCGGTTGCCCGGCGTACCGGCTCGGTGGTGTTCCTGTGCGGTCCCCGCGGACGGGCTGCGGCCGAATTACTGCCCGGCGTGGCCGATATCGTCGAATTCCACGCGCCCTGGGTCGATCTCGAGCCGCCGGAGGCGAACGCGACCGAGATCACCGCACTGGCCGATCGGCTGCGGGGACTGGGGATCGACGAGGCGGTGGTGTTCACCTCGTTCCATCAATCCCCGCTCCCGTTGGCGCTGATCCTGAGAATGGCCGGGGTGCGGCGGATCTCGGCGATCAGCGTCGACTATCCCGGCTCCCTGCTGGACGTGCGGCACCTCGTGGACGAGGACCTGCCCGAACCGCAGCGCGCGCTGTCCCTCGCCGAGGCCGCCGGATTCGCGCCGGACCCGCGCGACGACGGACTGCTGCGGATCCGCCCCGACCTGCCCGATATCCACGGGCTCGCCGGCGATTCCGGCTATGTGGTGATGCATCCCGGGGCCGCGGTACCGGCGCGGCGGATGTCGGCGGGACGCAGCCGCGCCGTGGCCGCCGCCCTGGCCCAGGCCGGACATCGTGTGCTGGTCACCGGCGCCCCCGCCGAACGCGAGCTCACCGCGGTCGTCGCGGGAAGCGACGCGACGGATCTGGGCGGCAAGACCGATTTCGCCACGCTCGCCGCCCTGATCCGGCGTGCCGGTGTCCTCGTCGCGCCGAACACCGGACCCGCGCACGTCGCGGCCGCGGTCGGCACCCCGGTGGTCTCGCTGTTCGCGCCGGTCGTCCCGGCGCGACGCTGGGCGCCCTACGGCGTGCCGCACGAACTGCTCGGCGACCAGCGGGCGGCCTGCGCGAACACCCGCGCCCGCGTCTGCCCCATCCCTGGACATCCCTGTCTCGACGGCATCACCGACGACGCGATCGTCTCGGCCGTCGATCGATTGACCCGCCCCGAGGAGAGGACAGGACGCGATGACCGACTCCGGAATGCGATCGGACGCGGCCCGTGACGGCCCCACCGGCACGGACTCGATCCGGCGCCATTTCGCCTCACTCGGCGCGGCGCTGGAAGTGAACGCGCACATGGCCGCGCGGGTGCAGCGGTGGGGGGAACAGCTCGCGGATGTCTACGCGCACGACGGGCGGCTGCTGGCCTGCGGACACGGCGGCAGCGCCGCGGAGGCGCAGCACCTCACGGGCGAACTGGTCGGCAGGTTCCGGCACGAGCGGCGCCCGCTCTCGGCCATCGCACTGCACGCGGACACCTCCGCGGGCACGGCGATCGTCAACGACTACGGGCCGGATCAGCTCTACGCACGTCAGGTTCTGGCCCACGGGCGGCACGGCGACGTGCTGATGCTGTTCTCCACCAGCGGTACCAGTCCGGCGGTCGTGGCCGCGGCGAAGGCCGCGGCCCAGGCCGGTGTGATCAGCTGGGCGGTCACCGGTCCCGCACCGAATCCGCTCGCGGCGCTGTGCATCGACGCGCTCGCCGTCGAGGCGCCGACGGTGGCGACCGTCCAGGAAATGCACCTGGTGCTGATTCATTCGCTGTGCACGGCCCTGGACAGCGCGCTGGCGGTGCCGTCATGAGCCGCGACCGGCCGCTGGTGATCATCGGCGATACGCTGCTGGACGTCGATATCGACGGCACCGCCCGGCGGCTGTGTCCCGAGGCGCCGGTGCCGGTCCTGGACGAGACGAGCAGGTCCGAGCGTCCGGGCGGGGCGGGGCTGGCCGCGATGCTGGCGGGACGGCATATCGCCGGCCCGGTGGTGCTGATCACCGCGCTGGGCGACGACGCCGCCGGGCGACGGCTGCACGACCTGCTCACCCCGCACGTCGAGGTGCTCGCGCTCCCACTGCGCGGCGAGACCGTGCGCAAGACGCGCGCCCGGGCCGACGGCCAGCCGATCGTCCGGATCGATGCCGGCGACGGATGTGCCGCGCCCACCCGACTGGGCACCGAAATACGTTGGGCCATAAGGAATTCCAAGGCGATACTGGTGGCCGACTACGGCCGCGGCGTCACCGCCGGATCCGAGCTGCGCACCCTGCTCGCCGACGCCGCCACCCGGGTCCCGGTGGTCTGGGATCCGCATCCGCGCGGGCACGTTCCCGTGCCCGGGACCCGGATGGTGACTCCGAATCGCGCCGAGGCCGCGGGTTTCGCGCACGACCATCCGGACGATGCCGCGCGGGCCCAGGCGCTGGCCGCGCGCTGGGGCGCCGACAGCGTCGCGGTGACGCTCGGCGCGGCGGGCGCGATCTGCTACGACCGCAATGTCGGTGTCCCGGAACATATCCCGGTGCCCGAAGCGTTCCACGCTCCGGCCGGCGCGGACACCTGCGGAGCCGGAGACGAGTTCGCGGTGGCCGCGACGGCCGCACTGGCCCGTGATGAATCCCCGTCCCGGGCGGTGCAGCAGGCCGTCCGGGCGGCGGCCGTATTCGTCGGCGAGGGCGGCGTGCACCCGGCCGGCGGCCTGGCTCGGCGGGAATACCGTGGCGCGCCGGACGATCCGTTCGCGCTTGCCGAGTTCGTCCGCCGGTCCGGGGGACGGCTGGTCGCGACCGGCGGCTGCTTCGATCTGCTGCACCCGGGCCACATCTCACTGCTCCGGCACGCGCGCAGCCTCGGCGACGCACTCGTGGTCTGTCTCAATTCGGACGAGTCGGTCCGCGATCGCAAGGGCGCCGACCGGCCCGTGGTCACCGCCCACGATCGCGCGCGAATCCTGTTGGAACTCAGCTCCGTCGACGCGGTCGCGGTATTCGACGAACCGACCCCGACCGGTCTGCTCGAACGTCTGCGCCCACACGTGTGGGTCAAGGGCGACGACTACGCCGACAGCGACCTGCCCGAGGCCGACACCGTCCGCCGGTACGGCGGCGAGATCGTCCTCGTGCCCGTGCTGCCCGGCTACTCGACCACCCGGCTCGTCGCCGCCGCGCGGGCGACCGCGTGAACCCTTCTGTCGCACAGTCTTTCCACATCGCGAGGAGAACAGTATGACCGCAGCGAAGAACCGTCCCGGCAATGTCCTGATCACCGGCGGCGCATCGGGTCTCGGCGCGGCGACCGCGGCCGCCGTGGCTCGCGCCGGGGGCACGCCCCTGATCCTCGATCGGCAGCAGCCCGCGGACGGGATGCGCTTCGAGCAGGTGGACCTCGCGGACACCGACGCGGCCGAGCAGGCCGTGCGCACCCTCACCGATCAGGCGGGCGGCACCCTCGACGGCGTCTTCACCGCGGCGGGCATCGACAGTTGCGGTGCGCTGGACGAGGTTCCGGCCAAGGACTGGGAGCGGGTGATCCACGTCAATCTGCTCGGGACCGCCGCGGTGGCGCGAGCCGCGCTGCCGTATCTGCGCGCCTCCGGGGGACGCCTGGTCACCTGCGCGTCCACCCTGGGCCTCAAGGCCGTCGGCGACGCGACGGCCTACTGCGCGGCCAAATTCGGCGTCGTGGGATTCACCCGCGCCCTGGCCGCCGAGACCGCCGGTGCGGTCGGGGTGACGCTGCTCATCCCCGGCGGGATGGATACGGCCTTCTTCGACGGCCGGGACGAGCAGTACAAGCCGCCGCCGGACGTGCGGTTGAACCGGCCCGAGGACGTGGCCGAGACGGTGCTGTTCGCACTGCGGCAGCCCGCCGGATGCGAGGTCCGCGAACTGGTCGTGTGCTCGTCCACGGAGAGTTCGTGGCCGTGATCCTGATCCTGCGTGCCCTGGGGATCGGCGATCTGCTCACCGCGGTCCCGGCTCTGCGCGCGCTGCGGCGGCACCGGCCGTCCGACCGGATCGTCCTGGCGGCGCCCCCGGCGCTGGCTCCCCTGGCCCGGCTCACCGGAGCCGTGGACGCCGTGCACCCCACCGCCGGTCTGGGCCGGACCCGGCTACCGCCCGGCCCGTCGCTGGCGGTGAACCTGCACGGCCGGGGCCCGCAGAGCATCGCCGAGCTGCTGCGGACCCGTCCGCGCAGCCTGCTGACCCACCGGCACGAGGAGTATCCCGGCATCTCGGGGCCGGAGTGGGTCGAGGACATGCACGAGGTGCACCGCTGGTGCCGCCTGCTGCGATTCGCCGGAATCACCGGCGATCCGGGCGATCTGTATCTGCATCCCGGCCCGTCGCGGCGGCGGCGCGGGACCGTCGTGGTACATCCGGGCGCCGGCGCGCCCGCCCGGCAGTGGCCGCCGCAGCGGTTCGCGGCGGTCGCCGCCCATCTGCACCGCGCCGGTGTGCCGGTGGTGCTCACCGGTTCCGCGGCCGAACGCGATCTCGCGTTGTCCGTGGCCGCGACCGCGGGTATCCCGGCCGATCGGGTACTCGCCGGACAGCTGGACCTCGCCGACACCGCCGCGCTGGTCGGCGGGGCGGCCCTGGTGGTGTGCGGCGACACCGGAATGGGACATCTCGCGACCGCCGTGCGCACCCCATCGGTCCTGTTGTTCGGACCGTCCGCTCCCGATCGCTGGGGGCCGCCCGCCGGGAGCGCGGACCTGCACCGGGTGCTGTGGTCCGGCACCACCGGAGATCCGCTCGGCGACACCACCGATCCCGGACTCGCGAGCATCACCGTATCCCAGGTGCTCGCCGCCGTGGACGACCGGATCGCCGCCACGCCAATGGAGTTCGGCCATGTCGGATGAACGGATCGGCGTCGTGGGCGCCGGATACGTCGGCACCACGACCGCGGCGGGCCTGGCCCATCTCGGCTGGCCGGTGACCGCCGTCGACATCGACGAGCAGTGCGTCGCCCGGCTGCGGGAGGGCCGCACCGAACTTCGCGAGCCGGACCTGGAACCGCTGCTGCGACAAGGTATCCGGTCCGGCCGGATGCGGTTCGACGTTCGCCTGGAAGAACTTTCGGACGCCGACCTGGTCTTCGTATGCGTGCCGACGCCGTCCACCCCGTCGGGCGCCGCCGATCTGACCGCCGTGCACACGGTGCTCGCGGCCCTGTACGAACTGCTGCGCCCGGGATCGATCGTCGTGCTGAAATCCACTGTGCCGGTGGGCACGACCCGCGCGGCGGCACGGGAAGCGGCGCGATACGACCTGCACGTCGCGGGCAATCCGGAATTCCTGCGCGAAAGCCATGCGGTGTACGACTTCCTGCACGCCGACCGGATCGTGGTCGGCACCGCGGACAGCGCGGTCGGCGATCGCGTCGCGCGGGTGTACCGGGGACTGGAATCGTGCGTGGTGCAGATCGTCGACTACGAGAGCGCCGAAGTGGCCAAATACGCCAGCAACGCGTTCCTGGCCACCAAACTCTCCTTCGTCAACGAATTGGCCGAACTGTGCGAAAAGGTGCACGCGGACATCGAACTCGTCGGCGAATGCCTCGCGACCGACCCGCGCATCGGTCCGGACTTCCTGCGCCCCGGCCCCGGCTGGGGCGGTTCCTGTCTGCCGAAGGACACCCGGGCGCTGCTGCACGTCGCGCGGGCCCAGCAGGTGTCGATGGGCGTGCTCGGGGCGGCCGTGGCCGCGAACCGGGCCCAGATCGACCGCGCCGTCGCCACGCTCGCCCGCCTCGTCGGCAGATCCGACGGCTCGCTGTCGGGTCTGCGGCTGGCTCTGCTCGGCCTGACGTTCAAGGCGGGCACGGCCGATCTGCGCGACTCCCCCGCGTTGCGGCTCGCCGAGGAGCTGGCCGCCCGGGGTGCGCGCGTCTGTGCGTACGACCCGGCCGTGACCGCCGACAAGTCCACGAAACTGGCACTGCCGCAATCGGATTCGCTGTCCCTGACGACGGATCCGTACGACGCCGCCCGGAACGCGGACGCGGTCGTCGTGGCCACCGAATGGCCCGAATTCGCCAAGCTGGACTGGCACCGCGTGGCGGACCTCGTGCGGCGGCGCCTGGTCCTGGACACCCGCAATCTGCTGGATGCCGAATTGTTGCGACGCGACGGGTTCACCCTCGTCGGCAACGGCAGAACCGAGCCCTCGTTTGATCGGTAAGAGCACGGGTATGGCCTGGGCGACAAGCGATCAGGACTCGCTTGTCGATCAGGTGACGAACGTGCCGAACACACCGAGAAGGAGTTGCCATGAGTGAGCTGAACCCGATCTCGCTGCAGAAGTACCTGCACGGCGTGCAGTACCCGTGCGACCGCGACGGCCTGGTCTCGGCGGCCCGGGACAACGGAGCCGACAGCGAGGTCATCGACAAGCTGGAGCACCTGTCGCCGAATTCGTTCAGCGGACCCGACGCGGTGAGCAAGGCGGTGTTCTGAGCTGTCCACGGACACGCCCGGCACGCCGGCGAACAGCAGGACGACGGTGGTGATCGCGACCCGCAACCGGGCCGAGGAGCTGAGCGTCACCCTGGACCGGCTCGCCGAGTCCGATCCGCAGCCGCCGATGATCGTGGTGGACAACGCGTCCGAGGATCACACCGTGCGCGCCGTGTCCGGATTCCGGGGGCGGATTCGAGCGCTGGAGCTGCTCGAACTTCCGCACAACGCCGGCGCGGTGGCGCGCAACCACGGCGCACACCGCGCGAGGACCCCGTTCGTCGCGTTCTGCGACGACGACGCGTGGTGGGCGCCGGGCGCCCTCGCAATCGCGGAACGATTGTTCGACACCCACCCCGGGGTGGGTCTGCTCGCCGCGCGCACTCTCGTCGGCGACGAGGAACGCGACGATCCGGTGAACCGTTCGATGAGCGCGAGCCCGCTGGGCACCGTCCCGGGCGCGCCCGGACCCTCGATCCTCGGCTTCCTGGCCGGCGCGTGCGTGGTGCGGCGCGCGGCATTCCTCGCCGTGGGCGGCTTCTCCCCGATCCTGCACTTCGCGGGCGAGGAGACGCTGCTGGCCTACGATCTGGCCACCGAGGGATGGCTGCTGTGCTATTCGCCGCACGTGGTGAGCCGGCACATGCCCTCCGCCCACCGGCTGCCCGCCCGCGCACGCCTGCAGCTCGAGCAGCGCAATGCGGTGCTCACCGCACTGATGCGCCGTCCCGCCCGCGAATGTCTCGGGCAGCTCGCCCGACTCGGCGGACGGGTGCTGCGCCGACCTACCGCCCTTCCGGTGGCACTCGGTGTCACCGCGCGCCTGCCCCGCGCCCTCGGTGCTCGCAAACCGTTGCCGCGACGGGTCGAATCGCAGATCACACTGCTCCGAGAGCGAGGACGCGAACCATGACGACGACATCGGCGGTGAGCACGGTCGTCATCACGCACAACCGGCGTGACGAGCTGGAGCGCACCCTGCGGCACATGACCGGGCTCACCGACTGCGGGCCGATCATCGTGGCGGACAATGGTTCCACCGACGGGACGCCGGACCTGGTTCGCTGGAAGTTCCCGCAGGTGACGTTGTTGCCGTTCGCCGACAACCTGGGCGCGGTGGCCCGCAACCGCGCGGTCGAACTGGTGACCACCCCGTATGTCGCGTTCTGCGACGACGACACCCGATGGCAGCCGGGCGCGATGACCCTCGGCGTGTCCGTGCTGGACCGGTACCCGGCCCTGGGCTCGGTGACCGGGCGATGTCTCGTCGCTCCCGGGCTAGAGGAGGACCCGCTCACACCCGAACTGCGCGAATCGCCGGTGCGGGCGCCGGATTGGATGCCCGGGCCCGCGCTGCTGGGTGTGATGGCCGCGCTCTCGATATTCCGCGTCTCGGCGTTCCGCGAGGTCGGCGGATTCTGCGAACGGATGTGGTTCGGCGGCGAGGAGGAACTCCTGGCCCTGGATCTGGCCGCGGCGGGCTGGTGGATGATGTGGCTGGAGGACATGGTGATCCACCACGAGCCCTCGGTCAGCCGGCAGGCCACGCGACGCCGGGAACTCGGCATCCGCAATACGCTGTGGACGCTGTGGCTGCGCCGCCCGGTGCGCAGCGCGCTGCGGCGCACCCGCGTCGTGCTGGCCGGGGCGCCGAAGGACGCCGCCACGGTCCGCGCGGTCGCCGAGGCGGCCGCCTCGATCCCCTGGGTGCTGCGGCATCGCCGCGTGGTGCCCGAGCAGGTGGAGGCCGGTCTGCTGCTGCTCGAGGAACCGCAATCACGTTCTGCGGCAAGACGATACGTCGGCTGACCGGATCGCGTCGGCACCGGCGGACGGGCTGTTGAGCAGTTCGTCCAGCAGTGCGCCGGCCAAGGTGTCCGAGGCGGTGAATTCCCGCCGCACCGCGCGGTCACGCCCCTGTTCGGACAGACACCACTGCCACCAGCGGTCCAACGAGCCGCGGTCGAGCCGGTCACTGCCGTCGACCAGCGCCGGCCAGCCCAGCGCCCGCGCCTGCGCGGTCACCTTGCCCCCGCCCGCGACCGGGTCCACCGCCAGCACCGGAACACCCGCTCGCAGGCCGAAGACCAAGCCGTGCAGGCGAGTGGTGACCACCGCGTCCAACCGCCCGAACATCGAGGCGAGCTGATCGGGGGTCGCGCAGTGCCGCCAGTCCGCGGTGGCCAGCCGCGTATCGATCGCCATCCGCGCGCAGTCCAGTCCGGCCAGCCAGCTGGTCAGCACGTCGTGCACCCGTCGATGCCGTCGCGCCGCGCCGTATTCGGCCTGGTCCGGCGCGAGCACGACGCCCACGACGGGAACGTCGGTCGTCGCGGCCGCGACCGCGAGGTCCGGCCGGGCGGTGGATCGGTCGTCGCGCGCGATGATGCGATGGAATCCGGTGACCGCCTCGTCCAGCGGGTCGAGTACCGAGACGCCGACCGCGACCCGCCGGCACCGCGCATAGCGCTCGTGCAGGCGCCGCACCTGCTCGCCGTGCGCCGGACCGCAGACGAACAGCAGATGCGAATAGGCGCCGGGATCGGCATCGGCCAAATGCATTGCGTCGGGCAGGAATCCGGGACTCCACACCGAGTCGTGCGGGATGTTCGCGGAGTCGAGTACGCCGCACACCCGGCGCATGCTCAGCACGTCCCCGCCCGTCGCCTCGCCGTCCAGGAAGCTGGCCCAGCCGGCGACCAGCACGCGCAGGGCGGGATGCGGCGCATTCTCCGCTACCGGACCCATTCCACCGTCGCGGTCGGCACCGAGTTCGTCGGTGATCCGGCCGACCGGGACGTCGGGGCCGGTGCTCCCCATCGCGAACCTCCTCTGCTTCGGAAGCGACGCTCATCTGCTCGTCGGCGCACTACCCCGCGACATCCTGGGCAAACGTCGAGGCGATCGACGGTGAACCCGCGGC
Organism: Nocardia sp. PLKS1-43; assembly: GCF_059510335.1. Taxonomy (NCBI): domain Bacteria; kingdom Bacillati; phylum Actinomycetota; class Actinomycetes; order Mycobacteriales; family Nocardiaceae; genus Nocardia; species Nocardia sp. PLKS1-43. The sequence continues at coordinate 722,292 of NZ_JCAJZQ010000004.1, read as the reverse complement.
GTCGCGATGCATGCCACGACGTCGCGCGGGTAGCCGGGCGCTGTACGACGACATCCGGGCGGCCCGGCCGCCCGTTGGCTTCGCGTCGAAGGAGCATGCCATGGACAGGGGAAACAGCAAACACGGTCCACGGATGGACGAACAGCTCGAGCACGAATTGCAGGGCACGCTGCGCGGGAACCGGTCCAGTCGCGCCGAGGAATGGCGTGATCCCGAACCGCCCGCCGACGACGACCCGGAGACCGATATCCGCCCCGAAACCACGGCCGAGGCGAGAACGGCTGCACAACAACGCGATTCGGACGAGCAGCGGTAGACAGCCGTTACTCGCGGCGGCAGACAGGAGCGCACAGAAGATGGGATTTCCCGAACAGCGACAGCGCGTCCCCGGCGTCCAGTCGCGGATGGATCCGAAACCGGACTGCGGCGAGGACAGCTACCGCGGCAACCGGAAGATGACCGGTAAAGCCGCCGTGGTCACCGGCGCGGACAGCGGTATCGGGCGGGCGGTGGCGATCGCCTTCGCCCGCGAAGGCGCCGATGTGCTGATCTCGTACCTCGACGAGCACGACGACGCGCAGGAGGTCATCGACCTGCTGCGCGCCGAGCGGGTCCGGGTGGCGGCCGTGGCCGGGGACCTGTCCGATCCGCAGCACTGCCGGAAGGTGATCGATACCGCCGTGGAGGAATTCGGCCGGATCGACGTCCTGGTCAGCAACGCCGCCTACCAGATGACACACGAGACGCTGGAGGAGATCAGCGACGAGGAGTTCGACTACACGTTCCGGACCAATGTGGGCGCCTACTTCGCGCTGGTGAAGGCTGCGCTCCCGCACATGCCGCGAGGTTCCGCGATCATCGGCAGTTCCTCGGTCAATTCCGATATGCCCTCCCCGACCCTGGCGCCGTACGCGGCGAGCAAGGCGGCCATCGCGAACCTGTCCGCGAGTCTGGCACAGCTGCTGGGCCCCAAGGGAATTCGGGTCAACAGCGTCGCACCGGGCCCGATCTGGACACCGCTGATCCCCTCGACGATGCCGCCGGAGAAGGTCGCGAACTTCGGCGACGACACCCCGCTGGGCCGGGCCGGGCAGCCCGCCGAACTCGCCCCCACCTACGTGCTGCTGGCCAGCGACGACGGCAGCTACATCTCCGGAGCCCGGGTGGCCGTCACCGGCGGCCGCCCGATCCTGTGACCTGTTCGACGCCATGATCCACCTGCCGATGCTCGATACCTCGCGGGCTCGGGTGGAATTGGGCAGGCAGCCGCGCTATGACGCGACCGACGCGCTGCGGGAGGTGCTGGCCGGATTCGCCGCGGGCAGCGGCGGGACCACCGCCCCGCTCCGGTGGATGCCGGTGGCGGCTGCGGTCACACGAATTCGCCTCGGGTATCGGCGGCAGCGAATAGACCGAGGAACCCACCGGCCGCGCTCGGCGATACGGGACCGGGGAGCCTAGCGCTCTCCGGTCTCCTCACCGTGCTGCAACGCCTTGTCGAGCTCTTGGCGCAGCCGCGCGACGGTCGGCTCGTCGCCCGCGTCCTCGGCGGTGGTGATGTCCTGTCGCAGCTGCGCGATGATGTCTTGAAAAGCCATGATTGCCAACCTTTCTCGAGTGTCGATGGTCGTTTCGCCGTAGTTTCCGCACAGCCGCAGTACCACCGCGGAGCCCACGCAAACAGCGTTCGCCCACGTCCGGCCCATGGCCTCGGCGTTCTCCGGCTGCGGCCGCCTCGGACGTCTCCGGACGCCGCCGCACCCGGCCGTCGCCTCCGGACCGCCGCCATTCCCGCCTTCGAGCGGTTGAACATCGGCACACCGGGTAGTCGGTCGGCGCAAGCCACTGCTCACGGAGGTGTACAAGTGATCCGCGCATTTCTCGGAACAGCCACTCGCACAGTCTCTTCCGGACTGTCCTTGGCGACCGGGACCGTGACCTCGCCGGTGCGGGTCGCGCGCGAGAGCGTCCGGGAGGTACAGCGGCGGGTACCCGCGATCCCGCTCACCCAGCTGCGCCGCGAACTCGGCACTCTGGCCGATCCGCAACTGCATCGCGATCGCCGCATCGCCGAGATGGGGGCGCACGTACTGATCGAGGTTCGCGGACTCGCCGGAACCGGCGGCGCGCAGGTGGCCGAGGTGTTGGGCAAGCGGCTGCGCCGGTCCGCGGACATCCGCGATTGGCACGTCAACGCGGCGACCGGACATGTGGTGGTCGACCTGGAAGCGGACGCCGACCCCGAGGACGCGGTCGCGGCCGTCGAGGACGCCGAACACACCGCCGGCGTCGACGAACTCGAGTGGGACCCCACCGCGGCGCATCCGGCCGATCTCGAGCCCGCCATCTCCTCGGCGATCTCCCTGGCCGCCGACCTGACCGGATTCGCCCTCGCGACCATGGGCACGGTATTCCCGCGACGCCGCGGCCCGTTCGAATTCCTTTCCGCCGCAGCCGCTGTGGTGGATACCCAACCGCGAGTGCGCACACTGCTGGAGTCGGGAATCGGCCGGGCCCGCACGGATCTGCTGCTCAGCGCCGCCGGGGCGGTGGGGCAGATCTCCGGCGAGGATCCCGGCAGCCTGCTGGTCGACGCGGCGCTGCGCAGCCTGTTGCTCGCCGAGGCGGGCGCCCGCCATCTGGGCTGGCGGCGCTGGGTGGCGGGGCTGACCCCGGAGCAGATCACCGAACCCCTGCCCTCGGATTCGCGCCCCGAGGACCTCCCCGGTGGCCCGGTCGAGCGCAGCGCCGACGAGTCGTCGACCGGAGCGCTCGCGGGCATGATCACCACGGTGGCCGGGCGTGGCATCGGCGATATCGCCGGCGCGCTGGCCCTCGGCGCGCCCAAGGCCGCGCGGACGAGCCGGGAATGCTTCGCCGCGGTCGCCTCGCTGCGGATGTCGGTCGCGGGCGTGGTCACCGTGGATCCGGTGGCGTGGCGACGGCTCGACCGCCTCGACACGCTCGTCGTGGATGCCGACATGCTGGCCGGAGATCGTGAGATCGTGCTCGACGCCCGGTCCGAGGACGACGACTGGCCGCTCGACCGGGTGTGGCGCGTGGGGCAGCACATCGTGTCGACCGGGGCCGCGACGGAGACCGACTCCTCGGGGCGGGAACTGCGGCCGATCGAGCCGGACCGGACACACGGACCGGACTGGCGGCGGCTGCGGGTGGACGACCGCGACGTCGGGCAGGTGCTGGTCGGCCGCGAACTCGATCCGAGAACTCCCGGCCTGCTCGACGCGGCGCGGCGCGCCGGACTGCGGATCGTGCTGATCGGCGACGAGCACGACGACCATGCCCGTTCTCTCGCAGACGAATTCGTCGCCAACGGGGAGCGGACACACGAAACGGTGCAGCGCCTCCAGCGTGCCGGACATGTGGTGGCGATGGCCTCGAGCCGCGCGCACCGGGCACTGGCCGACGCGGACGTCGGGATAGGGCTGATCGGCGCCGATATCGGCGGCATCCGGCATGTGCCCTGGAGCGCGGACCTGCTGTGCCGAGATCTGGCCCAGGTCCACCAGTTGGCGACCATGGTGGCCCCGGCGCGGCACGCCAGCGAACGCGGCCGGGTGCTGGCGTTGTCCGCCGCCGCGCTCGGCGCGCTGCTGCTGGCCACCGCGCCGCGGCGCAACAGCCGATGGCCGGTGACCGCCGCGCAGTTCAGCGGCCTGCTGTCGGGCGCGCTGTCCGCGTGGCAGCTCGGCCACGACGCGCCGGACGTCACGACCGCCCCGCTGTTGCCTTGGCACGCAATGGATTTCCAGGACGTACTGGAACTGCTGCCCGATCCGGGCCCACCGGCGGAACCGACCGCCGACGCCGGCGGCGGGCGAGTCCTGGCGGCGCTGGGACCGCTGATGCGCTTCGGCGGCACACTGCGCCAGGAGCTGGCCGATCCGCTCACTCCGATCCTCGGCGTCGGCGCCGCCGCGTCGGCCATACTCGGCTCCCCCGCCGACGCCGTTCTCGTCGGCTCGGTGCTCGCCGCCAACGCCACCGCCTCAGCACTACAGCGACAGCGTGCGGAGTCCTCGCTGCGACGCCTACTGCAATCGGAAACCGTTGTCGGGCATCGGGTTCCGCGATCAGCGCTGGACCGCCCGGCGGACGATCCGGAAGTGCAGACCGTTCCGGCGGACTGCCTGCGGGTGGGTGAGGTGATCGCGCTGAGCGCCGGTGACGTCGTCCCCGTGGACGCGCGGCTGGTGCACGTGGAGGACCTCGAGATGGACGAGTCCGCCCTGACCGGCGAGTCGGTCACCGTGGACAAGTATCCGGCCGCGACACCGGGTTCCGACCTGGCCGAACGGTCCGGCATGGTGTTCGAGGGCAGCACCGTGGTGAACGGGTACGCCCTGGCGGTCATCGTCGCCACCGGCACCGATACCGAGGCCCAGCGGGCCGCGACCGCCGCGGTCCCGCCCGCGCTCAGCGGGGTGCAGGCGCAACTCCGGCATCTGACCGAGCGCGCGCTCCCCCTCACCGTGGCGGGCGGAACCGCCGTCACCGCGTTGTCCTGGCTGCGCGGACGCCGCCTGCGCGAGGCGATCGCCGGGGGCGTCGCGGTCGCGACGGCCGCTGTGCCCGAAGGACTTCCGCTCGTGGCGACGGTCGCCCAGCTGGCCGCCGCCCGCCGCCTCACCCGGCGCGGCGTGCTGGTGCGCGCGAGCCGCACCGTCGAGGCACTGGGCCGGGTGGACACGATCTGCTTCGACAAGACCGGCACCCTGACCCACGGCCGCCTGGAACTCACCGCGGTGGCCGACCTCGCCGGACAGTGGTCGCCCGATGCCGACGACCCCCGCGCCGGCTATCTGCTGCGCGAAGCGGCCCGGGCCTGCCCGGATCCGGACGGCCCGGTGGTGCACGCCACCGATCGAGCGGTACTGGACGCGGCGCGGGAGCACGGCCCGGAACAGGACAGCTGGTCGGCGCTGGAGGAGATTCCGTTCGAGTCCGATCGCGGCTACGCCGCCACCCTCGGCCACTCCGCGCACCGGATGCGGCTGGCGGTGAAGGGCGCACCGGAGGTGGTGCTGTCCCGCTGCACCCGGCTGCGCCGCACGTCCGGGCAGGCGGAGCCCACCGACGTCCCGCTGACCGACGACGACCGCGAACACGCGGACCGGGTGGTGGAACAGCTTGCCGCACAAGGGCTCCGGGTGCTAGTGGTGGCGCGGCGGAACCTGCGCGGCAGGCCCGACGACGTCGAGGACGCGGTCGAGGAATTGACCCTCGTCGGCTTCCTGGGCCTTGCCGACACACCGCGCCCACAGTCCCGTCCGGTGGTGGACGCACTGCACGAGAACGACATCGACGTGCGGATCATCACCGGAGACCATCCGGTGACCGCTGCCGCGATCGCGCGCCAGCTCGGCATCGACGCCGAAACCGTCACCACCGGAAGCGATCTCGATCATCTCGACGAGAACGCGCGGGCCGCGCTGATCGAGCGCAGTACGGTGTTCGCCCGCGTGGGGCCGCGCCAGAAGGTGCAGATCGTCGCCGCGTTGCAGCGGGCCGGGCACGTCGTGGGGATGGCCGGGGACGGCGGTAACGACGCCGCTGCCATCCGCACCGCGGATATCGGCATCGGCATCGCCGCCCGCGGTTCCACCGCCGCGCGCAACGCCGCGGATCTGGTGCTCACCGATCCGGATCCGCTGGCGCTGCTGGCGGCGGTGAGCGAGGGGCGCGGCATGTGGCAGCGGATCAGCGACGCGGTCGGCATACTGGTGGGGGGTAACGCCGGTGAGGTGGCGTTCACCGTGCTCGGCACCGCGCTGTCCGGGCGAGCGCCCCTGGGCACCCGGCAATTCCTGCTGGTCAACATGCTCACCGATATGTTCCCGGCGATGGCGGTCGCGCTCTCGCCCCGGGGCGCGTCCGAAACTCCCGCCTCCGACGACGACACCGCCCGCGCGCAGGACCTGGCCTCCGAACTCGCCGACCGGCCGCCCGCGGATCTGGGCGGCGATCTGCTGCGGGCCATCGCCGCCCGGGCCGGTGCCACCACACTCGGCGCGACCGTCGGGTGGACCGTCGGCCGCTACACCGGCACCGCCAAGCGCGCGTCCACCATCGGGCTGGTGTCGTTGATCGGCGCCCAACTCGGCCAGACCCTGCTGGCCGGACGCCGCAGCCCGCTGGTCTGGGCGACCACGACCGCCAGCGGCGCTGTCCTGGTCGCGGTGGTCATGACCCCGGGCGTCTGCACGTATTTCGGCTGCCGCCCGCTGGGCCCGGTCGGCTGGACCATCGCCGGCACGTCGGCCGCGCTGGCGACCGGAGTCGGGGCCCTGGCGCGCTGAGCGACAGCACCTGCCGACCGTGGCGACCGAACTCGTTCGGACAACCACAGGGAGGCAGGGGTGTGCGCCGGACTCACCCGCGCGTGGACGCCCTGGTCAGATCAAGAAGATCAGCAGCAGGACCGCGACGACGACGAAAACCAGGACCACCCCGGCTACCGCGGCGATAGTCGCGGTACCGGTGGGCGGGAAATGGTGCCGCGTGCGCGGCTCGGGCGCCGAGAGTCCGGAGGTTTGCGCGGTGTCCGGCGGTGTCGCGCCGGGGGACACCCCGCCGCCGGCTTCCAGATCGGGAGTGCGGCGGGGATCGGGATCCATCGACATCACGAAGCCTTTCAGATGTCGGCTTTACGACTGCCTTCGTTACCCATGACGGGGGTGTGTTCCCGCCCGGACTTGGTCTTCCTGCGCCGCAGCAGCACCACCGCGACCACTACGGGGATGGCGAGCAGTATCAACAGTTCCATGTGCGGCGACTACCCGTTTCGTCGCAGGTAAACAGCGACGCGCGGGCCCGATGTGGACTTCGATGCGGGTCCGGGAGCCGCGCCCGGTACGGTCGAAGCCAGGAGGCAGGCATGGCGGACCACAGATTGGCGAAGGCCAGGCAGGAGCGGCGGCGTGCGATCGTGGCCGCGGCGGCGGGATTGTTCGCGGCCTGTGGCTATCGGGCGGCGAGTATGGACGAGATCGCCTGCCGGTCCGGAATCAGCAAACCCGTTCTGTACAAGTCGTTTTCGAGCAAGCTCGAGCTGTATCTGACGGTCCTGCACGAGGCGGTCCAGGTACTGGGCGAGATGCTGACCGCTGCCCTCGACCGCGCCGAGGGGATGCGCTCGGTCGTGGAGGCCGCGGTGAGCGCGGTATTCGATTTCGCCGATATGCACCCGCGCAGTGCCGCCCTGCTGGCAGGCGCCTCGGTGGCCGACGAACCGTCGGCCCAGCGCATGGCGCACCAGGCCGCGACCATGTGCATCGATACCCTCGCACGGGCGCTGGAGCCGTACCAGATGCCGCGCGCCGAACAGGGCTGGCTGATCACGACCGAACTGGTCGCCATCGCCCAATCCTGCGCGCGGGACTGGATGGCCACCGGCAAACCCCTGCCCAAACGCGATGCCGTCGCCACGACCGCGAGCCTGTGCTGGACGGGCCTGGCGGGGGTTCAGCTCGCACCCGAACGTCCGGCCTCCACCGAGGACAGACGTCCGGCCTCCGAGGCGATACCGTAACCCCCTACCGCCAGCCGACCGGCGGCAGCGTCCGATGCGGGCCGTGGAAGTACCGGCGCGATTCGTACCAGCAGGTGGCGGCCACGCATCCCCAGCCCGCGACGGCCGCGGTGGACACCGCCGCCACGATCACGGCGACCAGAGTCATCGCGGACACGGGGCGGCCTCCTGGTCGGGGGCGGACGCGCGAGCGAGCGGGCGCTCGCCTCGCACGACCTGATTCCACCAGTTCTCCAAGCCGCTGGGTTCGGGCCAGTGCACCACGGGGGCGCCGAGGGCATCGGCCCGGGAGATCGAAAGCGCTTGCGGCGTGCGGGAAGTCATGCGTTTCCTCCACGAGAAAGGAGTCGACGCGGGCCGGGTGACGCACCGGCCCGCGCGCACCATCACAGATTCCTTCGAAATCCTCGGCCTCAGGCGTCGATGGCCTGACGCTGGTCGTGCCTGGCGACCTCGATCTTGCGCGGCTTGGCCTTCTCCGCGACCGGGATAACCAGGCGCAGCACACCGTCCCGGTACTCGGCGCGAATGGCGTCGGTGTCGAGATTCTCGCCGAGGAACAGCTGCCGGCTGAACACCCCGCGCGTACGTTCTGCGGCGATCATCGAACGCCTCTGATCCAGCTCCGGGCGCGTGGCTCGCACGGTCACCACATTGCGTTCGATATCCAGATCCAGCGAATCCGGATCGATGCCGGGCAGATCGAGTTCGACGAAGAACTCCTCCCCCTCACGCCAGGCATCCATCGGCATCGCCGCGGGACGGGCGGGTGTGCCGAACATCTGCTGCGTCAAACGATCCAGATCACGGAACGGATCGGTGCGCATCAACATGGTAGCCACCTCCAACTCACTCCATTCTCCATCGAAGGTACTCAGAAAATCTAAGCGGACTGCCTGAGATTTTTTTAGCACTATAAGGAGGAGAGTGCAAGTATCTCGATGAGGTAACCTCGAAGCGAGAGGAAAGGAGACCGATGCCGCCGGATCGAAACGACAACCATCGGCCCGCCATGCACGGCGTCCCGCCCGCGCGGAACTCGGGCCACCTACCGGCACCGGGACGCGCGGTGTACGGAATCTCGGTCGCCGCCGAACTGGCCGGGGTCGGCGCGCACACCTTGCGCCTGTACGAGCAGCACGGCCTGCTCACCCCTGCCCGCAGTTCGGGCGGCACCCGCCGGTACAGCGACGACGACCTGGAACGGCTCGCGCGAATCAGCAGCCTGGCCGGACAAGGGGTCAACCTCGTCGCGATCGCGCGCATCCTCGACCTCGAAGACGCCAATTCCGAACTGCGGCACAGCAATGCGGAGCTGACCGCCGAACGCGACCGGTTGCGCGGAGATCCGGAGTGAGCGGCCGCCGCGCGAATCACGTTGGCGTCAGCGCGGATCCACGAAGATGTCGTATTCCGGGGGCGCCTGTCCGCCATACCCGCTCAGGTCGGTGATGCCCGCTTCGTCGAGTACCTCCACGTCCAGCACGCACCGGTTCGCGTAGCGGGAGGCGTCGGAGAAGACCAGCGTCGCGGCGTCCGCCATGATCTCCGGGGTACGGGCGTACGCGGCCGCATCGGCCCCGCCCAGCAGATTCACCACGGCGGCGGTGGCGATGGCGGTTTCCGGCCACCGGCATGTACTCGCGATCCCGGCATCGGCATATTCCGCGCCGAATCCCATGGCCCGCAACGTCTTTCCATATTTCGCCAGCTGGCGTTGTCGACGCAGACGTCTACGCCGCCGAACCGCTCCACCGCGGTTCGCACGGCCGCAGGGTATCGCACCGTTCCGATGCCAGACCGGTTCACCTGGTGGCCTTGGGCCCGACGTATTCGGCGAACGCCGTGTGACCGCGGTCGATCAACGCGGGGACCATCGCGCCGAGACGTTCGAAACCGTCTCCCACGGTCAGTCCCTGCTGGGTGCGGTAGTGAATTCCCTCGAAGATCGCGGCGATCTTGTAGAAGGCGAAGCCCAGGTACCACCCGAATTCGGACAGGTCGCAGCCGGTCCGGACGGCATACTGCTCGACCAGTGTGTCGGCGGCGGGGAACCCGGGCACGTCACCGGGCACCGCGGCGACCGGACTGTCCAATCCGCGAAAACCGTCCCACCACACCACCATCGAGGCCAGATCGGTCAGCGGATCGCCGAGAGTGGCCATCTCCCAATCGAGTACGCCCACCACGCGGGCGTCGACGGGATCCACCACGACGTTGTCGAGCCGGTAATCGCCGTGCACGATCGCGGACGAGCGGCCGAACGGCAGCGCGCCGGCCAGGCGCTCCCCCAGATCCACCAGATCCGGCAGTTCCCGGCTGCGCGATGCGGCGACCTGAGCATCCCACCGGCGCAACTGCCGCTCGAGATATCCCTGCGGGCGGCCCAGCTCGCCGAGGCCCACCGCCTGCGGGTCGAGCCGGTGCAGCCGGGCGAGCGTGTCGACCAGATCGGTGGCGAGATCGTTCGATCCGGCGCTGATCCGGTCCAGTTGCTCGCGATCGCGCAGCACCACCCCGCGCGCGAATTCCATGATGTAGAAGGGCGCGCCGATGATTTCCGGGCCCGCGATGATCAACGGTTCGGGGACCGGGACATCGGTGGGGTGCAGAGCGCACAACATCCGGTATTCGCGAGCCATATCGTGCGCCGTGGCCAGGACGTGCCCCAGCGGCGGGCGGCGCAGCACCCACTGCGAGGTGCCGTCCGTCAGCAGATAGGTCAGATTGGACCGCCCGCCGGAGAGCAGCTCCACCCGCAGCGGGCCGTTGAGCAGACCGGGAACCTCGGCGCGGACGAAACTTTCGAGTTCCGGCACCGAGATACCAGGGGGAGTCTGATCCGACATGAACACCATCCTGAAACCGAGCGATCGTCCGGTGAAATTGAACAGGGTTGAAAGCTAGCCGACCGTTCCGGCGCTGTCAACGGCGACTACGCTCGTCCCACCGCGAAAGGAGTTTCGGATTGACCGCAGGACAGCAGCGCGAATCGAATGCCGACGAGGAGCGCCGGTTGCTCGGACAGCGGCTGCGCGCGGCCCGGCAGGCCAAGGGACTCACCATCCGGGACGTCGCTCCCGAGATCGGCGTGAGCGTCGGCACCTGGAGCGCGATCGAGAACGGACTCGCGCGGATCTCCGAGGAGCGGCTCGCCGCTGCGGCCCGCCTGTTCGGCACCGATCCCGCCGCGCTGCGCGGGACGCCGCCGGCGAACGAGGCCGACAGCCGGTGGCGGGATTTTCCGCCACTGGAGCTGCCCGCGCCGATCGCCGGCGCGCTGAACGCCTTCGTCGAACTCGGCTACCACGGCGCGACGATCCGCGAGATCGCCAACCGCGCGGACCTTTCCGTCGCCGGGATGTACCACCACTGGCCGACCAAACAGCACCTGCTGGTCGCACTGCTCGATCTGACGATGGACGATCTGCGCGAGCGCTGCCGCGCGGCCCGCGCCGAGGGCGACGGCCCGGTCGAGCGGCTCGAGCGCCTGGTCGAATGCCTCGCCCTCTTCCACACCCACCGGCGCGAACTGGGATTCATCGGCGCGAGCGAGATGCGCAGCCTGGACGAGCCGCATCGCACGCGAATCGCGGCGGCCCGGCGGGACGTGCAGCAGATGGTCGAGGACGAGATCGTCGAGGGCTGCCGCCGGGGCGCGATGCGCACGCCGCTGCCGCGCGAAGCCGCACGCGCGGTGGTGACGCTGTGCACCGCGCTGCCGCAGTGGTGGTCGCCGACGGGCGAGCTGGCTCCCGCCGCGGTCGCCCGGCAGTACACCGACTTCGCCCGCGATATCGTCCGGGTTCCTCGCTGACGCCCCGTCGCAGCGGCCCATAGTTCAGTACCGATTAAATGATCGGTTTCGTTCAGAAGATGTTCATAGCCGGATGCGAACTCCCCGCGCCCTCGGAGCGGGCGGCGGAGCTACACGAGCGGATGGCCCGGTTCACGCGCGAGCCCGTATTGCCGGCCGAAGCCGAATACCTGGCGGCGCGATGCGGACCGGACGATCACGTCGTGCCGCCGATCGGCGCCGGAGTCACCGATACGACTCCGCTCGCCGCCATGCACGCCTGGCATCGCGCGATGCGGCTGTTCGACGGCCCGGACGAGGTGCACATCCAGGCGATCGCGAAGAGCGAACTGCGCCGCGCCCCGTCGTTCCCAGGAGTCTGCGCAGGACGGTTTGCCGCGCAACGGTTTCCGCGGCACGGTGGCTACTACGTGTCCCGTGCGATCACCACCTGCTCGGCCGGGTCACCGGGCCGGCGGCCGCGCTATCGCGATGCAGGCAGGTCGAGGCGGCCGAAGGCCTCGCGCACGATGTGTTCGGCGATGGCGAGCGCGGACGTCGCGCCGGGTGAGGGGGCGTTGCGCACATGCACCGTCCGGGCCGTGCCGCTGATGGCGAAATCGTCCTCCAGGCTGCCGTCGCGGTTCATCGCCTGGGCTCGGATCCCCCGCGGCCCGCGGTGCACGTCCGCGGTCGTGATCGCGGGGACGTAGACGCGCGCCTGCTCCACGAACGAGCGGGTGCTGAACGCGGTGCGCGTCTCCCGGATCGCGGCGGGGACGTTGTTCGCCGCGAACCGCCAGAAGCCCGGAAACCCGATGGCGCTCAACGTATCCGCGACCGATATCCGCCCCCGGCGATAGGCCTCGCGGCCGAGGGACAGGAACGCGTTCGGGCCGAGTACGACAGTGCCGTCCACAGTACGTGTGAGGTGTACGCCCAGGAACGGGTACTTCGGGTCGGGAACCGGGTAGATCAGCCCGCGCACCAGATCCGCCTTCGCGGCGTCGAGTACGAAGTAGTCACCGTAGAACGGCACGATCCGGGGATAGGCGGCCTCCCCCGAGGCCACCGCCAATCGGTCGGATTGCAGTCCGGCACAAGCGATCACGAGATCGAACGATTCGGCCGAACCGTCGCCGTGCACCACTACCTCGCCGGAGCGCTCCTGTATCCGGCGCACGCGGTGACCGAGCCGGACGTTGCCGCCGGCGGCTTCGATCTCGGCGGCCAGCGCCCGGGTCACCGCCGGATAGTCCACGATGGCGGTCTCGGGCGAGTGCAGGGCCGCCACGCCGCGAGCGTTCGGTTCGATATCGGAAATTTCCGCCGCGGAGATCATCCGGATGCCCGGGACGCCGTTGGCCACCGCGCGGTCGTGGATGCCGCGCAACCGCACCTGCTCCTCGGATGACTGTGCGACGACCAGCTTTCCGCACCTGTCGTATCGGATGTCGTGCCGGCGCGCGAATTCCTCGAGCAATCCGACCCCGCGACGGCACAGCACGGCCTTGAGACTTCCGGGCTCGTAATACAGACCCGCGTGCACGACACCGCTGTTGTGCCCGGTCTGGTGCGCTCCCACCGCCGTCTCCTTCTCGAAAACGGTGACCTGGACGCCGGGGGATCGCCGGGTGATCTCGCGCGCCACGGCCAGACCGATGATGCCCCCGCCGATGATCGCTGTCGTCTTCACGGACATGACGGCCGTTCCTTTCCTCCCGCGCCGCGGGGAGTCTCCACGGTATCTTCCGGTCACCCCGGACGCGTTCACGCCCGGCGGGTCGCCGGACAATCGGAGTGACACGCGCGGCGCGGGCATACCAGGATGGACCCTATGTCGCACACCACGAATCCGCTGCCCCGGCAGGTCGCCGATACCTATGTCGACGAACTCGTCGCCCTCGACCCGGTGACCGGCACTTACCTTGGTGTACCGGAGAGTTCGAGCAGACTGCCCGATCTGTCCCCCGCGGGTCAGGAGGCACTGGCCGCATTGGCGCGGCGGACCCTCGCCCGGCTCGACGAGGCCGAACGACAGCCCGGCGCGGACAGTGACGTCGAGCGCCGGTGCGGTCGTCTGCTGCGGGAGCGGCTCACCGCGGAACTGGCCGTCCACGAGGCCGGGGAGGGCCTGCGGCACGTGGGCAACATCGCCACACCCGCCCATTCGGTGCGCGAGGTGTTCACCGTGTCCCCGACCGAGACCGACGCGGACTGGGCGGCGATCGCCGAACGGCTCACCGCCGTGCCCGCCGCCCTGGGCGGGTACCGCGAATCCCTCGAACTCGGCCTGGAGCGCGAGCTGTACGCGGCGCCGCGCCCGACCGCCACGTTCGTCCGGCAGCTCACCGAGTGGGCGGACGTGGACGGCACGGGCCGCGGTTGGTTCGAGGACTTCGCGGCCGCGGGGCCCGAATCGCTGCGCGAACAGCTGAACACCGCAGCACGCGCGGCGACCGCCGCGGTCGTCGAATTGCGCGACTGGGTCCGCGATGTGTACGAACCGGCGATCGAAGGCGCGCCGAATACGGTCGGCCGCGAACGCTACGCACGCTGGGCGCGCTACTTCAACGGCGCGGATCTGGACCTGGACGAGGCGTACGCGTACGGCTGGTCCGAATTCCACCGCCTGCTCGACGAGATGGAGCGTGCGGCCGAGAAGATTCTGCCCGGTGCCGAAACTCCTTGGGTCGCACTGGAATACCTGGACGAGCACGGCCGGCACATCGAGGGCGTGGACGAGGTCCGGGTCTGGCTGCAAGGTTTGATGGATCAGGCCATCGACGACCTCGACGGCACCCATTTCGACCTCGCCGAGCGGGTGCGGCGGGTCGAATCGTGCATCGCGCCGGCAGGCAGCGCCGCGGCGCCCTACTACACACAGCCCTCGGAGGACTTCTCCCGTCCGGGCCGCACCTGGCTGCCGACCATGGGGCGGAACCGGTTCCCCGTCTACGACCTCGTCTCGACCTGGTACCACGAAGGCGTACCGGGACATCACCTCCAGCTCGGCCAGTGGGTCCACGTCGCGGAGAACCTCTCCCGCTACCAGGCCACCGTCGGGGGCGTCAGCGCGAACCTGGAGGGCTGGGCGCTGTACGCCGAGCGGCTCATGGACGAACTCGGCTACCTCACCGACGCCGAACAGCGCCTGGGCTACCTCGACGCGCAGATGATGCGCGCCGCGCGCGTCATCGTGGACATCGGCATGCACCTGGAACTGCCGATCCCCGCGGATTCCCCGTTCCATCCCGGCGAACGCTGGACTCCCGAACTCGCCCAGGAGTTCTTCGGCGCGCACAGCAGCCGGCCGGCCGATTTCGTGGAAAGCGAACTGACCCGCTACCTGACCATGCCGGGCCAGGCGATCGGCTACAAACTCGGCGAGCGCGCCTGGCTCCAGGGCCGTGACAGGGCCCGCGAGCGCCACGGTGACGCCTTCGACCTCAAAGCCTGGCATATGGCCGCCCTGTCCCAGGGATCGTTGGGACTGGACGATCTGGTGGACGAATTGTCCAGGCTCTGAACGAGTTTCGCGTTCGGCGCGCCAATGACCGCTAGCGCGGGTGCTCGATCTGCTCGCGCAGAATGTCACCGTGGCCGCAGTGCCGGGCGAGGTCCTCGATCAGGAACAGGTAGATGAACCGCAGGCTGACCTCGCCGAGACCCGGATGCGTCCGGATCTCGTCGAGGCCGAAGCCGCCGGCGATCGCGCGCGAGCGTTCGTTGACCCGCTCGAACTCCGCGATCACGTCGTCGACGGTCTCCTCGTCGCCAACGACAAAGCTCGCATCTCCCGAGGTCGTGCCGCCGTCACAGGCATCCTTGGGCACCCCGGCCAGGATGTGCTGGAACCAGATCCGCTCGGCCACGGCCGCGTGTTTGACCAACCCGATCGGCGTGGTCATCGACGCGACCAACCGGCGACGGGCGTCCGGCTCGGACAGCCCGCGCAGCGTGTCGACCAGTTGCGCTCGGTTGCGATCGAGCATCCCCTCCAGCAGGCGGCGCTCATCTCCGAGGGTGAGCAGTGGTCTCGACCATGTCATGTCAGCTCGATTCTCTCGACATCGCGGATCGGCGGAGGCGGAGCCGGATTCGGCGCGGCCGGACGGATCACCGTCCGCGTGCACATCATCGCAGATCCGATTCCGGGCATGACGCTGACCGGGACCGATGCCGCTCGGCCTGAATGTGTCGGTGCCCGGGCCTATGCTCGGTCCCGCACCCGGATAGCGGACCACGCGAGTTTCGGCGGTGGTTTCCGAGATCGAGCTTGCGGCAATGGTTTTCGCCGCGCCGCAGGTGCGTCGATATGCCGCCGGACATTCGTTCCGGTGTCCGGATGTGATGAGAGGATCGGTGGGGCGGTGTCGGACGAGGTGGGCGCGTTCGCGTTTCGGATGTGGCGGCGCGCGCCGGGGGCCGCGGCGTGGATACCGGCGGCACGGTTGTCGGTGCGGTGAGCGAGGGCGATCGCGTGGCGCTCACACAGCTGTCCCGGGCCGGCCGGGACGGGGTCCGGTCCGCGCTGGGCTTCGCCCCCGGCCTGGCGAGTTGTTACGGGCATCGGCAGGACGCCGGCGGCGAGGTACAGGAATTGCGGGGCGAACTCGACGATTCGGGCGCACCGATCACGCCCGGTGCACATGAGTTCGAATTCGACACCGGCGCAACAGATCTCGATGCCGAGCACCCGCAGGGCCGGGTGCGGATCTGGATCGGCGACGACCACAACACCTGGTGCAGGGATGGAAGGTGCCGGGCGCACCTGACCAGATCGAGATCCCTCATGTCCTGCTGAACTGGCTACGACCCGGTACCCACCTGGGGACTACGCTGACTGATTCGGGGACAGGGACGTTCACCCTGTCCGGGCCGGTGGTGAACAACCCGGAAGCTCTGGCCCTCATGCAGATTCCGGGCCATGAGACCGCAGTGGAAGTGCCTGCCGCCGCGACTCCGAAGAGGTGGTGACGTGCTGTTCCTGAGCAATGACGACCCGAGCAAACTCCCCGGGCTCGCGCGGCGCGACTACACGCCCAAGCTCGATACGGTACCGCGGCCCGCGAACTGATCGCAGCAGCGCTGTCTCACCCCGAGTAACCCTGACCCGGAATCCTTGCGACATGTGTCACATATGCGCCACAGGCGACGACCTGTATCCCGGAGTCCCATGTGCGATTCCCTTCCGTATGCGTTTTTCCCGTCCTTCTGCCCCGGTAGTACTCAACCGACACCACGCCCCACAGCGACGGAAGTTGTCACCAACTACAGGTTGCTCCTGTTACCGAGCCGGAAAGAAGCACGCTGTCACCTCCACCTCGAAGGTCCGGAAATGCCGACTTCAGGCCGAGTGCTGGTTGATGCATCGGGCACGCCAGAAGGCCCACCGCCTACAGCCGGCGTCGGCGACCTGGGTCGAGTCGATGAGCCGATTCTCCGGCGTCTACTGATTGGAGGGCGCAGGAGTGCCGGGGCCTCGGTCGTAGGTGAGGAAGGCCGCTCCGCTCTCGAGGACGGTGTGGTCGATGAGCTTCCATGCGTTGGGCGCGAACGCTGCGGTCCGTCCGAACAGGGGTATGCCGGTGCCGATGGTGAGCGGGCTGAGTTTCACGATCACGCGGTCGATCTCGCCGTAGAGTGCGCCGGCCAGTTCCCCGCCGCCGACGAGCCAGACGTCCTTGCCGCCATGGCGTTTGAGCTCTCGTATCGTCGCTGCCGGGTCATCGGCGACGAGTTCGATGCCGGGGTCCGGGCTTTCGGTCAGTGACCGGGAGAAGACCAGGTGCCTGAGGTGCGGGTAGGCGTCGGTCACGCCGGCCGCGAGGCCGACCTCATAGCTTTTGCGGCCTTCGACGACGGTGTCGAAGTGAGTGCCTGCCACGGTGATACCGAGCGCGGCCCGGGCAGGGCCGGGCAGGGTTTCGGGGTAGTGGGTGATGAGGTGCCGTAGGTAGTCCTCGGACGGTGTCCAGAAGCCGCCGGGGCCGGATGGGTCCGAGCCGTCGGGACCGGCGATGAAACCGTCGAGAGTGGAGGCGATGTAGTACACGAGCTTGCGCAAGGCAGATCCTTCGTCGATCGGTGGCGGGGACGGTGATTCAGGGGCGGGCCGACCCCGACCGGGTGTCACTTCGTGGATGTGGAGAATGGGGTGACGATGCGCTCCACTGCCTGCGTGAGGAGTTCGTCTCGCTCGGTGTCTGTGAAGACTTCCGGAAGTGTGAGCTGCTCGACGATCAGCCAGTTCATGGCCAGGTACATCAGCAGCACGGCGGTCGTGCCTCCGGGCAGGCCCGCAGTCTGGTGCCGGGTGATGTTCTCGTCGATGTCGGCGCGGACCCGTTCGGTGAGCAGCGTGCGCAGCTCCGGTCTTCTGGTCGCCTCCAGCCGAAGCTCCAGCATCGCCAGGTGCCCGGATCGGAAGGCCGCGACCCTGCCGGTGCTCTCCCGCAGCATCGTGCGGTACGAGGCGGCGTCCTGTGCTTGGTCGAACATCTCGGTGAGCGCGTCCTCCGCGGGCCTGAGCCGCTCGTAGACGCGGGCGCCGGCCTGGACGAGAAGAGCGTCGCGGTTGCGGAAGTAGTTGGACGTGGTGCCGATGGGCACCGCTACCTCTTTGTCGACCGCGCGCTGAGTCAGCCCGCGCGCCCCCTCGCGAGCGAGGACTTCGATGGCGCCGTCGAGCAGCGCGGCCCGACGGGCCGGGTTCTGGCGCATCACACCACCTTTGCCTCATAAAGTACGGCAAGTGAAGCACATCAATCACAGTACGTCAATTGAAGTGGTTACTGCCATGCCCAGAATCCGAAGCCACGATCCCAACCTCCGCACATGTCGCTGCGCGCGCATCCTGACCGGTGACAGATACAACCAGCAGATACCGCCGTCAGCCCTGATCGGCCGTCGAATGCGATCGGCTCACCGGGCGATCACCGCGTCGGGCGCCGCGTCGAACCGGTTCGCCGGACGTGCGAGTCCGTAGTGCCCGCGCAGGGTGGACTCGGCGTATTCGGTCCGGAACAGGCCGCGCTGCTGCAGGATCGGCACCACCCGGTCCACGAAGGTGTCCAGGCCCGAAGGCAGGGCGGCGGGCATCACGTTGAATCCGTCGGCGGCGCCGTCGGTGAACCATTCCTCGATGGTGTCCGCGACCTGTTGCGCGGTGCCCGCGAAGGTCCGGTGGCCGCGGCCGCCGCCGAGCCGGGCGATCAACTGCCGCACCGTGAGTCGCTCTCGGCGGGCCAGGTCGACGATCAGCGTGAACCGGCTCTTCGCCCCCTGGATCTCGTCCTCGGTGGGCAGATCGGCGGGCAACTCGCTGTCCAGGTCGAGCGCCTCGACGGGCAGCTTGAATCGCTCGGCGAGGGCGCGCCGCTGGTACTCCGGCCGGATCAGGTTGGTGAGCTGGTCGTCCAGTTCACGCGCATGCGCTTCGGTATCTCCGATGACGGGCACGATTCCGGGCAGGATCTTGACCGTATCGGGGTCGCGCCCGAGCCGGCGGGCGCGGTCCTTCAGGTCGGCGTAGAACCGCTTGCCGTCTGCCAGGGTCTGCTGTGCGGTGAAGACCGCCTCGGCATACCGAGCGGCGAATCCCTTGCCGTCCTCGGACGAACCCGCTTGTACCAGAACGGGATACCCTTGCGGTGAACGCGGCACGTTGAGCGGCCCGGCGACGCGGAAGAACTCGCCGATGTGGTTGATCTCGCGCACCTTGTCCGGATCGGAGTGGATGCCCAGTTCCTTGTCGCCGATATAGGCGTCGTCGTCCCAGCTGTCCCAGAGTTTGGTTGCCACGTCGACGAATTCGGCGGCCTTCTCGTAGCGCAGCCGATGGTCGGGAACGTCGTCGAGGCCGAAGTTGCGCGCCGCGTCGGCGCCGGCGGTGGTGACGATGTTCCAGCCCACCCGGCCACCGGACACCCAGTCCACCGAGGCGAACCGGCGGGCCAGGTTGTAGGGGTCGTTGTAGCTGGTCGAGGCGGTGGCGATCAGGCCGATCCGGCTGGTGCGCAGCGCGATCGCGGTCAGCAGGATCGTCGGCTCCAGTTTGCCGACCGGTCGTCGGCCCGGATCGCCCTGCAGTACGGGCGAATCCGCGAAGAAGACGGAGTCGAACCTACCCCGCTCGGCGGTCTGCGCCAGACCGATGTAATGCTCGACATCCAAGTGCGCCAACGGGTTCGATTCCGGCAGCCGCCACGACGCCTCGTGGTGGCCGGTGGACATCAGGAATGCGTTCAAATGCAGGGTTCTGCTCATCGGTATGCGGAATTCTTTCCGGTAGTAGAAAAACGGTGCTCACGCCGCGATCGGATCGGCGCCCAGAGCGCTCAGCAGCGAACGCCGGAGCTGTTGGAACTGCGGTTCGGCCGGGTCGCGCGGGCCTTCGATATCGATGTCGATATCCACGGCGATGCGGCCGCGGTCCAGGATCAGCACCCGCTCGGCCAGCGAAATGGCCTCGTCCACATCGTGGGTCACCAGCAGCACGGTCGGACGATGCGCCGCGACCAGGCGGCGCAACAGCGCGTGCATGCGGATGCGGGTCAGCGCGTCGAGGGCGCCGAAGGGCTCGTCGGCCAGCAACAGTTCCGGCTCGCCCACCAGCGCCCGCGCCAGCGCGGCCCGCTGCTGTTCGCCGCCGGAAAGCTCACCGGGCCAGGCTTTCTCGCGTCCGGCCAGACCCACTTCGGTCAGCAGTCGCGTGGCCGCGGCCCGGCGCGAACGCGGCTGCCCGTACAACACGTTCGCCAGCACCCGCTTCCAGGGCAGCAGCCGCGAGTCCTGGAACACCATCGATGTGCGCGCCGGCACCCGCAGCAGGCCCTCGCCCGCGACGCCGTGATCGATTCCGGCCAGCGCCCGCAGCAGCGTGGATTTTCCGGACCCGCTCTTGCCGAGCAGCGCCACGAACCGGCCCTCGGGAATCGTCAGATCGATGTCGTCCAGTACCGCCCGGCCGCCGAACCTACGGGTCACACCGGCCAGTTGCACACCCGCACCGATACCGGCCGGATCTTCGGCCGGGGTCAGTCCGCCAGAGTCTGCCGCCACGACAACACCTTTCGCTCCAGGATCCGGATTCCCGAATCACACAGGAGGCCGAAGATCCCGTAGACCGCCAGCGCGACGAGAATGACGTCGGCCTGGCCGTAGTTCTGGGCGTCCTGCATCATCTTTCCCAGGCCGTCGGTCGCATTGACCGATTCGACCACCACGAGCACCAACCAGGACGTATTCACCGCGAGCCGCAGGCCGAGGAAGAACCCGGGCAGTGATCCGGGAATCACCACCTGCCGAATGAATTCGAACCGGGAAACGCTCTGGATCTCCGACAATTCGACGAGCCGCCGATCGATACCGGTCAATGCGGAATGCGTGGGCACGTAGAGGGTGACCGCGGCGGCGAGCATGATCAGCACGATCTTGAAGCCGTTGCCGATACCCAGCCACAGGATCATCAGGGGCACCAGGCCCAGCGTGGGAATCGAACGTTTGACTTGAACCACGCCGTCCACCAACGACTCTCCGGTGCGCGAGAGTCCGGCGATCAATGCCAGGGCGGTGCCGATCACGACGCCGAGCAGCACCCCGGTGGCCACCCGCTGCATGGACACCGCGATATCGGCGAGCAGTTGCCCGTCGGTGAGCAACCGCCACGCGGTCGCGGTGACCGTCCACGGCGCTGACAATTTCCGCGGATCGAGCAATCCCAGGTATGCACCCGCCGACCAGGCGGCGAGCAGCAGCGCCACACCCAGCAGCCTGGCGAACGGGAGCTGCCGGCGCAGGCCGAGCCGACGGCGCGCGGGTCGCGCGGTGAAACCAGCCGCAGCCGTCCTGTCCGGCGCGGCGAGCGCGGGAAGATGCGCGGAAACGACGGTCATGACCTCACCCCTGTGCGATGGTGCGATAGTTCGGAGCCACCGCTTCGCCGGCGACCGTCTCGAAGCGCCGGTCGAACAGCTGGTGGGCGTCGAAGGATTTCCCGAATGCGCCCGAGCCGGTGATCAAATCGATCGTCTTCTGTTCCCAGTCGATGGCCTGATCCCAGTTCTCCGGGAAATACGGTCGATCCGTCGTGGCCATGATGCGGCGGCCGTCCGCCTCGCTCACCCCTTGATTCGCGACGTAGTAGTCGGCGATCCAGCGGTCCTGGTTCTCCCACTCCCAGACCTTGGCCCGCGACCAGAACTTGACGAATTCCGTTATCGCCGCGAGTTTTTTGTCGTCGCCGAGCACCGAGGTCGGCGCCCACAGAATGCTCAGCGCGTCGACGGCGTTGGTGGGCACCGTGGTCGCGCCCTGGGAGCGGTACTGCGTGAGATATTTCGTCAGCGACGGTTCGGCCAGCGGCGCCACATCGACCTGCCCGGCCTGCAGCGCGGTGAGGAACTGCGGACTGTTGAGCTGCACGAGCGTGACATCCTTGGTGCTCAGCCCGGCCTGCCGCAGACTCCGCAACACCACCCCGCCCTGTGCCTGGCCGGGCGAGAACGCGATCTTCTTCCCGCGCAGATCCGCCAATGTGTGGATCGCTGTGCCCGGGGCGGTGGCCAGGCCGTAGTTGGGACTGCTACGCCAGAGCACGGCCACGATGCGGGTGTCCAGACCTTGTGCGCGCGCCTGAATGGACGGAATTCCGGCGTTGTTCGCCAGGTCCACCGCATGCCCCTTGAATGCCTGGATCACATCCGGCCCAGCGGAGATGTTCGGCCAGTCGGACACGGTGAACGGCAGTTTGCCGATCTGCCCGCTGCTGGTCAGCGCGACCTTCATATCGGTCGCGGAGATCTTCAGCGAGGTCCCGGGCGGCACGCCGGCCGGTAGCGCCTTACCGAGATCGGCCGACCCGCCGGAGGTCGCACAGCCCGCGGTGGCACAGGCGGCGATCAGCACCGCGAGGGACGCCGCGCCGACCCGGCGGGTGCGGCGCATCCGGTGCGCGGACGGTCGCGCTTCGATCAGCTTTCTCATCCGTCGATCGTCGCGAATTATGTTGTGTCCCACAATATTCGGTCTATTTAAAATTACCGGGAATCGAACTGCGGCGTCGTCACCGCCGTTCGGCGCACATCGAATCCGTCCGTCGCGACGGCGAGCGGGTCGGCGTAGAGGCGATGCAGCAGCACCGTCGCGGCGGCGGTTTCGAGCGAGCGCCCCGGAAACGATGTGCCGGTGACGCGGTGCCGCGCGGACGAACCCATCTGCGCCCGCGCGGCGATGGCGTCGAAGTAGGTGGCGCGCACCCCGGGCAGAAGACTGAAGGCGCGATCGGTGATGATGAGCGTCTCCGGATTCAGTACGTCGAGCAGAGTCGCGGCCACCACGGCGAGCCCGCGCGCACGCTCCTGGAACAGCTCGTGCGCCCGCGAATCGGTCCCGGCGGCGGCGATCAGCGCCGGAATGGTGGGTTTGTCGACGAGTCGCAATGCGGCAGCGCGCTTTTCGAGTGACCGGTCGGAGTAGGCGTCGAGCGGGCCCTCGGCGTGCGGTCCGAGTCCGGATGGCACGAGCGTGGCCAGTGATCCGGCCGAGGAACCGGGGCCGTAGTGCACCCGGCCCTCGACGGCGAACGCGGCATCGATGACATTGCCCACGAACAGCACCGCCGCCGAGGTTTCGAAACCCAGGACGCCGAAGAGCTGCTCCGCGTGCACCATCGCGCGGGCGTGGCTGTCGAGTTCGACCGGCAGTCCGGTCAGCCGCGCCAGCAGCTCCCGGACAGGGGTGCCGCGCAGGCGCAGCAGCGGATGTGACAGCACCACACCGGCCTCCGGGTCGACCCAGCCTCCGGTCGCCACACCGACGCCGAATATCCTTGTGTCGGAAGGAAGTTCGCGGCGCAGTGCGGCGAGCGCGGCGGCCGCGTCCGCGACCAGATCGGCGCCCTCGATGCTGCGGTGCGGGACCAGCGCGTCGGCGATGATCGTCCCCGCGATGTCGAGCACCGCGACCCGGGTCTGGCTCGCCGCGAAATGGATGGCCGCCACCGCGTTTCGCCGGTCGAGTTCCAGCGGGGAATGCGGCCGGCCCACCCGCTGCGACCGGTCCGCCGGCGGCGATTCGCGCAGCAGTCCCACATCGAGCAGCGCCCGGGTCTGACCGGTCACCGTCGCCGGGGACAGGCCCGCGTGCGTTGCGATCACCGAACGCGATGCACTCCCCGATTTCAACAGCGCACGCAGCACCGCGCCCGCGGCCGTCGGCCATCCTCTCGCGGCTCTCATAGGCCTCGGTTCCGTCTGTTCCCCATTCGTCTCCGCCCAACCCTACGAGACCGGGATGCCGTTGTGACCGTTCCGCCTCAGCATGATCCGAACGGATATTTGAAATCACCACGACGCCAACGAGTGCGGCACGCACGATTCGGGAATTACCATCGGAATCGCCGTGCGGACCGCGAAGATTCAGCGCCGCACGACATTCAACCGCACCGATGGCAACTCTCGGCCGGTGCATTCGAATCCGATGGAGTGTAGTGAGATGACGCTGGCTGTCGAAAAGAACGAAACGACCGCAGGCAACGGGGGCGCCTTCACCGTGCAGCGGGTGGCCGGGCATATCGGTGCGGAAATCAAGGGGCTGGACCTGAGCCGGCCGCTCGACGACGAGACCGTCGCGCGACTGCGCCGCAAACTGCTGAAGCACAAGGTGCTGTTCTTCCGCGACCAGCACCTCGGCCACGCCGAGCAGATCGAGTTCGGCCGCCGCTTCGGCGAACTCACCCACGCCCACCCGCACGAGGACGCGCCGCCCAGCGACGCCCCGCAGATCCTCACCATCGACCCGCAGGTCTACCAGCGGCGCTACGGCTCGGCCCGGCCGGACTCCCAGGAGCGCCAGTACAGCTACTACAGCGGCTGGCACACCGACGTCACCGCCTCGGTCAACCCGCCGGCCATCTCCATCCTGCGCTCGGAGGTGGTTCCCGAATTCGGCGGCGACACCACGTGGACGAATCTCGTTGCGGCATATGAAGGTTTGTCCGAGCCGCTGCGCAAGTTCGCCGACGGCCTGACCGCGGTGCACCGGTTCTCGGCGGGCCGCAAGTTCGACGACGACGAGGCCTACGCGCGCCGGATCAACGACAACCTGCTGATCTCGGAACATCCGGTGGTGCGGGTGCATCCCGAGACCGGCGAGCGGGCGCTGTTCGTCAACCCGGGCTTCACCGATCACATCGTCGGGGTGTCTCCGGTCGAGAGCGCGAAGATCCTCGAGCTGTTCTTCGGCCACCTCAGCAGCCCCCGGTACACGGTCCGGTTCCGCTGGGATGCCGCCAGCGTCGCCGTCTGGGACAACCGCGCCACCGCCCACCTCGGCCCGCAAGACCTCGGTCACTTGGACGTGACGCGGACCCTGCACCGGGTGACGGTGGTCGGCGACCGCCCGGTGGGTCCGGACGGATTCGTCTCGCAGATCATCGCGGGCGAGGAGTTCACGACCGAGGCGAAGGTCAAGGTCTCCTGAGGAACGCCGCGGCCCGGTGCGCCTCGCCGCCGGGCCGCGAATCCCGGCACCGCCGCCGGGCCGCGAAGTTTTCGGGGCCGCCTCGCGGGTAGCCGCTCACCGAGTCATACCGGACGAGCAGCGAATGTCGAGGAGGGCACGATGCAGGGATCACAGCTCGGAACACCGAACATCCTGGTCATCACATCGAATACCGGCGTCGAGCGGGACGAGTTGCTGGTACCGCTGGAACGGCTGCGCGAGCGCGGCGCCCGTGCGGTGCACGCCGCTCCGGAGAAGAGTTCGGTGCAGACCTTCGTCCACGACACCGAGAAGGACGTGACCGTCGAACCGGACAACGACCTGGGCTCGGTGTCCGCGTCCGACTACGACGCCGTCGTCATCCCCGGCGGAACCGTGAACGCGGACAAGCTCCGTCAGGAACCGCGGGCGGTGGAACTGGTGCGCGCGTTCGCGGAGGCGGGCAAGCCGGTCGCGGCCATCTGCCACGGCCCATGGCTGCTGGTCGAGGCCGGTCTCGCCGACGGGCAAACGGTCACCTCGTATCCGTCGTTGCGCACCGATATCCGCAACGCGGGCGGTCAGTGGGTCGATCAGCAGGTGGTGCACTCCTCGGAGGACGGCCGCACGCTCATCACCTCGCGCAATCCGGGCGACCTCGAGGCGTTCTCGGCGGCGATCGCCGGTGCCTCCTTCGGTGCGGCGACCACGCACTGACGCCACCGCTGTGCCGTCACCCGCCGGTCACCAGACCAATGATGACCGCGGTCCCGACCATCAGCCAGGCGGCGTAATCCCCCAGATGGCCGCTGTGCACGCCGTGCAGTCCGGTGATGAGTAGCCGAACAGGACGAACCACCTTGCGCGGCAACGTCTTCGCACCGAATACGAGTGCGCAGGCGGCGACCGCCGCGGCCAGCGCCGCGGACACCAGGCCCCACCCGACACCGGCCGGGGTCCAGCCGATATGCGGCGCCGCCGGAGCGGCCGCCGCGGCGACACCGCGAAGTGCGTGCGCCCGGTAGTCGCCCGCATCGCAGAACTGCGCGGCGGCGGGGCCGACGGTTCGCGCGAGCACCGGCAGCCCCGAAGCCACCCCGATCGCCAGGAGGGCGATCACCGCGCCGAGCATCGTCGCGGGCGGCCGCCCGACCGGCGTGGTGTCGGGTTGTTCGTGCGCACCGGTGGTCTCCTCACCGGTCTCCGCGTCGCCGGGACGGCCGCCCAGACCGAAGAAGACCCGCGATCCGGCGCGCAGCACGGCCGCGCCGGTCAGCGCGGAAACGACGACCACCGTCGCCGTGAGCGCGGCCGAGTCGCCGGACTCCTCGAGCAGCGCCTTCCCCAGGCCCACGCCGCTGAGCGGCAGTCCGGACAGCAGCAGACCCGCCGTCAGATACAGCACCCCGGTTCCGCGATGACGGCGGGCGCGACCGAACAGGCCGTGTTCGTCCAGAGATCGGTACTGCGACAAGATGATTCCGGTCAGCAGGAACAACGCGCCCTTCACCGCCGCGTGGCCGGCCAGGTACAGCGCGGCCGCGGCAACGCCCGCCGGTGTGGCCGCGGCCAGGCCGAGCAGGAACAGGCCGATGTGCGCGATCGTCGAGTAGGCCAGCATGCGTTTGAGATGCCGTTGCAACAGGCACATCACCGCGCCCAGCACCGCGGTCACCACCCCGAGCACCAGCATCGTCCGGTGCGCGGCGGCCGGTGTGAGCACGCCGCGGAACGCCGACCAGTACAGTCTCGCCAGACCGTAGACCCCCAGCGGCGCCATCACGCCGGAGAACAGCAGGCACACCGGTGCGGGCGCGACCGCGTGCGCGTCGGCCAGCCAGAAATGGAACGGAACCACCGCGGCCTTCACCAGCCAGCCCGTGACGACGAGCCCGAAGCCGATGAGCACCACGACGTTTCGTCCGTGGCCTGCCAGTTCCGCCCCCAGCTGCGGCAGACCCAGTTGCCCGGTGCGGGCGTAGAGCAGGCCGATGCCGAACAGGCACAGATACGCGCCGAGCGAGTTGATCACACCGAAATTCAAAGCGCCCTGGACCGATTCGGGTTCCTCGTTCTTCAGGCCGGTCAGGGCGTAGGCCGCGACGCTCATCAACTCGAAGAACACGAACATGTCGAACAGGTCGCCGGTGAGCACGAATCCGCTCATGCCCGCTGTGAACATCAGGATCAGCGCGGGATAGTGGGCGTGCAGACTGTCGAAGTAGTGCCACCCGAACAGCAGTCCGAGCACGGTGAGCACCGCCACCAGCAGCGCCGCGCCGGCGCCGAGCCGATCGGCGGCCAGCACGATGCCGACCGCGAAATGCGGCCCCGGCCGCCAGCCGCCCGCCCACGTCACCACCGTCCCCCGGCCGGTGGCGTACAGCAGCGCGCCCGCGGCCACCACGCCCGCCGCGGCCACCGCCAGCGCGACGCCGTCGACCACGCGACGCGAGATGTGCCGCCCGAGCGCGAGCAGCAGGCATGCGCCACCGATGGGCACGGCGATCACCAAGGGCGGCAGCGTATTCGAGGCGAGCATCAGCCGCGCAGCGCGTGCAGTTCGTCGGGAACCACCGTGCCGTGCCGCTTCGAGACCTGGATGACCAGGGCCAGCAGCAGTGCGCTGACCGTCGCCGAGACCACGATGTCGGTCAACGCCATCGCCTGCACGATCGGGTCCACCACCCGCGACCCCGGCGGATTCGCGGAACCGAAGATGGGCGCCGTGGCCCCTTTCTGATAACCGATCGCCAGCAACAGGACGTAGGTGCTCGATTGGGCGATCGACACGCATACGACCGTGTGCACGAGATGGCGGCTGCGCACCACCCCGGTCATGCCGGCCAGCAGCAGCCATACGGCCACCACGTACGGAAACACGTTCACGCACTGTCCTTTCCAGCCGATTCGTGCCGATCGAGGAATTGCGCCAGCAACACCACCACACCGCTGCCGACCGCGATTCCGACCGCGCAGCTGTACAGCGGCACGGTCCCGGCCGAGAGCAGCTCCCCGGCCCGGCCGAGCGGAAGGATATTGGCCAGGAACCCCGATCCGGTGACCAGTCCGGCGATTCCGAGTGCGACCACCGCGCCCAGACCGCCCGCCTCCCCGAATTCGTACCAGCTCAAGGGCCGAACGCGCCGCAACGCCTCGTAGTCACCGGCGATGTACAGCAGATGGATGCCGGTCGCGAGTACGACGCCGCCCTGGAATCCGCCGCCGGGGGTCAGATGGCCGTGCACGACGACGTCCGCGCCGATCACCACCGTGATCGGCAGCATCAGGTAACCGGCCGACGCCGTCGCGGCGAGCAACCCGGATCTGCGGCGGTCCCTTTTCGGCCGCGCGGGCGCGGTCTCACGCAACAGCGTGGCCGCTCCCACCACGGCGGCGACGAGGATGCCCTCCTCGCCGAGAGTGTCCAGCCCGCGCTGGTCGAAGTTGACGGAGGACACCACATTCGGCGAGTTCTGCCGCGCGGCGGCGGCGACGGCGGCGTCCCGGTACGGGTGCGCATCCGCGCCGAACGCGGGCAGGTGCCAGACCGCGATCAGCAGCGCCGCCAGCACGCCCGCGGCGCCGAGGAGGAACACCGCCCACCGCCACGCCGTACTCATCGGCGCTGCCGCCGCACCATACGCACGGTGAGCAACACCATCAGCGGAACCACCGCCGAACCCACCGCGATCTGCGACAGCGCCACGTCCGGCGCGCCGAGCAACAGGAACGCCGGCGCGAGCAGCACGCCGTACACCGCGAGCGAAACCGCTTGCCGCTGTGGGCCGTCGGTGCACACCACGATCGTCCCGGCCACCGCCACCAGGATCAGCGACACCACGAGCAGGACGCTCATCGCTCCTCCTCGCCGGAGCCGCCCGCCCCGCCCGCCGAACGCACCGCACGGGGCGCGTTGAGTTTGCCTATCGCCGCGGTCAGAGCCGTGCCGGTGAAGCCCAGCAGGACCACGGTGGCGACCACGGTCAGCGTGGTCATTCCGGGGCCCGCGTCGAACAGGACGGCCACGGCCAGCAGCGGGCCGCTGGCCGAGCCGACGATACCCGGATAGTGCAGCCGGGTGGGCGCGTCCCGGACCCATACCGCCGCGAGCGACGCGCACACCGCGCCGAGCACCGACAGGCCGAGGACCGCGGCTGCGGCCCAGTGCACCAGATCAGTCACCGGACGCTCCGATCAGGCGCGCGTACACCAGCGTTCCGGCGAAGGACAGCAGAGCCAGCACGAACGGCACGATCAGATAATCCGGCCGGCCCACCCCCAGGCTGACGGCCACCAGTGCCAGGGTCACCTCCGAGCCGATCAGTTGCAGTCCGATCAGGCGGTGCGCGGCAGCCGAACGCGCGGTCACCACCAGGCCCGGCCCGATCGCGCCGATCAACAGCACCGCCGCGGCGAGCAGCCAGATCCCATGGCTCACAGTCGATCTCCCGTCGAGGCGACGCGGCGTATCCGCTGGGCCATCGCCGTCGGCCGCAACGGCAGTCGATGTACCACCAAACGCTGACGCTCTGGGTCGGAGCCGACCACCACCGCGCCGGGGGTGGCGCAGGTGAGCACCGTGGCGGCGGCTTCGCGACCGTCGCGCCGCGCCGCGGAATGTTCGAAAGGCAGTGGCAGATAGGTGTATTCGCCGCCCGCCCCGCGCCGGCGCGCCGCGAGCCACAGCGCACCCGCGGCATCGGCGACGATCGCGGGAATCAGATGCGCCGCGGCCCGGGCCGAATCCGCCGGCAGCCGCCACGCCCCGCGCGCGGCCCGTCGCGCGGGACGGGCACAGGCGGCCACCGGGATCGCGAATATCCCCGATGCCGCCCATTCCTGCCAGCTGGGCGTCGTCACGGTGGCCTGCCAGATCGCGACGCAGGCGCACCACCACGCGATCGTCTCGACCGCCGCCCCGGTGCGCGCCCCGGAGACCGGCTCGCTCATCCGCTCCCGCCTTCCCGACGGTTGCGGATGGCGTCGCCGACCCGATCGAAGAGCGCGAACGGCGGCCCCATCAGGGCGTTCGCCAGGGACGACTCGCCTGCCCTCGGGTGCGGACGGGTCGGGGCGATCGCTTCGGCGAACCGCACCGTATCGGCCATCCGGTACAGCTGGGTCTGCGAGAACTGCTCGCGCAGCAGGGTGAACTCCTCGGCCTCCTCATGCGCGGCGTGCTCGGCGACGGCATCGGCGAACTGCGCGAACCGGGGCCCGAAGCCGGGATCGTCCACATCCATGTCGCACAGGTCCGCGAGCTGGCGTTTGGCTCGATGCTCTTCCGCGAGACGGGCTTTCACCATATCGTCGACGCCGAACGCGGCACGCCGCGCCGCCCGGTGCACCACCTCCTCCTCGGCACTCTCGTGCACGGCCAGGAGGCGCACCAGCTCGTGGAACAACTGCCGCCGGTCCTCGTGCCGGCCCCGGATCTGCCCGAGCAGGGTGGCGATCTGCTCGTGCTGCGCGGTCAGCACCTCGACGACGTCCTGTTCGGCCTTGTCCTGCATGTCGAGCTCCTCGCTGTGTGGACAGCTCAGCTTCTGCCGCTCGGGATGAATTCCTGCGCCTTGGTTTTCACGCCCTGGGTCATCATGTGCCACGCCTCGGGATCGCCGTGCAGCACCGATTCGGCGGTGGACTTCATCTGTTCCCAGGTCGCGTGCGGCGGGATCGGCGGCATCTCCGGATCACAGCGCACGTCCAGAACCGTGGGACGGTCGGCGCGCAGCGCCTGCTCCCAGGCACCGGCGATATCGCCCGGATCATCGACGGCGACGGCGTTGAGCCCGAACGAGCGTGCGACGTCGGCGTAGGAGATGTCCGGAAGTGATTGGGACTCTTCGAATTTCGGCGATCCGCTCATCGCGCGCAGCTCCCAGGTGACCTGGTTCAGATCGTTGTTGTGGCAGACACACACGATCAGCCGCGGATCGCTCCACTCGTGCTGGTACCGCGCGATGGTCATCAGCTCGGCCAACCCGTTCATCTGCATCGCCCCGTCGCCGACCAGCGCGATCGCCGGGCGTTCGGGATGGGCGAACTTCGCGCCGATCGCGTACGGCACCCCGGGCCCCATCGTCGCCAGCGTGCCGGACAGCGAGCCGCGCATCGTGCCGCGCATCCGCAGGCACCGGGCATACCAGTTGGTGAACGAACCGGAGTCCGCGGTGATGATCGCGTTGTCCGGAACCCGTTGGGACAGTTCCCAGATCACCCGCATCGGGTTCACCGGTTGCGCGTCGAGCATCGACTGACGTTCGATCGTCTCCCACCAGCGCGCCACGCCGGCCTCGATCTTCTCCCGCCAGGTGCGGTCGGTCTTGCGGGTCAGCAGTGGAATCAGTTCCGCCAGTGTCGCTTTCGCGTCGCCGACCAGATTGACCTCGGTGGGATAGCGCATTCCGATCATCGCCCCGTCGATGTCGATCTGCACCGCGCGGGCCTGGCCGAACTCCGGGAAGAACTGTGCGTAGGGCAGATTCGAGCCGACGATCAACAGGGTGTCGCAGTCGCGCATGAGTTCGTAACTCGGCCGCGTGCCCAGCAGGCCGATCGCACCGGTGACGAAGGGCAGCTCGTCGGAGAGCACATCCTTGCCCAGCAGCGCCTTGGCGACACCGGCTCCGGTGATCTCGGCGAGTTCGGTCAGTTCGGCGGCGGCCCCGCGCGCACCCTGCCCGGCCAGGATCGCCACCCGCGAGCCGGCCTCGATGATCTCCGCGGCGCGGCGGATATCGTCGGTATCGGGAATCACCCGCACGCCGGTCTCGGTCGGAGGGCTCGACGGCACCTGCTTGAACTCGTGCGTCGGCCCCTCGTACCGCTCCTCCTGCAGATCCGCCGGAATGATCACGGCGGTCGGCGCGCGTCGCGCGCGGGCGATCCGGAAGGCGCGGTCGAGCGCGTTGGGCAGCTGACTGGGGACGTTCACCTCGACCAGATAGTCGCTGGCCACATCCTTGTACAACGACTGCAGGTCGACCTCCTGCTGATAGTTGCCGCCCATCGCGCTGCGCGCGGTCTGCCCGACGATCGCCACCACCGGCACATGGTCGAGTTTGGCGTCGTAGAGGCCGTTGAGCAGATGGATCGCACCCGGGCCCGAGGTCGCCGCGCAGACCCCGATCTCCCCGCTGAACTTCGCGTATCCCACCGCCTCGAACGCGGACATCTCCTCATGACGCGCCTGTACGAACTCGGGTTCGTTGTCCGCCCGGCCGAAGGCGGCGATCAGACCGTTGATGCCGTCGCCGGGATATCCGAAGACCTGCTTTACGCCCCATTCCCGCAGGCGCTGCAGGACGTAGTCGCCAACCAGTTGAACCATGTTCGCTCCTGTCCGTGTCGTCCGGTCCGCCGCGGCGGCGTCGCCGCTTCGGCGGCCGGATACCCGGGCACTCGCGCCTCAATCGCCGCGTGTGCGATCCGCGCACGCGGGTAGCCGCGACGCATCGCGACCGTGCCGCCGACAGGAAGGTGCTCCCGAAATGACCGTGTCCGACTCTGCGACTCACACACCATCCCGGCACGCGCAGTGGCCGCTGCAGGCCCTGCGGGAGGCGCTGACCGAGCGAGTCGACGGCGAGGTCCGCTTCGATTCGGGCACCCGGGCCACCTATTCCACCGACGCCTCGAACTACCGCGCGGTGCCGCTGGGCGTGGTCGTGCCCCGCACCCCCGAGGATGCCGCCGAAACGGTGGCGATCTGCCGGGAGCACGATGTGCCGGTGCTCTCGCGCGGCGGCGGCACGAGCCTGGCCGGGCAGTGCTGCAACACCGCGGTGGTGATCGATTGGACCAAGTACTGCAATCGCGTGCTCTCGGTCGACGCCGAGGCGCGGCGGGCGGTCGTGGAGCCGGGCATCGCGCTGGACCGGCTCAACCGGGAACTCGAGCCGAAGGGGCTGATGGTCGGTCCCAAACCCTCGACGCACGTCAGCTGCACGATCGGCGGAATGATCGGCAACAACTCCTGCGGCTCCACCGCCCAGGCGTACGGCAAGATGGCCGATTCGGTGCGGCGCCTGGAGATCGTGACCTACGACGGCCTGCGCGCCTGGGTGGGTTCCGGCGGGCCGGAGGCGACGGACGGATCGAGGCCGGACGACCGGCTGAACACCCTGATATCCGGCTTGCGCGGCATCGCCGACCGATACGGAGACGATATCCGCAAGGCGTATCCGCACATCCCCCGGCGGGTTTCCGGATACAACCTCGACGCGCTGTTGCCGGAGAACGGGTTCGATCTGGCCACCCTGTTGGTCGGCACCGAGAGCACGCTGGCGACGGTGCTGCGCGCGGAGATCTCCCTGGTCCCCATCCCCAAGGCGAAGGCGCTGGTCGTACTGGGCTTCGAAGACGTCTACGCCGCCGCGGACGCCGTTCCGCACGTGCTGCGGCACGAACCGGCGGCGCTCGAGGGCCTCGATCACCGCCTGGTGCAGCTGGAGCACAGCAAACACCTGGCGGAGCGGGCGATACAGCAGCTGCCGGACGGAAACGCCTGGCTCATGGCGCAATTCGACGCCGACGACCAGAACGCGGCCGACCGCAAGGCGCACGCGATGGTCGAGGACCTGCACGAGCGAACCGGCGCGGATTCGTCCCTGCTCGACGATCCGATGCGGGAGGCGGAGATCTGGGCCGCGCGCGAGGCCGGCCTCGGCGCCACCGCCTATCCCCCCGACGGGCCGGAGACGCACGAGGGCTGGGAGGACGCCGCGGTTCCGCCCGAACGCCTGGGTGAATATCTGCGCGACTTCGAGCGGCTGCTGACCAGCTTCGGCTACGAATCCAGTTCGCTCTACGGGCATTTCGGGCACGGCTGCGTGCACACCCGCATTCCGTTCGATCTGCGCACCGCCGAGGGAATCGAGAACTACCGCCGATTCGCCGAGGCCGCAGCGCATCTGGTGACCGGATACGGCGGATCGCTGTCCGGCGAGCACGGCGACGGCCAGTCCCGTGCCGAGTTGCTGCCGATCATGTTCGGCGACCGCGTCGTCGCCGCGTTCGGCGAGGTCAAGGCGCTGTTCGATCCGCGCAACCGGATGAACCCGGGCAAGATCGTGGATCCGCATCCGCTCGACGGCGATCTGCGGCAGGGCGTGGCCTACCGGCCGTGGGATCCGGCCACCCATTTCAGCTTCCCCCAGGACGGCGACCGATTCAGTGTCGCCGCCAATCGCTGTGTGGGCGTGGGGAAATGCCGCGGCGAGCACGGCGGGGTGATGTGCCCGAGTTACCGGGCGACCAGGGAGGAGGAGCACTCCACCCGGGGGCGCTCGCGTGTCCTGTTCGAAATGATGAACGGCGACGTCATCACCGACGGCTGGCGATCCGGCGAGGTGCTCGACGCCCTGGATCTGTGCCTGTCCTGCAAGGGATGTCGCAGCGACTGCCCGGTGAACGTCGATATGGCCACCTACAAGGCCGAATTCCTGTCGCACCACTACAGCCGGCGGCTGCGGCCGATGGCGCACTATTCGATGGGGTGGATTCCGCTGTGGGCGAGGCTGGGCACCGCGATCGCGCCGCTGGCCAACGCCGTCACCCACGCACCCGGTCTGGGGCGGCTGGTGGCCCGCGCGGGCGGGATAGACCCGCGTCGCGACATGCCCCGGTTCGCGACGCGACGATTCACCGAAACCTTCAATCCCCGAACCACTTCCGAATCGGCCCCGAACGGCACCGTACTGCTGTGGCCGGACACCTTCACCAACAACTTCGAACCCGCGATCGCGGACGCGGCCGTCGCGGTGCTCGAGGCGGCCGGATTCGGCGTTCAGATCCCGAACCGGAGCGTGTGCTGCGGACTCACCTGGATTTCCACCGGCCAGCTGCCCACGGCCAAGCGCGTGCTGCGCCGGACGCTGCGAATCCTGGAGCCGCAGTTGCGCGCCGGAACCCCGATCGTGGTTCTGGAACCGAGCTGCGCCGCGGTGTTCCGCTCGGATCTGCCCGAACTCCTGCACGAGGACGAGGATGCGCACCGGCTGGCCGGGCAGACCCGCACCCTGGCCGAACTGCTGGCCGAGCGCGTCCCGGACTGGCGCCCGCCCGCCCTCCCGGAAAAGGTTCTGGCGCAACCACACTGCCATCACCACGCGATCATGAAGTACGACCGCGACCGCGAGCTGCTCGCCGGCGTCTGCGCCGACGTGCAGGTCCTGGATGCCGGATGTTGCGGACTGGCAGGCAATTTCGGCTTCGAACGCGGACACTACGAGGTGTCGGTCGCCTGCGCCGAGGACGCGCTCGTCCCGGCCGTGCGCGACCGCGCCCCCGGCACCCGCGTGCTGGCCGACGGCTTCAGCTGTCGCACCCAGCTCCGGCATCTGCTGCCCAGCTCCGAACCGCGCCACAGCGCCGAACTTCTGGCCGAGGCGATCGGAAAGGAAAGGCCGTGACCGCCACGGACGTTCGCATCGAAGGCCCGGTCACCGCGACCGCGTACAGGTTCCCCACGCCCGAACCCGAGGCCGACGGAACGCTGAGCTGGGATGCCACCACCGCCGTGGTCGTCACGGTGCGGGCGGGCGGGGAGCAGGGCCTGGGCTGGAGTTACACCAGCGCCTCGACGGCCGCGGTGGTGGCGCACGATCTGGCGCCGGTGCTGCACGGCCGCTCCCCGTTCGACATCGACGGCATTCGCACCGCGATGCTGCGCGCCTGCCGCAACATCGGCACCGGTTCGGTGGTCGCGCACGCACTCAGCGCGATCGACATCGCGCTGTGGGATCTACAGGCCCGGCTGCTGCGCACACCGCTGTCGACCCTGTTCGGCCCGGTGCGCCCGGCCACCCCGGTATACGGCTCGGGCGGTTTCACCACGCTCGACGACGACCAGCTCGCCGAGCAGATCGGCGGATGGCGGGCGGCGGGATGCACCGCGATGAAGATCAAGATCGGCCAGGATCGGGGCCAGGCGGTCGACCGTGACCTGCGCCGGACCGCGCTGGCCGCCGGTCTGGCCGGCGACGACGCGCGTCTGATGGTCGATGCCAACGGCGCGTACACCATCGAACAGGCGCGCGAGATCGGGGCCGAACTCGACCGCCTGGGCGTGGTCTGGTTCGAGGAGCCGGTCACCAGCGACAACCCGCGCGGATTGCAGCAGGTCCGCGGCGCGGTGCGCTGCGAGGTCGCCGCCGGGGAGTACATCTACGACCGGTACGACGCCGCGGACCTGGTCGACATGGTCGACTGCCTGCAATTGGACGTGACCCGCTGCGGCGGGTACAGCGGTTTTCGCGAGTGCGCGGCCCTGGCCGCCGCGCACGGGCTGGAGGTCTCCGCGCACTGCGCCCCGGCCCTGCACGCGCCGCTGGCCGCCGCCATTCCCAATCTGCGCCACGTGGAATGGTTCGCCGACCACGTGCGCCTGGAACCGCTTCTGGCGGAAGGTGTTCCGGAGGTCGTGGCCGGAATGCTCCCGCCGCACGGTGTGGAAGCATCCGGCATCGGACACGGTATGGCGCTGGCTGAGTCGGCCGCAGGATTCCGCCTGACCACCTGACGCGGGCCGGATCAGCGCCCAGCGGCGAATCGTCTCCGTCGGGCTGCGCGCCGCCCCCGAAGCGAAAGTCCGAACAAGGCCGGCTCCAAGGGGTTTCGGCGCGGAGCGGAGGCCAAGAATCCCGCGACCGATTCGATGCGGCGGGCCAGCCAGGCCTGCGGGCTGCGCCACTGGGCCCGGTCGTCGAAAACGCCGTGCGCGCCGAAATCTCGACCGCCCGCGCGATCCACCGGCGACCACAGGTTGTTCTCGCGCGGCCGCTCGTCGGAATCGGTTTGCTGCGAACGATATCCGGTGCGCGCGAGGTAGCGGTCCAGGATCGCGGGCGCCAGCCGCTGCGCCAGAACCGTACCGACCGTGCTCGCGCCCACCCAATACTGTTTGCGGCGCGGATGCGCGGCGGCGAAGGTGATGGCCTCGGCCATGACCTCGGGCTGATAGATCGGCGGCACCGGCTGCGGCCGCTTCGGCAGCCGCGAGAGCACCCAGGAGAATTGCGGTGTGTTCACCGCCGGGGACTGCACCAGGGTGATGTGCACATTGCTGTGGTCGTGCAGCAACTCGACCCGCACCGCCTCGACGAAACCGTCGATCGCGTGTTTCGCGCCGCAGTAGGCCGACTGCAGCGGAATCGACCGCTCCCCCAACGCCGAACCCACCTGCACGATCGCTCCGCGATCACGCCTGCGCATCCGGGCCAGCGCGGTCATCGTGCCGTACACCGAGCCCAGGTAGGTGACCTCGGTGACGCGCCGGAATTCCGCGGGCTCGATCTCGGCGAACGGCGCGAACACAGACGTGAACGCCGAATTCACCCAGACGTCGATCGGTCCCAGTTCGGCCTCCACGCGGTCCGCGGCATCGTGCACCGCGTCGAAATCGGCGACGTCGGCGCGGATCGGCAGCGCGCGCCCCCCGGCGCGCTCGACGTCTTCGGCCGCCGCCGCCAATCCCGCACTGCCCCTGGCGATCAGGGCCACGTGCGCGCCCTCGGCGGCGAAGCGGCGGGCCGTCGCGCGGCCGATGCCGCCACTGGCGCCGGTGACCACTACGACTCGGGATTCCTTCACATTCTCTCCTTCCGGCGCGCCGGATCGCTGCTCACCGATCCGGCGAATCCTGTACTGCGGCAAGGCGTATCGATGACTCGAGCAGGAGGGCGTGGACGAACGCCTGGGGCAGGTTGCCGCGCAGCTGACGTTCGGTGACGTCGAATTCCTCGGCGAACAGTCCCGGCGTTCCGCACGCGGCCCGATTGCGCTCGAAGAACCGCATCGCGGTCACCGGCTCGCCCAGCTGCGCCGCGGCGATCGACATCGTGAATCCGCAGAGCAGGAACGCCCCCTCGCTGTCCCCCAGCCGGCATCCCTCGTGGCGATAGCGGAAAATGTAGTGGTCCGAACACAATTCGCGAAGCACGGCGCGAAAGGTCGCCCGGTAGCGCGGATCCGCGGCCGGAACCACCCCGCGGATCATCGGCAGCAGCAGCGCCGCGTCGACCTCGGGCAGGTCCGGCGCCCGCTGCCAGCCCCCGTCGGCGTGCAGACTCGTCCGCGACGTCTCGGTCATCAGCTGATCGGCGATCGCCGTACAGCGATCGATCTCGGCGCCGGTCGCGTCGCAAGCCGATACCGCGCGCAGCCCCGCGGCGCAGGTCAGCCGCGAATGGGTCCACAGGCGGTCATCGATCTCCCAGATGCCCGCATCCGGCCGGTCGTACCGGTCGGCGATCGCGTCGACGGCCGCGCGGACCGCTCGGCGGTGATCGTCGGTCAATCTGCCCGCCCGGCCCGCGGCGGCGAACAGCGACAGCGCCTCCCCGAAGACGTCGAGCTGGAACTGCTTGCGCACCCGGTTGCCGACCACCGGCTGCGCCCCCGGATAACCGGGCAGCTCGATCTCCCGGGTGGCCGGAACCGGCCTGCCCGAGGTGGTGTAGGCGGGTGCGAGGTCGGGTCCGTCCGCCAGCAGGCGTTCGGCGGTGAACGACACCGCGGCGTCCAGGAGCGGATGCGCTCCGGCCGCGGCGACCGCCTGGCCGGCCAGGCACTGATCCCGGATCCAGGTGTACCGGTAGTCGTAGTTCTCGCCCTGATCGGCGCGCTCGGGCAGGCTGGTGGTCGCGGCGGCGACCATCCCGCCGGTGTCGCAGGTCATCCCGCGCAGTACCGCGTAGGCCTGTACGGCGTCGCGCGGCGCGACGCTCGGCGCGATCGCGGGGACCTGCCGCTTCCACGCGGATTCCGTTGCGGCCCAGAGGTTCTCCGGGTCCGGGGCGGAGTCCCGCAGCTCGATGTCCGCGAGTTCGAGCACCAAGTCGCGATATTCGCCCGCGGGCACCCGGATCCGCGTCTTCCAGTACAGATCGTCCGCGGAACCCGAGACGGTCGCCTCCGGCGCACCGGACCAGCGCAGCCGCAGCGGTCCGGACCGTGCCCGCCACACTCCGTCCGCGCCCAGGCGCGGCTCCGCCAGCGGCCGGGCTCCGAAACAGGCTGCGGGGCGCAGCAATACATCGAGCTCGGCATCGCCGCGTTCGGCCACGATCCGGCGCAGCACCACCGCGCGGTGCGGATCGCCCGGAAAGGCCAGTGCCTCACGGCATCCGATTTCCGACGAGCCGGCCACCCAGCGCGAACGCCACAGCAGGGTGCCCGGTTCATAACTCCCGCCCCAGACGAACGGCGTCACCGGCGTGATCGAGTACATGCCGCGACCGCCCAGCAACGTCGCGAACACCGCGTCGTCGTCCCACCCCGGCACGCACAGCCAGGACATGTCGCCGCGCGGCCCGACCAGCGCTCCCCGTTGCCCGTCGGCCAGGAACGAGTACTCACGCAGGACATGGGGCGCGGCGGCGGCATCGGGAATCATGCCCGGCGAATACCACCGTGCCGCCGGGGTAACCGGGCGACATGGTCAGCATCGGATACTTTCTCTCCAGTGAGCAGTTCGGCCCCACCGAACTCGTCGACCAGGCTCGACGTGCCGAGGAGGCCGGATTCGAAGGGTTGTGGATCTCCGACCACTTCCATCCGTGGCACGACGCCCAGGGGCAGAGCCCGTTCGTCTGGGGCACGATCGGGGCGCTGTCGCAGGCCACCACGCTGCCGGTGACGACGGCGGTCACCTGCCCGACCGTGCGCATGCATCCGGCGATCATCGCCCAGGCCGCCGCCACCGCCGCGGTGCAGTTGCACGGCCGGTTCGCGCTCGGCGTCGGCAGCGGCGAAGCGCTCAACGAGCACATCCTCGGCGATCGCTGGCCGGATCCGGCGACCCGGCTGGACATGCTCGACGAGGCGGTGCAGCTGATCCGCCGGATGCACCGCGGCGGCACCGTCAGCCACGACGGGCCGCACTATCGCGTACAGGAGGCGCGGATCTACACCTTGCCCGAGCAGCCGGTGCCGATCTACATCTCCGGATTCGGCCCGCAGGCAACGGCTTTGGCCGCCCGAATCGGCGACGGCTACTGCACCGTGGTGCCGGACCGGGAGCTGGTGGACACCTTCCGCGACAGCGGCGGCGGCGACAAACCGGTCCAGGCCGGGGTCAAGGTGTCCTGGGCCGCACAGGAAAGCGAGGGGCTCGACGCCGCGCACCGGCTGTGGGCCAACGATCTGCTTCCCGGTCAGCTCGCCCAAACCCTGCCCCGCCCAGCGGATTTCGAGGCGGCCACGACGCTGGTCGACCGCGAGGACAGCCGACGGCACTTCGCCGTCGGCCCGGATCCCGAACGCCACCTGGAGGTGCTGCGGCCGTACCTCGACGCTGGCGTGGACGAGCTGTACATCCAGCAGATCGGCCCGGATCTCGACGGCTTCTTCGACGCCTACGAGAAGGAGATCCTGCCGGCGCTGCGCTGAGGTCCGAACGGGCGGGTCGAGATGTCGTACCGCCCGATTACGTAGCCGGGCGAGGGGTAGCCGCCCGATATGACTCGCCCCCCGTTGCCACCGAACCCGGACCCTGCCCCGTTGCCGCCGAATCCGGACCCCGCCCCGCCGCAGCCGGTGCCGGATCCCGCTCCCCGGCCGCCGATCCCGGATCCGTCGCCACCGCCGGATCCGTACCCCTCGCGCCCCGAGCCCGACCCCCGCCCGATACTTCCGCCGGTGCCCGATCCGGCGCCGCCCGCCTGGTAACGGCGCACTTTCCGGCGTCGAGCGGCACGAGGCGAGACGGACGGAAAAAATGCGGCAATTCGATCGGCGCGGCGCGTGTCGATCGCCGATCAGCGGGTAGGCGGCGAGTAGTAGTGCCGAGCGGACCCGATCCGCGGGTCCTGCCATCCAGGAGGTATGTCATGCCCAAGGCTTGGACCGACAAACAGGAGCGCGAATACGATCACATCCGCGATTCGGAGAAGTCCCGCGGCGCGAGTGATCGGCGCGCCAAGGAGATCGCCGCGCGGACCGTGAACAAGAACCGCGCCCAGTCCGGCCAGACGCGCACCGCCAGCCGTTCCACGGTCCGGGACACCTCGCCACAGCGGCGCGGCGGACAGCGCTCCCATTCGGGCGCCCAGGGGCCGACCCGCGACCAGCTGTACAACGAAGCGCGCCAACGCAATATCGAGGGCCGCTCCAAGATGACCAAATCCCAGCTCGCCCACGCCCTGGGCCGCGACTGACCCGCGCCCGCGGGACCACAGGAGGACAGATCCGATGGCAACCGCACGAGAGGTCATGACTCCCGGGGTGCGCTGCGTGCGCGCCAGCGACACCGTACTCGAGGCGGCTCGGACACTGGCCGAACTCGGCGTCGGGTCGCTACCCATCTGCGGCGAGG
Source organism: Nocardia sp. PLKS1-43 (assembly GCF_059510335.1). Taxonomy (NCBI): domain Bacteria; kingdom Bacillati; phylum Actinomycetota; class Actinomycetes; order Mycobacteriales; family Nocardiaceae; genus Nocardia; species Nocardia sp. PLKS1-43. Next base: position 681,138 of record NZ_JCAJZQ010000004.1, on the reverse strand, counting down.
ACGGGAAGCTGAAGGGTATGCTGACCGACCGCGATATCGTCGTGAAAGTCGTTGCGACACAGCATGATCCGCGAGGAGTGCATGCCGGAGAACTGGCCGAGGGCACACCGGTGATGGTGCACGCGGACGACGACGTGACCACGGTGCTGAGATTGATGGCGCTACATCGGATCCGGCGCGTCCCGGTGCTCGACGGCAACGAATTGGTCGGCATCATCGCGCAGGCCGACATCGCTCGCACAGTGGGCAACGAACAGTCCGGTCTGGTGGTGTCCGCCGTCTCCCAGTCGGACTCCTGAATTCGTCGGCGAAAGCGGAGAGGACATCATGCAGATGATCACCCGAGGCACAGTTGTCGCCCGAACCGACGGAGTGGGCAGCCGTTCGCCGATGCGGGTACGCGTGGTCCGGCACGGGCCGGTCCCGTACGCGGAGGTCGAACCCCTCGACGGCGGCGATCGGGTGGCGGTGCTGCTCACGGACCTGGAGCGCGATTTCCAAATTCGGTGACTCCGCGCGGGTGACCCAGCGGGACTATCCAGGCATACTGGTTGGTGCGGCCTTCTGATGCGATGGCGTTCAAAATCTGGAGCGCGGCCCGCAGCCGACATGGTCGCCGGAGGTATTTCATGACCTCGCACCCGACAGTTGCCCCCGCGACAGCTCCGACCGCACGGTCCAATCGTGGCAACGACAGCTATGACGACATCGAACCGTGGCTGGAGAAGATGGCGGCCATGACCGCCCGCGATCCCGAACGCGCATCGCTGCGTGAGCAGATCATGGACCGCTGCCTGCCCTTGGCCGAGCACATCGCCCGCCACTACACCCGGCGCGGGGAGGCCTTCGAAGACCTCTACCAGGTCGCCTCCCTCGGCCTGGTGCTCGCGGTGGATCGTTTCGACCCGGGCAAGGGCTCCTCGTTCATCTCCTTCGCCGTCCCGACGATCATGGGTGAGGTCCGGCGGCACTTCCGCGACCGGACCTGGATGGTGCGGGTGCCGCGCCCGGCGAAGGAGTTGCAGGGCGCCATCGGCCCGGCCGTGGAGCGACTCACCCAGCGGCTGTACCGCATGCCCGCGACCTCCGAGCTGGCCGCCGAACTCGACGTCAGCCGGACCGAACTCACCCAGGCACTCCTGGCCGCCAACGCGCACAGCGCCGATTCCATCGACACCTCCCCGGACGATCCCGACCACGACCCCGGCGCCGCCCGTGTCGTGCGAGAGCTGGGCAGCGAGGACAACGGCTACCAGGTCACCGATGACGCGCTGGCGATCGCGCCGCTGCTGAACGACCTCCCGCCGCGCGAGCGGGAGGTGTTGCGCTTGAGATTCTTCGAGAACCGGTCGCAGACCGAGATCGCGGAGCGCATCGGAGTATCCCAGATGCAGGTCTCGCGGTTGCTCAGCGCAACACTCGCCGGTCTGCGCGAGCGAGCGCTGCGCGACTGACCGTCCGATCCGGGTAGGCCGGGGGAACGCTACGACGTGCTGTTCTCCGGCTGATCGCAGGACTGCCGGAAAGACGACGCCCGTGCGCGGCCGAAACCGACCCAGGACATAATTCAGTGGTGAGTTCCCCATTTTCCGCGGCGCCCGATGCCGAAGATCAGTACCCGTTACCCGGTTCCCCGGCCGGGCAGCGGACTTCGGCCGGGCGTTTCCGATTCTGGTTCGCGAACCAACGCTGGGAGTGGTCGCCGGAGATCTACCGGATGCACGGCTACCAGCCCGGAGAGATCGAGCCCACGACCGAGGTACTCCTCGCTCACAAACACCCCGACGACCGTGACAACGTCGCCGAGGCGATCACCCGGTCCACCGAGCACGGGGAGCCGTTCTCCAGCCGGCACCGCTTCATCGATACCAACGGGACCGAGCACACCGTCATGGTCGTCGCCGATCGCATCCTCGACGCCGACGCACGCCCCGTGGGCACCGCGGGTTTCTACATCGATCTGTCCAACGCCATCGCCGATACCGAACGCGAAACGGTGGAGCAGCGCCTACCGGAAATCGTCGCCTCGCGCGCGGTGATCGAACAGGCCAAGGGCGTGCTCATGTGCATGTACCGGATCAACTCCGCCCAGGCTTTCAAGGTGCTGACCTGGCGTTCCCAGGAGACCAACATCAAACTGCGCGCTCTGGCCGAGCAGCTGATCGCCGAGCTGCCCACAGTCGCCAAACCATCGCCCGAGGTGGTGACGCAATTCGACCACCTCCTGCTCACCCTGCAGGAGCGGGTACCCCCGGAATGATCCGGGCCGGCCGCGGAGCCGGATCAGCGCGAGTGCGCCAGCCGCGGAATCAGGCCACCGGCCAGCACATCGCGCACCTGACGCTGTGACAGCCGGTGCCGAACGACGAACGACCGATCCTTGGTCACGTTGCGCACCCGCAGCGTGTCCTGGGCGGGCAGGGTGTCGCGCAGGTCGTCCAGGAGCAGTTCGTCGTCGCGGTCGATGGTGTCGTAGTCGCCCGGGTCGTCGAATTCCAGGGCCAGGACCCCGAAATTGGCCAGGTTCTGCCAGTGGATGCGGGCGAAGGATTTGGCGATGACGGCCCGCAGGCCGAGGTAGCGCGGCGCTATCGCGGCGTGTTCCCGGGAGGAGCCCTGCCCGTAGTTGCCGCCGCCGACGACGATATGCCCCGGACCGGGAAGCTGTTGTGCCCGTTGCGGATACGACGCATCGATCCGAGTGAAGGTGAACTTCGCCAGTTCCGGGATATTGGAGCGGAACGGCAGTGCCCGCGCCCCGGCCGGGGAGATCTCGTCGGTGGACACGTCGTCACCGACCTTCAGCAGCACCGGCGCGCGCAGCTGATCGGGTAGTTCCCCGGATTCGGGCAGGCTGGAGATGTTGGGCCCCTTGACCGGCCGGACAGCTCGCGCGGCGGCCGGGTCCAGTGGCGCGACCAGCATCGCGGTGTTGACCGAATGCCGTTGCGGCAGAGCGAGTTCCGGGTACTCGACGTGCTCTTCGCGGGCCCAGTCCCGGGGATCGGTGATGACGCCGGTCAGCGCCGAGGCGGCCGCGGTCTCCGGCGAGCACAGCCATACCGAGTCCTCCTCGGTGCCCGAGCGGCCGGGGAAATTGCGCGGCATGGTCCGCAGCGAGTTGGCGCCGCTGGCCGGGGCCTGGCCCATGCCGATGCACCCCATACATCCGGCCTGATGGATCCGCGCGCCGCTCGTGACCAGGTCGGTGGTGGCCCCCATCGCCATGAGGTCGGACAGGATCTCCCGCGAGGTCGGATTCACATCGAAACTGACCTGCGGAACGCTCTGGCGTCCGGCCACCATGGCCGCGGCGACGGCGAAATCCCGCAGTCCCGGATTGGCGCTGGATCCGATCACCACCTGCGCGATCGGCTCGCCCGCGACCTCGCGCACCGGCACCACGTCGCCGGGCGAACTCGGACGGGCGATGAGCGGTTCGAGCGCGGCCAGATCGATGGTCTCGCGATGGTCGTACTCGGCGTCGGCGTCGGCGGCCAACTCGGTCCAGTCCTGCTCGCGGTCCTCCGCCCGCAGGAATTCCCGCACCGCCTCGTCACTGGGAAAGACCGTCGTGGTCGCGCCCAGTTCGGCGCCCATGTTCGCGATGACGTGGCGATCCATCGCCGACAGCCCGGCCAGACCGGGGCCGTGGTACTCGATGATCGAGCCGACTCCGCCGCGCACGCCGTGCCGCCGCAGCATCTCGAGGATCACATCCTTGGCCGAACACCACTGCGGCAGTTCACCTTCCAGCCGAACACCCCATATCCGAGGCATCCGCAGCCGCAGCGGATGGCCCGAAATCGCCAGCGCCACTTCCAATCCGCCCACTCCGATCGCGAGCATGCCCAGCGAACCGGCGGCGGGCGTGTGCGAGTCCGAGCCCGCCAGGGTTTTCCCCGGAACTCCGAACCGCTGCATATGGGTCGGATGCGACACCCCGTTGCCCGGCTTGGAATACCACAGGCCGAATCGCTGTGCCGCGGTGCGCAGATACTCGTGATCCTCGGCGTTCTTCGCGTCGGCCTGCAACAGGTTGTGGTCCACGTACTGCACGCTGACCTCGGTGCGCGCCCGGTCGAGTTCGAGGGCCTCGAGTTCCTGCATGACCAGCGTGCCGGTGGCGTCCTGGGTCAGGGTCTGATCGATTCGGATCGCGATCTCCGCACCCGGGGTCATCTCCCCGGACTCCAGGTGCGATCCGATCAGCTTGTGCGCGAGGGTGGCACCCATGACTGCGGCTCCTTCCCGGATGAGCTGTACGTCGGCCGGTTACCCGATCCGCACTCCCCGAACCGGCACGCCGCGCGACACCGATGAGACCGGGCAGCGCGCGCCGCCCGGTCTCATCGTGCGCATCACCGGCCGCTGTGGCTGTGCTGGCCACCCCTTGCCTTGGCCTCCACCGGCTGCGCCTGGGCTCCCTTGCGGCCCGCCTCGCGCGGATCGGCGGCATTGGGTTGACCGAAACTTCCGGTGCTCGCTCGGCCGCCGCGACTGGCCTGCTCCTGGGTATCCTTCCGGTTCCCGAACTGACCCGGGTTGTTACGATCCGGCATCGCTGGACCTCCTTCATCGTTGGAGCGCGCGACAACCGCTGCCGCGCAGTGGCTTCCATCACCACAACAGCGCCTTACCCCGCCCCTCCCGCGCTATGCAGTTGGACATCGATCCCCTTCTCGGGCCCGTCCGGCGCGCGCGATGCCCGAACATGCCCACCAGGACTAGGCGGTGCGGGCCTGTGCCTGCACCGGCAGGTCGTAGACCGCGAAGGCCGAGTGGATGACCGGCTGAGCGACATTGCGCACCCGGACCCCGCCGGGTGTCGTCCCGCGTTCGGTGCCGGCATGCGCGTGCCCGTGCAGCGCCAACTCCGCTCCGCACGTATCGATCGCCTCGCCGAGCAGGTACGAGCCCAGGAACGGATAGATCTCGCGCGGCTCGCCGTGCAGGGTGCCCTCGATCGGGGCGTAGTGCGTCAGCGCGACTCTGGCGTCGGTCTGCAGCCCATCCAGCGCGGCACACAGCGAATCGGCCAGATCGACGCTGTACGAAGCGAATTCACGCATGATGCGTTCTCCGAACGCGCTGGCGCACCGGCCCGCGAAGCCACCGCCGAATCCCTTGGTTCCCGCGATGCCGAGTGTGTACCCGCCGACGCCGATGGTCGCCGCACTGCCCTCCAGCACGGTGATGCCGTGATCGTCGAGCAATGCGGCGATCTCGTCCTGGGCGTCACTGTGGTGGTCGTGATTGCCCAGCACCGCGATCACCGGGACGCCGATGCGCGCGAATTCGGTTGCCACGACCCGCGCTTCGGCCACCGTGCCGTGCCGGGTCAGATCGCCCGCCAGCAGCAGCACATCGGCGTGATCGGGCAGAGCCGCCAGTGCGGGCCGCAGGGATCCGGCCGAATCCTCGCCCAGATGGACGTCACCGACCGCGCCGATCCGAATGATTCCCGCCATCAGTCGAGCCGCTCGTGATCGGCCGGGACGTCCGGGACACTCACGCGAATATCGTTGTGCACCCGCATTTTCGGTGCGTACTGGCGCACCACGTCCTCGAGTTGCGCGCGCCTCCGCATACTGCTCACCTCACCGCAGAGCACCACCGCGTTGTCCCGGACGCTCACCTGGACGCCGAGTTCGGCCGTCCGCGGGTCCTCCGCCAGCACCCGGCGCAGGTTGGCCGCGAGATATTGCGGCAACAGGTCGTCGGTGACCGCGTCGCCGTCACGGCTGATGTGCAGATCCTCGAGCAGTCCCAGGAAGGCCCGGGCATACGGTGACGTCCCGGTCTCCTCGGCGACCCGCGTCCAGTCCACCTGCTCGCGCAGCTCCCGCGCCGTCTGCAGCAGCGCGGTGAAATCGAGCCGGTGCGAATCGAGCACCATGAGTTTGTCGATGATCAGATCGGTGGCGCTGATCACCGGCGCCACCGTCGAGCCGATCCGCAGGGTGCTCGCGCGGGCCAGCAAGGCGTCGGTGACGGCTCGTTGGTTCGGCTCGAAGACCAAGTCCACCAACGTTTCTCCGTCGTAGACCTTGGTCAGCCAGTCTTCCGGCGGATCGACCGCCTGCAGCCCGGCCCGCACCAGAACCTGGCGGGCGCGCTGGGCGTCGCCGGGTTTGATGAAGATGTCCACGTCGTGTTCCGACGCCGGCCCGCCCCGGGCGTACACCGCGCATCCCCCGGCGACCGCGAACGGAATGTCCTCGCTCTGCAGCGTATTCGCAACCCGGGTGACCGTGTGCAGAAGCTGATCGATCCCTGTGTGCATATCCGCGACCTACCCTGCGCTCACCGGCTTATTCGCCGGGCCGCACATCCCATCCGCGATTGACCGTCCGGCTCAGACCGAGCCACTCCCGGCTCCAGTCGGCGCGGCGCCGCACCGCGCAGGACGCACTGACCACGGCCATCAGCGCGCCGACCCCGAGGACGGTACAGCCGAACACCTTCATCGCCCGGTCCACGCCGTCGCCCATGGCCAGATCCGCCGGTGACAGGTTCTGCATCGGGCGGCCGTCCCCGCCGACCCGCACCGGGAGCCGGTCACCCGGCACGACGGTCGGGGGGACGTCGATGACGGCCGTGCGCGTGCGGCCGGCCCGGGTCCACGCGACCCGCGTCTGCCACGTTTTCGGGGTGGCGGCGCTGTCCTGGACGACCGCCGTGGGGTGTTCGGTCACGATCGCGGTCACGGTGGTCGCCGCCGCGGCATCCGCGCGTTCCTGCACGAGGGCTTGTTCGTAGCGGGCCGTCCCCGCGTGCACCGCGAGCGGGATGGCGGCCAGCAGCAGTACGACGGCGATGATGCGGGCTGCCGCCTCCCAGCGGTCCGAACCACGCATCAGCGGGTTCGAACTCCAGGGCGCGGTACGCCAGAGTCTGCGCGGCAAGGATGGGCGGTTCATCACGGTCGATTCCCATCGATTCGGAGATTTGCACGTGTCGCTACGCGATGCCACCGAAGCCGCCGGCCGGCCCGCTCGGCGATTCTCGTCGTTGAGGATCTTCGTCTTCGTCGACGACAGCGGCGGTATGTGCGGCTTCTTTCTGCGCGTACCCGGCAGATCCTCGGTCAATCGTCCGGAACCGGTCCATATCCGGCGGATCAGCGACCGGTGGCGCGCAAATATCGGATCAGCGGGGTGCGGCGTCGACGGAGTCCGGTGTGGGCCATCGGCGGCCCGCGTCGGCGCTCAACAACCGCAGCCGGTCACCCAGTTCATCACGGAAGTGGTCCAGGAATCCGTCCGGGTCCGGCCCGGCGTTCATCAGCACCGGACGATCGAACCCGGCGTCGAGGTACTGCCGGACGGCCCGGACGTAGTCCTCGGGGTCCGAGCCGCAGGTGAACTGGCCGCGAATGTCGTCCTCGCGGACGGTGGTGGTGGCCGCGGCGAAATTGGCGGGATTCGGCAGCTCGCTCATCACCTTCCAGCCGGTCACCGCCCACCGCGAGGTGTCCAGGGCCGCGCGCACGGCGGCTTGCTCGTCCCGCGCCCACGCGACCGGAACCTCCGCATAGCAGGGACCGTCGCCGCCGAAGCGGTGATAGTTCGCCACGACGTCCGCCGACGGCTCGGTCGCGAAGATGCCGTCGCCGGACTCGGCGGCCAGGCGCGCGGCCGCGGTCCCGCCCGCCGCCACCGCGATCGGCGGCGGCTCATCGGGCAGGTCGAATATCCGGGCGTCGGACAACTGCAGATATTCGCCTCGGTAGGAGCGGTATCCGCCGCGCCACAGCAGCCGGATGATGTCGAGCGCTTCCCGGAGCTTGTCGTGCCGCACCCGCACCGCGTCCGGGAACTCGGTACCCACCACGTGTTCGTTCAGCCGCTCCCCCGACCCGACACCGAGGGTGAACCGCCCTCCGGACGTCACTGCCACCGTGGCGGCGGCCTGCGCGATGATCGCGGGGTGATAGCGGACGGTGGGGCAGGTGACTCCCGTCGCCAGCCCGATGCGTTCGGTGCGCGCGGCGATCGCACCGAGCACCGTCCACGCGAACGGCGAGTGGCCCTGATTGTCCAGCCAGGGATGAAAGTGATCACTGATCTCGACGAAATCGAATCCCACCGCTTCGGCGCGGACCGCCTGCCGGATCAGCTCGGTGGGCCCGAACGCCTCGGCGGCCAGCTTGTATCCGATCTGCACCACGCACCTCCTGCGTCGTCCGACGTGTCCGGGCAACCCCCGGCTCGCAAGCTGTAGGCGCGGCATCGGACGGCGAAAAAGGGCGACGCCACGCCCGGCGTCGCGATACCCGCAATCGGGCCTCCTACACGCCCGCGCGCAACCGTGCCCGGGTCCGCCACCTCGGCGAATCGGTTTGAAGTACGCACGTTCGGGAAATACGCCGCTGCCTTTACCCCTAGCAAGCTGGAGTGAGCGATGTCGACCATGCGTCTCGACCGCACGGATTCCGAAAACCGTACGGCGGCAACCGAACCCCCCGGCGGCACCGAAGATGTCCGGTGGCCGCAACCGAGTCCGCTGGACGACTGGTGGCAGCGCGTCATGTTCGGCGCGGCGCCGGCCGCCCCCGACTCCTGATGCCCTCGCCGCCCGCACGGGCGATGATCGCCCGAATGTGGTTGCACAGGAACTCGGCGTGACCGGATGTATTGCGTATTCCCTCCCGCCGTCCCTCCCGGAAGCGATCAGCGGCGATCCCGCGGGGAGGAAGTGGCGAGCCGGCATTCGGCCGGTCGGGACCGCAATTGGTGGCCGCTGATCGGTGTTCCGCACGTCACGCGGGGGCTGACGTGGCGGGCAGTTTCGGCAATACTGGAGGCCGCGACATTCTGATGTGGTGACGTTCAAAACCAACAGCGCACCGAACCGCAACCGACCTCGTCGCTCCGGAGGTGTCTATGACCTCACAAACGCTCACCCGTTCGGCGCCCAGCGCACGTTCTCACCGCGGAAACGACCCGTACGACGGCATCGAGCCGTGGCTGGAGAAGATGACGGGCCTGCCCGACGGCGATCCCGAGCGCACCCGGCTGCGCGTGGAGATCATCGACCAGTGTCTTCCCCTGGCCGAGCACATCGCCCGTCGCTACACCCGGCGCGGGGAGTCCTTCGAGGATCTGTACCAGGTCGCTTCGCTCGGACTGGTTCTCGCCGTCGACCGCTACGACCCGGCCAAGGCCGCGACGTTCGTCTCCTTCGCGGTGCCGACGATCATGGGTGAGGTGCGCCGGCACTTCCGCGACCGCACCTGGGCGGTGCGGGTGCCGCGCCCGGCCAAGGAGTTGCAGGCCGATATCGGCCCCGCCGTGGAACGGCTCGCGCAGCGGCTGCACCGCATGCCCACCAATTCGGAGTTGTCCGCCGAACTGGGTGTCGATCGCCTGGACATGACCCAGGCGCTGCTGGCGGCCAACGCCTACACCGCCGACACGATCGATACCTCACCCAGCGATACCGAGCGCGACCACGCCGCCACCCGCATCGCCGACGAACTCGGCACCGAGGACGTCGGATACCGGATCACCGAGGAGGCGCTCACCGTGGCCCCGCTGCTGCGCGAGCTGCCCTCCCGCGAGCGCGAAGTGCTGCGACTGCGGTTCTTCGAGAATCGAACCCAGACCCAGATCGGGGAACAGATCGGCCTGTCCCAGATGCAGGTGTGCCGCATCCTCACCCATACCCTGACCGCCCTGCGCGAGCAAGCGCTCCCGAGCTGAGACTCCCCCGCCGGGTGCGAAGTGCGTGCATGCCGGCGCCGATCCCGGGTAACACGCACTCGTTGCGGTCGAGCCCACGCTGCCCGGCGCATGATTTCCGACCGTGAGGAGCCTCGTGATGACTTCCACTGCCGTCGAAGCCGATCAATCCCCGGCCGACCGCCCCGCGAACGCGCCGTCCGTCGTCCTCGACCCCGCCGCCGCGGCCTTGCCGCGACCGCGCGGGCCGATCTCCGCGGGGGTGCGCGCCCTGCTGCGCGGTGATCCCCCGCAGCCCGTGCCCCGGATCGACACGGCCGACCCGTACGGTGACGACCTGCACCTGGCCCTGCACATGTGCTACGAGCTGCACTACCACGGCTTCGAATCGGTGCACCCGGACCGGGAATGGGATCCGGAGGTGCTGCGCCTGCGCGCGAGCCTCGAGGACCGTTTCGCGACCACGCTGCTGCGCGACGTCGCCGGGGGCGATGACCTGGACCGCGAGTTGGACGCGCTGACCGCCGCACCGGCCGAACCGGGCGGGGTCGGCGCATACCTGTCGGCCGAGGGCCGATGGTGGCAGATGCGCGAGTACTTCGCGCATCGCTCGATCTACCACCACAAAGAGGCCGATCCATACGTGTGGGCGATTCCGCGGCTGCGCGGGCAGGCCAAGGCCGCTCTGGTCGCGGTGGAATTCGACGAGTTCGGCGGCGGACGCGGAGACCGGGTGCACGCGCGGCTGTTCGCCGACCTGCTCGCGGGAGCCGGACTGTGCCCGGACTACCTGCACTATCTGGACGTGGTCCCGGCCCCGATGCTGGCCCTGGTGAACATGATGTCGCTGTTCGGCCTGCACGGCCGCTGGCGCGGGGCGCTGGTGGGCCACTTCGCCACCGTGGAGATCACCTCCCCGCCCGCGGCGCGACAGCTGACCGACGCGCTGCGCCGGATGAACGCCGACCCGGCCTGTATTCGCTTCTACACCGAACACGTCGAGGCCGACGCCGTGCACGAACAGGTCATGCGCCGTGAGGTGATCGGCGATCTGCTCCGGCAGGAGCCCGATCAGGCCGCCTCGATCGTCCTCGGCATCCAGGTCACCAACCTGCTGGAGGAGCGGATCGAACGGCATCTGCTCGAGGACAGCTGGGGCGCGGGCCGCAGCTCGTTGCGCACCGACGACCTCGTCTCCGATTGAACACCGCCACGGGGGTATTCGCGCGCCATGAGATTGATCCGCACGCCGGGCGTCTACCGGCCACAAGCAGACACCCGGCTCCTGATGCGGGCCATGACGGCGGCGGCGATCCCGCCGGGCCGGGATGTGCTCGACTTGTGCACCGGAACCGGCGCGCTTGCCGTGCACGCACACCTCATGGGTGCGAAAACTGTTACGGCCGTTGATATCTCCCGAAGGGCGCTGTTGTCCGCATGGTGCAACACGCGGCTGCGCGGAATCTCGGTGGAGCTGCTGAAGCTGGACTTGGCCGAGATACTCGGACACCGCCGCTTCGATGCCGTCCTGGCCAACCCGCCCTACGTTCCGGGCCCGTCGACGGCGCCGGCGCGGGGCCGCGCCCGGGCCTGGGAGGCGGGCCCGACCGGGCGTGCCGTCCTGGACCCGCTGTGCGATCTGCTGCCCGCCGCGCTCAACGTCGACGGCACCGCGCTGATCGTCCAATCGGCTTTGTGCGGAACGGATTCCACGATCCAGCGGCTGCGGGCGGGCGGGCTGAAGGCCGCCGTGGTGGCGCGCGAGACGACCGCGTTCGGACCCGTGCTCCGCAGGCGAGCGGCATGGCTGCGCGAGGCCGGGCTGATCGCACCGGACGAGACGAACGAGGAGCTGGTGGTCATCCGTGCCGACCGAATCAACCGGTGAACCCCGCCGGGTGCACCTCACCGCGGAAGGGCCGGCCCTGATCGAAGGGCCGGTCGAGTTGGTCACCGACGACGGGACCGTGGTCCGCTGCGACCGTTTCCAGGTCGCGGTGTGCCTGTGCCGCCGCTCGAAGATCTATCCCCTGTGCGATACGAGTCATCGGCGGCGGCGCAGGACCGGTTGAACGCGTCAGGCGGCACGCGCGGTGGGATCGAGGACGACCTTCACCGCGCCATCGGTCTTCTGCTGGAACATCCGATAGGCATCCGGCGCGGAATCGAGCGGAAGCCGGTGGGTGGCAAAGCTTTCCACGCCGAGCGGATCGTCGTCGGTCAGTAGCGGCAGGATGTCCCCGGCCCACCGGGTGACGTTGGCCTGCCCCATCCGCAATTGGATCTGCTTGTCGAACAGGATTCGCATCGGGAGCGGGTCCACCATGCCGCCGTACACTCCGGACAGCGATATGGTGCCGCCGCGGCGCACGATGTCGATCGCGTCGTTCAGCACCGACAGGCGGTCCACGCCCACGGTATCGGAGACCTTGCGGCCCAACACATCCGGAAGCAGGGCGGCCGACCGCTGTGCCCACTCGGCCACCGGCGAGCCGTGCGCCTCCATCCCGACCGCATCGATGACCGCGTCGGTTCCGCGACCGTCGGTCATACCGCGCACCATCTCACCGATGCTCGAGTCCACCGCCGACCGATCGATCACCTCCGCACCGCTGGCGGCGACGCGGGCCAGGCGCTCGGGCACCCGGTCGATCCCGATCACCCGCAGACCGCGATGCAACGCGATCCGGCACGCCATGTCCCCGATCGGCCCCAGCCCCAGCACCGTCAGCGAGCCGCCCTCGGGGACGGCCGCGTATTCCACCGCCTGCCAGGCGGTGGGCAGCACATCGGACAGGTACAGGAACCTCTCGTCGCCGGGCCCGTGCGGCACCTTGATGTGCGTGGCGTCGGCCTGCGGCACCCGGAGCAACTCCGCCTGCCCGCCGGGCACCTGGCCGTACAGCTTCGAATAGCCGAAAAGCGCTGCGCCGCTTCCATATCGACGCACCTGGGTGATCTCGCACTGGGTCGGCAACCCGGCCGTGCACATGTAGCACCCGCCACAGCTGATCTGGAACGGAATCACCACCCGGTCTCCTCGGGTGAGTTCGGTCACCTCCGAACCGACGTCCTCCACGATGCCGATCGGCTCGTGGCCCAGCACGTCCCCCGGACTCATGTACGCTCCGAGCACCTCGTACAGATGCAGATCCGAACCGCAGATCGCGGTGGAGGTCACCCGCACGATCGCGTCGGTGGGCGCCTCGATGCTCGGATCCCGGACCTCGTCGACGGACACCCGGCGGCGTCCCTGCCACGTCACGGCTTTCATGACTACCGCTCAGCGATTCTCGGGAGTGGTGTTGGCCTGATCGGTGAACCAGATCAGGTCGTAATCCTTGTCCTTCGTACCGGTGTGTCGGCCGGTCTCCTGCGTTGCGGGCACAGGTCTGTCCTTTCGTCGCCGGTTCGGCCGGACGATCGCGTCGCCGCCACGGCCGAGGGCCCCGACCGGACCCGACGACGCACTACCCCCGCCGAGCCGCCCCAATCGGGTACGCGCGCCGATCGCGGCTGTTTGGGCGGCACCGGGCCGGGTATTGCGGCGAGAGTCGCAGCAGAGACCGAACGCTGACGGCGCGTTTGCGACTGTCGTCGGCGAGAGGAGTTTCGATGCCCCGGAACCACAGCACCGCAAGCGATTCCGACCGCCTCCGGGCCGTCGCGCTGGTGTGCACGTTGAAACCGTCGCCGGCCCCCTCCAGCAGCCAGCTCCTGGCCGAACAGGTACTGGCCGAACTCTCCGGCAACGGCGTGGACGGCGAGCTGGTCCGCGTCGCCGATCACGTCGTGCACCCCGGTATCACCGCCGACCAGGGCGACGGCGACCAGTGGCCGCGCATCCGCGAGAAGGTCGCCGCGGCGGACGTACTGGTCCTGGCCACGCCGATCTGGCTGGGTCATCCGTGCTCGGTCGCGCAGCGCACGCTCGAGCGCCTGAACGCGGAGAACGGCGAGACCGACGAACAGGGCCGCCCTCTGATGGCGGGCAAGGTGGCGGTCACCGCGATCGTCGGCAACGAGGACGGCGCCCACAAGGTGACCGCGGACCTGTTCCAGGGGCTGGACGATATCGGCTTTTCCATTCCGGCCCAGGGATCCACGTACTGGACCGGCGAAGCCATGGGATCGGTCGACTACAAGGACCTGGACAAGCCGCCCGAGCCCGTCGCCACCACCACCCGGGCGCTCGCGCGAAACGCCGCGCATCTGGCCCGGCTGCTGCGCGCGAACGCATACCCGGCCTACTCCTGACCTCCTGCACGACCCGCCACGTACCTGCTCCGGCCGAATGGCCCGGACATCGATGAAAGGAGCGACATCGCGATGTCGAAACCGATTACGAGCACACTCGACGAGAATGCCCAGCGGGTCACCGGAGACGCGCTGCGCGGGACGGTCGTCGACCTGATCGACCTGTCTCTGATCGCCAAGCAGGCGCACTGGAACGTGATCGGCCCCAACTTCCGCTCGGTCCACCTGGCTCTGGACGAACTCGTCACCGCCGCAAGGGATTTCACCGACGCCGCCGCCGAGCGCGCGACGGCGATCGGGGTCAGCCCGGACGGCCGCGCGGCCACGGTGGCCGAGAAGTCCTCGGCGACAGGGCTTTCCGAGGGATGGCAGCAGGACCGGGCGATCATCGAGGCGATCGTGAAGAATCTGGCCGCGGTCATCGCACGGCTCCGGGAGCGGATCGATGAGACCGAGAAGGCCGATCCGGTGACCCAGGACCTGTTCATCGAGATGGCCGCGCGACTGGAACAACTGCACTGGATGTGGCAGGCACAGGTGGCCACCGCCGCGTAGCCACGCCGACCGGCGACGGGCGGGCCCGGGCAGCAGCTGCCCGGGCCCGCCCGCTCGTATCCGCCCGCTCGCGGTGGCCGGAGCCGTTTGGCCGGTAACGGCCCGGGTAGTGCGTCATCAATGAAGCCACTGATGATCGACGAGACCGGCCGTTCGCGGATCGCGAATCCGTGGGGCCCGCGCACCCCGTACGGGCGCGGGGACGTGTGGCCTGCCCGCGTCGATATGCAACTGGCACAAGGCATCACACCACTCGAGGTGGAACGGTGGGTGCCGTCGGCCTCGGTGCTGCACTCCAACGGCGACGCCTTCGACATCGCGGTGAAGCAGGGACGTATCGTCGGCGTTCGCGGGCGCGCCTGCGACCGGATCAATCGCGGCCGGCTCGACCCCAAGGATCTGTTCGGCTGGCGGGCCACCGCGGACGGCGACCGGCTCACCACTCCGCTGCACCGGGTGGACGGGCAGCTGGTGCCGTGTGACTGGGATACCGCCATGACCCGAATCGTCCAGCGCGCCAAGAACTTACTCGAGGCCAGCGGTCCCGGGTCGATCGGCTTCTACACCAGCGGGCAGCTGTTCCTCGAGGAGTACTACACCCTCGCCACGCTCGCGCGCGGAGGCATCGGCACCAACCACCTCGACGGCGACACCCGCCTGTGCACGGCCACCGCCGCGGAGAGCCTGAAACAGTCGTTCGGCTGCGACGGACAGCCGGGATCGTACGACGACTTCGACGACGCCGACGTCATCGCCCTATACGGGCACAACGTCGCGGAGAGCCAGAGCGTGCTGTGGGCTCGGATTCTGGACCGGCTCGCGGGCCCGCACCCGCCGGCGCTGCTGTGCGTCGACCCCCGGCACACCCCCGCCGCACAGCACGCCACGGTGCATCTGGCGCCTCGGCCGGGCACGAACATGGCGCTGATGAACGCGCTGCTGCACGAACTGATCGAGCACGGCTGGATCGATCGCGACTACATCGCCGCGCACACCGTCGGATTCGACGACCTCGCCGCGGCCGTCGCCGAATGGCCCGCCGAACGAGCCGCGCACATCTGCGATGTGGACGAACAACAGATCCACCGCGCCGCGTGCCTGCTCGGCACCACCCGGCGACTGGTCTCCACCGTGCTGCAGGGTTTCTACCAGTCCCATCAGGCCACCGCCGCCACCGTGCAGGTGAACAACATCCATCTCGTGCGGGGCATGCTCGGCAAACCGGGCTGCGGCGTGTTGCAGATGAACGGACAGCTGGCCGCGCAGAACACCCGCGAGTGCGGGGCCGGCGGCGATCTGCCCGGATTCCGCAATTGGGCCAACCCCGAGCACATCGGGCAACTCGCCCGGCTGTGGAACGTCGAACCCGACGTCCTCGCGCACGGGAAACCACCCACGCACGCCATGCGCATCATGCGACTGGCCGAGACCGGCGACCTGGGCATGCTGTGGGTGTCCGCGACCAATCCGGCGATCTCGCTGCCCGAGTTGTCCCGGATTCGCCGAATCCTCAGCCGCCCGGACCTTTTCCTCGTCACCCAGGACATCTACCCGACCGAGACCACCGCGTTGGCGGATGTCGTGCTCCCCGCGGCGGCGTGGGGTGAGAAGACCGGGACGTTCACCAATGCCGATCGCACCGTGCACCTGTCCGAACGAGCCGTCGACCCGCCGGGCCGGGCCAGGCCGGATCTGGCCGTCTTCGTCGACTTCGCCCGGCGGATGGACCTGCGCGACCGGGACGGCAACCCGCTGCCGCCCTGGGACGACGAGCGCGGCGCCTACGCGGCATGGCAGCGGTGCAGCGCCGGACGCCCCTGCGACTACACCGGATTGTCCTATGAGCTGCTGCGCGAGGGCGGGGTGCAGTGGCCCCGCAGGCAACCGCCCGACGAGGCCGGCCGCCTGTACGCGAACGGCGTCTTCTTCGCCCACGCCGACGAATGCGAAAGCTACGGAAAGGATCTGGCGACCGGCGAACCGCGGGACGAGCAGCGCTATCGCAGCGTCAACCCGGACGGTAAGGCGATGCTCGAGGCCGCGCCCTACCTCCCGTCGCCGGAGCCGCCGAGTTCGCGATATCCGCTGGCGCTGATCACCGGCAGCACGATCTACCACTCGCACACCCGCACCAAGACCGGCCGCACACCACAGTTGCGATCCGCGGCCCCGGACGTGTGGGCGGAGATCTCCTCGGTGGACGCGGCGGCCGCCGGTATCGCCGACAACGACCTGATCGAGGTCCGCACTCCCCGCGGCGCCCTGCGCGCGCACGCCAGGCTGACCGGAATGCGGCCCGGTGTGGTGTTCGTGCCCATCCACTACGGCTACTGGGACATGCCCGACGCCGATGTGCCCGAGGCCGCGCGCACCCGGGCCGCCAACGAACTGACGCACAGCGAGATCGATCCGGTGTCCGAACAACCGTTGTTCAAGACCGCGGCGGCACAGGTGCGCCGAGTCGGCGGCCCTTCTGGCGCACGCGCATCGCATCACGGGCTCAGTCCGGATGCCGACGCTGCCACCAGGGATGTACCAGCCACAGACTGGTGAACAGCGCCGCGAAGGCCACGCCGGCGATCACCGCGGCCACCGGCCCGGCAACCGTGTCGAAGATCAGCACCGCCACCCCGGTGAGCGCGACGCCGAGCAGGAACAGGCCGGTCAAGGCGAAGTGATGCGCCGTGTTCACCACCTTCTCGAGCTGGTGCCGGCGGAACAGCAGGCGGTGCGCGGCCACCGGGGCGGTCAGGAATACCGTGGCCGCGATCGAGGCCACCACCACGACCAGGTACACCCCGCGGATCGGGGCGGACAGGGATGCGAACCGCGTCTGGAACGGCAGGGTGAGCAGGAAGCCGGTGAGCAGCTGGACGCCGGTCTGGACCACGCGCAGTTCCTGGAGCAGACCGGTCAGATTCCGATCCAGCTGCTCGGGTTCGGTCTCACCGCGGACCCGCCGGTCCCACTCCGAGCCGGGTGCGCGGTCCTCCGGTTCGTCCCGTGTCATCGTTCATCTCCGTTCCAACCACCACACCAGGGCAACCGTGCCCCATCCCGCCCCGGCCGAGACGACCACACTGATGGTGAGAAGGGCGACGACCGTCACCAATGCCATGCATACTCCGATGATCGTGGGATCGCGCGTCGACGCGCGGCTACCCACCCGCACAGGCTCTATGCCCTCCGGTCACACCCGCCCGCCGCGGCCGTACGAGCGGGTCGGCGGCGATTCCCGGGTCCAGCGTTTCGTCCGGTCCGGCCCGGGTAGACCGCCGCCGACTGTGTGACCACAGCGCATTCGAGGAGGGTCGAGCCGGTGGCTGTCGCGCCTGTGACCGAACAACCGGGGATGGAGGCCGAACGCCCGTTTCCGGCGCGGCTGGGACCGAAGGGCGCGGCGATCTGGAAGATCGCCACCACCACCGATCCGAAGATGCTCGGCATCATGTACATCTTCACGTCGATGTCGTTCTTCCTGGCGGGCGGGCTGATGGCATTGCTCATGCGGATCGAGCTGGCCCGTCCCGGTCTGCAATTCCTGTCGAACGAGCAGTACAACCAGCTGTTCACCATGCACGGCACGATCATGCTGCTCTTCTACGCGACACCGATCCTGTTCGGATTCGCCAATTGTGTTCTGCCGCTTCAGATCGGGGCGCCCGATGTGGCGTTCCCGCGGCTGAACGCGCTCAGTTACTGGCTGTACCTGTTCGGCGCGAGCATCGCGGTGGCGGGATTCGTCGCACCCGGCGGCGCGGCCGATTTCGGCTGGACCGCCTACGTCCCACTGAGCGCCGGGGCCCACTCCCCCGGCGTCGGCGCCGATCTGTGGATCATGGGCGTGGCCCTGTCCGGCCTGGGCACGATCCTGGGCGCGGTCAACATGCTCACCACCGTGGTCTGCCTGCGCGCGCCCGGTATGACGATGTTCCGGATGCCCATCTTCACCTGGAACATCACCGTCACCAGTGTGCTGGCGCTGCTGGCGTTCCCGATTCTCACCGCGGCGCTGATGGGGCTGGAAGTGGACCGGCACCTGGGCGGTCACATCTACGATCCGGCCAACGGCGGGCCGGTGCTGTTCCAGCATCTGTTCTGGTTCTTCGGGCATCCGGAGGTCTACATCGTGGCGTTGCCGTTCTTCGGCATCATCACCGAGATCATCCCGGTGTTCAGCCGCAAACCGGTATTCGGTTATACCGCACTGGTTTTCGCCACGCTCGGGATCGGGGCACTGTCGATGGCGGTGTGGGCGCACCACATGTTCGCCACCGGAGCCGTTCTGCTGCCGTTCTTCTCGCTGATGTCGTTCATGATCGCGGTGCCGACCGGAGTGAAATTCTTCAACTGGATCGGGACCATGTGGCGCGGGCAGCTCACCTTCGAAACGCCGATGCTGTGGTCGATCGGTTTTCTCACCACCTTCCTGTTCGGCGGGCTGTCCGGGGTCATCCTGGCCAGCCCCGCCATGGACTGGCACATCACCGACACGTATTTCGTTGTCGCGCATTTCCATTACGTGCTCTTCGGCACGATCGTGTTCGCCACCTTCGGCGGAATCTACTTCTGGTTCCCGAAATTCACCGGCCGGTTCCTGAGTGAAAGGCTGGGCCGGCTGCACTTCTGGACCACGTTCGTGGGGTTCCACACCACATTCCTGGTGCAGCACTGGCTCGGCGCGGAAGGGATGCCCCGGCGATACGCGGACTATCTGCCGAGCGACGGATTCACCGCGCTGAACACCGTTTCCACCATCGGTTCGTTCATCCTGGGCCTGTCGATGGTGACCTTCGTCTGGAATGTGTTCAGGAGTTACCGATACGGCGAGGTCGTCCGCGTCGACGATCCGTGGGGTTCGGGCAACTCGCTCGAATGGGCCACCACGTGCCCACCCCCGCGACACAACTTCTACGAACTGCCGCGCATCCGGTCCGAGCGACCGGCCTTCGAACTGCACTACCCGCACATGGTCGAACGCATGCGCAACGAGTCCCACGTCGGCTGGGGCCGGGCCGCGCAGCAGGATCGGCACCGGCTCACCGAGATTCGCGGCGACCGACCGGCACGGACCGATATCGCACAACTCGACGAATAACGCAGGAGGTGAATCGTGGATCACACCAACCGAATTCGGACCCGGTCGTTCCGGCGACCGCGTTCGGGTGCGGACAACTTCCCGGACACCGCTCGCACGACGCGCAGCCATGCCGGTGAAGGTCTCGAGAACGAACGCAATCTGCCCGGCATGATTCTGTTCGTCCTGGGCATCGTCGGACTGGCGCTCACACTGACCGCGGCCGGATACGGATTCGCGGGATGGGCGATCGTCGCCGCGATCGTGACGGTCCTGCTCTTCCTCGCCGGAACCGCGCTGCTGCTGCGCGAGCACATGCGCATGAAAGCCCGCGAGGGCCTTCGGCTGCGCGACCAACGCGGTCACTGATGACGCCTGCGGCCGCAGGCCGGCGCCACGATCGGCGGCGGCCGGGAAAGTCGTGCGTTTCGCCGGGTCCGCTACGGGTACGTCGGTGAGGTCCGAGAATCGGGTCCTGCGCCGGTTGAGAAAACAGCCTGTTCAGGACATACGCCGATCCCGCTGGTCGTCCGGTCGGGCGGGTACGAGGCTGCCCGCCGCCGCGAAGCCGTACGGAAGGAACTCGATGCGGGACACTGCCGAAAGCGCACGGGAGTTCGTCATCGACATGGTCGAGTCGAAGGGTGCCGCGACGCGGGACGACTTCGATATCGCCGCCATCGTGGACGCCTATCACGACCGCTGGGGGGACTGGCGGATCGATTTGATGAACACCATGCAGTTCTGGGGCGTCGCCGCCGCACACCTTCGATAGCCCACCGGTTCGCGCGAACCGAGCCACGGCCGCCGGACGGCCCGGGAGACCGGGTATCGGACGAGCGGCCACGTCGTCGTGCCCGCCGTCCCCTTCGCGCACACCTTCGAACCGGACATCTGGCTCGACGACGCGCCGAGCAGTACCCCCAGCTCGTACCCTTCAGCGCGGGCCCGGCCGTCTGCCCGGGCCGAGACCTGGTTCTGTTCACCACCAGCAGCCTGCTCGCCCATCTGCTCGACCATGCCGGCTACCGCCTCCTGTCCCGGCCGCAGCCCTTGCCCGACGCCCCGCGTCCGATGACCTTCGACAACTTCGGCGTTCGATTCTCCGTCACCCCCGCCCGCCGATTCTCCAGTGCGTGACAACGTCTTTCGACATGCCACGGGCATCGGGCCGAG
Organism: Nocardia sp. PLKS1-43; assembly: GCF_059510335.1. Classification (NCBI taxonomy): domain Bacteria; kingdom Bacillati; phylum Actinomycetota; class Actinomycetes; order Mycobacteriales; family Nocardiaceae; genus Nocardia; species Nocardia sp. PLKS1-43. Next base: position 660,387 of record NZ_JCAJZQ010000004.1, on the reverse strand, counting down.
CGCCGTGTCATTGTTCCGGTGGTAAGGAGGCCCATTGCCGTGCACGAGGATATCGATCTCACCGACCTGGACCGCTTCACCGCCGGCTTCCCGCATCACGTCTTCGACGAGCTGCGCCGCGAGTCCCCGGTCTGGTTTCATCCCCCTACCGAGCACTCCCCCGGCGGCGACGGATTCTGGGTGCTCAGCCGATACGCCGACATCGTGGCGGCCGCGGCCGACACCGAGACGTTCTCCTCCGAATCGGGAGGTGAGCGCAGCGGCGGCGGCACCACCCTCGAGGATATGCCGCTACCGGTTCCGGTCGGCTCGCTGCTGAACATGATGGACGATCCGCGCCACGCCCGGATCCGCAAACTGCTGGCGCCCGCCACGACACCGCGAGCGCTGCGGGCTATCGAGGACGACCTGCGCCGGCGCGCGGTCGGCATCGTCGATGCGGCGCTGGCGAAACGGGACTGCGATTTCCTGACCGACGTGGCCGCCGAACTGCCGCTGCAAGCGGTGGCCGAACTGGCCGGCGTACCGCAGGACGACCGGCACGAGCTGATGAACTGGGCCATCGTGACGCTCGACTACGACGAACGAGAGGTCGGCGAGACCAACGACCGCCTGCTGCGGGCGCAGGCCCGGATGTTCGCCTACGGCACCGGCCTTCTGGAACGCAAGCGCGCCGAACCTGCCGAGGATCTGCTGTCCATCGTGACGCACGCCCGGATCGACGGCGAGCCGCTCACCGACAGCGAGCAGCACCTGTTCCTGAGCCTGATCATCGCCGCCGGCAGCGAAACCACCCGGAACTCCATCGCGATCGGCATGTCCGCGCTCGCCGCCTCGCCCGGCACCTGGCGGCGCCTGCAACGCGACCGCGGCCTGCTGCCGACCGCGGTGGAGGAGATTCTGCGCTGGGCGTCCTCCACCCCGTACAACCGGCGCACCGCCACCAGGGACGTCGAGATCGACGGCCGGCGCATCGCCGCCGGTGACAAGGTCACTCTCTGGTGGGCCTCGGCCAACCGCGACGACACCGTCTTCGCCGACCCGCACACCTTCGACATCACCCGTAATCCCAACCCGCACATGGCATTCGGGCGCGGCATCCATTTCTGCCTGGGGGCGGCGCTGGCGCGGATGGAGATGCGGGTGATGTTCGATGCCCTGCTCGACCGAGTCGGCTCGCTGACCCCGACCGGTCCGGTCGAGTACGTCCGCAGCAACAAGCACTCGGGCATCCGGCACATGCCGGTCCGGATCGAAGGGCGCTGATCCTCCCGGCAGCCGCGACGCCATCCCGAAGCGCGCCCGAGGCCCGCCGGCGATCCTTGTTTCGACCGGCGCGTCATAGTACTGTCCGTACAGCTGTCTATACCGTGTAAAACAAATGGCGCCCGGCAGCGCCGCCACACCCGCCAACCCCCGGACAATGGATGACCAACGAACTCGTACTCGTGGACAGGCCCCGGCCGCATACCGCTCTCATCACGTTGAATCGGCCGGAGCGAATGAACTCGATGGCGTTCGACCTCGTCCTGCCGCTGCGAGCGGCCCTCGAGGAGATCGGGCACGACAACTCGGTGCGCGCGGTGGTGTTGACCGGGGCGGGGCGGGGATTCTGTTCGGGCGCGGACCAGAAAGCCGCGGGTTCGATTCCGCATGTGGCGGGATTGACGGCGCCCACTGTCGCGTTGCGTTCCATGGAAGTGCTCGACGACCTCATCTCGGCACTGCGCCGCCTGCACCAGCCCGTCATCGCGGCGGTCAACGGCCCGGCCATCGGCGGAGGCCTGTGCCTGGCCCTGGCCGCCGACATCCGGGTGGCGAGCGACGGAGCGTACTTCCGCGCGGCCGGGGTCAACAACGGCCTCACCGCCAGCGAACTCGGGCTGTCGTATCTGCTGCCACGATGCGTCGGCACCTCCAGGGCGTTCGAGATGATGCTCACCGGCTGCGATGTCGACGCACACGAGGCCGAGCGCATCGGCCTGGTATCACATTGCGTGAGCGGCGATGAACTCCTGGACTATTGCTACGACATGGCCGACCGGATCGCGGCCTTCTCCCGGCCCGGGATCGAGCTGACGAAGCGCACGTTGTGGAGCGGCCTGGACGCCTCCTCGCTCGAGGGGCACATGCAAGCGGAAGGCCTGGGGCAGCTGTACATTCGCCTGCTCACCGACAATTTCGAGGAGGCCGTCGCCGCGCGGGCGCAGGGCCGTCCGGCGGTGTTCCGGGACACCAAGTAGCGCAAGGACATTCGCCGAGTCCGCGGATTTCGACGCACCCTGCGCCGGGGCAGCCGATTGAGCCGTCGAATGCGGGGTATCGCCGGTCGATCGGATGAATCACGGCCCGTAGGGATGCACATGTACGCGCTTCGACAGACCACCATCACCCTCACCGCGGCACTGGCGGCTCTGGCCGCGCTGACCGGTTGCAACGCAGGCGGTTCCGGTTCGCTGCTGCCCACCACCAGATCGACCTCGCACCCGGACGTCACCATCACCTTCAACTCCCCGTCCGCGACATCGGATGTCCCGCGTCCCGACAGCGTGACCCCCGAGGCGGCGAAACAGCTGTGCGACAAGATCTCTCCGAAGATCGCCGAATGGCATGACGAGGGCCCCGCGGCCCGCAAGACGGACTTCAATCTCATCGTGCACGACTGGGCGGCCCGCAACGGCGGGCTCAACACCCAGGTGATCGCGGATCGCGCTGTGGTGGACCGGATCACGACACAGAACTGTCCCGACACCCGTCAGCAGGCGCTCGATGCCCTGCAGACCGGCACGCTCGCCGACGCGCTGGCCGGCTTCGGCAGGTAGTACCGGCTCGGCGTTCTACCCGGACACCTCGGCGCGGAAGGCGTCCGGGTCGGCGGCCGCCCAGTCCGCGGCCCAGCGGGCGGGCGGCTCGCGCAGCAGGACACCGGCTTCCAGGCGCGGCTGGATCTCCGCGTAAGAGCGAACCTCGGTGGCGGACAACCTCTTCAGCAGCATCTGCGGGTTCGGGTCGGCCGGTGTGCGCGCGCCGAGCGAGGCCATGATCTGGACGGCTTGATCGACGGCGGCGGCGTGGCAGCGCCGCGCACGCTCGGCCTTGTCCGCGACGTCCAGCGCGCGGGCGCGGCGCGGATCCTGCGTCGCGACGCCGACCGGGCACGATCCACTCCCATCAGGTTCACACCGCGCCGGCCGACACGCGAATCCCCGCGCGCCGGACCGCGCCATCCAGCGCGAAAGCGATACCTGGCCGGGTCCGGGCGAAACGAGCCTCCGGCCCGCTCGCGCCGGACCACGCGGGCAATGTCCAAACCGGGAGCCCCGGCCGGGATTGGCGACCGGACTCGGTGGTATTCGCCCGGCATGGTCACTCGAGCGAATGAGACAGAACGCAAATACCGGTTGCCGGACACGGGCGGCGCGGTGCTCGATGGCATTCCCGGGATCACGCTCGACCCGCGCGCGCAGCAGCAGGTGCTCGATGCCGTCTATTACGATACGGCCGATCTCGCATTGGCCAGGCGGGGCGTCACGCTGCGCCGCAGGACGGGCGGCGACGACGCGGGATGGCATGTGAAGCTGCCGCTGAAGCCGGGCGGCGACAGCCGCGAGGAGATCCGCGTGCCGCCGGGCGACGCGACCGCGGGCGTGCCCGGCGAGCTCGCCGATATCGTGCGCGGAATCGCCAAGGGAGAACCGCTCACGCCCGTGGCGCACATCCGCACCAAGCGACGCCAGTGGCGGTTGCTGGACGCCCAGGGTGAGGTGACCGCGGAGCTCGTCGCCGACGAGGTGTCGGCGCAGACGCTGGGCGAGTCCTCGACCGTGGCGTCGTGGCAGGAGGCGGAGGTCGAACTGACCGGAGGCGACCGGGCCGTCTTCGACGCCGTCGAGACCAAACTGGGTGCGCCGCTGGACAGTCCGCCGAAGCTGCTGCGGCTGCTCGGCGATCGGATCACGCCACGCCCGCTGCCGAAGGGCGCGGTCGCGCGGTATTTCCGTACGCAGGTGGACGAGATGATCCGGCAGGACACCAGAGTCCGGCAGGAAGGCCCCGATTCGATCCACCGGATGCGCGTGGCCGGCCGCCGCCTGCGCAGTATCCTGCAGGCGTTCAAGGGTTCTCGGCCGCTGCGTGCGGAATTGAAGTGGGTGGCAGGGGTTCTGGGCGAGGTGCGCGATATCGACGTGCTGCGCGGCCATCTGGTCGAGCAGATCGATGCGTTGCCGGAGGAATTGGTGCTCGGTGACGTGCGCCGGCGGATCACCCGCACCTTCGCCGGTCGTCGGGCAAGCGCCTACACCGACGTCCTCGAGGCGTTGAACAGCGAGCGGTACTTCACGCTGCTGAAGCGGCTCGAGGAGATCGATGCGCTGCCCGTGGACCGCAAGCGGGAAGCCAAGGCGCTGAAGAAGACTCGCCGCCGGGTCGAGCGCGCGTTCGGCAGGGTCGACCGGCTCGGCACCGATCGTGGGCTGCACGAGGTGCGCAAGGCCGCCAAACGCAGCCGGTACGCGGCCGAGGCGACCGGGCACCGCAAGCACGCCCGCCGGATGAAGAAGCTGCAGAAGTCGCTCGGCGACCACCACGATTCCGTGGTCGCGCGCGCTGAGTTGCGCGCACTGGGCATCCAGGCCCATCTCGCCGGCGGCAACGGCTTCACCTACGGCCTGCTGTACGGCGAGGAAGTGGCCCGCGCGGCCGCGATCGAGCAGTCCCTGGGCCGGACGGTGCACAAGCGCTCCGCGGCTTCGGCGGCCTGACGCGGTTCGCGGATATCACACGCCGGCGGGGGCCAGGACGATGTCGAACCGGGTCCGCGCCCAGGACCGGTCCCCCAGATCGCGGCCGTCCGGTGCCGGGGTGCCGGGTTCCTGCTGTTCGAACTTCCTGATCAGCGAGTCCTTGACGCCGAAGACGCTGTCGCCGATCGCGAGCTGCGGATCGCCTTCGACGAAAACGTGCGTGACCAGAGTGCGCAGCCCCGCGGCGGCGACCATGAAGTGCAGGTGCGCCGCCCGGTACGGCGACCGGCGTACCGCTTGCAACATCCTGCCGACCGGGCCGTCGTGCGGAATGGGGTACGGCACCGGCGTGAGACCCCAGAACCGGAATTCGCCCCGGTCGTCGCAGTACAGCCGGCCCCGGCCGCCGATCCGGCGGTCCGGGTACTGGACGTCGTAGAAGCCCTCCTCGTCACATTCCCACACGTCGATCCGGGCGTGCGGCACCCGGTTGCCGTCGGTGTCGGTGACGCTGCCCTCGACCCAGCACGGCTGTCCCGCGGCGCCACCGGCGATATCGCCGCCGAGCGGGATCCGCGGGGCCGCCTCGACGAAGAACGGGCCGAACACGGTCGCCTCGGTGGCGTTCCGGTAGGCCTGGTTGTTCACCGCGATGGTCTGCATCGACGCGCCGAGGACGTCCGACAGCAGGACGTATTCCTGTCGCTTGTCGTCGGTGATGTGCCCGGTCTCGGTCAGGAATTCGATCGCGGCGCGCCATTCCCGCTCGGTCAAGCGCACGTCGCGGATGAAGGCATGCAGGTGCCGGGTCAGCGACCGCAGCAGCTCCCGCAGGCGCGGGTCCGGAGTGTCGTCGAAGGAAGCCAGAACCGTCTCGACGACGCGCTCCTCGGCAGCGGTCTGCTCGGCGGAGGGAGTTTCGGTCATACTCATCATCCTCGTGCGTGCGAGCGGCCGATGACCGGCCTTCGGCCCGGAACGTCGCCGGGGCGCGTCGCTCGTGCCCGGAAAACAGGCATGCGGATAGGTAGTTCTGCCGTGGCCGCGAGGGGCCGTCCCGGGAACGCTTGCGATGACCGTTCACCACGACCATCGGAAGCCACCATGGATCCACAGCGTCGACAGCAGAATGCTTCCAGCACGACGCAGCGCGGGCAGTCCTCCTCTCGCAACCCGGCGCGTCCGCGGGCGCAGGAAACAGGCCCCCGGACAGCACGGCGTTACGACTGTCACTGGGTTCGGTCGTCGCTGCGTGGCCTGGACTTCCTGCGCGCCACCCGGTCGATCGACGCCGCCGCGGTTCCGGTGATCGAACTCGCCATTCGCTGGGCGCCGTTCGGCGGAGCCGGCTCCGGTGACCTGCTGGTCGCCTTCGGCGTCGACCGCCATCGCTTCGTGGAGATGCTCGACGACGCGCTGCGGCCCCGCCGCACCGACACCCGGGAAGCACGCCATCTGAAGGGAACACTGCTGGCCGCCCTGGCCGCCGCCTGGCACAGCGACCGAGCCGCCGCGACCTCGTCAGCCCGGGGCTGAACCCTCGGACACCGCTGACCGCCGACCGGCGGACCTGCCCGCGATCGGCCGGGCACGCCGGAACCCGCGCGTTCGGCCGGAGGAATGCCGGCTCGTCGACGACGCGCGAGCCGGGCACCGGGTTGGGTGAATGCTTCTCCCGCACAAGGCAATCCGGCGGCACACCGGCACGCCACACCGCGACACAGCGTGCCGAAGCACGCGCCCGCGGTGGCGGAATGTCCGGTGTACGAACGTTTCCCGGCGGCGTGCCGAATCGAGCACCACGCTCGATGAGCCTCGGTCGCGGTCCGGCCGCGTCCGTCCCCGCGGCCGATCGAGGCAGCGAGCCCCTCGAACTCCAGCACCCGCGAGGTCGATATCCGGCCCGCGCCGCGCGACAGCGCGCTGACCGCCGACGGCCTCGCGCGGGCGCGGGAGTTCCCGCAGCCGGTTGTGGTGTCCGAGGTCCACGCGCTGTCCGGCGTCGACGATGGCGCCGAGTCCGGGCGCGGGATCACGGCTTCGAGTCATGCTGCCGCGAAAGTCCGAGTGGCGCACGTCACACCCCTGGGTCTACTCTGAAGGCACCGGGAAAACCGTTGCGGTCAAGGAGAATCCATGATCGACATCATCACGTTGCGAGGCACCGGGGAGACGCGGAACACCGACGGATCGCCGGCGGGCATGCTGGCCTCGATCACCGATCTGCTGCCGGCCACCAGTTTCAGTTTCTTCGAACCCGACTGGCCCGCCTCGGTCGGGCCGGACCCGAACCTATGGGGGCCGTCGCTGGACACCTCGGTGCGACTGGGCACCGCAGCGGGGGTGCAGGCGATCCAGCAGTCGCCGAATGTCTGTGGGCTGCTGAGTTATTCGCTCGGCGGGATCTGCGCGAGCCGAATTCTCGAGGGAGTGGCATCGGGGCAGTACACCAACACCGACGGCAGTCCCCTGGAGATCGCCTTCGCCGTCTTCATCGCCAATCCGCTGCGCAAAGCGGGCGATTCGGTGAACAATCTGTGCCCGCCGACCACGTTCGGGCTGCACGGCCAGCGCGGAACCTGGCCGGCCGGGGTCGCGACCCGGGAGTACGCGAATCCGGGCGACATCATCACCGCGTCACCGGCCGATTCGCCACTGCGCGTGATCGATGTCGGCATCTCGCCGTTCTCGTTCGTCGAGGGCGCCCGGATCGGCAACGCCGGCCACCTGATCTTCGCCCAGCTGCTGGAATTCCTGATGCTGAACCCGCTGGCCAACCTTCAGCGCTACGCCGAGGCGGTCAACGGCGTGATCGGATACCTCACGCCGTATCCGCAGGGCCAGCACGTGCTCTACTCCGCGCAGAACATGCCGGGAACCGATACGCCGTGGACGACCGCCGCGGCCGACTACATCACGGCCGACTTCGCGTAGGCGAGCCCGGGTCGCCGCTCCAGCGGTGATCCGGCCGCCCGATCACCCGATCGCACGGGCGATGTCCAGCCCCTGCTGGATCCGCGAAACGACCTCGGCGCGAAAGGATTCCAGATCGCCGGGCCGCTCGCCGAGTTGGCCGTCGAGATATCTCCGATACACCCCCGCCAGAATCGCCGCTGATCGCCACGCCGTGAAGGCCCGCCAGTAGTCGAGGTCGGCGACCGAGCGACCGGAGCGTTCGGCATAGCGGCGGATCAGATCCGCACCGGCGGCGAACCCGGGTTGCAGGCCGGGCGGCCGGGAGAATTCCGGCCGCAGATCCGGGGCCGTCCAGGACCGCAGGAAATACGCCAGATCGAGCAATCCCTCACCGAGAGTGCACAATTCCCAATCCAGCACCGCCAGCAGACGACCGCTGCGGTCGATCAGCGCATTGCCGAGCCGGAAGTCACCGTGCACCAGGCACGGCGTCGTCTCGGCCGGCCGATGGTCGACGAGCCAGGCGTGCAGGACGGTCATATCCTCCAGTTCGTCCAGTTCGTCCAGTCCGGCCGCCGCCCACTGCCCGGCCCATCGCCGTAGTTGCCGTTCGAGATAGCCACCGCGACGGGACAATTCGCCGAGCCCGGCGCGATCGACATCGATGCCGTGCAGGGTCGCCAGCGCATCGATCAACTCGTGTCCGGCCCGCTCGCGCGCATCGGGCGCGGGCAGGAATCGCTCGGCGTCGGCCTGCGACCCCACCACGACACCGTCGACGTACTCCATGAGGTAGAACGGTGCGCCGGTGACCTTTTCGTCGTAGCAGGCGCCGAGCATCCGGGGCAGCGGCAGGCCGGACCCGGCCAGTGCCCGCATGATGTCGTGCTCGCGAATCACATCGTGCGCGGTCGCGAGCAGGTGACCGACCGGCGGACGGCGCAGTACATACCGCCGCCCGGCGCGATCGGTCACCAGATACGTGAGGTTCGAATGCCCGCCGGTGATCCGCTCGTAGGTGAACGGCGGCGCGGCGCGGGCCACCCGCTCCGTCAGCCACCGTCCCACCGACACGACATCGATCCCGACCGGGGGGCCGGACGATTCCGAACTCACCGATCCTCCAGGTCCGCTCGGCATTCGGGCTCGTATCAGCCCCTGGCCCCACCCGCGGGCGGCGCGGCGTGCGGGGCATGATGCTGGGCCTGCAACGCGTTGAACGTCTGCGCTCCCGCCGCGATGCCGACCGGAATCGCCAGCGCGACCCCGCCGACCAACGCCCCCACACCGCCGACCGCGACCGCACCCACGAGGCAGGTGGCGGCGAACGCCGGAACGGTCATGGTGCCCGCCGTCGCCAGCGCCATCAGCGTTCCGCCGGTGGCGACGCCGAACGGGCAGCCGATGGCCGCACCGATGATCGAACCGGCGAGCGAGCCCACGCCCATCGCCATACCCATATGCGGATTGGCCGCTTCCACAGCCTGATTCAGGTCCGACATCACGTCATCGGGCGGTTGCTGCGCCGGTGCGGCTACCTGGACCGGAGCCGGTGCGGCCGGCTGGGCGGGAACCGGGCGCGCGACGGTCGACTGCGCCGACGGACCGGCCGCCGGGATCGCCGCCCCGGCCACGGTGTGACCCGCGGTGTCCTGGATGCCGAACTGCCCGCCCTGAACGGCAACCGTGCCGAAGGGGGTGCGCAGGACGGCCAGACCGGTAGCCGGATCATCGCTGTAGCGGACGCCCGGCGCGACGTCGGTGGCGACGGTGGGCGTTTTCGCCGAGTCCGCGGGTACGGCGGTATCGGCGTTCGCGACACCTGCCGCCGCGACCACTGCCATCGCGGTCAATGCGGTTACCGCCACGCCGCTATTCTTGAATGTCATCTTTTACTCACAATGTGGATAGTTCGAAAATCGGATGGAGAATCGGATTCACCGCGCGTTATTCTGCACCGGAACGGGTGCGGCGATGAGCCCCTTGGAATGCAGCGATTGATATTGCTGATTCAATGCGTTCATCGTCGCGGGCGAGCCGGAGACGACACTGCCGACCGTCCCGCCGACGAATCCCAGAGCGGCCGCGCCGATGAGACATCCGCCGACGATTCCGACCGGGGTGAGCGGAGCGACGGGAATGAACAGCGTTCCTCCGGTGACCGCGCCGACTGGGCATCCGACCAGTATTCCTGCCGTCGTGCCGACGACGCGTCCCACGGTGGAGTCGTTCGAGAAGGTGCCCGCGATGCCGTCGAACGCCTTCAGATATTCGGCCCCCGGATCGACCGGAGCGGGCTGCGGCGCATTGTCGGCAGGAGCCGCGGGATTGGATTGCGGCGCGGATTGCGCCGGATTCACCGCATCGGCATTAGCCGCGCCCGCGGAGATCACCGTAGCCGCTGATATCATGGCGACCATCGCGGTGGCTCTGGAAATGTGATACATCGTCGCAGGTCCTCGTCGTGCGTGCGAATAAATGCTTGGGGAAATGAGATTCTCCTACTCGGAGAATAATGATCGATGAGAGCCGCGTTTGGAAAATAGAAAATCGCTATGCACCCATGCGGGATCGGCATGCCCGCGCGCAGGTGATCACGCCGTGCGATCGACGCGCGATCGACGCGGCGGCATCGGCTCGATCGCCTCCGGATCGCCGCACCATCGCGCCGACAGCCACCCGCCCTCGCGCACGGCCGCGCGCATCGAACGAGCGACCTCCTGAGCCACCAGGTCCACGGCGGCGGGCATGCGTCCGGCGCGCGGCATGCCCAGCACGATCGATCGCCGAATCTCGGGCTGCCGCAAGGGCGCAGCGCTCAACCGGCCCGCGGCCACGTCGGCCACGATCCCGGCCGCGGGCAGAATCGTCCAGCCGTGCCCGGCGATGACGAGCGACTTCTGCAGATGCATCGAATTCGTCTGCACCCCGATCTCGAACACCACATCGGCCTCGGCCGCCGCCGCATCGATCAACACCCGCAGCGCGTGTCCGGACGACGGCATGACCACCGGATGCGCCGCCAACTCGGCCAGCGCCACCGGCCGGTCCGCGCACAGACCCGCATCCACCGTGGCCACGGCCCATAGTCGCTCGCTGACCAGCGGGGCCACATTCAGCGACGGCGAGTCGCACAGGTTGTACAGCAGGCTCAGATCCAGGTCGCCGTCGTCCATCCACTGTTGCAGATGCCCGGAATAGGCTGTGACGATACGCAATTCGATACCGGGATAGTCGCGCCGCACCGTCGAGGTCAGCCGGCCGGCGATCAGATCGACCGCGCTCTCCAGCAGGCCGACGGTCACCACCCCGCCCACCACACCCGGCGGCGGCGTGATCTCCGCCCGTGCCCGGCCCAGCTCACGCAGCGCCCGCCCGGCCCGCTCGACCATCACCGCACCCGCATTCGTCAGTCGCATCCCGGTGTGACTGCGTTCGAACAACTCCACGCCCAATTCGTGCTCCAGCGTGCGGATCTGGCGCGTCACGGCGGGCTGGGCCAGGTGCAGCAGTTCGGCCGCGCGCGTGACGCTGCCCACCTCGGCCACGGTGACCAGCGCTTTGAGCTGTTTGAGATCCATGCGCTGCTCCTGACCAGGCGTTACCGAAACCGAGGACCACGAGAATCCCATTCTTTCTATACCCCATCAGACGTGGCCATGGGTAACCGCTGACCTCACCTTCGCTCTGGAGTTTTGCTTCCTTTAAAAGAGAGTCATGTTCTACTGTGGATGAGAATCCGATTCTATGGTTGCTCGATGAGGTGACCTGTGGTCGTTCCGTCCGGCCGCCTTCGGCGGTCATCGCCCGAGAGGTTGATGGTGTCGCGCAATGGAGCATGCACCCGTATTTTCCAAAGGCCGTGATCTCGACGCCGCCATGAGCGCCCTGCACCCGTGGCTGACCGCCCGGCTCGGCGCATCGCGGGTCGAGATCGAACCGCCCGGCTATCCCAGGGGAGCGGGCGCTTCCAACGAGACGCTGCTGATCCGAGCCCGTGCCGACGGCCGGGTCGAGGATTACGCTCTGCGGATCTCGCCCGGCCCGGAACATCAGATGTATTACGAACCCCGGTTCCGGCTGCAGTACGACATCCTGCGCGCCCTGTTCGGCCGATCCGATGTCCGGGTGCCCGAACCACTCTGGTTCGAATCCGACCCCACGGTCCTGGGCAGGCCGTTCTACGTGATGCGGCGGATGCGCGGCCGGGTGCCGGTGAGTATGCCGGTGTACAACTCCTCGGGCTGGCTGTTCGACGCCACTCCCGCGCAGCGCCGGACGCTGTGGGAGAACTCGATGCGGCAGCTGGCCGCGATCCATCGCGTGCCGGTCACCCAGGTGGCGTTCGTGGACCGGCCCGAGCACGGCCCGGCCGGAAACGAGCAACAGCTGTCCTACTGGCATGCGTACGCGGACTGGGCATTCGGGGACAAGACTCCGGACGTCGCGCTGGCGCTGCTGGAATGGCTGCAGGCCCACCGGCCGTCCAGCTCCGTCCCCGGGCTGTCCTGGGGCGATGCCCGGATCGGGAATATCATGTACGACAACGACTTCCAGGTGGTCGGGGTGATGGACTGGGAACAGGTCTCGCTGGCCGGACCGGTGGCGGACCTGGCCTGGTGGTTGCTGTTCGACGAATCGCTGTCGGCCGGGCAGGGCGTGCCGCGGCTGGACGGTCTGGGCACTCGCGCGGAGACGATCGCGCTGTGGCGTGAATCCACCGGCCGCACACCGGACGATCTGCACTGGCACGAGGTGTTCGCCCGGGTGAAGGTCGGCCTGCTGAGTCTGCACAGCCGCCGGTCCCTGCCGCCGATGGCGGCCACCGGCACCCGGCATTTCTCGTATCTGCACCATGCCTGCGATCTGGCCGGCATCGTTGTGCCCGAGGGGGTTCGGTGACCGCGCCCGGCGGCCCGGCGCCCCGAGAGGAGACGGTGGTGCTCTCGCCGGAATGGCTCACCGCGGCATTGCGCGCCGAGCACGCCGATATCGTCGTGACCGCCACCGAGACGGTCGAGCGGCTGGAAACCGTTGCCACCAAAGTGCGTTTCCGGGTCGAGTACGCCCAGGCGACCGGAGCACCCGCCGCACTGTGCGCGAAGGGCTACTTCAACCCGGCCGTCCGGCGCGCCGCGCGCGCCGAGGCCGACTTCTATCGTGTTGCCGCCCGGCATCTTCCGGTGCGCACGCCGCCGTGTGTGTACGCCGCGGTGGACGAGCGCGGCGGTCACGCACTCGTGCTGATGCACGACCTCGTCGCCGCCGGAGCGCGCTTCCTGGACCCGCGCGTCGGGTACGGGGCCGAGCAGGCAACGGCCACACTCGATCAGCTCGCCGCCCTGCACGCGGCCACCTGGAACGGCAAACTCCCGTTGCCGACCGGTATCTTCCCGCCCCGCCCGGTATCGCTCGCCGGGCACCTGACCGCCGAACAACTGCAATCACAGCTCGAAGACGGTCGCGCACAAGCGATCTCGACGAAGGTACACAGCGCCGACCGGCTCATCGCGGCGATGCACGCGATCGGCGCACTCGCGCGGGATTCGGCGATCTGCCTGGTACACGGCGATCTGCACACCGGCAATATCTACCAGCTCCCGGACGGCAGTCCGGGCCTGATCGACTGGCAGGTGGTTCAGCACGGCGTCTGGGCCCTGGACGTCGCCTATCATCTGGCGACCGTGCTGCACCCGGACGACCTGGCCCGGCACGAACGCGAGCTGGTCGATCACTACCTCGGCCGGCTGGACCGGCACGGCGTCACCCCGCCCGATCGCGACCGAGCCTGGTGGCTGTACCGCGCATCGCTGCCTTACGGCCTGTTCATGTGGGCGATCACGCGCGCGGTCGAACGCCCGGTCATCGAACATCTCACCGACCGGCTGGCCCGCGCGGTCGAACGCCACCGCAGTCTGGATCTGCTCGGAGTCTGAACGCAGCGCGGCGTTCGAATACCAACGGGCGCTGCGCCATTCGCAGCCGGAGGAGCTGCCGTCGCCAGGACGGCAGCTCCATCGCGCTATCCGCCGGTCGCGGGCTTGCGGCCGTGCCGCATCAACACCGCGATCACCAGGGCGACGGCGGTCGTGCCGACCATCACCCAGAAACTGCCGGTATAACCGCGATCGGCGAACACCTGCGGAATCACCTGGCTCGTCGTGTGGCCCGCGATATCGATACGCGCGACGACCGGGTTGTTGTTCAGCAGCGCAGTGGTCACCGCCATGGCCGCCCCGGTGCCCAGACTCGTTGTCACACCGAGCATTCCGCTGCTGATCCCCTGCTGCTCCGGCGGCACCGCCTCGACGATGAGGGAGGGCAGCGCGGCGTACAGGAAGCCGAAGGCGATGCCGGACACGATGTACAGCACCAGGTAGGTGAGCAGACTGTAGTGCGAGACGGCGAATCCGACGGCGGACACGGTCAGCAGTGCGAAGGCGATGATCGCCGGTATCCGCCCGCCGATCCGGCGGATCAGCGCACCGGCGAACGGGCCGACGATCATGCCCAGAACCCCGGCCCACATACCGATGTGCAGCGCGTACTGGACCATGCCGTAGCCGTTGCCGTAGCTGTAACCGGGATCCAGGAATACGCGAATCATGTCACGCGGTATCGGATGGCCCGCGGCCTGCGCGCGCGCCGCGGCGCCCCCGGCGATCTGCCCGCGCAGCGTGTCGCTGTCCGGCGTCTGGGTCATGTACCCGAGCGCCAGCGGTTGCACGGCGGTGACGCCCATGCCGATGACCGTCATCAACAACACCACGCTGACCTTCGGATTCAGCAGCAGCCGCATATCCATGATCGGCCGCGACACCCGGCGCTCGACGAACACGAAGGACACCAGCAGGATCAGGCCGACGACCAGCCACAGCAGACTCGTCACTCGCGTCCACCCCCAGTTCTGCCCGTTGTCCAGATACAACAGGGTCAGCAGGGCTCCCGCGGACAGCAGCACAGCGCCGAACGGGTCGATCCGATCACGCAGCCGCACAGTGGATTCCGGCACCAGCCAGATCAGCAGCGGGGTCAGCACCACGGTGAACACGGCCAGGAACCAGAACATCGACCGCCAGTCGAAATGGTCGACCAGCACACCGCCGATCAGCGGCGCGGCCACGCCGGAGAACCCGACGCCGGTTCCGATGAAGCCGAGCCCGATCGGAACGTACTTGCGCGGCAACAGGTCCCGGACCAGCCCGTAGGAGATGAACTGGGTGGCGATGGCGAATGCGGACAGTCCGCGCCCGATCAGGAAGACGGTCCAGTCGCTCGTCGTCGCGCAGATCACGCACCCGGCCAGGAACAGCACACCGCAGACGAGCAGCATCCGCTTCTTACCCCAGATGTCGCTCGCCTTGCCGAGAACCGGTGTGGCCGAGGCGCCTACGAGTCCGAGGATGATCACGGCCCAGTTGATGTTGCCGCCGACCGTGGGAAAGGTCGTGGTCATCTTCTGCAGCGCGGCGGCGACCATGGTGTATTGCAGCGGAGCGATTTCGGTGTAGAGCACGATCACCACGAGTATCGCGGCGATGCGCAATTTCGAGGCGTCGTCGAGTCTGGTGGCGCTGTGGGTGATCGGTGCGCCGGTGTCGTCCGGCACGGGACCGGCCTGGGTTGTGGACATGGGTGTCTCCCGGAAGGAATGAAACGAACGGCGAAGGGACGCCGGGAATTACGCGGAACGCAGGTTCCGGCGCAGCACGAATTTCTGGACCTTGCCGCTCGCGGTACGCGGGAAATCGGTCACGATGTGGATCTCCTCGGGCCATTTCTGTTTGGCCAGACCGGCGTGTGCGAAATGCGCGCGCAAATCCTCGAGGGTGGGGGCCGCAACATCGGCCGCGAGCCGCAGCACCGCCGCCACGTGCTCGCCCAGCCGGGTATCCAGCGCGGCCACCGCCGCCGCCTCGACCACCCCCGGCACGGTGATCAGGATGTCTTCCACCTCGAGTGCGCTGATGTTCTCACCGCCGCGAATGATCAGATCGGTGGTCCGGTCGGTGATCGTGAGGTATCCGTCGGCATCGAGTGTGGCGATATCACCGGTGTGATACCAGCCCTCGGCATCGAACCGCGCGGCCGTGAGCGCGTCGTCGGTGTATCCGAGGCACAGATCCGGTCCGCGACTGAGGATTTCGCCGTCCACGCTCAACCGGACCTCCACACCGGGCGCGGCACAGCCGTCGGTGTAGATCCGCTTTTCCGGGGAATCGGTGTACTCCGACACCGTCATCGACGGATGTTCGGTACTCCCGTAGGACCGGGTGACCTTGATACCCAGCGCCGTGAGCCGCTCCACCACCGCGACCGGGACGGGCGCACCGCCCAGCCCCGCGTACTTGATCAGGGCCAGATGCTCCGGGGTAAACTTCGGATGGTCGACCAGGCTCGTCATGTAGTACGGCACACCGCCGCCGACGGCGATGCCGTAGGTCGTCATCAGCTCCAGAACCTGTTCCGGATTCCAGGTGTCGACCATATCGATCGTGCTGCCCTCCAGGACGGGCACCAGGAACGCGCAGAGCATGCCGATGAAATGGCCGACCGGAGCGGTGATGAGCTGCGGGGTCAGATCGGCGGGACGCCGCGCGGTCATCTGGCGAGTCTCGAACAGCAGGGTCCGGTGACTGTGGATCACGCCCTTCGGCGCGCTCGTGGTTCCGGAGGTGAAGGCGATCAGTACCGGCGCGGCCGGATCCACCGTCGCCCGCCCCGCCCACGGCTCGTCCGCGAGCAGGGCCTCGAAGGCCGTCGCGCGATCCCGGCCGCCCACCACGCCGACGATCGGCACTCCGGCGTACACCGCGGGATCGTAAGTGCGCGAACCGAATCGGTCGGCGGTGAGGAATGCGCGCGGCCGGACCGAGCCGAGAATGTGGTCCACCTCCCTGGGCCCGTAGATGTGCACGATGGGCACCACCACCGCACCGAGCACCGCGGCCGCCCAGAACGCGGCCGCCGCCTCCATCCAGTTCGGCAGCTGGAAGGCGACCGTATCCCCGGCGCCAACGCCGCGGGCGCGCAGCCCGCCGGCCAACCTCCGGGCCAGCAACTCGACGTCGCGAAAGGTGCCCGACCACGGCCGGACGGCGGAATGGACTCGGAACTCGGTATCCGGTGCGGCGGCCAACCCGCGAGCGAGCAGATCCGCGATCGTATCGGAGGTCCACCGCCCCTCGCGTTCGTACCGTTCGACCAGATCCGGGGGGACAACACGCATATTCGAGCTCCAATGCCCTGCACGACGGCCGGCGGCTCGCTCCGCCGCTCCATCGAGGTGATACGAGGTGCGGCGCCGGGAATCCGATCCGGCGAAGCCCGGCTGAAAGAACCTGGCTCTAGTCGAGAGTAGAACGTCCTTCTCATTCTCGAGAGCAAATTGGCGGTAATGGAGAACTAGCGGTCGGATTCGAGGTATCCGCGGCGACGCAGCCTCCGCGTGATGTCGATGACCACGGCATCGGCCACCGAACCGCCCAACGGGCCACGGCGATGAAACGTCTCCACGCCCGGCACAGCCGCGGCCGGCGCCCCGGCCAACATCAACGCACTGGCCTTGAACGCCCGCGCGGCCACGGACAACCGATGCTCCACATTGCGAACACCCTCCTCGCACCGCCCCCAGAACATGATCGCCTCGGCGTGCGCCTCGAGATTCGCCGTCACCCCCGCACGCACCCGCGCATCGGACTCGAAAACCGTTGCCGCGACCACGAGTTCATGCGGCCAGATCTGCACCGCGTCCGGCGGCGAACCCAGTGAATCCTCCAGATTCACCACGACCGCACCCAGAATCCGCAACGGCGCCGGATCGCCCAGATCCGGCACCACGACGGTGACCTCCCAGCCCGCCATCACCCGATCGAACACCCAGCCCCCCACCGAATGCACCGCATCCAGCACACTCGGGGCGATGATCGCCACCCGGTACCGCAACCGATGCCTGCACGCATGAGCCCGCGCATCGGCCACCGTGCGAATCGCACACACACCACGATCGAGGGTATCGAGGGATCGAACGACCATAGGAATCCGCACCCCGGCCTCAGCCGAGTATCGAGGCCAGGGTCTTGCGTTCGAGGAATTCCTCCAGACCGGCGACGCCCATTTCGCGGCCGATGCCGGACTGCTTGTAACCGCCGAAGGGCGCGTCGGGGAAGAAGTAGTTGCCGCCGTTGATGCTGAACGTGCCGGTGCGGACCCTGCGGGCCACCGCGAGGGCGCGCTCGTGGTCCGCGCTGAACACCGCCCCGGACAGGCCGTAGGCGGAGTTGTTCGCGATGCGGACCGCGTCGTCGTCCCCGTCGTGCGCGATCACCGCCAGCACCGGGCCGAACACCTCCTCCTGGGCGATCTCGCTGTCCGGATCGACACCCGCGAGCAGGGTGGGCCGGTAGAAGTATCCGGGCCCGGCCTTCTCACCGCCGGTCACGAGTTTCGCGCCCGCGGCCACGGCACGCTGCACCATGCCGTCGACCTTGTCGCGCTGCGCCTCGCTGATCAACGGGCCCATGTAGGTCTTGCGATCGTGCGGGTCGCCGAAGCGCACCCGGGCCATATTGGCCGCGACGAGATCGACGACCGCGTCGTGATCCGCCCGTGGCACCAGCAGGCGTGTGGTGAGCGCGCAGGCCTGCCCGGCATTGAGCGTCGCGGCGAATGCCGCGTACTGCGCGACGCCCTGGTAGTCGGCGTCGTCCAGCGCGATCGCGGCCGACTTGCCGCCCAGCTCGAGGAATACCCGTTTCAGGCCGGTACCGGCCGCGGACATGATCGACCGGCCCACCGAGGTCGACCCGGTGAAGGTGATCAGGTCCACGTCGGGATGGATGGTCAACGCCTCGCCGACCGAAACCTCCTGCGAAGAAAGGATATTCACCACGCCGGGCGGGATGTCGGTGTATTTCTCGATGATCTCGCCCAGGGCGAGGGTGATCAGCGGGGTGGCCGGCGCCGCCTTGAGCACCACCGTGCACCCGGCCGCCAGGGCGGGCGCCAGTTTCGCCAGCGCCAGCTGATTCGGGTAGTTGTAGGCGACGATCGCCGACACCACGCCCGCGGCCTCCTTCTCCACCCACCGCCGGTGCTGTTGGCCGAGATATTCGACCGGACCCAGGTCCTCGGTGAAGGAGTACGTCTTCAGCAGATCGGCGTAGTACCGCACGATCTCGAGCGGGCCCTCCAATTGCGCTGCGCGAGTGAGGGACAGCGTCGCACCGACCTCGTCGATGGTGAGTTCGCGCAGTTCCTCGACGTGGTCGGTCAACGCCCGGTGCAGTTGTTCCAGGCACCGGATGCGCAGCGCGACGTCCGTTGCCCAGACTCCGTTGTCGAATGCCTCGCGCGCCGCGGCGATCGCGAGGTGGGCGTCGTTCACCGTCGCGTCGGGGGCGTATCCCACCACGGCCTCGGTGGCCGGGTTGTACGACGGATAGGTCCGCGCCGTGTCGACGAGCCGGCCGCCGATCAACAGTCGCCGGTCGGCCTTCGATTCGTTTCCGCTCGTGGCGGATGCCGCTGATTGCTCAGTGGTCATGATGATCGTCTCCAAAGATTGTGGTACTCAGGTATTTCGGCCGCCATTGACGCCCAGCACCTGCCCGGTGATGTATCCGGCGTCCTCCGAGACCAGGAATGCGCAGGCAGCGGCGATGTCCTCCGGCCTGCCCGCGCGGCGCACGGGCGTGAGTTCGGCGTGGTGATCCACCGTGCCGCCCAGTAGCCCGTGGCTCTCCGAATCGCGCAGCATGGGAGTGTCCACGAAGCCGGGCGGAATGGTGTTCACCGTGATTCCGGACGGACCCAGTTCCAGCGCGAGGGATTTGGTGAACCCGATGACACCGGCCTTGGCCGCCACGTAATGGCTCATGAACTGCTGGCCGGAATGGGCGCTGGAGGAGGAGATGTTGATGATCCGCCCCCAGCCGGCGGCCAGCATGTCCGGCACGGCCGCCTGGCAGCAGTAGAACGTGCCGTCCAGATTGACCGCCAGGGTCCGCCGCCAGACCTCGTCGGTGATGTGCAGGAACTTCTTGAACCCGGTCAGTCCCGCATTGTTCACCAGGACCAGGACCGGCCCGAGTTCCGCGCGCACCCGCTCGAACGCGGCGTCGACCTGATTGCGCGCGGAGATGTCGACCTCGCCGAACGCCGTCGCCGAATGTCCCGCCGCACGGATCTCCTCGGCGACCGTCTTCGCGGCGGTACCGTTCAGATCCAGGATCGCCACCTGAAACCCGTTCGCCGCCAATCGCTGTGAGATGGCCCGGCCGATTCCCGAACCACCGCCGGTCACCACCGCGACCCGCCCGGTCTGCGCACTCATGCCGCAACCTCGCAGACATTCCGCTCGGGCACGAGCCTCGACCCGACCACATCGGCTGTCCGCGCACTCACGCGACCGCCTCCTCGCCCGCCAGTGAGGCACGGTGCATCAGACGAGTCGACTCGGGCCCGTAGGGAAGTGCGCGATGCAGCATCCCGGTGTTGTCCCAGACGACCAGATCGCCGACCTGCCAGGTGTGCCGGACCACGTACTGCGACCGAGTCGACCATTCCAGTAAGCGGTCCAACAGTTCTCGCCCCTCGGCCGGCGAGCGGCCCACGACCCTCTCGGCGGTGGACCCCAGCAGCATGGATCTGCGGCCGTTGCGATGGGTCCACACCAGCGGATGTTCCCGCGACGGGTTGCGATCCCACGCCGCACGCTCCTGTTCGGACGGGTTCGGCTCGACCAGCAATTGCGACGCGGCGAAACTGTGCACCACCCGCAGGCCGTCGAGCGCGCGCTTCTCGGGCTCGGGCAAACCCTCGTACGCGGCATAGGTATTCGCGAATTCGGTATCGCCGTCGCCGTCGCCGGAGATCTCCCGCGCGGTCAGCAACGTCGCCCGGCTCGGCACCGCGTCGGTCGAACCGTCGATGTGCCAGTGGAACGTCCCCTCCCGGTACGCGGCGAGCTTGCTCTTCGACGCGTCGCGCGTGATCTTCTGTATCTCACGGTATTTCGGATGACTCCCCATCGGCAGCGGCACCACCTCACCGAGCAGCCGCGCGAACGCGACCAGCTCGTCGTCGGTGGCGTGTGCTGCCCGGAACACCACGACGCCACGGCTGTCCAGGGCGTCGAGGGTTTGCGCGGCGATCTTCTCCTCGAGCAGATCGCCGCCCCGCACGCCGGTGAACTCCACGCCGGTCGCCGGCGTGAGCTCGGAAACGGTGTATCCCATACCCGGCCTCACACCGCGGGTTCGGAAACGGTGTCGAAGAACGAGGCGCCGGAATCGGGGATACGCGGCTGCTTGAACACGTTCACCGGGTAGGAGACCATCACCAGCGAATACATCAGCCGCAGCAGCCGGGTTTCGGCCTCGGGCAGCTCGTTCAGATCGAACGTGTTCAAGTGGTCGATGGCTTCCTCGGCGCGCGGGGCGATGGCGTCGTAGAACGCGTCGAGTTCTTCGATGGTGCTCGCGAGCCGGGTGTCGTAGCGTTCCTGGCGAGTGGCCTTGGCCCAGGTCTCGACCCAGGGCTCGAGTTCACTGAATGCTGCGGGGAGAACCGCGTTCGTCATCGGATGCTCCTGGTTATTTCTCGTCGAGGGTCTGGTGGGCGGTCACCGTGTCCCGGATGACCTTGTGGAAATTGCGGATCATCAGTTCCTGATCCGACAGGTGGAATTGCCGGTTGGCGCCGGTCGCCAGGGCCGAATGCGTGGCCTCGACGGTGTTCGAGTCCTGCATCGCGAATTCGATGGTGGTCTGCGCGGTCATCTCCTGCGCCAGCCGTTCGGCGGCATTGCGCGGCGGCGTGAAGTAGATGTCGAGCTCGTAGGTGTGCGAGTCGACCGCCTCGGGCCAGTACTGGTAGGTGATGTAGAAATTGCGGGCCCAGATCTGCACCGAGAAATTCGGTAACAACCAGTAGGCGTCGTTACCCCAGGACTTGATCCGGCCGGGGTTGAGCACGTCCGGCAGCGGCCCGAGGTCGGCGATGTCGTCGGGGCCGAACAGACCGGCCCGCAACAGCTTGTAGATCCAGCGCTGATCCCGCTTGGCCGGACCCAGCTCACCGGGCGCGCGCGGCGGCAGCGGCGGCGGGCCGGGCACCGAGTTCAGCATGTGCGAGGTGAACAGGTCGTAGTAGTACGCATCCGGCGGCGGCACCAGTTTCTCCGCCTTCGACACGTCCGGATTGATGAACCGGCCGTGCACGTACGGCGGGTGGTACCACTCCAGGATCGTGTCGATCGACAACTTCCAGTTGCCCTTGACCCGGGTCTTGTAGGCGTACCGCTCGGTCAGTTGCTCGAACGGATAGCTCTCCACCTCGGTGAACTTCGGCCCGAGGAAGGTGCGCAGCGGCTGGGCGTGCGGATCGAAGTTCACGAAGATGAACCCGGCCCAGGTGTCGCAGTGCAGCTCCGGCATGCCCAGGGCGCCCTTGTCCAGGTCGAAGAACTGGTCCTCGTTGGTGACGTGCGCGACCTTGCCGTCCAGGCCGTACCGCCAGCCGTGGTACTTGCAGGTGAACACGCGGCACGAGCCCGCGGACTCCTGCGCCGGATGCTCCTGCCACACCACCTTGTTACCGCGGTGCGCGCAGACGTTGTGCAGCGCCTTGACGGTGCCGTCGGCCTGCCGCACGATCACGATCGAGCCGAGCCCGGCCAGCTCCCGGGTGAAGTAGCTACCGGTGCGTGGAAGTTGTTCCATCCGGCCGACTTTCAGCCACGCCCGCTCGAACACCGCCTTGCGTTCGGCCCGGAAGAACTCCTCGGACACCGCGTCGTCGTAATCGACCGGGCCGGTGCCCAGTTCCGGATACTCGGGCGTGAACTTGCCCCGCCCCGTGCTGAGTTTCTCCTGAATTGCCATGACATACAACCTTTCTCAGATGACGCCCGCGTCGCGCAGATGGGTGATCTCCGCCGCGTCGCGGTGTAACAGCTCGGCCAGCACCGCATCGGTGTCGGCCCCGAGAGCCCGCCCCAGCCAGCGGATCTCGCCGGGGGTCTCGGACAGTTTCGGCAGCACGCCCGGCACTGCCAGCGGCCCGATCCGGGATTCGGCGCCGACGATGGTCCCGCGATGGGCGAACTGCGGGTCGGCGAAGATGTCCGCGATCGAATTCAACGGCCCCGCGGGCACTTCGGCGGCCCGGCAGCGGGCCAGCACCTCGTCCCGGGACAGCTCCGCCACCCACGCGCCGACCAGCGCGTTGACCTCGTCCCGGGCAGCGAGCCGGGATGCCTTGGGCCCGAACCGGTCCGGGTCCGCCAGCGCTGGTTCGCCCATGGCCCGGGCCAGCCGGGCGAACATCTCGTCGTTGGAGCAGGCGATCGCGATCCAGCGGTCGTCGGCGGTTCGATAATGGCTGTGCGGCACCACGTTCACGGTGTCCGCGCCCATCCGCTCGCGTACGAAGCCGAACTGCTGATATGCGGGCGCGATCTCGTCGAGCACCCGGAAGATCGGCTCGTACAGTGCCATATCGATGCACTGGCCACGCCCGGTGCTCTCCCGGGCGCGCAGCGCCAGCAGCACGCCGACCACGGCGTACAGACCGCTGAGGTAGTCGCCCAGCGAGGTGGATCCGGGCGTCACCGGTGGTCCGTCCGGCTCGCCCGCCAGCAGTGACAATCCCGCGTAGGCGTGCGCCACCCGGGCGAAGCCGGGCTGGTCGGCCAGCGGGCCGGTCTGCCCGTAGGCCGACATCCGCAGCAGGATCGCGCGCGGGTTGATCGCCCGGATCTCCGTGAAGCTCAGTCCCCAGCGCTCCAGCACGCCGGGTCGGAAGTTCTCGATCACCACATCCGCCTGAGCGACCAACTCCGCCAACAACTCTCGGCCGCGCGGATCGGCGAGGTTCAGCGTCACCGAGCGTTTGTTGCGGGCTTCGGACAGCCACACCAAGGTGTCGCCGCAGTCGGTTTCGGTGCCGAAGCGGCGCAGATGGTCACCGCTGCCGGGACGTTCGATCTTGACGACATCGGCACCGAACTCGCCGAGCACGGTCGCGCAGAACGGGCCGGCGATGTAGGTGCCCAGGTCCAGGACCCGCACTCCGTCGAGCGCATGCATATGAGAATCCCTCCGGCACTGTGACTTTCGTCAGTCCTGCGGTCCCGGTTCGGCCCCGCCGCTCCACGGCTTGTCGTCCCAGGCCCGGTCCAGCGGCTCCATCCGGCCCCCGGCCGGGAAGAAGCCGCGCTGGGCGTAGGTCTCGAACCCGATGCCCTGGCCCATCTGGTCCAGGAACGCGCGCTTGAGTTCGTGGGTGAACAGCTGGCGGGTGTAGCGCAACGTCAGCGGCGGGCGTTTCACCAGTTCGCGGGCGAGTTCCCAAGCCCGGTCCAGCAATTGGTCCTTCGGATGCACCTCGGCGACCGCGCCCCACTCCAGCGCCTCGCGCGCCGCGAGCTTCTTGCCCGTCAGCAGCAGATAGCGGCCGCGATTGTGGCCGACCAGGAAGTTCCAGATCACGTGCTGCCCGTCGCCCGGGACCTGCCCGCGCGGAAAGTGCGAAACGTCCTGGAACCAGGCGTCTTCCGAGGCGAGCACGATATCGCCCATCAGCGGGACCTCGGAGTGGATGTTGCACGGGCCGTTCACCGCGCTGATCATCGGCACGTCCACGTTCAGCACGTTGAACATGAGATTGCGGTTGTACCAGGCCTTCTCGTCCAGTTTCCACAGCCCGCGATCACCGGGCATGGCCTGGTAGATCGGCGGATCGATGGGCGAGCCGTCGGGCATGAATCCCCAGTCGGCGTTGTAGTTCTCGCCGGTGCCGGTGTGAATGAGCACCTTGATCTCGCGATCGCCCGCGACATCGGCGAAGGCGTCGGCCATATCGTCGTGGGCCTTCCAGTCCCACACCAGCGAGCCGCCGTCGGTGTGGCACTGCATCAGCAGGATGCCGTCCTCGCTGAGTTCGAAACGGTAGTTCCGGTACCGATCCTTGTATTCGCTGTAGCGCGAGCGCTTGACCATGTCGATCCTTCCGAAGTTTCTCTCGCTAGCTCCCCGCCAGCGCCGCGACGACGGGCGCGAACGCCTCGTATTCGCTCTGCTGCACGGTGATGTAGTTCGCGCCGAAGACCTCTCGTCGTTCGAGCAGCAGCTCGACGATCCGGTCGACCGTGCCGACCAGGACGTTCGGGTGATCGCCGAGTCCGCCCGCGGGGATGCCCAACCTCCCGGCGATCCGCTCCAGCGCCGCTGCCGGGTCATCGGTGACCGCGGTGAAGAAGGGGGAACTCTCGATGTCCAGGCTCGCGAACCGGTCCCCCGCGCCCGCCCGCACGAATCCCAAGCGCCGCACCGCTTCCTGCCGAGGCGTGCGGCCCGCGGCGTCGACCGGGTCGAACGGGACATTGTTGATGCTGACGATGTCGGCCTCGCGCCCGGCCAGGGACAGCACCCGCTTGCGGCCGCCGCCGATCATGATCGGCGGATGCGGTTTCTGCACGGGCAGCGGCAATCCCGCGTAATCGTGCGCGGTGACGTACTCGCCGGCGAGGTCCAGCGGTTCACCCGCGCAGTGCGCCTTGAACAGCGCGACGACCTCCTCGAGTTTCGAGATCCGTTGCGGGCCGGGCGCGAACGGCACGCCCATGGCCCGGTACTCGTACTCGCTCCAGCCGCCGCCGATGCCGAACTCCAGCCGGCCGCCGGACAACAGGTCCAGCGTGGTCGCCTCCTTCATGAGCACGCCCGGGACGTGATAGTCCGCGCAGAACACCCGGCACCCGACCCGCAGCGAACTGGTCACCGCGGCCGCGACGGACATCGCCGCGATCGGAGCCAGATGCTGCGGAGGCCATCTGGCGGCCTTGGCGGCTGGGCCCTTGCCCAGGTAGTGATCGGCCAGGAACAGGGTGGAGTAGCCCGAATCCTCGATGTGTCCTGCGGTTTCGCGCCATTCGGCCGCCGTGGTCGCACGGGTGGCCTGCACCGCGAAGCGGAAAGGTCTGGTCATTGTCCGGTGCTCACCTCGCCACGTATCCACCGTCGACCGGTATGGCCGTTCCGGTGATGAAGGAGGACTCGTCGCTGGCGAGAAACAGTGCGGCCGCGGCCAATTCGGTGGGCTTTCCCCAGCGCTTCATCGGCTGCGGTGGCACGACATCGGTCGGCGGCTCGCTGTCCAAGGGGGCCTTCGCCAATCCGGTCCAGGTCATGCCCGGACAGATCGCGTTCACCCGGATGTTCCGCTCCGCGTAGTCCAGTGCGGCGGATTTGGTGAGCTGCACGACCCCGCCCTTCGCGGCGGAGTAGGCCGCGATGCCCTTCCATCCGACCAGTGCCGACGCGGACGCGGTGTTGATCACCGACCCCCCGCCCGAGGCCAGCATTTCCGGAATCGCGTACTTCATGCCGAGGAACGCGCCCTTGAGATTGACCGCGACGACGGTGTCGAACGACTCCTCGTCCAGATCGGCGATCGGCCCCCGGGTGCCGCTCATCCCGGCATTGCTGAACAGGACGTCCAAGCGGCCGAACGAGTTCACCGCGGCGGCGATCATCCGTTGCACCTCAACCGATTTCGCGACATCGACCTGGACCGCGACCGCGGCGTCGCCGATATCGGCGGCGGTCTTGTCCTGCCCGCCACTGATATCCGCGCAGACCACCTTCGCCCCCTCGCGGGCGAACAGCAGCGCACTGGCCCGGCCGATGCCAGACCCCGCCCCGGTGACCACCGCGACCTTTCCGGCCAGGCGTCCGTCATATTTCGAATCGCTCATCGAGTAGCACCACTTCCGATTCCCGCGAGTGCGGCCTTGGCCAGGACGTTCTCCGCGAGACGGAGATGTCCGGCGTCCACGAGCTGACCGGACTGCCCGATCGCTCCCACGCCACTGCGCTGCGCCGCGCGGTAACCGTCGACAAGCGTTCGGGCGTGATCGATTTCATCGGCGGTCGGAGTGAACACCTCGTTGGCGATCGGCACCTGGCTCGGGTGGATCGCCCATTTGCCGTCGAATCCCAGCATCGCGGCATGCCCGGCGTCGGCACGGTAACCGTCGGCATCGGCGTAGTCGGGATACGGCGAGTCGATCACATCGATACCGGCCGCGCGGCCCGCCGCGAGCACCTGCACCCGCGCGGCATGCCAGAAATCGCCCGGATACGCGCCCGGCTCGGGACGGAAATTGCCGCCCACCCGAGCGTGCAGCGAGGCGGACAGATCGCCGACGCCGAAGATGATCGCCTCCAAGCGCGGGCTGGCGGTGGCGATCTCGGCGGCGTTGAGCAACCCCTCCGCCTCCTCGATCAGCACCTCCAGCCCGATGCGGTGCGACAGACCCAGCTTGGTCTCCAACTGGGTGAGCAGCACATCCACCCACCACACGTCACGGGCGGACCGTGCCTTCGGAACGATCACCACATCCAGGCGATCGCGAGCACCGGTGACGACCTCGATCAGGTCGTCATGACACCACGGCGTATCCAGCCCGTTGATGCGGACCGCGCGTGCGGTCCGGCCCCAGTCCAGTTCGGTGAACGCGCGCACCGCGATCGACCGCGCGGCCGCCTTTGCCGACGGGGCGCAGGCATCCTCGAGATCGAGGAACACCAGATCCGCACCGGACCGCGCCGCGGCGGCGCACATGGACTCGTTGCTCGCCGGAGTCGCCAGCTCCGACCGCCGCGATCGGGCGACTCCCGGTGTCGCGCCGGTCATTTCGCGACTCCTGCGGCCGTGGCCGACAGCCCCGCGACAAGCCGCCCCCGAAGCGCCGGCGCCCGATGAGCGCCGGATATCCCGATCGCTAACCGGTCGATCAATATTTGCATCCCAACACAACTTTCGGTGCATTCGAAGAGGATCATCGAATCGACCTCCGCGAACTGAAATATCGGTTACTCCAGCAGTTTTGGAGTAGACGCGAGGACCGTCCCGCCGGGCGCCGAGAGAGCTGCGCGTCCGGTCGTCCGGGTTCCACTTGTTCGACAACTGTTTAACACCTATCGTCGAACCATGTCAACGCCCGTCCGCCATCGTCGCGTCACCAAAGTTCGCCTAGCTGCGCTCATGCCGGTTCATCCGACGCGGGCCAGCCCGTACGACACCTCGTTACTAAACGATCGATTAGCAACCACGCGTACCGAACATCCGCCGGTCGGGCTCCGGCCGGACGCCGCGGGCACCCGCGGCGTCCCGGGCATGTACTGCGGCCGTGCGCCCTCGCCTCGATCCCGGCCGGCCGCGCCGCGTCCCGCGCGCACGGCCTCCACCGGGACATCCGCTGAACAGCTATTGATAGGTTCGATCACGTGAGCGAGCCTGCGAGCGAATCATCGGCCCTGCGCGTGGCGCGCACGATGCGGTCGAGCACTGCAGAGAGGGGCGCCGTGAGCGCACTCGACACGGGCAGGGCGGCGACCGGCGAACGTTGTGAGGAGGCCCGGTGAGCGCACCGCGCAAGCGTCGCCGCGGCGACGACACCGACACCCGCGATCAACTGATCGAGGCCACCGCCGAACTCATGCTCGAGGAGGGCTACGCGGGAGCCACCACCCGGCGCGTCGCGGCGAAGGTCGGGGTTAATCCCGCGCTCGTGTACTACTACTTCCCCTCCCTGGACGACCTGTTCCTGGCCGTCTTCCGCAAGGGCGCCGAGGCCAATCTGGAACGCCAGCGCAAGGCGCTGGCCTCGGAGAATCCGATG
This sequence comes from Nocardia sp. PLKS1-43, assembly GCF_059510335.1. Taxonomy (NCBI): domain Bacteria; kingdom Bacillati; phylum Actinomycetota; class Actinomycetes; order Mycobacteriales; family Nocardiaceae; genus Nocardia; species Nocardia sp. PLKS1-43. Next base: position 632,037 of record NZ_JCAJZQ010000004.1, on the reverse strand, counting down.
CGCGCCCTCTGGGAGACGGCCACCGACGCCCGCGGCACCGCGCTGCTGATGGAGTTCATGGCACTGGCCAACCACCGCAAGGAGATTCGCGCCGAGATCGCCGCCTACGCCGAGCGTTATCGGGAAAGCCAGCTCACCGCGCTGACCATCATCCTGCGCAGCCGCGGCTTCGACGTCGAGGAGCTGCCGCCCGCGATGATGTCGGTGGTGATCAGCAGCCTCGGCGCCACCCTGGTCAACGAATCGAGCCTGGGCATCACCCTGGGGCATCGCGAATTGGCCGAGTTCGCCGAGGATTTCGTGCGACTGTTCGAAGGCAAGCCCTGGTCCCGCACGATCGTCCCGCACCCGCCGGATGCGGACTGACGCGGCCCTCGTCGCGCGGGCCGGGCACACGACGACGCCGGACCGCCGGTGACTCAGCGCCGTCCCGTGCGTTGCGGCACCGCTCCGCGCATGAACAGCGAAACCGCCTGCCGCAGATGATGTTCGGAGTCCTTCTCGGTCCGGAAGAAACCGAAGTCCGCCAGACGGCCCGGCACGAGTTCCACCATCGCCAGAAAGTGCTCGGCGGCGATCTGGATATCGTCCACCCGCACGTGTCCGCGCTCCTGGTGACGTCGGAGCAATCGCACCACCGCGCGCTGACGCCCGGACCACATCATCGAATGCATGGCCACGTCGAATTCGGAGAAGCGAGCCGCCTCGTTCATCGCGATCCGCATCAAACCCACGTGTTCCGGATCCACCGCACGGGCCAGCGCCACCCGGCCGATCCGCAGCAGTGCGGTTTCGAGATCCTCCTCCTCGTCGTCGCCGGGCATCTCGTCGCGGTCGCTGTCGGCGTAGCGCGACAACGCCCACGGGATGACGTCGATGAAGATCGCGCGCTTGTCCGCGTACCGGGCGTAGACCGAACGTTTGGTGGTGCCGGCCGCACGGGCGATGGCGTCGACGGTCGCGCCCGGGTAACCGAACTCGAGAAAAGTCGCGACAGCCGCCTTGCGGATCGCGAGGTCGAGCGTTGCCGTCTGTGCCCGCGTAGGGCGTCCGCGCCGAGTTGCCACCATCGAACAATTATACCGGGATGGATATTTTTCGCCCCGCATCGGCAGGCTCAGGCATGCCGTGCGAATCCGTCTTCCTCGTGATTCCAACGGCCACAGTATCTTTCGTACTGCCAGGCGGATTTCGCAGTCGTTGACAAAATATACCGCTGAGTGTACTTCTTGATGGGCGGACTCCTGCCCGCACCTGGAAAACGAACGGAGCGGGGATGGATCGGCAGACCTACGACAGGGGCCGGGAGATCAGGACCGCGGTCCTGGGCGAGGCCTACGTGCAAGCGGCGGAGGCCAAGGCCGACGACTTCTCCGCACCCTTCCAAGAACTCGTCACCGAGTACTGCTGGGGCGCGGTATGGGGCCGAGAGGGACTCGAGCCGAAAACTCGCAGCATGCTCAATCTCGCGATGATCGCGACGCTCAATCGCCCGCACGAATTGCGAACCCACGTCAAGGGCGCGCTGACCAACGGCGTGACCCGCGAGGAGATCCGGGAGATCTTCATGCAGGTGGCGATCTACGCCGGTGTTCCGGCGGCGGTGGACAGCTTCCGGATCGCCCGCGAGGCGTTCGCCGAGTACGACCAGGAGGGGTGAGCCATGGAGATCGGTTTCGTCGGACTGGGCAATATGGGCTTCCCGATGGCCCGCCGACTCGCCGCCGCGGGCCACGACCTCGTCGTTTACGACACCCGCGAAACAGTGACCGACGCGGCGGTGGCCTTCGGCGCGACCGCCGCGTCCTCGCCGCGCGAGGTCGCCGACCGCGCGCGCACGGTGCTGGCGAGCCTGCCGTCACTGCAGGCATCCGCGCAAGTCGCTCTGGGCGACGACGGGGTGATCGAAGGTTCCCGGATCGAGCGATTCGTCGATCTGTCCACAGTCGGAAGTCAAGTGGCGCAACGCAATCAGGAGGGCCTGGCCGCACGCGGCATCGCCGCGCTCGACGCCCCGGTCAGCGGTGGCGTCAAGGGCGCGAACGAGGGGACGCTCGCCATCATGGTGTCCGGCCCGCGTGACGAGTTCGATTCCGTCGCAACGGTTCTGGAGGTCATCGGCAGGCCGATCTTCGTCAGCGAGAAACCCGGTGCGGCGCAGACCATGAAGCTGGTCAACAATCTCATGGCGGCCACCACCCTCGCCGCGACCGCCGAGGTCATGGTGATGGGAGTCAAAGCCGGCCTGGATCCGCAGGTCATGCTCGACGTGCTCAACGCCGGGTCGGGTGCGACCCACGCCAGCCGCGACAAGTTCCCCAGGTCCGTGCTCCCGCGCACCTTCGATTTCGGCTTCGCCACCGGCCTGATGGTCAAGGACGTCCGGCTGTATCTGCAAGAGGCCGAGGCCATCGGCTCGCCGACGGAACTCGCCGACGCCGCGGCGCGCCTGTGGGAAACCACGCTCGAGCGGGAGGGGCCCGAATCCGATTTCACCTCGGTGGTGAAGCCGCTCGAGGACGCGGTCGGCGTCCGGGTGGGCAACGAGGCACAGGAACCGGCGTGATGCCCGAGGGCAGCCGCCGCGTCGCGGTCGTCACGGGAGCCAGTTCCGGAATCGGCAAATCCACCGCGCGCCGGCTCACCGCACTCGGCTGGACCGTCATCGGAGTCGGTCGCGATCCGGCACGATGCGACGCGGCCACGGCCGAGATCTCGGCGACCGGCGAATTCACCATGCTGCGTGGAGATTTCACCCGCATGGCAGACGTCACTCGGGTGGCGGAGGAAATCCGTTCCCGCACACCACGACTCGATATCCTGATCAACAATGCCGGTGGCGTGCGGGATCGCCGGATCGTCACCGCGGACGGCACCGAGGCGACCTTCGCGGCCAACCATCTCGCCCCATTTCTGCTGACCCGGGAACTGCTGCCGCTGCTCACCCCGACCGCGGCAAGCAGTCCCGCGGGCGCGGTGCGCGTCCTCGGCGTTTCGTCGAACGCCCACCGGATCGTCGACAGTCTCGCCTGGGACGATCTGCAGAGCCTCGGCCGCTTCCACGCGGCCCTGGCCTACGGCCGCGCGAAGCTGGCGAACATCCTGTTCACCCGCGAACTCGCCCGCCGCACCGGCCCGGACGGAATCATCGCGCAGACAATGCATCCCGGCGTGGTCGCGAGCAATTTCGCAACCCACGGCGACGCCACGATGCAAGCCCACATGGCGGCGGCCGATACGGTATCGCCCGAAGAACCGGCCGAGACGCTGGCCTGGCTCGCCACCGAGCCCGAAGGCGGCCGCGATGGCGGAAGATACTTCCACCGCCACGCCGAAGAGACACCGAGCGACACGGCCCGAGACAACATCGCCGCCGCCCGGCTCTGGTACGAAACCGAGAACCTGCTCGACACACTCGGCTACGGAGCCTGAATCCCGGCAACAGCATCCGCCCGAACCCAGCGACGCCATCCCGCCCGAACCCAGGCCGAACAGGCGGGTGAAGGCGTGAATCTCGACCGCCGCCATCGGTACTCGCCGAGGCATCGACACCGCACTGTCGGAGCGAATGGTCCTCGACCACGGCTTCGCACAACCCTTGCAGCTGCTGCTCGGCTCGATTACCGCCAAACCCGTTGTCCCCGTGTTCAACGCCATCTCGCCCGAACCCAGCAACACCACCCCACCCGAACCCAGCGACACCACCCCGCCCGAACCCAGCGACGCCATCCCGGCCGAGCCCGGCGAGGGCATCTGGGCGATCGGGGCGAGTCGAGCCGAGCGTCGCGTGGTGGAGGTGCGAAGACAGGGTGGCACGAGCGTGCGCCGCGCCGATCACCTTCGCGCAGAACGGTATTCGCGCCCCTTGTCGTTTCGTCTGCGAGACCGTCGGCGAACCGGGCGATCGCCCCGGCGCTGGTCGGCCGTCACACCATCCTCCCGCTCGATCGCCCGGTCAGCTCCGCAACGCCTGTTCGAGCGCGTTCAGGCTGACGTCGATTATCGTGCGCAGCTGCTGCCGACTCGCCCCGGCCCGGCTCATCACGGCCAGTGACTGGTTGACCGCCGCGAGGTGAACGGCGAACTCGCCCGCGGTGTCGCCGGTCAGCGACTCGGTGCCGGTCAAGGCGTTGCGCAACCGATCCTGTTGTGCGGCAAGAGCTTCGACCGCCCGCGCGGCGATGACGGGGCTCAGCGCCGGTATCGCCATCGTGGTCTGGGCGATCAGGCATCCGTCCGGCACCTCCGGATCCGCGATACGTCGCAGGGTGACGTCGAAGAATTCTCGCACCGCACGCAGCGGCTCCTCGGACGCGACCGACAGGGCCTGGTCGTACCGGGCGCCGTACCGCGTGGCATAGCGGTCCAGGCAGCGCAGATACAGCGCGTCCTTGTCGCCGAACGAGGAGTAGATGGAACTGCGATTCAGTCCGGTAGCGCGGGACAGGTCGTCCAGCGAGGTGTCGGCGTACCCGGCGCGCCAGAACTGGACCATCGCCGCATCGAGCGCGACGTCCACGTCGAACTGCTTCTTCCCCACCATCGGGCATGCACCTCGTTCTCGAACCGGTTCGTTGCGACCGCACCATCCTATCTTGAACTAACTAGTTCAAGATGAGTTAGGCTGGAAATATGGATGACACCGCCACCACACCGAAAAGCTCTCGCGATCGGCTCCCGATCTCCGAACTGCCGCTGCCCGATCTCGCGGGCTTCACCCACCGATGGGTCGAGGTGGCGGGCGTCCGGCTGCATGCCGTACAAGGTGGCCGGCCGACCGGCCCCGCCGTCGTCCTGCTCGCCGGATTCCCGCAGACCTGGTGGGCGTGGCGCGCAGTCATGCCCGGACTCGCCCAGCGGTACCACGTGATCGCGATCGACCTCCCCGGACAGGGCCACTCGGACCGGCCGCACGGCAGTTACGACACGCACACCGTCGCAGCACTCGTCCAGGCCGCGGTGACCGAGCTCGGCGTGCGGAAATACTGGCTCGTCGCCCACGACATCGGGGCCTGGGTCGCCTTCACACTGGCCCTGAACCACGAAGAGCAACTGCACGGAGTCGCGTTGCTGGACGCCGGCATCCCCGGCATCACTCTCCCGGACTCGGTTCCCACGGATCCCGAACGAGCCTGGAAGACTTGGCATTTCGCGTTCCACCTGGTGCCCGAACTACCCGAGACGCTGCTCACCGGTCGCGAACGTGACTACGTCGACTGGTTTCTGACGGCAAAGGCGCTCTCCCCCGGCACGTTCGACAGCGCCGAGATCGACCACTATGCCGCCGCGATCGCCGCCGGGGACGGCCTGCGAGCACTGCTGGCCTACTACCGCGATGCCGCGCGATCCGCGCGCGAGAATCACGACGCGCTGGCCCGGGGACACATCACCGTCCCGGTCCTGGGCATCTCCGGTTCGCATGGCTCGATTCCGGACATGGCCGCCTCGCTGCGCCCCTGGGCACACAACACACGCGGGGTCGTCATCCCCGGTGCCGGACACTTCATTCCCGACGAGCAACCCGAGGCGGTTCTCGACGCGTTGACCGCGTTCATCGATCGAAAGCGCGCCGACCAGCTCGAACCCGGCGAGCCCACAGTGACATCCCGCTGAACCCCGCTGATTCTGGGGCTTGCCTCCCGCTCGAGCGACGGCATAGTTGCGCAATATGCACAAGAGAATCGCAGGCACCCCGTCGCTACGGGCCGCCGCCATCGTCGCGGTCGGCGTGGCACTCGCCTCGGCCGCGGCACCAGCGGCATCGGCGGCCGCCCCCGCCCCCATCGCCGGAGTTGCCGCCGACTCCGGTTCCTCATCCGGCTCGGGCAACCTCCTCGATGCGGCGCTCAACGCCATCTGCGCTATCACCGGCGAAGGACCGAACTGCTGGGGTGACGTGCCGCACTGAACCCGCGAACGATGCCGCCTCGACCAACCGGATCGAGTACGGCACCACATGTGGCATCCACGCTCGGACCACCGAGGCTTTCCGCCGGTCGCTACCAGGCGTGATCGACGCTTCCAGGGTCGGAGCCCCGGAATGACCAGACCCGTTGACATCGGGGCGCCGGCATCGTCAGGATGGATGGGCCGCAATTGTTGTCTATGCAGTTGCGGCGATTGTCTGGTTGCCGACAGTTCTCGCCGAGGAGGCGAGATCTTTCGACAGCGCTCGGAGATTCGGCGGACGCTACGCATTTCCGCGTCCGATATCGCAGTTCGGACGAGACCTACCGATGTGGAGGTTCAGATGTCTGATCGCAATCGGGGCAGGAAACCCGGCCAGATGGCCGGAAAGGCCAAGAAGGGCACGAAAAACCAGGGCCGGCGTATGGAGCGCGACTCGGATCGCATGATCGACGACCAGCAGCGGGATGCGGACAGGCTGGGCGGCGGAATGAAGCGTGAGACGCAGCAGGCGCAGCCCGACATGAACGACAAGGACATGACCAAGAAGCGGCTGCAGCACAACTAGCCGGCTTCTGGCGACCCGCGGATCCGCTCATCGGATCCGCGGGTCGCCCCGTGTTGTCCCTATCAGGCGAGTTTGAGCGAACGCCCGATGATCTCCTTCATGATTTCGGTGGTGCCGCCGTAGATGGTCTGGATGCGGGCATCCATGTATGCCTTGGCGATGGGGTATTCGCGCATGTAGCCGTAACCGCCGTGCAACTGCAGGCATTTGGTGATGAGGTCGAGTTCTTCCTCGGTGCTCCACCACTTGGCCATGGCGGCCTCCTCGACGGTGAGTTTGCCGTCGTTGAGCGCCTCGATGTACTTGTCGACCAGTACGCGGACCGCGGTGGTCTTGGTGGCGAGTTCGGCCAGGACGAAGCGGGTGTTCTGCTGTGCGCCGATGGGCTTGCCGAAAGCCTTGCGGTCGCGGACGTACTGGATGGTCATATCCAGGCAGCTCTCCATGGCCGCGGCGGCCATCACCGCGATGGACAGCCGCTCCTGCGGGAGGTTCTGCATCAGGTGGATGAAGCCCATGCCCTCGGTGCCCAGCAGGTTCTTACCGGGGACCCGGACGTCGGTGAAGCTGAGCTCGGCGGTGTCCTGCGCCTTGAGGCCGATCTTGTCCAGGTTGCGGCCGCGCTCGAAACCGGGCATGCCGCGCTCGACGACCAGCAGCGAGAAGCCCATCGACCCCTTCTCCGGATCGGTCTGGGCGACCACGATCACGATGTCGGAGTTGATGCCGTTGGTGATGAATGTCTTGGCGCCGTTGAGAATCCAGTCGTCGCCGTCCTTGACCGCGCGGGTCTTGATGCCCTGCAGATCCGAGCCGGTGCCGGGCTCGGTCATCGCGATGGCGGTGATGATCTCACCGGAACAGAAGCCGGGCAGCCAGCGCTGCTTCTGCTCCTCGTTCGCCAGATCCAGCAGGTAGGGGGCGATCACGTCGTTGTGCAGCGTGAATCCCAGACCCGAGTACTGGCCCTTGGCGGTCTCCTCGGTGATGATCGCGTTGTAGCGGAAGTCCTTCACACCGCCGCCGCCGAACTCCTCGGGCACGGCCATGCCCAGGAACCCCTGCTTACCGGCCTCGAGCCAGACCTGCCGGTCGACGACGCCCTCCTGCTCCCACTTCGCGTGATTCGGTGCGACGTACTGCTCGAGGAATTTGCCGTACGACTCCCGGAACAGGTCGTGCTCCGGTTCGAAAAGGGTGCGCTCCACGCCAACCTCCTAGTGACCACATGGGCTACCTCGCCTCTGCCCATACGGTACATGGAAGTCGAATCGCCGTTTACTTCGATCCTCGAAAAATGGGTCCCAACTGCGTGACACTCCAATCAGTCGAGGGTGGCGAGGCTCCGAACCGCGGTAAACCTGCCGAAATACGGCCCGGCGGCTTCACAGGCCGATCGCGCCGCGCACCCGGCCCCACAGCGTGCGGCCGCGGTCGCGGTCGCGCTCGGCGAAAAGGAACCGCAACTCCTCCTCGAGCGCCTTGCGGACCACGGCCTGCAGATCCTCGGCGGCCTTGTCCAGATCCGGCGCGTCGGCCCACGGGGTGGTCTCGATGGGCGTGCCGGCCGAGTAGTAGAACCGCTCCGGTTTGGGCAGCAGCGTCGGGCCGACGCCGCGCACCAGCGGCGGAGTCAGATGCGCGCGCATGCCCAGCGCCTGCACGAGCATCCGCACCGGGCGCATGGCCAGGTCGTCGCCGTCGAAGATGATGTCGTAGACGTCGTCCGCGCCGATCATCGCCAGCGGCACGATCGGCGCTCCGGTCTCGATCGCCATCCGCGCGAAACCGGTGCGCCCCTCCCATTTCAGGACGTACTTCTCCCCCTTGCGACGTACGGCCTCGCGACCGCCGCCCGGGAAGACCAGCACCATCTCCCCTTCTTCGAGCAGGGTGCGGCAGTTCGCCCGGTTACCGCGCACGCACCCGATACCGTGCAGCAGATGCCGAACGCCCGGCACGGTGATCAGCACGTTTTCCGCGAGACCGCGCAGCAGCCGGCCGCGCGTGCGCGCTAGTTCGGGCCACAGCACGGGGGTGTCGATGCCGAGGAAATTGTGGTTGCCCACCAGGAGCACCGGACCGTCGGCGGGGATGTTCGACAATCCGTGGAATACCGGGCTCGTCCATGCCCGGAAGGGCGCGGCCAGCGCCTCGAGTCTTCGAATATCGTTCTCGGTCAACGACATTCGTAGCGGCGCGCCATCCGTCAAGGTGCTGGCGGTAGCCGTCGCTACCGGCTCGATACCGGACAAGAATTCTCCCTGCGGGCCGTGTGCAATGCCGCCATGCTAGCGATACCGGCTGAGAGGATTCTCAGAGCAGGCGCCACCGGCCGAACGCCGCGAATCCGGCCTCGAGAGGACTCGGCCTCGTGCGATCAGCCCTGGGAAACCAGGCCCTGCGGTTCGCTTCCGGCGTGGGCGTATTCGGCCAGCGACGCGGCCAGTGCACGCGGGACACGCGCGCAGACCCGGGTTCCGGATTCCTGGTGGTCGGAGCTGATGATGCTGCCGTCCGCGTGGATCCGGGACAGCAGATCGCCCCGGCTGTACGGCAGCAGCACGCTGACCTCGACATCCAGGCCGCCGAGAATGTCGGCCAGGCGGTCGCGGAGTTCGTCTCGGCCCTGTCCGGTCCGCGCGGAGACGAACACGGCGTCGGGCAGCAGCCCGCGCAATTGCGTCAGCTCCATCGGGTCCAGAGCGTCGATCTTGTTGACCACCAACAACTCCGGCGGCGCCGGGGTGCCGGTCTCGCGCAGCACATCGGTGACCACCCCGCGCACGGCCTTGATCTGCTCGCCGGGCAGCGGATCGGAACCGTCCACGACGTGCAGCAGCAGATCCGCGCCCGTGACCTCCTCGAGCGTCGAGCGGAACGCCTCCACCAACTGCGTCGGCAGATGCCGGACGAAGCCGACGGTATCGGTGAACACGACCTCGCGCCCGTCCTCCAGGGTGGCGCGGCGGGTGGTCGGATCCAGGGTGGCGAACAGTGCGTCCTGTACCAGGATGCCCGCGCCGGTCAGCGCGTTCATCAGGCTGGATTTGCCCGCGTTGGTGTAACCGACGATCGCCACCGACGGAATGCCGCTGGAGGTGCGTCGCGACCGCTTCGTATCGCGGGCGGTCTTCATCTCCCGGATCTCGCGGCGCAATTTCGCCATCCGCTCGCGAATACGGCGGCGGTCGGTCTCGATCTTGGTCTCACCGGGACCACGGGTACCCACGCCGCCGCTCGCACCGCCCGCGCGGCCACCGGCCTGCCGGGACATCGACTCACCCCAACCGCGCAACCGCGGCAGCATGTACTCCATCTGCGCCAGCGAAACCTGCGCCTTACCCTCGCGGGAAGTCGCGTGCTGGGCGAAGATGTCCAGGATCAGCGCGGTCCGGTCGATCACCTTGACCTTGACGACCTTCTCCAGCGCGGTCAGCTGCGCGGGCGTCAGCTCACCGTCGCAGACCACGGTGTCCGCGCCGGTATCGAGCACCACGGCGCGCAGCTCGTCGGCCTTACCGGAGCCGATGTAGGTGGCCGGATCGGGCTTGTCGCGGCGCTGGATCAGCGCCTCGAGCACCTGCGAACCCGCGGTCTCGGCGAGTGCGGCCAGTTCGGCCATGCTCGCGTCGGCCTGCGTCGCGGTGCCCTCGGTCCATACACCGACCAGCACGACCCGCTCCAGGCGCAGCTGCCGGTATTCGACCTCGGTGACGTCGGTGAGCTCGGTGGACAGCCCCGCGACGCGTCGCAACGAGCTGCGCTCCTCGAGCTGCAGTTCGCCGACGGTCGGTTCTGCGGCCCACCCGCCGCCCGCGCGATCCTCGTCCGGGGCGGTCGTATCCTCCGGAGCCAGTTCGTCGACCGGAGTGAACTCATACGTTTCGGATTTCCTCATATACCTCCATGCTCCCACGACAGAACACGAAGACGCACTCGAGTTATTTCCCGGCCGGGCAGATCAGCCCCGGTGCGGCCGGTCACATCCGCTGCGCGGAGTTCAGATGCCGTCCCACCACTGCCGGGCGATGCGCCCCGAGGCGACCAGCTCGGACGGCCCGCGCAGCCGCGCGTCGCCGCGATCGATGCTCACGGTGACCGCACCCCCGGGCACCCGCACGAGCACCTCGCCGCAATCCTGCTCGATCACGAAGCCCTCGCGAAGCAGTGCCGCGGCGGCCGCGGCCACGGTTCCCGTTCCGCAGGAACGGGTTTCGCCGACGCCGCGTTCGTACACGCGCATATCGACCGCGCGCGGGCCGTCGCTGGAGCCGCTCAGCGCGGTGAGGATCTCGACGTTCACGCCGTGCGGGAACATCTCCGGTTCGTAGCCGGGGGCCGCGGTCAGATCGAGTTGCGCCAGGGCATGCGCCGTCAGTTCCGGATCCACGCAGGCCAGGTGCGGATTGCCGACGTCGATGCCGATCCCCGGCAGCGCCCGGCCGCCGAGCGTCGCGAAGGATTTGCCCAGCTCACGCACCGAGCCCATCGTCACGGTGACCTCGCCGTGCACACGGTCCGCGGCGTGCACGAGCACCGGTCGCGCCCCCGCCCGCGTCCCGACCACGAACGAGCCGCTGGTTTCCGCGCCGATCACCGCGAGGTGATGCGCGAAGACCCGCACCCCGTTGCCGCACATCTCCGCGATCGAACCGTCGGCGTTGCGGTAGTCCATGAACCAGTCGTCCGGGCCGACCCCCTCGGGCAGCGCGTCCAGCACACCGGCTTCGACCAGCGGCTCACCCCACGCCACCCGCAACACACCGTCCGCTCCGAGGCCACGCTGCCGATCGCACAGCGCCGCCACCCGGCTCGCCGTGAGATCCAACTCGGCCTCCGGGTCGAACAGGATCACGAAATCGTTCTGCGTGCCGTGGCCTTTGGTGAATTCGATATCGGACACTCTCGCATTCTCCCTGTTCCGCACCACACCGCCCGTCACCGGGGTCCGCCCGCACCCCACGCGGTCTCCAACACCGAGCCTGCGGCGCGGATTCCACCACCGGCAACAGGCGTTCCCGAGGGAACTGCGCGGCCTCGATCCGCGCAGCGCCGACCTGCCCGCGAACGTATGAACGAACTGGTTCTCGCTGTCCGTGCGGTACACGTGCTGCATGTTCCCGTCCCGTCCGGGGCGCGGACTGCGGCGACCGGTTCCCGATATCGATCGGATCGTGGTCGATGCGGCTCCGGGTGAAGCGCAGTTGCCGCAGACGGGCCCGAACGCAGGCCCGGTGGACGGGGACCAGGACCCTACGACGCGGGGCCGGATCAGGTGAACCTCTGTTCAATGTGATCGATGCACGAGTTCGGAACCGTGCGTCAACGCTCCAAGTGTTCGCGGGCATCGCGCGGGAGGACGGACAACACGTATTCGAGGGCGGTCTCGGGGAGACGGGGGTCGGCGCCGTCGAGCCAGTGCACGCGCGGATCGCGACGGAACCACGAGCGTTGCCGGCGGACGTAGCGGCGAGTACCGATGAGGGTGCGCTCGCGGGCGTGGTCGAGATCGTACTCGCCGTCGAAATGGGCGAGAACCTGAGCGTAACCAATTGCGCGGCAAGCAGTTTGGCCATCACGCAGGCCTTGACCGACGAGCCCGCGCACCTCGTCCACGAGCCCCTCCTCGAACATGGTCGCGGTGCGCAGCTCGATCCTGGCGTCGAGTTGCGCGGTCTCCCGGTCCACGCCGAGAATTATCGTGCCCCAATGTGGTTCACCGATCTGCGGCTGCGAGGCGGCGAACGGGCGGCCGGTGAGTTCCACCACCTCCAGCGCGCGCACCATCCGGCGGCCGTCGGTGGGCAGGATCGTCTGCGCCGCAACGGGATCCGCGTCCCGAAGCGCGGTGTGCACAGCGCCCACGCCACCCTCGGCCAGCAGCGCCTCCCATTTCGCGCGGACCTGCGGATCGGTGGCCGGGAACTCCCACCGGTCCAGCAGCGCCTGCACGTACATCATCGATCCGCCCACGATGACCGGGGTGCGCCCGCGCGCCATGATGGCCTCGACATCGGCCGAGGCGCCGCTCTGATACGCCGCGACGGTGGCGGTTTCGGTGACGTCGAGCACGTCGAGCTGATGATGGGCGATGCCGCGACGCTGTGCCATCGGAAGTTTCGCGGTGCCGATGTCCATGCCGCGGTACAGCTGCATGGCATCGATGTTGACGATCTCCCCGTTCAGGCGCTGCGCCAAATCCAGTGCCAGATCGGACTTTCCGGTGGCGGTGGGGCCGACAACCGCGATCGGGGTGATCACGAACCGGCCCCGGAGCGCCAGGTGCTCACCTGGTAGCCGACGCCGAAAGGCGCTGCCCGGTAGAGGGTTTCGACCTCGGGGACATCGGCGGAGAACAATCCGGCCAGAACCTGGTAGGCCGCGCGGCCCGATACTCCCAGGTCCGCGCACAGATCGGTGTCCAGCGCCGTCAGAGCGGTCCGGTCGCCCGCGGACAGGGCGTCGTCGATCTCGTCCTGCACCGCCTGCGCGCGCGGATCCAGATAGCCGGGCGCACTGGTCGACAAGGTGGCCGCACCGTCGGCGATCACCAGCACACCGTGTGTCCCGGGTTCGGTGTCCGCCTCGCGACGCAGCCGCTCGCCCAGTTCGACACAGCGCGCGACCGGAGCGTCGCGATCCACCAGCCTCGCCGTGGCCCTCACCCCGCCGCCGGCACAGCCACGCACCCATCCGCCGATCAGCACCGGCAGCGGCAGATCGGGATCGGCGGGAGCGTTCCCTTCCAGCGCGGCGTCCGACAGCGCGACGCGGATATCGGCCCCATATGCCCGGAATGTGCCGACCGTCCCGGTGTCGAAGTTCGGGACCTCGCCCGGAATCGCGCTCGGACCCGGCGACACGCCGACCGCCTGGGTGACGAAGGTCCTCACTTCACCGGGACTTCCGTCCTCCGCCACGTCCACCCCGACAATCGTCCACCGCGACGCCTGCTGGGCCAGTCGGCGCACCGCGGTCAGCACCGCTTCCCGCAACGCGGGTACCCGGGCCGCGGGATGCGCGTCGTCGGCCGCGGGACGTCCGCCGCACAATTCGGGGACCAACACGGGCGGTGAGGGGATCAACGCGGCGAGACCGAACACGCCGTCAACGGTAGCGGCCCGGTCCGGCAGCGCGGCGCGGCCGGTCCGGGCGGACCGCGCGCGGAGAGTACCGACCCGTCGCGGGGCAGTCCGACGGCGCTCGCATCGACCCGCTCGCGCGTGGCTTTACCACGTCTTCGCGGTCGCTGCCACCGCTCGCGTCGCGCCACCCGCGATAAGAGGCGGCGTATCCGTGGTTCGGCTGGTTGAATGGGGATGAAGCTAGGGCGTAACCAGGCAGCCGTGACGCGCGGCAGGGACGAGGAGTGATGACCGAGAACAGCGGAACCGAGAAGGCCACCCATCCGGACACCGGCACGGCGCAGCAGTCCAGCATCCCCGCCGCACAGGGATCCACACCCGCCGATGCCGCGGCCCGGCCCGTGCCCAAACCCGGCGCACCGCGGCCGGGCGCACCGAAACCGGGTACCCCGGCACCGGGCGCCCGCAAACCCCAGGCACCCGCGGCGCACGAACCGCCCAAACCGCATGCGATCAAGCACGCCCCGGGCGCGGGGCAGGAGCATCCACATCCGGTCGTGGTGCCGACGGTCAGCGATCCGAGCCGCTGGGGCCGCGTCGACGACGACGGCACCGCCTGGGTCAAAACCTCGGAGGGCGAGCGCCAGGTCGGTTCCTGGCAGGCCGGCGACGCCGCCGAGGGCCTGGCGCACTTCGGCCGCCGCTTCGACGATCTGGCCACCGAGGTCGCCCTGCTCGAGGCGCGCTTGGCGGCCGGGACCGACGCCCGCAAGACCAAGACCGCGGCTCTCGCGCTTGCCGAATCGTTGCCGACAGCGGCGGTGATCGGCGATATCGAGGGCCTGGCCCGCCGGCTGCAGGCGATCGCCGAGCACTCCGAGGAAGCGGCCGCGCAGGCCAAGGAGGAGAAGGAGCGCTCCCGGCACGAGCAGACCGAGCGCAAGGAGAGCCTGTGCGCCGAGGCCGAGCAGATCGCCGCCGACTCCACCCAGTGGAAGGCCGCCGGCGACCGGCTGCGGGAGATCCTGGACGAGTGGAAGACCATCCGCGGAGTTGACCGCAAGGTCGACGACGCCCTGTGGCGGCGGTTCTCCAAGGCGCGGGAGGCGTTCAACCGCCGCCGTGGCGCGCATTTCGCCGAACTCGATCGCGAGCGTGCCGCGGCCAAGGCGCGCAAGGAGGAATTGTGCGTGCGCGCGGAGGAGCTGTCCTCCTCGACCGATTGGGCCGGCACCGCCTCGCTCTTCCGCGATCTGCTGTCCGAGTGGAAAGCCGCGGGCCGGGCGCCGCGCGAGGCCGACGACCAGCTGTGGCGGCGTTTCAAGGCCGCCCAGGACGTCTTCTTCGGCGCGCGCAATGCCGCGGCCTCGGAGCGCGACGCCGAATTCGAGCAGAACGCGACCGCCAAGCTGGAACTGCTGTCCGCATTCGAGCACCGCATCGCGACCCATCTGGAATCCGATCTGGACGCGGCGCGCACCGAGCTGCGGCATCTGCAGGACCGGTGGGACGAGATCGGCAAGGTCCCGCGCGAGCGCATGCAGGAACTCGAGGGCCGGTTGCGCGCGCTCGAGAAGCAGGTCCGCGACGCGGTCGACACCCAGTGGCGGCGCACCGACCCCGAGGCCGTCGCGCGCGCCGCGCAGTTCCGCGAGCGCGTCGCGCAGTTCGAGGAGCAGGCGGCCAAGGCTCAGGCGGCCGGTCGCACCCGCGACGCGGACAAGGCCATGGAACAGGCCCAGCAGTGGCGCGAATGGGCCGAGGCCGCCGAGGGCGCGGTCACCCGCCGCTGAAACACGTTGCGCGGTAATCGGACCCGGCATCAACGCCGCGTCCGATTACCGCCAGCGCCGGTCCGCGCGGATCGCGCATCGTGGGCGGTATGCATCGAGTCGTTGATCTGAAAGTTCTCTACTTCGGGACGCCGGTGGTGCTGATCGGCACCCGCAATCCCGACCACACTCCCAATCTGGCGCCGATGTCCTCGGCATGGTGGCTGGGTGATCAGTGCATGCTCGGGATGAACACCGGATCCCAGACCACGAGCAACCTCCTGCGCGAACGCGAATGCGTGCTGAACCTGCCCGGCCCGGATCTGGCCGAGGCGGTGGATCGGCTGGCATTGCTGACCGGAGCGCCGGAATTGACCCCGCACAAGATCGAGAAGGGCTACCGCTACGAGCCGGACAAGTTCGGCGCGGCCGGGCTGACACCGCTCCCGGCCGACCTCGTCGCGGCCCCGAGAGTGGCGCAGTGCCCGATTCAGCTCGAATGCGAACTCGTCTCCGCCGAGCCGTTCGGCGGCCAGGTCACCGCACATACCGTGCGGGTGGTGCGCGCCCACGTCGAGAACGATCTGGTCGTACCGGACACCGAACACGTCGACCCGGACCGCTGGGATCCGCTGATCATGAAGTTCTGCGAGTTCTTCGGCGGCGGCACGCGGTTGCGGCCGTCACGGCTGGCCACGGCATGGGAGATACCGCAGCCAGCGCCGAGCCGCTGAGCCCGCGCCGGATCACTTCTCGGTCGGATCGTCCTCGCCCAGCAGCCAACGACGGTGGCGCTCCTCTTCGGCCGCCGCGGCCACGCGACGCTGTTCCTCGGCCTCGAGCTGGACCGCCGTGCGGCTCCAGACCACCTTGAGCCAGTGGAAGGTGAGCACGATCATCGCGATCGCGCCGAGGATCAGCCCGATCGACGGTCCCGCGCCGTGATAATTGCCCAGTTCCGGAGTCTGGCGGTGCCAGATGGACAACACGCCGAAGACGCTGCCCACGGCCGAACCGGCGACCGCGAGCCAGGCCAGGGTCCAGCGCCGGGTCAGCAGGGCAAGCGAGGAGAAGCCGATCCCGAAGATCAGCACGAACCATTGGAACACCCGCGAGGGCAGCCCGATGTGGTCGGCGACGGCGGTGTGGTCGAACAGCAGGATGTCCATTCCGCGGGTGTGCCCGGTATGCGGCAGCACCAGGGTCAGCAGCAGCACGAACACCGCGCCCGCGACCACCATCGCGCGGTAGCCGGGATCGATCTCACCGGCGATCTTGCGTTCGACCGCCTCCAGATCGTCGTGGTAGGACTCGAAGACCTGAGTCTGCTCGGAATTCATCTGCTCCTCGTTCGACGGGTGATCGCTGCTCGCGCTCCCGGATGCGGCGGCGGTGTCCGGCGCGGTGTCGTTCCAGGCCGAATCATCTTGCGGCACAACGGCTTCACTATCCGATCCGGACGCACCGGGAGCACCGCGCGCACCGGCCGAGGCAGACCGCCCCGGCCGGGATTCGTCTTCGGGACGTTCGGGCATCAGTTCTCCACCACTGGTCGCGGTTCTGGCGCTGGGTCGGCCCGGCCTCGCCACCGGGTCATGCTCCCACCCTACGACTCGACGTCAGGGCACTACGACCCGACGTCGTATTCGCACCCGGCGCCGGACGATCACACCTCGCATCCGGACGCGCAACCCGCGGCGGCCGGCAGCGGTTCCGGTGCGCCGATCCGCGGCAGACCGAGCCCGACGCCGATCGGAGCGGTCTTGGGCGTGATGCCGCGCTCGTGCGAATCGCCCGCGCGAGTGCGGCGGTGCCCGCGAATCTCGCCGTCGGCGATCAGGTGGTGCGGCGCGGCCTCGGTCAGCACGACGTCGACGATGTCACCGGGGCGGATGGTGTTGTGCTCCGGCGGCCGGAAGTGCACCAGCCGGCCATCACGCGCCCGCCCGCTCATCCGGGCGGTGGCGGCGTTCTTCTTGCCCGCGCCCTCGGCGACCAGCAATTCGACCTCGGTTCCGAGCAACGCCCGGTTCGCCGCCAGCGAGATCTCCTCCTGCAGCGCGATGAGCCGGTCGTACCGCTCCTGCACCACCGCCTTGGGCACCTGATCGGCCATGGTGGCCGCGGGCGTGCCCGGACGAATCGAGTACTGGAAGGTGAACGCGCTGGTGAAACGCGCCTGACGCACCACGTCCAGGGTCTGCTGGAAGTCCTCCTCGGTCTCCCCGGGGAAGCCCACGATGATGTCGGTGGTGATCGCGGCGTGCGGCATCGCCGCACGCACCTTCTCGATGATGCCCAGATAACGCGCCGCACGGTACGACCGGCGCATGGCCTTGAGCACCCGGTCCGAGCCCGATTGCAGCGGCATGTGCAGCTGCGGGCACACGTTCGGGGTCTGCGCCATCGCCTCGATCACGTCGTCGGTGAATTCGGCCGGATGCGGTGAGGTGAACCGGACCCGCTCGAGTCCCTCGATATTCCCGCAGGCCCGCAACAGCTGGGCGAACGCACCACGGTCGCGCGCCTGGCCGGGGTCCGCGAAGTTCACCCCGTAGGAATTGACGTTCTGGCCGAGCAGGGTGACCTCCAGCACCCCCTGATCGACCAGCGCCTGCACCTCGGCGAGCACATCGCCGGGACGGCGGTCGACCTCCTTGCCGCGCAGCGACGGCACGATGCAGAAGGTGCAGGTGTTGTTGCAGCCCACCGAGATGGACACCCATCCGGCGTAGGCCGACTCACGCTTGGCGGGCAGCGTCGAGGGGAACGCCTCGAGTGATTCGAGAATCTCGACCTGGGCCTGCTCGTTGTGCCGGGCCCGCTCGAGCAGCACCGGCAGCGAGCCGATGTTGTGCGTGCCGAACACCACGTCCACCCAGGGGGCGCGGCGCAGCACGGTGTCGCGATCCTTCTGGGCCAGGCAGCCGCCGACCGCGATCTGCATACCGGGCCGACCGGCCTTGATCGGGGCCAGGTGTCCGAGGGTTCCGTAGAGCTTGTTGTCCGCGTTCTCGCGGACCGCGCAGGTGTTGAACACCACCAGATCCGCGGTCGCGCCGGGTTCGGCCCGGTGATATCCGGCGTCCTCGAGCAGGCCCGAGAGCCGTTCGGAGTCGTGCACGTTCATCTGGCACCCGTACGTGCGCACCTCGTAGGTACGGGTCGTGTCCGCGGCGGCCACCGCTCCTTCCGCGGCACCTGCTGCCACCTGCATCGACGAATTCACCCGTCCAGGGTATCGGTAACGCGTTCCCGGCGCGCCGGGGGCTTTGCGGGCAAGATCCGGAATCATCGACCGGCCTTGCCGCACACTGGGAATGCCAGCGATCCGCACGCAGCACGGTCCGTTCAGCAGAGAGGGCATTCGATGAGGTTCACCCGGGCACTGCGCCTCGGCATCGGCGTTCTGGCGCTCACGGTCGCGGCGAGCGGATGCGGCGCGGGCAGTCCCAGAACCGCGGTCCAGGATGCCGCCGCCGGAAAGCTCACCGTCGGCATCAAATTCGATCAGCCCGGGATGGGGTTGCAGAACCGGGACGGCTCGTTCTCCGGATTCGACGTGGCCGTCGCGACCTACGTCGCGGGGAAACTGGGTGTCGCGCCGGGCGGCATCACGTTCAAGGAGGCGCCCTCGGCCCAGCGCGAGCGGCTGATCCAGAGCGGGCAGGTCGACATGGTCGTGGCCTCCTACTCGATCACCGATCAACGTAAGCAGAAGGTCGATTTCGCCGGGCCCTACTTCGTCGCGCATCAGGGCTTGCTGATCCGTGCGGACAACACCGCCATCCACGATCCGAACGCCCTGCCGCCGGGCAGCAGAGTGTGCACGGTCGCCGGGTCCACATCCGCCGAACAGGTGCGGCGGGAATTCCCCCAGGGCGGCGTGAAACTGACCGAGTACGACACCTATTCGCTGTGCGTGGAGGCACTGGAGAGCAGGATGGTCGACGCGGTCACCACCGACGACATCATCCTGGCGGGTTATCAGGCGCGCTCGCCCCGGCTGCTGAAGCTGCTGGGTCCGATCACCGTGGACGGCAATCCGGTGCAGGAGTTCTACGGAATCGGATTGCGCAAGGGCGACAAGGAATCTCGCGACAAAATCGGCGACGCGATCACCGCGATGCTCACCGACCCGGCCAAGCCGTGGCAGACCGCACTGGCCGAGAACCTCGGCGCGGACTTCCAGATCCCCGCACCGCCCACCGTCGACCGGTACTGAGGGCCCGCTCGACGGCCGGATCCGGGGAGCGGAAGCCCGCAGTTCGCGGCCGGTGTTGGAATCGGGCCGCGTGAAAATATTTCCTGGCGAGAGCATCATTTCTACCGTTGCCGAATGACCGCCAACGAGTCCTCTCAGCCCGATTCGACGACGCCCGAAGATCCAAGCGCGGCTTGGAGTTTCGAGACGAAGCAGATCCACGTGGGCCAGGTGCCCGACGACACCACCAACGCCCGCGCGCTACCGATCTACCAGACCACCTCCTACACCTTCCGCGATACCGCGCACGCGGCGGCGCTGTTCGGCCTCGCCGAGCCCGGCAACATCTACACCCGCATCGCCAACCCCACCCAGGACGCGGTGGAGCAGCGGATCGCCGCGCTCGAGGGCGGCGTCGCGGCGCTGCTGCTGTCCTCCGGACAGGCCGCGGAGACCTTCGCGCTGCTGAACGTCGCCGGTGCCGGTGACCACATCGTGTCCAGCCCGCGGCTGTACGGCGGCACCTACAACCTGTTCCACTACACGCTGCCCAAACTCGGCATCACCGTCGAATTCGTCGAGGACCCGGACGATCTGGAGCAGTGGCGCGCGGCGATCCGCCCGAACACCAAGGCGCTCTACGGCGAGACGGTGTCCAACCCGCAGAACCACATCCTGGACATCCCCGGTATCGCCGAGGTCGCGCATGCCGCGGGTGTGCCGCTGATCGTCGACAACACCGTTCCCACACCGTATTTGATCCAGCCGCTGCGGCACGGCGCCGACATCGTGGTGCACTCGGCGACGAAGTATCTCGGCGGCCACGGTGCGGCCATCGCCGGGGTGATCGTCGACGGCGGCACTTTCGACTGGACCGTGCAGGATGCCGACGGCACGCCGCGCTTCCCCGGTTTCGTCGAGCCCGATGCGAGCTACCACGGCGTGGTGTACGCGGATCTGGGCGCTCCGGCGTACGCGCTCAAGGCCCGTGTACAGCTGCTGCGCGACCTGGGCTCGGCCATCGCGCCGTTCAACGCGTTCCTGATCAGCCAGGGCCTCGAGACGCTGAGCCTGCGGGTGGAGCGGCACGTGCAGAACGCCCAGGCGGTTGCCGAATTCCTTTCCGAGCGTTCGGAGGTCACCTCCGTCGCCTATGCCGGTCTGCCGTCCTCGCCGTGGTACGAGCGCGGAAAGCAATTGGCGCCCAAGGGGACCAGTGCGATCATCGGATTCGAGCTGGCCGGTGGCGTGGACGCCGGAAAGCGCTTCGTGGAGGCGCTGACCCTGCACAGCCACGTCGCCAATATCGGTGACGTCCGCTCGCTGGTGATCCACCCGGCCTCGACCACCCATTCGCAGCTGACGCCGGAGGAGCAGCTCGCCGCGGGCGTCACGCCGGGCCTGGTGCGCCTGGCGGTCGGCATCGAGGGAATCGAGGACATCCTCGCCGATCTGCGCACCGGATTCGCCGCGGTCTGACGGTACGGTGCGCCGGGTTACCGCGCGGGGAGCCCGGCGCACCTCTCGCCGCGAGGTGGGACGCCGTCCCGGCCCGACCTATGCTGGCCGGATGAGCACACCCGCAACGCTGGTGACCATCGCCGAGGACGTAGACGCGGTGACCACGATCGGAGCCGAGGACGATCCGGCCGCCGCCGGTCTGAGCAGGGCGCAGGTCGAGGCGGTGTGGGATTCGGTCCGGCAGTGGTACCGGCTGGGCACCACCCCCGCGATCCAGGTCTGCCTGCGGCGCAACGGCCGCATCGTGCTCAACCGTGCGATCGGGCACGGTTGGGGTAACGCCCCCGGCGACGATCCCGCCGCCGAGAAGATCCTGCTGACCCCGGATATGCCGTTCTGCGGATTCTCCACCGCGAAGGGCGTCGCCGCGGCGGTCATGGCGATGCTCATCGAGCAGGGACACTTCCGGTACGAGGACCCCGTCGCCCGGCACATTCCCGAATTCGCGGCGCACGGCAAGGAGTCGATCACCATCGGCGACGTGCTGTCCCATGCCGCGGGCGTGCCGTTCGTGACGGGGCCGTACCGCGGTTTCGAGCTGGTGGTGGACGACGAGCTGGCCGCGCGGGCGCTGGCCGATCTGACCCCGACCTGGCCGCGCGGGCGATTCCGGGTCTATCACGCGATGACCGGCGGACTGATCCAGCGGCTGCTGGTGCAGCGGGTCACGGGTAAGCGGATGCGCGATCACCTGGCGGAGCAGATTCTGGACCCGCTGGGTTTCCGGTGGACCAGTTTCGGCGTGCGGGCCGACGATATCGACCGGGTCGTACCCAGCGTCAGGACCGGCCCCGAACCTACCCGGATGATGAAGTTCCTCGCACACAAGGCGCTCGGCGGCGCGTTGAACGGGCCGACGTCCGAGCAGAAGAATCGCGATTTCCTCACCGCCGAACTGCCGTCGGGCAATCTCGTCACCACCGCGTCGGAGCTGTCGCGCTTCTACGAGATCCTCACGCGCGGAGGCGAATTGGATGGCGTGCGGATCATGAAACCGGACACCGTCCGGACCGCGGCCGCACCGGCGAAGTGGATTCCCGGCGCGGCCGGACGGGTCAGCAGGGCCGGATTCGAGCTCGGCGGCCGGCGGTCGAAATTCGGGCCGCACACCGAATCCCATTTCGGCCGTAGCGGTTTGACCACGCAGTACGGCTGGGCCGATCCGGCTCGCGGACTGTCCGGGGCGATTCTGACCAGCGGGAAGGCCTCGACCGATGTGCAGCGGCCGGTCCAGCTGTGTGCGCAGATCGCCCGGGTCGTCGGACCTTCCGACGCGGGCTTCTTCGATCTCCGAATCCCTCGCTAGGGGCGAATTCGCAACTCGTTGTGGATGATTCGGGCGGCCTTGGCCATGATCGCCTCCGCGCCGGGCTGGACCACCGCCGGGACCCTGGACTGGGTCAGCACCGCCACGGCGAGGGTCTGACCGTCGGCGTGTTCGACGACGCCGACCTCGTGCCGGAAGTTCAGCAGTGAACCGGTTTTCGAGGACCAGCGCGAGGCATCGGAGCTGAAGTCCGGTGCGAGGCGATGCCGCAGTACGTTGTCCGCCATCAGTTCCCGAGTTCGAACGGCGGCCGGATCGGTGATCGTCGTGGGGCGCCACAGTCCCTGCAGCAGATCCGCGAAGGCGCGGGCCGAGCCGGTGTTGGCACTGCCGACGTCCAGTTGCGGCACCGCGTGGCCGTGTCCGGCGGTGGCCGCCTCGATGGCGAGGGTGTGCGCCAGATACGCCTGGGCCTGCTCGAACGCCTCGGCCGGGGTGTGCGTCAGATCGTCCATGAGATGCCGCACGGCGATTCCGTCGTAGCCGAGCCGCCGCAGCTCGGCGGCCACCTCGGCGGGCGGTGTGAGGGCGAACAGCGCGTCGGCGGCGGCGCTGTCGCTGATGGCGATGCTCAGATACAGCAGATCGTCCAGCGCGATCGTGGCGGGATGCCGGAATTTCGCCACTCCGAGCGGGCCCGGCGTGGTGGTCGCGCCCGGCCGCACCGTGATCGCCGTCGCCGGATCCAGCTCACCTCGCCCGATCCGCTCCAGCGTGGCCACCACGAGCGGCACTTTCACCAGCGACGCAATCGGCCACTCCAATTCCGCATCGATGCCGAGTTCGTCCCCGCTGTCCAGATCCCGCACCAGAATCGACCCGCGCAGCCCGGCGTCGTCCAGCTCCTGTCGCGCCACCCGTACCGCAGTGGTCATACCCATTGCCGCACAACCTCTCTCACGAGCACACCACCGATCGCACAACTCTCGATACTTCCGGTGCGCCCTGCCGGAGCACACCGCTGGACTCCTCGAGAACGCACGCCGGAACCCCGACGGCCAGGCACTGCGGCAGTCGGCCCAGCCCCGATCCGATACACCGCACTGCCGGGCACCGACAGTCCCCGGCATCCAGCACGCCGTGCCCACCGCCCACTCACGCCACCGCGCAGAACCACAACAGCCCGCACCAACTGCCGCCCAACCACAATCACCACCGCACACGATATCCCGGCATCCAGCACACCGTGCCCGGCCGACCAGTCAGGCCACCGAGCAGAACTAAACCGGCCGACACCCACTGCTGCACAACGGCTTTCACGACCGCGCACTACCGAGGCCCATCATGGTCCCGGTATCCGGGCGCGCCCAGGCAGTGGGCGATCGCGCGGTGGGACAGGGTGGCGATGCGGTCGGCGTCCTCGGGATACGCGGCGGTGATGTCGTAGCCGCGAGCCGGGTCCAGTTCACCGATGGGCCGCCAGTTCAGGCCGAATTCGGCCGCCTGGGCCGGGGTGCACAGCAGCAGGTCGCGGGAGGCCAGGACCGCGGCCGCGGCGGTGACCAGAGCTGGACCCACGACGACTTGAATCGGTTGCAGCCCCAGCGAATCGCGCAGCCGGATGACGCGATCGCGGATGTGCGGCACATCGTCCTCGGGTTGGATCCAGACTCGGCGGCGCCGGCTGTCTCGGTCGGCGCGTCCGGCGCGCAGGGTCTCCAGGTAGATCGGCGTACTGTCCGGATCGCCGAACTCGGCCAGTCCCAACGGGATTCGCCAGATCGCGCGATCGGCGGGAACCGCGACGAGGGCCGCGCGCACCTCCTGGGTGCGGGCCAGTTCGACGCGTTCGCGCGGATCGGCCGGATGCGGATCGAGCGTGAGCCCCTGGGCCGCACCGTCGGCGACCAGACGGGCCAGCGGGAGCGGTCCGCAAACGGCGGGCACCGCCATCCGGAAGGGCCGGGCGCGGGCGCGTTCGGCCTCGTCCTGCATCGCCTCGGCGAGTTCCACCAACCGGCGCGCCGAGGGCAGCATGTCGCGGCCGAAGGCGGTGAGCGTCGCGGTGCGCGAGGTGCGGTCCAGCAGCCGGGCGCCGAAATGCTGTTCGAGCGCGGCGATCCGGCGGCTGGCCACCGACTGCGGGATTCGCGCCGCGGCGGCCCCCGCGGTGAAACTGCCGTGACTGCTGACCGAGACGAAGGCTCGGCAGGCGGCGACCATATCCACGATCGGGCAGTCTATGCCGATTCGGCATGGTTTCGCCGATTTCTGTCTTGGACGGCATCACCGATCGGTGCCAGGCTCGTCGTCACCACGCCGCCCGCACCGGTGCGGCGGTCGATCGGAGGTGCCGTCGATGTTCCATTCCGCGCGGGTGCGCCGCGTCGCTGCCACCGTCGTGGTCGGCGTGGCCCTGCTGGGGCTGTGCGCATGCGGCTCGGACCGTTCCGAATCCGTCGCACACACCACCGCCCCGGCGACGACGTCGGTCGGCGGCAGCGCACTGGCGGGCCGATTCGGCGCGCTGGAAGGCCGATTCGGCGCGCGCCTCGGCGTTTTCGCGTTGGACACCGGGTCCGGGCGCACCGTGGAATACCGCGCCGACGAGCGGTTCGCGTTCTGCTCCACATTCAAGGCGCTGGAGGCGGGGGCGATCCTGACCACCGCGAGTCCCGCCGAACTGGAACGCCGGATCACCTATACCGCAACGGATCTCACGGCCTACGCACCGATCACCCGTCAGCACGTGGCCGAGGGAATGACGGTGCGGGATCTGCTGGACGCCGCGGTGCGCTACAGCGACAACACCGCGGCGAATCTCCTGTTCGGACTGCTGGGCGGCCCGCCCGGACTACAGCGCGACCTGCGGAATCTGGGCGATCAGGTGACCAGGAACGACCGTCTCGAACCGGCGCTGAGCGAGGCGGTCCCGGGCGACGCGCGAGACACCAGCACTCCCCGCACCTTCGCCACCGACCTGCGGGCCTACACGCTGGGCAGTGCACTGCCTCCGGACGGTCGCGCCTTGCTGACCGCGATGCTGCGCGCCAATACGACCGGTGCGGGGCTGATTCGGGCCGGAGTCCCGGCCGATTGGGTGGTCGGTGACAAGACCGGCAACGGCGAGTACGGCACACGCAACGACATCGCCGTGCTGTGGCCGCCGCGTCGCGCGCCACTCGTCCTCGCGGTCATGTCCACTCGCGGCGGTCGCGACGACAGCTATGACAACGCCCTCATCGCCCAGGCCGCGAACGTCGCGGTCACGGCGTTGAACTGATATCAATTCCCTACCAGCACAACAGAATCGAAGCAGGATCAGATGAACGGGAAAATTTTGCCACTCACGCGCCGCGGGCTGTTCGGCGTCGGCGCGGGTGTCGCGGCGGCAGTGGGTGGCGTGGCCTGCGGAACCGCCGAGGAGAACACCCTCCCCGCACGGGCACTGACCGGGATCCGGCTGCGCTGGTGGGGCAACAACGGCTGGGAGATCCGGATCTCCGCTCCCGGCGGCGACCGGACGGTGCTGATCGACCCGTGGCTGACGAGATTCCGGACCGGCACCTACACCCCGTCCGGCGCCGATCCGGCGACGCCGCTCTCGGTGGACACCGCCCTGATCGACCACTACGTCGACAGCGGCGAACTACGCGCGGACCACATCCTGGTCACGCACGGGCACTACGACCACCTCACCGACGTCCCATATCTGGCCCACCGCACCGGCGCCACCGTGATCGGCACCGAATCCCACCTGAACCTCCTGATCGCGCTCGGCGCGCCACCGGATCAGCTGTCGACGGCGTCCGGCGGCGAGTACATCGATTGCGGCAGTCACCAGATCCGGGTTCTGCGCTCCCTGCATTCCCAGCTCGGCCCGCGCGCCCGCATACCGTTTCCCGGAACGCGTCCGTCGGCCCCGCCGCCACGCCCACGAACCATCGCCGACCTCGTCGAGGGCGGCACCCTCGCCTACCAGATCGACACCCCCGGAGGTTCGGTGCTGAACTTCGGCGGCTCGAACTACATCGAATCCGAGCTGGCCGGCCTGCGCCCCGACGTCCTGCTCCTGCCCGTCGGCGGCTCGAACGTCCACGACTACGTCCCACGCCTGCTGCGCACCCTCGAGAATCCGCCCCACATCCTCCCCACACACTGGGACGATTTCGACCTCCCGCTGAGCCTGCCCGCGAAGGATACCGGCGGACTCGCCCCGCTCCGCAAGGCCGTCACCGCCGCCAGCCCATCCAGCGCCTTCGTCGTCCTGGACCATCTCCAGACCTACCCCGCCTGATCGGCACAGCGTGTTCGGCTGTCCGTACGACACGGATCGCGCGACCACCGACGGCATCGCCGCAGCATCGGCCCGACGCGGCCTCGGGCAGGCCGCGCTGCCGATCGGGCATCTTCTTCGTCCAGCCAGCGGCACGCATCGACGGAATCCTGTTCCGGCAGAACGATTCCGGTGTCGCGAAGGCTCGCACGGGTGCGGGCCGCACTCGGCCTGGTCGGCCGACCGGCTGTCGCGGGTCAGGACGCCGACGCTCGACGCGGCGATCGGTGGATGCCGATGACGAGTGCGCTGGCGGCGAGCGGAGGCAGTGCCCACAGTGCAGCGGTGATGTAGCCGCTGCGGGTGGGGAGCATCGCACCGCTCGCAGTGGTGGCGGCGAGCAGGAAGCCCGCGAGTGCGCTGCCGATACTCATTCCGATGCTGCGGGCGATCTGGTTGATCGACAGCACGCTGGCCGTCTCCGCCCGAGGTACGCCGGAAAGGACGAGTTCGGGCATCACCGCGAAGACGCCTCCGACCGCGAAGCCGAGCAGGGCGATCGCGGCGAGGACTGCCGGGAGCGAGCGATCGGCGGCGAACAGCAGCGCGCTGACGATGGCGATCATCACCGACAGCGCATACGTCCGGCGTTCGGTACTGCGCGCGATCATGCGCGGCACCGCTTTTCCCGCGACGAATCCGAGTAACGAGAACGGGATCAGGGCCGCGCCTGCGGCGACGCCGGGGAGTGCGAACCCGTAATGAGCACCGGCGGGCGTCTGCACATAGCGAGTGAACAGACTGAACAGCAGATACAAACCTGCCCCGGCGACGAGTATCGCCAGGTTCGCGCGCAGGACGGGACCACGACCGAGCAACCGCAGGTCCACCAGCGGAGCCGTGGTGCGCAGTTCGACGAGCGCCCACACCGCCAGGACCGCGACCGAACCGCCGAGGATGCCGCCCGCCTGCCATGCGGTCGCCCATATCGACGGTTCCGCGACCACGAGCAGGAGTCCGAGGGTGCCCAGAGCCAACAGCAGTGCGCCGGCGACATCGATCCGGGACACCTCCCCCGGCTCATCGAAAGGCAGTGTCCGCCAAGCGATGACGAGCGCGGCCGCCGACAGCAGGAGTCCGAGTCCGTATGCGGCGCGCAGGCCCGCGAGTTGGTCGACCAGGCTGATCGCCGGGTAGCCGACCCCGATGCCCACGGTCGACGCGACCGATAGCGCGGCGATCGTCGAGGCCGAACGCTCCGCTGGCAGATGTGCGCGGGCAACACTCATCAACAGCGCACCGACGGCGACCGCGAGCCCCTGCAATCCGCGCCCGATCAGCAACGCCGCGAACGGAAGTGGCAGCACGGTCAACAGCCCGCCCACCATGACCAGGGCGAGTGTGACCAGAATCGTGACACGACGGTACGGGCCGCTGCCGAGCCTGCCCAGGACCGGGCCCGCGATCGCGCCACTGAACAACGTCACCGTCAAGGTCCACTGCGCGGCGTCCAGTGACACCCGCATTCCCGTGGCGACCGGGGTGATCAGCGGCGCTCCGACACTGCCGACCACCGCACCCGCCAACGCCGTGCACACCAGTGCCGCACTCAGATGTCGGCCTTGCTGGGCAGAGGCCTCGCCGCGGTCGTTCATGGGGATGCTCATCGCGGGCGCACGCTTTCGGCCGGCGCGTCGACCTGCCCGACAGCCGTTGCGGCACAGAGGTTCAGCGGCATGTCCTGGGCGAGGCTCTGCACGTTCATCGGATCGAGTCCCGTGCCGCCCCGGCCACCTCGTTCGGTTCTGCTCATCCGTACAGCCATGAGCGCTAAGTTACTAGTTACTAACTACTAAATAAATGTGATACATCTCAATGCGATGTTGATGCGCTGGGATCGACAGCGGCTCGTCACCGTCGGCGCGTTGACCGCCCAAGACGTCGGGAGGGGGCTTTCGTAGACATGCTGGGGTGACCGCTGCCCCACGACCGTGACTCCACCCGTCGGAGCCCCACGCTGCTCCATCAGCCAGCCACTACATCGCTGAGCAGTCGGCGGTTGTACACGCGGAATGCCGCCGCGGTGAACGGGTCCCGGCACCCGCCTACGCCTCGTTCACCGCGCACGGCATCACCCACTTCGGGTTGCGAGCCGGATAGTCCGCACGGCATTCGACCACCGCCCAGGAGCAGACCGGCTCACGGCCGGCGCAACCATCACCATGGCTTTACACCGGTCGGATTTCGCGCTCGGACCTCTTCGGTCTATTCGCTTGCCACCGATACGACCGGCTCGCAGCGGACGTCGAAATTGACGGAGTTTGCGATGTAGCAGAGTTCGTGCGCGCGCTCGTGCAGGGTCCGGGTGCGGTCGGCGTGTGCGGCGTCGGCTATGCGCACCTGCGGGCGCAACACCACTTCCGAGAACTTCCCGCCGCCCTCGGCTGACTCGACCATCGTCCCGGACGGATGATCGGTGTAATCCGTGACGACTATCCGCTCCTGCGCGCAGAGCGCGAGAAACCACAGCATGTGGCACTGCGACAAGCTGGCGACCAGCAACTCTTCCGGATTCCATCGCTCCGGCACACCGCGGAAAGCGGGATCGGCGGTGCCCGCGATCACCGGCTTACCCGCCGCCGTGATGTCGTGCGCGCGTTCGTATTCCCGATAACCGCTGGTGCCCGTTCCGGTATTGCCGGTCCAGATCACGTCCACTGCATAGTGATGAGTCTTCGACGCCACAGACACTCTTTCCCGAGTCGTATTCGAACTGTTCACCGCACACCCGCGAGCAGATGTTCGTCGATCGTCTCGCACGGGTAGCGAACCCTGCCATCGAATTTATCCCGCAATCCGCCTCGGGCAGGTGGCCCGGCAGGCCGTTCCGGCGAGAGTCCGGGCAGATCCACCCGGAAACGTTCGACACCAGAATATTTCTCACCGGGTGCGGTGGCGGCGAACCCTGCGGCGAGATAGAAACCGAGAGCTGCGGCATCGGAGCGCCCCACCTCGTATCCCGCTACACCGACCGGTCGACCGTGCACGATCAGCGCGAGTAGTGTTGCGGTGCAATCATTCCGGTAGTAATCACATGCTGCGGTGAGCCGGGAACGATCACCGCCGATCGCGGCGAACAGCACCTCGGCCACGGCGGGATCTTCCACATCCGCTTGGACGATTCCGGCCGACAGTGCCGGATCATCCGATGCCTGCGGCCGCCAGCTCGGCTTTGACGAGTGCATAGGCTCGGGATTGGTTGTAGCCGCGTCGGGCGAGCATGCCTACCATGCGTTGGATCAGTTTGTCGCGGTCCAGGTTCCGGGGACTGGTGCGCAGTTTGCGCTGGATGAGGGCGATGGCCGCATCCTCGGAGAGGGCGTCGCGATCGGCGGCGAGGTCGGCAATGGCGATGTGGTGATCAGCGATATCGCCATCCTCGGCGGCGTGGTCGCCGACGTCATCGCGTCGAATGCCGCTCGGCGCCGCGTGGTCGAGGGCGGCGAGATCATCCGCTGTCGTGTGCTCGGATGGTTCGGTGCGACGCAGGGTCGATCCGGGGCGCTCGAGGCGGGGCGGGGCCGGGAGGTCGGCCTCGGCGATCGCTGCCTTCACGACCGTATAGGCGGTGGAAGGGTCGTAGCCCTTGCGAGCCAGCATTCCCACGAGTCGGCGAGTCGCCTTGTCGCGGTCCAGGTCCGCGGGGAGAGTACGCAACTTGCGGTGTACCAACTCCGTGGCGCGGGCGTGTTCGTCGTCGGCGCTGACGGATTCCAACGCCGGAGCCGCGACCTCGGGCGCGACGCCTTTACGCCGCAACTCCTGGGCGAGCACCTTCTTCCCCTTCCCGGAGTACGTGTGCCGGGAATGCACCCACTGCTCGGCGAATGCCGCATCGTCGATCAGACCGACAGCGGCGAGCCGATCAAGCGCCCGCTCGGCGACATCGGACGCGAATCCCTTGTCCGCCAACTTGTCCGCCAATTCTGCCCGGCTACGAGCCCGATCGGTCAGCAGCCGCAGACACAGATCCTTGGCCTGCGCCTCGGTTCCCGCCGCAGCCTCCCTCTGCCCATCCTCCCCCGGCCGCCGTGCCCCTCGCCGAGCACGACGCCCGGATTCGTCCGGCACAGCGTCCGAACCAATCCCCTTCTGCGGCAGTCCATCCCCGAATCGCCGTCCGGCACCGTGCTCGTTCGCCCGGTCTCCGAGCCGTGCCGCCGCATCCCCGACCGATCCTTCACCCGATCGCCGTCGGGCAGAGGAACCTCCGGCGCTGGTGCCCGGCCAGGTTCCCTCTGCGAACGAATCATCGCCCGATCGCCGTGTGCGGGGAAGCGAATCGGAACCCGTTCGGCCGGAACGGGATTCATACTGCTGCCCGCGGCCGGGTGCACGGGGCGTCCGTCCAGGCTCAGAACGCGCGAACGACGCCGGGGATGTCGCATCGTCCGGCCTCGAAGAGTGCGGCGCTCCCTCGGCGACGACGGCCGCATCACCGCCGGGACGCTGTGTGCGTGGTGTGCCTTCCCCTCGCCCCGGAGGCCAGTAGCGGCCGAAGTCCGAGTCCTGCCGAGCGGATTTGCCGAATTCGCCGTCGAGCCCCCTGGACGCAGGACCGTCGTGCCGCAGTTCCGGGCCGATCCACTCACTTCCGCCGGACTCGGAATCGGGGCCCCGAAGTCGCGGGCCGGTATCGGACGTACCACCACGGTCGTCCGGGGCGGCGGTGCGGGAGTTGCCCGAGTGATGTTCGCCGGCATCCGCGCCTATCGGACCGTCATCGGAACGCCACAGGCCGCTGCCGTTCTCCCCCGCTCCGGACGATTTCCTGCGGGCCGGGCGGCGATACGGCCGAACGGACTCGGCGGACTCGTCCGCGCGTGCACGCCCGCCGGACTCGAGTCGTTCGAGTTGGCGGCGCAGGCGTTCCACCGCTTCGAGCCGAGTCGCGCCGGGGTCGCGGGCGGGCCCGGACCCCGGCGTTTCTCGGTGCGGCATCGGTTAGAAGTCGACGGGCGCCTCGGCGCCCGCGTCTGCGGTGACATCGGCACCGATGCCGAGCTTCTCCTTGATCTTCTTCTCGATCTCGTTGCGCACATCGACGTTCTCCAGCAGGAACTTGCGCGCGTTCTCCTTGCCCTGACCGAGCTGATCGCCCTCGTAGGTGTACCAGGACCCGGACTTGCGGATGAATCCGTGCTCGACACCCATATCGATGATCGAGCCCTCCTTGGAGATGCCCACACCGTAGAGAATGTCGAACTCGGCCTGCTTGAACGGCGGGGCCACCTTGTTCTTGACGACCTTGACGCGGGTGCGGTTGCCGACCGCGTCGGTGCCGTCCTTCAGCGTCTCGATCCGGCGGATGTCCAGGCGCACCGAGGCGTAGAACTTCAGCGCCTTACCGCCGGTGGTGGTCTCGGGCGAGCCGAACATGACGCCGATCTTCTCGCGCAGCTGGTTGATGAAGATGGCGGTGGTGCCGGAGTTGTTGAGCGCGCTGGTCATCTTGCGCAGCGCCTGGCTCATCAGGCGGGCCTGCAGACCGACGTGGCTGTCGCCCATCTCGCCCTCGATCTCGGCGCGGGGCACCAGCGCGGCCACCGAGTCGATGACGATGATGTCCAGCGCGCCGGAACGCACGAGCATGTCGGCGATTTCGAGCGCCTGCTCACCGGTGTCGGGCTGGGAGACCAGCAGGGCGTCGGTGTCCACGCCCAACTTGCGGGCGTAGTCCGGGTCCATGGCGTGCTCGGCGTCGATCATGGCCGCGACACCGCCGTTGGCCTGGGCATTGGCGATGGCGTGCATGGCGAGCGTGGTCTTACCGGAGGATTCCGGACCGTAGATCTCGATGATGCGGCCCCGCGGCAGACCGCCCAGGCCCAGGGCGACGTCCAGCGCGATGGAACCTGTCGGAATGACCGAGATGGGCTGGCGCGCCTCCTCCCCGAGGCGCATCACCGCACCCTTGCCGAAGCTCTTCTCCACCTGAGCCAGAGCGAGTTCGAGAGCCTTGTCGCGGTCGTAGGCCTGTGGTGCCATCGTCTGTTCCCCTTCTCACGGGTGATCGTTGTGTGGTTGGCGCCCACAGTAGAGGGCGGCACCGACAAGTTCTGCCGACCAGCTTAGACGAACACGTGTTCGAGGCAAGCGACACGCCTGACCTCCCCTCCCCCGCTTCGCCGGGCGGTCGCACGCCCCGCTCGCCGACCGGTTCAGGACCTCCGGTCCGGCGGCACCACCGTGATCCGGTCCGCGCCCATCAGCGCCTGGGCCTGCTTGAACACCCGCAGCGACGGGGTGACCTCGACGTCGGTGATGCCGTCGAGGGGACCCAGCCGCTCGGTGACGTACCGGTACAGATGCGCGGTGTCGCGGCAGACGATCGAGGCGATCAGGTTGGTCGCGCCGGTGGTGGCGGCGACGAACGCCGTCTCGGGAAAGGCGGCGACGGCGGTGCCAACCGCGTGCAGGTCGGCCGGGCGGGTCCGCATCCACAGCGAGGCGCGCACCGCGTATCCCATCCGCTCGATCGCGAAGTCCAGATCGAAATACAGCACGCCGGCCTGCACCAGCTCGGCCATCCGGCGCGCGGCCCGGGTCGCACTCCATCCGGTCTCGGCGGCGATCCGGGCGTACGAGGCGCGCCCGTCACGGCTCAGCAGCGCCAGCATCGCCTCGTCGGCCGCCGACAGGTCCATCGGCTCGTCCGGCCCCGCCGGATCGGCGGCCGATCGAGTCGAGGAGCCCAGCGCCGCACGCTGTTCCGCGGTCAGCAGGCTGCCGAAACGCGGCCACTCCTCCTCGAGCGGGAAGCGGTGGATGATCTCGTACGCGTTCAACCGCGTCACCTGACTGGCGCGCGGAAGGATGTTGAGCAGTAACGCGTCTCGCTGCTCGGCCGTGCGCGGGCGGCTCACGCAGGTCACCTCCGAACCGGTCGACAGCAGCGCCACCCAACTGACATCCGGCAGCCGCGCCAGCGATTCGGCCAGCCGTAGCGCCTTGTCCGGAGTCGAGCCCAGCCGCAGCATCCACCGCGTGCTGCCCAGCGGCACCGCGTTCACCAGACCGGAGATGTGCAGGATGCCGCGCCCGCGCAGCGAACGATAGCGACGCGCCACGGTCTGCTCCGAAACACCCAGCACCGCACCGAGTTTCGCGAACGGAATGCGCGGGTCGGTGACCAGGCCGTGCACGACCTGCCGGTCCAGCGGGTCGAGTACGGAGGATTCGTGCGCTCCATCGACGGTCATGCGGGGATTCCCATGCTGCTGGTCGGTTGCCGGGCGGATATCCCAGTATGCCGCACGCTCACCCCGGTACCGTTCCCGTCCCGGCACCGGCCGCGCCCGTCACCGGCGGATGACGGTCACCAGATCGACCAGCGGCGCGCCGACATGTCCCCGGCCCATCTCGACCGGCGGCAGCGAACGCCCGGCCGCACGCAGATACTCGGCGAGCCCGGTGCGCTCGGTATCCCAGCCGCGTTCGGAGAACCACTGTGCCGCATCGGATCTCGGGTCGTTGTAGATCAGCCGGGCCCAATCGCTCTTCGCCTCGTCATCGGCCTGCTCGGATTCGACCATCTCGGCGTACTGCTCCTGCGGCAGCGGCGTCATCTGCTCGATGGCGGCGCGACTGCCCGCCGCACTGGCCGAATCGAGCGTCGCGAACAGTTGGTCCTGCGCCTCGGGGGTGATGTAGATCAGCAGTCCCTCCACCAGCCAGGCGGTCGGCGCCGCGGGGTCGAAACCGTTGTCGCGCAACGCATCGAGCCAATTCTCCCGCAGGTCCACCGCGACCTCGCGACGGTCGGCGACCGGTTGGATTCCGGCCTCGGCCAGTGTCTCGTGTTTGAATTCCAGCACCTGCGGCCGATCGAGTTCGTAGACCACCGCACCCGCGAGATACGGCAGCCGGTAGGCGCGGGCGTCGAGGCCCGCCGCCAGGATCACCACCTGCGCGATGCCCGCCTCCCTGGCCAGGCGCAGGTAGTCGTCGAAATACCTTGTCCGCCCGGCGATATGGGCGCGGAAGGAGATCCCGAAATCCTGCGACCGCAGAATGTGGTCGCGGGTGGGTTCGGGATCGGGATCGGCCAGCAGCGCCCACTCCCCGCCCGCGGCCCGCAGGAACAGCTCGGCCAGCGGATCTACCGCGAGCGGATCATCCTCCCGCCCGGCCAGGGTTCGCGCGGCCGCCACGAACAGCGCTGTCGACCCCACACTCGTAGTGATGTCCCAGTCGTCACTATCGCTTCGCATGCGGTCACGCTATCGGCGAGCCGGCCGAATCAGCAGCCGGCACGGACAGCTCGGCGAGTTTCCTCCATGCCGAGCGGTCTCCCTGACCGATTCCGCCGCAGACAGTCGTCACGCGGTCGTATCGTGCGGTCCGGGCCGAATCGGCGGAAGATCCGCCCGGCCACGCCTCACGCTGTTCGACCGGCAGCTCGGGCCGTCTGCCGGACTGCCCGAGAACGCACCGAACGGCCTGCCCCGCAATCGATCTCGCGCATCTCATCGCGGAGCCGGATCGTCGGCACATCCGGTGGCGCGGTAGCCGCGTCCGGACCCGGATCCCCCCTCGAGCACGAATCCGGCACGCTGCCGACCCGATCCGCGCGACGCGACATCCGAACGCCCCGCGCCGCGCCGCTGCCCATCAGGTATCGGTTCGTACCGCGGACCCGGTGATACAGACCTCCGGAGCCGGCCCGCCCGTGCCGGTGCGGGCCCCGTTATCGGTTCGTACCGCAGATCCGGTGATACGGACTGCCGGAGTCAGCCCACGTGCCGGTGCGAGCCCCGTGAATCACCCGGCGTCCGCGAGTTCGAATTCGATGTTCAGCTCGCGCAGTCCGCGCAACAGGAAGGTCGGCTCGTATCGATA
The DNA here is from genome assembly GCF_059510335.1 of Nocardia sp. PLKS1-43. Lineage (NCBI taxonomy): Bacteria > Bacillati > Actinomycetota > Actinomycetes > Mycobacteriales > Nocardiaceae > Nocardia > Nocardia sp. PLKS1-43. The sequence goes on along the minus strand of NZ_JCAJZQ010000004.1, from coordinate 596,533 downwards.
GCTGCGCTGTTCCGCCGGGCCGTGCACGGCGTCGTCGATCGTGATGTCCCGCAGGCGATCCAGCATCCGGTTCAGGGTCACCTGACCTTCCGCGCGGGCCAGCGGTGCGCCCGCGCAGGTGTGGATGCCGCGGCCGAACGCGATGTGCTCTCGGGCGTTGTGCCGATCGAGCCGGAATTCGTCCGGGTCCTCGAACTTGCGCGGATCGCGGTTGGCCGCGCCGATGCACAGCATCAGTACGGTGCCGGCCGGGACGTCGACGTCACCGAGCCGAGTCGTCTTGCGCGCCAACCGGAAATCCACCTTGGTCGGACTCTCGGTGCGCAGCGACTCCTCCATGAAGGGGCCGACCAGCCGACGATCCTCGCGCAGGGCCCGTTGCAGTTCGGGCCGCTCGGCCAGCACGCGCACCGCGGCGCTGAGCAGTTTGGTGACCGTCTCCTGCCCGGCGGCGAACAGGAAGGTCGCGGGGCGGACCACCTCGATGATCTCGGGTGTGACGCCGTCGGGATAGGTCGTGGACGCCAGCGCACTCAGGATGTCCCCGCGCGGTGTGCGGCGGCGGTCGGCGATGTACTCGCCGAAGGTGTCCTCCAGCCATTCCAGGGGATTCCTGCCCACCGGTTCGTGGTCGAGCGCACCTACCCGGCTGCCCGGAGTCGCATGTCCGGCAAGGGTTTCCCGGAACGTCTCGCGATCCGCCTCGGGCACGCCCAGCAGGTCCGCGATGACCAGGGTGGCGAACGGTTTGGCGTAATCGGCGAGGAATTCGCACCGGCCCGCGGCGAGGAATTCGTCGAGCTGGCGGTCGGCCAGCCGCCACATGTACTCCTCGTTCTCCTTCAGGCGCTTGGGCGTCAACAACCGGCTCAGCAGCGAGCGGGCCCGGGTGTGTTCCGGCGGGTCCATGGTGACCATATGCTCGAAAATCGGGAACAGATGGCGGTTTTCGCCGATCTGCGCGGTGATGTCGTCGCCGGCGGGCTGGAACGGCAGCGGCGGGAACGGCCCGCCGATCGAGACGCACGCCGAGAAGGAATCCGTATCGCGGAACGCCTGCACCGCCTCCTGATATCCGGTGACGGCCAGGACGCCGTAGTGCGGTTCGCGGAACACCGGGTTCCGGCTGCGCAGTGTGGCCAGGTAGTCGTAGGGGTCCTGCGCGAGCTGCGGATCGGAGAAGTAGTCGAGTGTTGCCGGATCGGTCATTGCACACCGCCGTGGATCGGAGTCGTCGGCCGCATCCGCCCCGCACGGTTTCCGCGCCTCGGGCAAATGCTGATCGATCGATCAAACTGTTAGAATGGCCCATGCTTATCACGAAGCGCGCCGGGCGGTCAAGGACAGCGCATCCGATCCGAAGCCCGCACATCGCAGGAGTTTTCGGTATTCCCGCCGCGCGACGGGCTCGCGCGTGAGCAAGGGCGGGGACGCGGGTGCGCGCGAACGGCTGATGGAGGCGACCGCCCAGATCATGCGCGAGGAAGGCTACGCGGCGGCGACCTCGCGCCGGGTGGCCGCGGCGGCCGGGGTGCGCTCGGCGCTGGTCTACTACTACTTTCCCACGATGGACGACCTGTTCCTGGCGGTATTGCGCACCGGCGCGGAGGGCGCGCTGGAGCGGATGCGTCAGGCGATCACCGAGGACGACCCGCTGCGCGCGCTGTGGACGATCAACACCGACACCAGGTTCACGCAGCTCAACATGGAATTCATGGCGCTGGCGAACCACCGCAAGGCGATCGGGACCGAGCTGCGGATCTACGCCGAGCGAGTCCGCGACATCGAGACCGCGGCGGTGACCCTGGTGCTGCGCGCGTACGGCGTCGACCTCGAGGAGTTCCCGCCGGTGGTGATGTCGATGCTGCTCACCGGCGCGGCGCGCATCCTGTGCAACGAGGGCGCGGTGGGGGTCGAACAGGGGCACGCCGAGCTGCGCGCCTTCGTCGAGGGCTACATGAATCGGTTCGCCAGCCCACTGCCGGTACGCAATTCGCGCCGCGACCCCGCCTCGTAGTTCCGCCGGAACCGTTGACAGCACACCCCGCCGGTGTCACAGTTTGATCGATCGATCAGGAAAGTCCGATCGACACACGAGGTCGAGCGTCGACCGCTCGATCCGAGACCGACGAGGTGGTTTCATGGCTGGGCGGGTCGAGGGCAAGGTCGCCTTCATCACGGGTGCGGCACGAGGTCAGGGCCGCAGTCACGCGGTACGGCTGGCCCAGGAGGGCGCGGACATCATCGCGGTGGACGTCTGCAAACCGGTCAGCGGCAGTGACGTCATTCCGGCGTCCACCCCGGAGGACCTGGCCGAGACGGCCGATCTGATCAAGGGCCTCGGACGTCGCATCGTCACCGCGGAGGTCGACGTGCGCGACTTCGACGCGCTACAGGCGGCGGTCGACAGCGGCGTCGAACAACTGGGCCGGCTGGACGTCATCGTGGCCAACGCCGGTATCGGCAACGGCGGCGCGACGCTGGACAAGACCAGCGAGCGGGACTGGGACACCATGATCGGAATCAACCTGTCCGGCGTCTGGAAAACCGTGAAAGCCGGTGTGCCCCACCTGCTCTCGGGGGGCGCGGGTGGCTCGATCGTACTGACCAGCTCGGTGGGCGGGCTCAAGGCGTACCCGAACACCGGCCACTACATCGCCGCCAAGCACGGCGTCATCGGCATGATGCGCAGCTTCGCCGTGGAACTGGGCGAACATTCCATTCGCGTCAACGCCGTCTGCCCCACGAACGTGAACACTCCCATGTTCATGAACGCGGGCACGATGAAACTGTTCCGCCCGGACCTGGAGAACCCGACCAAGGAGGATTTCGCCCCGGTCGCGCAGTTCATGCACGTGCTGCCGATCGGCTGGGTCGAGCCGGTGGACATCAGCAACGCGGTACTGTTCCTGGCCTCGGACGAGTCCCGGTACATCACCGGCCTGCCCGTTACCATCGATGCGGGCAGCACCCTGAAATAGGGGTTCGCACAACAGTTTCCGGATGATCAACGTCCGCGCTCGGCGAGATACCCTGTGGTGAGCCAGTACACGGTCCGGTCGAGCGCGGGCACGATCTGCGATACCTCGATCTCGCCGCGGGCGAAGCGCCCGAGCAGTCCGTGGACCAGACTCGACACGATGGTGTCGAGGTCGTCGACGAAATCGCTGTCCACACCGTCCAATACGGCCATCGCGGCGGGAACGACCGCCTCGAATCCCCGGCGGACGAGGGTATCCCCGCCGGGCGCCGAACGCGCCCGGGAATAGGCCGCGAGCAGCGCCGGATGTCGCTCCCACGGTTCGAATATCCGGCGCAGCACCCGCATCAGACCGCCGTACAGCGACTCCTCACCGTGCGCACGCACTTCCAGCCCCGCGTACCGGTTCTCGCGCATCCAGACTTCCAGTGCGGCACAGATCAATTCGTCACGGGTGCCGTAGAGTTTGTAGATCTTCGTCAGGGACACCCGGGCGCGCCGGGCGACCTCGCGCACCTGTAGCGCGTCGTAACCTTCCGCTTCGAGCAGATCCACCACGGCTCGGTGAATCCGGTCGTGTGCCTGTTCGGCCGCCTGCTCGTCGGTCTCGTCCCGTTCGGCCTCGACATGTTCCGCGCCCAACACAGATCCCTTCCCGCACCCGAAAGAGCGTGCTACTCTCCAAACGGTAATCAGATTACCGCAGTACAGGCGCATAACTTGCGTTTGACGGTAACCGTGCTTCCGCCGTGACATCGCCCGGCGGCGCGGGTTCTACTCGGCTTCGAAGCGAGGATCGATGGGTTCACTGGATGGCAGAGTCGCCTTCATCACCGGCGTAGCGCGCGGGCAGGGCCGCAGTCACGCGGTCCGATTGGCCGCCGAGGGCGCGGACATCATCGGCGTGGACATCTGTGCCGACATCCCCAGCAACAAGTACCCGCTCGCGACCCGCGCCGAGCTCGACGAGACCATCGCGCTCGTCCGGGATCAGGGGCGCCGGATGGTCGGATCGATCGCCGACGTGCGCGAATTCGCCACGGTACGTGCGGCATTGGATGCCGGTGTCGCGGAATTCGGCCGATTGGACATCGTCTGCGCCAATGCGGGCATCGCGCCGCTGTCACTGGAGCAGGTGCCGATCGAGACCGAACTCGCGCAGTGGACCGATGTGATCGGGGTGAACCTGTCCGGCACGTTCCACACGGTCCGCGCCGCGATCCCGCACCTGATCGCGGGCGGTCGCGGCGGCAGCATCATCCTGACCAGCTCGACCGCGGGTCTGGTCGGCATGGGCGGGCTCGACGGCGGCGGACTGGGCTATGCCGCCTCCAAACACGCCATGGTCGGCATCATGCGCTGTCTGGCCAACAACCTTGCCGCCCAGAGCATTCGGGTGAATACGGTGCATCCGACCGCGGTGAACACGATGATGGCGGTCAACCCGCAGATGATGGAGTGGGCGGCGAACAATCCCGACGGCGGGCCGCATCTGATGAACCCCATGCCGGTCTCTCTGCTCGAACCGCGGGACATCAGCGATGCCGTGGCATTCCTGGCCTCCGATGCGGCCAAGTACATCACCGGCGTGACCCTCCCGGTCGACGCCGGCTTCTGCAACAAACTCTGAGCGAGGCGAAGATGACGCACACCGATCCGGCCGGCCGGGTGGCCGGTAAACGAGTTCTGGTCACCGGCGCGGCGCGCGGTATGGGCCGTAGCCACGCGGTGCGCCTGGCCGAGGAGGGCGCGGACCTGATCCTGGTGGACATCTGCCGATCGCTCCCGGAGCTGGAATACCCGCTGTCCACGCCGGAGGATCTGGCCGAAACCGCACGACTGGTCGACGAATTCGGGCGTCGCGCCGTCACCGCGATCGTGGACGTGCGTGACGCCGCGGCACTGGCGTCGGCTGTCGAGGACGGCGTGACCGAACTGGGCGGCTTGGACGCGGCAGTGGCGAACGCGGGCGTTCTGACCGCCGCGACCTGGGATGCGACCACCTCCGAGCATTGGCGGACGGTGATCGACGTGAACCTCATCGGAGCCTGGAACACCTGCGCCGCGGCCCTGCCGCATCTGGTCGATCGGGGCGGCAGCCTGGTCAACATCAGCTCGGCCGCCGGGATCAAGGGAACTCCGCTGCACACTCCCTACACCGCGTCGAAACACGCGGTTGTCGGAATGAGTAAGGCTTTGGCGAACGAACTTGCGGCACAGAGTATTCGGGTGAACACCGTGCATCCCACCGGCGTGCAGACGGGGATGAATCCGGAATCGCTGTTCGGGCTGCTGTCCGAGCAGCGACCGGATCTGGCGCCGCTGTTCGGCAATGCGATGCCGGTTCCGATGATCGACGCCGTGGATGTCAGCAATGCCGTGCTGTACCTGGTCTCGGACGAGTCGCGATACGTCACCGGCATGGAGTTCAAGGTCGATGCGGGCGTCACGGTCAGATGACCGGGTTCGCGAATCGGCCACCGCGCCAACGGATCAACCACACGGAAGGCACAACTCATGACGACGATCGACACCGCCGGGACGATTGATCCCGCGCGTGCCGAACGCGGCAGGCGCACGTTCGGGGAGGTGATGACCGTTGCGGCCCCGGACGATTCGAGTCCCGTGATCGCCCGCGGCCTGATCGATTTCGTCTTCGCCGAAATCTGGACCCGGCCGGGATTGACCCGGCGGGAGCGCCGTTTCATCACCCTGGCCTGTGTCGCGGACGCCGATGCCGAGGCGCCGATCGTGGAGCACGTGTACGCGGCGCTCAACAGCGGCGACATCACCATCACCGAGATCCGCGAAGCCGTACTGCATTTCGCGGTCTACGCGGGCTGGCCCAAGGCCTCGCGACTCAACATGATCGTCGATCAGCAGTGGGAACGCGTCAATCACGAACGCGGGCAGCAACTTCCGCCGCCGGAACCGCTGCTTCCGCTGGTCACGCCGAGCGATCCGCAGGCCCGGCTGGCCCGTGGCGAGCAGTCCTTCCGCGAGGTCAACTGCCTGCCCTATGTCCCGGACCGGGACAACCCGTACCAGGGCGCGGGCATCCTCAACTTCGTCTTCGGCGAGATGTGGCCGCGGCCGGGCCTGGGCATGAAGGAGCGGCGGTTGATCACGGTGGCGTGCGTGGCATTCCAGGACGCGCCCTACCCGATCATGTCGCACGTCTACGCGGCACTGAAGAGCCGAGATCTGTCCTTCACCGAAATGGATGAATTCGCACTGCATTTCGCCGCGTATTCCGGCTGGCCGAAGGCCTCGTACCTGGACCGGGTGATCGCCGAGCAGAAGGTCCGCGTCCTCGACGAGTGGCGCGCGGACGAGGCAGAGACGTCGTAGGAGCACGCATGTCCACCGATATCGACAACGCACCGCCATTGCTGGGCGGACCACTGATCGGCGGGGATCGGGTCACCCGGACGTCCGAGGGGACGTATGAGCACATCTATCCCGCGACCGGCCGGACCAACGGCACGGTCCACGTGGCCGGACCTGCCGAGATCGATCAGGCGGTCGCCTCGGCCCGGGACGCGCAGCGGGAGTGGGCGGCCTACCCGACCGACCGCCGCCGCGACCTGCTGATCGACCTGGCCGATGCCGTGCACGAAGCCATGCCCGAATTCACCCGGCTCAACGTGCACGACTACGCGGTGCCGGTATCACTCGCGGTCAATGCCATTCTGCTGGAACGCTTTCTGCGGTACTTCGCGGGATACGCCGACAAGCCGCACGGCCTGAGCACGCCGGTCACCGGATCGTCGGACGTGAATCTCGTCGAGCGGGAGCCCTACGGCGTCGTCGGCGTGATCGCACCGTGGAACGGTTCGATGGTGGTGGCCGGTTCCTGTGTCGCACCGGCGCTGGCCGCGGGGAACGCGGTCGTCCTGAAGCCCTCGCTGCTGGCCCCGTTCGCGGCGCTGCGGCTCGGCGAATTATGCACCGAGGCAGGGCTTCCCGCCGGGCTGGTCAATGTCGTGCCGGCGGCCACACACGGTAGTGAAGCGCTGGTGCGGAATCCGGGAATCCGCAAGATCCACTTCACCGGCGGGGCGGACACCGCACGCCGGGTGCTGACCGGTGCGGCGGTGAACCTCACCCCGGTGGTCGCCGAATTGGGTGGTAAATCGGCCAATCTCGTGTTCCCCGACGCCGATCTCGACGCGGCCGCGCAACTCGCCGCCCACCAGGGACCGATCATGCAATCCGGACAGAGCTGTGCGAGTGCGAGCCGGGTGCTGGTGCACGAATCCGTCCACGGCGCGTTCACGGAGAAGTTCGTCGCGGCTATAGAGGCCGCGACCGTGGGCGATCCGTTCGATCCCACGGTCGTGTTCGGTCCGGTCGTCAGCGAGAGCGCTGCCGAGCGCATCCTCGGGGTGATCGAGCGGACGATCGCCGACGGATCCGGGGAGCTGCTCACCGGCGGCCGCCGGATCGGCGGTGCGCTGGCCGACGGATATTATCTACAGCCCACGGTATTCGGCGGTGTGGACAACCGATCGGAACTGGCGCGGACCGAAACCTTCGGCCCAGTGGTCTCGGTGATCCCCTTCCGCGACGAGGCGCACGCGATCACTCTGGCGAACGACACCGAGTACGGCTTGAACGCCTTCGTTCAGACGAGGGATCTGACTCGGGCACACCGGGTTTCGCGACAGTTGCAGGCCGGTTCGGTGTGGGTCAACCAGATCAGCGACATCTCACCGCAGGGCCCGTACGGCGGCTACAAGCAGAGCGGATTCGGCCGGACCGGCGGACTCGACGGACTGTACGAATTCCTCCAGGTGAAGAACATCCGCATCGGGATGAGCTGAGATACCCACGGTAACAGCATGTTTCGCGGTGGCTGGCTCACTGGTCCGGGAGCAGCAGATCCGCCAGCTCGGTGAGCAGTTCCCGGGCGCGCCGCGCCTTGGCGGGGTCGCCGAGGGCGGCGGTCAAGGTGTCGTCCAGGTGCGGGGTGGTGCGGCGGGCGATGGCCCGGAAGAGGGCGTCGGTCGGGTAGACGAGGGTGCGGCGGCGGTCTCGCGGATCGGCGTCGGTGGCCAGCATCGCGTCCTCGACCAGCCGGGTGATGCATTCGGAGATGTGTGGCTGGGAGAAGCCGGTCCGCTGGGTGATCTCCCGGACGGAGCTGCCGGGATTGTCCAGCACATCGGTGAGCACCGCGATCTCCCCCTCCGGGGGCCGCTCCACACCGGACTCGAGACTCAGCTTCCGAGCCAGCTCGATCAGATGCCTGCCCAGCCGGTGCAGCCGTCTTCCATCCATACCGACACAGGTTAGAGCAGAGCACATGCATTGGTATCGATGTAATTGGCCGAATACATCGGCACCGATATTATTACGTAAGATAGGTGTTCCATGGGCGACGTGATTCGAGCCCGCCGGCCGGGATGATCGGGCGAGTCCCGCGGCTGGACCGTGTTCACCCAGCCCGCGAACGACGTGTGAGAACAGACCCGTTGTCCGCGTGGGCGAACAGGTGCCCACGCGGACAACGGGTTTCGGCGGGAGTTACTTCAGCGTGCTGCCCGCGTCGACCGTCATCGGCAGGCCGGTGATGTACCGCGACTCGTCGGAGGCCAGGAACAGCACCGCGTTGCTGATGTCCACCGGTTCGACCCAGCCGACCGGGAGGACGTGCATGAACTGCGCGACCGGAGCGAAATCCTCCTTGGTCGGGTTCTCCAGGTCCGGGCGGAACAGCTTCATGGTGGCGTCGTTCATGAACATCGGAGTGTTGACGTTGGTCGGATGCACCGAGTTCACCCGGATCGAATGCTGGCCCAGCTCCACCGCGAAGGCCCGCATCAGGCCGACCACGCCGTGCTTGGCGGCGATGTAGTGACCGGTGTTCGGGTACGCCTTGAGCCCGCCCACCGAGCTGGTCAGAATGATCGAGCCGCCACGACCGCCCGAAAGCACATGCGGGATACCGGCTTTCGCCGTCTTCCAGACACCCGAGAGGTTGATCCCGATCATGGTGTCCCAGTCCTGCTCGCTGGTCTTGTCCAGCGTGTCGCCGCCGTTGCCGATACCGGCGTTCGCGACGATGATGTCCAGCCGGCCCAGTTGCTCGACGCCGCTGTCGACCGCGGCCTGCAACGCGTCGAAGTCACGCACGTCGACCTCGGCCGTGACGATCCGGCGCCCCAAACCCTTGACCAGGTCGGCGGTTTCGGCCAGATCGGCCGGCGTGGACGCCGCGATGGCATCGCTGCCGCTCACCGGCTTGCAGACATCCACGGCGATGATGTCCGCGCCCTCCTGGGCCAGCCGCACCGCGTGACTGCGGCCCTGACCTCGTGCCGCACCCGTGATGAAGGCGACCTTGCCCTCGACCCGTCCGGTCATTTCTTCCTCGATTCGTTGTGCTGTCGAACTGGCCCGTCCCAGGGAAGGGCCTGGCGTGCAGGGGAATCCGCGCTTCAGAGATTCGGAGTGAAGGTGATGTGCAGGTTGGACAGGCCGCGCAGGATGTAGGTCGGCTCGTAGTCGAAGTGCCGATCACCCTCGGGGCCGTGGTATTCGGGATCGATGCGGATGTCCAGCATCCGGTCGAGGATCCGCTCGATGGAGATGCGCCCCTCGGCGCGCGCCAGCGGTGAGCCCGGGCAGGTGTGATTACCTCGGCCGAACGCCATGTGCTCGCGAAAGTTCTTGCGGTCCAATCGGAATTCGTGCGGGTTCTCGAAGCGGCGCGGGTCGCGGTTGGCCGCACCGGGGCAGACCATCACCGTGGCGCCGACGGGCAACTCGACACCGCCCACGGTCGTGGCCCGCTTGGCCAGCCGGAATCCGCTCTTGACCGGCGCATCCAACCGCAGCGACTCCTCGATGAACACCGGGATCCTGCTGCGGTCCGCGCGCAGCGCGTCCTGGATGTCGGGCCGCTCGCCCAGGATTCGCAGCGCGGAGCCGAGCAGTTTGGCCGTGGTCTCCTGACCCGCGCCGAACAGGAAGGTCGCGGACCGCACGACGTCGATCACCTCGGGGGTTGACCCGTCCGGATACTTCGCCTGTGCCAGCTGGGTCAGCACGTCGTCGCGCGGATTCTCGCGCCGCTCGCTGATGTAGGCGCTGAACTTCTCGTCCAGCCATTCGAGCGGATTGCCGACGACGATGTCGTCGTCCAGCGCGCCGACCCGGGTACCCGGACGCTCGGCGCCGAGCACGATGCGGAACTGCTGGTGATCCTCCTCCGGCACACCCAGCACATCGGCAACCACAAGCAGCGCAAAGGGTTTGGAGTACTCGGCGAGGAATTCACAACTGCCGTTGCGCACGAACTCGTCCAGCTGGCGGTCCGCCAGCCGCCACATGAAGTCCTCGTTCTCCTTCAACCGCGCCGGGGTGAGCAGGCGGTTGAGCAGGGAGCGCGCGTACGTGTGCTGCGGCGGATCCATCGTGACCATGTGCTCGGACATCGGCATCCCGGCGCGGTGCTGCTCGATCAGCGCGCCGATGTCATCGCCCTCGATCTCGAACGGCAGCGGCGGGAAGGGGCCACCGACCGAGATCACCGAGGAGAACAGGTCCGGATCCTTGAACACCTCGGCCGCTTCCTCGTATCCGGTGACCGCGTACACGCCGTGATGCGACTCCTGCGACACCGGGCATTTGGCCCGCATGTGATCGAAGTACGGGTGCGGGTCGGGCACCAGTGACGGGTCGGTGAAGTAATCGACCGAATCGAAATCAACCATCCGGAGAACTCCTGAGTGAGCTGGGCAACATACGGATGGTAACACAGTTACTCTCTGCTGCGAATGGCATTCTCGCACGGTCCAACCGGCCTGGACGAGTGGGTCGCCTCGGCGAAATGATCGCGAAATCAGAGGTTCCGCACTTCGGCGAGCGGGGCGACGCGAGATCGGCGAGTTCGTCGGGCGCGGCCGCCCGGGAACGCTCACACTGCCCGGAGGACCCCCGGCTTCAGCTCGCGCATGACAGATTCGAGAATGACATTCTCACTACCCGGGAGCCTATTGGCGGTCAGATGATAGGAGAATGCTGTCATCGTCAGAATAATATCTCATTCTCCTATATAGTACATCCATGTTCTCATCAGATGACCAGGGAACGAGGCGCCGGTGACCAGCCCGAGCGAGAAACCAGCCTGGAAGCAGCGCGCCGTCGAACGGTCGCTGCACACCGCCAAACTGCGTGCCGAGCAGCGGGTACAGCGGTTCCTGGACGCCGCCCAAGTGATCATCACCGAGAAGGGCACGACGGACTTCACCGTTCAGGAGGTCGTCGACCGCTCCCGCCAGTCACTGCGCAGCTTCTACATGCAGTTCGACGGTAAGCACGAACTTCTGCTCGCCCTGTTCGAGGATGCGCTCAGCCGCACCGCCGATCAGTTGCGCGCCGCGGCCGACGGCCGCACACAGCCGCTGGACAAGTTGCGCACCGCAGCGGTGTTGCTGTTCGAACTGTGCCGGCCCGATCCGGACACCGCGCGTCCGCTGTTCACCGATTTCGCACCCCAGCTGCTGATCTCGCATCCCGGTCACGTGAAGACCGCGCACGAGCCGATGCTCACGCTGTTCACCGAACTGATGGATGTGGCCCGGGAGGCCGGGCAGTTGCGTTCGGAGGTCACCTCGCGGCGGACCGCGGCCATGCTCATGCAGACCCTGATGTTCATCGCACAGGCCGCCGGAACGTCCGGGGACGAGGGCCAGCAGCCGATCACCGCCGACGAGGCGTGGGACTTCTGCGCCCGCGGATTCGTCCGCCGGGACGAATAACTTTCCGCGGCAGCACTCTTCACGGTTTCGCGGATTCGCTCGCGGCATCGGTGCTCACCCGGCGGCGCGCCGGTCGGTCGTCGCGGGGTGGATCGGCCGGTCGGTCGCCGAGAGCGCGAGCGCGGAGCCGCCGCGCCGGACCGCGACGATCTCCGCACCGATCGCCACCGCCGTCTCCTCGGGCGTCTGCCCGCCCAGTTCCAGGCCGATCGGTGAACGCAGACAACGCATTTCGGTCTCGGTGAGCCCGGCCTCCCGCAACCGGCGACGCCGATCGCGGTCCGCGCGCCGCGAGCCCATCGCGCCGACATAGGCCACCGGGAGCCGCAACGCCGTCACGAGCACCGGGATGTCGAACTTCGGGTCGTGGGTCAGCACGCAGATCACCGTGCGCGCGTCGACCGGCGTCGAGCGCAGATAACGATCCGGCCATGCCCGCACCACCTCCTGCGCATCGGGAATCCGGGCCGAGTCCGCGAAGGCCGGACGCGCCTCGACGACGGTCACCCGATAGCCGAGCAACCGGCCGAGCCGCGCCAGCGCGGCACTGAAATCCGTTGCGCCACAGATGATCATGCGCGGCGGCGTGGTGAAAGAGGTCACGAACACCGTCCGCTCGCGGTCGGCGCAGCCGACCACGCGCACCCCACTGGCCCCGGTATCGAGCATCGCCCGCGCCAGGCGAACGATCGCCGGATCCAATTCCGGCCCCGCCACCTCATCGGAACCGACCGTCGCCATCGCACCCGACTCCAGATCTCGCACCACCGCGACCGCCGCGGCCGGATCCAGTGCGGCCTCGACCGCCGCACGCTCGGCCGCGCCGATCCGGTGCACGAAGATGTCCAGTTCACCGCCGCAGGTCAGGCCGGCCGCGAAGGCGTCGGAATCGCTGAAGCCGAATCGGCGGCGCACCGGCGCACCGGTCGCGATCACCTCCCGGCACAGGTCGTGAACCGCGCCCTCGACACAACCACCCGACACGCTCCCCCGCACGATTCCCGACTCGTCCACCGCCATGGTGGCTCCCAGCGGCAGCGGCGCGCTGCCGCGCACGCCGACCACGGTCGCGAGGGCGTAAACGGTGTCCGCGGCGTGCCATCGCAGCAGTTGCGTGCCGAGTTCGCGCACGTTGACCTCCGGCGATCGTCGGCTGCGGGCCGAGCCGGCCCGCCGCGCCCGCCACCGAATCGGCGGCGCTTCACAAGTGGACGAGACTGTCATTCTCGTAGCACTATAATGTCATACTCATTATTGGCATATACGACATCGGAGGGGCGTGCACCGTCATGGCAGACAGCTGCTCGGGACCCGCCGTGAGCGAAGGAGCGGCCCGATGATCGCTACCAGGCGGTTCCGCCGCGCGACGCGGCCCCCGGATCGAGCCCGGCGATGACCGGCGCGCAAACCGCCACCGGGATCACCAGGGCCGTCGGCGCCCGGATACCGCGCCTCGAGGACGCGCGACTGGTCACCGGTGCGGGCACCTTCGTCGATGACGTCACCCGTCCCGGCATGGTGCACGCCTGCTTCGTGCGCAGCCCGCTCGCCCGCGCCCGCATCGGCGAGGTCGACGTCTCCGCGGCGCGGCGACTCGACGGCGTCCTGGCCGTCTACACCGCCGCGGATCTCAACCCCACCGCACACGAGATCTCCTACGACCTGGACATGGTCGGTATGCCGCCGGTGCCGCGCCCGCCGCTGGCCGAGGAGGAGGTGCGGTTCGTCGGGGATCCGGTCGCCCTGGTGATCGCGGTGGATCGATACATCGCCGAGGACGCCGCCGAACTGGTGATCGTCGACTACGACCCGCTGGACCCGGTGGTCGACTACGTCACCGCCGACACGTCCCCGAATCTGGTGCACGCCGGATTCGCGGGCAATTCCGCCGGGGAGATGGGCGGGCGGCCCGCCGCCGACCTGGAGCCGATCTTCGACTCGGCCGCACATGTGGTGCGCCAGAGCATCTTTCAGCAGGCGTATCTGCCGGTCCCGATGGAGACCCGAGGGTTGGTCGCGGAATGGTCCGCACCGATGGCGGAGATGACGGTGTGGATCTCCACCCAGTCCCCGCACGAGGTGCGCGCCTTCTGCGCGCGACTGGTCGGCGCGGACGAACACCAGGTCCGGGTGATCGCCCGCGACACCGGCGGCGGTTTCGGACTCAAGCAGCTGCCGCTGCGCGAGGAGACCTGCGTCCTGCTCGCCGCGCGGGATCTGGGCCGCGCGGTGAAATGGATCGAGGACCGCCAGGAGAATCTGATGGCCTCGGGCATGTCGCGGCACGAACATGCCGAAGCCGCAATGGCTTTCGATGCCGAGGGCCGGATCCTGGCGGCATCGATAGCGCATGTGCAGAACGTCGGGGCGTATCCGACGCCCTCGCCGATCACCGGCGGCATTCCCGTCGGCATCCTGTTCCCCGGCCCGTATCGAATCACCGACGCCTCCTTCAGCGCGAAGTTCCGGTATTCCAATACCGTTGGCCGCGTGGCCTATCGCGGGCCCTGGCAGTTCGAATCGGTCGCGCGCGAGGTGCTGCTCGATCACGCGGCGCGCCGGATCGGTATCGATCCGATCGAGCTGCGCCGGCGAAATATGCTGCGCCGCGACGAATTACCGTGGGCGAATCCGAACGGCATGACCTACGACAACATCTCCCCGCTGGAAACGCTGGAGCAGGCCGTGGAGATGCTGGACTACGAGGGCTTCCGCCGCGACCAGCGCCAGGCTCGCGCCCGGGGCCGCTACCTCGGCGTCGGCACCTGCACCTATGTGGAGCCGACCACGGGCGCCACCCCGTTCCTGGCCACCGAGGGCGCGACCATCCGGATCGAACCCAGCGGAAAGGTCAACGTCTACGTCGCGGGCGGGTCGGCCGGCAACAGCCTGGAGACGACCGTGGTCCAGCTCACCGCCGACGCCCTGGGCGCGACGCTGGCCGATGTGCGAACCATTCAGGGCGACACCGCGATCACCCCGTTCGGCGGCGGCACCGGCGGCAGCCGCTCGGGTTCGATGACCGCGGGCGCGATCGAACAGACCGCGGCGGTGCTGCGGGAGAAGATCCGGGCGATCGCGGCGCATCGGCTGAACACCACGCCCGAACAGATCGACCTCGCCGCCAGCCGCGCCACCGTGCGGGGGAATCCCGACGCCGGCCTGAGCCTGCGCGAGATCGCCGATATCGCCTACTTCCAACCGGACACCCTGCCGCCGGGCACGACGCCGGGACTCGAGGCCAGCGGGCGGCACAAGACACCACAGATCGCGATCTGGGCCAACGCGACGCACGCGTGCACCTGCGAGGTCGATATCGAGACCGGTGAGGTCACGCTGCTGCGCTACATCGTCAGTGAGGACTGCGGCCCGATGATCAATCCCAATGTGGTCGAGGGCCAGATCTACGGCGGAACCGTGCAGGGCATCGGCGGCGCGCTGTACGAACATCTGCCCTACGACGAGGACGGCAATCCCATCGCCACGACCTTCCTGGACTATCTGCTGCCGACCGCGACCGAGGTGCCCACGATCGAGGTCGGGCACGTGCTGACGCCCAGTCCGGGACCCGGCAGTTTCAAGGGCGTCGGCGAGGGCGGCGCGATCGGTTCGGCCCCCGCGGTGCTCAATGCGGTCGCCGACGCGCTCTCCCCGTTCGGCGTCCAGATCCGCGATCTGCCGCTGTCCCCCGGCCGGATCGTCGAACTGCTCGACCGGGCACGCGGCGGCCAGGAGGCGGAACGATGAAACCGGCTGCCTTCGAATATCATTCGCCCGCCACTGCCGCCGAGGCCGTCACGCTGCTGGCCGAACTCGGTGAGGACGCCAAGATCATCGCGGGCGGGCAGAGCCTGGTGCCGATGCTCGCGTTGCGACTGGCCGTGTTCGACCATCTGGTGGATCTGCGCCGTCCGGGCGAGCTGCGCGGGATCGAGATCGGGCCGGATTCGGTGCGGATCGGCGCGGGCACGACGCACGCGGCCGTCGGCGCATCGGCCGACATCCGCCGGACGGTGCCGCTGTTGTCCCGGGCCACCCCGCTGATCGGGCATTTCCAGATCCGCAATCGCGGCACGATCGGCGGCGCGATCGCCCACGCCGACGCGGCGGGCGAATATCCCGCTGTCGCAGCGACTCTCGATGCCGATATCGAGGCGCTGTCTCCGCGCGGGCCGCGCACGATCGCCGCCGCGGAGTTCTTCACCGGGATGTGGAGTACCGCGCTGGAACCGGACGAGATCGTCACCGCGATCCGGTTCCCGGTGCGGCACGGCCGATCCGGTTTCGCCATCGACGAGTTCGCCCGCCGCACCGGCGATTTCGCGATGGCGGGCGCGACCCTGGCGGTCCAGCTGGACGCGGACTCGCGAATCTCGCACTGCGCCATCGGATTGTTCGGCTTGGCCCCGACCCCGGTCCGGGCGCGCGCGACCGAGGCCGAACTACTCGGCCGGCCGGTCGCCGAGGTGGCAGCCGAGGAGGTCGGCGCGAGCGCGACGGCGGGGCTGAATGCCATTCCGGCCGATGTGCACGGTTCGGCCGGGTATCGCCGCCGACTCGGAGCGGCCATGGTGGCGCGGGCGTGGCCACGCGCCGTACAGGAGGCGAGCGTTAACGGTTCTCCCGTCTGAAAGACGGGAGATTTTCCAGCTCGGACCGCAACCGAACCACCCGCCCGGAGGAGGTGATCCGATTGTCTTACATCATCGACACTGACGTGACCCCGTTCTGCCACGGCCAGAATCACTCTGGCGGCGTTCCGGTCTCGACTGTCGGCGTGGCCGCAGTCTGTGCACCGGAAGTCTCTCTCGTGCAGTTCGAGTTGCTTGGTTCTCGCGAAACACCGACTGCACGTCATGGTCGTATAAGGATCGGTAGTGGCCGCTGTGGTGGACACACCCCAGTCGATGCCAATACCGCCTCGACCACGCGGATAGGACTCGACTTCTCGGCGCACGACGAACGAGGCATACCAGTATCCGAGGCTGTCGCGATAGACGCGAACCGACGTCGGCGGCGACGGCAGATCTCGCGACCACACCACCGGGACCGTGACGCCCTTCGGCAACACCAAGTGCCCATCACGGACCGAGAACCCACGCGTCGTGTACTCCAACGACGGCAAGGAAGTCTTGCGAGACTTCACCTTCGGGCGACCGTGCTTGGTCACGTTGAACGAGTGGTCCAACGCTTGGGCATAATTGCGAAGCATCTGCTGTTGAGCGACCTGAGACCCCTCACGCAACCACCGCAATCTCGCGCGCGCTCCGGTGAGCAGCTTCCCGAGCCCGCGCGAACGTCGGTTTCTGCCCGGTTTTCTGCTGGTGCACCGCCTCATTCCACAACCACCGGCAGCGGCCCCACTCAGCCAGCAGCGCCGTCTCGGCGGTGCGCCCGGGCCGCAGCCGGTAGGTGGACCGCACCACCTCATCCATTCGAACATACTATCGAAAAGATTGTCATGCGACCAATCCGACACTCCCACCTCTTCCTCTCCGCCACGCATCACGGCGTCTCCAGGGTGGAGCCCTGATGACTGAGCTGGATATCGAGGTCCGCGTCAACGGCGCGCGGCACCGCGATCGGGTGCCGGCGCGGCTGACCCTCGCCGACTACCTGCGTGAGCGGTGCGGGCTGACCGGTACTCATCTGGGCTGTGAACACGGCGTCTGCGGCGCGTGCACGGTGCTGGTGGACGGCGCCGCCGTGCGCTCGTGCCTGATGTTCGCCGTGCAGGCCGATGGTTCGGAGGTCACCACCGTCGAGGGTGTCGCCGAACCGGACGGTGAGCTGTCGCCGGTGCAGGCGGCCTTCCGGGACGAGCACGGTCTGCAGTGCGGCTTCTGCACTCCCGGCTTCATCGTCACGGTCACTGCCTTCCTGGCCGAGAACCCGAACCCGACCGACGCCGAGATTCGCGAGGCGATATCCGGAAACCTGTGCCGCTGCACCGGATATCAGGGCATCGTCCGCGCGGTCCGCGCCGCCGCCGACTCGAACCACACCGCCGCCGCGCCCACCGCGCAGCAGGCGTGAGCACGTAAAGGATCTGGCGATGAAACTCGACAACACCTTCAGTATCCCGGTTCCGGCCGCGCAGGCCTGGCCCGTCCTGCTGGATCTGGAACGAATCGCCCCCTGCGTTCCGGGCGCGACCATCACCTCGCGCGACGGCGACGATTTCCACGGACGGATCAAGGTCAAACTGGGTCCGGTGGGGCTGAGCTACAGCGGCGTCATCACCGTGGTCTCGCAGGACGAGTCCGCCGGTATCGCCGTGCTCGAGGGACGCGGGCGGGAAGTGCGCGGCAACGGCACGGCCAAGGCGACCATCACCTGCCGTCTGGTCGAATCCGACGGCGCCACAGACGTTTTCGTCGATACCGAACTGTCGATCACCGGGAAGCCGGCCCAGTTCGGGCGCGGCGCGCTCGCTGATGTGGCGGGCACCCTGATCGGCCAGTTCGCCACCAATCTCGCCGCGGAGATCACCGCCGCGGCGCAGGAACCCGCGGCGGACGCCCCATCCCCGTCCGCCGTGGGCACCGCACCGAACGCATCGGAGCACACTCCCGCACCCGCCGCGGCGGCGACCCCGTCGGCCCGTCCGCCCGCCGAGCCGATCGATCTACTCGCCACCGCGGGCGCGAGTTCGACGGCGCGATATGGCGGGATCGCACTACTGGTGGTCGCCGGTTTGCTATTCGCCCTGCTCAAACGCAGGCGATCTACGCGCGCGGCCGATTGAGACCGCCTCATCCGGAGGGAAGAAAGTGTTGTCACGTGACGATGACGTCACGCTCCAAGGGCCCCTCGGCGGTACGGCGGTGCAGACGCCGCCCCGTCGCATCAGGCACATCCGGATCGAGGCCGGTGCGGTCTCGGCGGACTACCAGGCATGTGCCGAGCAGATCGCGGACATAGTCGCGGAATTACGCACGAACGCCGGGATCACCGTCACGGTCGACGACGACGTCCGGCCGGAGCTGCCCTCCCTGCCCTGTGCGGGCCTGTGGGACTGACCTCGTCCATGCCCAGTCGCCGCGTCCGGTCCGGGCGCGGCACGCGGTCCGGCGAACTCTCGCTCAGCCGACCGGACTGAGATCCGCACCCACCGGCGGGAAGGACGACAGCCCGCTGCGGAAAACCTCGGTGGTACCGACCGAGGCCACCGGCCGCGCGGCCGCGGTCAGGGCCTGAGCCTTGAACGCCTGTGCGGCGACACTCAACCGGTGCAGTACCGGGTCGACCCGGTGCTCGGGCGGCGCCGGCCAGCCCTCGCCCCAGACCACGACCTCGATCCCGCCGTCCCCCAGCGCCTTGAGCAGACCGCGGCGCGCACGCGGATCCCCTTGGCACACATCGCAAGCCACCGCCAGCGCATGCGGCCTACGGCCCTGCCCGTGCGAGGCGAGCACCTCCTCCAGCGCGATCGCGTCCGCGCCGAGTATGCGCAACGGACGCGGGTCCGAGGGATCGGCCACCAGAACGGTGACCTCCCAGCCCGCGATCGAGCGGTCGAACAGCCAGCCTCCGGCGTGTTCGACGACATCGGCGACACTGGTCGCCACGACGTCGAGCCGGTATCGCATGGTGCCCCGCTGGTCACCGGACCGATCGGCGTCGGTCAGTTCACCGGAACGTCCGGAGCCAGATCGCGAGCCAGTGATTTCGTGTACTCGGCGAACACTTCGGGCAGCGGGATCGAGTGATCGAGCAGCCATGACATCTCCATTCCATTGATGAAAGCGACGATTTCCATAGCTCGGATGTCGGGATCGACGTCGGCCCGATACCGTCCGGTCTCCTGATTGCGACGGATGATGTCGGCGACGATGCCGACCGCCACTTTCCATCGGTCGAGCATGCGGTCGTGCAGCGGAGCCTCGGGCACCAGGTTCTCCACGAGCAGCACGACGAAGGTGCCCACCAGATCGGGTGAGCGTTCCATGCGGTCGGCGACCTTGCGGATCTCCACGACCAGATCACCGCTGAGGTCGGTATCGGCGGCGTCGTCGGCGTCGCGGGCGTCCAGCACCGCGTGCAGCAGCTGGTCCTTGGACTGGAAGTGATGCAGCAGCCCGGCCGGACTCACGCCGGCCTCACCGGCGATCTGCGCCAAAGTCGTACTGCGCCAACCGTTCCGGGTGAGAAGTCGCTGGGCGACCTCGAGGATGCGCTGGCGGCGGTCTTCGCCCTTGGCACGCAGCGAGGCATAGGGACGAGGATCGGTCACGAGAAGCTCTCTTCCATGAAACCTAGTGAACACACAGTAGGTTGGTTGACGCGATGTGACAAGGGTCTCAGCCGAGCAAGTCCGGCGCACCCGCCGCGACCAGCCCACTTGCCCCCGGGCCCCGCCGATTTCCTTTCAGCCGTTCGAGCGGCGACAGTTGACGATAATCTCATTCTCGCCTGCTGAGCTGCGTAAACATAGCCATGGACAGTCGAGTATGCTGCGTCAGCCTCTCACTTTGTGATAACTTCATTCCCACCGGGATTCACGGTCATCGGGACGGCACCCGCGGCCCGCGCGTGCACGGCGCCGCCGGAGAGCCGCGCGAGCACCACGGGGCCGCGCCCGAACCAGCCCCGGCCGACCGTCGACCAGGCACCGATCCCGCGAAACGAGAACTCCCTTGGAGGGTCAAGATGTCGGTTCCCACCAGCAGTGCTTCGTTGTACCCGCCCGGCGGATTCGGGCCACCGAAGGATCGTCGCGGCCACGCGCGCGGTTCGGTGGGCCTCCCCGAGGGCACCGAGGTCTTCTCGGCCGACAACCACATCTCCCTGGCCGACGACATCTTCTACGAGCGGTTCCCGGAGAACATGAAGGACCGCGCGCCGCGGATCTGGTATGAGGACGGCGCATTCCAGATCGGCCGCAAGGGGAAGTCCTTCCTGCCCGGTGATTTCAGCAGTGTGCTGATGCAGTACGACCCGCTGGACGGTTCGGGCAGCGCGAATTTCGAGGCGCGCGCCGCGGATCTGCGCGCGGACGGCATCGCCAAGGAGCTCGCCTTCCCGAACGCGTTGCTGGCCTTGCTGTTCTACCCGGACAAGGAGGTCCGGGAGCTGGCGTTCCGGGTGTACAACGAGTACATCGCCGATCTGCAGGAACGCTCGGGCGGCAGCTTCTACGGCGTCGGACTGATCAACTGGTGGGATCCGGCTGGCGCCCGGCGCACCCTCGACGAGCTGAAATCGTTGGGACTCAAGACATTCCTGCTGCCGCTGTCGGCCGGCAAGGACGACGACGGCAACGTCATCGACTACGGCAGCACCGCGATGATCCCGGTGTGGGACGCGATCGAGGAGTCCGGCGTGCCGGTCTCCCATCACATCGGCGAATCCCCGCTGTCCGCGCCGTGCGAGGTCAACAGCGTGGTGGTCGGCATGATGCACAATGTCGCGCCGTTCCGGGAGTTGTTCTCCAAGTACGTGTTCAGCGGCATCATCGACCGGCATCCGGGCCTGAGCATCGGCTGGTTCGAAGGCGGCATCAACTGGGTGCCCTCGGCCATCCAGGACGCCGAGCACATGAACGCCTCCTACAAGCACATGTACAACCGGCCGATCGACCACGAGGTGCGCTACTACTGGGACAACCACATGCGGGCGTCGTTCATGGTGGATCCGCTGGGCCTGTCGCTGATCGATCACATCGGGCGCGACCGGGTGATGTGGTCCTCGGACTACCCGCACAACGAGAGCACCTGGGGCTACTCGGAAAAGTCGCTGGCCGGCGTGGTCCAGGCGGTCGGGCCGCAGGACGCGGCCAAGATCGTCAGTGGCAACATCACCGAATTCCTGGGCCTGTAGCCATGACATCGTCCACCACCGGCACGCCGGCGCTCGTGATCCCCGAGGTGCCCGACCGCGCGCGGATGCGCCGCGAGACCGGCGCGCGGCTGCGCTCGGCCATGGCCGCTCAGGGAGTCGACGCGCTGGTTCTGCTGAACAACAGCAATGTCGTCTACGCCACCGGGGCCAACTGGCCCCTGGGCGATGCGGGTCTGTCGCATGTCGAGCGACCGGTCGCGGTCGTGGTCGCGGGTGATCCGTGGCCGCACCTGTTCCTGCCGTTCCGGGAGGGAACCTCGGCCGAGGCCGACCTGCCCGCGGACCATCTGCACGGTCCGGTCTATCTCGAATTCGACGAGGGCGTCACGGAATTCGCGAAGATCCTCGCGGACCTGATCCCGTCCGGGTCGGCCGTCGCGGTCGACGAGTCCACCGGGGCGATGCTGCGGGCGCACACAGAGCTGTTCCCCGGCGGGGCGCCGACCGACGCATCATTGGTCGTCGGCCCGGCCAAACTGATCAAGACCCCCGACGAGATCGCCTGCATCCGCACCGCGGCACGCATCACCGATCAGGCCATGGTCGACGTGCAGGCGGCGCTGGCCCCCGGACGCCGCCAGATCGATCTGTCCGCGCGCTTCGTGCGCCGGGCCTTCGAATTAGGCGCGACCGCCACCATGCTCGACGCGATCTGGCAGGTCATGCCGGACACCAAGGCCCAGGGCGTGTGGACCACACACGGCGATCTGGCGCTGCCGCTGCTCACCACCGAACGCGAACTCGCCGCCGGTGACGTGCTGTGGACCGACGTGAGCATCACCTACGGCGGCTACTGCTCCGATTTCGGCCGGACCTGGACCGTCGGCACGGAGCCGAATGCGCGGCAGCACAAGCAGTTCGAGCGCTGGCACGAGATCTTGACCGCGGTACTCGAGGTCACGAAAGCCGGGGCGAGCGCCGCGGATCTCGCGCGCGCGGCCACGGCCGCCAACGACGGAGTCGAACCTTGGCTGCCGCATTTCTACCTCGGTCACGGGATCGGGGTCAGCGCGGCCGAAACACCCATGATCGGAACGGATCTCGGCGCGGAGTTCGACGAGAACTTCATCTTCGAACCGAACATGGTGCTGGTCCTGGAACCGGTCGTCTGGGAGGACGGCACCGGCGGCTACCGAAGCGAGGAAATCATCGTGATCACCGAAGAGGGCTCGATCGCCCTGACCGACTACCCGTATGCGCCCTATGGGCACTGAGGTGATGCCGGACGATCGCGCCCTGCGGCACGGGCGGCGCGATCGCGCACTGGCACAGATGAAAGCCCATGACCTGGACGTCCTCGTACTCGGTCGGCAGGCCAACGCCCGCTACGTCGCGGGCGCACCACAGCTGTGGGTCGCCGGAACCCGCCCGTTCGGGCCGGTGGCCACGGTGGTGCGCGAGACCGGCGCGGTCCATCTGCTGAGTACCTGGGACGAGGGCGTGCCGGAGGACATTCCGCACGATCATCTGTACGGGATGATGTGGAATCCGATGAATACCATTGCGGCACTGCGAGATATCCCAGGCGCATCGACCGCGCTGCGGGTCGGGACCGATGCGATCTCACCGAATTTCGCGAAGCTGCTGCCGCTGGCGTTTCCGAAGGCCGAGTTCGTCGATGGCGAACTGGCGATGCGTACGGCCCGGCGGATCAAGACCGCCGAGGAAATCGAGGTACTGCGCGGCACGTTGCGGGTCGCCGAGGCGGGACTGGCCGCGGCCGCAGCCGAACTCGCGCCCGGCAGCGGTGAGCAGAACCTCACCGGTGTGCTGCTCGAGGCGATGACGGCGGGCGGGATCAGTACCCCCGCCTCGCAGGATTCGGTCTGGGTCACCTCCAAGGAGCATCCGTGGCGGCGGGCCGGTGCGGACCGGCGGGCACACGAGGGCGATCTGGTGGCGTTCTCGGCCGGTGTCCTGGGTGACGGATACATCGGCGAGGTCGGCCGGACCTATCCGGTCGGCGACCGGGCGAGCAAGCTGTACCGGCGCTGGGATGCGTTGCAGGCCAGGCTGTTCGAGGCCTGCCGACCGGGCGCGTCGGCCTCGGGCCTGCTCGCCGCGTACGACCTCGCGAGCGAGCCGCTGCCCGCGATGCCGGTCGCGCGAGGGCTCGGGATGGGGTTCGATCCGCCCGTCGTCTCACCGCATCTGCGCGCCACGGCCGAGGCCGAACGGCTCGAACCGGGCATGGTGTTGTCGGTCACCGGCTACGTCTGGGAACCCGGCCTGGGCGCGGTGTTCGGCCGGGACGCGGTGCTGATCACCGACGACAGCTGCGAGGTGCTCACCTCCGCACCCCATCGGGAACACTGAGCGGTCCGGGACGGCATTCCGGGTCCTGTTGTTCCCCAACTACTTTCATGAACGGAGGCGAGCATGTCCGAATCCGGGCACCCCTCGACGGACCAGCCCTCGGCCGAGGAGATCATCCGCTACGAGAAGGATACGAAGACCAGGATCGCGACGATCACCTTCGACCGGCCCGATCAGCTCAACGCGCCCACCGTCGCCGCGCGGCTGCGCTATGCGGATCTGCTGCATCGGGCCAGCGTGGACGACGAGGTCAAGGTGCTCGTCGTCCGTGGCGCGGGCGATGATTTCGGCACCGGCGCGGATCTGCCGGAGTTCATGGACATCCAGAACGACCCGTCCCAGAAGCGGCGACTTGCCGAGTACCGGATCGGCGAGGACGAGGTGCGGTATCCGCCGAAGGATTCCTTCCGGCACGGCGCGACCATCAGCCAGTGGTACGCCAACGCCTCGGCCGGATGCCGCAGCCTGCAGGAATTCAAGAAGATCAGCATCGTGGAGACCAAGGGCTACTGCTACGGCTGGCACTTCTACCAGGCCGCGGACGCCGATCTGGTGATCTCGTCGGACGACGCGCTGTTCGGGCACCCGTCGTTCCGCTACTACGGCTGGGGACCGCGGATGTGGACCTGGGCGCAGACCATGGGGCTGCGGCGTTTTCAGGAAATGGTGTTCACCGGGCGCGCCTTCACCGCGCAGGAGATGTACGAGTGCAACTTCCTGAACAAGGTGGTCCCCCGCGCCGGGCTCGAGGCCGAGACCGAGAAGTACGCGCTGGCCTGCTCGCGCAACCGCCCCACCGACACCGTCTTCATGCAGAAGGTGTTCTTCGAGATCATGAAGCAGCAGCAGGGCGAGTACATGGGCAGCCTGCTGAGCGGATTCTTCGAATCGATGGGCGGGCACATCCGCGCCGACGACGACGAACTCATGCTGGACAACGCGTTCGACAACGGGCTGAACAACTCGGTCAAGGACAACGACGCGCAGTTCCCGCCGGATTTCCGGCTGAGCAGGTCGGGCCGGAACAAGAAGGCGTAGCCGCGGCCAGCGCGCGGCGAAAGTCGGTGAGCGAGAATGTCATCCAGGCAATCCACCCGCGCGTCGGTCGAGCCGCCGCTGCGCGGCTGTATGGTGGTCGATCTGTCCAGCGGGATCGCGGGCGGGTACTGCACGAAAATGCTCCGCGACGGCGGCGCCCAGGTGATCAAGGTCGAACCGCCCGAGGGTGATTGGCTGCGCTCCTGGTCGGCTTCGGGCGCTGTCATCGAAAAAGGTTGCGACGGGGCGCTGTTCAGCTTCCTGGCCGGCGGCAAGGAGAGCGTGAGCGCGGATCCGGATCGCACCGGGGATCTGGATCTGGTCGACACCCTGCTGGACTCGGCCGACATCGTGGTCTGGTCCTGGGGTTCGCGGCTGACCGAGCACCCCCGGCTGAGCATCTCCGCGATACGTCGCGCGCACCGGCATCTGGTGGTCACCGCGATCACCCCGTTCGGGCTCGAAGGGCCCTGGAGTAACCGCGCGGCAACGGAATTCACGTTGCAGGCGTGGTCCGGGGGCATCGTCGGGCTGGGACGCGGCGCACCCGAACAGGCCCCGGTGCACGTCGGCGGCCGGGTGGGCGAATGGTTCGCCGGGGCGTACGCCTCAGCCGCCACCATGACCTCCCGGCTGCGCACCCTGGGATCCGGGACGGGTGAGCTGGTCGATCTGTCCATCCTCGAGACGCAGATCCTCGGACTCACCTACTTCCCGGTGTCCTTCTACGAGGCTTTGGACCGGCCGTTCCGCACGCAGCGCCGGTTGAGTGTGCCCGGTGTGGCGACCGCGGCCGACGGGATGGTCGCCCTGGGGTGCGGCACCTCGCAGCAGTGGTTCGATCTGTGTGCGATGGTCGGGCATCCGGAGTGGATCGACGAGGACACGGACCTGTCGATCACCGAACGGGCCGGTAAGAACGCACCGGAGATCTTCGCCTGGCTGGCCGAGCAGCCGACCGAGGTGATCCGAGATCTGGCCTCCGCGTTCCGAATTCCGAACGGGCCGGTGGTCAACGGGGCCAACGCCACCGCGATGGATCATCACATCGCCCGGGCGAGTTTCACGGTGAATCCGCGCGACGGGTTCGTTCAGCCGCGTCCGCCGTATCGGCCGCAGCCGACCTGGTTGGGCGACCCGCTGCCCGCGCCGCGACTGGGTGAGCACACCGCCCGATATCGCGCGGCCCGCCCGGAACGTCACGACGCGCGTCCCGCTGCGACTCTGAATCCCCTTCCCTTCCAGGAACTTCGAGTGCTGGACCTGACCACCTACTGGGCGGGCCCGTCCTGCACCCACTATCTGGCCATGCTCGGCGCGGAGGTGATCCACGTCGAATCCGCCACCCGCCCCGACGGCACGCGTTTGATCGCGGGAGTTCCTGCGACACAGGATCAATGGTGGGAGTACTCGCCGATCTTCTCCGGGCTGAACACCAACAAGAAGAGCATCACCCTGGATTTCCGCTCCGACCGCGGGCGTGCGCTGCTATCCCGCCTGGCCGCCACCTGCGATGTGATCGTGGAGAACTACACGCCGCGGGTGCTGGACCAGATCGGGCTGGATTACCCTGCGGTACGACAACTTCGACCGGACACGATCATGGTGCGCATGCCCGGCTTCGGCCTGGACGGCCCATGGCGTGACAATCCCGCCTTCGCGTACGTCATCGAGGACACCTCCGGGCTGACCTGGCTCACCGGCCACCCGGACCGAAATCCGTTGGAGCCCTATTCGATCGGCGACCCAAATGCCGGGGTGCACGCCCTCAACGCCCTGCTGCTGGCGCTGGAACATCGCCGCCGCACCGGAAACGGCATGCTCGTGGAGGCCGCCATGGTGGACGCCGCGCTCAACGTCGCCGCCGAACAGGTCATCGAATACTCCGCCTACGGCACACTTCTGGAACGCGACGGCAACCGAGGCCCCGAAGCCGCCCCGCAGAACCTCTACAAGGCCTCGGGCGCGGACGAATTCGGCCGCCAGGACTGCTGGGTCGCCATCGCCGTCGGCACCGACGACCAGTGGCGCGCCCTGTCCAAGGCGCTCGGCGATCCGTCCTGGACCCGATCCCCCGAGCTGTCCTCGGCCGCCGGACGACGACGCGAACACGATGCGATCGATGCCCACCTCGCCGAGTGGTGCGCGACCCGCGACAGCGACGAGATAGTCCGAACCCTCTGGGACGCGGGCGTTCCCGTCGCCAAGGTGATGCAGCCGCACCGTCAGGCCGAACTGCCTCAGCTGCAAGCACGGCAGTTCTTCGAGCCGGTTTCGCACCCGGTCGCCCGCACGGCCCGGCACAGCACCGTCCCCGTCCGCTTCTCCGCCGGACCCGGCCGATTCCACCGCTCCCCCGCGCCGCTGCTGGGCCAGCACACCGCCGAGGTCTTCACCGCCCTGGGCCTCACCGACACAGAGATCAGTGAACTCGAAGCCGAGGGCATCACCGGCGGCTCGCCGGCAGTCGTCCGCGCACCGGCGAAATCCGACTGACCCGTCAGATCTTCTCGGCCACGACGCGCGCAGACTCCGAGGTGAGCATGCCGATATCGTCGACATCAGAGGTGAGGATCGTAACGTCACCCGAGTATTGGATGGCGGTGGCGCAGAGCATGGCGTCGATCGCGTACTCGTGACCGTGCAGGCCGGCTCGCTGCAACAGATCCGCCGCCGCCTCGGCCACAACGCGAGTCACCGGTTCGATCCGCAGCCGAGACAATGTCCATTTCAGCGCTGCGCGGTTGATCCTGGGGTGAACGACCTCGACCAGAATGGCGGCAGAAGTAACGACTGGAAGGTCCGACCGCAAAGCCGCGGCGAGCCACTCCTGAACCTCAGAGTCGCGCTGAACCGCTTTGGCCAGTCCTTCGCTGTCGAGAACCAAAGCCCCACTCACGCAGCGTGCCCCGCGTTAGGCTTACCGCGGGTGAGACGGGAAACCTTCTCCGCCACCGCTTCAGGGTCGGGCTTGCCATTGGCGGCCGCGAATTCTGCGAGTAGTTCGGCAAGGTTGTCCCGCTCGATCTGTCGCTGGGCCGCCATCTCCAGGTAAGCGGACACACCCCGCTTACCGACCCTGTCCCTGATCGCCTGCAAAGTTCCGGCCGAGAGACTGACGGAAATGCCACTCGTCGGCCCTGCACCGAGTGCGTACTCAGCCGAATCTGCCATGAACCACTTATAGCATATCAAATAGCATTAGAAAATCGGTAAGCATCAGGGGCAGGTCCGTAGGAGACCACGAACGAAGGCACCCTTCCCTGTCGACCACTCGAAACGCGACAGCGCCGCTTGATGCTCGGTGATGGCGCGAAGACAAAGATCTCCGAAATTATTGTCAACAATCTTGTCAACGATTATGTTTGCTTGGTGACTGCTGACACACACACCCGATTCACCAAGTCCCCGGGCTGGCTGGACTGGTATCCGAACCCCACCGCACCGACCTTCCGGCTGCCGGAGGGCTCGGTCGACGCGCACTGCCACGTCTTCGGGCCCGGTGACCGCTTCCCGTACGCCCCGGAACGCAAGTACACCCCGTGCGACGCGTCCGAGGAACAGCTGTTCGCACTGCGTGACCACCTCGGCGTGGCTCGCAACGTCATCGTTCAGGCGACCTGCCACGGCGCCGACAACCGGGCGATGGTCCATGCGGTGCGCGCCGCCGGCGGCCGGGCGCGCGGCATCGCCACCGTACGTCCCGACGTGACCGATGCCGAACTGCGAGCGCTGCACGAGGCCGGGGTGCGCGGAGTGCGGTTCAACTTCCTCAAACGCCTCGCCGACGCGGCCCCCAAGGACGATCTCGCCGCGATCGCCGCGAAGATCGCCCCGCTGGGCTGGCACATCGTGATCTACTTCGAGGCCGCGGATCTGCCCGAGCTGGAGGACTTCTTCGCCACGCTGCCCACCACGCTGGTGGTCGATCACATGGGCCGCCCGGATGTCGGCCGGCCGGTGGGCGGACCGGAGTTCTCGCGCTTCCTGCGCTTCACCGAGCGCACCGGAGCGTGGGTGAAAGTCAGCTGCCCCGAACGGCTTTCGGTGACCGGCCCGGTCGCCCTCGACGGCGAGCGCAACGCGTACGCCGACGTGGTGCCGTTCGCGCGCCGGGTCGTCGAGGAATTCGGCGACCAGGTGCTGTGGGGCACCGACTGGCCGCATCCGAACCTCACCGATCACATGCCCGACGACGGGTTGCTGGTGGATCACATCCCGCATATCGCCACCACGGCCGAACTGCAGCGCAAGCTGCTCGTCGGCAATCCGATGCGGTTGTACTGGCCCGACGAAAAGCCCTGAATCACAACCGATTTCATCACCTGCCCGACAAGGATCGACCATGCAGCGCTGCAATGCGTCCAACCGGCTGGACCGGCTTCCGATCTCCCGGTTCCACTACCTCACCCTGGCCGCGGTCGCGATCGCCTACTTCTTCGAATTCGCTGACATCAACAGCTTCTCGATCACCGCACCGCGGCTGATCAAACTGTGGAAGGTGAGCGTCAACGAGATCGCCTACGTCACCTCGCTGTCCTTCGTGGGCATGTTCATCGGGTCGCTGGCAGCCGGCTGGATCGCCGACCGCTGGGGCCGCAAGAAAGCGCTGCTGTGGACGACACTGGCCTTCTCGGTGTTCTCCCTGGCCGCGGTATTCTCGTGGGATATCGTGTCGCTCGGCGTATTTCGAGTGCTGACCTCGGCGGGACTCTCGGCGATGACCGTGGTCGCGGTCATCTACGTCAGCGAGATCTTCCCGGCCGCCGTGCGCGGCAAGTACCAGGCGTACGCCATCGTTATCGGCATCTGCGGCACACCGGTCACCAATTTCATCGCCAGCGGGGTGGTCGGCCTCACGCACTGGTCGTGGCGGCTGGTGTATTTGTGGGGGGCGCTCGGGCTGGTCGTGCTGTTCCTCGCCCGGTATCTCACCGAATCGCCGGTGTGGCAGGAGAATCGGGGCGACCACGCCGCCGCGGACGCGGTGCTGCGCGATATCGAGGCTCGGGTGAGCGCACAGCACGGTCCGCTTCCCGAACCCGCGCCGCCCGTCGATGCGGTGCCGGCCACGCGGGCCCCGCTGTCGCTGCTGCTGCGGCGGAAGTATCTGCTGCCCACCCTGTTGCTGACCGTGCTGTGGGTGACCCAGTCGATCGGCTTCTTCGGCTATTCCACCTGGGCGCCTTCGCTGCTGGCGAAGGAGGGGTTCAGCGTGCAGAGTTCCACGCTGTACGTGGCGCTGTCCACGGTCGGCGCGCCGCTCGGGTCGTATCTCGCCGCGCTGGTCACCGACCGGTTCGAACGCAAGTGGTGCCTGGTGGCCTTCGGCACCGTCATCGCCGTCTGCGGCCTGCTGTACGGGCTCACCTTCACCCCCTTGATGATCGTCACCTTCGGCTTCCTGGTGAACCTGTTCGAACGTGGTTACACCGCACTGGGTTACGCCTACTCCCCGGAACTGTTCGACACGCGCACCCGCTCGCTGGGCACCGGCGTCTCCTACGGACTGGGCCGATTGTCCAACGCCGCCGGGCCGCTGATCATCGCCCACCTCTACACCTGGAGCGGTTACCGGTCGGTGTTCTTCTTCATCGCCGCCACCTGGATGGTCGGCGCGATCGTGCTCGCCGCGTTCGGCCCCCGCACCCGAGGCCGCACCGACTCCAGCGCACCCGCGAGTGCCGAGGACACGGGGCAAGGTCGGCGCCGTCCGCAGCCCATCTGAGGCGGCGCGCATTATAGCGGGCTTAACGCGAAAATTTCCGGGCTCTTGGCGGATCCGCGTAGAATTCGGGCAGGTCGGGACAGTATCTGGAGCCCTATCATGATCGAGAGAAAGAATTCACACAGGAAGTTCATCAGGTTCGCGGCAGCCGCCGGTATCGCCGCAATCGCAGCTGTTCCGGTTGTCGCAGCCGCAGGGCAAGCGTCCAGCGCACAGGCGGCGACACCTGCTTCCGCAAGCCAATTCGTCAGCGGCCCCGGTTGGGGGCACGGCGGAGGCTGGGGTCACGGCGGAGGCTGGGGGCACGGCGGCTGGGGCCACGGCGGCGGCTGGGGTCACGGGGGTGGCTGGGGTCACGGCGGCGGCTGGGGATGGAATCCCGGCTGGTGGAACATACCCGGATGGGGTGGCTGGGGCAGCTTCTGACGCCGGTGGTCGAGCCCGGACACGCACAGCGTGCCGGGCTCGATCGCATCGAATGCCGTTCTGTGCGGCCAGGTTCGAGCGACCGGGGCTGAGCTGGTGGCGAGATGAAGATCGTGTGCATCGGTGGCGGGCCGGCCGGGTTGTACTTCGCTGTCTCGATGAAGCGGCGCGACCCGGCCCACGACATCACGGTGATCGACCGCGATCCCCTCGGGTCCACGTACGGCTGGGGCGTCGTGTACTGGGACGACCTGCTCGACATTCTGTACCGGAACGACCCCGACAGCGCCGAGGCGGTGCGCGCCGGGTCCGTGCTGTGGCGTGATCAGGCAATCCATGTGCGCGACAACGAAACCGCGTATTTCGGGGGCTACGGGTTCAGCATGGGACGCACGGCATTGCTCGACATACTTTCCCGGCGGGCGAGCGATCTGGGCGTGGATATCCGGCACGGGCGCGAGGTCCGGGATCTGTCCGGCTTCGAGGACTTCGATCTCCTCGTCGCCTCCGACGGCGCGAACAGCCAGGTGCGCCGGCTGAGCGATCAACGCTTCGGCACATCCGTCACATTCGGCGAGAATCGGTATATCTGGCTCGGCACGAACAAGCTCTTCACCCGGTTCACCTTCGCCTTCGAACACACCGCGGCGGGGTGGATCTGGTTCCACGCCTACCCGTCGATCGCCGGGCAGATCAGTACCTGCATCGTGGAGTGTCAACCACGGACCTGGCAGGGGCTGGGCTTCGATTCGATGGACAACCGGCAGAGCCCGCGGGTGCTCGAGAAGATCTTCGCGCGCCGACTCGACGGTCACTCGCTGATCAGCAAGTCACGAGGCGAATTCGCAAGGTGGGGCCGCTTTCCCGAGGTAACCAACGAGAGCTGGTACCACGACAACGTCGTGCTGCTCGGCGATGCGGCGCACACGACGCATTTCACCATCGGTTCGGGCACCCGGCTGGCGATCGTCGACGCCGTGGCGCTCGCACAGAACCTGTACGAGCACGACGCGCTCGCCGACGCGCTGGAGAATTACGACGCGCAGCGGCGCGCCGCACTGCGCCCGATCCAGGCCGCCGCCCGCACCAGCATGGTCTGGTTCGAGCACGCCGACCGTTATCTCGACCGGAACGCAGTGCAGTTCGCCTATGCGATGGCGGTTCGGCACGGGCTGCAGGTGCCGTGGCAGTATCAGCGGCACCTGCTCACGCAGGTGCCCACCGTGCGCAAGATCCGCCGTTCCATCGACACCGGACAACGCTGGTTGCGTGCCGCCCGGCGAGGCGAACGACGCCCCGGCCGAAGCTGATCGGCTCAGCGGGTGATGGCGGGCAAGGTCTCCCAGCCGCGGACGGTCGAGGTGGGCGAGAGTTCGGCCGCGGACAGGTCGACCTCCCACTCCGGGAATCGCTTCAGGATCTCCTCCAGCGCGATCCGGCCCTCGAGCCGGGCCAGCGCGGAACCCATGCAGTAGTGCGTGCCGACGCTGAAGGTCAGGTGCTGGCGGGTGTCGCGGTGGATGTCGAATACGTCGCCGTCGGGGGCGAAATGGCGGTGGTCGCGATTGGCCGCGCCGATCAGCAGCATCATCGCGCTGCCCTCGGGCACCGTGCGGCCGTACAGCTCGACGTCGCGGGTGACGTACCGCGCGACGTGCGGTGCGGGCGGTTCGAAGCGCAGCAGTTCCTCCACGGCGTTCGGGATCAGCGCCGGGTTCTCGGCCAGCTGGCGGCGCTGATCGGGATGTTCGGCGAGAACCTTTCCGGCCCAGCCGATCAGCCGCGTCGTGGTCTCGTTACCCGCGCCGGACACGACGTTGACGTAGGTCAGCAGTTCCTCTCGAGTCAACCGCCGCACGGTGCCGGTCTCGTCGGCGAATTCGACATTCAGCAGTTCGGTCATGATGTCGTCGGAGGGGTGCTCGACCCGCCAGTCTATGTACGCGCCGAAGATGTCACCGCCGTCCATCCCCTCGGAGGCGGCCTTCATCGGCTTGCCCTCCTCGGTGCGCATCTGCTCGTTCGCGAAGTCGCGGATGGCCTCCTGGTCCTGTTCCGGAATGCCCAGCAGCATGCCGATCACACGCATCGGCATCTGCGCGCCGATATCGGCGATGAAATCCAGCTTGCCGGTGCCCACCTTCGGGTCCAGGCTGCGTGCGCAGAATTCCCGGATCTTGTCCTCGAGTTCCCGGATCTTGCGCGGAGTGAACATGCGCGACAACAACTTCCGGTGAATGTCGTGGATCGGCGGATCCTCGAAGATCAGCACGCCCGGCGGAATCGGGATGTCGGCCTTGATCAGCTCGATGATCGCGCCCTTGGCCGAGCTGTAGGTGCCGTGATCCAGCAACGCCGCATTCACGTCCTCGAACCGGCTCAGCGCGTAGAAGTCGTGCTGCTCGTTGTAGTAGAGCGGTTCCTCCTCGCGCAGCCGTTTGAACATCGGATAGGGATCCGCGTTGAGCTGTACGTCGTAGGGGTCGTAGTAGACGTCACTGGCCGCGCTGGTGGTCACAGAGGTTCACCTCTCGCAGAAAAAGTCATCGCGCTCGGTGCGGGCGGGCATCAGCCGGGACCGAGTCATCGGGAAGTACTACTCAGTGTAAATGTGATAACACATTGTTGCAACTGATCTTCTCAAATCTTGAGAGTCTGATTCTCGTCGATGACCAGGCAGAACACAGCCCGCCCCCGACCCGAGCTGGCACGGGGGTCGGGGGCGGGGCCGAAGTCCGGGCGCTACCAGGCCACGGGCAACTCGTAGACGCCGTAGGCGAGCCGGTCGTGCTTGAATTCCACCTGATCGAACGGAATCGCCAGCCGCAGTGTGGGAATGCGGCGCACCAGCGTGTGGAAGACGATCTGCAACTCCGCGCGCGCGAGCTGCTGCCCGACGCACTGGTGCGGGCCGAAACCGAAGCCCACGTGCTGCGCCGCGGGACGGGTCAGATCCAGCTTGTCCGGCTGGTCCCAGGCCTTCTCGTCCCAGTTCGCCGGAGCCAGGTCCAGGATCAGCCCATCGCCCGCGCGGACGGTCTCCCCCGCGATCTCGATGTCCGCCAACGCGACTCGCCGCTGGCCGTTCTGGATGACGCTCAGATAGCGCATCAGCTCCTCGACCGCGTTGGCGACCACCTTGGGATCGTCGGTATCGCGCAGCAGCGCGAACTGGTCCGGATTCTGCAGCAGCGCAAGGGCTCCCAGCGAGATCATGTTCGAGCTGGTCTCGTGTCCGGCGATCAGCACGCCGGTGCCCAGCTGCGAGGCCTCCTTCATATCGATCTCCCCCGCGCGCACGCGCTCGGCGATATCGGAGACCAGATCCTCGGCGGGGTCGTCCAGCTTCTTCTTGACCAGATCGATCAGGTAGCGCGCCAAGCCCATCCGGCTCTTCTCGGCCTGCTCCTTGGTGGCGAAGCGGTCGACGCTGGTGACGGCCTGCTGCTGGAAGAACTCGTGATCCTCGTAGGGCACGCCGAGCATCTCGCTGATCATCAGCGTCGGCACCGGAAGTGCCAGTCCCGCAACCAGATCCGCGGGCTGCGGACCGGCCAGCAGCTTATCGATGTGATCGTCGGTGATCCGCTGGATCGCCGGACGCAGCGCCTCGACCCGCTTGAAGGTGAACGGTTTGGTGAGCATCCGGCGGTACCGGCTGTGCTCCTCGCCGTCGGTGGTGAACAGGGATTTCGGCCGGGTGTCGACCATCGCGGCCATACCCTCGTTCCAGTGCGGGAATCCGGCGACGTGGTCGTCCACGCTGACCCGCGGATCGGACATCAGCGCCTTGAATTCGGCATGGCCGGTGACCAGCCAGGGAGTGCTGCCGTCCCAGATCCGCACCCGGTTCAGCGGCTTTTCCCGGCCCAACCGGGTGGCCTCGGGCGGCGGCGCGAACGGGCACCCCGACGACCGCAGCATCGGATATTCGGGGACCTGCGCGGTCGCGGTGGTCCCATCGGTCAACGCTTCGGACACTTCTCACTCCTGATGATCGGCTGCGGGGCGAACCGCAGATCCTCGGTTCATTCCTCGATCTGGATGGCCATCGCGGGACACATCGCCGCCGCGTGGCGCACGTCCTCGGCGAGTTCGGCCGGCGGATTCTCGTCGAGCAGGATGACGATGCCGTCATCGTCGCGCTGATCGAACACCGCGCCCGCGTGCATGACGCAGTGCCCGGCCGCGATGCATTTGACTTGATCGACAGTCACTTTCATCGGGACCTACTTCCTAGGATGAGTGCGCAGAGGTCAGCGCCGGGCCGGTGGCGGACTGCGCGTCCACCAGGATCCGGCGCTGCATGCGGGCTTGTTTGGGCATATTCCAGCCGAGCACGGCGGTCGGAATCCCGTCGCGCTCGTACCGCACGAGAAAGCGCCCCTGTGCGGGATCGCCCTGCACGACAGTGGCCCGGGCGTCGGGGGTGACGGTGCCGTGCACCTGGATCTTGACCTCGAACTGATCGGTCCAGAAGTACGGAATCGGCTGGTAGAGCTCCTCGGCGCCGAGGATATTGGCCGCGACTACCGCGGCCTGTTCGGCCGCGTGCGTCCGATTCTCCAGCCGGACAGCGGAATTCGCGCCGCGAGCGGGCCAGCGGGCCACGTCGCCGACCGCGTAGACGCCCTCGGCCGCACGGCATCTCGCATCGCAGACCACACCGCGGTCCAGGCGCAGGCCGCTGCCGTTGAGCCAGTCGGTCGCGGGCGCCGCGCCGATGGCCACGACCACCAGATCGGCGGGCAGCGTCCGCGAATCCGCCAGGCGCACACCGGATACCCGGCCATCATGAGCGAGGATGCGCTGCACCCCGGCCCCCAGCCGCAACTCGACCCCGTACCGGGTGTGCAGTGCGGCCAGATGCGCGGCGACCAGATCGCCGAGTTGTGCGGCCATCGGCGCGTGCAGCGGTCCGGTCATGGTGACCGCGAGGCCGCATTGCCGTGCCGTGGCGGAGATTTCGGCGCCGAGCACACCTTCGCCGACGACGACCACGCGTGGGCCCGCGGCGAATTCGCTCCGCAGGGCAAGGGCGTCGTCGAGGGTGCGCAGGACGTGCACCCCGCGCACTCCGTCGGGCACGGGCAGTGTTCGCGGAGCCGCGCCGGTGGCGATCACGATGGTGTCCGCGGTGATCGGCCCGGCCGTGGTCAGCACCGTACGACCCGGCAGATCCAACGACAGGGCGCGTTGCCCCAGCCGCAGTTCCACATCCAGACCGGCCAGCATGCGCGGAGCGCGCAGCAGCGTGCGTTCCGCGCGCCAAGCGCCGGAGAGGATCTGCTTGGACAGTGGCGGACGATCGTAGGGCAGATGCGGCTCGTCGCCGACGACCGTGATGCGATCGCGGAAACCTCTGCGGCGCAATGCCTCCACCGTGCTCAGCCCCGAAACCGAGGCTCCGACGACCAGCACCCCCGTGCGCCGGGCCCGGGTGGATGTGATCATAGCGCTTCCTCTCGAGTGACCGGGGCCGAATACAACCCGATGATCGCGTCGATCAGCCCGACCGCGGCCTGGTCCCAGCTCGTGCGGTACACGAGGGTGTCGTCCGCGAGCGCTCGCTCGCGCTCGGCGCAGCTGTGCACGATCAGCAAGCGCGCCATGGCGTTTCGCTCCCGATGCAGTTGCGCAGACAGCTCCGGCAGGCACCGCTGCAGCCCCTCCACGATGCGCACCACCGACGGCGAGGCCAGCGACTCGTCCGAGATCAGGTCGCGGAAGACCGGATCGGGCATGAGCTGGGCGCTGAATCGCGCGTACCACGTCGGATTCCCCAGTGCCGCGAGATGTCCGGTGACAGGGCGGACCAGACAGCCCACCCAATCTCGCAGGCCGGCCGAATCGTCCAGGCCCGCAACCATTCCCCG
This sequence comes from Nocardia sp. PLKS1-43, assembly GCF_059510335.1. NCBI lineage: Bacteria > Bacillati > Actinomycetota > Actinomycetes > Mycobacteriales > Nocardiaceae > Nocardia > Nocardia sp. PLKS1-43. Next base: position 559,558 of record NZ_JCAJZQ010000004.1, on the reverse strand, counting down.
GCACAGCCGTTCGGTGTGCGCGTGATGTTTGCGCACGATCGCACGCACCAGATCGGCCTTACCGCCGAAGTGGTAACCGACCGCGGCGTTGTTGCCCTGGCCCGCGGCCTCGCTCACCTGACGGTTCGACACCGCCGCGATTCCCCGCTCGGCGAACAGGCGTTCCGCGGCGGTGAGGATGGCTTCGCGCGTGGTGTCCACGCGCTCGGAACGAACGGATCCCATCATGTGCCCCTTCGGATTTCCCGCCCGGCCCGCGAGCCGACCCCGGCTCAGCGAACGCGGCAGAATCACATTCTCGATTCCGATCACGGGATTACCTCCAGTCAACGCCTCACAGGGGCTTAAGTCAACTGATTGACTTAAAAACACGGGTCCGCCGCAGCTCAGTTCTGCGACGCGACCGGCTGTCCGGCCGGATCCGGTTCGGCGGGCTTGCTCTCCTCGGGTTTCTTGCGCGGCTTGAGCGGCTTACCGGCGGTCGTGCCGCCATCGATCGCCAGCACGGTGCCGGTGACGTACACCGACCGGTCACCGGCCAGGTACACCACCGCGTCCGCGACATGTTCGGGCTCGCCCTCGCGTGGCAACGGCCGGTCGCTGTTCATCGACGCGCGCACCGCCTTGGCGAATCGCTCCACCTTGTCCGGCGGCATCCCGGCGGCCGAGGTGGTCAGCAGCGGGGTCGGGATATTGCCGGGCGCGAGGCAGTTGACCCGAATGTCGTACTGCGCCAACTCGATCGCGGCCGATTTGGTGAAGTGGATCACCGCGGCCTTGGACGCGCGATAGGTCTGCACTCCCCCGCCGGCGAGCACGCCGCCGACCGAGGAGACGTTGATGATCGACCCGCCGCCGTGCTCGGCCATATGCCGCGCGGCGAATTTGGTGCCCGCCATGACGCCCAGCAGATTCACCCCGAGCACCCGGTGGAAATCGCCGAGATCGTCCAGCAGCAGGCTCGGATGCATCTTTCCCGGAATTCCCGCGTTGTTGCACATCACATGCAGCCCGCCGAACGTCGCCACCGCATGATCGACCAGCCGCTCTACCTGCGCCGGGTCGGAGACGTCGGTCTGCAGGAAGACCGCCGCGTCGCCGTGTTCGGCGATCGCCTCCGCACCGCGCTCGGGGTCCAGGTCGCCCATGACCACCTTCGCGCCCTCGGCGACCAGTTTCGTCACGGTCGCGCGGCCGATTCCGGAGGCTCCGCCGGTGACGACGGCGACCTTTCCGGCCAGTTCGTCGATCATGCTCGAGATCCTTTCGATTTGGTTCGGCCGCAGCTGAACTCACGGTCTGCGGTGATCAGGCCCGCGCGGGCCGGTCACACTCGGTGGTGGTGCGGGATTGCTCGTCCAGGAAGGTCAGCAACAGCTCGTTGACCGCCTCGGGCTGCTCGATCTGCGGGCAGTGCCCGGCCTCCGGGACAACCGCGTGTCGCGCGTCCGCGAGCTGCGCGGCGATCTCGGCGGCCCAGCCGCGCGGCAGCAGCTTGTCGCAACCGCCCTCGACCACCAGGACGGGGATCGAGATGCGTTCGTATGCACGGCGACTCGATGGCGTGGGCGGCGCGTCGGCACCCGGGCGGCGAAACCTGGCCGCCGCCAACGCTTCCCACGCCCCGGGCGCGATACTGGCCTCGTACCGCCTGCGCACATACTCCTCGTCGGCCGGATACTTGTCCGAATGGAACAGCGCGGTGAGGATGCGCCGCATTGCTTCCGGCGTGGCGTCGTAGTCGTAGAGCGCGCGCATGTGCTCGTTGCTCTGGATCTCCCCGCCGCCGCAGATTGCGACCATACTGCGCATCGGCAGACGCGGGGTGGCCGAGGTGGCGTCGGCGAACATGTTCACCGCACCCATCGAATTACCCACGAAATGCGCCGATTCCACGCCCAGCAGCGCGAGAAACCGTGCGATGTGCCGGATTCGCAGACCCCGGCCGTCGGTGAAGTCGACGACCTTGGCCGACTCGCCGAACCCCAGCATGTCCGGGGCCAACACGCGATAGCGTTGTGCGAGCGCGTCGATGGTGTGTTCCCAGCCGATTTCGGCGCCCGCGCCGAATTCGCCGCCGTGCAGCAGCACCACCGGCTCGCCGGTGCCGGCTTCCAGGTAGCTGGTCACCAAGCCGTCCGCGATCAAGGTTCTACGCTGTGCCCCGACTGCCTGCCGCCCTACCGACGACTCCCGGCTCATCGACGATCCCCTTCTGCTACCGGCCCCACGGCACTCACACGCCGACCGCGTACGCGATCAGCACAATCCCTGTGCCACAGATGTTCTCGGTGGCACCCATGTGCGTTCCACTCCCCGGGAGACCACGCCGGCACGCGGTTCTCTCTCATCGAGAGCATTTGCCCGCCCGCACCGCATCGCCGCAGCCCGGCACCATCGAACCTGCGGCGTGGACGTTTTCGGTCGTTCTCGGGCGCCATCCTGATCTCGGGGACGCGAAGCTGCGCACTGTATCGGCTCATCACGAGACCTTTCCCATGGGATCTGCGACTGCCGCGGCGTCCGGCCGGAACATCGGCCGGGCGCATACCTCGCCGACATCCTCGGTCAGTGCGATCCGGTCGAGGATGCGGACCTGATCGGGGATGAAGTGGTCCTCGTCCGGGGCGGTGAGAAGGCGGATCTCGTGCAGGCCCAGGTCGTCCAGGATCTCGAACGCGGAGAGTAGGTCGGCCCGGTCCACCGGATGCGTTGCGGCAGTCCGGCTTTCTCCTGCGGACGAGGCGGGCAGGCCGCGCAGCACGGCGTCGTGCGAATGCACGTAGACGAGCACCCCGTGACCCGCGCGGGCGATCAGCTCCAGCGCACGCTCGAATCTCGCGCCGCAGTCGCAGAACAGCGAACCCAGCGTATCGCCGAACAGGCACTCCACGTGCACCCGCACCAGCGGTACGTGATCGGTCCGGGGCCGGCCGTGAACGAACGCGATATGGTCGCGGCCCAGTCCGTCGCTGTATCCGACCGCGCGAAACTCACCGACCGGCAACGGGATTCGTGCCACGCCACGCCGTTCCACCCGGCACAATGCACGCCACCGGTAGTCCACCAGATCCTCGATCGAAACCACCGGCAGCCCATGCGCCGCACCGAGTTCGAGCAGTTCGGCGAGCCGGGCCGCTTCCCCGTCGGCCCCGCAGACCTCACACAGCACGCCCGCGGGCGACATACCCGCCTGCCCGGCCAGATCCATCGCGGCCTCGGGCGGCGCGGGTGCGTCCAGTACGCCTTGCTCGGCGCAGCCGAGCGGGAACACATGTCCGAGCCGACTGAACTCGCGCGCGGTACTCGACGGATCAGCCAGAGCGCGAATGGTTTTCGCGCGTTGTGAGGCGTAGACCCCGGCCGCGGCCGAGCCCACCGGGCCGACCGGCACCCGGAACCGATTCCGGACCCGATCGGTCGCGCAAGGATCGGCGGGCGGTATCTCCAGCCGATCCAGCTCCGCCGACCGCATGGCGACATGGACCAGCCCGCGCCCGATACCGCTCAGCAGATTGACCGACTCGGCCGTCGCGCGCTCGGCCGCGAGCACCAGATCACCGCGATACCCGCCGTCGATCTCGCTGACCAGCAACACCATTCGACCGCGGCGCAGCGCGGTGATCGCCGCGCGCACCGCGGCCGGATCCGGTGTCCGGGCACTCACCCTCGCACACCGCCCGCCGGGGCGCAGGTGAGCACCTGGGTCGCGAGCAGTTCCAGCTGCGCTGCGACGGTGTCGTCGGACAGATTCCCGTCCGCATCCCAGATCGGGTCGGCCGAATTGATCGACACGCCGAGCGGAGTCGGCCACGCGCGCAGCGCGTGCCCGATCGCCCGCAGCTGCCCCAGCGTGCCCACCGCGGCCTGCCAGCCGTAGGCACAGGTGATGCAGCCCAACGGTTTGTTGTCCAGATACACCGTCGGATCGCCGCGCAGGTCCTCGATGTAGTCCAGGGCGTTCTTCACCAGTCCGGAGATGCCGCCGTGGTAGCCGGGCGAGCCGATCACCACCGCGTCCGCGCGCCGCAACGCCTCGATCAGCGCGACCGCCTGCGGCGTGCGCGCCGGATCGTGCGGGTTGTACATGGGCAGATTGATATCCGCACCGCAGAACAACGCGGTGCGCCCGCCCTGGCGCTCGACGGCCGCGAGGCAGTGCCGCAGTGCCCGCTCGGTCGACGAGCCCGCGCGCAACGTCCCGCCGAGCCCGACGACGAACCGGCGTCCGTCCTGATCCGCGATCGCGGGAATCGCACTGGTCGTACTTGCGGTCATCTCGAAACCCTCCTGGTTTCCCTACTTGATCGCGATGGGGTTGATCGGGGAGCCGACCGCGCCGACCACCCGCAAAGGCGGTGCGACGAGCTGGAATTCGTAGACGCCGTCGGCGGCGCAGTCCTGCGCGAGCGCGGTGAGGTCCCAGTACTCGCCGAGCATCATGCCGATATCGCGCAGGCAGAGCATGTGCATCGGCAGGAAGGTGCCCTCGACGCCGGACACCACGTCCTCGACCATCAGGTTGTCCGCGGCCACGGCCGCGACCTCACGCTCGTGCAGCCACTTGGCGCACATCCAGTCCAGGCCCGAATACGGCTCCGCGCCGTCACCTGTCTCCTGGAACCGGGACCACCAGCCGGTGCGCACGAGCACGATGTCACCGCGCCCGATCTCGACGCCCTGGGCCTTGGCCACCTCGTCCAATTCGTCCGGGGTGATGGGGTTTCCGGGCTCGAGGAAGACGTCCGCGCCGCGATGCCGGACCAGATCCAGCAGCACGCCGCGCGTGGTGATGCCCTTGCCGTCGACCTTGTCGATACCGCAGTGGAACGCGCCGGCGCTGGTCACCGAATCGGCCGGGAAACCGTTGTACAGCTTGTCGTCGTAGTAGACGTGCGACAGCGCGTCCCACTGGGTGGCCGCCTGCAACGGCATGACGATCATGTCGTCGTTGAACCGGAACGGATTGTCTTCTCCGGCAAAGAAACCGCCGAACTCCTGACCGAATCCGTTACGCGCCCACTGCGGTCCGTACTCGGCCATCGTGCGGGCGTCGCCGCCGTCGACGGTCATCACGTGCACCGGGTTCTGCCGGAACTTGAACGCCCCCTGCGGACCCGAGGAGTCGAAGTCGACCCCGAGCGGGAACACCCGCCCGTGCCGCACCAGCTTCGCCGCCTCGGCGATCTTGTCCGGGGTGATGAAGTTGAGCGTGCCGAGTTCGTCGGCCGCGCCCCAGCGGCCCCAGTTGCGCACTTGTTCGGCGACGCGCCGGAATTCGGTCAGGGTGGCCACTATGCCTCTCCTTCTGTGGTGGATGCGCCCGCGATTCGCGCGGCCACATTGCCGCCGTCCACCCACAGCACCTGGCCGTGCACATAGCTGGCGGCCTGGCTGTTGAGGAACACCAGGACGGCCGCCTGCTCGGCCGGCTCGCAGACGCGGCCGAGCGGTTTGGGGATGGTGTCGAGATACTGCGGACCGTACGCAGAGCGCAGCTGGTCCAGGATCGGGGTCTCGGTGACCCCCGGCCCGGTGCAGTTGATCCGGATGCCTCGCGCCCCGAGGGGTACGGCGTTGCGCATCGTGTAGTAGATGATCGCTTCCTTGGACAACCGGTATCCGCCGTCGGCTATCGCGTCGGGATTACCTGTGCACCAAGCGATCCCGTCATCGATGCCGGTGGTCGCGAGCAGTCCGTCGGACTGCTCGCGGTGGTCGAGGTACCCGGACGCGGCGAGCGAGGACACGCTCACGATCGTCGAGTCCGGGCCCATTCCCGCCGCCAGCGCCTCGGTGAAGTGGCGCAGACCCAGGAAATTGATGGTGACGACCTTGATCGGATCGCCGATACCCGAGGAGACCCCGGCGACGTTGAACAGCGCGTCGACCGAATCCCCGATCGCGTCGACCGCGTGGTCGATGGACGCGGCATCGGCCATGTCCACCCGGTGGAACTCGTCGAGTTCACCGGACGGCTCGGCCAGGTCCAGGCCGATGACCGTGCCGCCGAGGTCGCGGACCTGCCCGGCCACGCACGCGCCGATGCCCGAGGAACACCCGGTCACCACGACCCGGCGCCCGTCGTACCGCCACAGCTGCTCTGTTCGTCCCATCTCGGATACCTCGTCTTCGCCGTGCGGCTACTGCTCTTCCTTGGCGCGCTGGGCGGCCTGCACCCGGCCCTCGTTGATCTCGGCCATCGCCTCGGGAATCTCACTCGCGGTGAACTTGCCGCCGCGGCCGGTGGGCAGCCCGCCGAAGGCGTAGCTCTCGTCGAATTCCGGTGACGCCAGCGGCTTTCGGCGCGATTCCACCTTCTCGATGATCGGCTCGAGCCGCTTGGCCTTGGCCGCGACCTGCTTCTCGTCGCGCTCGATGAATTCCGGCAGCACGTGCTTGCCCATCAGTTCGATGGACTCCATGGTTCCCTCGTGACTGCGCGGGTTCAGCAGCAGGATGATCTCGTCGACCCCGCTCTCCTCGTAGCCGCGCAGGAATTCGCGCACGGTGTCCGGCGAGCCGATCGCACCGCGGCCCGGACCGTAGGCGAGGGTCTCGTCCTCCTGGACCGCCTCCAGGTAGCGGTCCCACACGCCGGTGCGGCCGGGGGTGTGCTGGCCGGTCATGTAGTAGTGCATGATGCCGAAGGAGAAGAACCCGCCGCCGACGCCCAGGCGCTGCAGGGCCTGCTCGTCGGTCGGGGCGACCATCATCGACAGATCGCCGCCGATGGCCAGGATGTTCGGGTTCAGGATCGGGACGGTCGGCTCGGCCTTGTCCTCGAACTCCTGGTAGTAGCCGCGCACGCGCTCGGCCAGCGGCCCGGGGCCGGTGTACGCGAAACTCAGTGCGCCGATACCCTTCTGGGCCGCCATCTGCACCGAGGACGGGCGGGTACAGGCCACCCACACCGGCGGATGCGGGCGCTGCGCGGGCTTGGGCACGACGTTGCGCGGGGGCATCTCGATGTGGTTGCCCTTGAAGCCGGTGAACGGCTCCTCGATCATGCAGCGGATGGCGACGTCCAGCGCCTCCTCCCACTGGCCGCGCTTATCGGCGGGGTCGATGTTGAATCCGCCCAGCTCACCCACCGACGACGATTCGCCGGTGCCGAACTCGACCCGTCCGTTGGAGATCAGGTCGAGCGTGGACACCCGCTCGGCCACGCGGGCCGGGTGGTTGATCGCGGGCGGCAGGTGCATGACGCCGAAACCGAGCCGAATGTCCTTGGTGCGCTGGCTCGCCGCGGCCAGGAACATCTCGGGCGCGGTGGAGTGGCAGTACTCCTCGAGGAAGTGGTGCTCGGTCAGCCAGACGGTGGAGAAACCGGCCTTGTCGGCGGCCTCCACCTCGTCCAGCCCGTCCTGGAACATCTGCCGCTCGTCGTCGGGAACCCACGGCCGCGGCAGCGCGAATTCGTAGAACAGGGATATCTTCATTTACTTCCTCCATCGGAATCGGTGGTCGTCAGCTGTGCCGAACCGCTGTCGCCGGCTCGGTCTCTCCCCGAAATGTGCTGGGCCGCTATGTATCCGAAGGTCATCGCGGGGCCGATGGTGGCTCCGGCTCCGGCATAGCTGCGGCCCATCACCGCCGCGGTCGTATTCCCGGTCGCGTACAGACCGGTCACGACCGTCCCGTCCGCCCGCAGCACCCGGGCGAACTCGTCGGTGCGCAGACCTCCGGAGGTGCCCAGATCGCCCGGGACCATCCGGAAGGCGTAGTACGGCGGCTTGCCCAGCGGGTAGAGGTTGGGGTTGGGCAGCGTGGGGTCGCCGTAGTAGTTGTCGTAGACGCTGTCCCCGCGCTGGAAGTCGTCGTCGTGGCCCTTGCGTGCGAGTTCGTTGAAACGCTCTGCGGTAGCGGCCAATTGGTCCGCGGGCACGTCGATCTTCGCGGCGAGCTCCGCCCACGAGTTCGCCTGCTTCACCACACCCGAGTCCAGCCAGGCCCGCGGCATCTTCCAGCCGGTGGGCACCGGCGCGAACGGGACCTTCGGGATGGGCAGATGGCCGGCGACGACGTACCGGTGCCAGGAGCGCGCATCGGTGATCAGCCAGCTCGGGATGTGCGTGACGCCCGATCGCTGCCCCTCGATCATCGCGTGGCCGAAGTCCATATAGGGCGCGGCCTCGTTGATGTACCGCTTGCCCGCGCCGTTGACGATGAACTGCGCGGGCATCATCCGCTCGTTGAGCATGAATTGCATTCGGCCGTCGGGCCATTGGATGGACGGGAACCACCACGCCTCGTCCAGCAGATCGGTATCCGCGCCGACCTGCTGACCCGCGCGAATCCCGTCGCCCATCGAGGCCGGATTGCCGAAACTCCAGTCCTGGTCCACTTCCGGGCACAATTCCTTGCGCCACACCATGTCGTGTTCGAAGCCGCCGGTGGCCAGGATGACCCCGCCCTCGGCGCGCACCCGCAGTTCGTGGCCGTCCTTCTCGACGACCGCACCGAGCACCTCGCCGGCCGGGCCGGTGATCAGCGAGGTCATCGGGGCCTCGAGCCACAGCGGCACATCGTGTTCGCGCAGCGCCAGGCGCATCCGGGCGATCAGCGACTGGCCGATTGCGGCGATGCGGTCGCCGAACACCCTGGCGCGGAACATCCGCCACACCAGCTTGACCAGTACCGCCTTGCCCCGCCAGTTCTGCCGGACCTGATAGAACAGCCGAAGATCCTTGGGGCCCAGCCAGATTCCCTTCGGCGCCAGGGCCAGCGGATGCAGCAGCCGTTCCTCGTCGGGGCCGAGCTCGCGCAGATCTATCGGCGGGACGTTGATGGTGCTGCCCTCGCCCGACCCGCCGGGAAGTTCCGGGTAGTAGTCGGCATAGCCGGGCTTCCAGACGAATTCGAGCCAATCGCTGCTGCGCTCGAGGAAGGCCATCATCTCCGGCGCGCGCTCCACGTAGGCCCGCAACCGCTCCTCGGTGACCAGCCCCTGGGTGATGGTGCGCAGGTACTCGACCACGCCCTCGGGGTCGGGACTGTAGCCGTCGCGTACCTGCGCGGGAGCGTTGGGCACCCAGATACCGCCGCCGGACAGCGCGGTGGACCCGCCGTAGTGCGCGGACTTCTCCACGATCAGCGTGCGCAGTCCCGCCGCCTGCGCGGCCAGAGCCGCGGTCATACCGCCGCCGCCGGAGCCGACCACCAGAACGTCGACGGTGCGGTCGAAGGCGTCATCCTGGTGTGCGGCACCGTTTTCCGGCGTGCCGGTGCCGATGTTCTCTGCTGTCACGGCTGCCTCCTGCTGGTCGAATCGAGATCGCGCTGTGGGAGCGCGGTGCGCACGGCGAACCCTGCGATGAGCGCGGGGGCGGGCCGGTAGTAGCGCTCGATGGTCCGGTAGCGGCCCGCGCTCGCCAGCGCGCCGAAGGCGGCGACCCAGGTGCGCACCTCGTGCGCGGAATTGCCCGCCACGTCGGTGATCCACCGATTGGACCAGTCCTCGAACTCGTCCAGCCGTCCGTCGTCGAGCGCGGCGAGCACCCGGCGGTCCCAGTCGGGGTTGAGTGCGCGCAACTGCCCGCTCCCGCAGGCGAATTCGCGTGCCACCGCGATCACCTGGTCCTGCCGCGCGGCGCGCTGCTGCCCGGACATGGTGCCGCCGTGCAGAATTCGCTCACGTGCGGGACCGGTCGCGGTCGCCAGCGCGGGCATCGGCGGATCGTGGGACAGCCCGCCCGAGCCCACCACGAGCACCCTTTTGCCCAGGCCCTCGAGGTAATCGCCGACCGCCGCGCCCAGCGCGGCGGCCCGGCGCAGCGGTCCGAGCGGTACCGCGACCGAATTGACGAAGATCGGGATCACCGGCCGCGCGGTGGCCGAACCCAGCAGCCGCTGCAACGGCTGCACGGTGCCGTGGTCGACCTCCATCGTCATCGACAGCGCGACGTCCACGCCCGAGTCCAGTACCGATTCGGCCAGCTCGCGGGCCAGGTCCGCGGGCACGTCCAGCGGTCCGGAATGGGTGCCGTAATCGCCGACGCCCGAGGCCGCCGCGCCGACGCAGAACGGGGGCATGAGCTTGTAGAAGAACCCGTTGTAGTGATCCGGGGAGAACGTCACGACCAGTTCGGGATCGAATTCGCGGACGAACTCCGCGGCCCGGTTCAGGGCCGCGCCGATATCGTCGAGCAGTTCGCGTTCGGGGCCGGGCAGGTCAAGTAGAGGGCTGTGCGAGACGCAGCACAGGGCCAGCGGCATGGTGTCCTCCTTCCGGCACGGCGGTGAGGGTGCGCAGCAGATCCGCGCTCAGCTCCGGTGCGAGCTGGGCGATGGTCGCGCCGGCGATGCAGCGGTCCGGGCGCAGGAACAACACCGAATCCTGTTGTCCGTCGAACCATTTCTTCAGCGCGCCGCCGCGATCGGCGAGCACCGTGACGTCCGGATCGTCGTGGCCGGTCCAGTGCAACTGGTTCACCGGCAGGATCTCGAAGAAGCCGGCGCCCAACGCTTTCCACTGTTCGAACGCCGCGTCGCCGAGCACCCGGCGCGGCGCGTTGTTCCAGCACAGCACCGCGAACCAGGGGCCGATCACGTCGTCCAGCAGCACATTCGACCGCTCGCGGGTGTCCACCCGGGGCTGGATGAACAATGTGCCCACCGCGGATTTCGGTGTGCGCGACCAGGTGTGCACGACCGCGCCGCGTTCGTACTTCGGCATCGGCTTGAACCGCATGCCCAGCACGTAGCGGCGCACCGGCGGGACCGCGGCCGCGGCGCGGACCAGCACATCGCGCACCGCGGCGACCTTGCGGTCGGTCGGCGAGATCACCTTGCCGACCATGGTGGACAGGTCGATCATCGCCCGCGCGTGTTTGCGGCGTTCGAGGTCGTAACTGTCGAGCAGACCGTCCCCGGCCTTGCCGGTCACCACCGCGGCGAGTTTCCAGCCGAGATTGGCCGCGTCCCGGATACCGCTGTTGTAGCCCTGCCCCTGCCATACCGGCATCAGATGCGCGGCGTCACCGGCCAGGAACATGCGGCCCTTGCGGAACGAACCCGCGATCCGCGAGTGGTGCGTGTACACCCGCCGCCGGATGACCTCGAGCCGGTCGGGATGCGGGACGAACGGCGCGATCAGCCGCTGCGCGAAGGCGGGATCCTCGGCCAGCTCATCGGATTCGTCGTCGTGGATCATGAATTCGAAGCGCCGGATGCCGTGCGCGATCGATACCGACACGTTCGGCCGGGCCGGGTCGGCGGCCACCTCGAGGTTCGGATGGCCCAGCGGATCGGTCGCCAGGTCGACCACCAGCCAGCGAGTCGGTGAGGTCGTGCCCTCGAAGGAGACGCCCATCTGCCGGCGCGTCGCACTGCGCCCGCCGTCACAGCCGATCAGATAGCGGGCGGTGACGGTGCAAGTGCCTGTGGCCGTGGCGAGTTCGACGCTGACCCGATCACCCGAATCGGTCGCCGAACTCATCCCCGCACCCCAGCGCACCTCGACGTGCGGGTACCGGGACAACCCGGCCAGCAGTTCGGCATCCACCAGCGGCTGCACGAAGCCGTTGCGCTTGGGCCAGCCGAATTGCGCGTCGGTGGGGGCGATTTCGGCGAGCAGTCGCCGTCTGCCGTCGACGAAGCGCATGAACTGATTCGGCGTGGTGTGCGGCAGGATCTGCTCGATCAGGCCGATGGACTGGAAGGTGCGCAGCGATTCGTCGTCCAGCCCGACCCCGCGCGGATAGTCGATCAGCGTGGGACGCTCCTCGACCACGGTGGTGCGAACCCCGTACCCGCCCAGGATGTTCGCCAGCGTCAACCCGACCGGGCCCGCGCCGACGACCACCACGTCCATGTCGATGGTAGACCCGGAATGTGCTGGCGATGCAGGGATCTGCGTCGATCCAGTCGTTCCGGAGCCCTGGTCCGCGGAGTCGTCCGGGCCAGAACCGCTCTGCTCGTAGCCATTCGGGCCGGGATGCCTCTTTCCGGCCGCCCCCGGCCCCGCACTGCCCTTATCGGGCCCGTTCGCGCCGCGCTCACCTTTGCGCACGTCTCCCGGATCCGCACCGCCCTGCTCGGATCCATTCGGGCCGAGCGTGTTTCCACTGCCCAGCCCTGCCTCACCCAGGTCCGGCCCGCCGGGTCCGGAATCGCCGTCCCCAGCACCGGCCGGTACGGAATCGCTCGGCTCACTCACGCTCAGCCGCCCAGCAGGAAGTCGATGTGCAGCGCGTTGAAACTCTTCGGGTCCTCGTACTGCGGCCAGTGCCCGCAGTCGGGCAGCACCTCGAAGCGCGCGCCCGGGATCATCGAGGCGATGCGGCGGCCCTCGGCGACGTCGGCGGTGGGGTCGTCACTGGTCCACAGCACCAGAGTCGGCGCGGTGATCCGGCCGTAGTCCTCGGGGGACACCAGATTTCGCTGCCGGATCTGCGGATCCTGCAGCGCCATGATGTCTTTCATCGCCGCGACGAATCCGGGCCGGCGGTAGATGCGCTGGCGGCTCGCGACGACGTCGTCGTAATCCTTGGTCTTGTCGGCCATCAGCCAGCGGATCCGGGCCTGCACGGTTTCCCAGGTCGGATCGGAGACCGCGGCCATGGACAGGGTGACGATGCGCTGCATCACCTCGGGGTCGGCCTGGGATCCCCCGGCGGTGTTGAGCACCAGCCGGTCGACGCGATCGGGATGATCGATCGCGGTGCGCGTGGCCACCCAGCCGCCGAGCGATTCACCGCTGATGTGCGCCCGCTCGACGCCGACCGCGTCGAGGAACGCGATCAGGTGCGCCACATAGTGTTTCACCTCGAGCGGGTGGCCCGGCCGGGCGGTGTAGCCGTGCCCGAGCATATCGATCACCCAGGTGGAGAAGTGCTCGGCATGCGCCTCGAGGTTCCGGGAGTATGCCTCGACATGTCCGCCGGATCCGTGTAGCAGCACCAGCGCCGGTTTGTCGCGGTCGCCCGCGTGCAGGTAGCGGGTGCGCACACCGCCGACGTCCAGATACCCCTGGGCGAACGCGACGCCCTGGAGATCGCTCCAGATGCTCTCGTACTCCGACAACTCGTAACCTCCATGATCCGCACCTGCCCGTCCCGTCGGCTCGATCGGGCGCGATAGATGTTTTCGCTGTTCAGACGTCCGCTGACGTTCCGGTCGCGGCGGCGTGCCCGGCCCGGAAGCCGAACACCATGCCGGGGCCGATGGTTCCGCCCGCACCGCCGTAGGCCCGGCCGGTGACGCCCGCCATCGCGTTGCCGACCGCGAACAGGCCCGGGATGACCTCGCCGTCCACGTGCAGCACCCGCCCGTCGCGATCGGTGCGCGGCCCGCCCTTGGTGCCCATCGCGCCGACCGTGATCGGCACCGCGTAGTAGGGCGCGTTATCGATCGGGCCGAGGGTGCGGCCCGCGGCCGTGGTCGCGTTCTCATCGCCCCACCAGCCGTCGTACGCGCTCGACCCGCGGCCGAAATCGGGATCGACGCCGGCGGCGACATTGCGGTTCCAGGTCTCGACCGTCGCGGCCAGGCGTTGTGGGTCGATGCCGGTCTTCGCGCCCAGTTCGTCGAAATCCCTGGATTCACAGAACCATTCGGGCACCGGCTCGCCGGGTGCGACGCCCAGGAAGCCGTACCTGCGCAGATGTTCGGCGTCGAACACGATCCAGCCCGGATCGTTGACGTAGCCGCCCTTGGGATCGAGGTAGTGGAACGCACCGGCCATCGAGTTGTACTCCGAGGCCTCGTTCACGAACCGCCGCCCGGCGCGGTTGACCATGATGCTGCGCGGCCGGGTGCGCTCGAGCCGCACACTGCGGCTGCGCGGTTTGCCCTCGATGGTGTCACCCGGGATCTGCACGACCGGAACCCACCACGCCTCGCTCATGGTGCCCAGGTCCGCGCCGTGTGCCATCGCCATGCGCAGGCCGTCACCGGTGTTGTTGGGCGGGGAGACCGGGCCCGACATCGGGCCGCGCAGATAGGCGCGGACGAGTCCCGGGTCCCATTCGAAACCGCCGGTCGCCAGCACCACACCCTTGCGGCCCCGCAGAATCGACTCGCCTCCGGGCGTTTCGATCCGCACCCCGGTGATCGTCCGCCCTTCCGAAAGCAGTTCCACCGCACGGGCTTTCGTGCGCGGCACGATTCCGGCCTCGAGCACGCCGAACAGCAGCCCGGCGACCAGCGCGGCCCCGGCGACGACCAGATCCGTGGACTCGGTATCGGTTCCGGCGTGCAAGCGCGCCCGGGTCTCCGCGTCGAAGCCGACGTTGCTCCAATCCTCCGGGAAGGCGGTGATCCGATCGCGCCACTCCCCCAGCCGGGACCGGTCGAAGGCGACCGGACTCAGCGAACGCCCGCCGCCGGGCCGCCCCCCGGGCAACTCGGGCTTGTAATCCGGGAAACCGTCGGCGATCTCGAAGCGCAGGCCGCTGTGCTTCTCGACGAATTCGACCATCCGGGCGCCGGTGCGCACGAAGGTCTCCACCAACTCGTCGTCCATCGAATTCAGCGACTGGGCATGCAGATAGCGCAGCGCGTCCTCGACGCTCAGCGGCCCGTCCGGAGATCGGTCGTGGGCCGGAATCCACGCGATGCCACCGGAAACCGCGCTGGTCCCTCCGACGGTAACGGCCTTCTCCACGATCGCCACCGAGGCGCCGTGGGCCGCGGCGGTCAACGCGGCGGTCAGACCGGACGCGCCACTGCCCAGTACGACGACGTCGACCTCGGATTCGGATGTGCCGTCGTCGATTGCACGACTAGCCATGAGACCTCCATTTGCGAATGTGAAGAATCATATTCTCGTCAGTTGGATGTGGCAATCTGCTGCCGGATCAGCCGCTTGCGCACCTTGCCGCTCGGCGTCCGCGGGTAGTCCGCGACCTCGAACAGCCGCTCGGGCCACTTCTGCAGTGCGACGCCGGCGGCCTGGAAATGCCTGCGCACGGCCTGGACCGAGGGCATGACACAACCGGGCCGGATCCGCAGCACCGCGCCGACGGTCTCGCCGAGCCGCTGGTCCGGGACGGCCACCACGACGGCCTCGGCCACCGCGGGCAGCGCGGCCAGCACCTCCTCCACCTCCACCGCGCTGACGTTCTCGCCACCGCGGATGATGACGTCGGATTTGCGATCGGTGATCGTCAGATGACCGTCCGGATGCAGTACGCCGATATCGCCGGTGTGGTACCAGCCGTCGGCGTCGAACACCTGCTCGGTCAGCTCCCGATCGGTGTAGCCCAGGCACAGATCCGGTCCGCGACTGAGGATTTCGCCGTCGTCGGCCAAGCGGATCTCCACGCCGGGAAGCGGCCGCCCGTCGGTGCACAGCCGCTCGAATTCCGGTGCGGCGTAACGGGATGCGGTGATCGAGGGATGTTCGGTGCTGCCGTAGGCACGGAAGGCGATCAGCCCCAGATCGGCGAGCCGGCGCGTGACCGCCGCCGGAACCGCCGAACCGCCCAGGCCGACATACCGGACGTGATCGAGATGAGCGGGCGTGAAGTCCGGATGATCGAGCAGACTGGTGACGAAATAGGGCGGACCACCGCCGACCGACAGTCCGTATTCACTCATCAGCGCCAGCGCGTGACCCGGTTCCCAAACATCCAGCAGATGAATCGCCTTGCCGCTCAGCACCGGCAGCAGGAACGCGCCGAGCATGCCGATGAAGTGGCCCACCGGGGTAGCGGTGAGCTGATCTCCGTCGTCAAGAGCGTTCTGCTCGGCCAATTGCCTTGCCTCACAACCCAATGTCTGGTGACTGTGCAGTACGCCCTTCGGCGCGCTGGTGGTTCCGGAGGTGAAGGCGATCAGCGCCGGACCCGCGGGATCCACCGCGACCGTGCCGGTCATCGGCTCGTCGGCCAGTAGCGCGTCGAAATCGCGTCCGACCACGCCCACCACCGGAACCTGCGCCGCCAGTGCGGGATCGAAGGCGCGCGCGCCGAAGCGCTCCGCGGTCAGGTATGCCGCCGGGCGAACCGTGGTCAGGATGTGCGCGACCTCGCGGTCGCCGTAGAAGTGCACGATCGGCACCACCACCGCGCCGAGAAAGGATGCGGCCCAGAAGGTCGCGGCGGCCTCCATCCAGTTGGGCAGCTGGAACGCGATCGCGTCGCCGGGCCGCACGCCGCGGGCGCGCAGTCCGGCCGCGAGCCGCCGCGCGGTGCGTTCGACCTCGCCCAGCGTGCCGGACCACGGCCTGACCTGGGAATGCACCCGGAATTCGGCCTCGGGCGCGGCGGCCAGGCCGCGGCTCAACAGATCGCCGAGCGTCTCGGGGCGCCACCAACCCGCGTGCTCGTAGCGGCGTCTCAATTCCTCGGGGATGGTTCGCATCTCAGCTCTCCCTCGCTCGGCCGTCGGAGCATCCCTCTTCGATGGCGACGAGAATATCGTTCTCGTCAGATGCAAAGGTCACTTTCGCAGAAAATGCCCGGAAATCCCTCGAAACGTTGGCGCTTCAGCCTGAAAATGCCCCTCGGATTACGTTGCCGGTCGCCATCTTCGGGACCTTGCGGCAACTTCGGTGCGAGAGTAGTGTTCTCTTCCACCGCAAGGAAAATTCTTCTATGGCGAGATCATGAAGCGGGCCGATGTCGTGCGCATCGGCCGCTGCGGCAACCAGCGGGGACGGGTGAACCGTCGCGGCGGCAGCGCCACCCGGGGAGAGAGATTGGAAGTCAGCTGTGGGACGTGTTGAAGGCAAGGTCGCGTTCATCACCGGTGCCGCGCGCGGGCAGGGCCGCAGTCACGCGGTCCGCCTCGCCGAGGAAGGCGCCGACATCATCGCGGTGGATCTGTGCGAGGACATCTCGACCATCGGATACCCGCTGGCGCGGCCCGAGGACCTCGAGCAGACCGCCAAATTGGTTACCGCGGCGGGCCGCCGGGTGGTGACCGCCAAGGCGGACGTGCGCAGCGCCGAACAGTTGCAGACGGCGCTCGAGACCGGCATCGCCGAACTGGGACGGCTGGATATCGTTGTCGCCCAAGCCGGTGTGGCCGGTATGAAGGGCCAGCCCGCCATGCAGGCGTGGACCGATGTGATCAATACGAACCTGATCGGCACCATCAACGCCATCCAGGTTTCGCTTCCGCACCTGAGCGAGGGCGCCTCGATCATCGCGACGGGGTCCACCGCAGCGCTGATGGACATCTCCAAGGTCGATCAGCCGGGCAAGGATCCCGGCGGCTCGGCCTACGTGCACTCCAAGCGGGCACTGACCGCCTACGTCTATGAACTCGCGCGCCAGCTCGCCGAGCGCGGCATCCGCGCCAACGTCGTGCACCCCACCAACTGCAATACGCCGATGCTGCAGAGCGAACCGATGTATCGCTCGTTCCGCCCGGACCTCGAACACCCGACCCGCGCGGACGCGGAGCCGGTGTTCGGCGTGCAGCAGTCCATGCGCATTCCGTACGTCGAACCCGAGGACATCAGTAACGCCGTGCTCTATCTGGCTTCGGACGAGGCCCGGTACGTCACCGGCTCGCAGCTGCGTGTCGACGGTGGCGGCTATCTGAAGTTGTACGACTACCACATGTGATCGCCCCCGGCCGCGCCCTCGCCGCGCATCGCACACGCGGTGCCGGCGAGGGCGCACCGAATCCGTGAGCAGCGGAGGAAGAACAACGTGAGCATCGAAGACACCACCGCCGAGCAGGACCGCAAGAAGGTCCGGTACAGCTTCGACCGGCACACCCCCGAATACCGGCACCGGTTCGAGGAGATCACCCAGGAGATGCAGGCCAAGTGCCCGGTCGCCTGGAGCGACACACACGGCGGGCACTGGGTGGCCGCGGACAGCACGTCGGTCTTCGAACTGGCCCGCTGCCCGCACGTGTCCAACGACCACGACCTCCACGGCGAACGCAAAGGCTACAAAGGCATTTCGATCCCCACCGCGCAGCGTGCCCAGGCCGTGCGCGGCGGCATGCTGGAGATGGACGATCCCGAGCACCGGCTGTACCGGCAGGTGCTCAACCCGTATCTGTCCCCCGCCGCGGTCAAGCGCTGGGATCCGGTCATCGACGAGATCGTGCGCGCGAGCCTGGACGAGAAGATCGAGTCCGGCCACATCGATTTCGTGGACGATCTGGCCAATATCGTTCCGGCCGTACTGACGCTGGCCATGCTCGGCATTCCGCTGCGGCGCTGGTCGCTCTACAGCGAACCGGTGCACGCCGCGGTCTACACCCCGGAGAGTTCCCCGGACGCCGCCCGCGTCGCCGAGATGCACCGCGCGATGGGCCTGGACCTGCTGAACAACCTGGTCGAGATCAAGGAGAAGCCGCGGCCGGGCCTGGTCGACGGCCTGATCAAACTCCGCATCGACGGCGAACCCGCGCCGGATCTCGAGATCCTGGGCATGCTCGGCCTGCTCATCGGCGGCGGATTCGACACCACCACCGCGCTGACCGCGCACTCGCTGGAATGGTTGTCCGAACATCCGGACGAGCGCGAGACGCTCAGCAAGGAGCGCGAGCACCTGCTCGATTCGGCCACCGAGGAATTCCTGCGCTACTTCACCCCCGCACCGGGCGACGGCCGCACCATCTCCGAGGACGTCACCATCGCGGACACCCAATTCGCCGAGGGGGATCGGCTGTGGCTGTCCTGGGCGATGGCCAACCGCGATCCGCAGGTGTTCCCGGACCCCAACGATGTGATCCTGGACCGAAGGGGCAACCGCCACTTCAGCTTCGGGCTCGGCATCCACCGCTGCATCGGCTCGAACGTCGCGCGTGCGGTGTTCAAGAAGATGCTCACCGCGGTGCTGGACCGGATGCCGGACTACCGATGCGATCCCGAGGGCACCGTGCACTACGAGACCATCGGCGTCATCCAGGGAATGCGGCATCTGCCGGCCACCTTCACCCCCGGCAAGCGCCAGGGCGCGGGACTCGAGGAAACCCTGGAGAAGCTCCAGAAGATCTGTGACACACAGGAACTCGCCGCGCCGGTGACGGAGCGGCCCGATATCGCGCGCATCGACTGACGCGGACGGCACACCCGGAAGAGAGCGGATGAGCAGATTACTGGCCGACGGGACCCGTATCCCCGTCATCGACGCGAGCGTGCACATCTTCTTCGGATCGAACCGCGATATGCGCGGATTCCTGCGTGAGCCGTTCGCCAGCCGGGGCATCCCGGATGTGGAGATGGACTGGTACGGCGCGCCGGGCGGCGAGTACGCCCCGGGCACCCGCGGACCGGCCAAGCAGTATCCGGGCTCGGATCCCGAACTGGTCGGCGAGGCGCTGTTCGGCGGGCGCGGGGTGGATGTGGCGGTGCTGCATCCGATGACCCGCGGCATCCTGCCCGACCGGTACCTGACCACGGCGATGCTGGCCGCGCACAACGAGATGATGGTCTCGCGGTGGCTGGAAGCCAATCCGTACGCCGACCGGTTCCGCGGCACGATCCGGGTCAATCCGGAGGACATCACCGGTGCGCTGCGCGAAATCGACAGGTGGGCAAGCCATCCCGGCGTCGTGCAGCTCGGGGTGCCGCTGCAGTCGCGGGAACTGTACGGCAAACCCCAGTTCTGGCCGCTGTGGGAGGCCGCCGCGCACGCCGGCCTGCCGGTCGCGGTGCACAGCGAGACCGGGGAAAGCATCGCGTTCCCGCCGACCCCGTCCGGGCACACCCGCACCTACGAGCAGTACCTCGGATTCACCTCGCTGAACTACATCTATCACCTGATGAACATGATCGCCGAGGGCGTCTTCGAGCGGGTCCCGGAGCTGAAGTTCGTCTGGGCCGACGGCGCGGCGGATATGCTCACGCCCTTCACCTGGCGGATGGACACCTTCGGGCGCCCGCATCTCGAGCAGACCCCCTGGGCGCCGCGGATGCCGAGCGACTATCTGCCCGAACACGTGTACTTCGTGCACAACAGTCTCGACGGTCCGGGCGAGGTCGACTTCGCCGCCGAATGGCTCGACTTCACCGGCAAACAGGACATGGTGATGTTCGGTTCCAGCTATCCGCACTGGCACTGCGGCGACATCGACCAGCTGCCCTCCGCGCTCACCACCGAACAACGCGAAAAAGTCTGCTGGCGCAACGCATCTCGCCTCTACGGAATCGACGTCCCGGCCACCTCGGCCACCGTCTGAAGGAGGGGACCAATGACCCTGGCTCATCAGCAGCATCGGGCACCGGCCGCGGAGCGGACCGCGGTTCGGGTGGTCGATTCGGACGTGCATCCGGTGCCACGCCGCGGCGAGCTCGTGGAATACCTTCCCGAGCCGTACCGCAGCTCGTACTTCCTGAGCCACCGCGTCGGCGACACCATCATCTACGACGCCCCGGACTACGCGCACACCTACGCGATGCGCGCGGACACCTTCCCCGAGGGCGGCGAATTC
The DNA here is from genome assembly GCF_059510335.1 of Nocardia sp. PLKS1-43. Taxonomy (NCBI): domain Bacteria; kingdom Bacillati; phylum Actinomycetota; class Actinomycetes; order Mycobacteriales; family Nocardiaceae; genus Nocardia; species Nocardia sp. PLKS1-43. Next base: position 539,212 of record NZ_JCAJZQ010000004.1, on the reverse strand, counting down.
CCCGGCAGCGACCCGGAATTGGCGTTCCGGCAGCTGATCGTCGACGCGGGGTCCGATATCGCCATCCTGGAGCCGACGGTGAAGGCCACCCGCCTGCCCGAGGCGACCTCGGCGATGGCCACCGGCATCAACCACTGGCTGGCCAACCACTGGCTGGACGCGAAGAACAACTGGCATCAGCGGTGGCGCGGCTCGATCTGCGCGGCCATCGACGATCCGGCCCAGGCGGTGCGCGAGATCGAGCAGTGGGCCGGACATCCGTTCATGGCGCAGATCCTGATCAAGGCCGAACCGCGACCGTCGTGGGGCGATCCGAAATACGACCCGATCTGGGCCACGGCCACCAAACACGATCTGGTGGTCAGCTGTCATCTCGGTCGCGGCGCGTACGAGACCATGCCCATGCCGCCGGTCGGATTCCCCAGCTACAACCACGATTTCATGGTCACCTACTCGCTGCTGGCGGCGAATCAGATCATGAGCCTGATCTTCGACGGCGTCTTCGACCGGCATCCCAAGCTGCGCATCGTCTTCGTGGAACACGCGTTCACCTGGATTCTGCCGCTGATGTGGCGGATGGACGCGATCTACGCCGCGCGCAAGTCCTTCACCGGGATTCGGCGCAGGCCCTCGGAGTACGTCAAGGAGCACATCCGGTTCACCACCCAGCCGCTGGACTACCCCGAGGACAAGACCGAACTCACCCGGGCGTTCGAGTGGATGGAGGCGGACAAGATCCTGCTCTACTCCTCGGACTATCCGCACTGGACGTTCGATGATCCGCGCTGGCTGGTGAAACATCTGCCGGTGCACGCGCGCGACAAGGTGATGTACCTCAACGGAATCGAGACCTATCACCTGCCCGAGACCGTGCCCGCCATCGACGGCCGCAGGCCGGTGTTCTGATGGCCGCCGAACACCAAGCGGCACAACCGGATCCGCCCCGCCTGGCGCAGGGCCGCGAGCACGTCGTCGCGACGGTCGAGGAGATCCCGCCCGGATCGTCGAAGGTGGTACCGATCGGGCGGCACGGCGTCGGGGTCTACAACGTCAACGGAACGTTCTACGCGATCGCGAACTACTGTCCGCACGAAGGCGGTCCGCTGTGTTCGGGCCGGGCGCGCGGGCGCACGATCGTCGACGAGTCCGTGCCCGGCGACCAGGTCATGGTCCGCGATCAGGAGTACATCTACTGCCCGTGGCACCAGTGGGGTTTCGAGCTGGCGACCGGAACGACGGCGGTCAAACCGGAATGGAGTATCCGCACCTATCCGGTGCGGATCGTCGGCGATTCCGTCGTCGTGCTGGCGTGAGAAAGGATGTCCCATGCCCTCGGTGACGGTGCACGGCGGCGAGGTCGTCTACGAAATCCTCGGCGACACAGGCGATCTGGTCGTCCTGACGCCGGGCGGCCGATTCGGCAAGGATATTCCCGGGCTGCGCCCGCTGGCCGAGGCGATCGTCGCCGGCGGCTATTCGGTACTGCTGTGGGATCGGCCCAACTGCGGCGCGTCGGACGTGCAGTTCTACGGTCGATCCGAATCGCATATGCGAGCCGAGACGCTGAACGGCCTGCTGGGCGCGCTGGACGCCGGACCGTGCGTCCTCGCGGGCGGCTCGGGCGGCGCACGCGATTCGATGCTCACCGCGATGCTGTATCCCGAGCGGGTGAGCAGGCTCGCGCTCTGGAATATCGTCGGCGGGGTCTACGGACTGTTCAATCTGGGCGCGTTCTACGTGCTGCCCAGCCTGCAGGCCGTGCGCGGCGGCGGGACCGAGGCCCTGCTGAAGATGCGGGAGTGGCGCGAGCGGGTCGCGGCCAATCCGCGCAACGAGCAGCGCCTGCGGGAGCTGGACCGGGACGAGTTCATCAAATTGTCGCTGCGCTGGCTCAACGCGTACGTGCCCAGACCCGGGCAGACCATCGCCGGGGTGGACGACGAGATGTTCGACCGAATCACCGTGCCCACCTTGATCATTCGCGGTGGCGTCGGCGATCTGGACCATCCGAAGCGGACCTCGCTCGAGGTGAGCTGCCTGATCGAGGGCTCGACGATCATCGACCCGCCGTGGCCCGAGGACGCCTGGGAGCGCGCGGTCGAGGACCGGGGCAGCGGGCGCGTCGATCACTTCAACCTGTTCGACACCTGGGTGCAGGCGGCCCCGCCGATCCTGGATTTCCTGGGCCGCTGATGACGCAGGCCTTCGCACCGGTCGCCCGCCGATCACCGGGTGCTGATGCGGACCTCGCAGTTGAGCGCCGCCTCGAGCGCGGTGTGGATGCGGCTCTCGGCAACGCGTTCGAGGTCGGCGGCGGGCAACGTGACGTGCACGATGTCGAAGCCATCGGTCCCCGCCTCGCGCTCGACCTCGGCGGTCAGGCCGAAACCGGCCAGCACGCCGTGCGCGTCGTCGTCGGTGCCGCGGCTGACGTAGGTCACCGCGGCGGCCACCGGGTCGGTGCCGAACGCCGCGGCGCACCGGCGAACCACCTCGCGCACAGTGGTATCGGCGTCCTCGGTGTCGACCAGCATCTGCACCTCCCGTCGCGGCGGAAGATCCGCACCGCCGCCGAGGATCTCGGCCCGGATCGTCGCGGCATGTTCGCGCAGGGCGCTGAGCCCTTCCGCCCACCGGGCCGCGGACAGCTCCCGGGCCGGGTCGACATCGATTCGCAGCACCGCCGTTCTCATATCGGCAAGCGTAACCGCAACCAGCGGCCCCGCTTCCATCCACCGGCCTGTTTCCAGCCGAAAGAGGTTGTCATGCAAGAGATTTTCGACCCCGCCGCGGAACTCGCCGCGGTCGCCGCACCCGGTGTGGAACCCCGCCTGCTCCGCCCTGGAACGGAGGTGGAGGATCTTGCCGCCTACCGCGCGAGCGGGGGGTACCGCACGCTCGACTCGGCAGCCGATCTGCTCGGGGAAATCCGGCACAGCGGGCTGCGCGGCCGCGGCGGGGCGGCGTTCCCGGCGGCGATCAAACTGGGCTCGGTGCGCGACGCGCGGTTGCGCGGCAGCGCGACCGTGGTCGTGGCCAACGGCGAGGAGGGCGAACCCGCCTCGGTCAAGGACCGCTGGCTGCTGTGCCGGCGCCCGCATCTGGTACTGGACGGCCTGCGCCTGGCCGCCGCGATCACGGGTGCGAGCCGGGCGTACGTCTACGTCTCCGACCCCGAGGCCGCGCAGCGCGTCGACGCGGCACTGACCGAGCTGGACAGCACCGACATCACCCGGGTGCGGATCGAATTGGTCACCGTCGCACCGGGTTACGTCGCCGGGGAGGAGACCGCGGCGATCCGCGCGATCAACGGCGGGCCGGCCAAACCCTCGGACAAGCCGCCGCGACCGTTCGAATCGGGCGTGGACGAGCTGCCCACGGCGGTCTGCAACGTGGAGACCCTGGCGAATCTGCCCTTCATCCACCGGCACGGCGGGCAGGCGTTCCGCGAGCAGGGCACGTCCGGATCGCCCGGCACCTTCCTGGTGACGGTCACCGGCGGCGGCCGCGGCCCCGGCCTCTACGAGCTCGCGCACGGTGCGCGATTCGCCGATTTACTTGCCTTGCATCGAATTTCGCCGCAGGATGTGCGCGGGGCGCTGATGGGCGGGTACTTCGCGGGTATCGCCGATCGCGCGATCCTGCACGCCACGCTGGATCACGAAACGATCCGCGGCCTGGGCTACGGCCTCGGCTGCGGCGCGATATCGCTGATCACCGCCGAATGTCCGGTCGCCGTCGCAGCCGCGGTGCTCGGATATTTCGACCGGGAGAACGCCGGACAGTGCGGTTCCTGCTTCAACGGCACCGCGGCCATGGCGGCGGTGGCGGCCGCACTGCGCGACGGACGCGCCACCGACGCGGATATCGAACGCCTGCAACGCTGGTCGGTGGTGCTGCGCGGGCGCGGCGCCTGCGGCACGCTGGACGGCGCGTGCAATGCCGCCGCCACTGTGCTGAGCCGGTTCCGCGCCGAGGTCGACGCCCATCTGCACGGCCGGTGCCCGGATTGCGCACAGCGGACCTACCTGGCCGATCGGCCGTTCGACGCACGAGAGGTACTGGTGCCGTGAAGATTCGACTCGACCGGACGCTGTGCGACGGATTCGGCATCTGTGCCCGGCACGCACCCGGCTACTTCTCCCTGGACGACTGGGGGTACGCCTCGCTCGAGGGTGACGGCGTGGTCGAACCCGGCGACCGCGACGGGGTGATGCGCGCCCTGCTGGACTGCCCGGCGCACGCCATCACGCGGGTCACGGAACCCGAAAGCTGAACCATCGCAGCGGCTTCGGTCGGGCCGCCCAACCCGGCTCCGCGACCGGACGGCCCACCGGCAGCTTTCGGACACCGCGACGACCGGATCGTCCGGCTTCCGCAACAACTGACCGAATTCGGTGCGGGGCGGGCGCGAATCCGCGGCGCCTCTCCGACACCCGTTTCCGGACGTGGTGTCGCAACCCGCGACACAGGGGCGAACCCGCTGTGTCGCAACATGAAAAGCTTGTGGCCCGGCGTATACCGCCGGGCCACAGGCTTTTTCGGGTATCCCGGATGTTCAGCCAGCACTCTCGCCGGTGTCGCGGGCGCGCCAGATCTGGACCGCGAGCGTCGACATGTCCAGCGTGGGACTGAGCTGCATCTCCCCGGTGGCCGCCTTCGCTCCGAACGCCTTGGCCACCTCCTCCGGAGCACCGCTGAGCTCGTACACCGCGAGATAGCGATGCGCGGGCTCACCGCCGCCGCCGAGGGCGCTGGGCACCAGGTCGTACCGCTCGCCGCCGACCACACCGGGCACCTTCAGCACATCGGCGAGGTGCTGGTTGTCGTACCAGTCGTTGAACGCATCGTCCTGTCCGGCAACGGCATTGGAGAATACGAGCATCTTCGAGTTCATGACTGAATCCTTTCGGGTCAGTCGCTGGCGGGAAGCGGTTTGGCTTCCTTGAGCGCCAGCGGCGTCGCACCGATGCTCAGGGTGCCCGCCCCGGCCTTGGTCACCAGCACCTCGGCGCCGGACTCGTCGACATACCGCTTGCCCAGCAGATTGCCGTCGCTGAACTCCGCGGCCGCCGATACGCCCGGTTCCGGCTTCCCGTCGATCGGGATCATGGGCACGCCTCCGGCGCGCAGATCATCCAGGCTGTCCGAAGCCCGCACGACGATCACCTCCGTATCGCACACCTGGCTCCGTAGCCGATTGCCGTTCTTGACCATTGCGATCCTTTCCTCGGCCACGACGACCGCATCCGACTTCGCCACGACACCGCCTCGTGCCGGGTGCCGCCACCTTGCGATATCGCCATTCTCTCTAAAGGAGAATAACATATCCGTCACTTGGTGAGGTCGGCGCCGCCCCACAGCCCGGTCAGCAACAGTTCGCCGCAGTGGAATACCTCCACGCCGCCGACCTCGGTCACCGGCGCACCCGCGGCGGCCAGCGCGGCACCCTTGAACGCCCGCGCGGCGGCACTGAGCCGATGCTGGGCCAGGTCGAGTCGCCCGTCGAGTTCGGCGGGCAGGTCCGCACCCCACAGCGCCACCTCGGTGCGGCGCTGATCGAGGGAGTCGAGCACGCCGCGACGCACCCGGGGGTCGTCGGCCATCAACTCCGGCGCCACGGCCACCGCATGCGGCCAGATGTCGTGCACCGGCGAGGCCAGTGAATCCTCCAGATCCAGCACCGCCGCACCCAGGATGCGCAGCGGGCGCGGGTCGGCGGTCTCGGCCAGCAGGACGGTCACCTCCCACCCGGCCATGGACCGGTCGTACATCCAGCCGCCGACGTACCGGACGGCCTGCACCGCATCGGAGGCGACCACCGCGAGCCGGTACCGCAGCAGGTGCTTGCGGGCGTGCGCGCGCCGGCCCGCGACCGAATTCGGCTCGCCGGGCGCCTTTTCGGACGGCGCGGGTTTCCGTGTGACCATGACGTCCCACCCGCTCACAGCGCGCGGTTGCGCGAAACCTGCGCGGTCGCCTGTGCCAGCGCCGCATTGACTTCCTGGACGAAGCCCACCAGCGACGCCAGACTCTCCTCGTCCTGCGGCAGGGTTTCGTCCAGCGCGGCGAGTTCGCCGAACAGCGGGGCGACGGCCACCTCCGCGCGCACCGCGACCAATTCCACCCACACCCTGCGGCGATCCTGCGAATCACGGGTCCGCCGAACGTAACCCGCGCGCTCGAGCCGGTCGATCACCGCGGTGATCGCGCCGCCGCGCGCGATGCCCAGCAACTCCGCGAGCCGGCCGGGCGTCAGCCGCCCGCGCATCCACAACAGGTTCAGACAGGTCAGATCCGCGACCGTGATACCGAGATCCGCCGCGACCGCCGAATAGAGCACCACCGTGCGGGTGGCCTGCACCCGCAGGGCCTCGCGGAGCGCGTTCAGGGTCTCCGCCCGCGCGCTGTACGTCATCGTCCGCACGTCTTTCTCCATCCATCCGGCCTTGCGGGGAACTCCGACGAGAACGACACCGGCCGAAAACGCCTCCGGCAGCGCACTCGTATAACTCAAATGAGAATAGCATTCTCTCATACGGTAATGGAGGGTTTCGACCACGATCGGACACGCGCTCCGTCCGGCCCATCGTCCGGCCACCCTGGCGGCCGGGCGGTGCGCGAGAGTATCATTCTCTCCAATGGAGATTGCTAGTCTCCAATAGTCAGGTCAGCCGAGGTCGACCCATACGACATTCCGCACGAACTAGCGAGGAGTCCCGTGAATATCGACGACATGATCCTGGTGAGCATCGACGACCATGTGGTCGAGCCGATTCACATGTTCGACGGCCATGTCCCGAAGAAGTGGGCCGACCTGGCCCCGAAGGTGATCGTCGACGACAAGGGCATCGACAGGTGGGTCTACCGTGACCGCCCGACCGGCGTCACCGGCCTCAACGCCGTGGTCTCCTGGCCGGCCGAGGAGTGGGGTTACGATCCGGCCGGCTACGCCGAGATGCGGCCCGGGGTGTACGACGTGCACGAGCGCGTCCGCGATATGAACGCCAACGGCATCCTCGCCTCGATGTGCTTCCCCACCTTCGCCGGGTTCAGCGCCGGACATCTGGCCTACTTCAAGGACGAGATCACCGTCGCGATGATCCAGGCCTACAACGACTGGCACATCGAGGACTGGGCCGGGGCGTACCCGGGGCGGTTCATCCCGCTGTCGATCCTGCCGCTGTGGGATCCGAAGCTGGCCGTCGCGGAGATCGAGCGGGTGGCCGAGAAGGGCTGTCACTCGGTGTCCATGCCTGAGCTGCCGCATCTGGACGGCCTGCCCAGCTACCACGACATCGAGTACTGGGGCCCGGTGTTCCAGGCACTGTCCGATCACGGCACCGTGATGAATCTGCATATCGGACAAGGCTTCCGGGTGCTGAACCTCGCGCCCAACGCGCCGATCGACAATCTGATGGTGCTCGCGCCCAGCGTCTCGCTGATCGCCGCCCAGGATCTGCTGTGGGGCCCGGCGTTCCGCAGCTACCCGGGTCTGAAGGTCTCCTTCTCCGAGGGCGGCGTGGGCTGGATCCCGTTCTTCCTGGACCGCTCGGACCGGCACTACACCAACCAGCGCTGGCTGCGCCGCGACTTCGGCGGCAAGCTGCCCAGCGAGGTGTTCCGCGAGCACACGGTCGCCTGCTACGTCACCGACAAGACGTCGCTGAAGTTGCGGCACGAGATCGGCATCGACAACATCGCGTGGGAGTGCGACTACCCGCACTCGGATTCGATCTGGCCCAACGCGCCCGAATTCGTGCTGGACGAGTTGCAGGCCGTGGACGCCGACGACTCGGATATCGACAAGATCACCTGGCAGAACGCCTGCCGCTTCCTGAACTGGGATCCGTTCGCGCACATCCCGAAGGAGCAGGCGACCGTCGGTGCGCTGCGCGCCCAGGCCAAGGACGTGGACACCTCCACCACCTCGCGCAAGGAGTACGCGGCGGCCTACGCGCAGCGGGCGAGCTGACCCGGGCGCACAGCTATCGTGAACCCGGTACCGGAAACTCCGGTGCCGGGTTCCCGCGTTGTCCGGTGCCGCCCGGCACCGCGATCACCCACGAGAAAGGCACGATCATGGAGCCATCGGGGTATGCCGACTGGCCGGACTACCGCGTGGACGTGCGCCGGGTCCGCAATCTGATCCGGGTCACCGCCGGGGACCGGGTCCTGGCCGAGACGAGCGCGGGGCTGCTCGTCGCGGAGCAGGATCACGGCATAGCGTTCTACCTGCCGCGGGCCGACGTTCGTTTCGATCAGCTGGTCGCCGACGAGGAGACGACCAGCCGCTGCCCGTTCAAGGGCACCGCGCGGTACTGGCGCGCGATCGACGGTGACGAGCCGATCGCCTGGGAATACGCCGAACCTTATCCCGAGGTCGAGCTGATCCGCGGGCACATCGCGTTCTATCAGGACCGGGTGCGCGTGGAGGTGGGCGTCGCCACCCCCGCCGTCAGCGCACCCTACGCGAAAGCCCGCTGACCGCAACGGTTTTCCGGCTACGAGCAGCTGTCAGGGCAGGTCCACCTTGCTGGCCAGCCAGCGTCCGCCGACCCGGTCCATGGTCATCAGGATGCGGTTGCGGTCGACCCGGGGATCCGGATTGGTCACGTTGGTGATCTGCGCGTCGACGAACAGCATCACCACGGCGTGATCGCCCGATACGGACTGCACGCTCGCGGCCACCACATGCCCCTTGCTGACCGACTTCGCCTGCAACAGAAGCGGTTTGAGCTGAGTGGCGGACTGGCTGTACATATCCTTGAACTCACCGGTCGCCCCGTTCAGCACGGTCGCGAAATCGGCGTCGATATGTGCGGAATCGATACTGGTCAGCGCGACGGCGTAATCCTTCGCCGCGGCCATGGCGGCTTGCCCGGCTGCCTCGTCGTCGTTGCGCGCCTTCAGTTTCCAGCCGAATACCGCCGCGCATACCACCGCGGCCACGAGCAGCACCGCCAGCACCGCGGTCACGGGCCGGGGAATCAGAGTGCGCCACCGGGATTTCGCACCGGTATCGGCGGTTCGGTCCGAATCATCTTCCCCAGCGGCGCTTTCCGGCTCCTCGTCCACCGAGGCTTTCTCCTCGGCCTTCGGTTTCTCCACGGTGGCGGGCTCTTTCGCAGCCACCGACGTGCTCGCGGACCCCTTCTCGTCCTGAGGAGCCGAACGCTTCGCGACCGCCGATCTCTCCGGCTCCTCGTCTGCGCTCGTCGACGGTCCGGCGGTCTCGCGGTCCTGTTCGAGGCCCGAATCCGGCACCGCCGGAACGGGTCCGGAGGCGGGCTCGCCGACGGGAGCCGAGGCCTCGTCGACCCGCCCCGACAGCTCGGTGTCCTCGTCCGGTGTCACCACCGTGGTTCGCTCGTTCATCTCAATCTCCTATCGACGGGCCTCGTGCGGGTCACCCTGCGACGCTTCGGCCTACGCGTGCGGGCCGCCGTACGGGGTCGGAATGGACAGCGGTCCGGTCGGAGTCGGATCCGATCGCTGCAACGGATTCGAGCCGGGCGGTGCGGTGGCGGTGTTGTCGCCCGGCGGCCGGGGCGCATTGGCCGCGCCGCGCACCAGATTCGGAGCCGCGCTGGTGCACCGCACGTTCAGGTACGGTTCGGGGGAATCGGGCACCGATCCCGGCAGCCGCGGGACGTTGTAATCGCAAGGGGTCCGGGGATAGATGCTGACTTCGGCCCAGACCCCGCCGTCGTGGAACGCCGAGGAGATGGCGTCGAGGGCCGAGCCGGCGCGCTGCTGCGGCCAGAAGAACTCGTTCAGCGCCGGAATGTGCACGTACGCCATCTGCGCGGTGGTCGTCAGATTCCCGAGCAGCTGCACCATGGTCGGCGAATTGTCCGCGATGATCTGATCGAGTGCGGTCGTCATTCCCGGCACGGTGTTCACCATGGTCCGGTAGCCGCCGGTCATCGAGCCGACCCCGGCCATGATCTGGGCCAGATTCCGGGACGTCGCCCGCAACCCGGGGCTCACCTGACTCATCGTGGTCAGCACCGTCTTGCTGTTGTGCAGCATCGAAACCGTCTGCGGCAGCACCGAATCCAGCGTCGAGAGCATGAACATGCCGCCGTCCAGGATCGCCGACAACTTCTCGGGCCCCTGCGGCCCCACCCCGAGTTCGGCCTCGATGGCCTTCAGTTTCGCCGGATCCAGCTGTCGCAGTGGGCCGTTGAGGTGATCGAGCAGGGTCGCCAACGGCACCGGGGTCGTGGTCCGCTCCGGGGTGACCACCGCACCGTCGGTCAGATAGGGCCCCTTGTCGGTGGTGGGCAGGAAATCCAGATACTGCTCCCCCGCCGCCGACAGGGCCGCGACCCGCACGTCCCCGCCCACCGGAATGCGCACCCCGGCGTCGATATCGACGACGGCGACGACCTTGTCGCCGTCCACGCCGACCGACTGCACCCGCCCGACCGGCACACCCCGCAACGTCACGTCCTGATTGGGCAGCAGGCCGCCGGACTGCGCCAGCTCCACCCGCACGTGGAACTGCGAATGCAGCGGATCGATCTGCAGCGACCCCAGCAGCAGATACCCCGCGCCGACCACGAACACCAGCGTCAGGCCGATCATCGAGGTCAGCAGCCGATGCCGGGCGAGCTGCCGCGCGCCGAACACCAGAACTCGCGCGGGCGGTTCGAACACTGCGGAGGTACTCATCTTCCCGGTCCCGTCACTCGTCCCGGCCCCGCCACCGGCCCGGGTGCGGGCGCCGGCCCAGGTGGCGTCACGCGGTCCTTCAATCTGTTCAGGCTGTACTCCAGCGAGCCGACGAAATTCGTCCAATCGGTGGGTGTCGGCGCGGTGGCGCCGGGATCGCCCGGATATCCCGGGTCCGCCCCCGCACCCACCGCCAGGCGGGCGACGTCGACGTTCACGTGCGCGGACTGCGCGTCGGTCACCTTCACCACGATCGGCAGGATCGCCATGAGCGGATCCAGATTCGCCTTCGGATTGTTCGCCGCGGCATTCATATTGGCGGCCATCTCGTTGACCGACTTGATCAGGCTCAGGTCGTTGGTGCCCCGCACCGAGGGATACCGCGACAGCTGCGCGCTGATCCGGTTCAGCTGACCGACCAGGTCCACGATCTGCTGGGTGTTGTCGCCGATGACCTGCAACGCCGGTCCGGCCGCGGCCACCGCCCCGTCCACATCGGGCCGGTGCGCGGCCAGGGTCGCGCTCAACTCCTTCGTGGTGGCCAGGGTCCGGCGGATCTGATCGGTGCGCGCGAGCAGACTGTCCACCAGCTGACGGGTCTGCTGGATCATGGTGGCGAGGCGATCGCCGCGCCCGCCGACCGCCTCGCCGAGGCTGTTGGCCAGGGTGGTGACGTTCTCGATCGCCCCGCCGTTCACCAGCAGGGCGGCGCGGGTGAGCACCTCCTCGATGGTCGCGGCCGCGGCGGTCGACTGTTCGGGAATGCTCGCGCCGTCGGCCAGCCGGGGCGCGTCCGGGTCCGGATGCGCGGGCGGGGTCAGCGCGACGAAGACATCGCCCATCGGTGTGGCGGAACGCAATTCGGCCGAGGTGCCGGTGGGCAGCAGCACCCCGGCCTTGATCCGCATGTGCACCACGGCGGTGTAGTTCTTCGCCTGCATCGATTCGACCTCACCGATATCGGCGCCGTTCAGCCGCACCTTCGCCTTGGTCGGCAGATTGAGCGCGTTGGCGAAAGTGGCTGTCAGCGAATACGAATCGGGGCCGACGCCCGGGGCGGGCAGCGGAAGCCTGTCCAGGCTCACCGAACACGCGGTGGTCGACAACGCCACCGCCGCGGCGAGGGCGGCGACGCGTCGTCTCGGTCCGAATGTCATCATTTTTCTCGGTATCCCTTGCTATTTCGCCGGGGCTCCAGCCATCGCGGTGAGCATCTGGCCGATGCCGAAGTCCGGCCCCATATCGCGCATCGTGCCGGTCGCGCAGCCCAGATTGTGCAGTTGCAGCAGGTTGCAGACCGACTTGACCATCTGGCCGTCCAGCAGGAATTTGTCCAGGCCGACGGTGCCGCGCAACGCGCCGTTCTTCGTGTCCAGCGCGTTGTAGACGTTGTCGGTGACCATCGGGAAGATGTCCAGGAACTCGGCCAGGTTGTCGTTGTAGTCGGCCATCGACTTGGTGACGGTGTTCGCATTGGTCGCCAGGCCGTGCAGATTATCCCGGTTGCGCTGCAACAGATCGGTGACCTGCACGAGGATCTCGACGAGTTTCCTGCCGGTGTCCCCGCTGCCGAGGTGCTGGTCGGCGAGAATCGCGCTGAGTTGGTCCACGCCCGAACCGAATTGGCGGATCTGCTGATCGTTGCGGGACGCGGCCGAGCTCAGTGTGTCCAGATTGCGCACGATCGTGGTCACCGCATCCCGGGTCGCGGCGCCGTTGTCCGAACCGAGGCGCAGCGCGCGGGACAACTCGGTCATCGCATCGCGCATCTGTTTGCCGTTACCGGTGGCGATCTGCGAGCTGACGTCGAGCAGACCCGCGACCGGCCCGTTGCCCTCACCGTCCCCGCCCAGCGACTGGGACAGCTTGTCGGCCATCGCCAGCAGGCTGTCGAACTCCACCGGCGTGCGGGTGCGGTCGGTGCCCAGGACTGCGTGATCACGCAGGGTCAGGCCGCTGTGGTAGACGGGCGTCAATTCCACGTGCCGATCGGTGAGCAGCGAATCCGAGACCGTGACCGCCATCGCGTCGGACGGGATCTTGACCCATTTGTCCACCTTCATCGTCACGTCGACGTGGGTCGGATGCGGCGTGACCGAGACGACCTTGCCGACCTTCATCCCCAGCACCGCAACGGTATTGCCGTTGTACAGACCGTTGGCGGAGGTGAACTGCGCGGTGACGGTGATCGAGGAGTCCACCAGGCCGCCCACCGGGCCGCTCGAGCACCCGGCCACCGCGACACCGGCGATCACGACGATCAGCAACTTCAGCACGCGACTCACGGAACTCACCGGCAATCCTTCAGGTACGGAGCACGATTGACCTTCTGGGCGTATCCGCTGAGTGCGCACATGAACGAGTCGATGAACGCGCCGTCGGGGCCGTTGCCCACCAATTCCTGACCGGTTCCGGTGGCATTGGCGAACAGTCGCCACGGCACCGGGAGAATCTGGAACAGATTGCGCAGCAGATCGTCGTGGCCGGCCAGCATTCCGGTCATCTGACGCAGATTGGTGAGCAGCTGCTGGATTTCGGCGCGGTCGCCCACCGCGATCGGTTCGAGCTGCTGGATCAGCGTGGTGGCGGCGTTGAGCAGATTCACCACCGCCGCCTGCCGGGAGATGATCTGCGACAACACATCCCGGCCCTGTTCGATCAATCGGGCCAGTTCGGCCTTCTGCTGCACCAGCACGTCGGTCACCTGCTGGGTGCTGGCCAGCAGTGAGCCCAGCTGATTGCGCCGATCCGCGATGACGGTCGCGAGGTCCTGGACGTTCCGCAACACCTCGGGCACCAGCTTCGGCGTCCCCTGCAATTGGGTGCTCAGATCCTGCATGGATGCGGCGATCCGGTCGGCGTCGATACCGCCGAAAGTGGTCGTGGCATTGGCCAGCGCGGTCTGCAGATCGTAAGGAACTTCGGTGTCGGACAACGGAATCACGTTGTCGTGCAGATGCCCCTGCCCCGCCGGCCGCAACTCGACGTAGCGCGATCCCAGCAGCGTGGTCAGTTTGATGGCGGCCTTGGTGTCCTTGCCCAGCGGCAGGTTCGGCTGCAGTTTCATGGTCAGCACGACGTGGTCCCCGTCGAGCCGGGTTCCGGTCACCGTGCCGACCTGAATACCGGCCAGCGTCACCGCGTCACCGGCCGAAACGCCCGCCGCCTGAGCGAAATTCGCGGTGTAGGTGTCATCGCCCACATGCAGGGAGTTCACGAAGACCGTGATGCCGACGACGACCGCGAGGACGACCATCGCGGCGACGCCGATACGCAGTTTGCCGTACTCCTCGAGCGGACGCCCGCGCATCCGCTGCCACATTTGCCTCAGTCGTCTCACCATGATCCCTATCGACAGATCGCCGAATTCTCGGCCTTGCCACTCGGTGTCGTCGCGCCGAGGATCTCCGACATCAGCGGATCGATTCCCGGCACGGCGCTCACTTGCACATTGCAGACGTACGCGTTCAGATAGGCACCGGTGTTGGTAATGCGGGACAGACCTTTCAGCATGTACGGCAGGTTGAATCCCAGATACGCGAACTTCTGTTTGTTGGTGATGAAGTGTTGGGCGAATCCTGGCTGGCGGACGATGAAGTCGTTCATCGACGGCGCCGCGCCGCGCACCACCGTGGCCGCTCGGCCCACCACCGCCGAAATCGAACTGACCTCACCGAACAGCGCGTCACGGTGCTGCGAGAGGCCGTCGAAGATGCGGCGGGTCTGCTGCACGACGGTCTGCAGATTGCCACTCTGTCTCGCCAGATCCGACATCACCCCGGAGAGATTGTCGATGATCTGCCCCAGGATCTGGTCCGGACCCGAAAACGCTTGTGCCAGTGCGGAAGTCTGGGTGATCAGCGAGGTGATCGCGCCGTTGTCGCCCTGTAGCGCGCGAACCACCGCGGCGGTGATGTTGTCCACCTGCTGGGGATCGAGCACGCTGAACAACGGCTCGAATCCGTTGAGCAGTTTGGAGATGTCGAAGGACGGCTCGGTGTGCGCGAGCGGAATCCGCCCGCCCGGCCGCAGCACCGAAGGATCGCCGTAATTTCCCAGCGACAGCCCGACATAGCGCTGCCCGATGAGATTCTGGTACGTGATCGACGCCGAGGTATTGCCGTACAGCACCTGATCGTGCTGCACCTCGAAGGTCACCGCGGCGTTCACCCCGTCGAGTTCGACCGACTTGACGCGCCCGACCCGTACACCCGCCATCCGCACGTCATCGCCCGAGTGCAGCCCGGACACGTCGGTGAACACCGCCGAGTAGGTGTCGGTGCGCCCGGATACGCTGCGCGCCAACGTGATGTAGACCGTCCAGGTCAGCAGGATCGAGACCGTCAGGAACAGGATCAGCCCGATCAACGGTTTGCGGTAGCTCATCGATGCGCTCCTGAGGGGTCGGCGGGCTGCGTATCCGAGGCCGGGGTGACGGTCACCGAGTTGTTCCGCACCAGCGGTCCGACGATCAGATCCGTTGCGGCATTGGGCTTTCCACCCAGAATCGCGGCGATCTGCCGCTGTTCGCGGGCACTGCCGGTATCGCCGACGTTGCCGCCGGTATAGCTCGCCGGCGCGGTGTGCGGCGCGACGATGGTGGGCGCGCCGGCCGGGCCGGTAGCACAGCTCGGGCCGGCCAGATTGCCGTATCGCGGGCAGTCCGCGCGGGTGTACTGCTTGTGCGGGGTGAATTCGATGACGACCTTCGCGGTCATGTTCTGCACGTCGGGATGCCACAGTGTGCGGAACTTCGACGACAGGATCGTCTCCGATGTCGTCATCTGCGTGAAATTCGAACTGCCCCTGGCGAATACATCCAGAACCGGGGAGAACTCACCGGTGAGGTTCGTGATGGTTCCGGTGTTGTGCTCGAGCGCCGCGGCGATCGTGCCCGTAGTGGTCAGGCCGCCACTGAGCAAGGCGGTCAACTGATCTCGCTGTTCGGCCACGGTGCGCAGCGGGGCCACCGCGTTGTGCACGGCGCTGAGCAGATCCGGCGCCGAATCGCGCAGTCCGGCCAGAGCCTCGGAGAGGGTGCCGAGCGTCGAGGCCGTGCCGTCCGGGGCCATTACTCCGTTGAGCGCCTGGGCGATTCGCGTCAGATCCGCACCGGCCTGCGCGGCCTTGGCGCCGTGTCCCGCGGTGGCCTGTTCGACCGTGGTCAAGATGCCGAGTACGGGATCGGATTGCGAACGCCCGGCGGCCGCGACGATCTTGTCCAGGGCGGTGAGCGAGGTCTGCAACCGCACCGTCGCCAGGCTGCGGTCCTCCGGGATGTGCGCGCCCGAGGCCAGCGATTTGCCCTGGCCGTTGTAGACCAGCTGCACCGAGGGCACCGCGAAGACATTGCTGGGCACCACGCGCGCGGTCACCGTGCCGGGAATCCCGGAGGAGTA
The DNA here is from genome assembly GCF_059510335.1 of Nocardia sp. PLKS1-43. Lineage (NCBI taxonomy): Bacteria > Bacillati > Actinomycetota > Actinomycetes > Mycobacteriales > Nocardiaceae > Nocardia > Nocardia sp. PLKS1-43. The sequence goes on along the minus strand of NZ_JCAJZQ010000004.1, from coordinate 523,133 downwards.
CTGCGGCAGCAGGGAGATGTGCACGTGGTTCGGGCCGCCGTCGGTCGCGGGGGTGACGCTGTCCACCATGCCGACCAGCACGCCCTCGTACTTCACGTCGGATTTGGCGGGCAGGCCGTCGCCGACGTTGACCAGGTCGGCGGTGACCTGCACGGTCTTGTCGAACACGCCCTGGGACCGGGCGATCATCGCCGCCCCGATCACCCCGAGCACCAGCAGGAATCCCAGTCCGCGCAGGAACAATTTCCAGTTGGCCAGTACTTTGCCGTCGGATTCGAATGCAATGGACATCGGCTACCCGCTGATTCTCGCGCCGGAGTTGAAACCCCACAGCGTCAGGGTCAACATCAGATCCACGAAGATCATCACGGTGATGCTCGCGCGCATCGCCCGTCCGGCCGCCACCCCGACGCCCTGCGGGCCGCCCGAGGCGTAGAAGCCGAAATAGCATTGGATCGTCGTGGTGGTGATGACGAATACGATCGCCTTCACCAGGGAATAAATGATGTCCGATCCGCTGAGCACCAGCCGGAAATAGTGTTCGTAGGTGCCCGGCGACTGACCGCCCGCCACCCCGACCACGATTTCCACACCCAGATAGCTGACCGCCAGACAGGCCAGGTACAGCGGAATCATCGCCACGATCGAGGCCAGCATCCGAGTTGTCACCAGATAGGGAATCGGCCGGATCGCGATCGCGTCCAGCGCGTCGATTTCCTCGGCGATCCGCATGGACCCCAGTTGCGCGGTGAACCGGCAGCCCGCCTGGGCGGCGAACGCGATCGAGGCCATGATCGGCGCGAGTTCGCGGGTTGCCACGGTCGAGGCGATCATGCCCGTCGCGGGGGCCATACCCAGCAGTTTCAGCGCGCTGAACCCCTCGATGCCGACCACGACGCCCGCCGCGGCCCCGAGCACCAGGATCACCTGCGCGGTGCCGCCGCCGACGACGATGGAGCCGTTACCCCAGGTGACATTGGAGAGAATCTTCAGGAATTCGGCCCGATAATGCCGCAACACCACCGGAATTCCGCCGATCATCCGGAACAGGAACGTGGCCATATAGCCCAGTCGCATGACCGGGACCGCCGCCGCGTTCCCGGCGACCAGCACCGGTTTCGTGCCCGGAAAATAATATCGCGATGCCATCAGAGTGTCGTCCTCGGAAACAGCAGGGTGTACAGCTCGGTGAATCCGGCGTTCACGATCATCAGCAGCACGATGGAGGCGACCACCGCCGCGTTCACCGAATTGGCCACACCACCCGGCCCGCCCTTGGTACTCAATCCCTTCTGGCAGGAGACGATCGTGACGATCACCCCGAAGGTGATCGCCTTGACCATCGCCAGATACAGATCGCCGATGGTGGCGAAGGAGGAGAACGTCGCCAGATAGCTGCCCGGAACGCCGTTCTGGGCGTAGACGTTGAACAGATATCCGCCGAGGAATCCGACGAAGCAGCTCAAACCGGTCAAACCCATCGCGACCAGGATCCCGGCCGCGAGCCTGGGCACCACCAGCATTCGCAGCGCCGAGACGCCCATGACCTCCATCGCGTCGATCTCCTCGCGGATCGTGCGCGCGCCGAGGTCCGAGCAGATCGCCGAGCCGACCGCGGCCGCCAGCAGAATGGCGGTGACCAGCGGGGCGACCTGGCGGATCACCGCGAGCCCGCCCGCGGCGCCGGCCAGCGACGTCGCGCCGACCTGACCGGCCAGCAGACCGAACTGGATCGACATGGTGGCGCTGATCGGCAGGGCCACCGCGACGGTCGGCACATAGGCGGTCTTGGCCATGAACGTGGCCTGCTGCACGAACTCTCGGAAGGGGAACTGCCCGGTGGCGATGTCCGTGCACAGATACCGCACGGCCTGCACAGCGAGAATGACCTGTCCGCCTACAGTTTCCAGCGACGCGAGCGGATGGCGGCGCAGATAGCCGCCCGTCCAGCGCTTGACCTCATCGACCGCCGACTGCCCGGCGGCATTCATCCCGGCCGCTGATGCGCTCATCACGGCCTCGCTTCACTCGCAACGGATTCGGCACTGTCGGTCATCGATTCCTCCCTGATCCGGCGTACTTCCATGCCGCAACCGCGGGTTGCGCGACCGACGCAGCATGCCGAGCGCTCGGGCAGCACGAGGGCTGGCGTACTCGCCCGGCATCGGTGAGGCGGATCCGCCGGGGTTGCCCCGGCGTTCCGTCTCCTGGAGTAGGAAGCGCCATTCTCCTCAGGCGAGAATGTTACCTCCGTAACACAGTTACTGTAGCAACATTCGGCCCCGGGCAACACCCTCGACATCCACCCGCCAACCCCCGACCGAGACCTCGGCATGCACATCCAGTACCAAACATGCACGTTTTCCAGTTCGAATCGGCGACGAGAGTACCATTTCCGCATGAGGGAAGTTCCATTTTCACTTTGCAGCCGACCGAGTCAGCGCTTGGCATCCGGACGGCTTCGGCAACGCCGCGGCTGCCCCGTCCGTTCACTACCCGCCGATGCCCACCACCGGCCGTGCGCAGTTCGTCTCGACACCGGATCGATCCGCATGCCGGAGCCGCGGGCCGCCGCCGCGCATCGCACCGGCACTACCCGGACGATGTCGAAGGCAACACGACTGTCGGCAGCACATGCGGGCCGATCCGCCGATGATGATCCACCCCGCGGTCGCGTAGCACCCGGCTATTGGGCAAACCCGGCCGAACATCACCGGTACGGGCGCTCAGCGCGTCACGTCACCGTCCGCACCCGACATCCGCGTGTCATCGAGCGGCCGGGGCGAGATCGAACATCCTGAACCCGTCTATGCCACGATCCGGACTGCCGGTGCGACCGAAGCCGTCCCCACAAGTGCGGGGCAGAGCCGGGGCCCGAGCCACCGGAACATCACGCGCGATGGCAGCCGGCGTCGCCTCGGCGCTACAGCGCGGTCGTCACCTCGGCGCTACCAGCGGGCGCGCGGGACGTCGAATTCGCTGCAGAGCGCGCGCCAGACATCGCGCGGATCGACGCCGTCCTCGATGGCCTGGGCGCCGGTGCGGCCGCCCATGGCGGGTAGCACGTGGTCGGACAGCAGGACATCGCCGCGGGACACCCCGAATTCGGTATGCAACAGTTCCTGGAATTCCGTCAACCGCACTGTGCCGAGGCTACAGGCCGCCCCACGGCTCAGCGGGAACGGGCGCGGTCCCGGACCCGATGACAGATCTCGACCGGATCGGCGACCTGGCCGGCGGTCGCCGCGGCGGCCCGGGCGGCGGCGGTGAAGGACGGCTCGGCGAGCACGGTGTGCACCGCGTCTCGCGCGGCCTCCCCGGTGAAGGGCCGCACCAGCATCGAACTGCCCTGGCGCACAGCACGATTGGCGAGTTCCCACTGGTCTCCCCCGCCGGGGGCGGTCACGATCGGCACACCGGCCAGCAGCGACTTCGCCAGCAGCCCGTGTCCGCCGCCGCCGACCACGACCGATGCGTGCGACAGCAGCTCGTCCTGGCGGCCCAGCCCCGCGGTCGCCCAGGGCGGCAGATCCGCGGGCGGCGCGTCCAGGGTCGATACCGCGACCCGCACACCCGCCCCGTCCAATGCTTCGAGCAGGGTCTGCGCCATGCCGGATACGCCCGTGTGCGCGGTCGAGGGGGCGACCACGACCAAGGGACCGTCCCCGGGCGGTAACGGCAGCACCTCGGCGGTCGGCTCCCACAGCAGCGGACCGATCACATGCGCGTCCCGCGGCCAGTCCGGGCGCGGCACCTCGAGCGCGGGCAATGTGGCGACCAGCCGGGCAGCCGGGCCCGGATCCTGTTCGGGCAGGCCGACTCCCGCACGAGCCGCCGCGCGCTGCCGTTCACCGCGGGCGATCGCCCGGCCGGTCATACCGCGCAGCACCGCATCCCGTGCCCGGCCACGCAACCCCTCCCCCGGCGCGAGTCCGCTTCCGATGGGCGGCAACGCTTTCGACGGCAGGTACAGCGGATGCGGGGACAACTCCACCCACGGCACCCCGATCCGCTCGGCGGCCATACCGCCGCCGACGGTGAGCACATCGGCGATCACCAATTCCGGCAGCATCGCCCCGAGTTCGGGCAGGATCTCGGTGGAGATGTGCGCGGCGCGCTCGTGGATGCGCTGTCCGGCATCGAGGTCGTCGTCCTGCGGCCGCGGCGCCAGCCCCTTCAGCCGACGCACCCCGATTCCCTGCGCCCGCGCCGCGTCGAGCCAGCGCGGGCCGGTGAACAGCACCGGCTCGTCCCCCGCCGCCAGCAACCGCAGGCACAGCGCGATCGCCGGAAACGCATGTCCCGGATCCGGTCCCGCGACCACAGCAACTCGCATCCGCCCAGCCTGCCATATCGTCGCGAGGGGGGCAGGCAGCCGGTCCGGCGACGGCGCTCCCGCGGTACGCACACCAGGGGTCACATCTCACCTCGCTGCGACACCGATTCCGGGAGTCGAGGGCACCCGTACCCGATTCCGTCGCGAACCGGCCAGTGGTACAACGACGTTTGTCCGATGGCCGCACCGCGCACCGCCCGGGGCGGGTTCGCGGGCAGGCAGGACAGCTACCGCGGCGAGGAGGAAACGTGGCCGAGCAGACCGACCGTGTGATGCGAACGGCTCCCGCCACCGTGGACGAGCTGATATCCCTGCTGGCGGCCTGCGCCGACGTCTGGGATATGCCCGATCGCAGCGGCGACCCGATCGACATCCTCGATCACGACCGCCAATGCGCCGAACTGCTGCGCCGCGATCACCCTGACGACGAGGAACTCCAGATCGCGGGCCTGGTACACGATATCGGCCATCTGCTCGCCCCTGGCGACGACGCCGGCCACGGACGCACCGGAGCGGACGCCGTGCGCGAGCTGCTCGGCGCGCGAGTGGCGCGGCTGGTCGAACTGCACGTCGTCGCGAAACGCTATCTGGCGGCGACCGATTCCGCGCACACGGCGAATCTGTCCGCGTCCAGCAGACGCACACTCCTGGCCCAGGGCGGCCCGATGACCGCCGCCGAGGCCACCGAATTCGAGGCCGATCCGGACTTCGCCGCCGCGCTGGCGCTGCGCCGGGCCGATGACTCGGGCAAGGTGGTCGGGCTCGCGGTGGCGCCGTTGGAATCCTGGCGGCCGGTGGTCGAGCGGGTCGCGGCGGCTCAGCCGCGGATGTAGAACAGTTCGAAGCCGATGGCACGCTCGGCGGGGAACCCCTCGATCGGCGCGGTCGCGTCCGCCACGATCGCCTGCGCCTGTGCCGGAACCGGCGCCGGGCCCAGCGCCGCGAGGTAACGACCATGAGCCAGCAGCGATTTCGTCGCCGCATCGATCGAATCGGTGACATCGACGGCATGGGTGACGGCCGATCCGGTCACCGCCGCCCAGCGCACCGTCCAGATCGGCAGACCGCTCAGTTCGGTGAAGATCCACTCGTTGGCGGCATCGGCGATCGCATCCAGCGCGGCACGACCGACCGCGCGATGATCCGCGCTGTTGGCGCGCCCGGGCGCCCAGGTGTCGTGGAAGTTGAACAATACGACCATTTCCGGGCGATGGCGGCGGATCGCTCTGGCCAGGTCCCGGCGCAGCATCAGGCTCTCCTCGATCCGGCCGTCCGGGTAGTCGAGGAATTCCACGTCCTGCACGCCCACGGCCCGGGCCGCGGCGATCTGCTCTCGCTCGCGCAGCGGCCCGGTCTGCGCCGGGGGCAGCCCGGCGATCCCGGCCTCACCGCGACTGGCCAGCACATAGCGAATCCGCTTGCCTTGCAAGGCCCATCGGTGCACCACGGCCGCAGCCTCGTACTCGATGTCGCCCGGATGCGCGACGATGACGAGTCCGGTCTGCCAATCCTCGGGTACCTGATCCATGGCCCCCATTGAATCACCGCACATGCGAACGGGCCGCACGGAATGGATTCCGTGCGGCCCGCGCAGCGAGATCTACAGCTTGTCGACCGTCGATTTCGAGCCCGAAACCGCCTTGTACAGCAGGTAGAGTCCGAAGACGACCAGGCTGATCATCAGGATCGGGAACAGCGCCTTCACCAGCGCCCCGACCACGATCAACACGAGCCATACGACTGCGACCACGCCCAGAATCTTCCAGAACATGCTCATTGGTCCATTCCTCCCGAAGGTTTCCGTCGAACCTCCGCTACGTCATCCGACACCCTCCATACTGCCGATCCCGCCGAGGAAAATCACCAGGTCAACCCCGATATCAGGGATAAATCAGGGTACTTCCCGAGGAGGCGGGCCGCCGGCGGTCGCCGGGGGCCACGGTTCTCCGGGAGCTCAGCTCGGCCGGCAGACGATGGTGGCGAACCTCGCCACGCCGCGCCAGGCGGCCTGGGCCCGGTGCGCCGCCCGGTACTCGTTGCCCCGGATCTGGAAAGTGACCGGCCGCAAGGGCTTTCCGGACCAGTCCAGTCCGTTGCAGGTGTACCGCTGCAGCGCGACCGGTCGCGCATCGGCGGCGGGCGCGGCCACCGTCACGGCCGGCGCCGCGAGTCCGGCGAGCACGAGCACTCCGGCGAGTATTCCTCTGACGTGCATGAATCCCACTCCCACCCTCGACGACACCGACGGGTGCGGACCCTACCCGTTGCCGGCCGCGATTCCGCACGGCCACGCCGTACGCACGGCGTGGACCGATAGTCCCGGCAATGTGGTTGCGCCCGAACGGCTTCATCCTGGACGGCCGGGCTGTCGGCACGGGGCGTCTTCGGGAATGGATCCGCACGATAGGCTCGGCGCCGACGGCTGGGACGACCCGCTTCACAACCCGGCCGCGAGCCCGGCGCGAGGCCGTGCGCCGTGTTTCCGCGGCGGCGGAACACGTTCATCTCGTGAGTGTCTGCGTCCCGAGAACGGTGATCAGCGCCAGGCGTTCGGCGTCCTCGGTGCCCGGTTCGGCGGTGTAGATCATGATGCGCAGATCGCTGCCGGTGACGGTGAGGATGTCGCAGTCCAGGGTCACCGGGCCGACCAGCGGGTGATCGATGATCTTGGGCGCGGCGTCACGGCGGCCGACCGCGCCCGAATCCCAGATCCGCGCGAATCGCGGACTTCCGGTGTGCAGGGTGGTGATCAGATCCTGGAGCCGACGGTCGGCCGGATAGCGGGCCGCGGCGGTGCGCAGATCGGTCACCAGCGCGGTTTCGTAGGCGGCGAGCGCCTCCGGGCTGCGGCGGGCGTTGGGTCCGGGCCCGAGGAAATGCCGCCACACCCCGTTGCGCTCGATGGCGGTCAGCCCGGACTGATCGCCGACCAATGCCGCATGCTGCGGATTGGCCAGCAGAAGTTGCCAGGTCGCGTCGTAGACCGCGACCGGCGTTCCGGTCAGACGATCCAGTACGCGCTGCACGCTGGCGGTGATGTGGCGCGGCACCAGATCCGGATCCGGCAGCGGCAGCTTCGCCAACCGGAACAGGTGCGCCCGTTCGGTGCCGGACAACCGCAACGCCCGCGCCAGCGCCTCCACCACCTGCGCCGACGGATTCGACGCGCGCCCCTGCTCCAGACGGGTGATGTAATCCACCGAGATGCCCGCCAGCAGGGCCAACTCCTCGCGGCGCAGTCCGGGAGCACGCCGCCGCTCGCCCGCGGGCAACCCCGCGTCCGCGGGCTCGAGCCGGTCGCGCCACCGCCGCATCGCCGCACCGAACTCCGAGGTCGCCATGATTCCAGTCTGCGGCAACCGGTCGCATCGTGCCTGGTACCGCCAGTCCCAGGACATCCGGACGACTGGCTGAGTGGGAACGGCCGGATCAGGCTGGAGCCATGACGACAACATTGATCACCGGAGCGAACAAGGGCATCGGACTGGAAACCGCCCGGCGGCTCATCGCCGCCGGACACACCGTCTACATCGGCGCACGCGATCCCGAGCGGGGCCGCCGGGCCGCCGAACCGATCGGTGCGCGGCTGGTACAACTGGACGTCACCGATGACGCCTCGGTCGCCGCCGCGGCGAAGACCGTCGAGGCCGACGGCGGGCTGGACGTGCTGATCAACAACGCGGGCATCGAGACCCGCAATCCGGACAACAGCGTGCCCGGCGCGGCCGAGATCACCGGCGAGATGATCCGGGAAGTGTTCGACACCAACGTATTCGGCGTCGTGCGGGTGATGCACGCCTTCCTGCCGCTGCTGCAGCGCTCCGCCGCCCCGGTGGTGGTGAATCTTGGCAGCGGTCTGGGTTCGCTCACCGCCGTCTCGACCCCGGACAGCCCCGCCCACGCCTATCCGGGCCTGGCCTACCCGACGTCCAAGACCGCGGTGAACATGCTCACCGTGCAGTACGCCAAGGCATTTCCGGCGATGCGCATCAACGTCGTCGAACCCGGTTACACCGCGACGGATCTCAACGGCCACTCCGGCCACCAGACCGTCGAGCAGGCCGCCGAGATCGTCGTCCGGATGGCGCAGACCCCGCCGGACGGCCCGACCGGAGGTTACTTCGACATCTCCGGGCCGTTGCCCTGGTGATCGACGGATGCCGCGAGGTCGCGACGCAGGTCCGCGAGCAACGCGAGGGTGCGGGCGCGGTCCGGCGCGTCGCCGGCGAGACTGATCAGCAGATCCGTCACACCGGCCGACGCGTAGCCGCGCAGCCCTTCGGCCACCGCCGATTCGGTACCGATCAACGCCGTCTCGTGCACGCCGGTCAGTCCTTGAAGTTCCAGTAGCGCACGGTAATTGGCGAGATCGGATGCGGCGGCGGTGCGTTCGGCCAACTGCCGGGCGGCCCGGCCGGGATCGGCGGCGACGGCGGCGGTGACGATGGCGGCGATTCTCGGCCGTGGGCGATCGGCCGCATGGGCCGCGGCGGCGAGCCGGGGCGCGATATTCGTCGCGACGAAATCAGCTGTGGCCCAAACGGTCACGATGCCGTCGACGGACGAGCCCGCCAGCTCGAGCATCGCCGGACGCAGCGCGGACAGCAGTACGGGTGGCGCTACCGCATCCGGAACCGCCACCGCGGCGGTCGATCTCATCGTCTCGCCGCGGAATTCGATACTCTCCCCGCGCAACAGTGGCAGCAGCACGGCGAGATATTCGCGCAGGTGCCGCACGGGCCGTTCGGCCCGAACTCCGTAGACCCGCTCCACCACCGCGGCGTGGCTCGGCCCGACCCCGAGAACCAGGCGTCCACCGGTGGCCGCCGCCACGGTCAGCGCCTGCTGCGCCAGGGCCACCGGATGCCGCGAATAGGTCGGCACCACCGCCGTGCCGACCTCGAGTCCGGGCGCCGCACGACCGGCCAGCGCGGCGAGGGTGAGCACATCCCAGCCCAGCACCTGATTGAAGTACACGCCGTCCAGACCGGCCGCCGCGACCGCACGGACCGTGGCCATCATCTCTTCGAACGGCGGTGTGCCACCGATGTTCACGCCTATGCGCATAGTGCTCCTTCTCCGGTATCAGCGACCATGGTGGTATCGGTTCAGTACGAGCGGAAGAAGGCACTTTCGTGTCCCGGAGTCACATCGATGTACCCGTCCTGGTCAGTCGCGCATGCCCGGTCGCCGAGGTGATCGATCACGTACGCGGCAAATGGAGTATCAGCATCCTGACCGCGGCCGCACAGGGTCCGGTTCGCTTCGCCGACCTGCATCGCGCCATGCCGGGAATCAGCCGCCGCATGCTGACGCTCAAACTCCGCAGACTCGAACGCGACGGCCTGCTGACTCGCACGGTGTATCCCACGGTCCCGCCCCGCGTGGAATACACCCTCACCGAGATCGCGACCGAACTCCTGGACTCCCTCCAGGGCCTCACCGGATGGGCCACCCGTCACCGCGACACCGTCGCCGCCGCCCGCGCGGCATACGACCGCGAGCACGGGACGGCCGCCGGGGACTAGCGGTCGCAGCTCGTCCCACGGGTATGCCGGACCCGAATGGGCTGCACACGAGATACGTTGCCGCCCAAACGTTTTGCATCCAACCGATCGATCAGCGCGCAGCCGGCATCGGTCCGATCGATCGGCTTCGATGCCGACCGAGCCTGGGCCGCTGATCACTGTCCCCCGAAAGCCGGCCGTGTGACCGGCTGCCTACGAGGCCCGAGCTATGCGAGATCACCACCGAATTCTTCGACAGCACACCGCCGTCGGCCGACACCAGCGCGCAACTGCCGCGCTTGCCTGGGTGCGCGTCACCGCCTCGGCCGATCGACTGCCGGCCGCGTCGGCTGAAAGGCATCCGAGCGCAGCAACTCCTCGTCGCCTCTGGTGGACCGGGTCCGGTGACTATCCGCGAAACCGGCTGTCCGCGAGGTCGGTCAAGGCCTGTGCCCAGCCGTCCAGCCGGTCGGCGGATTCGCGCAGATTCAGCAGCGCCCAATCGGTTTCGGACAGGACGGCGGCGGATTCGGGCACCGCCAGGATGCGGCCCGCGGCGGCGACAAGGGCCTCGTACTCGGTGACGCCCGAATCGAGCCGGGAGGTCTCCGCGCGCACCCGACCGGATAAATCCAGGCCCGGAATCGAAGCAGCCGCACCTACCGCCTCGGCCGTCTTCTCCATCGCCACGACATCCGCGGCCAGGGCGTGCAACGCCGCGGCGCAGGAGGCCGCGGTCTCGACGGTGTCGACGAGGTCCTCCGCAGGCATCCGGCCCCCCTGCGCGATGCGGCCGCTCAGGGCGTGCAACGCCGCCTCGGCCCGCACCAGGCGGGCGATCGGCGCGCGCGCCGCCGACCGGACCGGCGGCAGACGGCGCGGCACGAATGCCGCCCGCGGCAATGGATTTCGACGCAGTTGCAGATAATTCCGGGTGCTGACGGCGGCCCCGGTCACCATGGCCGCCGCACCGCCGCCGAGAACGATCACCGCCCACGCCGGAGCCGAGACGACGGCGAGCCCGGCCGCGCCCAGGGCCGTGATGCCGGAGGCGGCACTCCACCGCAGGCTGCGCCGCCGGGCGCGCCTGCGCCGCCGCAACTCCCGCTCGCGGGGATCGGCCCACGCCCGCACGGCGTGCATCGCGGTCTCCCCGGCCTCGCGCAGGGTGTCGGGCAGCCGCCGCGCCCGGTCGAGCTGCTCGGGCTCGATCCCGGACTGCGACAACACTTCTCGAACCACCCGCGCGCGCACCGCTCCGGACGACCGGCCGCGGGTGCGGCCCGTCGCAGGCTCGTCTGCCCGCGATCTCCCCATCACCTCGATGCCTTTCGAACCAACCCCGCGAGCGCCACGGGTACTACCGATTGCGGGACTACTGCTGCGCGGCCTGACCGGGGTTGGTCTGCGGCTGCGCGGCGGCCGGATTCGGGGTCGGAGCGGCGACCTGCGGCGTGGCATCTCCGGCGGTGAGCGAATCACCGCGCATCGAGGCGCGGATCTGCTCGAGCCGGCTGTGCCCGGCCATCTGTACGCTGGCCTGCTGTACCTCGAGCATGCGGCCCTGCACCGAGTTACCGGCCAGCTCGGCCGCACCCAGCGCGTTGGCGTACCGGCGCTCGATCTTCTCCCGCACCGCGTCCAGGCTCGGTGTGCTGCCCGGGGCGGACAGCGTCGAATCCATCCGCTGCAGCGAGGCGGACACCTGCTCCTGCATCTTGGCCTGCTCGAGCTGGCTGAGCAGCTTGGTGCGCTCGGCGACCTTCTGCTGCAACAGCATCGCGTTCTGCTCGACGGCCTTCTTGGCCTGCGCGGCGGCCTGCAGCGACTGGTCGTGCAGCACCTTCAGATCCTCGACCGCCTGCTCGGCGGTGACCAGTTGCGCCGCGAATGCCTCGGCCGCGTTGGTGTACTGGATCGCCTTGTCGGTATCACCCGCCGTGGTCGCCTGGTCCGCGAGCATGACCGCTTGACGGGCGTTGGAGTTGAGCTTCTCCACCTCGTCGAGCTGACGGTTCAGCTTCATCTCCAGCTGACGCTGGTTTCCGATCACCGATGCGGCCTGCTGCGACAGTGCCTGGTGCTGCCGCTGAGCCTCCTCGATGGCCTGCTGGATCTGGACCTTCGGATCCGCGTGCTCCTCGATCTTGGAGTCGAAGAGGGCCATCAGGTACTTCCAGGCCTTGACGAACGGATTAGCCATCGATTGATCCCGCCTCCATCTGACGCGCCGCGCTCCAACGCGACTGTAGTGCGCGACCGTCACGCACCCCTGTGGTATCTATCCTCCATGGCCCGACGCCCCGGGCAAGCGAACTCGCCCGGGACCGATGCTCATCACAGAATCTATCCGTTTCCGTTCCGTCGCACAGCCTCGCCGATACCGATCACATACCTTTGCCGATCGAATGACTTCCCGCGGGTCAGTTCGCCTGAACCAGCACCAGCTTGTCGGCGCTCGGCGCGGGAATGACGATCCTGGTCTCGCCCGGGATCCGGGCGAAGGCCGACGGGGCCGGAACGGCGGACTCGGCCGGTGCGGCGACCGCGGCGGACTCGGCCACCGCCGGTTCGCGCCGGGTGCGCCCGGCGGCGAAATCCTGCTCCGCCATGGTGATGCTCACATCGGACAGCACCTCGGACAACGGCACGTCCAGGGCCTGGCAGATCGCCGCCAACAGCTCGCTGGACGCCTCCTTGCGGCCGCGCTCCACCTCGGACAGATATCCCAGACTCACCCGGGCGGACGTCGACACCTCCCGCAGGGTCCGGCTCTGCGCGATCCGAGCACGCCGCAAACTGTCTCCGATTGCCTCTCGTAGCAGCGTCATCTCGTTCTCCTAACGGTTCATGCCTGGCCGGACCGAGCCTATGCAAGTGACAACGTCACATGCCCTCGGCTGGTTCCCATCCGTGGCCGCTGCTCGCCGGCGCCCCGGCGTCACGAGTGCCACACGGACCGGGCCCGCGCCGCCTCGCTCATCCCTCGCCCAGGCCGCGAGCGAGTTCGGTCACGGCCGCGTGTACCGCTCCCAATCTGATCGTCCACCGGTCACCGGCCAGTTTCAACCGCAAAACCTCGGTGCCTTCCGGGCCGGACACCCCCAGGAACACCGTGCCGACCGGATGTCCGTCCTGCGAATCCGGCCCTGCCACCCCGGTCAGGCCGATCCCCCAGTCCGCCGCGCACACGCGCCGCGCCCCGGCCGCGAGCTGTTCGGCGGTTCCGGCCGCGACCGGGCCCTCGGTAGCCAGAAGATGTTCGTCCACTCCGGCCAGGGTGTGTTTGAGGTCGGTGGCGTAGACGATCAGGCCGCCGCGCAGCACCGCACTGGCGCCGGGCACACCCGCGATGGTGGCGGACAGCAGACCTGCGGTGAGCGATTCGGCCGTGGCGACCGTCGCCCGGGCAGCCAGCAGACGTCGCACCAGATCGGCCGCCGGGACCCGCGCGGTCAACGGATCGGGCGTGGTCATCGCGAGGTGGCCGAGCGCGACCAGAGCCGCGCGGCCTGTACGACGTAGTCCAGGCCGGTCCCGACCGTCAGCACGACGGCCACGTACATCAACCACAGCCCCGCGGTGGCGAACGCGCCGGACAGCGGCAACAGCAGTACCGCGATGGCGAGCGACTGCACGAGTGTCTTGAGCTTGCCGCCGCGACCGGCCGGAATCACGCCGCGCCGCACCACGGCCAGACGCAGCAGCGTGATTCCGATCTCACGGGCACAGATCACCACCGTGAGCCACCAGGCCAGGTCTCCGAGCACCGACAATCCGATCAGCGCCGCGCCGATGAGCGCCTTGTCCGCGATCGGATCGGCGAGCTTGCCGAAGTCGGTGACCAGACCGTATTTGCGCGCCACCTGGCCATCGATCCGGTCGGTGATGGCCGCGATCCCGAACAGCGCGGCGGCCAGAATCCGCCACCCCGTATCGTGTCCGGTCCCGGTGAACAGCGCCACCAGGAACAGCGGCACGATCAGGATCCGCAGCACGGTCAGGATGTTCGCGATGTTCAGCACCGGCACCGCGGCCGGTTCGGCCGTCTGCGGAACCGGAGCCGGTACCAGATTCGGCCGCGGGCGGGCCGCCTCGGCGCGGGGGTGCAGCGAGTCCGGCCAGCCGCTGTCCATATCGTCGCTCTGCACGCTCACCGGCACCCTCGTCCGGGTCGGGCCCGGAAAACCTCGGGCGAGCGGGCGGAGTGGATGTGCGGCACCACACCAGACTATCGGTACCGAACCCGACTACTGTGCACCACATGACGACACGGGCGACACACAGCGGTTCGAGCGACGGGACGGTGGCCGACGCCCCGATCGTGCGCCGCGCCCGTACCTCGGACGTGCCCGCGATCAAGTCCCTGGTGGACGTGTACGCCGGACGGATCCTGCTGGAGAAGAACCTGGTCACGCTCTACGAGTCGGTCCAGGAATTCTGGGTCGCCGAACTGGATGGCGAGCTGATCGGATGTGGCGCATTGCACGTGCTGTGGGCCGATCTGGGCGAGGTCCGCACGGTGGCGGTGCATCCGAGCGTCAAGGGCAAGGGCGTCGGCCGCCTGATCGTCGATCAGCTCATCGCCACCGCGCGGGAATTGCAGCTGCGCCGGCTGTTCGTGCTGACCTTCGAGGTGCCCTTCTTCGAGCGGCACGGTTTCGCCGAGATCGACGGGACGCCGGTGACCGCGGAGGTGTTCGCCGAGATGTGCCGTTCCTACGACACCGGCGTCGCGGAGTTCCTGGACCTGAGCTACGTCAAGCCGAACACCCTCGGCAATACCCGTATGCTGCTGAACCTCTGATCTTGTCCGCTCCGAACGTCCCGGGAGTCCCCATGGCCATCTTCGCCGTCCACTACACCTACGCCGAGGCCCAGGCCGCGGGCCGTGACGAACACCGGCCCGCGCACCGCGCCTGGCTCAACGACCTGGTCGACAAGGGCACCGTCCTGACCAGCGGCCCCTACCCGGACGGCTCGGGAGCCCTGATCCTGGTCCGCGCCGAGGACCTGTCCGCCGCGCAGACGCTGTTCGCCGACGACCCCTTCGCCAAGCACAGCCTGCTGCACGACGCTCGCATCGTGGAGTGGAAGCCGACCATGGGCGCGTTCGCGGATTGACGTCGTCGTGTGCGTGGAAGCAGCGCCGTGGCAGGCGCTGCCCGGCCGCATGGCATGCGGGAACGACGGCGAGCGGCGGCTGACCGAGCGACGCGACCGTATGCCGTTCACCCTCCACGCGAGCAAACCAGAATTCGTCGAAATGCCCACCGCTACAAGCAGTTTCAGCGTCACTTGCGACACTCGCGCGTGCGCGAATTAATCCGTTTCGCCGGCCGATTCGCGGTGCTGGTGTCGAAGCACACTGCGGGACAGGGAAAGGAGACGCGATGATCGAGCAGACGATGAGCCTGCGGCGACAGCGCCGTACGCATCGTACTCGACAATGGCGCGCCCTACTTCCGGCAGATGTGCGACTGTCCGCCCGACGCGGTTTCTGAGACCTCTCACGACGTCCTCCAGGGCCGCTCGCCGGGCAATTCGCCACGGAGCGGCCCTTTTTCATCGAGCCTTCCCACTGCGGACGTAGCTCAATCGGCAGAGCAGCGATCTGGAAAAGTCGTCGGCTGGGGGTTCGAATCCCTCCGTCCGCGCTCCCTCGTAGCCCAATTGGCAGAGGCCGCAGGCTCAGACCCTGTGTTGTGCGAGTTCGAATCTCGCCGAGGGAACTTCCCGCGCATCGGCAGTGCCGCCGAGGTGTCCAGACCGATACCGCGCGGGCGAAATGCGCTCGTAGCCCGAGGGACAGAGTGCCTGGTTACGGCCCAGGAGGTTGGGGTTCGAATCTCCCCGAGCGCGCCACACCCCAGAACCGCTGGGGCGCAGCGTATTCCATGACGCGTAGTGCAACCGGCAGCACGGCGGACTCTGAATTCGCAGGTCCAGGTTCGAATCCTGGCGCGTCAGCGATCCGCACGCGGCCGGTATCAACCGCAGACCACCCCGGGCGACCGATGACGCGTGGTGTAAAGGCAGCACGGCGGAGTTTGGTTCCGCAAATCCAGGTTCGAGCCCTGGCGCGTCAGCTCCTGCTCAGAGACACTCGGCCACAGGGCGTTACCCGAGCCGGGCATGATTCGGTACAGTTCACCTATACAACCAGTTGCATAGGTGAGGTGGCGATGCATACATTCCGGCAGGCGGTCGAGACGCACGATGCGGCGGCGATCGAGGCGACGTTGGCGGACGACGTGGTGTTCACCAGCCCGGTGGCGTTCAAACCGTATCCGGGCAAGGCGATCACGGCGGCGATTCTGCGCGGGGTACTGCGGGTGTTCGAGGACTTCCGCTATGTCCGGGAGATCATCGATGCGAACGGCCGGGACGCGGCGCTGGTCTTCGAGGCGACCGTCGGCGGAAAACGGGTCAACGGTTGCGATTTCGTCCACTTGAACGAGCAAGGCAAGGTCGACGAGCTGACCGTCATGGTCCGCCCGCTTTCGGCCGCCACGGCGCTGGCAGAGGCGATGGGCGCGCAGTTCGAGCAGATCCAACGCGAGGCGGCCGAGCAGATCCAGCGCGGAACCGCCGATGCCTGAGCCGGAATCCACTCACCGGATACCCTGGTCAGGTGCGATTGACCGAGCAGGATGCGCTGGAAAGGTTCCGTGACGCACGGGTCGCCCGCCTCGCCACGGTGAGCGAGGACGGGCAACCGCACCTGGTCCCGGTGACCTTCGCCATGGCCCCCGATTCGCCCGAGCCGGTGGCCGCATTCGCGATCGATCACAAACCGAAGTCCACGACGAATCTGCGGCGGCTGCGGAATATCGCTGCCACAGGCCGGATTTCGCTGCTGGCCGACGAATACTCCGAGGACTGGTCCCGCCTGTGGTGGGTCCGCCTCGACGGGAGCGCGCGCATCCTTTCCGAATCACCGGACCGCACCGCGCCGATCGCCTGGCTCACCGCGAAATACACTCAGTATCAAGACAATCCGCCACAAGGACCGGTCGTCCGGATCGCTGTGCACACGATCGCGGGCTGGGCCTACACCGGCTGATCGAGCATGTCGCCCGAGACCGCCGGAATACCGCGCATGCGTTCGCGCGCGGCGACGCCACCAATGACCGTCATCGGCGACGCCCGAACTGTGCGAGCGCACCGGCAACTCTCCTCGCGCGGCGAGTTCCCACGGACGTGTGCGCCGAGATCCGGTGTGCGCTACTGGATTCCGGATGGGCGATGCGGCCGCGGCGGCGGGCAACGCGTGAGCAGGCTCGGAGTCGATGATCCGCGGCTGAAGTCGGCGATCACCACCGCGCCGCAGGTCTCGCCGCCATCCGAATCCGCCCGGATTACCCGGGGCTACTCCGCGCCCTCGGATACGGCGTCGCCGGACACGTCGGCCGGGTCTCCCCCACGAATCGTGTACAGCAGACCGTCCAGCTCGTCGGGTTTGATCAGCACGTCACGCGCCTTGGATCCCTCGCTGGGGCCGACGACCCCGCGGGTCTCCATCAGATCCATCAGCCGCCCGGCCTTGGCGAAACCGACGCGCAGTTTGCGCTGCAACATCGAGGTGGACCCGAACTGCGAGGTGACGACCAGTTCCACCGCCTGCACGAACAGATCCAGATCATCGCCGATATCCGGATCGACGTCCTTCTTCTCCCCGGCCTTGGCGGCGGTGACGCCCTCGGTGTAATCGGGTTCGGCCTGGTTCTTGGCGAAGTCGACGACGCCCTGGATCTCCTCGTCGGAGATGAACGCACCCTGCAGACGCGTCGGCTTGGACGCGCCCATCGGCAGGAACAGGCCATCGCCCATGCCGATCAGCTTCTCCGCACCGGGTTGATCGAGGATGACGCGCGAATCGGTCAGCGAGGAGGTGGCGAACGCCAGGCGCGAGGGGACGTTGGTCTTGATCAGACCGGTGACCACGTCCACCGAGGGACGCTGAGTGGCCAGCACCAGGTGAATGCCCGCCGCACGCGCCTTCTGGGTGATGCGCACGATCGCATCCTCGACATCGCGCGGCGCGGTCATCATCAGGTCCGCGAGTTCGTCGACGATGGCCAGGATGTACGGATACGGCCGGTAGACGCGCTCACTGCCCAGCGGCGTGGTGATCTGACCCGATTTGACCTTCTTGTTGAAGTCGTCGATGTGGCGGACCTTGGTGGCCTGCATGTCCTGATAGCGCTGTTCCATCTCCTCCACCAGCCAGGCCAGCGCGGCGGCGGCCTTCTTGGGCTGGGTGATGATGGGCGTGATCAGATGCGGAATGCCCTCGTACGGCGTGAGTTCCACCATCTTCGGGTCGATCAGGATCATCCGCACCTCCTCGGGGGTGGCGCGGTGCAGCAGCGAGACCAGCATCGAGTTCACGAAGCTCGACTTACCGGAACCGGTGGAACCGGCGACCAGCAGATGCGGCATCTTGGCCAGGTTCGCCGCGAGGTACTCCCCCTCGATGTTCTTGCCGAGGCCGATCACCAGCGGGTGGTGGTCGTTGCGGGTGGAGGGCGCCTTGAGCACGTCGGCCAGCCGCACGAGTTCGCGATCGGCGTTGGGCACCTCGATGCCGACGGCCGATTTGCCCGGGATCGGGGCGAGCAACCGGACGTTCTCCGTCGCGACGGCGTAGGCGATATTGCGCGCCAGCGCGGTGATCTTCTCGACCTTCACACCGGGGCCGAGTTCCACTTCGTACCGGGTTACCGTCGGGCCGCGCACGAATCCGGTGACCGCGGCATCGATCTTGAACTGCACCAGCACCTCGGTGATCGCCTCGATCATCGATTCGTTTGCGGCGCTGCGTTTCTTGGGCGGTTCGCCGTCGATCAGCAGGGACAGCGGCGGGAGCTGGTAGTCGCCGTCGACCTCGCGTTCGGTGACGAATTCCAGTTGCTGCGGTTCCGGGGGCGGTGGAGTCTGGTCGACGACCTTGGCGGGCTTGCGCTTCGGCTTCGGCTCGGGTGCGGGCTCGGACTTCTCCGCGGCGATGGGCTTGGCGTCCTGCAGCGGAGGCTCGCCCATGATCTCGGTGGCCGAACCGGATCCGCCGAATTCGTCGGTCGGATAGTTCTCCTCGGGTGTGCGGCCGCGCCGGCGACGCGAGCGCGACTGGTGCACCGGAAAGCCGTCCGCGTCGTACTCTTCCCCGTCGTAGCGCCCGTATCGGTCGTCGTACGAATCGTATTCGTCGCGGGCCTGGGTGCCGAACAGCCAGCGCAGCCGGTCGGGCACCTCGCGCACCGTCGTGCCGGTCAGCAGCAGTACACCGAATGCGATGGCCAGCAACAACAATGGCGTGGCCAGCCAGGCGGTCAGGCCGTTGCGCAACGGGCCGCCCATCACATATCCGACGAAGCCGGCGGCGTGCGCGCGGCCGTGCGCGTCGGTGGGCGAACCGGCGGCGATATGCCAGACCCCCAGGGCCGGAAGGGCTACCAGCAGCCCGCCGAGCACCAGGCGGGGCCGGATCTCCGGGCGCGGTTCGGTGCGCATCAGCACGACCGCGATCGCACAGGCCACGAAAGGTATTGCGGCCGAACCTGACCCGGTGAACAGCCGGACAGCGGTATCGATGGCGTGGCCGACCGGGCCACCCGCGGACAGCCAGACCGCCGCCGCGATGACCACACTGAATGCCACCAGCGCCAAGGCGACTCCATCACGGCGATGCCCGTGCTCGATCTCCCCGGCCCGGCTCAGCGTCCGAGTGGTCGCGCCCATCCCGCGGGCGAGCATGGTCCAGCCGTTGCCGACCCCGCGCCGGAAAACCGCCAGCGGCGCGGTATTGGACCGTGCCCGCGGCGCCGGACGGCGAGCCGGGGCCTTGCGCGCCCGCGGCGTGGGATTCCTGCGAGAGTTGGCCGAGGATGATCCGGAGCGCGAACCGGCCGAACGGGACCGTGCCGGAGCCCGCCCCCGCGCCGATCCCGCCCGCGAACGAGACGCCGTGGTGCTGCGGGACTTGCCTGCCATGCTCTCAGGCTAGCCGCAACAGCCCCATCCAGACCATCCGCAACACCCACCCCACCGATATCAGCAAGGGAAATCTGGGCGACCGTCCGGCGAACCGATGCCGACGGACCTCGCGACGAGAGCTGCATCACAGGATATCGGCAGATCTCCGGTGACGCTGGTCGACACGCCCCGCGACATTGCGATGGGCGGCCGATCCCGATGCGGCCGGGAGCCGCCGCGGGACGGGTTGATCGCGCCGGATCAGATGCTGCGGTCGCAGTCGTGCACCGCGCGGACGTCCTCGTCGCTGCCGGTGGCGGTGAGCCGAACCTCCTTGCGGCCGAAGGCGTGCAGCAGCAACTCCGAGGGCGGGCCGGTGAGCACCACCTCGGGGCCCTCGGCACTGTGCGCGGTGACCCGCTCTCCGTCCGGCGTGGCCAGCACCACCGTCACCGGCGCCTTGCGGTAGGCCATACGAGCCATGCGGCGCAGCGCTTTCCAGAGATCGCGCTCCTGCTCGGCGGTCAATTCCCTGGGCTCCCAACCCGGTTCGCCGCGACGCACATCCTCGTGGTGGACGAACATCTCGGTGAGATTGGCCACCGCGTCGACCGGCCGCAGCGGCGACCACCACGGCGGCCCGGTACGAATCTGCTCCAGCAGTACGTCGAACGGCCGCCGCGACGCCTTGGCCTGCACCGAATCCAGATATCCAGCAAAGGGTTCGAGGAGAATCCCGGGCGCCGCATCGGGCCGCCGCTCACGCACCACCAGATGCGCGGCCA
Source organism: Nocardia sp. PLKS1-43 (assembly GCF_059510335.1). Classification (NCBI taxonomy): domain Bacteria; kingdom Bacillati; phylum Actinomycetota; class Actinomycetes; order Mycobacteriales; family Nocardiaceae; genus Nocardia; species Nocardia sp. PLKS1-43. Next base: position 502,527 of record NZ_JCAJZQ010000004.1, on the reverse strand, counting down.
GATCCCGCACCGTCCAGCTCCCGCACAATGTCGGCGCGTCCGGCCCCGCGGCGGTCATCGTCCCAACCAACGCCCGCCGCTCATCCTGAGCCATAGTCATGACCCAACCCTAGCCGGATTTTCGACCCCCGCTTCGCTGTGTTTTTTGCCTCCGCTCCGCTCAGGCGGGTTCGAGCGCTTCAACGCTTGTCGTCGCACGCTCGCGACTCGGCCTTCGCCCATGCACTTCGACCGCGCAACGACAAAGCCACCCCGAAAACCTCGGAGTTGGCCTTACCGGCCTGACAGTTCCGGCGTACGGAGACGCTTCGCCGGGGTTGGACTCCGGCCGCGCCACACTTCGTATCGGCAGTTGCCCAGCGCTGGACAGCGCGGGCACAACGAGCCCTCTTCGTACATTGAAGACCGCGGCCGAGGCGAAGCGATGCGAGATGCTGACGTGCCCAGCGGCGAAGCGTCTCCGTCCCACTGGAAGTCACCAGCGAAGCGAAAAAACAACATCAACCCCAGCATTTCCGGCACGAACCGCACCCGATACCCGCCGAAGCGAAGCCAGGCAAAAGCCAGACACACCCAGCGGTAAAGCGTCTCCGTCCCAGTGGAAGTCACCAGCGAAGCGAAAAAACAACATCAACCCCAGCATTTTCGGCGCGCACCGCACCCGATGCCCGCCGAAGCGAAGCGAGGCGAAAGGCTGACGCGCCCAGCGGCGAAGCGTCTCTGTCCGCTGGTAGTCGCCCGCGAAGCGATAGGTTCAGCAACACCAGCTCCAAGGGTTTTCGGCGCGGGCTCGTCGTTCAGCCCTCGAAGCGCATGGCCGAAGGCCGAGTCTCGAGGGCTGAACGACGAGCCCTGAAGCGCGCCGAAAACAGCCGCAGCGAAGCGGAGGCCAAAGACACAGCCGAGTCTCGAGGGCTGAACGACGAGCCTCAAAGCGCCGAAAACCCGCCGGAGCGAAGCGAAGGCCAAAAACACAGCACAGCTCAGACGCCCAGTACTGTCGGCACGATCATCGGGCGGCGGCGGTAGGTTTCGGCGACCCAGCGGCCGACGACGCGACGGACGCTCTGGGCGATGCGGTGGGTGTCGGTGACACCCTCGCCGGCCAGGCGCACCAGCTCCGCTTCGACCAGGGAGTGCGCCTCGCTCAGGGCGTCGGGATCGTCGGAGAAGCCGCGGCCGCTGAGTTCCGGGGAGCTGACCGCCTTGCCGGTGGTCGCGTCCACCGCGACGGTGATCGAGATGAAGCCGCCCTCGCCCAGCACCAGGCGATCGGACAGCGTCGACTCGCCGACATCACCGACCGACAGACCGTCGACGTAGACCTGCCCGACCGGCACCCGGCCCACGATCGAGGCGATGCCGTCGACCAGGTCGACCACCACGCCGTCCTCGGCCAGGATCACCCGGTCGACCGGGACGCCGGTCGCCGCGGCCAGCGCGCCGTTGGCCCGCAGGTGACGCCATTCGCCGTGTACCGGCATGGCATTCGTCGGCCGCACCGCGTTGTAGAGATACAGCAGCTCACCGGCCGAGGCGTGCCCGGACACGTGCACCTTGGCGCTCTGCTGGGTGACCACGGTCGCGCCCAGCCGGGCCAGGCCGTTGACCACGCCGAACACGGCGTTCTCGTTGCCCGGGATGAGCGAGGAGGCCAGTACGACCAGATCGTCGGCACGGATGTTGATCTGCCGGTGATCGCCGCGCGCCATCCGGGACAGCGCCGAGAGCGGCTCGCCCTGCGAGCCGGTGGAGATCAGCACCAGCTTGTGCACCGGCAGGTTGGCGGCCTGATCCAGGTCGACCACGACGCCGTCGGGAATGTCCAGATAGCCCAGATCCTGCGCGATCTGCATATTGCGCACCATCGAGCGGCCGACGAAGCAGACTCGCCGGTCGTAGCGCTGGGCGACCTCGACGACCTGCTGGATGCGGTGCACGTGACTGGCGAAGGAGGCCACGATCACCCGCCCCTTGGCCTTGCCGATGACGTTGTCCAGCACCGGCCCGATCTCCCGCTCGGGGGTGACGAATCCGGGCACCTCGGCGTTGGTGGAGTCGACCAGGAACAGGTCCACTCCCTCGTCACCGAGCCGGGAGAAGCCGGCCAGGTCGGTCAAGCGGCCGTCCAGCGGCAGCTGGTCGAGTTTGATGTCACCGGTGTGCAGCGCCAGGCCCGCAGGGGTGCGGATGGCGACCGCGATGGCGTCCGGAATCGAGTGGTTGACCGCGAAGTACTCGCATTCGAACGGACCGTGGGTGGTCTTCTCCCCCTCGGTGACCTCGGTCAGTTTCGGCTGCAGCCGGTGCTCCCGGCATTTCGCCGCGACCAGCGCGAGGGTGAACTTCGAACCGATCACCGGGATGTCCCGGCGCTGCCGCAGCAGGAACGGCACCGCGCCGATGTGATCCTCGTGCCCGTGCGTGAGCACGACGGCGACCACATCGTCCATCCGGTCCTCGATCGGCCGGAAATCGGGCAGGATCAGATCCACGCCGGGCTGCTGATCTTCCGGGAACAGCACCCCGCAATCCACGATCAGCAACTTGCCGCCGAATTCGAAAACGGTCATATTGCGGCCAATTTCGCCGATACCGCCGAGTGCGAAGACACGTAATCCGTTGCGCGGCAGGGCCGGAGGCAGACCCGCGGGCTGGGCGATGACCGAGGCCGGTTGCGGCGCAGCGGTTTCGGATCGTTTCGAGGGCTGCCGACCACGACCCGACCGGCGCGCGGAACCGCCGCGATCGGGTCTGTCCTGGGCCGCGGGCTCCGGCCCGGAGTCGCCCTTCGCGGCGCGGGCGGCCTTCTCCGGCTGCGTGTCCTGCGCCCGAGTCTTGCCGGCGCGGGCCTCTTCCTTGGCCGATTTGGCCCGCCCGGACCTCTTCTGCGGCTCCTGCGAAACCGGCTCCCGCGACTCCCGCTCCTGCGAAACCGGCTGGGCCACAATCGGTTCCGGCGGCGGTGCGGGTGTTGGCGCACCGGCCGAGCGGGTGGCGGCCCGCCGGGGACGACGGGTCACTGGCACGTCCGTATTCTCTTCACTCATTTCAGCACCCCCGCGGCCCGCAGATCCGCGGCGACCGCTTCGAGTTGTTCGGCATCGGGCATCAGCTGGGGCAGACGCGGCTCGCCGGTCTCCACCCCGAGCAGCCGCAACGCCGCCTTGGTCATCGACACACCACCTACGCGGGCCATCGCCCGGCACAGCGGCAACATGCTCACGTGCAGCTCACGCGCCTGCGCGACGTCACCGGCGAGGTAGGCGTCGCGCAGCCGGCGCAGCCGTTCGGGCACCAGATGCCCGATGACGCTGATGAATCCCACCGCGCCGACCGACAACCACGGCAGGTTCAGGATGTCGTCGCCGGAGTAGTAGGCCAGATCGGTTTCGCTGATCAGCTGCGCGCCACCGGCCAGATCACCCTTGGCGTCCTTCACCGCGACGATCCGCGGATGCTCCGACAGCCGCAGAATCGTCTCCGAGGCGATCGGCACCACCGAGCGCGGCGGGATGTCGTACAGCGTCACCGGCAGATCGGTCGCGTCGGCGACCGCGGTGAAGTGCGCGATCAGGCCCTCCTGCGTGGGTCGCGAGTAGTACGGGGTCACCACCAGCAGTCCCTGCGCGCCCGCGCGCTGGGCGTTGCGCGCCAGCTCGATGCTGTGCGCGGTGTCGTAGGTGCCCGCTCCCGCGATGACGGTCGCGCGGCCACCGATCCCGTCCACGACCGCCCGCAGCAGATCGAACTTCTCCGATTCGGTGGTGGTCGGGGACTCGCCGGTGGTACCGGAGATGGCAAGCAGATCGACCCCCCGATCGACCAGATGGTTGGCCAGTGCGACGCCGGCATCGACATCGAGTTTGCCGTCGGCAGTAAAGGGAGTCACCATCGCGACACCGACCGTGCCGGACGCGCGCAGCCCAGTCCCCGTCGATTCACCGTTCGTCATGGTCAAAAGGCTACTGGGTGTGCTGCCTTCGCTTCGCTCCGGCATGTTTCTCCGCATCCGGCCGCGCTCGGCATCGGCTGTTTCCGCACCCGAAGGCTCGTCACCGGCATTTTCCTTGAATGATGTCAGCGATGACGTCACAATGGCGTCATGGATATCGATAAGTACACCGCGCGGCTGCGCGAGGACCTGATCGCCGCCGCGGCCCTCGGCGACGAGAAGACGCAGGCCACTGCCGCGGCGCTGGCATCCGCGACCGAGAACGCCGCGCGGCTGACCCTGCTGGCCGCCCTGTCGGATCTGGCCGCCGAGGTCAGCGAGACGCTGGGCGATCGCACCGTGCACGTCTCGCTGAACGGGACGGACGCGAAGGTCGACGTGCGCAAGAACGCGCCGTCGCCCGACGACGAGGCGCCGACCTTCGAGGACATCACCGGCGACATCAGCCGGGTCACCCTGCGCATGGTCGACCAGATCAAGACCCGTGCGCAGCAGGCCGCCGAGCAGAACGGCATGTCGCTGAACTCGTGGCTGTCCAGCACGGTTCAGGACGCCTTGCGCGATCAGACACGCTGGGGCGGGCCGAAACGGCACGAGGACTGAATCACCTTCGGGCCCAAGGTATTTCACCTGCCCCCCAATATGACGTCACCGTGGCGTCAATGCCGCGGTCGGGCGGCCCCGGCCGCTCACCATGTCGTTGCCCGCTGTCGTGCGGCATCTCCAGATGCTCGTCCGGCATCCGGGCGACTCCCACACACACCGGCCGCCCGCACTCGAACAGGTCGCTGCCCGCCGCAGGTTCTCCCTCACGTACTCACCGCGACGTTGCCGTCGGTATCGATCTCGGTGCGCCGGTCGTCGTCGGCGGCGTGCGCCAGGACGGTGGCCAGCACTCGCCGCCCCAGCGGCAGCACCCGCACCGTCACCGATCCCGAGTTCGCGGCGTCCAACTGCTGCACCGCGGAATCGATCACGCGCTGACGCACCCACTGCGGCACCCCTTCGAAACCGCCGTCGTCCAGGAGCACCACCTCGACCCCACGCGACCGCGCGCCCCGGGCCGCGCCGCTGAGTTCCTCGGTCACCAACTGCGGCGCGCGCAGACCGTCGCGCAGTTCGGCCTCGAGCAGGCGGCACTGTTCACGCTCGGCGGCGCTCAGGGCGGCGCCGTCGGCGATCCGCTCCAGAATCGGCCGGGCCACCCGGTCCAGCCGGGCCAGCTGCCGGATCCGCTCACCGTCCGCGGCGGCCATCGTGGCCTCGGCCGCGGCGCGAATCGTGGCCTCCTCGCGCAACATTCGCAGCGAACGCTGGGTCGGCCGGATGATCGCCGCGAATGCCGAGACCGCCGCGACCGTGCCGATCGGGACTATCGACGCCGAGACGATCGCGTCGAACCGCACATCGATCCGCAGGCCCGCGGTCACCAGGACCGCCGCCGAGAAGGCGACGCTCACCCACGCCGCCGCGATCCGGCCGCGCACTACCAGCGCGGCCAGGACATAGGAGCAGGCGAAGGCCGTCCACACGACGTGATGCGCGGGCGCGGATCCCAGCCCCACCGCCGTCAGCGCGGTCGCCACCGGCCCCGCGGCGGCGACGAACACGGTCGCGGGCCACGGCAGCGGATCGACCGGCACCAGCAGGACCAGCCCCCCGGCAACGGCCATGATCGCGAGCGCGACCAGGGTCTGCGTCACGGACGCGGCCTGCAGATTACCGAGCATGTACAGCACGATGATCAGTTCCAGGATCAGCACGAACAGCCACGCCATACCGCCGCGCAGCCCCAGCAGATCCTGGAGTACCAACCGGGGATCCGAATCGCCGCCGCCCGCGTCACGCTGCGCCATCGCCACCCCAGACCAGGGTCACGGTGGTGCCCTCACCCGGTTGCGATTCGACGAAACCCGCGCCCCCGGCCAACTGGCGCATCCGTCCCAGAATGCTGACCGAGATGCCCAGCCGGTCGACTGGCACCTGCGCCACATCGAAACCCGCGCCGTCGTCATTGAATACCAGCCGGATACTGCCCGCGCTGATGGTGCAGGTGACCGTGCGATGCACCGGACGGCCGGGGATCGCGGCGTGGCGCAGGCTGTTGCGGACCGCCTCGCCCAGCGCCGCGGCCAGTGTCCCGGCGACGGCGACCGGCATGCGCAGGTCGTCGAATCCGGGCCAGGTGCGAGTGGCGAACCGAATACCCGGATTGATCTCGTGCACCGCCGAACGCAGGAAGATCACCGCCGAGCGCGCGTCCAGCACATCGGGTTCGCGCACGTCGACCCGGATCTCGTCGAGCTGATCCAGCGTCGACTGCGCTTGGCGGCGCAGCACCGACACCTCGCCGGGCCCGCCGCCGGGACAGGGTTTGGGGGCACCCGCGGGCGGCCCCGCGGGCGCGTCCTCGGCGCCACGGGAGGCGTCCAGCAGCGTGGACAACACGGCGTCGTGGATGAGCGCGGCGAACCGGGCGCGTTCGTGGTCGCGGGCGGTGGACGCGGCCGTCGCGGCCGCGCGCCGACCGGCCACGGCGGTCTCCCGATCGACCCGGGCCGCCGCGCCCTCCGCACACGTCACGCACCACAGGAACAGGCTGGCCAGACCGGAGGCCCGCAGCAGACCGCTCAGCGCCGACATCGCGCTGAACTGCTCGACCAGGTACACGTTGACGAACGCCACCGCGGTCGACCCGACCAGCAGGTACGCCGCCGAGTACAGCAGCCGCCAGGCCAACGCGGCCGCGAGCATGCCCAGCGGCAGCATTCGATACAGCCACACCGAGGACGCGTCGATCGTGTGCGGACGCACCGCGATCGGCGTGATCGCCAGTGCGACAAGGAAACTCAGCGCAGTCAGACCCGACACCGCGCGGATCACCGCGGGACGCGACCGGACCGACACCGCCGCCAGCACCGGGAATCCGCCGAAGGTGAGCAATGCCGCGACCGGACTCCACCACCCCGGCCCCGCCCGGCCCTGCTGGAGGATCTCCGGCACGGTCACCAGGCCCATGATCACCCCGCCCAGGCCCATCGACAGGCCCAGCCGTCGCATGATCCCCTCCGACGCGGTCGGCGAGACATATTGCGACACGACATATCTCCCGGTTCGGCGGATACCCTCCGCCGCCCGTGCACCGGAACCCGCACGCGGGACGGCCCGCGCCGCGGACACGGTCATGTCCGTGGGTTGCGTTCGGGCACCGGCAGCCACCCGTCCTCCACCGCCCGCTTGTACAGGTCCGTCTTGGTGGGTGCGGGACGCCCGGCGTCGGCGTACTTCTGCCGGATCCGGCCGAGGTAGTCGTTGACCGTCTGCTCGGACAGCCCCGTCATCCGCGCCACCCGCGAAGCCTTCTCCCCCGAGGCATACAGGGTGAGCACCTCCTGCTGACGCGGGCTGAGCCCGACGTCGGGCAGTTGCGGATCTCCGTCGATGGCCGCGGCCCAATCGGTGGTGACCACCTGTTCACCCGACGCGGCCGCGCGCACCGCCGACACCACCGTCTGCACGTCCTCGGATTTGCGGACCACCCCGAGCACCCCTGCCCGGGCGGCCGCGCGGACCAGGAACGGATTGTCCGCACCGGTGAAGACGAGCACCTCGTGCCCGCTCTCGCGCAAGGTGCGCACGTTGTCCTCCGGCGCGGACCCGTCGGCGAGCCGCAGATCGAGTACCACGAGATCCAATTCCGTTGCGGCGGAAAGCAGTTCGGCTACCGTTCCGGCGGTGATGATCAGCTCCAGATCCGGCTCGGGAGCCAGCATGCTGGCCAGCCCGAGCGCCACGGACTCGTGATCCTCGACCAGCCCGATCCGTCGCGGCCGGCCCACCCCCTGATTTGTCGGCTCCACAGCGCTCTCACCTTTCCCAGATCCCGTCTGCCGGGAACGACACCTCGCCCCACCGGCCGGCACGCACACCGACCGATCCCGGAACGTATCGGATTGAGTATGCCGGGGCCGCCGCCCGGACGTGAGCCGTTGATTTCAGGGGGAAGCCGGATGCGTCCGCTCAGGACGCGAGCCCAACGGCGAGCGTTGCGCCGCCTCCGCGCACCATCCGCACTCCGCTTTCAAAGACCAGGCCGCACAACGCTCGACCGGCCCGCATATGTTTCGTAGGTCTCGGTATGCCGCTCAGGGTTGGCACCTCGCCGCTGAGTACTCGCCTGGGCACCGTCTTATGTCCGCTCGGTCGAGATATGTTCCGGCCAGTAGACCGCGGCAGCGGTGACGACCAGTGGCAGGCCGATCACCACCAGCACCCCGAGGGCGATCACCGCACCGGTCGCCCGCCATCGACCGAAGGACAACCGAGGTAGCACCGTTTCGACGTCGGCGACGTTCATCACCCGTTCAGTTCCATCGCACCGAGATGGCGTGGTCCGGGCAAATCACGCAATAGGCACCGGCGCGAGCCTGATCGGCCACTGACAACAGGGAGCGCTCGTCCGGCCACGCCATCCGATAACCGAGCCGCCTGGCCAGCCTGCACATCCGCGGACGATCCCACTCCGGTGCGGTGCTCGTCTCGAAGTCGATCCATCCGAAGCCTTTCGGCCGCATCACGTCCCCCTGCTGTCGTTGTCCCGGTGGCTTGCACCCGCCGCCGAGGGTTGTGTGACGCCACCCTCGCGCTCCCCGATCTCGTTGCGGCACTGCGCAACGTCCGGGCGCGGTGGGCGGAATGGCGGCGGCTCACCGCCGCTGGGCATGCTCGGAAAGGCGATCGATGAACGCGTCGGAGCGGGACATCCAGGAACTACTCCACCATGAGCCCGGCTGCGACGGTCGCGCCGAGTTCCCAGCACGCTTCGAGGTCGTCCTTGGACGGCTTGCTCGAAACCGCCACGTACTCAGCGGCTTTCACCCAGCCCAGTCCGGTGGTGATCGACGTGACGCCCTTTTCCGCGCCCTCGGTGCCCTCGTTGCCGTGCAGGTAGAGGCCGAAGGGGCGGCCTCGGGTGGAATCGAGGCAGGGATAGTAGATGACGTCGAAGGCGTGTTTGAGGGCGCCGCTCATGTAGCCGAGGTTGGCCGGGGTGCCCAGCAGATATCCGTCGGCCTCCAGCACGTCGGCCGGTGATACCGCCAGCGCGGCCCGGCGGACGACTTCCACGCCCTCGATCTCCGGATCGGTCGCGCCGGACACCACCGATTCGAACATCGCCTGCATGAACGGGGACGGGGTGTGGTGGATGATCAGCAGTTTCGGCACGGGTTCAGGCTAGTTGGCCGATCCCGGGGCCCGCAGGAAGCGGCGCGGCGCGCTACTTCTTTCCCTTGTGCAGCGCCCGGTCCGCCGCGGCCCAGTGCTCATCGGAAATCCACAGGTGCGCAAAGGCATCCACGGCCTCGGCGGGGGTCACGCCGGACAGGACGTGTTTGACGCGGCCGGCCGGGACGTTGGCAAGGGAGCGGGCCAGCGCGCGCCAGCCGTCCTCGAAGGACTCGCGCGGCAGCACGCGGTCGATCAACCCGAGGCGTTCGGCCTCGGCGGCTTCCAGGACGGTGCCCGCGCCCGCGAGAAGCAGGGCGCGGCTGCGGCCGACCAACCCGGCCAGGCGTTCCGCGCCGCCCCAAGCGGGCATGATGCCGAGGGCGACCTGATTGAATCCGATCCGGACGTCGTCTGCGGCGATCCGGATGTCCGCGGCGACGGCGACCTCCGCACCGCCGCCGAAGGCGTGCCCGTTCAGAGCGGCGATCACCGGGGCCGGGAATTCCGCGAGCCGATCGCAGATGCCGCGCATGCGCCAGGCCATCTCCGCCGCACCGTCGAGGGTGCGGATCGCGGCGAGCTGTTTGAGATCACCGCCGGAGACGAACGCCTTGTCCCCGGCGCCCCGGATCACCAACGCGCGAGCGCCCTTGGCGGCGTCCAGCGCCTCGTCGAGCTGATCCATCGTCTCGGGCGCGATGGCGTTGCGCGCCTGGGGGCGGTCGATGGTGACCACTGCCAGCCCATCGTCCAACTCGAGGTCGACCACGACCGGTTCTCCAATCGAGATATTGGAATTCTTATATTCGGAGAATAGTATATCCGCCACGGACAGCCCCCGTTTCGATGATCCCTGCAACCACCCGGCAGCCCGCGGGTGTGGCCGTCACGCCCGCGCATCCGGACTTGGAGTCCACCATGCGCACCATCCCCACCGAACTGGTCGAACGCTACGAAGACGAGGGGTGGTGGACGCGCGACACCCTGGGCGACCTCCTGGCGCGCGGCCTGGCCTCGGCGCCGGACGCCACCCTGCGCGTGCACTCCGAGATCCGGCCCTACACCGGCACATTCGGCGAGGTCGAACTGGTCGCGCGGCGCCTGGCCCGGGGTCTGCGCGAGCGCGGCGTGGGACCGGGCGACGCTGTCGCGTTCCAGCTGCCCAACTGGATGGAGGCCGCGGCGACCTTCTGGGCCACAACGTTTCTCGGGGCCATGGTGGTCCCGATCGTGCACATCTACGGGCCTCGCGAAGTGCGGTACATCCTGGACGCGGTGCGGCCCAAGGCTTTCGTGACCACCGACCGCTTCGGATCGATCGTCTACGACCCGGCCGTGTACGAGCGGGTGCCGATCACCGGAATCGTCGGCAGCACCTTCGAGGACCTGCTCGCGGCCGAGCCGTTCGAGGGGGTGACCGCGGTGGATCCCAGCGGCCCCGCACTGATCGCCTTCACCTCCGGAACCACCCGCGCGCCCAAGGGCGTGATACACAGCCACCAGACCCTCGGCTGCGAGACCCGCCAGCTCGCCGAGCACTATCCCGACGACCTGGGCCCGCAGATCACCGCCGCACCGGTCGGGCACTTCATCGGCATGCTCAACGCATTCCTCATCCCGATCCGTGACGGCATCTCGGTCGATCTGGTGGACGTCTGGAATCCGGAACTGATCCTGAACCTGATGACCACCTACGACGTCACCGTCGGCGGCGGGGTGCCGTACTACCTGACCAGCCTCATCGAACATCCGAGCTTCGGCCCGGACCACCTGGCGCGAATGAAGTACGCCGGAATGGGCGGCGCGTCGGTCCCGGCCTCGGTCACCGAACGCCTGACCGACCTGGGCCTGACGGTCTACCGCTCCTACGGCAGTACCGAACATCCCTCGATCACCGCCTCGGACGCCACCGACCCCCGCCCCAAACGCCTCTACACCGATGGCGATCCGCAACCCGGCGTCGAGATCATGCTCACCGAGGACGGCGAAATCCTCAGTCGCGGACCGGATCTGTGCCTGGGCTACACCGACGACGCCCTCACCGCGAAGGCATTCGACGAGCAGGGCTGGTACCACACCGGCGATATCGGCGTCCTGGACGCGGACGGTTATCTGACCATCACCGACCGCACCACCGACCTGATCATCCGCGGCGGGGAGAACATCAGCGCGCTCGAGGTCGAGGAGGTGCTGCTGGGCATGCCGCACATCGCCGAGGCCGTCGCCGTCGCCGCTCCCGATGCCCGCCTCGGTGAGCATGTCGCGGCGGTGCTGCGCCTGACCGCGGGTGCACCCGCACCCTCGCTCGAGGATCTGCGCGCGCATTTCGCCGAGGTGGGCCTGGCCAAGCAGAAGTGGCCCGAGGAGATCCACATCGTCGAGGACTTCCCGCGCACACCGAGCGGCAAGATCCAGAAATACAAGGTGCGTCAAAGCATGATTCGTGACTGAGCACCGCTCCCGCCGTGGCCCGCGATCGGCGCGGCGCGTACTCTCATCCCGTTCGACAGCACGACCGGGGCGTCAATACCGTTGTGCCGCAAACGCTCCGCACCTGATCGGCGAATGCGCCGATTTTCCGCCGAAGACGGCCCGAGCTTCCCAAGTAACAAAGTTACCGTAGTAACGGTGTTACAGTACTGGAGTGAGCCGGGCCCCTGGACGCGACGCGTCGGAGCAGATCATCGACGTGGTGCTCACGTTGCTGCAAACCGAAGGTTACGACGCGGTGCAGCTGCGGGAGGTGGCTCGTCGTGCCCGCGTCTCGCTGGCCACGGTCTACAAGCTGTTCCACACCCGGGACGAACTGATCGTCACCGCGATCGAGCGGTGGATGGCCGATCACGCGTACCCGGACCTCGCGCCGCCCGCACCGGAGGAGACGCTGCACGACGGCCTGATGCGCGTGCTGCACAGCGTCTTTCAGCCGTGGGAACGCAGCCCGAAGATGCTCGAGGCGTTCCACCGGGCCCGGTCGGGTCCGGGCGGGACACGATTGGACGCCCAGGGCCTGGACGCGGTGCTCCCGGTGGCCGGGCAGATCTTCGGCGGCGCGGACCCGGAATACATCGAGGACGTCGGCCTGGTCCTGGCCAATATGGCCTATGCCCTGATGGGCCGGGTCGCGGACAAGACGCTGGAGATCACCGAGGTCCTGCCCATTCTGGAGCGGGTGATGCGCCGGTTGACCGCGAACAACGAACCGGCCGCCCGCCGCGCCCGCGACCGCCCCGCGATGCAGGACCCCACCCAGCCGCTCCGCCTGGATCCGACCGTCATCGCCGCCTTCAATCGCGGTATGGAGGTGGCCTCGGGCGCCCCGCACGAGGATCGCGACGCCGCCCGCCACCCGGACGCGAGCTGACCGCCGCACTCACCCTCACCGCCGGAGACCGCCGCTGCCGCCGCCATCGCAGATACTGGTGAGATGCGGTCGCGCAGGAAGATTTTGGACGCCACGCTCGAACTGATCGCGAGCGAGGGCTTCGGCGGCGTGAACATCGCCGCCGCCGCGCACGCGGCCGGGGTGACCCGCCAGACCGTGTACTCCAATTTCGGCTCCCGCGAGGATCTGGTCTCCCAGGCGATGGCCGACCTGCTGCTGCGCGCCACGACCGGACTGCGCAGCCGGCTCGCCGAGATCGATACCGCGGCCGAATACATCGTGGAACTGTTCGTCGTCGGACGAGCGGTGGTCCGGGACGACCCGATCCTGTCGCGCTTGATCCGCATCGAGCCCGGTAACCCGATCTTCGACGCCGATATGATCGCCCGCGCGAAACCCATTGCCCACGAATTGCTCCGGCCGCTGACGAAGCTGGATCCGGCGATCGAGCCGGAACTGGAGGAGCTGACCCGGATCACGATCCGGCTGGGATTGTCGGTGGTCCTGTTCGACGATCCCGATATCGAATCCGACGATGATCTGCGGCGCCTGGTGACGCGATGGCTGTTGCCCGCGTTGTCGCTCACACCGCGTTGATCTTCGGGCACGACGGTAATTGTTGACACTTTCACTCAGGACTGTCTAGTTTTAGCGGGCCCGAACACGCCGATTCGGGCAAACTTCCGCGGTGCGGCGGACGGTCGGGATGCTCGGCCTCGCGCGGCGTGCGGAAATGTCCGTCGGCGTTCTGGAGGTCATTCATGTCCGCACTCTCGCGTCGTTCCTTCCTGGGCGCGACCGCTGCCACCGGATTCGCGCTGGCGAGCCCGGGAATCGCACGCGCGGAACGGAATCCGGCCGCACGCGTTCGCCTCACCCGCGAGGAACACCGCGTCATCGTGATCGGCTCGGGCTTCGGCGGCGGCGTCGCGTCACTGCGATTGGCACAGGCGGGGGTTCCGGTTCTGGTGCTCGAGCGCGGCCGGCGCTGGCAGACCGGCCCGAACGCGACCACGTTCCCGCTGGCCACCAAGCCGGACAAGCGCATGCTCTGGTACCGGTCGAATCCGAACGTCTTCGGCACTCCGTTGATCTTCGAGCCCTACACCGGTCTGGTCGAGGCGGTGGCCGGGGACAATATGACCGCGCTGTGCGCGGCTGGCGTCGGCGGCGGATCGCTTGTCTACCAAGGGATGTCACTCGAGCCGACCGAGGCCGTGTTCAACTCGCTGTTTCCGGCGGAGCTGGACTGGAACACGATGCACCGGGTGCACTACCCGCGCGTGGCGCGCATGCTGCAACTGCGGACCGCCCCCGACGCGCTGGTCGACAGCCCGAACTACAGGGCCGCCCGGGTCTTCGCCGAACACGCCCGCAAGGCCGGGCTGCCGGTGTCGAAGATCCCGATGCCGATCGACTGGAACTACGCGCTGGACGAGTTGCGCGGCAAGATGACCCCCTCCTACACCAACGGCGCCGGCGCGATGGGGGTCAACAACGGCGGCAAGCATTCGGTGGACGTCACCTACATCGCCGCGGGCGAGGCCACCGGCAAGGTCGAGGTCCGCACGCTGCACGAGGTCACCGACATCCAGCGGGCGAAGGACGGCCGCTGGACGGTCTCGGTGAACCGGATCGACACCTCCGGCAAGGTCTTGGAGAACCTGATCCTCACCACCCCGGCGCTGATCATGGCCGCGGGCAGCCTCAACACCACCAAACTGCTCGTGCGCGCGGCGGGCAAGGGCCACATCCCCGATATGCCCGAGGGCCTGGGCGGAAACTGGGGCACCAACGCCGACCGCATCTACGTCTGGGCCCAGCCCGACGAGGCATTCGGCCAACCGCAGGGCGGCCCGGTCGTCTTCGGCAGCCTGAACTGGAGTGATCCGGCCACCGCGGCGACGATCATCCAGGCGTCCATTCCGCCGATGGGAATGGACATGCACAGCACGATGATGGTCGGCTACGGCGTGAGCAAGACACGCGGTCACTTCGACTACACCTCCGCGGACGACAACGCCGTGCTGCGCTGGCCGCTGGAGGGCGATACCGCCATCCAGAACGGCCGGATCGGACCGCTGGCGCACAAGATCGCGGGGCCGAACGCCATCCTGACCGATACCAATCTCGAGTTTCCCTCGACCTGGCATCCGCTCGGCGGGGCGAGTATGGGCCCGGTGTGCGATGTCGACGGCCGGGTGCACGGGCAGCGCGGACTCTATGTGCTCGACGGTGCGCTGATCCCGGGCAACTGCGGGGCGTGCAACCCCTCGATGACCATCGCGGCCGTCGCCGAACACGCCATGGACCGCCTCGTGCGCCAGGACGTGGGCGGCGTCATCTGACTTCTCCGCGACCAGCCGAATCCGCGCTCGCCCGGTTCCGGGCATCAACAGAGGGGAAACATCCAGTGCGACAAATCGATTCGCGACTACGGCGGTTCGCCGCGTGCACAGTCACCGCCCTGGCCGTGGCGGCCGGGTCCTGCGTCGGGGCCGGCGGCACCGCTGCCGCCGCGCCGATCGCCGCCTTCTACACCCCGCCCGCCCAGCTGCCCGGGCAGGCGGGCGCGGTCGTCAAATCCGAGCCGATGCCGATCTTCGCGACGCTTCCGGGCGGCGGTGGGCAGTGGCCGGTCGCCGCGCAACGCGTGATGTACACCTCGCGCACCCAGGACGGAACGGCGACCGCGGTCAGCGGCACCTACATCGAGCCGACGCGGCCGTGGCAGGGGCCCGGTCCACGCCCGACCGTGGTGATCGCGCCCGGCACGGTCGGGCAGGGCACCCAGTGCGCACCCTCGATCGCGTTCTCCACCGGGTTCGTCGTCAGCACCGACCCGCTGTCGATGTCGCCGAATCAGGAGGCGATCGCCGCGGCCGCGTGGAGTTCGATGGGCGCCCGCGTCCTGGTCACCGATTACATCGGCCTCGGCACACCCGGAATTCACACCTATGTGAATCGGGTCGAGGAGGCGCACGCGGTCCTGGACGGCGCACGGGCGGCGAACCGTCTCGGCGGCGCCCCCGAGAGCACTCCCCTGGTCCTGTGGGGTTACTCCCAGGGCGGCGGGGCGACCGCGGCGGCGGCGGAGTCGCAGCCGAGCTACGCGCCCGAGCTGAATCTGAAGGGCACCTGGGCGGGCGCGCCGCCCGCCGATCTGGCCAAGGTGCTCGGCCAGGTCGACGGCACGCTGATCAGCGGGGTGATCGGCTTCGCGATCAACGGATTCGTCGCGCGCTACCCACAGTTGCGCCGGGCGCTGGACACCACGGCCACGCCGCAGGGACGCGCGGTGCTCGACACCCTGGCCACCGAATGCATCGGCGACGTCATCGTGCGGCAGCCGTTCATGCACACCAGTGCGCTCACCGTCGACCATCGCTCGATGCTGGACAATCTCAGCGCCATTCCCGAGGCAGCGCGGATGCTGGACGACCAGCGCATCGGCGCCCTGCGGCCGAGTTCCCCGGTGCTGATCACCAGCGGCCGCAACGACGACACCGTGCCCTACGGCCAGGCCCGCCAACTCGCCGCCGATTGGTGCGCGAAGGGGGCCGCGGTCACCTTCCGCACCAACGACCTGCCGCCGATCCTGCCCGGCGCGGTGCTGCCCAACCACTTCGGCCCCGAACTGATCGACGGCTACGGCACCAACAACGCCTTCGGCTACCTGGTCGATCGACTGGCCGGAAAGCCGCTGTCCGGCTGCACCTTCGACTGATCGGTTCGCGGATTCACGCTCCGGCCAGAGGTATTCGTGACGGTCATGACGAATATCTCTGGCCTCGCGATATTTCCGGCCCGGCGGGCAGCAACAGAAGCGGCTCGCCGGTCGCCCGCGTGCCCGGTCCGGTTCGCCGAAACCCGTGACACACGCCGCATCGCACGGCGATTCGGCGCGTGGGCGCCGCCGGCGGAGGTGGCCGATCGAAAGATACGGCCGCGCTGAGGGTTTCGGGCCTCACCGGATCTAGAGGGTAGTGCGCCTTCGGGCCCGTACCGCCGAGTGTTGCCCGGCTTCGAATACACGGTCCTCGGGTCCCGGGCCCGACTCGGACGCCGAGAGCGGCTTCCCGGCGCGTCGGCGGAGAACCGCTGTCCGCAGTTCGCAATATCGGAGCAATCACCGCATCCCGGTCCGGCCGATGACGCCCGTCCAGCATCGGCGGACCACCGGCGACATCTTCATGCCTGTTCCGTGTCGATGCCGCCGGAGTATGCTCGGTGCGTCGGCGTTCGGAAATCGATGAGTATCCGAGGAATCGAGATATCTCATGCATGAGCTGGCAATTGCACAGGGAATCATCGGTGGCGCCTGTGACCATGCGACGGGCCGGCGAATCCATCGCGTGACGATCGCGGTCGGAGCGCTGTGCGCGGTGGTGCCGGACGCTCTGCACTTCTGTTTCGAGCTGGCGGCCGAGGGCACCCTCGCCGAGGGCGCCGAGCTGGTCATCGAGGAGGTTCCCGCCCGGGGACACTGCCATCGGTGCGGGCGTGATTTCACCCTGCGCGAGCCGATTCCCCTGTGCGACTGCGGAAGTGCCGACGTCGTTATCAGCGCGGGCAGAGACCTGCGAATCCGTTCGATGGAGGTGAGCGATCCATGTGCGCTACCTGCGGATGCGGCCGCGACGACACGGCGGTGATCACCGAACCGTCCGGCCACGATCACGAGCACGACCATCCACACCACCATGATCACGATCATCCGGCCACCGACACCGTGATCCTGGAACAGCGGGTGCTCGCCAAGAACGACGAACTGGCACAGCGCAATCGGCAGTGGTTCGCCGAGCGCGGGATCCTGGCACTGAACCTGACCAGTTCGCCCGGCGCGGGTAAGACCACGTTGCTCGAGCGAACCATCCGCGAATGCCCGCACCTGCCGATCGGAGTCGTCGAGGGCGACCAGGAGACCGTGCTCGACTCCCGACGCATCGCGTCCACGGGCTGCCGGGTGGTGCAGATCAACACCGGCGCGGGCTGCCATCTGGACGCGGCGATGACCCGCAAGGCACTGGACGTGCTGAACCCGCCCGAGCACGGCGTCGTCTTCATCGAGAACGTCGGGAACCTGGTGTGCCCCGCGCTGTTCGACCTCGGCGAGCAGGCCAAGGTCGTCATCGTCTCGGTTACCGAGGGGACGGACAAACCGCTGAAGTATCCGCACATGTTCGCCGCGGCCGGGCTGGTGCTGATCAACAAGATCGACCTGCTGCCGTACGTCGACTTCGACCTCGACGAGTGCGCGCACTACGCCCGCGCGACGAATCCGGGCGTCGAGGTGCTGGCGCTGTCGGCGAAGACGGGCCAAGGACTCGGCGAATGGTACGACCGGCTCGACGCCGGACGGCGTTCCATACCCACGCAACCCATTGAGGTTACTTTCCAGCAAGCTTAAAATTGACGTGACCTGAATCACAGGTTGACATACGGAAGATTCGAGACGCTTCGAGCCGGACCGGCCAGCCCCCGCAGGCTCGGGAAGGTGGCGCTGATGCCCACACAGGAAGCAGTCGAGGCCGAGCAAACGCTGATACATGTGCTGTGGATCAACGCGGGCCTGAGTTGCGACGGCGATTCGGTGGCGTTGACTGCCGCCACCCAGCCCAGCGTCGAGGAGATCGCTCTCGGAGCGCTTCCCGGCTTGCCGAAGATCGCCGTACATTGGCCGCTGATCGATTTCGAATGCGGTCCGAACGGCGGAGCCGACGATTTCCTCGAATGGTTCTTCAAGGCCGATCGCGGTGAACTCGAACCGTTCGTACTCGTCGTCGAGGGATCCATTCCGAACGAACAGATCAAGAGTGAAGGCTATTGGTGCGGCTTCGGGAACAATCCCGAGACGAATCAGCCGATGACGACCAGTGAATGGCTCGATCGCCTGACGCCGAAAGCCACTGCCGTGGTCGCGGCCGGCACCTGCGCGACCTACGGCGGAATTCACGCGATGGCCGGTAACCCGACCGGCGCGATGGGCGTTCCGGACTATCTCGGCTGGGACTGGAAGTCCAAGGCCGGAATTCCGATCGTCTGCGTGCCCGGCTGCCCGATCCAACCGGACAATCTGTCCGAGACGCTGACCTACCTGCTCTACATGGCCACCGGTCAGGCCCCGATGATTCCGCTCGACGAGGCGCTTCGGCCGAAATGGCTCTTCGGCGCCACGGTGCACGAGGGCTGCGACCGCGCCGGATACTACGAGGAGGGCGATTTCGCCGGCGAGTACGGCTCACCGAAATGCATCGTGAAATTGGGATGCTGGGGGCCGGTCGTGAAATGCAATGTGCCCAAACGGGGTTGGCTCAACGGCGTGGGCGGGTGCCCGAATGTCGGCGGTATCTGCATCGGCTGCACGATGCCGGGCTTCCCGGACATGTTCATGCCGTTCATGGACGAACCGCCGGGCGGGAAACTCTCGTCCACGGCATCGGGGCTGTACGGATCGGTGATCCGCAGCCTGCGGCACATCACCGGCCGCACGGTCGACAAGGAGCCGCACTGGCGGCATCGGGGCCAGAAGTTGGAAACAGGGGCCACTCGCACCTGGTAGGAGGATTTCGGAGATGACACAGATCATCCCGGAGGCTTCACACAAGAAGATCGAGCCGGATTCGCTCGTCGAAATGGCGTGGGACCCGATCACCCGCATCGTGGGCAGCCTCGGCATCTATACGAAAATCGACTTCGAGAACCGGGAAGTGGTCGAATGTCACAGCACCTCGTCCATCTTCCGCGGCTACTCGATATTCATGCGCGGCAAGGATCCCCGCGACGCGCATTTCATCACCAGCCGCATCTGCGGCATCTGCGGTGACAACCACGCGACCTGTTCCTGCTACTGCCAGAACATGGCCTACGGAGTGAAGCCGCCGGCGCTGGGCGAGTGGATCGTGAATCTCGGCGAAGCCGCGGAATACATGTTCGACCACAACATCTTCCAGGAGAATCTGGTCGGGGTGGACTTCTGCGAGAAGATGGTGGCCGAGACCAATCCCGGCGTCCTGGACGCCGCTCGCAAGGCCGAGGCGCCGCACGCCGCGATGCACGGCTACCGCACCATCGGCGAGATCATGGCAGCGCTCAATCCGTTCACCGGCGAGTTCTACCGGGAGGCGCTACAGGTCAGCCGCTATACGCGAGAGATGTTCTGCCTCATGGAAGGCCGGCACGTGCATCCCTCCACGCTGTATCCCGGCGGCGTCGGGACGGTGGCGACCGTCCAGCTGATGACCGATTACATGTCGCGGCTGATGCGGTACGTGGAATTCATGAAGAAGGTCGTGCCGATGCACGACGACCTGTTCGACTTCTTCTACACCGCGATTCCCGGCTACGAGAAGGTCGGGCTGCGACGCACGCTGCTGGGCTGCTGGGGTTCGTTCCAGGATCCGGAGGTCTGCAACTTCGCCTACCGGGACATGGAGGACTGGGGCCGGAAGATGTTCGTGACCCCCGGCATCGTGGTGGACGGCAAACTGATCACCACGTCGCTGCTCGACATCAACCTCGGCATCCGGATCCTTTTGGGCAGTTCGTATTACGACGACTGGACCGATCAGGAGATGTTCGTGAAGACCGATCCGCTGGGCAATCCGGTGGACCGGCGGCACCCCTGGAACCAGCACACCAACCCCAAACCGCAGAAACGCGATCTGGACGACAAGTACAGCTGGGTGATGTCACCCCGCTGGTTCGACGGCAAGGACCACCTGGCCCTGGACACCGGCGGCGGTCCGCTGGCGCGGCTGTGGTCGACCGCGCTGGCCGGACTGGTCGATATCGGCTATGTGCGTTCGACCGGGCACAGCGTGCAGATCAACCTGCCCAAGACCGCGTTGAAGGGGCCGGTGGAACTCGAGTGGAAGATCCCGGCGTACGGGAGCAACACCATCGAGCGCGACCGCGCGCGCACCTACTTCCAGGCGTACGCGGCGGCCTGCGCACTGCACTTCGCCGAGCAGGCGCTCGCGGAGATCCGCGCGGGCCACACCAAGACCTGGGAGAAGTTCGAGGTACCCGACGAAAGCATCGGCTGCGGGTTCACCGAGGCCGTGCGCGGCGTGCTCTCGCACCACATGGTGATCCGGGACGGCAAGATAGCCAACTACCACCCGTATCCGCCGACGCCGTGGAACGCCAACCCGCGCGACAGTTTCGGCACCCCGGGCCCCTACGAGGACGCGGTGCAGGGGCAGCCGATCTTCGAGGAGAACGACCGGGAGCACTTCAAGGGCATCGACATCATGCGCACGGTGCGCAGTTTCGATCCCTGCCTGCCTTGCGGCGTGCACATGTATCTGGGCAAGGGCAAGTCACTGGACACCGTGCACTCCCCGACCCAGACGCTGACCGGCGAATAACGCCCGGCCCGGTCGCACCGGCCGGGCCACGGTGGAGGAGGCGATGCTCACGCGCTCCGAGGACAACGACCCCGACGCAGCGGTCGGCGACGACCGGTGGCGCGGTGTGGGCGATCGGATCGAGAGCCTGCTCGACGCCGCGTCGGCGCACGGCACGGTGGCCCGCGAACGAGCCGAGGCGCTCGTCGGCGAGGTGGTGGACCTGTACGGCGCCGGGCTGCGGCGCATCGTCGAGGGACTCGACGACGTCACGCTCGCTCGCCTGGCCCAGGACGATCTCGTGGCGAGTCTGCTGCTGGTCCACGGCCTGCATCCGCACGACGTGCGGACCCGGGTCGCCGCCGGGCTCGACAGTGTGCGCCCGTACCTGGGTTCGCACGGCGGCGATGTGCGCCTGCTCGACATCACCGCCGAGGGCGTGGTCCAACTCGAGCTGACCGGGAGCTGTCGCAGTTGCCCGTCCTCGGCGGTGACATTGGAGCTGGCGGTGGAGGATGCGGTGCGTGCGGCCGCGCCGGAGATCACCGCGATCGAGGTGGTCGCGGCCGAACCGTCCGGCGCGGCCGCGGTGATCGCGCCGGACACATTGTTCTCCCATGTGCGATCCGGCGGAAACTGGCTCGCCGCACCGGAATTGGCCGAGCTGGCGTCCGGCGAGGTGGGCGGGTTCGAACTGGGCGGCACCGCGCTGCTGGCCTGCCGCGTCGGCGAGGAGGTCTACGCCTACCGCGACTCGTGTGCGGTCTGCGGGCGGTCGCTGGCCGGCGCGGCGCTGCATCGCGGACTCGGGTCCGGTGATCCGGTGTTGCGTTGTCCGAGCTGCCGGGCCCACTTCGACGTCGTGCACGCCGGGAACCGGCTCGACGGCGACGGCCACCTGGAGCCGTTCCCGGTGCTGGTGCGCTCGGGAGAACTGTCGGTCGCGGTGCCCGCGGGGGTGGGCGGATGAATCCGACGGTACGGGCCCTGCGCCGGATCGCGGCCGATCGGCCACCCGCCCCGGCCCCCGGCGAGCGGTGCGAGATGTGCGCCGAGGCCATCGCCGAGGAACATCAGCATGTCGTCGATGTCGAAGCGCGGCAACTGATGTGCGTATGCCGCGCCTGCTATCTGCTGTTCACCGACCGCCACGCGGCGCTGCGCTTCCGGGCCGTGCCGCAGCGGGTTCTGTCGTTCCCGGACTTCAGCTTGAGCCTGCCGGAATGGGACGCCCTCGAGATCCCGGTGGGCCTGGCCTTCTTCTTCCGCAACTCGGCCGCGGACCGCACCGTCGCGCTGTATCCCGGACCGGCCGGGGCGACCGAATCCGAACTGCCACTGCGTGATTGGCAGCGACTTGTCGACCGGCACGCCGAATTCGCCGATCTCGCCGACGATGTGGAGGCGCTGTTGATCAGGGTGCCCGATCGCGATGCCGCGGCGGCGCGGTGCCTGCTGTTGCCGATCGACGCGTGCTACGAGTTCGTCGGGCGAATCCGCCTGCTGTGGCACGGTTTCGACGGCGGATCCGCGGTGCACCGCTACGTGGACCAGTTCTTCGCCACGATGTCGGCCAAGGCTCGCCCGGCGGACGTGGCCGGATCCGGGGAGGCGTCGTGAGCCCGGCCTACTCCACCACGTTCGCGGTGCTGGACATCCGCCCCGAACCGTTTGCGGTGACCCCGATCCTGTCCGCGCGGGTCGGCATCGCCTCGGTCGGGGACGAACCCGTGCACGCCATCGCGCTGCGCGCCCAGGTGCGGATCGAGCCGGGCCGGCGCGGTTACTCCGACGACGAGAGCGCCGGGCTGCTGGATCTGTTCGGACCCCGCGAACGCTGGGCGCAGACGCAGCGGTCGTTTCTCTGGATGCACTGCGCGACAACGATTCCGGGGTTCAGCGGCGGCTCGGAGGTGGACCTGCCGATGTCGTGCACCTACGACTTCGAGGTCGCCGGATCGAAATATCTGCACGCCCTTCGAGAGGGCACGGTCCCGTTGCAGTTCCTGTTCAGCGGCACGGTGTTCATCCGGGGCAGTTCGGGTTTCGCGGTCCAGCAGATCCCCTGGGACCGCGAGGACCGATACGAGATGCCGATCGCGGTTTGGCGCGAGCTGATGGCGGCGCACTTCCCGAACGCGGGCTGGGTCCGCCTGCGCGAGGACACCATGACCGCACTGGCCGCGTTCAAGGCGCAGCACGGCCTGCTCGGCTTCGACGACACCGTCGAGCGACTGCTCACCACGGCCGGGGAGTCGGCATGAGCGGGCCAGAGCCGAAGCCGGCAGCCGAGCGTCACCCCGCAGGACCCCCGCTCATGCCCGGCGAACACGGCATGAGCCGGCCAGGGCCGGACGCGGCAACGGGGCCGGCGGCCGCAGCGCGGTCCGGCTGGGAGCGTGCCCGCGCGGTCGCCGATGCGGTGCTCTACGAGGGATACCTGCTGTACCCGTATCGGGCCGACGCGCGAAAGAACCGCTCCCGGTGGCAGTTCGGAGTGCTGGGCCCGGCCGGGGCGGCCGCGGACGGCTACGGCGAGGACAGCGAAATCAGCGGGCAGGCGCTGCTGGCTGCCGCCGGTGCGTGCTCGCTGCGAATCACCGTGCGGTTCCTGCAAATTCAACATCGCGGCATCCGCGACGCCGACGACGAGCCGGTCGCGGAGCTGACCGCCGCCGGGCGAACCTGGCTGGACTGGGACGAGGCGGTCGAACGGGAGATCTTCCTGGAACCCGGTGCGCCCGTGGCGTTCACCGCGCCGATCGAGATCCCCGGCGGCGTCGACGTCGAGCGGCTCGGCGATCCGGCGGGCGATCCGGAGGGTTCGGTCGTGCGCACCCGGTGCGCGCTGGACGGACAGTTCGAACTGGCCGTCGAACCGGACGACGGATATCTGCGCCTCACCATGACGGTGCGCAACGTCGCGGAGCCCGCCACCGATCAGCGCGACGCCATCACCCGATCGTTGATCGGCGCCCACGTCATCGCCGAAGTCGAAGGCGCGCGGTTCGTTTCGCTGCTCGAACCGCCGCCGGAGGCCGAAGCGGCCGCGCGCCGCTGCGCGCATCACCGCTGTTTCCCCGTGCTGGCCGGACCGCCCGGCGACCACAGCCTGCTGCTGCTCTCACCGATCATCCTCTACGACCACCCCGAGATCGCCGAGCAGAGCCCGGAACCGCTGTTCGACGCCACCGAGATCGACGAGATCCTGACGCTGCGCGTGATGACGATGACCGACGAGGAGAAGGCCGCCGCGCGGGCGACCGATCCGCGCGCGGCGCGGATCGTGGATCGCTGCGATGCGATGACCGCGCAGGATCTCGCCGGGCTGCACGGCGTCCTGCGTGACCCGCATGCCGCCGACGTCCGCCCGATCCCGGAGATCCCGCCCGGTGTGGACTGGTGGGATCCGGCCGCCGACGGCGCGGTCCGGCCGGAGTCGGACGCAGTGCCCATCGCGGGTGTGCTGGTGCGGCGGGGCAGCCGGGTGCGGTTGCATCCCGCGCGCCGCGCGGACATCCACGACATGTTCTTCGACGGCCGTGACGCGCGGGTCGCCTCGGTGCACGCCGACGTGGACGGCCGCACCCACGTGGGCGTGGTCATCCTCGACGACCCCGGTGCCGACCTGCACGAATGGTACGGCCGCTACGTGTATTTCGACCCGGACGAGCTGGAACCGCTGGAGCGACCGGACAACTGAACTCGACGATTGCCCGCGACGCGGGCACGAGGAAAGGAGCACCCATGGAGGTCATGGGAATCATCTTGACGGTGATGATCGTGGTGGCGATCCTCCTGGCCGCGGCGATCGGCCTGCGGTCGGTCCCGGATATGCGCCGTTACCTGCGGATGCGGCGGATGTGACCACTCGGGTCCTGGTTGCCGGGATCGGCAACATCTTCCTCGGCGACGACGGCTTCGGCCCCGAGGTGGTGCGCCGAATGCCTTCCGCCGCAGGGGAATCCGCGCGGATCGTCGATTACGGCATCCGCGGCGTGCACCTGGCCTACGACCTGCTCGACGGCTGGGATGCGCTGGTGCTCGTGGACGCGGTGCCGAACCGTGGCGAGCCGGGCCGGCTCGAGGTGATCCGCGCCGAACCCGATCGGGACCGCCCGGCCGATCTCGACGCGCACGGCATGGATCCGGCCGCGGTATTCGCCGGTGTGCGCGCGCTGGGCGGCGCGGTGCCGCCCACGGTGGTGGTCGGCTGTCAGGCGCGCTGCACCGAGGAAGGGATCGGGTTGTCCGAACCCGTTGCCGCCGCGGTGGATTCGGCGGTCGAGACCGTGCGGCGGGTCGTGGCGGAGCTGTGTGACCAGCGAGCGGAGGTGTGAGCATGTGTCTCGGGATTCCCGGACGCGTCGTGCGGATCGTCGAGGGTTACAACCGGCAACTGGCCCTGGT
Source organism: Nocardia sp. PLKS1-43 (assembly GCF_059510335.1). Taxonomy (NCBI): domain Bacteria; kingdom Bacillati; phylum Actinomycetota; class Actinomycetes; order Mycobacteriales; family Nocardiaceae; genus Nocardia; species Nocardia sp. PLKS1-43. The sequence goes on along the minus strand of NZ_JCAJZQ010000004.1, from coordinate 477,197 downwards.
CGACGTCTCCGGCGAGCAGCGGAAGGTGAATATCGGCCTGCTCCAGGATGATCCGGTAGAAGCCGGAGAGTGGGTGATCATCCACATGGGGCTCGCGGTCGAGCGGACCGACGAGGCGGGTGCGCGCCGGGCGCTGGCGGGCCTGGAGCTGATGGGCCGGGGTGAGGTGCCGTGAACGGCGAGCGCGGCCGCTGCCGGTTGCTGGTGCGGGGCGTCGTCCAGGGCGTGGGATTCCGGCCGTTCGTCTACAGTGCGGCCGCGGAACTCGCGTTGACCGGGAGCGTCGCGAACGACAGCGCCGGAGTGATCATCGATATCGAGGGCGCGCCCAGCGCCCTGTGCGAGTTCACCGAACGCTTGCGGCACCGGCCGCCGCCGCTGGCGGTCATCGACTCGATCGAGCGCACCGAACTACCGGTGCGCGGCGGAACCGGCTTCCACATCGCCGGAACCACCCGGGGCGGCGGCCGCACCCTCGCGTCCCCCGATGTGGCCATCTGCGCGGACTGCGCGCGGGAGCTGACCGATCCGGGCGATCGCCGGTACCGGCACCCGTTCATCAACTGCACCAATTGCGGCCCGCGGTTCACCATCATCGCGAGCCTGCCGTACGACCGCGACCGGACCTCGATGGTCGATTTCGCGATGTGCGAGCGGTGCGCTCGCGAATATCACGATCCCGCCGACCGCCGCTTCCATGCCCAGCCGATCGCCTGCCCGGACTGCGGGCCCAGCCTCGCCTATTCCGGTGCGGGCAGCGGTGATCCGCTCGTCGCGGCGCGAAAGGTGCTGCGGGAGGGCGGCATTCTGGCGGTCAAGGGAATCGGCGGGTATCACCTGGCCTGCGACGCCGGCAACGAGGACGCCGTGGCCCGGCTACGGACCCGCAAACGCCGCGGCGACAAGCCATTCGCCGTCATGGTCGCCGATCCGGGCGGCGCGGGCGCGATAGCCGACCTCGACCGCGACGCCGCCGCGATCCTGACCGCACCGCAACGTCCGATTCTGTTGCTGCCGCGCGGAACCCGGCCCGTCGCCGCGTCGGTGGCTCCCGGCAACCGCGACCTGGGCGTCATGCTGGCCTACACGCCGCTGCATCTGCTGCTGTTCGGGCTGCCCGGTGATCCGCCCGGCCCGGACGTACTGGTGATGACCTCGGCCAATCTCGGCGGCGAGCCGATCTGCTACACCGATGACGATGCCGCGCAAAGGCTCCCCGACCTCGCCGACGCGGTCCTCGGGCACAACCGGCGCATTCTGGTGCCCTGCGACGATTCGGTGGTCCGGCTCGTCGACGGCGAGGAATTGCCGATCCGCCGGTCGCGCGGATACGCGCCACTGCCGCTGGCACTGCCGATGCCCCTCGCCCCCACCGTCGCGGTCGGCGCGGACGTGAAGAACACCTGCGCGGTCGCCGACGGGCGGTACGCGTGGCTGAGCCAGCACATCGGCGATATGGACGATCTGGCCACCCTGCGCGCGTTCGAGGCCGCCGAAGCGCAGCTCGAGGAACTGACCGGGGTCCGCCCGCGGCACCTCGCCGCCGACGCACATCCCGGCTATCGGTCCAGTGCGTGGGCGCACCGCCGCGCGAACGGGCGGCCGGTGCATTCGGTGCAGCACCATCACGCGCACATCGCGGCGGTGATGGGCGAACACGGACTGCCCGATTCCGCGACGGTCACCGGAATCGCCTTCGACGGCACGGGTTTCGGCACGGACGGGGCGATCTGGGGCGGGGAGATACTCGCGGCGGGGTACAAGGGTTTCCGCCGCCTCGCGCACCTGGCCTACGTCCCGCTGCCGGGCGGTGACGCCAGTGTGCACCGGCCCTACCGAATGGCATTGGCGCACCTGTATACCGCCGGGATCGACTGGTCCGAGGCGATTGCGTCGGTCGCCGCGTGCCCGCCGGGCGAACGCCGGATCCTGTTGCACCAGTTGACAACCGGACTGGGCTGCGTGCCGACGTCGAGTATGGGCCGGCTGTTCGACGCGGTGTCCTCGCTGGCCGGTGTGCGGCACCGCGTCGACTACGAGGCCCAGGCCGCCATCGAACTCGAGGGCCTGTCCCGCGATATCGCACCCGAGCACCCCTACCGCTTCGAGATCACCGAACCCGACGCCGACGGGCTCGCCCGCATATCCCCCGCGCCCGTCCTGGCCGCCGTGGTCGCCGACGCGCTCGCCGGTGTGGCAGCCGGGCTGATCGGCGCGAGATTCCATGCGGCGGTGGCGGAGCTGATCGTGGACGCGGCGCGGCGATTCGGCGAACCGGGCGTCCCGGTCGCCCTGTCCGGCGGAGTCTTCCAGAACGCGCTGCTGTTGTCGCTCGCGCGGCATCGCCTGCGGGAGAGCGGCTTTCACGTCATCACCCACCACCGGGTGCCACCCAACGACGGCGGCCTGGCCTTCGGGCAGTTGCTCGCTGCCGGAGCCCGATGAGCGAAAGGTAGGAACCGATCATGTGCCTGGCAGTCCCGGGGAAGGTGCTCGAACTCTACGAGCGCGACGAAACCCTGATGTCGGTGGTCGACTTCGGTGGGGTCCACAAGGACGTCTGCCTGCAGTACATCCCGGACGCGTCGGTCGGCGACTACGTCGTCGTACACGTCGGATTCGCCATCCAGCGCCTCGACGAGGAGTCGGCCCTGAAGACCCTGGCCGAATTCCAGCATCTGGGCGTGCTGAAGGAGGAATTCGGCGACGGGTTCGCCAACGCGGCCCGCCAGTCCGGCCTGCCCGACCCGACCGCACCGCCCCAGCCCGCCCGCGACAACGAGGTGAAGCCATGAAATACCTGGACGAATTCAGCAATCCCGAGCTGGCCCAACGCCTGCTGATGAGCATCCGCGCCACCACCACTCGCCGCTGGGCGATCATGGAAGTCTGTGGCGGGCAGACGCATTCGATCATCCGGCACGGCATCGACCAGTTGCTCCCGGACCAGATCGAGATGATCCACGGCCCCGGCTGCCCGGTCTGTGTCACTCCGCTGGAGATCATCGACAAGGCGCTCGAGATCGCCGCGCGCCCGAACGTGATCTTCTGCTCCTTCGGTGACATGCTGCGCGTGCCGGGCAGTTCGAAGGACCTGTTCCGGGTCAAGAGCGAGGGCGGGGATGTGCGCGTGGTGTATTCGCCGCTGGACGCGCTCACCATCGCCAAGGAGAATCCCGACCGGCAGGTGGTGTTCTTCGGCATCGGATTCGAGACCACCGCACCGGCCAACGCGATGACGGTGTATCAGGCCCAGCGCCTGGGTATCGAGAACTTCTCGCTGCTGGTCTCGCACGTGCTGGTCCCGCCCGCGATCGCCGCCATCATGGATTCACCCGACTGCCGGGTACAGGCGTTCCTGGCGGCCGGGCACGTCTGCGCGGTGATGGGCACAGCGGAGTATCCGCCCCTGGCGCAGAAGTACCGAGTTCCCATGGTAGTCACCGGATTCGAGCCGCTGGACATCCTCGAAGGCATCCGCCGCACGGTGATCCAGCTGGAGGAGGGCAGGCACGAGGTGGAGAACGCCTACCCGCGCGCGGTTCCGGCACAGGGCAATCCGGCCGCGAAGGCGATGCTCGAAGACGTATTCGAGGTCACCGATCGAGGCTGGCGCGGTATCGGCGTGATTCCGCGCAGCGGCTGGCGGCTGTCCGAGCGGTACCGCGACTACGACGCCGAACACCGGTTCAGCGTCACCGACGTGCACACCGACGAGTCCTCGATCTGCCGGTCCGGCGAGGTGCTGCAGGGTCTGATCAAACCGACCGACTGCGCTGCCTTCGGCACGAAATGCACGCCGCGTAATCCGCTGGGCGCCACCATGGTGTCCTCCGAGGGCGCGTGCGCCGCCTACTACCTCTACCGGCGGCTGGATCAGCCCGCGGAGGTGGCACATGCTTGACCGGAACGGAATCTCGGCCTCGCCACCGCAATTCGACGCCGGAAGCTGGGTTTGCCCGCTGCCGCTGCGGGATTCGCCGACGATCGTGATGGCGCACGGCGGCGGTGGCGCGATGTCGGGCGAGTTGATCGAGCACCTGTTCCTGCCCGCGTTCGGCGCGGCCGCCGACGCCGGTCTCGGCGATGCGGCGGTGATCGAGGTCGGCGATGTGCGCCTGGCGTTCTCGACCGATTCGTTCGTGGTCAAACCGCTGACGTTCCCGGGGGGAACGATCGGCGAACTGGCGGTCAACGGCACCGTCAACGATCTGGCCATGATGGGCGCGCGCCCACTGGTCCTGTCCACCGCATTCATCCTCGAAGAGGGCACCGAACTGGCCGAAATCGCCCGTGTCGCGGAATCTCTCGGCGCGGCGGCCACCACGGCCGAGGTGAAGCTGGTCACCGGCGACACGAAGGTCGTGGACGCCGGACACGGTGACGGGATATTTGTCAACACCGCCGGGATCGGCCTGGTCCCCGAGGGTGTGGACATCGGCCCGCATCGGGCGCGCCCCGGCGACGTCGTGCTGATCAGCGGCGATATCGGCGTGCACGGGGTCGCGGTGATGAGCTGCCGCGAGGGTCTGGAATTCGGCACCACCGTGCGCAGCGACACCGCACCCCTGAACGGTCTGGTCGCCGACCTACTGGCCACCGGCGCGGATGTGCACGTGATGCGCGACCCGACCCGCGGCGGGGTGGCAGCGGCGCTCAACGAGATCGCCGCACTGGCGAAAGTCGGTGTGCGACTGGACGAACGCGCATTGCCGATTCCCGCTCCGGTGCGCGACGCCTGCGGTCTGCTCGGCCTCGATCCGCTGTACGTCGCGAACGAGGGAAAGCTGGTCGCCTTCCTCGCGCCGCAGGACGCGGATCGCGCGCTCGAGGCGATGCGCGCGCATCCGCTCGGCGCGCGGGCACAGGCTATCGGGGTCTGCGTCGAGGACCATCCGGGTATGGTTGTCGCACGGACCGCGTTGGGCGGGACGCGCGTGGTGGACCTTCCCGCCGGTGAACAGCTACCGCGGATCTGCTGAGCGAGCACCGGCGAGGCGATGCGACAGGCAGCAGTGGGGACGCGGTCGGCGATCCCGGCGGCGCTCACCCGGTTGTGGTCGAAAACCACTCGGGCGCAACGACGTAGCGTGACGCTGATGACCGGCGTCGTGCTGGCCCTGCATCTGGCGGGCTGGGGCGTGCTGCTCACCCTCGTCGCTCCCGGTCACTACACGGCCGGTACGACGGTCTTCGGAATCGGCCTGGGCGTCACCGCTTATACGCTGGGCATCCGGCACGCCTTCGACGCCGACCATATCGCCGCCATCGACAACGTCACCCGGAAACTGGTGTCCGACAACCGGAAACCGCTGTCGGTCGGATTCTGGTTCTCGCTCGGGCATTCCACGGTGGTCTTCGTCATGGTGCTCGCGCTCGGACTCGGCGTGCGGGCGCTGGCGCACGGTATCGAGGACCGGAATTCCGGTCTGCAACGGTGGACCGGCGTCGTCGGCACCGGGGTCTCGGGCACCTTCCTGATCCTGCTGGGCCTGCTGAACCTGGTGTCGCTGATCGGCATCGGCCGGGTGTTCGGCACGGCCCGGCGCGGCCGGTACGACGAGCGCGAACTCGAACGTCGGCTGCGATCGCGGAGCGCGGTCAACCGGGTGCTCGCGCCGCTGTTGCGCGCGGTCCGCGCGCCGGGGCAGATGTATCCGGTCGGACTGCTGTTCGGCCTGGGATTCGACACCGTCACCGAGGTGAGCCTGCTGGTGCTGGCCGGTGGCGCGGCCACCACCGGCGTGCCCTGGTACGCGATCGTCGTTCTGCCCCTGTTGTTCTCGGCGGGCATGACGCTGTTCGACTCACTCGACGGCGCGTACATGAACTACGCCTACGGCTGGGCCTTCGCCGAACCGGTCCGCAAGATCTACTACAACCTGGTGATGACCGGACTCTCGGTCACCGTCGCGCTGCTCATCGGCGCGCAGGAGATCATCTCCATCCTGGCCGACCGGCTCGACATCACCTCCGGGCCGTTGGCCTGGATCGGCAATCTGGATCTGGGGTCGATGGGCGCGGTTCTGGTGGCGCTGTTCCTCGGGACGTGGCTGCTGGCCCTGGCCCTGTGGCGGTTCACCGCGCTGGGCCGGCCTCGCGGCGAGCTGATCGCCGGGCCCCCGTCGTGACCGTGCTGAGCGGGCCGCAACTGTTCGCCCGCTACGCCTACGCGCCGAATGCCCTCGGCTACTGCGGTCCCCCGGACGCGGCGGCCATGGTCGGGGGGACCGATGCCGAGATCCGCGCGCTGGCCCACCGGTTCTCCGGCGTGTGGCCGTATCTGCGAGTGCTGTCGAGGATGACCGGCATCGCCGATCCGCTGGATCCTCGGCTGGTCGAATCCTATTGGCTCGGTGGCGGAGTCGGCGCGGATGTCGATCCCGCGGCCTTCCTGTCGAATCTGCTCACGCTCATCGGCCCGATCGCCGGAGGCTATTGGCAGCACCTGTCCGCGGACCTGTCGAACGAGGCCGCCGCCGACCACAGCTTCCACGTCTTCGGCATCTACCCGTGGACCCGGTTGCTGGGACGCGGCCCGGACGAGCTACCGCTGCGCATCCTGGACAACTGCCGGATCACCCCGGCGCGGGTCTGCGAGCGGAACGGTTCGACCCTCACCGTCCGCGCCCGCCGCCTGCGCTGGGACGGCGGTCAACTGTTCCTGTCCGAGGAGATCCCGCGCACGATCGAGATGACCACCCCGGCAGCGGAATCCGTGAGCGATATCGCGATCGGCGACCACATCGCACTGCACTGGGACCATCCCTGCGGCCGCCTCGACACCGGCCAGGTCGAACGCCTGTCCGCCACGACCGATCGTCAGCTGAGCGCCACCAATCATCGCCTGGACGACTGATTCGCGAGCCCGCTGCCGAGCGAACGATTCGGCGAAGCGCCGCAACCGTTCGAAATCATGTAACAGCGCGTCGTTTTCGACACCACACACGAGCGACGAACGGTCGAGCCCACCCCCACCGGAAACCACCGCGACAAAGGCCCATCCCGACGCCGCTGAGCCGACGACGGCCGAACAGACCATCGCCGACGACTCACCGCCCGAAGCCACTGCGACACAGGAGCATTCCGACGACGCTCAGCCGACAAGGGCCGATCGGGCCATCACACACGACTCACCACCGGAAACAACGGCGGCACAAGCCCATTCCGACGACGCTCAGCCTCCGACGACCGATCACACCATAGCCGAGAACTCGGTCGCCCGAAGCCACTGCGAACGGTCCCATTCCGGCACCGCTGAGCCGACGACGACCGTTCAGGCCGTGGCCGAGGAATCGCCGCTGGAAATCGCTGCGGCGGCGAGGAAGTCGTCGACTATGCGGGTGCAGTCGGCTCGGGTGGCGTAGCCGATGCCGGTGAGGCGGGGGAAGATGATGGGGCCGATGAGCTGGGCCAGTACCGTGGCCGATTCGCGTCCCGCGAGCAGGGCGCGCGCCTCGGGGGCTTCGAACAGTTCGTCGAATGGCTTGCGGTACTGCTCGATCAGGCGGTGCCGCAGGGAACCGACGCGGGCGCCGGGGCTGTCGTCGGTCCGTTCGGCGGTGGCCAGCCAGGCCAGGGTGGCCAGGTACATGGGTGCGTCGTTGATCGCGTCGGCCTGACGGGCGACCAGTTCGATCAGCCGTTCGCGCAGGGTGCCCTCGACCGGAGCCCGCACCACCGGTGGCAGCATGCGTTCGAGGGTGGCCGCGCGCAGCTGCACCACATTGTCGAAGTGCCGGTACAGGGTGGTGCGGGCGACGTGCGACATCTTGGTGACGCCGTCGATGGTCACCGCCTCGAGCCCGCCGGACTCCAGCAGCGCTGTGGCGGCGTCGAGCAGGCGGGCGCGCGACCGCACCTTGCGTGGATCACCGTTGTCATCGCGCTCCGGCCGGGCGTCGGCGCTGCTCCTGGTCATGGACGACGAACGCTCCTCGGGGACGTCTGTTGCTGTCGGCCGCATTATGATACTGCTAGTTGCGTAGCGATACTCATAGTTTCGTTTCTTGGGAGGCAACGATGAACCACCCGGTGGCGCAGATGTCCGCAAGAATGCGATGGGTCGTGTCGCTGTCCTGTCTGGCCGTGGCGCTGGTCGTCGCGGCGATGGCCGCGCTGTACACCGCGCTGCCGCACATCGCCACCGAAACCGGTGCGACACAAGGGCAACTCACCTGGATCATCGACGGGTACACCCTGGCTCTGGCGTGTCTGGTACTGCCCGCCGGAGCTCTCGGCGACCGCTTCGGCCGACGGCTGATGCTGCTGGGCGGATTGGCGGTATTCACCGTCGCCTCGATCGTGCCGCTGGTCGCGCACGGGCCGATCTGGCTGATCGCGGCGCGGGCGGTGGCCGGAGCCGGGGCCGCGTTCGTGATGCCCTCCACGCTCTCGATCCTCACCTCCGGGCTGCCGCGCGAACAACGCAATATCGCGGTGGGCATCTGGGCCGGCACGGTGGGCGTCGGGGCGATCGTGGGCATTCTCGGTTCGGGTCTGCTGCTGACGCGCTTCTCGTGGGAATCGATCATGATCGCGATGGCCGCCGTCGGCGGCGTGCTGACGATCGCCACCGGCACCGTCCCGGAATCGCGCGACACCTCCCGCCCGGCCTTCGACCCCTGGGGCGCGGTGTCCGGCGCGGGCACGGTGGCCCTGGCCGTGATCGCCGCACTCGAAGCGCCACAACAGGGTTGGGCCTCGCCGATCGTCATCGGCGCGGCGATCGGCGCGGTGGTGGTGGGCGCGGGATTCGTGGTGATCGAACTGCGCGTCGCGCATCCGCTGCTGGACGTGCGCCTGCTGGCCCGTCGCGGTTTCGGCACCGGAACCGCTTCGGTCGCAATGCAATTCATGGTGTCGTTCGGCCTGTTCATGCTGATCGTGCAGTACATGCAGCTGATCCTGGGTTACCAGCCGCTGATGTCGGCGGTGGCGATGGCCCCGATGATCGTGCCCATGGTCACGCTGGCGTTGATCTCGCCGTGGCTCGCCGAGCGCTTCGGGCTGCGACTGCCCACCGCCAGCGGCCTGGCGATCGTCGGCATCGGCCTGCTCACGCTCGGACATCTGGGCGTGCACAGCACGTTCGTCGATCTGCTGTGGCCGCTGCTGATCATGAGCACCGGGCTCGGCCTGTCGGCGGCCCCGGCCACGGCCGCCATCGTCAACGACGCGCCGCCCGACAAGCACGGCGTCGCCGCGGCGGTGAACGACGCGGCCCGGGAGGTGGGCGCGGCGATCGGGATCGCCCTGGCGGGCAGCATCCTGGCCGCGGGATACAGCCACCGCATCGCGAATGTGATTCCGCTCATTCCGGAACCGATCCGCGGGCCGGTTTCCGGCTCGCTCGCGGGGGCGTTGGAGGTCACCGACCGGATCGGCCCGCAGGCGCAGCCGCTCGCCGATATGGCCGAGGCGGCCTTCGTGCACGGATTGCACCAGGCCACAACCGTGCTGGGTACGGCCACCGTGGTGGTCGCGGTGCTCCTGGGCGCGTGGGCTCCCGGCCGCAAAGCGCGCACGGCCGCCGCGGCCGCCGAACCGGAGGTCACCGTCGGCGTCGACTGAACGCCGCTCACCGCACACAGGTCCGCACCGAGCGATTGCCATGCATCGCTTGTGAGAATAAGATTCTCCTAACAAGCGAAGGAGGATCTCATGCCAGTGCGGACCTTGCCGTACCCGCTGTTCGACGCCGACAACCATCTCTACGAAACCGAAGAGTCGCTGACCAAGTACCTGCCCGATCGGTACAAGAACGCGATCCAGTACGTGAATGTCAACGGGCGCACCAAGATTGCCGTACGCGGTCAGATCAGCGACTACATCCCCAACCCCACCTTCGAGGTGGTCGCGCGGCCCGGCGCGATGGAGGAGTACTTCAAGAACGGCAACCCCGAGGGCAAGAGCCGCCGGGAGATCTTCGGCGAGCCGATGAAGTCGATCCCGGCGTTCCGGGAGCCCGCGGCCCGCCTGAAGCTGATGGACGAGCTCGGCGTGCAGCGCTCGCTGATGTTCCCGACGCTGGCCAGCCTGGTCGAGGAGCGCATGCGCGACGACCCGAAGCTGATCGTCGCGGTCGTGCACGCGCTCAACGAATGGCTGCTGGACGTCTGGAAGTTCAACTACGAGGACCGCATCTTCACCACGCCGGTGATCACCCTGCCGTTCGTGGACAAGGCGATCGAGGAGCTGGACTGGGTTGTCGCCAACGGCGCCAAGGCGATTCTGGTCCGTCCCGCGCCGGTGCCCGGACTGGAGGGCCCGCGCTCGTTCGCCCTGCCGGAGTTCGACCCGTTCTGGCAGCGCGTGGTGGAGCACGACATCCTGGTCGCGATGCACTCCTCGGACAGCGGCTACTCCCGCTTCGACGCCGAATGGGAGGGCACCAACAGCGAGATGCTGCCGTTCGTGACCAATACCTTCCGGATGGTCAACGAGTGGCGGCCGGTGCAGGACACCGTCGCCTCCTGGGTCTGCCACGGCGCGCTGTTCCGCTTCCCCGATCTGAAGATCGCCGTCATCGAGAACGGCTCGGCGTGGCTCAAGCCGCTGCTGGAAACCCTCGCCGACGTCTACAAGAAGGCCCCCGAGGGCTTCGGCATGCAGGATCCGGTCGCCGCGATCAAGAAGAGCATCCACGTGAGCCCCTTCTACGAGGAGGGCGTCACCGACCTGATCGACCTGATCGGCGTGGACCGGGTGCTGTTCGGCTCGGACTACCCGCATCCGGAGGGCCTGGCCGAGCCGACCCATTTCGCCGATATGCTCGGTCACCTGCCCGAGGCCGACCAGGCGAAGATCATGGGCGGCAACCTGGCACGGCTGCTCGGCGTATGAGCGGTCGGGCCCGAAGGTGGCCGCGGAGCGTAACCACGCAGGGCCCCGCCCATGCGCATGATCGGCACAGCGGATGAGCGGTCGGGCGTATGACGAATGATTGCGACACCCTCGCAGAGCTGGTGCTCAGCGCCGGCGACCGCTTCGGTTCGGCCGAAGCGGTCGTCGACGGCCCGCTGCGCTGGAGTTTCGCGGAACTCGCCGACCGGGTGCGCCGCGCCGCGGGCGCCTTCGCGGCGGCGGGGATCGCGAAGGGTGAGCGCATCGCGATCTGGGCGCCCAATTCGGCGCACTGGATCGCGGCGGCCTTCGGCGTGCTGACCGCGGGTGCGGTGCTGGTTCCCGTGAACACCCGCTTCACCGCCGCCGAGGCCGCCGATGTGATTCGGCGCAGCGGGGCCCGAATGGTGCTGGCGGAACAGGGATTTCTGGGCCGGCGGTACGCCGCGGATGTACCGGTGATCGATCTGGCCTCGGAATTCCTCTCCGGCGCAAAACCTTTCGAGGCCCAGATGTCGGGCACCGATGTGGCGGATGTGATCTACACCTCGGGTACGACCGGAAAGCCCAAGGGCGTCATGATGAATCACCGTCAGACGTTGCGCCTGTACGCCGAATGGTGCGATCTGGCCGATCTGCGGGAGGGCGACCGGTATCTGATGGTCAATCCGTTCTTCCACACCTTCGGCTACAAGGCGGGACTGGTCGCCTCGCTGACCCGCGGCGCGACCATGCTGCCGGTGCGGGTGCTCGATATGCCCGCGGTGCTGGACCTCATCGAACGCGAACGCGTGAGCATGCTGCCCGGCCCGCCCACCCTGTACCACTCGCTGCTGCAGGCCCAGGGCGGCGGGCACGACCTGTCCTCGCTGCGCGCGGCGGTCACCGGTGCGGCCGATATCCCGGTCGAACTGGTCCGCCGCGTCCGCGAGGAACTGCCGTTCCGCTCGATCATGACCGGTTACGGACTCACCGAGGCCGGTACCGTCACCGCCTCGCGGCCGGGCGATACCTTCGAGCAGATCGCCACCACCGCGGGAGCGGCCTGCGACGGCATCGAGGTGGGCATCGGCGACGACGGCGAGGTGCTGGTGCGCGGATATTCGGTGATGCAGGGGTATCTCGACGATCCCGAGGCCACGGCCGCGGCCGTCGACCCCGACGGCTGGCTGCACACCGGCGATCTGGGTGAACTCGATCCGGACGGGCGGCTGCGCATCGTGGGCCGCAAGAAGGACATGTTCATCGTCGGCGGTTTCAATGCCTATCCGGCCGAGATCGAGGGGTTTCTGCTGGAGCATCCGGCCGTGGCGCAGGTCGCGGTGATCGGGGTGCCCGATGAGCGGCTCGGCCAGGTCGGCAAGGCGTTCGTCGTGCCGAAAAGCCCTGTGACAGAGGAAGAATTGCTGCGCTGGAGCAGGGATCGGATGGCCGGGTTCAAGGTGCCGCGGTCACTGGAGTTCCGTACCTCGCTGCCCATGAACGCCACGGGCAAGGTGGTCAAGGACCAGTTGCGGTGAGTTCGCCGATGACCGCCCGGCCGAATTCGGCGAGTGTCCGCGGCGCGGCGAAATCGGCGAACCACACGTAGAACCGCTCGACCCCGCGCTCGGACAGCCCCGCGAAGTGCTCGGTGAGCCGTGCGGCATCGCCGACGACCAAACCCGCACCGAGATAACCGAATCGGCGCTCACTCCGCGCGCGCACCTGATCGGCGTCGCCTTCGCGCCCGACGAATCCGACCATCTGCTGCACGGACACCCGCACCGATCCGACCTCGGATCTCAGCGCATCCAGCCGATCCAGGTGCGAGACGGGCAGATTCCACCACGCGGCGTGGCGACGCGCCAGCTCGAGCACCGGCGCGCTCGACCCGCCGACGACGATCGGGATCGGCGTGCTCGGGCGCGGCGGCTGCACCGGCTCGCCGTCGGAGTCACCCCAATATCGCTGCAGCAGTTCGAGTGTGCGACCGAGCCGCTGCCGCCGGGCCGCGGCCCGGTCCCGGGTGATGTCGAATCCGGCCAGCTCCGCCGGCACCGAACCGGCGCCCAGCCCGAGTTCGAAACGGCCACCCGAGGCCTCCTGCAGGGTGACCGCCTGTTTGGCCAGTACCGCCGGATGCCGGAAGGCATCGCACAGCACCAAGTGGCCGACTCGCAACCGCTGGGTCCGCGCGGCCACCCAGGTCGCCACCGTCATCGCCTCCCACAGCGGCTGATGTTCGGCCCCGGGCGCGAGCAGATGATCGATGAACGCCATACCGTCGAATCCCGCGGCTTCGGCCGCCTGGGCGCGCTCGACGATATCCGCCATGCCCAGGCGGATCTGCGGCAGGAAAACGAACCACTCAGGCACCGGAACTCCCCTTCCTCACAGGGCCAGACCACCGTCCACGGGTACCACCGCGCCGGTCATCGCACTACTGTCCGGACCGGCGAGAAAGGCCAGGACCGAGGCGATCTCGGCCGGATCCAGCACTCGCCCGAGCGGCTGCTGCCCGCCCAGCCGCGCGGCATCGGGCAGGCCGTAGATCCGTGCGGTCTCGGCCAGCACCTCGGTGTCGGTGGACCCCGGGCTCACCGCGTTGGCGCTGACGCCGGTACCGCCCAGTTCCGCGCCCAGCGCCCGGATCAGCCCGGCCACACCGGCTTTCGCGGCGCAGTACGCTGCCAGCCGGGGCACGCCCTTGGTGGCCGCGGCCGAGGCGACGGCCAGGAAACGTCCGCTGCGCGGCTCCGGACGCGCCAGCAGCGCCGGAATCGCGGCGCGGGCCAGATTCATCACCCCGCCCAGGCAGGTGTCCACGACGGCGCGCTCCCGCTCGATCGGCATCTCCCACAAGGGTTCTCCGCCCGCGATGACCCCCGCCACGGCGATCGCCGCGTCCAATCCGCCCCAGGCCTCGACCGCCTCGGCCACCGCGGCGCGCAATGCCTCCGGATCGCGCACGTCGGCCACGTAGGGCCGCACCGCGCCGACCCGACTGACCCGGCTGCTCGCCTCGGTCGCCACCGCGATCAGTTCGCTCTTGCTGCCCATCGGGTAGCGCAGCGCCGGATCGTCGCTCGCGACGTCCACCGCGAGCACCGACCAACCACGATCGGCGAGTTCCAGTACAGTGGCCGCGCCGATCCCCCGTGCCGCGCCGGTCACCAGCGCCACCCGCCGATGCTCCCCCGAGTCGACCCTCCCGTGCGGACGTGCCATCGCGCCGCTCCCTTCTTCGTGATCACCTGCGGTACAACAACTCCGGCCGATTCCCCGGCCGCGGCGCGCGCCGTGCATCGGCACACCCCGTACCCGCCCTCGATCGAGATGTCCTCGGCCATCGAGTCCGCGGCCGCCCGGCATCGCGGGCAGCCTCGGCGTGATCGTTCACGGCGCCTCCCGCATCGTCGATCGCAGCACGGTGCGAACCGGGGTGGAAATGCAATTCTCTAAATACGATAATGATGTTTCGACACAGGGACAAGACCGTCGGCGCATGCCCGCGACCGCGCGGTCACACGAACGGAGGACTCGATGAAGATGCTGGTGAACTCGCGCGCGATCGCGGGCAAGGACGAGGAGTACAACACCTGGTACGCCACGGTGCACGTCCCGGAGATGCTCGCCATCGACGGCGTGAGTTCCTGTTCGCGCCACCGGCTCCGGACCGGCGCGGACGGGCCCGTCGAATTCCTCGCGATCTACGAGATCGACGGCGATATCGACACCGTGCGCAAGGAGATCGGCGCGCGATTGAAGGACGGCCGCATGTCGGCGAGCACCCTGGGCGATCCCGAGCACACCAGGATGACGGTCTGGGAACCGATCTGACCCAGCGGTTCAGCGCGGGCGCAGCCCGTCCAGCAGCAGGCGAACGGTGAACTCCACCCGCTCCTCGAGCTGTGCGGCGCTGGGCGGGCGCCCCGCCACGACACTGCGCACCTGCCCGCCGACCACCATGCTCATGAAGGCGCGGGCGGCCTGGTCGGTATCGATCGGGGCGACCGTCCCGTCCGCGATCGCGCGGTCGAGCACGCCGGCCACGAAGTCGATCACCGGTCGGGCGCTCAGCTCGTAGTGCGCCGCGTAGATCTCCGGGAACCGGTACCCCTCGGTATTGATGATCCGTTGCAGCCGTAGGCCGTTGGGCGTCATCACCTGAGCGATCCGCAGCCGCGCCACCGATTCCAGCGTGCCCGCGAGATCTCCGGTGTCGAAACCCTCGAGCGTCTCGCTCGGCACGATCTGGCGCTCGATCGCGCGCCGCACCGCGGCCAGGAACAACGCGGACTTGTCCCGGTAGCGGGCATAGATGGTGCGCTTGGTCATATTCACCCGGGACGCGATCATCTCCACGGTGGCCATCTCGAACCCGTTCTCCAGGAACAGATCCAGCGCCGTGTCGAGCAGCTCCTGCTGGCGCGCCGCCGCCTGCTCACGGGTGGGCCGGCCCGCCCCGCGGCGCACGGGTGCGTCCTCGCTCATCCGGTCCTCCTCGCTCTCGCCTCTTGCCGCCATTCTGCCGTCGAGCCATAATGAAACGTATGAGTCGCCATTATTGTCAGCGGGCGGCGACAACGGAAAGGCCGCAATCGTGAGTTCCGCCGTCGAAAAACTGACCGCCCAGAGCGCCGCGCCCGACCGTTTCGCCCACTCCCGTGCCGATCTGCTCGACACTCAGATCGAAGCGCTGCAGGAGCAGTTCACCGATCGTCGCGACCGGATCAAACTGCTGGGATATCGGGCGCGCGAGGCCGGGGTCGAACAGATCCGCGGCCTGGCCGACGCCGTCCCGCTGCTGTTTCCGCATTCGGTGTACAAGAGCTACCCGGAAAGCTTTCTGAGCGAACAGAAGTGGGATCGGCTGGGCAAATGGCTCGGCACGGTCTCGCCGTATCCGATCACGCCGATCGACACCTCGGACATCACCGGAATCGACGACTGGGTCGACCGCCTCGGCGCGGTGGGCCACTACGTGTCCTGCTCGAGCGGCACCACGGGAAAGTCGGCGATGCTGCCGGCCTCCGAACAGGATATGGACTGGTCGCGCCTCGACACGGTGAACGTCTTCTCCTGGGGCTCGGGGGTGCGACCGGCGCAGGACCGCCGCATGTTCGGCATCGCGGCCACCGCCGCGGTCCCGAAGAACCGGGTGATCGGCGAGGCCCAGCGCGCGGCCTTCGGCGATCCGGCCAAAGATCGCTTCTCCCTGCCCATCCCGCCGATCACCATCGGCTCGCTGACCTCGATGGTGGTGCTGCGCAAGAAGATCGCCGACGGCACCGCCGCGCCCGAGGAACTCGCGGCCTTCGAACGCACCTCCGCCGAACGGCAGCGAGCACTGGACGAGGCGATGGACACCGCCGCCGAGCGGCTGATCGAGCATCGCGCCGACAAGCTGTATGTCTCGGGCCAGTGGAACGCGCTGTACCAGGTGGCCGTGCGGGTGCGCGAGCGAGGCTACTCGGGCAAGGACTTCCATCCCGACAACTGCCTGTACGTCGGCGGCGGGCTGAAACGGGCCCAGCTGCCCGCGGACTATCGGCAGTTCGTGCACGAAACCTTCGGCATCCCACCGGAACACGACTTCCAGAACTACTCCATGCAGGAGCTCAACTCCGGAATGCCCAAGTGCCGCAAGGGTAATCGCTACCACATACCGCCCTGGGTAGTGCCGTTCGTGCTGGACGAGGCCGGAGAGACGTTGCTGCCGCACGAATCCGGCCAGGTCCAGGGCCGCGCGGGGTTCTTCGACCTGTCCCTGGATGGACGCTGGGGCGGGGTGATCACCGGTGACCGGATCACCCTCGACCTCGATCCGTGCACCTGCGGATGCGCGGGTCCGAGCATCGCCGACGATATCGTCCGCTATGCCGACCTGGCCGGTCCCGACGGCGTGGACGACAAGATCGGCTGCGCCGGCACCGTCGACGCGTACGTGCGGGGGCTGTCGTGACCACACTGCCCGCCGAGTCCACCGCATCCGAGAGCACCCTGGTATCCGCACCGTTCTTCCTGCGCGGCGCGGTGGTCGAGGGCGACGCGGTCATCCATCGATCCCGTGATCGCGGCACCGGATTCACCACGCCCCGTATCGATCTCGACCGCACGGTGCATCCACGCACCGAGGTCCCGCCGCTGCTGAATGTCCCGCTCGCGGAGATCATCGATTTCCTGGTGGAGACCGGCGAGCGGATCCGCGACCAGCGAAATCCGTTCGTACAGGACTGCATCGACCGTATGGCCGCCACCCACGTACTGCCACGCCCGGTGCTGGCCGCGCAGGTCGCGGGCGCGGCCGCCTACCTGGACAAGCGGCTGCTGTGGACGATGGTGGAACAGAACTTCCCGGATCCCCGGGCGCTGGACGAGTGGATTCCCAAGCGAGACTTCACCGGTCGCAAGAGTTTCGTGCGCGCGTTCGCGCCACGCCTGATCCACGTGCTGCCCGGCAACTCCCCCGGCGTCGCGATCAAATCCATCGCCCAGGGCGCGATGGTCAAGGCGGTGAACCTGTTCAAGATGTCCTCCAGCGATCCGTTCACCACCGTGGCGATCCTGCGCACCATGGCCGAGATCGATCCGGACCATCCGGTGGTGCGATCGATGTCGGCGGTGTACTGGCGCGGCGGGGACGCGACCGTCGAGGGGGCGCTGTACCGGCCGCAGTACTTCGACAAGATCGTGGCGTGGGGCGGCGGCGAGGCGATCGACAACGTGGTCAAATACCTGGGTCCGGGATTCCAGCTGGTCTCCTTCGATCCGAAGACCTCGATCTCGATGATCGGGCGCGAGGCGTTCACCGACGAGCGCACCCTCGACGCGACCGCCGAACTGGCCGCCTCGGATGTCATGGTGCTCAACCAGGAAGCCTGTGTGGCAAGCCGTTTCCTGTATCTGGAGGCGGATACGGCCGAGGCCGACCGCTTCTGCGAACGGCTGTACGCCCGGATCGCCGCCAAGGCCGCGGCCTCGGGCGACGCACGCCCGCTCGAGCCCGAGCTGCGCGAGCAGATCGACACCCTGTCGCTGCTGGACGAGGACTACCGGGTGTGGGGCCGCCCCGACGGCACCGGCGTGGTGGTGCGTTCGGACGAACCGGTGGATTTCCACCCGATCGGCAAGACCGCCAACGTGGTTCGCGTCGATTCACTCGACGATGCGATCCGCTACGTCACGGTGGCCACCCAGACCGTCGGCTGCTACCCGTTCGATCGCATGCCCGGCTATCGTGATCGACTCGCCAGCGCCGGGGTGCAGCGCGTCGTCCGATTGGGCGAGGCCGGGCCGAGCACGATCGGCAACCCGCACGACGCGATGTATCCGCTGCACCGCTTCGTGCACTGGATGGCACACGAGGACGGAGTGGCAGCGGATTAGGCTGCCGCTCAGAGTGATTCGGGATGCACCACCCGGATCGAGGACGGGCGCAGCATCCAGGAGCGGCGGGGCAGCACAGCGACCACCCCCGCCAGCTTCGCCCGGCGCAGCGCCTGGCCGGCCGCGCCCAGGGCGACGTACTGCCAGGTCCAGCCGCACCCGTGCGGGGCCAGAGTGGTTGCGGCGCAGTGGAAATCGGCGTGTTCGCGGCCTGCGTCGTTCACCACGAAACCGGTCATCGCGATCGAACCGCTCAGCAGCGGGTCGGGCATGCCGTCGCAGACCACGTGCACGGTGCCGGTGCGCCCGACGTACCGTGCGGCCCATTCGAGAATGATCCGGCGCACCGACGGCCTGCCGGAGATCAGGGCGACCACCTCGGGCCCCGGTGCTGTGGTCATCTCAGACTCCGGGTCCCTCCAGCAGGGTCACCGCCGACACCGCTGTCGGCCCGCCGAGGTTGTGCGCCAACCCGATTCGCGCGCCGTCCACCTGGTTGGCCGCCTCGCCGCGCAACTGCTCGAACAATTCGACGCATTGCGCCACACCGGTCGCGCCCGGGGGATGCCCCTTGGTCTTGAGCCCGCCGCTCGGATTCACCGGCAGCGCACCGCCCACGCTGGTCGCGCCGGTCTCCAGCAGTTTGTACCCCTCGAAACGTTCGGCGAAGCCGAGGTCCTCGTAACTGATCAGCTCGATGCCGGTGAAGAAGTCGTGTACCTCGGCGACGTCCACGTCGCGCGGGGACAGCCCGGCCATGGTGAAGGCCGCGCGGGCCGCGCGCACCGTCGCGGGGAACGTGGTCATATCGCGCTTGTGCTGGTGCATCACCGAATCCAGCCCCAGCCCGACGCCCCGGATCCACACCGGCCGCGAGGTGTAGCGGTCCACCACGTCCTCGGCGGCCAGCAGCAGCGCGGCAGCGCCGTCGCTCTGCGGTGCGCAGTCGTACACCCCGAACGGCCCCGCCACCGTCGGCGCCTCCAGCACCTGCTGCATGGTGATCTCGAACCGCAAGCGCGCCTTGGGATTACGCACGCCATGCCGGTGGTTCTTCACCGCCACCATGGCCAGATGCTCACGGGTGGCCGGTGATTCGTGCAGATAGCGCGAGACGTGCAGGGCGAATCCGGCGGGCGCGATCAGGCCCAGCGGATAATCCCACGCCATGTCGCGGGCCATCGCCTCCCATTCCCAGAGCATGTCCTTCTGGGCGGTCTCGCGCAGTTTGTCCGCTCCGACCACCAGGGCCACGTCGCAGGCGCCCGAGGCGATGCCGAACAGGGCGTTGCGCACGGCGTCGTTCCCTGTGGCACAAGAGTTCTCGACGCGCGTCACCGGCAGATCGGGCATGCCGAGCGCATCGGCCAGGATGCCCGCGGGGAAGCCGTCGGTATTGCCCATCGCGCCGAACCAGGCGGCCTGCACATCGGCCTTGGCCATCCCCCGGTCCACGCCGCCGAGGCATTCGGCGAACGCCATCGGCACCAGATCCTTGATGCCCAGGGCGAAATGCTCGGCGAACGGGGTCATCCCCGCGCCCACGATGGCCACCCGTCTCATACCGTTTCCTCTCCGCGGCGACCGGTGGACCGAGCGCCGGCGCCGCGCTGCCGGGTCGGCTGGCGGCGCTTCCCGGTTGTCTGCTGATTGCGCACGCCGCGGGCGGTGCTCCCACCGCTCATGCCGTGCCCTCCGGGTCGAAGGCGTAGCCGTAGTCGGGCACCCCGGACCGCACCGCAACCCGCCGCAGCACCATCCGCCCTCGATCGCCGATCGCCACCGTCCCCGGATCGGTGCCGGTGACCTTGGCCAGCGCCCGCACGCCGACGTCGTCGAGTTCCACGATGACCAGCGTGTAGGGCGTGGGCAGGCCCGGAACCGGCACCGCCACAGTGCATTCGGTGTAGACGGTCCCGGTGCGCGGCAGCGGCACGAGGGTGTACTCGGTGCTCAGCGTGCCGTCCTCGCCGACCCGGTAGCGCGGCGGGAAGTCCAGTTCGTCACTGCCGGAATGCTTTCCGGCCTCCCAGCGCACCTTCGCCTCGAACGCCCGCTCGTAGGCCGCCAGCGAGATGGGAATCTCCGAGCCGGGCACCAGATCGCTGGGCGGCAGATCGCGCGCCGCCGGTTCGCGGCGGTGCACCGCCGCCTGCCCGCCGACGACCGTCAGCCCGGACAGCCCGGCCTGTTCCACGCCGACCAGCAAACCCGTTGTGCCCCAATCGGCCATGGCCGCCAGCGCGAACAGGCTCGCGCTCGCCCCCAGGGTCGGCAGCGAGGGCGGGACCGAGCGGCACAGGTCCGCGGCCTGCTTGTCGCCGACGCCGGCCACCGCCGCGGGGGTGTCCAGCCAGGCCGCGGCCAGCGAGGCCACCAGCCCGCGCTCGTGCAGCAGCCGCGGATCGCCGTAGTCGTGCACCGTGCCGATCGCGTTGCGGGTGCGCACCGGCAGACTCCGCGCCACCCGGGCGGCGATGCGGATCTGCAGGCCGTGATCGGAGACCAGCACCGCCGCCGCACCGGCCGGATCCAGGTCCACCCCGATGATCAGGGTGCGCGAACGCGCCGAACTGAGGGCGTCGAGGGTGGCGGGGGCCCCGCCGAGCCGCTCGATCACCTCCAGTTCCGGATCCAGGCCCAGGCCCGCCAGCAGCACCGCGGCATTGCTGCTGCCGACCAGGGGCAGATCCCGGCTGACCACCACGACCCGTTCCACCGGTCCGGCGTCGTACAGCGCCGCGCGCCCCGCCTCCACGGCGAGGGTCACCGCGTCCTCGTCCGATCCGGGCACCCGGTGCCGCGGGGCGCCCCAGCACGGCAGGTACGTTCCCAGCGATGCGATGAACGGCATTGGTACTCCAGCGAATTACGTGACCGCGCCCGCGGCTTTGAGCGCGATGATGCGGTCCCAGTCCAGGCCCAGATCCTGCAGCACCTCATCGGTCTGCGCGGCGAACTCCGGGCCGGGCCGCAGCTCCGGCGGGGTCAGGTCGAATTGCACCGGACTCGAAACCAGTTGCAGCTCACCGGCTTCGCGAATGTACTCGTTGGCCCGCACCTGCGGGTCGGCGAGCACCTGCAAGGCGTCCTGCACCGGAGCCCACGGGCCGGACAGCGTGCCGAAGCGCTCGGTCCACTCCGCGAGCGTCCGGGTAGCGATGACCTCGCGCAGAATCTCCACCGCCGCAGCGGTATTGGCCGCGATCGAGGCCGCGTCCGCGAACCGCGGGTCCTCGGCCAGTTCGGGCCGGTCGATGTGGCGGCACACATCGGCCCAGAACTTGCCCGGCTGCAACATCACCAGCGACAGATACCGGCCGTCCTTGGTGGCGTACAGCCCCGAGAGCGGGTTCGACGGCGATCCGTGCGCGCCGGTCGGCCCGGCCTGCAGCGCCTCGCCCACGTACGACGACAGCGCGATGGTGTGGCCCATCGACCACAGACCGCTGCTGAGCAGCGAGACGTCCACCACCGAGGTCTCCCCCGTGCGCTCGCGCTTGAACAGCGCCGCGGCGATGCCGCCGGCCAGATTGGTGCCGGAGATGGTGTCCCCGAACGCCGGTCCGGGCGGGCCGATCAGCCCGTCCACATCGGGCGGGGTGATGGTCGCGGCGACACTGCCGCGGCACCAGTAGGCGGTCATGTCGTAGCCGCCCTTGTCCGCCTCCGCACCGCGCGGGCCGAGGCCGCTGCCGCGGGCGTAGACGATATCCGGATTCACCGCGCGGATATCGTCCACGTCGATGCCGAACTTGCGCCGGTGCTGCGGCAGGAAACTGGTCAGGAACACATCGGCGGTCTTGGCCAGTTCGTGGATCAGCTCCCGCCCCTCCGGCACCGACATGTCCACCCCTATGCTGCGCTTGCCCCGATTGGCATGCTCCACATTGGGATTCGGATCGCCCTCGACCTTGAACGTCCCGATCTGCCGCAGTCCGCGCTGCGGATCGCCGGTGACCGCGTGCTCCACCTTGATCACGTCCGCGCCCCAGTCGGACAGCACCGCACCCGCCGAGGGCACGAAGCCGTACATCGCGACCTCGAGTACCCGGATCCCTTCGAGCGGCCCGCTCATGCCGCCACCTCGCTGACGCTCGGCGCCGTCACGAGCGGGAGCCCGGCTGTGTTCATCGTTCGCTCGCTCATGACGCCGCCGCGAAGGTCTTGATCTCCAGGAACTCCTCCATACCCGCCACTCCCATCTCACGGCCGATGCCGGACTGCTTGTACCCGCCGAAGGGCGCGTCGGCGGCGAAGTAGTTGCCGCCGTTGATACTCATGGTTCCGGTGCGGATGCGGCGCGCCACCGCGATCGCCCGGTCCTCGTCGGCGCTGAATACGCCGCCGGACAGGCCGTAGATCGAGTTGTTGGCGATGCGCACCGCATCGTCGTCGTCCTCGTACGGGATCACCGCCAGGACCGGCCCGAAGACCTCCTCCTGGGCGATCTCGCTGTCCGGATCGACCCCGGCCAGCAGGGTGGGCTTGTAGAAGTAGCCCGGATCGACCTTCTCCCCGCCGGTGACCAGCTTGGCCCCGGCCGCCACCGCGCGCTGCACCAGGCCGTCGACCTTCTCCCGCTGACGCTCGCTGATCAGCGGTCCCATATAGGTCTGCGGATCGGACGGGTCGCCGTACTTCACCATGCCCAGGAAGTTGGCCACCTGCTCCACGACCGCGTCGTGATCCTTGCGCGGCACCAGCAGCCGCGAGGTGAGCGCACAACCCTGGCCCGCGTGACTGACGATGCTGAACGCCGCGAACATCGCGCTGGTGTTGTAGTCGGCGTCGTCCAGCAGGACCATCGCCGATTTGCCGCCGAGTTCGAGGAACACCCGCTTGAGCGAGCCCGCGGCGGCGGCCATGATCTTGCGCCCGACGGGCGTCGACCCGGTGAAGGTGACCACATCCACGTCGGGGTGGGTGGTCATCCGCTCGCCCACCGAAACATCCGAGGAGGCAAGCACATTCACCACGCCGGCGGGAATATCGGTGTGCTGCGCGATGATCTCGCCCAGGGCGAGGGTGGCCAGCGGAGTGTCCGGCCCGCCCTTGAGCACGACGGTGCATCCGGCCGCGAGCGCGGGCGAGAGTTTGGCCAGCGCGAGCTGATGCGGATAGTTGTAGGCCGCGATGGCCGAGACGACGCCCGCGGCCTCCTTCTCCACCCAGCGCCGATGCGGGCGGCCGCGGAACTCGATGGGGCCGAGATCCTCGCTGAAGGAGTACTTCGGCAGCAGATCCGCGTAGTACCGGACGATCTCGAACGGAATCTCCAGCTGATTGCCCTGGGTGAGCTGCCGGGTCGCGCCGACCTCGGCGATCGTCAGCTCACGCAGTTCCTCCACGTTGTCCCGCAACGCCTTGTACAGCTGATCAAGGCACCGCGCCCGGAACGCGGCGTCGGTGGCCCAGGTCGTGGTGTCGAACGCGCGACGCGCCGCGGCCACGGCCGCATCGGTTTCGGCGACACCGGCCTCGGGCGCGTACCCGTACACCTGCCCGGTCGCGGGGTTGAGCGAGGCGAGCGTGCGCTCGGTCTCGACCAGACGCCCGTCGATGAGCAGACGTCGTGTGACACCCGCCTCCTGCTGTTGCCCTGACATCGCGTCTCCTAGCTGCGCATGAAAATTGCATTCTCTTTAACGGAGAATGATACATTCTTCTCCAGCGGACCGTAGCAGCAATCGGTGACTCGGCAAACACATCAGCCCGGAACTCCTTGCCGGCACTCGGTTCCGTCCCCGCGGAAACCTTGCGCACCCGTTCAACGCGAGAGTACCGTTCTCAACATTCGGAAGGGAGATTCTTTCGTGAAAACCGCCGTAGTCACCGGCGGCGCGTCCGGTATCGGTCTCGGTATCGCCGAGCGCCTGCGCGCCGACGGCCTGCACGTCGCCACCCTCGACCTGAACCCCGCCGCCGACGACGATTTCGCCTACCAGGCCGACGTCACCGATCCGGAACAGATCGGCGCCGCCCTGACCGACGTCCGGGAGAAACTGGGCCCGGTGACCGTGCTGGTGAACGCGGCAGGCGTGGAGAAGTACCGGCGGTTCCAGAACCTCGACTTCGAGGAATGGAAGAAGATCATCGACGTCAACCTGCACGGGGTCTTCCACACCGTGCAGGCCGTGCTGCCGGACATGATGTCCGCGAACTGGGGCCGGGTGGTGAACATCTCCTCCTCGAGCACCCACTCCGGACAGCCGTTCATGTCGGCCTACGTCGCCGCCAAATCGGGCCTCAACGGCCTGACCAAATCCCTTGCGCTGGAACTGGGTCCGTACGGGATCACGGTCAACGCCGTCCCGCCGGGCTTCATCGACACCCCCATGCTGCGCCGCTCGGAGGAGAAGGGGCTGCTGGGCGGCACCATCGACGAGCACATCGGGCGCACCCCCGTACGCCGCGTCGGCAGACCCGCCGACATCGCCGCGGCC
Organism: Nocardia sp. PLKS1-43; assembly: GCF_059510335.1. Lineage (NCBI taxonomy): Bacteria > Bacillati > Actinomycetota > Actinomycetes > Mycobacteriales > Nocardiaceae > Nocardia > Nocardia sp. PLKS1-43. The sequence continues at coordinate 452,535 of NZ_JCAJZQ010000004.1, read as the reverse complement.
TGTTCGTTCCTGATCTCCGAGGACGCCGGGTACATCACCGGCCAGATCCTCGGTGTCAACGGCGGCCGCAACACCTGACCGCGCGCGCCGCCGGTGGCCGTCTCGAGTGGTACGACTACCACGTTCGAAGGGAAGAAATATCGTGAAGGTTCATGTCGACGCCGATCGCTGCCAGGGCCACACCCTCTGCTCGATGATCGCCCCGAAGATGTTCGAACTCAGTGAGATCGACGGTCACTCCTCGCCCGTCAGCGAGGACGTGCCCACCGATCAGGAGGAGAACGTGCGCGAGGCAGTGCGCTCGTGCCCCGAACGCGCGATCGCGATCACCGAGTAGGGAACCGCGTCATGAGCGTGGAGAACATCACCGACGCCGAGCGCAGACGGCCGGTCTTCCATTTCGACCGGCACACCCCGCGGTACCGCGAGCAGTTCACCGCGATCACCGAGCAGATGCAGGACAGCTGCCCGATCGCCTGGACCGAGACCTACGGCGGGCACTGGGTCGCCGCGGGTAACCGGGAGGTCTTCGAACTGGCCCGCTGCCCGTACACCTCCAACGATCACGACCCGGAGGGAAAACGCCGGGGCTACAAGGGAATCACCATCCCCACGCCCGATCGCGGGGCGGCGCGGCGGTCCGGAATCCTGGAGATGGATCCGCCCGAGCAGAAGGAACTGCGCGCCGCGCTCAACCCCTACCTGTCTCCCGCGGCGGTGCAACGCTGGATTCCGTTGGCGGACGAGGTGATTCGCGCCAGCATCGACGAGAGGATCGAATCGGGACGGATCGACTTCGTCGACGAGCTGGCCAATATCGTTCCCGCGGTGCTCACCCTGGCGATGATGGGCATCCCGCTGGACAACTGGACCATCTACAACGAACCGGCGCACGCCTCGGTCTACACCCCGCCCGATTCCCCGGACAACGCGCGGGTCGGCGAGATGAACCAGGCCATGGGCATGGATCTGCTCACCAATTACCTGGAGATCAAACGCAATCCGCGCCCCGGCCTGATCGACGCGGTGGCCCGGTCCACGCTGTCCGGCGAGCCGATCTCCGATATGGACGCCATCGGCATGCTCGCGCTGATCATCGGCGGCGGTTTCGACACCACCACCGCGCTCACCGCGCACGCGCTGGAATGGCTGTCCGAACATCCCGAGCAACGCGAATTGCTCAGCCGCGAACGCGATCTCATGCTCGACTCGGCGACCGAGGAATTCCTTCGCTACTTCACCCCGGCACCCGGCGACGGCCGCACCATCGCGCAGGACTGCGAGGTCGCCGGTAAGCGCTTCGCCGAGGGCGAACGACTGTGGCTGTCCTGGGCGATGGCCAACCGCGATCCGCGGGTGTTCGACAACCCGAACGAGATCGATCTCGAGCGCCGGGGCAACCGGCACTACAGCTTCGGCCTCGGCGTGCACCGCTGCATCGGATCGAATATGGCGCGCATGGTGTTCAAGCGGATGCTGCTGGCCGTCCTGGACCGGATGCCGGACTTCCGGTGCGATCCCGAGGGCACGGTGCACTACGACACCATCGGCGTCATCCAGGGCATGCGGCATCTGCCGGCGACGTTCACCCCGGGACAGCGCCTGGGCGCGGGACTCGACGAGACCTTGGTCGCGCTGCAGCGCATCTGCGACGAGCAGCGCCTGGCCGAACCGGTCACCGCGCGCAAGGACAGCTGATCCGGCGCGGCACGGCGAAGACAGGAGACGACATGGCCGAGGAATCGGGACGACCGCTACCGTTGCTCACCCTGGAGAACGAGTTCTTCTGGACCTCCGGGGAAGACGGCAATCTGCGGATACAGGAGTGCGAATCCTGTGCGGCACTGATTCATCCGCCGCAGCCGGTCTGCCGGTACTGCCGCGGCCGAGAACTTGGCGTGCGCGTGGTGTCGGGATTCGGCACGCTCGCGAGCTTCACCGTCAACGAGCGGTTCAGCCTGCCGGGGATGCCGGCGCCGTACGTCATCGCGCAGGTCGCGCTCGAGGATGATCCGCGAGTTCGCTTGACCACCAACATCATCGACGCCGATCCGGAGTCGCTGGTGCTCGGCATGCGGGTGCGGGTCACCTTCCGCGCCGACGGTGATGTGTGGCTGCCGGTGTTCCGGCCGGTCGAGCCCCGGCCCGAGCCCGCGCCGCTGCCGCCGGACGAGATCGATCCGGCGCGATTCGGCGAATACGTGCGGCCGATGATCCGCACCGAGAAGTTCGAGGATCGCGTCGCGCTCACCGGAATCGGGATGTCGCGGATCGGGCGGCGGCTGATGCGCCCGCCGCTGGAGCTGACCATCGACGCCTGTGAGCAGGCGGTCGCCGACGCGGGACTGACCATGGCCGATATCGACGGCCTGTCGACCTACCCCGGCGGCGGCAATCTGGGCGGTTTCGCCGAGGGCGGGGTCACCGCGCTCGAAGCGGCCCTGGGCCTGCGGCCCACCTGGCACAACGGCGGAATCGAGACGTTCGGGCCCGGCGGTTCGGTGATCGCGGCGATGCTCGCGGTCGCCGGTGGCCTGGCCCGGCACGTGCTGTGCTTCCGCACAGTGTGGGAGGCGACGTTCAACGAACGTATGCGCGCGGGCAAGGTGCCCGCGTCCGGCGGCGGGCGCACGACGAGCTGGCTGATGCCCTTCGGCGCGTCCTCGGCGGCGCACACCCTCGCGCAGAACGCGCAGCGGCACTTCCACCGCTACGGGACCACGCGCGAGACGCTCGGCTGGATCGCGCTGAATCAGCGGGCCAACGCGGAGCTGAATCCCAGTGCGGTGTACCGGGATCCGTTGACGATGCAGGATTATCTCGGCGCGCGGACCATCACCACCCCGTTCGGCCTGTACGACTGCGATGTGCCGTGCGACGGCGCGGTCGCGGTCATCGTCTCCGCGGTCGACGCCGCGCGCGATCTGGCCGTCGCACCGGTATTCGTCGAGGCCGTCGGCACCCAGATCATCGAGCGCATCGACTGGGATCAGAGCACGCTCACGCACGAACCGCAGTCGCTCGGTCCCGCGGCACATCTGTGGAGCCGAACCTCGTTGCGTCCCAGCGACGTCGACGTGGCCGAACTGTACGACGGGTTCAGCTTCAACTGCCTGTCCTGGATCGAGGCGCTCGGCTTCTGCGGTATCGGCGAGGCCAAGGATTTCCTGGACGGCGGCAAGAACATCGCACGCGACGGGCTGCTGCCGCTGAATACGCACGGCGGCCAGCTCTCGCACGGCCGAACGCACGGTATGGGCCTGTTGCACGAGGCTATCGTGCAGTTGCGCGACGAGGGCGGTGCCCGGCAGGTCACCGACGCCCACGTCGCGGTCGTCTCCAGCGGCGGCCTGACCCCGGGCGGGGCGCTGCTGCTGCGCAGCGACACCTGAACGACCGGAATCAGACTGAGGAGTTCTCATGCACGTGACCGATGTCGCGTTATTGCTGGTGCGAGTCGTGTTGGGCGGCACCATGATCGCGCACGGGGTCAACCACTGGATCGGCGGCGGCAAGATCGCCGGGACCGCCGGATGGTTCGGCGGCCTCGGGCTGCGGCAGCCGGTGTTGCAGGCCTGGCTGAGCGTGCTCACCGAGACCGCGGCCGGGGTGCTGCTGGTGTTCGGTCTGCTCACCTCGTTCGCGGCCGCGGCGGTGATCTCGGTGATGCTGGTCGCCGGACTGCTCGCGCACCGCACCAACGGATTCTTCGTCTTCAAGGAGGGTTACGAGTACGTACTGGTGCTGGGCGTGGTCGCGCTCGCACTGGGCATCCTCGGACCCGGTTGGCTGTCGGTCGATCACGCGGCCGGAATCGAGATCACCGGCTGGGCCGGCGGTGGTATCGCCCTGATTCTCGGGGTGGTCGCGACGGGCGGGCTGCTGGCCACGTTCTACCGGCCTCAGCCCGCGGCCGAGGCCGCGACGCAAAACTAGTTTTCGGCAACACTTTTCGACATGGAGGACAGCGGATGCGGGTCGGATTCATCGGATTGGGCAGTCAGGGCGGCCCGATGGCCCGCCGGATCGTCGAGGAGGGGTACGAGACGACGCTCTGGGCGCGCCGGCCCGCATCGCTGGAACCGTACGCCGACACCGCAGCGAAATCCGCTGCCACCCCGGCGGAGCTGGGCGCGGCCAGCGATCTGGTGTGCCTGTGCGTGGTCGGCGACGACGACGTGCGCCAGGTGCTCGAGGGTGAGCAGGGCGTGCTGGCCGGAATGCGGTCCGGCGGCGTCGTCGCCATCCACAGCACCGTCCATCCCGACACCTGCCGCGAACTCGCCGAAAAAGCCGCCGCCCAGGGTATCTCACTGATCGACGCACCCGTCAGCGGCGGCGGTATGGCCGCGGAGGCGCGACGGCTGCTGGTGATGGTCGGCGGCGACGAGGCTGCGGTCGAGCGGGCCCGCCCGGTTTTCGCGACCTACGCCGATCCGATCGTGCACCTGGGCGGCGTCGGGTCGGGACAGACCACCAAACTGCTGAACAACCTGCTGTTCACCGCGAATCTGGCCACCGCCAAGAGCACCCTGGACCTCGGTCACGCGCTCGGGGTCGACCCGGAACGCCTGGGCGAGGTGATCACGCACGGCACCGCGAACAGCTTCGCGCTGGGCCGGATCACCGGCGGCGGGACGCTCGAGCGATTGGCCGCGCACGCGGCGGGTCTGTTGCGCAAGGATGTGGGACTCATCGCGGATCTGGCCTCGGATGCGCGCACCGAGCCCGGGATCGTCCTCACCGCGGCCGACGCGACCCTCGCGATGATGCAGAACCCGCGCTGATTCGACTGCCGGACAAGGATATACGCGATGCGGATCGGATTCGTCGGGGCGGGCCGGATGGGACAGCCGATGGTCCGGCGGTTGGTGGCGGCCGGGCACGAGGTGCACGCGCTGGGCCGCGGCCCCGAAACCCGCCGGGCCCTGGCCGAACTGGGCGCGCACCCGGCGCCCTTCGCCGCGGCCACCGGGACCCGCGCGGACGCGGTGATCGTCTGCGTGTTCACCGATGAGCAAGTGCGGGCGGTCTGCCTGGACACGCCGCTGCTCGAGACCATGCCGCCCGGTTCGGTCCTGGTCGTGCACACCACGGGCAGCCCGCGCACCGTGGAAGACATTGCCGCGGTGGCGCGTTCGCACGATATCGAGGTGCTCGACGTGCCGGTCAGCGGCGGCCCGCACGATATCGCCGCCGGACAGCTCACACTGTTCGGCGGCGGGGACGCCGCGGCGCTGGAGCGGGTCCGGCCCGCGCTGGCGGCCTACGGGGATCCGATCCTGCACCTGGGCCCGCTGGGTTCGGGCCAGCGGGTCAAGCTGATCAACAATGTGCTGTTCGCCGCGCAGATCGGCCTGGTGGCCGAATCGGTCCGGCTGGCAACGCAACTCGGCGTCGAGGAATCCGCGCTGCTGTCGGCGTTGCCGCACGCCAGCAGCGCCGGGCGCGCGTTGAACAGCGTCGCGGGCAAGGGATCGGTGGCGGCGTTCGCCGAATCGGTCGGCGAATTCCTGCGCAAGGACGTGTCGGTGGCCCGCGACCTGGCCGCCGAGCTGAACGCGGACCTCGGACCGCTGGCAACGGCCATCGACGCCGCCGACTACCGGAATCCCGGCGATTAGCCGCGCCGCTCGCGCAAGGCTGCGCCCCGTCCGGGCGAACGTCCTGGGCAGGCTCAACCCGTAGGCACGGTTCACCGAGTCCGGGCGCGCGAGCACCGCCGCCGAGGGTACGCCGATATCGCGCAGTCCTGCCGAACGGCCGGTGTCGCGGCGTACTCGCGGGCGGTGCCGCCCCGCTGCCGAGTTGACGGCGAACCACGCCGAGACTGCTCGCCTGGGCGGGATCCGGGCATCGGATGCCCGCGCGCGGCGATGCGGGCGGACGCCGGCCAAGCGGCCAGTGCCGTAGGAACCACCACCGAAGGACTCGGGTTTCGTTGCTGTCCAGAGGGTTCGAGGCGAGCACAGAACCGCCTGTCCGACAACGGATCACGGCCGAAGCGAACCCCTGTGACTCCGCTCCCGCGACGTGCATTCCTCGCGGATGCGGCGAGCCAGGTCGGCGGCCTCGGTTCGGTCCAGGGTCGGCGGGAGGGTGAGCGACAGGCGGGTGAGCAGGCCCGCGAAGCGGTCGGCGATGCGGGACGGCAGCTCGTCCGGTGGGGCGATGATCGCGAAGGCGTCGAGCATCTCGTCGGTGATCAAGGGAGACATCTCAGCCCAGCGGCCAGCCTTGGACAGTGCGGTCAGGCGCTCGCGCGTTTGCGCCCAGTCGTGCAGTTCGAAGATGCCGCGGTAGGCGGGCGTCGAGGCGTAGAACGCGATGCGTTGGCGGACCGTGGGTATCGCGGCGGCGATCTGCGCCGCGGTGCCGGTGATGACGAAAGGCGTTGCGACCATGTCGAATCCGTCCATGGTCGCCGCGGCGCGCGCCCGGCCATCGCGCAGCGCGGGGACGGTGCGTTCGCGCAGCCAGCGTGCGGTGGTGAAACCGTGGCACAGGAAGCCGTCGGCGACCTCACCGGCGACCCGGGTCATCGCCTCGCCCACCCCGGCCAGCAGGACCCGCGGCGGCCCGAAATCATGCTGCGGCGGAACGAAATCCGGCGGCATGAGGGTGTGGCGGTAGAACTCGCCGTCGAAGGCCAGCGGCGTGCCCTCGTGCCAGCAGGACCAGATCGCGCGCAGCGCCAGCACGTATTCGCGCAACTGCGCGGCGGGCCGTCCCCACGGCATCGCGAACCGGCGCACGACATGCGCCCGCACCTGCGAACCGAGTCCGAGGACGAGCCGGCCGCGCGAATGCCGCTGCAGATCGTCGGCCGTGTAGGCCAGCGTCATGGGCGAGCGGGCGAAGGCCACCGCGATCGAGGTACCCAGGCCGATCCGTTCGGTGGCCTCGGCGGCTACGGCGAGCGCCAGGAAGGGATCCTGGTTCATCTCCCCGGCCCAGAGGCCGTCGAACTCGTCGGCCTCGAGTTCGCGCGCACGGGCGAATGCGGTGCCAAGGCCCGCGATGGTGGCGTCGACCTTCATCGCGAAACACCTTGTCGCCCAGAGGCCCCGGCGGTCCCGAGCCCATCCTGCGGGATCATTCGCGCGAGTGGGGCGCACCCGGCTCGCGATGGGCTACCGATCACAGTCTCACCTCCGAAGGCCGCGAGCACAGCGGGCCCGATGGCCGTGCCACCACCTTTGCAAACTTTATTCTCCTATTATAAGGATGTCATATTCGCTATGGCACCGCGAACGACTGAGCAGGTGCGGCAGCCCACACGATTCGGAGATGCCCATGACCGACGCCGAGCCCCTGGTCCGCGTCGAGACCGAAGACCGTGTCGCGACGCTCACGCTGAACCGCCCCGCCGCCCGCAACGCCCTGAGCCGTGCGCTGATGGACGCGCTGTGGGACGCGGTCGCGGCGGCCGGGGCCGATCCCGGCATCGACGTCGTCGTGCTGACCGGCGCGGATCCCGTCTTCTGCGCCGGGGTGGATCTCACCGAGGCCGCGAGCGCGAGCGCGCCGCCGCTGCGCCCGCCCGGCGAGGGGCCCGGACGAGATGCCAACGGCCTGTTCCGGTTCCTGCCGCCGATCGCCAAGCCCGTCATCGGCGCGATCAACGGCGCGGCCGTCACCGGCGGCCTCGAGGTGGCCCTGCAGTGCACCTTCCTGGTCGCCTCCGAACGCGCCCGTTTCGCCGACACCCACGCCCGCCTGGGCGTCATGCCCGGCGGCGGTGCCACGGTCCTGCTCGCCGCGACGGTCGGCACGCGCAAGGCCATCGAACTGTCCCTCACCGGGAACTTCCTCACCGCCGCGGACGCCCTGGGCCTGGGACTGGTGAACCACGTTGTGCCACATCGGGAACTGCTCCCCTTCGCGCGGCGCCTGGCCGCCGACATCGCGGGCAACGACTCCCGCGCGGTCCGGCAGCTGCTGGCCCACTACCACCGCGTCGCCGACACCGGCACCCTCACCGAGGCACATCTACTCGAGGGCATCCTCGCCGAGACCTGGCGGCCGGGCACGACCGGTATCGCCGCCCGGAGAGCGGCGGTCGTCGCCCGTGGCCGCAGCCAGATCCACGCTACCCCGGCCCCGGGCGACTCCGAGGCTACGCACATGTCCTGACAACGCTGACTCGCCGCAGCGGCAGCACGGATGAAAACGCCGAACCACCTGTGCCACAGACACTGTGAGCAGAGGCGCCGACAGTCGGCGCCGGTCCACCACCGGACCCGCGCGACTCCGAGACTACGCACACGTCCCGACAACGCTGACGCGCGGCAGCGGCAGCGGCAGCGGCAGCGGCAGCGGCAGCGGCAGCGGCAGCGGCAGCGGCAGCGGCAGCGGCAGCGGCAGCGGCAGCGGCAGCGGCAGCGGCAGCGGCAGCGGCAGCGGCAGCGGCAGCACGGATGAAAGCATCGAACCGACTGTGCCGCAAGCATTGTGTGCAGAGCTGCTGACAGTCCGCGCCCGTCAGCTCATGCGACGCTGGGCCGCCGATGCCTGGGGCGGTCGGCGAGAACGCTACGGTGTCGGGTCACAAGAAGCCCCACACAATCCGTCCGCGGGACGCGCTCACCGCACGGCTACCGGCGGCCGATCATCCCAGCGGCATGGTGTCAGCGCACCAGGCTGTCGTGACCTTCCCAATACCTCTGGCGCAGTTGACGTTTGTACAGTTTCCCGCTGGGGTCGCGAGGCAGTTCGGTGACGAAATCGACCGTGCGCGGGCATTTGTAAGCGGCCAGTTCCGAGCGGCAGTGGGCGATCAGCTCATCGGCCAGGGCAGGACCGCCGGCGGTCGGGTCCACCAGCTGCACAACCGCTTTCACCGACTCCCCCATCTCCTCATCGGGAACGCCGATCACCGCGACATCGGCGATGGCGGGATGCGAGGCCAGGATGTTCTCCGCCTCCTGCGGATAGATGTTCACCCCGCCGGAGATGATCATGTGCGCCTGCCGGTCGGTCAGGTACAGGTAGCCGTCCTCGTCGAGGTAGCCCATGTCCCCGAGAGTGCGCCAGCCCTTCTCGTGCGTGACCGACGCCGTCTTGGCTTCGTCGTGGTGGTATTCGAACCGGCGGCCACCGGCGAAGTAGACCACCCCGACCTGCCCGGTGGGCAGGTCGGCGCCGTCCTCGCCGACAATGTGACATTCCTGCGCGGGCCTGCCAACCGAACCGGGGTGCGCCAGCCACTCCGGCGCCGAGATGTAGGTGTTACCCACATCCTCTGTGCCCGAGTAATATTCGCTGATGATCGGCCCCCACCAATCCAGCATCTGCCGCTTGACCGGCACCGGGCAGGGCGCGGCCGAATGCACCGCGTCCACCAGACTGGAAACGTCGTAGCTCTCCCGCTCCGCACGCGGCAGCCGCAACATGCGCACGAACATCGTCGGCACCAGCTGGGTATGCGTCACCCGGTAGCGCTGAACCAGTTCGAGATACAGCCGCGGCTCGAACCGTTCCATCACGATCACCGTCGCGCCCATGCGCTGCCAGGACATCGAGAAGACCAGCGGCGCACCATGATACAGCGGAGCGGGTGAGAGGTAGACCGCGTCCTCGCGGGCGCCGCTGACCAGCAGGCCACGGGCGATCTGCACCGGCGGGGCGTCGGGATCGCCCAGCGGCGTGGCCGGAAGCGGTTTGCGAATCCCCTTGGGCCGCCCCGTCGTTCCCGAGGAGTAGAGCATCTCCCGGCCCTCGCACTCCTCGGGTCCCAGCGGTTCACCGGAGGTCCCGGCCAGCACCTGCGAGTAGTCCTCGAAACCATCGATCCGCCCGGCCGCGCAGATCCGGATCGGCACCCGGGACAGATCCAGGCCCGAGACCACCTCGGCGAGCGACTCACTCGTGATCAGCGCGGTGGCGCCGCAGTCGTCCAGGATGTACTGCACCTCCCCGGCGGTCAGATGCCGGTTGACCGCGGTGTAGTACAGCCCCGAACGCTGTGCCGCCCAGGCGATCTCCAGAAACTGCCGGTTGTTCTCCAGCAGGATCGCGATATGGTCGCCGACCTTCGGCCCACGCGCGCGCAGCGCCCGGGCGAACCGGATCGAGCGGTCCTCGAGTTGCGCGTAGGTCACCACCTCGCCGCTGGCGGCCAGCACGATCGCGGGCCGGTCCGGCGTCCGCCCGGCATGCCACCCCGGCGTCAACTGCGCCGCACCAAGCGGCCGAACCCGCTCGCCCGCAGCGGAATCGGACGACGGACCGGTCTCGCTCATCGCACGCTCCCTTCGATCGCGATCAGCTCAGTTCACGACGATGGCCTGTTCCGGACACGCCTGGGCGGCCTCCCGCACCGCGTCCTCGAACTCCGGAGCCACATCCGGGCCCGCCTCGGCGTACCCGTCGTCGCTGAGCTCGAATACCTCCGGGCAGATACCCAGGCAGATACCGTGGCCGCGGCAACGGTCCGCATCGATGGAGACCTTCATCTATGCCTCGCTTTCGGCGATGTCGAATTCCAGGTGCAGTTCGGTCAGGCCGCGCAGCACGAACGTCGGCACATAGCTGTAGCTGCGGGCATCGGCGGGCCCGTGGTACCGCTCATCGATCCGAATGTCGGTGGTGCGGTCCAGCAGTCGCTCGATGGCCACCCGCGATTCCGCGCGCGCCAGCGGCGCGCCCGGGCAGGTGTGGATGCCGCGGCCGAACGAAATGTGCTGGCGCGCATTCGAACGCTGCGGATCGAAGGTCGACGGATCGGCGAACTTGCGCGGGTCCCGGTTGGCGCCGCCGTTGACGATCATCAGGGTGGTCCCGGCGGGCAGATCGACCCCGCCCACGGTCACCGGCACCTTCGAGAGCCGGAAATCGCCCTTCACCGGGCTCTCGGTGCGCAGCACCTCCTCGATGAAATTGCCGATCCGCGAACGGTCCTCGCGTAACCACCGCTGCACCTCGGGCTGTTCGGCGATCAGCTTCAGCGCCGAGCTGAGCAGCCGGACCGTGGTCTCCTGTCCCGCCGAGAACAGGTTCGCCGCGACCGCGACCACGTCCCGCACCGGCGGCTCGGTGCCGTCGGCGAACGGCGCGGCGGCCATGCTGGACAACACATCTCCGCGCGGTTCGCGGCGCCGGTCCTCGATGTACGCGGAGAACTTCTCGTAGAGGAATTCGATCGGGTTGTCCTGCATGGCATCACCCTTGGTGCTGCCGATCGCGCTGCCCGCCTTGCGATGCGGATCGCGCTGCAATGTGTAGAGGAACTCCTCCTGATCGTCCGGCGGGACGCCCAGCAGATCGGCGATCGTGTACAGGGTGAACGGCCCGGCGAAATCGCGAATGAAGCAGGCCGAGTCGGCGACCAGATATTCGTCCAGGATCCGGTCGGCGATCGCCCACATCGCCTGCTCGTTCTCCTTGAGCCGCTTGGGCGTGATCAGCCGCATCAGCAGGCCGCGATGCTGGGTGTGCACCGGCGGGTCCAGGGTCGGCAGCTGATCGCTGAACGGCAGCGCGTCGCGGTGCTGCTCGATCAGCTCGCTGATGTCCTCGCCCTCGAGCGGAACCGGCAGGCCCGGGAACGGCCCGGTCACCGAGGTGCACGAGGAGAACTTCTCCGGATCGTTGAGCACCTCGAGCGCTTCGTCGTAGCCGGTCACCATGTAGACGCCGTGGTGGTTCTCCTTGGTGACGGGGCACTGGGCCCGCAGGGCGTCGAAGTATGGATACGGGTTCTCGAGGAGCTCGCGCCCCATGAAAAAGTCCGTCGACGTGACGTCGTTCACCACTGCTGACTCCCTTCGGCCGGCCGCGAGTGCACCGTCCATCCGACTCATGAGAATGATACTCTCATTAACTGATGATCTGATTCTCACATCGGTTTGCGACACCGTCAAATGAGGATCGCTACGAAGTGGAGGACGGTAGACCATGACTGCGGAACCGACCAGCGATCAAGTGCTGTTCCAGACCACCACCCGCGAGTTCCTCGACCGCACCGTACCGATCCCGGTGGTACGCGAACTCGCCGACACCGCAACGGGTTTCGACCGCGACTGGTGGCGGCGGGGCGCGGAGCTGGGCTGGACCGCCATGCTGGTCCCGGAGAGTCTGGGCGGCGGCTCGGTCTCCGGGCGGCCGGTCACCGAGCTGGCCCTGGTGGCCGCGGAATTCGGCCACACCTGCGCGCCGGGACCGCTGATTCCCACCAGCGCGGTCCTGTCCGGACTGGTGGCCGCGGGCGACCGTTTCGGCGAGGTCATCGGGGAAATCCTCGCCGGTGATCTGATCGCCGCGTGGGCGCTGTACGAACCGCGCCACGGCCTCGAACTGGCCCCGGAGCAGACCCGCGCCGAACCCGACGGCGACGGTTACCGCCTCACCGGCTGCAAGGATCGCGTCGAAGCCGGGGATGTCGCCGACGTTCTGCTGGTCACCGCGCACGGCCCGGACGGGCCGATCCAGCTGCTCGTACGCACCGGCAGTCCCGGCGTCACCGTCACCCCGACGTGGACGCTGGACCTGGTCCGGCGCACCGCCCGGGTGGAGTTCGACAACGTCGCCCTCGGCCCGGACGCGGTCGTGCAGAGCGGTGAAAACGCCTCGGCCGCAGTGCGATCCCAGCTGCACGTCGCCGCCGTGCTGACCGCCGCGGAATCGACCGCGGCCACCCGCCGCGCCTTCGACGCGACCGTGGAGTGGATGTTCGACCGCTACACCTTCGGCCGCCCGCTGGCCTCCTACCAGGCGCTCAAACACCGCATGGCCGACAACAAGACCTGGCTGGAGGCCTGCGAGGCAACCTCGCGGGCCGCCGCCGCGGGCATCGACGACAGCCCGTCCACCGCGGCGGAACTCGTCAGCGTCGCGAAGGCGTACGTGGGCGAGAAGGCGCCGGTCATCGTGCAGGACTGCGTGCAGATCCACGGCGGCATCGGCGTCACCTGGGAACACGATCTGCACCTGTTCCTGCGGCGCGTCACCCTCGGCCGCGCCCTGTACGGCACCCCCGAGGAACACCATCGCCGCATCACCGACCTACTCGTCCGGAGCGCCGCATGACCACCGCAACCGAATCCACCGAACTCGAACCGGTCGACGTCTTCCGCGACCGGGCCCGGCGCTGGTTGAAGGAGAACCTCCCACCCGCCTCGCAGTCCCGCCTCGGCGTCCCCGACGACGAGGCCTGGGGCCGGGCCCGCCGATTGCAGCGCATCCTGTCCGAAGGCGGCTTCGCCGGTATCTGCTTCCCGAAAGCCTATGGCGGACAAGGACTCACGCCCGCGCACCAGCGTGCGTTCACCGAGGAATCACTCGGCTACGAGATGCCGCTCGAGCTGAACGTGCCCACCCTGGCCATCTGCGCCGCCACCCTCGCCGAACTCGGCACCGAGGAGCAGAAACGCACACACCTGACCGCTGTGCTGCGGGGCGAGGAGATTCTGGCGCAGTTCCTGTCCGAACCCAAGGGTGGGTCCGATCTGGCCGGTCTGACCACCCGCGCGGACCGCGACGGGGACGAATGGGTGCTCAACGGGTCCAAGATCTGGAGTTCGGGCGCGTACGGCGCGGACTACGGGCTGTGCCTGGCCCGCACCGACTGGGACGTGCCCAAACACAACGGCCTGACCATGTTTCTGGTCCCGGTCGACGCGCCCGGGGTGACCATCCAGCGGATCAAGCAGGTCACCGGGTCGACCGAGTTCTGCCAGGAATTCTTCGACGATGTGCGGCTGCCCGCCGACGCCGTGGTCGGCGAGGTGGGCGGGGGCTGGGCGGCGACCTCGCGCCTGCTGGTGCACGAGCGCGCGGCGATGGGCGGCACCTCGCCGTACACCAGCGGCCGCCGCCCCCACCTCGGCGGCGATGCGAACATACTGGTCGATCTCGCCCGCGACACCGGCCGCCTGGACGATCCCAAGGTACGCGAGGACATCGGCGCGGCGCGGATGATGAACGTGGTTCGCAATCAGCTGATCGACCATGTCACCCAGGCCATCTCCAGCGGTGCGATGCCACCGGCCGCCGGATCCGTCGTCCGGTTGTTCGGTGCCGAAACAACTTGGCAGCAAACCGATTCCGCGATGACGATCGCGGGTTCGGCCGCGGTGACCGGGGATGCGGACGGGCCCGGAATCGCGCGGATCGGCCTGGACTATCTGTTCCGCAACGCCTGGAGTCTGGCCGGTGGCAGCACCGAGATGGCGCGCAACATCATCAGCGAACGGGTGCTGGGCATGCCCCGCGAATACGCCGCGGACCGCGGCGTGCCGTTCAACCAGGTCAAACGAGGACGTTGAGATGAGATTCATCTTCCACTACCCGGAAACCACGGGGTACGACGGCGATGTTCTGGACGCCGGCCCGCTGCGCGAGGTCGCGATCGCGGTCGAGCGCGCGGGCTTCGACGCGCTGTCACTGAGCGAACATCCGATCCCCGGTGCGCGCTGGCTGGCCTCGGGCGGGCACCAGACCCTCGATCCGCTGGTGGCGCTGGGTTATGTCGCGGGGGCGACCGAGCGGCTGCGGCTGCTGACGTATCTGGCCGTCGCGCCGTACCGCAATCCGTTCCTGCTGGCCAAGGCCGCGGCCACACTGGACAAACTCTCCGGCGGGCGCGCCATCCTGGGCCTGGGCACCGGCTATCAGAAGAGCGAATTCCACGCTCTGGGAATCGATTTCGAGGAGCGCAACGCACTGTTCGACGAGGCGCTGGAAACCCTGCCGCTGCACTGGAGCGGCGAGCCGTTCAGCTATGCCGGCCGGCATTTCAACGCCCGCGACGTGATCGCCCGGCCGCGGCCGGTGCAGAATCCGATTCCGATCTGGATCGGCGGCAATTCCGCACTCACCCGGCGCCGGGTCGCCACTCGCGCACAGGGCTGGATGCCGATGTCCGGCGGTCCGCAATTGAGTTCCACCGCAAGGACTCCCGAACTCGGGCCGATCGGGCAGCTCGCCGGTGACATCGCCGAATTGCGGGCGTCCGCAGAGCGATCCGGGCGCACCGACCCGATCGACGTGGTGTACTCCTACCACGACGAGAGCCTCGCGAGGCCCACCGACGAACCCGACCGGAATCGAGCGGCGTTCGCCGAGCTGGACAAGGCCGGGATCACCTGGATCGTGGTATCCGCGCGCACCCGGGAGCGCACGGCCACACTGGATTTCATCGAATCCTTCGGCGCGACGTATCTGCGATGACGAGCGAGATACGAAACGGCGCAGGCGCATCCGGTCCGGGCTGGTTCGAGCGGCGCAGCGGTCTGGCCGATCGGGTCGCCGTGATCACCGGCGGCGCGGGCGGTCTCGGCCGGGCGATCGTGACCGATCTGGCCGCCAACGGCGTACGCGCGGCGATCGTGGACCTGGATGCCGAGGCCGCGGCCAATCTGCGCACCGCACTCGCCGACGGCGGTCACGATGCGATCGTGCGAGTCGGGGACGCCCGCGATCCCGAGGTGCTCGCCGCCCTGTTCGACGAGGTAGACCAGCGCTGGGGACGGCTGGACACGCTGGTCAACGTGGTCGGCGGCACCTTCCGGGCGCCGTTCACCGAAACCCGGCCGAAGGGCTGGGACGCGCTGCTGCGCGCGAATCTGCTGCACGTCATGCACGCGTGCTCGCTGGCCGCACCGCGGATGCGCGCGGGCGGGCAGGGCGGCAGCATCATCACCATCACCACTATCGAAGCGCACCGCGCCGCACCGGGTTTCGCGGTCTACTCCGCCGCCAAGGCCGCGGTGGAGCAGTTCTCCCGGACCCTGGCGATCGAACTCGCACCGGACCGGATCACGGTCAATTGCGTTGCGCCGGACTACGTCCCGACTCCCAACCTGGCTCGCATCGGGCACGGACAGGGGGACAACGCGATGGACGATCCGGTCGGCGTGCGGGTGGCGATACCGCTGGGCCGTTCCGGGGAGGTCACCGACATCTCCGGCTGCGTGGTGTTCCTGGCCTCGGATCTCGCGGCCTATCTGACCGGCACGACCCTGCACCCGGACGGGGGCACCTCGGCCTCGGCGGGCTGGTTCAACTGGCCCGAGCAGGGCTGGGCGAACTACGCCCCGCTCGGTTACCTGCGAAACACGGGCGAACCGCCGGACCGGTCCTAGCCGGTGTGGAAATCGGCCCGGACCGCACTCAGCGGCCGGTCGAGCGCTGTCCGACGGCCGGGCCGATCGTGAGCGCCCGCAGGCAGAACGCGGTCACCCGATCCACGTCGGCGGCGGTGGGTTCCGCGCGTCGCCACAGATGGTCCGAGAGCCGTCCGACGGTCGCGTGCGCGACCAGGCTCGCATCGAATTCCGGATCGGCACTGCCCAATTCGGCGAACGGCCGGTGCAGCAACACGGCCAGTCGCCCACTGGGCAGGGGTGAGCCCGAGTCGATGGCCGGGGTCAGCGCGCCCGCGTTCCACAGCACCGCGCGGGTGGTCGTGGCGGTGTCGTCGGCGGCCTGGGACAAGATGCCCTCCACCCAGGCCCGCACCGCCTCTCGTGGCGAACCCTGCTTGTCCATCCGATGGGCGACATAGCTGACCAGACGATCCGCGCCGTCCTCGATGAGCACGGTGATGAGTGCGTCTTTCGACGGAAAGTGCCGGTAGAACGCGTCATTCGACAAACCCGCGGCCGCGACGATATCGGCGACCCGGGGCCGCGCACCGGTGCCGGCGGCACGGATCAGTTCGAGCGCGGCGTCCAGCAGCCGCCGCACCTCACCCGCATAGGCCGCCTCCCGATCGGCCAGTGTGCGTGCCGCGATCCGGCTCGCGATATCACCCGCGGGGCGCGCAGCACTATTCTCATTCACAAGAATATTATTCTTTCCAGCGTGCAATCCCGCAAACTTCCGGCCCCGATTTCCGGGGCGGAACTGGCATCGAACGTCCACCCGAGCACCCAAAAGCATGCGAATATGCCTCTCATGATCGAGAATGCTGCCGCATCGCGGTCGCCGCGGCGGAATCCCGCTGCCCGTGGACACCGCACCGCGCACCGACTGGGCCGCGCGGCTCGCGCGATACTCGCCACCGCCGCGCTCGCGGCCACCGCCCTCAGCGCCGTTACCCAGACCGCCGCGGCCGCGCCCGCGAATTCGGTTGCCCCCGTTGCATCATCAGGTTGTCACGCCCCCGCATTGCCCTCCGGGCAGTCCACCCGGCAGTTCACCGCGGCCGGGCGCTCGGGAACCTACATCCAAGACATTCCCTCGGCCGCGGATCGCCCGCTGCCCCTGGTGTTCGACCTGCACGGATACCTGGAACTGGCCGTCCTGCAACACGAGGGCAGCGGCCTGGGCCCGTACGGCGACAGCCACGGCTTCACGACGATCACCCCGGAGATCGACGAACCGGGCTGGCCCCGTTGGGATTTCAGCCCGAACAGTGCCGATGTGTCCTATCTGTCCGAGCTGATGTCGCATGTGGAGGCGACATCCTGTATCGACCTTCGCCGGGTGTACGTGGCCGGACTGTCGATGGGCGCGTTCACCGCGTCCTCGCTGGCCTGCCAACTCTCCGACCGGATCGCGGCGATCGGCCCGGTCGCCGGACTGCAGGATTTCACCTGGTGCCGCACCGTGCGCCCGGTTCCGGTCGTCGCGTTCCACGGCACGGCCGACCCGCTCGTCGCGTACGCCGGCGGCCAGGGCGCCAACGCGCGCTACCTTCCCGCACCGGACGGCGGCTCGTCCAGCGGGCCGCGGAACGGTCCCGGCCCCACCGACATTCCCGGCAACGCCGCGGCCTGGGCCCACCGCAACGGCTGCACCAGGCAACCCCGCCGGCGCGACGTCGCCGCCGATGTCACCCTCACCACCTACCAGTGCCCGGCGAACGCCACCGTCGAGCTGTACACGGTGCTCGGCGGCGGCCACACCTGGCCGGGCCACGCGTCGATCGTCTCCCCGACCCCGCTGGTCGGATCGACCACCACATCCATCGACGCCACCGCGGCCATGTGGGAGTTCTTCCAGGCGCACCCGCTCAGCGGCGTGGTACACGGCTGAGCGGCGCGCCCGCCGCGTGGACTCGACACCACGTGCGCACGCCGTCGCAGACCAGGGGCATCGACCACCGCCCGGCTGGCGCGCGCGCCCAGGTCCGCGAGCGCTGCGGCCGAGCGCGGGGCACCGAGGCGATCGTCCAGCGCCTGTTCGAAGACAGCATCGGCGATCTCGGGCGGACGCTGTCCCGCGCGGTCGCCGGCCCCTGAATCGCGCAGCGGGCGGTGGTCACCGCCGAAGTCGGGAGGTGGAAGGCATAGTTGCCCTGGAAAACATCAGTCGTGCCGCGGCCTTCACGGACTCACCCGGCGGGCCCGATCGATCAACCTGCCGTCGACATCGGTGCGCCTGCCGTACAGCACCGAACGGCGCCGAGTCGGCAGCGGCTCGGCGCACTCGACGCAGCTTTCGGCCGAACAATTCTGCAGGACAACATGTTCCGATTACGTGTGGTCCTGCCGGATCAATGAGCGGCCGGCGGTCGCGACACAGCTCGTTGCAGCCGGACGGGCGACTCGGTCAGGGCCGCCGGGCCGCACAACTGGCCGGGCCACGGGCGTGGTCGTGCGAATCACCGTCCCCGCCAACGCGGCGAGCGCTTTTCGGCGAAGGCGCGCGGCCCCTCTTGGGCGTCGTCGCTGTTGTAGCACAGCTCCGAGGCGCTGCGTGCGGCTTGCAGGGCCGCCGACCGCCCCATTTCCGTTGCCAGCATGACGGTTTCGCGGGCCGCACGGACCGACAGCGGCGCGCCGGCGAGCACTTCGGCAGCCAATGCCAGTGCGGCGGAGAGTAGTTCGTCCGGTTCGGCGATGCGGTTGACCAGGCCGATCTCGTACGCCCGGCGGGCGGTGATCGGCCTGCCGGTCAGCATGATCTCCATCATGACGCGCTGCGGGATCATGTGAATCAGGGGCGCGGCCCAGGGTGCGCTGCGGCCGACCTTGACCTCGGTGATCGCGAACCGGGCGGTGGTGGATGCGACGCACAGGTCGCAGGCCTGCGCGATCATCCAGCCGCCCGCGTAGGCCACGCCGTTGACCGCCGCGATGGTGGGTTTGGACAACTCGACGGTGTCGTAGGGGAGCGCGAACATCTCCCGCGGCGGCACCCGCATGCCGGTCGCCACCATCTCCTTCAGATCACCGCCCGCGCAGAATGCCCGCTCCCCCGCGCCGGTCAGGATGGCGATGCGCAGCAGGGGATCTCGTTCGAACCGGTCCCATGCGGCGGCCAGGCCCGCGCGGACCTCCGCGGTCAGGCAGTTGCGGATCTCGGGGCGATTCAGGGTGATGACGGCGATACCGTCCTCCCGGGCGTCGAACCGGACAGCGTCGTTCACTCAGAAACCTCTCTGCTGGATGGTGTGCGCGGCCCGCTCCAGGTCCTCCCGGAAGTCCGGGTGCGCGATGGCGGCCAGACGGCGGCTGCGCTCGGCCAGTGTCCGCCCACGCAACTCGGCCGCGCCGAATTCGGTGACGATGACGTCCACATCGCTGCGTGCGGTGGTCACCGGCCCCGACAGCGCCGCGGTGATCCGGCTGACCGTGCCCTTCTTCGCGGTCGACGGCAGTACGATCACCGCGTGACCGCCCGGCGAATTCGCCCCGGCCCGAACGAAATCCACCTGCCCGCCGGTCCCGCCCAGATAGGCCGATCCGGTCTGCTCGGCGTTGACCTGGCCGGTGAGATCCACCTCGAGCGCCGAGTTGATCGTCACCAAGCGGTCCAGTCGCGCCAGCACGGACGCGTCGTGCGTGTACGACGTCGGACACATCCGAATTGAGTTGTTGCGATGCGCGAATTCGTAGAGCCGCTCGGTGCCGATCAGCGCGCCGGTGATCGAGACACCCGGGTCGATCCGCTTACGCGCATTGGTGAGCACTCCGGCCTCGGCCAGATCGACCAGGCCGTCGCCGATCATGCCCGAATGCACGCCCAGGTCGCGGCGGTCGTGCAGCAGCCGCAGGATCGCATCGGGCACCGCCCCCACGCCGGTTTGCAAAACCGAACCGTCCTCGATGTAGGCGGCGGCGTATTTCGCTATGGCGGAATCGGTTTCGGTAATGCGGCCGGGCGGTACCCGCACCGGATCGCGAGAAACCGTTACGGCGTAGTCGATCTCACTCGTGTGCAGGGTCGCGCCGTACGTCCAGGGCACCCGGTCGTTGACCTCCGCGACGACCACCCGCGCCCGCTCGACCGCGGCCCGAACGTAGTCGCTGATCAACCCGAAACTGTGGTTCCCCTGCGCATCCGGCGGCGAAACCTGCACGAACGCCACATCACACCCGATGATCCCGGCCTCGATGAGCGGCCCCACCCGGCCGACATGGCAAGGAATCACCGCGAGCCGCCCCGCGGCGGTGAGCGACCGCAACGCGCCGATGGCTCCCATACTCGACAGCGAAAATGCCTGTGTCGCTTCGGGAGTCAGCAGCCCGGAAAAACTCGTCGCGATGAACGCCGACAAATCCCCGACCGCCCCCGCCCCCGCGATCAGCCCCTCGATCAGGGTAGTGGGCTCGCCACACGCTTGCCCGATGACGATGCGGTCACCGGCCCGCAGGAATTCCGCGACATCCAGCTCATCGGCACCGATCGCCTTCATCCGCGCTCCCCGCCTAGGACTCGGCCACTGTGCTCGCCGGGCCGGGACGCCGAACCCATCAGCGTTACCCACGGACGCGAAAACCCCATCGACACAACCCGATGCCACCGCACCGGCCCGTACGCCGTCCCCCCAGTTGTAACCACTTTCATGCGGATTCCCCGTCAATGATCTCGGCAGTGTGCTCACCCAGACACGCAGCCGGCCCCGCCACCCGGCCGGGCGTGCGCGAGAACCAGCTCAGCACAACGGCGTAACGCCACACCGACCCAGCAGTACCGACCACTCTCATGCGCGCTCCCCGTCCACGATCTCGGCAGTGTGCTCACCCAGACGCGGAGCCGGTCCCGCCACCCGGCCGGGTGTGCGCGAGAACCAGGTCGGCACGCCGGGGTAACGCACCGGGCCGTATGGGGCATCGACGGTCTCGAAGAAGTCCGCCGAGGTCAGGTGCGGATTGTCGAAGAGGTCGTCCAGGGTGCGCACCGGCGCGCACGGAATGTCGCGGAGGCGCAGCAGTTCGAGCCACTCGTGTGTGGTTCGCTCGGCGAAGGTCTCCCCCAGCAGCGCGTACACGGTATCGATGCGTTTCGCGCGCTGGGCGAGCGTGGCGAATTCCGGTCCGGCCCACGCAGGTTGCACCGCCTCCACGAACGCGGCCCACTGTTTGTCGTTGTAGACCAGCGCGGAGATGTACCCGTCCTTGGTGCGATACGGCCGCCGATTGCGGTCCACCGCACGGTGATACACCGCGGGCCCCAGCGGCGGGGAGAACATCGCGCCGTTGGCATGTTCGACGAGCAGGAAGGCCGCCATGGTCTCGAACATCGCGACCTCGACCTCCTGGCCCTCGCCGGTGCGCTCGCGATGGAACAGCGCCATCGTGGTCGCGTACAGCGCGGTCAGCCCGGCGACCTTGTCGGCCATGATGGTGGCGACGTAACCCGCTGTGCCGGTGAGCTGTTCCTGCACCGAGGGCAGTCCGCACTCGGCCTGGATGGTGTCGTCGTAGGCGGTCAGATCCGCATCGGCGCCGCGCCGGCCGTATCCGTAACAGTTGGTGTAGACGATGGCGGGATTGATCGCCGCGACGGCGTCGTAGTCGAAGCCGAGTCGGGCGATCGCCTTGCCGCGCATGGAATGGATGAACACGTCACCGTCGCGGATCAGCTCCCGCAGTGCGTGTTTGCCATCGCCGGACCGCAGATCCAGTACCACACTGCGTTTTCCGCGGTTGACGTTCACGAACACCCCGCCCATTCCTGGCTCGGGTCCGGCGGAGATGTAGCGGGTGTTGTCCCCGGCGGGCGGTTCGATCTTGATCACATCGGCGCCCATATCCGCCATGATCTGCGTGCAGTACGGCCCCATGACCATCGCCGTCAGATCGATGACCCGTACTCCCGACAGCGGACCGGTGTGTGTCATGAGCGTCCTCCACGTTCGGATTGCCGCCGCTACCGCCAGGAAACGCCGGAGCGGAGGTGTCGCGAGCGCAGGATGACGGAGGTGGCCGGGGCGTGATTCGGTGCGCAGCATGCCGGGACGACCGGGCCACGGCGGCGCGTCTGCCAGAGTATCGGATTAATCCTTGCAAGGATAGTAAAGATACTGATATCAAAGGGAGCGTGGAAAGTAGCACCGGCGCGACGTCCCAGCGCGAGAGTCCGGGCACGATCGCGCGGGTGCTGGACACCGCCCTGCGAACCCGCCCGGACTCCCCGGCGATCGAGGCGGTCTCGGGCGTCTGGTCGTACGCCGAACTGGACGAGCAGGCCGATCGCGCCGCCGGTGCACTGTGGTCGCTCGGCGTGCGTCCGGGCGACCGCGTCGCGGCCTGCCTGCCCAATGACCTGGACATCGTGGCCGCCTTCCACGGTGTCGCGCGCATCGGCGCGATCTGGGCGGGCATCGGCGAGGCGCTGTCCGCGAGCGAGCAGGCGGGCCTGCACGAGACCTGCGCGCCCGCGGTCCTGCTGGCCGGAGAACGCTGCGGCATAGACGTTCCCGGCCGCATCGACGCCCCCCGCTGGGCAGATCTGCTGGCCCGCACCGACCCGGCCCCGGCTGTTTCCCCCGGCCCCCACGACCCCGCGGCCATCGCCTTCACCAGCGGCACCTCCGGGCGTCCGAAAGCCGTGGTGCACAGCCACCACAACCTCCTACTGCCCGGCGCGACCCTGGTGCGGACCCGCGGCTGGGGCCCGGACCTGCGCAAGGGCGACAGCTTCCCGCTGACGATCCTGAACCTGATGGTGCTGTCCACCCTGCTCACCGCGCAGGCGGGCGGCTGCGCGGTCATCATGGACCGGCGCGATGTGGACGGCGTCGCGGAGTGGATCACCACCCGCCGGGTGACGTGCTGGAACGGCGCACCCGCGCAGGTGTTCGACCTGGCGCGACGACCTCAGCTGAATCTCGGTTCCCTGCAAGAGGTCTGGAGCGGCGGCGGTGACGCCGGGGAGAACCTGTTCGCAGATTTCGCCGCCGCGCACGGCCTGACCCCCAGGGCCACATACGGACTCACCGAGGCGCCGTCGGTCGTCTCGATCGACCCTGTCGGCCGTGAGCGACGTCCGCGCGCGAGCGGGCGGTTGCTGCCGCAGTTCGACGTCGCGGCGTACGACGATGCGGGCCAACGACTTCCGGCGGGGGAACTCGGCGAGCTGTGTCTGACCGCGGCCGGAACGGGACCGTACGCCGGACAGTGGCGAGCGCTCCTGGGACACTGGGACAACGGCGGCATCCGGCCGCCGGAACCCGGCCCGTTCGCGACCGGCGATATCGGCACCGTCGACGCCGACGGCTGGCTGACGGTGCTGGACCGCAAGAAGCTGGTCATCATCCGCGGCGGGGCCAATATCTACCCGCTCGAGGTGGAGCGCGTCATCGCCGCGGATCCCGCCGTCGCCGCCGTGGCCCTGTGCCCGGTGCCGGACGAACGCCTCGGCCAGCGCGTCGCGGCCCTGGTCCAGAGTGTCGACGGCACAGTCGATTTCGATGCCCTCGACGCGCGCTGCCGCCGCGAGCTGGCCCGCTACAAGGTCCCCGAAATCTGGTGCGCGGTACCGGAACTGCCGCGCAACGCCATGGGCAAGGTCGAGCGCACCCGGCTGCCCGAACTGCTCGACCGCCACCGGTCGCCGCACCCCCGCACCTACTGACGATTGGCTGAGTACGTGGCCGACAACGCCGCCGGACCGGAATCTCCCGGTGACACCGCCGCCCGCATGTTCGACCTGCACGAGCGGGTGGCGATCGTGACGGGCGCGTCCTCGGGACTGGGCGCGGCCGTCGCCCGCGCC
The DNA here is from genome assembly GCF_059510335.1 of Nocardia sp. PLKS1-43. Classification (NCBI taxonomy): domain Bacteria; kingdom Bacillati; phylum Actinomycetota; class Actinomycetes; order Mycobacteriales; family Nocardiaceae; genus Nocardia; species Nocardia sp. PLKS1-43. Next base: position 428,643 of record NZ_JCAJZQ010000004.1, on the reverse strand, counting down.
CTGGCCGGACTCGGCGCGCGAGTCGCGGTGGTGGCCCGGCGCCGCGACCGGCTGGTGCGACTGGCCGAGGATATCGACGGCGCGGCGGTTCCCTGCGATCTGTCCGACCCGGAAGGGGCCGGGCGGCTCGTACCCGCCGTGGTCGACGCGCTCGGCCCGCCGGAAATCCTGATCAACGCCGCGGGCAACAGATTCGGCGAAGAACGCGCCGAATCCGAATCGCTCGCCGACGTGCGCCGCACCATGGATCTCAATCTGATCGCGCCATTGTTGTTGGCGCAGCAGGTATTTCCGCATATGCGCGAGGCCGGGCGCGGCTCGATCGTCAACGTGTCCTCGATCAGCGGACGCGTCGGGGTGCCGGGCATTCCGCAGGCCTCCTACGCGGCCAGCAAGGCGGGCCTGTCCGGGCTCACCGCGGAACTCGCGGTGCAGTGGGCGCGGCACTCGATCCGGGTCAACACCGTGGCACCGGGCTTCTTCCGCAGTGAGATCACCGATTCCCTGTACGACAGCGAACGCGGTGCGGAATATCTGCGCCGCAACACTCCCCTGCCCCGGCAGGCGGTCGCAAGCGATATCACCGGGGCCATCGTCTGGCTGGCCGGTGACGCGGCGGCCTATGTCACCGGCCAGACGATCGTCGTGGACGGCGGCTGGACCGCACGCTGAGACATGCAATCAGAAAGGACCTCCCCCGCTATGTTTTCCGCACTCGTGATCGACAAATCCGATGCCGGGCAGACGGTTTCCGCGACCAGCCTGGACGAGGACCGGTTACCGGACGGCGACGTCACCGTCGATGTGGAGTACTCGACGCTGAATTACAAGGACGCCCTGGCGATCACCGGATCCTCGCCGATCGCGCGCACCTTCCCGCTCGTGCCCGGCATCGACCTGGCCGGTGTGGTGACCGAGAGCACCCACGCCGGATTCACCGCCGGTGACCGGGTGGTACTCAACGGCTGGGGTGTGGGCGAGAAGCATTGGGGCGGGCTGGCGCAGCGCGCTCGCCTCAACGGCGACTGGCTGGTGCCGCTGCCCGCGGCGTTCAGCAGCCGGCAGGCGATGGCGATCGGCACCGCGGGATATACCGCGAGCCTGTGCGTGGAGGCGTTGCACCGCTTCGGTATTCGGCCGGATCAGGGCGAGGTGCTGGTCACCGGCGCGACCGGCGGCGTCGGCAGTATCGCCATCGCTCTGCTCACCGCGGCGGGTTTCACCGTGGCCGCGGCGACCGGCAAGACCGCCGAAGCGGACTATCTGCGTGGCCTCGGCGCCACCACCGTGGTGGACCGCGCCGAACTCGCCGAACGCGGCAAACCGCTGCAGAAGGAACGCTGGGCAGGCGTGGTCGACACCGCGGGCAGCCACATCCTCGCCAATGCCTGCGCGCAGACCCGCTACGGGGGCGCGGTCGCCGCCTGCGGCCTGGCTCAGGGCATGGACTTCCCCGCGACGGTCGCACCGCACATCCTGCGCGGGGTGAGCCTGCTGGGCATCGACAGTGTGATGGCGCCGCGCGAGCGGCGAATCACCGCCTGGGAGCGGCTGTCCCGCGACCTGGACACCGCCGCGCTGGAATCCCTGACCCGGGAGGTCGCCCTGGCCGAGGCCATCGACGCGGCGAGCGAATTCATCGACGGCACGGTGCGCGGGCGCATCGTCGTGGACGTCAACCGGTGACAGCGATATCCGGATCCGCAGGGCCGCACGGATCAACCGGCCCGGGAGAACCGGGAAGAAAGGTAGTGCAGCAGTGAGTACTTCATCGAGCAAGGCCGATAGGAACAAGGCCGCCGAACCCGACGCCGTGGAGCTGGACCTGTCCGATGTGGAACCCCGGGTGGGACAACCCGTCGGCGGCGGGCAGCTCTGGGAACCGTGCAGCGCCTCGGACATTCGCCGCTGGGTGATGGCGATGGACTACCCCAATCCGCTGCACTGGGACCAGGAGTTCGCCCGCGAATCCCGCTACGGCGGCATCGTCGCGCCCCAATCCATCGCTGTCGCATTGGATTACGGCCACGGCGCGGCCCCGGCGTGCGTGGGGCGGATTCCCGGCAGCCACCTGATCTTCGGCGGCGAGGAGTGGTGGTTCTACGGCTGCCCGGTGCGGCCGGGCGACAAGCTGTTCCAGGAGCGCCGATTCCACGACTACAAGGTGGCGCCGACGAATTTCGCCGGGCCCACGCTGTTCCAGCGCGGCGACACCACCCATCGCAATCAGCACGGCGCGCTGGTCGCCCTCGAACGGTCCACCTCCATCCGCTATCTCGCGGCCGAGGCGACCAAACGCGGCATGTACGAGAACCAGCTCGGCGAGATCAAACGCTGGAGCGAGGCCGAACTCGACGAGATCGGCCGGCTGCGCACCGAGTGGCTGATGTCCAATCGACTCGGTGTCTCACCGCATTTCGACGAGGTGAAGGTCGGGGACACGCTGCCGCGCCGGGTGATCGGCCCGCACAGCATCGCCAGTTTCACCACCGAGTACCGCGCCTTCCTGTTCAACATCTGGGGCACGTTCCACTGGGTCACGCCCGAGGGGGTCGACGATCCGTGGGTGTACCAGGACCCCGGCTGGACCGAGGGTTTCGCCTTCGACGAGGAGGGCGCACGGATCGATCCGCGGCTGCGGGACGGGCTGTACGTCGGGCCCTCGCGCGGACATATCGACCAGGACAAGGCCGGTAAGGTCGGCATGGCCCGCGCGTACGGCTACGGCGCGACCATGGGCGGCTGGTGCACCGACTACCTGGCCTACTGGGCGGGTAACGACGGCCTGGTGCGGCACATCAAATCCGATTTCCGGCTGCCCGCCTTCGAGGGCGATGTCACCTATTTCGACGCCGAGGTCGTCGGCAAGGAACCGCAGTCGGCCTGGGGTGTGCCGCTGGTGCAAGTGAAGCTGCAACTGACCAATCAGGATGGCGGCGTGCTGGTCAAGAGCACCGCCGAGGTCGAACTGCCGCTGTAGCGGCGGGAAGGGGTCAGCGGTGGATACCACTGCCGCACAGGGCATCTCGATCGTATCGGGACCTCCGCTGGACAGTGAGCCCGGGCTCGGCGCGCTGACCCTGCCCGGGTTTCTGCGCGAGGTCACCGAGCTGTACGGCGACCGCGAGGCCGTGGCCGCACCCGGCGGCGACGGCGTCGTGCGCTGGACCTACACCGAACTGCGGGAACGCGCGATGGCGGTGGCCCGCGCGCTGCGGGCGTGCGGGATCGGCCGCGACGGCCGGGTCGGGGTGTTGATGACGAACCGTCCCGAATGGCTCGCGGCGGTCTTCGGCGCGAGCCTGGCCGGTGGTGTGGCGGTGCCGCTGAGCACCTTCTCCACCGCCGCGGAACTGGACCAGCTGCTGCGGCTGTCCGGCGTAGCGGTGCTGCTGTTCGAAAGACGCGTGCTCAGCAAGGATTTCGCGGAGATCCTGGCCGGTCTCGAACCCGCGCTCGGCGAGGCCGGGCTCGGCCCGCTGCGCTCGGCGCGCTACCCGTTCCTGCGCCGCCTGGCCATGCTCGGCCCGGCGCTGCCCACCGCCGCGATCGACACCTGGGACACCTTCCTGGCGCGGGGACGCGGCGAACCTCGCGAGCTGGTCGAGGCCACCGCCGCCTCGACCCGGCCCAGCGACACCGGCGTGCTGTTCTTCTCCTCCGGATCGACCAGCGCTCCCAAGGGCGTGCTCAGCGCACATCGCGGCGTGACCATCCAGATGTGGCGATTCCGGCGGCTGTTCGGATTCGGTCCGCAAGACAACGTCCGCGCCTGGGTGGCCAACGGATTCTTCTGGTCCGGGAACTTCGCGCAGGCGCTCGGCTCGACGCTGGCCGCGGGGGGATGCCTTGTGCTGCAACCGGTCTTCGACCCGCCCGCGGCCCTCGAGCTGATGCAGGCCGAGCGAGTGAACTTCCCGGGTGCGTGGCCGCATCAGTGGGCCCAGCTCGAGGCCGCGCCCAACTGGGACACCGTGGACCTGAGCGCCATGCGGTTCGTCGACTACCACACCCCGATCGCGCACCACCCGACCGTGTCCACGATCTGGTACGAGCCGGGCCGGGCCTACGGCAATACCGAAACCTTCACCATCACAACCTGTTTCCCGGCCGACACCCCCGACGAGGTGCATGCGGGCAGCAGCGGTGTGGCACTGCCGGGGGTGACGGTGAAGATCGTCGACCCGATCACCGGCGCGGTCACCGCGCGCGGCGAATCCGGCGAAATCTGCGTCAAGGGACCGACTCTCATGCTCGGTTACCTCGGCACACCGCTGTCGGAAACCCTGGACGCCGACGGCTATTTCCACACCGGCGACGGCGGCCATCTCGACCCGGTCGGCAGGTTGTTCTGGGAGGGCCGCCTGACCGATATCATCAAGACCGGCGGCGCGAACGTCTCGCCGCTCGAGGTGGACGAGGCGCTGATCGGCTATCCGGGCGTGAAAGTGGCTCGCACGGTGGGCGTTCCGCACGACACGCTGGGCGAGGTGGTGGTGGCCTGCGTGGTCCCGCACCAGGGCGCGACACCGGATGCCCAAGCCATCCGCGCCCATCTGCGCGAACGCCTGGCCAGCTACAAGGTCCCGCGCCACGTCCTGTTCTTCGACGAGTCCGATATCGCGCTGACCGGCAGCGCCAAGATCAAATCCAGCGATCTGCGCGCACTGGCGGCCCGGCGACTCGAACAGGACGTGAATTCCCCTGCCGGACAATGATTCCGACGCTGCAGAGATCGCCGCTCAGTAGGCGGCGATCTCCAGCAGCGCGTCGGCGACGGCCCGCGGTTCGGTGATCATCAGATCGTGGCCGGTATCGATATCCCACAGCCGCCCCTGCGCCCGGGCCTTGGCGACCAATTCCGGATCGCGGGTGGCCAGGGTCGAGGTGCACACGATGTGATACTGCGGCAGCGCCCACAGCGCATCCTCATTGCGCAGGTCGAGCCGGTCCTCGAAACACTTCCACGGGTGCGCGGTCAGCCGCTCGCGCATCCAGTCCGAATCCCGCGGATCGGTGACCCCGTAGAACAGCGGGGCTTCCGGCGCCGGTAGCAGGACCAGTTCCACACCGTCGACGGTCTCGCCCATGGGCCGCGTGGATTCGATGATCTGCCCGGCGACGTCGACCAGCGATTGGCCGTTCACCGGATTGGCCGCGTCCAGATAGACGATCCGGCCGATGCGGTCGACGGCACGGTCGGCCGCACCGGTGATCACCATGCCGCCGTAGCTGTGCCCCACCAGGATCACCTCACGCAGATCCTCGTAGTGCAGCAGCGCGGCCACGTCCTGGATGTGGGTCTCCAGACCTATTCCCGCCGTGCGCAGATGGGCACGTTCGGCCAGCCCGGACAACGTCGGCGCGAACACCTGATGACCGTCCCGCTGTAGTAATTCCCGCACGTACCGGTAGCACCAGCCACCGTGTCCACCGCCGTGCACCAGGACAAATGTAGCCATCTCACTCCCGAAAATCAGATTCTCATTGCAGGAGAGTTTAGTTATCTACACGCTGGGTTTCCGGGGAACCGGGCACTCCGCCGCGCTCACCGCGCTACCGGGCCGGTTGTCGCACCGGGCATCCGCGCCCGGCGCGGACCCGGCCGTCATGGTCCGATCTCATGGTTCCTGCGCGCCCGCGCCCACGTCGCGGTACCGCCGCGCCAGCCTGCGCCGGTGAGCCGCGGAAGAGCCGAACAGGGCGCGGTTCAGCATGGCGCGCTTGTGATAACGGTGGATGCCGCTCTCCCAGGTGTAGCCGATGCCGCCGTGCAATTGCATTGCCTTACCGGCGATTTCGACCGCTGCGGCACAGCTGTGGGATTTCGCCATGGAAACGGCCACCCAGGCGTCGGCATCCCCGGCTACCGCCTGCCGCACCGCGTCCGCGACCAGATGCCGGGCGATGGTGCTGCGCACGAGCATATCCGCGCAGGCGTGTTTGACCGCCTGGAAGGACCCGACCGGACGGCCGAACTGCTCACGAACGCCCACATAGGCGGTCGTGGCCTCCAGCATCGCGGCGCAGAGGCCGAGGCTGTCGCAGGCGATCGAGAGTGCGGCGCGATCGTGCAGGCGCCGCACCGCCGCCTCCGGATCCCCGGCGAATCGCCACACCGACTCCGGCTGCACCGCAACATTTTTCGCGACGACGCGGCCGAATGTCCTGGTCTCGTCGAGCACGGGCTGGGCGGCGCGCGCGAGCCCGGACGCCTCGGCCGCGACGATGACCGGTACGTCGTCGGGGTCGTCGGCCAACAGCAGCAGCCGATCCGCGGACATCACGTCGAGCACGAATTCCGCGTGGCCGCTGAGCAACAGCCCGCCGGAGCCGGTATGCAGGCGAAACGGCGCGGCGCCGGCACAATCGCCGGGCGCGGCGGCCGATGCCACCGCCGTCATCGCCTCGCCCGCGGCCAGCGCGCGCAGCAGCTCGTCCCGCTCGGCCGTCCCGGCGAGCAGACCACAGGTCCCGGCTCCGAGCGCCGCCCCGAAGTACCCTCCGGCCGCCGCACGCCCGAATTCCTCGAGCACGATCGCGGTCTCGGCGAAACTCGCTCCGGCGCCGCCCGATTCATCCGGTATCTCCATACCGAGCCACCCCAGACCCGCGAGTCCGGCGGGGGCGAGGCGAGCGGCATCCCGCTCGGCGAGCACATCCCGTGCCACCGAACGCAATTCATCGTGCAGCTCGGCGAATTCCATCGCGTCCCCGACCGCCCCGGTCATCGTGCCCCGCTCGGTTCCCGGGGCAGTCCGAGGCCGCGTTCGCCGATGATGGTGCGCTGGATCTCGCTGGTACCGCCGGGAATCGTCCATTCCCAGGAACCGAGGAAATCCAGCGCCCACGCGCCGGACTCCCAGCCGCCCGATCGCGGCTTGTGCAGGACGGTATGGGCGGCGACTCCCCCGAGTTCGGTGCCGAAATCGGTCATTCGCTGCAACAGTTCGCTGTAGTACAGCTTGACGATGGACGCATCCGCCGGTCCCGCGGTCCCGGATTCGTGTCGTTCCACCAGGTCTCGGCACAGCAGCCGCAGTCCGGCGATCTCGGTCTCGAATCCGGCGAGCCGGTCGAGCAGAACCGGATCCCCGGCCGGGCATGCCCGCACCAACCACCGGAATCCGGCATTGCCCAGTCGCTCGGCCAATTCCAGCATGGTCAGTCCGCGCTCGGCCCCCAGGGTCCGCTGCGCCACCCGCCATCCGGTGTTCTCCGCGCCGATCATGCCGCCGGCCGGAATACGCACCCGGTCGAGGAAGATCTCGCAGAAATGCGATTCGCCGGTGGCCTGGCGGATCGGCCGCACCTCGATCCCGGGCGTCCGCATGTCCAGCAGGAAGTACGAAATACCTTGTCGCTTCGGCGCATTCGGGTCGGTGCGCGCGAGCAGCAGACACCAATCCGCGAACTGCGCGCCGCTGGCCCACACCTTCTGGCCCGTCACGACATAGTCCTCGCCGTCGCGCCGAGCCGTGGTCGCCAAAGCGGCCAGATCCGATCCCGCCGCGGGTTCGGAGAACCCCTGCACCCAGATCTCACCGTCCAGAATGGCGGGCAGATGCCGCCCCCGCTGCTCGGGTGTCCCGGCTGCCAGCAGCGTCGCGGCAGCGTGGTGAATCGCGACGAACGCCAGCACCAGCCGCGGCGCATCGTGGGCCGCCAATTCCTGGTAGAGCACGATCTGCTCGGTCACCGGCATCCCCCCGCCCCACTGCGCGGGCCAGTGCGGCACCGCGAATCCCGCCTCCCGCAACCGCTGAAACCATTCCTGCTGGAACGAGACGAATTCCGCGTCCGAGGCGCCGGTCTGCGCGGCCCGCCAGTCCGCCGGAATCTCGGCCCGGCACCAGCGCCGGACCTCGGCACGAAACTCGCCCAGCTGCTGCGGCGCGGTCATCGAGCACCCCCTCGGTTCGAATCATCAGATGTCACAGCGCTTTTGCTCGGCACACCCGGATCCCGCCGCCGATCGCGCCGGTCGGCCGAGTTCGCGGCCACCGCGCCCGACAGCCGCCCCCGTCGGGTCCGCGGCCAGCAACACGCCCCCGCGTCATCGGCGCCGGCCGTGCGTGGCGACCGCGACCTCATCGGCCTCTCGTCCTGTGCCGCAACGCTTCCAGACGTTCCCGGTGCTCCGGAGATTGCATGGTGACCACCTCGGCGGCGAAACCCGCCTGCATCGGGCCGGCGACCGCCTGCGAAAGATACATGTTCACAACACGTTTGGTGCCGCGCAGAGCGTCGGCCGGTTGGGCGGCCAGGCGCTCGGCGAGGCGGCGGGCCTCGCCGAGCAGGTCGTCCGGCGGGACCACGCGGCTGGCCAGGCCGAGTCGCACCGCGGTATCGGCATCGATCCGATCGCCGGTGTACAGGTATTCGCGCGAACGCAGAATGGGAGTCAGCAGCGGCCAGAACGCCGCACCGCCGTCGCCCGCGACCAGCCCGACCGCAACGTGCGGATCGGCCAGGTGACCCCGTTCGGAGATCAGCACCACATCGCACAGTACGGCGATACTCGCGCCCAGACCCACGGCCGGGCCGTTGACCGCGGCGATCACCGGGAGCGGAAACCGCAGCATCTCCTCGATGATCTGCGCACCCTCGCGAATGCTCTCGTCCCGCGCGACCGGATCGCGCAGGAACGAGGTGATCCAGTCCAGATCACCACCGGCGCTGAACGCCCGGCCCGCACCGGTCAGGATCACCACCCGCGCCGCGGTGTCGGCCGCCAGCTGCCGCCAGACGGTGGCGAGTCCGCGGTGCAGGTGCGCATCGACGGCATTGAAGTCCTCGGGCCGGTTCAGTACCACCGTGCGCACCGGCCCGTCGCACCGGACCTCCAGTTCGCCGGGTAGGTCGTAACGCAATTCCTCAGCCTCCCTGGGAGTTTCGGCCGTTCACACCGCTGCCGGGTCGGAGAACAACCCGCGCAGTCCGCGTCGTGCGAGACCGCTGCCGAGCAGTTCCTCGGTGGCCGACCGCCCGAACGGCAGCCGCCGGATCGGCTGGCTGTACCGCGAGATCCAGGAGAGCGTCGATTCATCGCAGAATCCCACGGCCCCGTGCAGCTGGTGCGCGACCCGGAAGACGGTATCGGCCGCCTCGACCGCGGCCAGGCGCAGAGCCAGCGCGTCGTGAACCGCCGCGGCGTCGCCGGATCCTATGCTCCACAACGCGTACCGAGCGAGCATCTCCACGCCACGCCGCTCCACCTCGGCATCGGTCAGCTGGAACTGCACCGCCTGGAATTGCGCTAGTGGCTCCCCGAATTGCTCCCGGACCAGCACATGCGTCCGCGCCAGATCCACGGCCCGATCCAGCATGCCCAGCAGCGTCCAGCACGGCAGCACCAGCCCCAGTGCCACATCGACCGGGTCACCGCTGCCCTCGACGGGTGCGCCGAGGTCCAACCCGGCCACGAACATGGACGTGCGGGAGGACGAATCATTCGGCCGCACAGCGGCATTGCGCCGCACGCCGTCGACAGTCACCGCCGCCCATCGCAACGCCAGATCCGCCACGGGCGCGGCCGGCCCCACCTCGGAGACCACCACCAGCCCGTCGACGCCCGGGATTTCGGGCCGCGCCAACCGCTCGGCCACCGGATACGGAACAGCCAGATATCCGGCGCTGCGACACAGCGCCGCGGCGGCCTCCAGCTCGACGACCTCGCGCCGGGGCGCGAGATCCCACGCCCCGAGACCCGCGAGCACCTCGGCCACGACCGCCCGCCGCACCTCGGGCTCCCGCTCGGCCCGCTGAACCAGCTCGTCGCCTCCGGCAGCGGCCAGCGCCCGACCCGCTTGTACGCCGAATTCCGCTGCCTCGGAGCATAACTCGATATTCATACGGCACACTCCAGCACGTCCGGGCCGACCAGCCACCGCACCGCGTCATCCTCGGTCACGCCTGCCCCCAACCCGTTCGGCCGCGTCACATCCGCCTCGACCGAAAGCGAAGTCGCGACGCGACGAACATCCCCCACAGAATATTTCGCTGCCCTGCCGCGTTCGTGCTCGTCTGCACCGCCCCCGGCTTCGACCGTCCAGCGGTATCGGCTGCGCCTCGATGCTGCCCCGGGCGACCGTCGCGGCGAGCACGACCCGAGGAAATCGCCGCCGCGTGCCCCGGCGCTCATGCCGCGTTCCGTTTCTTGCGGCCGGCACCCAACAGCGCTCGCGCGAGCAGAATTCGCTGGATCTCGATGCTGCCCGAGGCCACGGTGGCGGCATGGGCGTACCGGGCGTGATCGGCCACGGCTCGGCGGAAGCGTTGCAGCGCTTCGGAATCGCCGGTGGCGAAGTCGGCGATCTCGGTCAGGACCGCGCCGCTGTCCTGGTCCAGGCGGGTGACCGCGATCCGGTAGGCGGCCGCGTCGGCCGGGGTGATCCGCCCGGAATCCTGCAGGGACACAACCTGGTACGCCAGCAGGCGGGCCCGCCGGCAGTGCGTCAGCATGCGCGCCCATCGGCCACGCAGCGCGCCGGGCAGCGCGTCCCAATCCTCGCCCAGCACCTCGGGCGCGACCTGGAGCAACCGCTCGCAGCGGGCGTAGCGGGCGATCCCGACCCGTTCGAAGGACAGCACCTCCTGCACCACCGGCCACCCGCCGCCCACGGCGCCGAGCACATCGGCCTCGGTGGCGCGCACGCCGTCGAAGAAGACCTCGTTGAGATGATGCGGTCCCAGCATCGAGCGGATCGGCCGGACCTCGATGCCCGGATCGGTCATCGGCAGCAGAAATACCGTGAGCCCCTGCTGTTTTCGTTCCTCCTTGGCGGTGCGAGCGAGCAGGAAGCACCACTGCGCCATACCGGCGTAGGAGGTCCAGATCTTCTGCCCGGAGATGCGCCACCCGTCACCGTCCCGGCGCGCGGTGGTCCGCAGGGAAGCCAGGTCCGAACCGGACTCGGGTTCGCTGAACCCCTGACACCAGATGACCTCGCCGCGCGCGATCGGCGGCAGGTGTTTGCGCTGCTGCTCGGGCGTGCCGTGCCGCATGATCGTCGGGCCGACCCAGTTCACGCCCATGTACTGCGCGCCCCGGGGCTCGTGATGGGCCCACATCTCCTCGCGCACGACGGTCTGTTCCCAGATCGAGGCGCCACGCCCGCCGAACTCCACCGGCCATGCGGCGCACAGCAGCCCGTGTTCGGCGAGCAGCCGGGAAAAGCGCTGGGCGACTGCGAGATCCGCCGGATCGTCGGTGAACGCGCCGAGAAAGTCCGGGGGAACCTCCGCTGCGATCAGCCGACGCAGTTCGCCGCGGAGTTCGGAGGCGGCCTCACCCATCGTGAAGTCCATGAATCGGACAGTACTTCAATCCTCATAAGGATAGCAATATTTGAATGGTCACCGGGCCCTGGGTAGACTCGCACGCGTGATATCACCGATACGGGCAGGTCAGATGCGCGGCCGGCGTACGACCGGAGGCGAGGGGTGACCAACGCCCGGCGCGGCCGGATCCCGCAGCGCCGCATCGCGGAGACCGTTGCCGCCGAATTGCGCAACCGCATCCTGTCCGGCGACGACGATTATCGCCTCCCCACCCAGGACCAGCTCGTGCAGGATTTCGGCGTGAGCTACCCCTCGATCCGCGAGGCGCTGCGCATCCTCGAGACCGAGGGCCTGGTCACGGTCCGGCGCGGCAATGTCGGCGGCGCGGAGGTGCACCGCCCCGACCAGTCCTCCGCCGCGTACCACCTGGGCCTGGCCCTGCAGGGCGCCCGGGTCACCCTCGGCGATCTGGCCGCCGGACTGCGCACGCTGGAACCGATGTGCGCGGCCGAATGCGCCCGCCGCGAGGATCGCGCCGAGGCGATCGTTCCCGCACTCGAGGCCAATATCGAAGCGTCCGCGGAACTGATCGGCGAGGGCCTGCCCTTCACCCACACCGCCCGCGACTTCCACGATCTCATCGTCTCGTTCACACCGAACGCGACGATTCGCTACGTGGTCAGCAGCCTGGTAGCACTGTGGTCCTCACAGGAGGAGGCCTGGGCCGAGGTGCTCACCAAACGCGGCGAATACCCCTCCGAGACCGAATCCAAGGAGTCGGTCCGCACCCACCGCCGCCTGCTGGAGGAGATCGCCGCAGGCCGCGCCGAGGCCGCCGAACGGCTCTACCGCGCCCACCTCACCGCCACCCAGGCCCTGGTACTGGAGCGTTTCGACAACGGCATCGTCAACGCCACCTCGGATCTGGCCCGCCAGGCCATCCAGTCGAGCCGCGGCCCGCGGGTCTGAATCACGACGCCGGCCAACCCGCTGCCCAGCAGGGGTTTTCAGCGCCGAACGCCCGACGGTTTCGGACCAGGCGGCCGACGCCCGGCCGGGGATCGATGTTGCTCGCAATCACGCTGTGCGACAGGAAGTTCCGCACACGCTGATTCAGGCAGGCCTCCGGCTCGGCCCAGGACAAGCGAATTCAGCCGGTACCCGGCGCGGCGTGCGCGCGTTCACGCCGCGGCATGCGCACCCGAACCCTGTCCACGCGCACCAACACGACGTGCAGCCCGGGACCGACGGCCGGGCCACAGCAGCACCGCCGGGGGCCTTCTCCGGGTAAACGGTCGAAGGGCCGAATCACTCTCGCTTCCTCATCGCTGCGTCCAACAGATCTCCGGCCACGCACGACCGCGTAGCGACCGGCAGTGTAGCCCCGCAAAATCAGTGCTTCAAGTATTGCTATCCTTATGAGGATTGAAGTAGCGTAGCCCCACGCAAAGTGGCGTGCGTCACGACCGCCGATTCGGCCGGGTCGGCCGCCACCTTCGGACAAACACCGACGTTCTCTTCAGCATGGGAGGCCCCGCCGTGAGCCAGGGGGCGCGCTACAGCAGCACAACTCCGGTCACCCTCGCCGAGGGTTGGAGCCTGCGACGACTCACCCCGCCGAGCCGACTGTTCGGCGCCAACGGGTTACGCACCGGTCCCGACGGGCGCGTCTACGTCGCCCAGGTGGCGGGCAGCCAGATCAGCGCCCTCGACGTGACCACCGGCGATCTGGAAACCGTCAGCGCCAAGGGCGGCGACATCGTCGCACCGGACGATCTCGCATTCGATCCCGGTGGCAATCTCATCGCCACCGAGTACATGGACGCGCGGGTCAGCGTGCGCAATACCGATGGCAGCACCCGGGTGATCCGCGCGGATCTGCCCGGCGCCAACGGGATCACGGTGCACAACGGCCGCCTGTTCGTCAACGAATGCCGGATCGGCGGACGCCTGATGGAGCTGCCGCTGGACGGCAGCGCACCGCGCGTTCTGCAGGACAACCTGGTGATGCCCAACGCCATGGAGGTCGGCCCCGACGGCCTGCTCTACTACCCGGTCATGGGCTCCAACGACATCTGGCGCATCGATCCGGATGGCGGCGAACCCGAGCGTGTCGCAGGCGATCTCGGCACACCCGACTCGGTCAAGTTCGATCCCGCGGGACGCATCGTCTCCACACAGGTGCAGACCGGCGAGGTGTTGCGCATCGATCCGCGCACGGGCGAGCGCCAGGTCCTTGCCCAGCTCGCGCCCGGCCTGGACAACTGCACATTCGTCGGCGACCGTCTGTTCGTCTCGAACTTCTCCGGCGAGATCACCGAAATCCTGTCCGGCGGTGCGACGAAGACGGTGCTCGACGGCGGCCTGATGTGGCCGCTGGATCTGACCGTGGATGCCGAGGGCAACCTCTACGTCGCGGACGGCACCTTCTTCTACGTCCTGCGCGGCGGCGAATTGCACACGCTTGCATCGCTTTTCAGCGCCGGTACGCCCGGGTATGTGCGTGGCGTCAGCGCCGTCGGCCCGGGCGAATTCCTCTGCGCCACCTCCGGCGGGCAGGTCGCCTACTACCGGCTGCATCCCGAGCCCGAGACCGAGGTGGTGGCCGAGGGATTCGATCAACTCTACGGCATCGCCGCGACCCCCGACCGCGCCATCGTCGCCGCGGAACTCGGCACCGGCCGGGTGCTGTCGGTCCGGGCAGGCGGCGCCGATGTGCTCGCCTCCGGCCTGCGGGCCCCGATGGGTGTGGCCTTCGGGCCGGACGGGGCGCCCCTGGTTTCCGAATCCGGCGCCGGGCGAATCGTCTCGATCGGCCCGCGCGTGGACACGGTGCTGGACGGCCTGGACACCCCGCAGGGAATCCTGGTGCGCGGCAACCGGTTACTGATCGTCGACGTCGGGCTCAACGCACTGATCGGGGTCGACCTCCGCACCGGCGAACGCCAGACCATCGCCGCCGACCTGCCGCTGGGCGCACCGCCCGGAGTCGTCCCCAAACCGCTGCTGGGCACTCCTCCGTTCTCCGGCCCGATGGGCCCGTTCGCGGGTATCGCCGCCGGGCCCGACGGCACGGTCTACCTGTCCGCAGACGCCGAGGGCAGCGTGCTCGCGCTGCGTTACACGGAGTGACGAGGATGGCCGACTCGACCCGAGAGACGTTCTCCGCCAACGAGTTCTTCGGCCTCGACGGCCGCATCGTCATCGTCTCCGGCGCGGGCGGCGGCGGTATCGGCACGGCGGTGACCCGCGCGGTCGCCCGCGCCGGAGCAACCGTCCTGGCCGTCAGCCGATCCCCGGAGAACCTCGCGAAACACGTCGAACCGCTTGCCGCCGAAGGACTCTCGGTCATTCCGGTAGCGGCCGACGCGGCCACCGAGGAGGGGATCGCCACCGTCATGCGGCGCGCCGGCGAGACCGAAGGGCAGCTGTACGGCCTGGTCAACGTCGCGGGCGGAGCCGCGCCCGGTACCTGGATGCCCGCGACCCGGGTGACCCGCGCGGACTGGCAGGCCCTGTTCACCCAGAACCTCGAGACGATGTTCTTCTTCAGCCAGGCCGTCGCGGCGGAGCTGAAATCGCGCTCCCTGCCCGGTTCGATCGTCTCGGTCTCCTCGATCAGCGGGATGAACACCGCGCCCTTCCACATCGCTTACGGCACAGCGAAAGCCGCGCTGGTCGCGGCCACCCGGACGCTGGCGGTCGAGCTCGCGCTGGACGGCATCCGGGTCAACGCGGTCGCGCCGGGCGTCACCGAGACCCCCGCCTCGGGCACCTATGTCGACACCGATCCAGAACGCGACCGCAGGGCCATCGCCATGGGCCGGCGCGGCACCCCGCAGGAGCAGGCGGGCGCGATCCTGTTCCTGCTCTCCGCCCTGTCCGGCTACGTCACCGGACAGACCCTGCTCGTGGACGGTGGCCTGAATCTCAAGTGGACCCATCTGGGCGCCGACAACACTTCCCTGTTCCTGAAGGACGAATCGTTCCGCGCGGCCATAACGAGGAGCACCCTATGACCGAGACGACAGCCGACGACCTCTCCACCCCGAAGACGATCGGGGTGGAGGCGTACATCTCTCCGGAATACGCTCGCGCCGAAGGGGATCGGCTGTGGGCCAAGGTGTGGCAGCAGGTGTGCCGGGTGGAGGAGCTGCCCCGGGTGGGCGATTTCCTCACCTACGAGATCCTCGACGATTCGGTGATCGTCGTGCGCACCGCCGAGGACACGATTCGCGCGTATCACAACGTCTGCGCGCACCGCGGCCGCCGATTGGTCGACACTCCGCCCGGCGCGCACGACGCCCGGGGCAGCCGCAAACAGTTCGTCTGCGGATTCCACGGCTGGCGCTACGACCTGCAGGGCAACAACACCTTCGTGCCCGAACGCGGGGACTGGCCGTGCGGCCTGTCCGAGCGCAACGACGGCTTGAACCAGGTCCGCCTGGACACCTGGGGCGGCTGGGTGTGGATCAACCTGGACTCCGAAGCGGAACCGCTGCGCGAATATCTGGAACCCGCTGCCTCCCTGCTGGATCCGTTCCATCTGGAGAACATGCGGTACCGGTGGCGGCGCTGGCTGACCTTCGACTGCAACTGGAAGGTCGCCTTCGAGGCGTTCATGGAGACCTACCACGTGCCCTACACCCATCCGGAATTCATGAATTTCGGCGATTTCCTGGGCTGGGGCCGCGCGCAGGGCAAGCACAGCAATATCGGCTACGACGCGCCCAAGGGCATGGAGGAGAACCAGGGCAAACTGCGCATCGGCAGCGGCGCGGACGCCCGCCTGTCCACCGCGCAACTGCAGAATTTCACCTGGGAGAACGCCAACACCAACACCACCGAATCAATGGTGGCCGTGGCCAATCGGCTGGCCGACGAGCTGCCCGAGGGCACCCCGCCCGGTGAGGTGCTGCGGTACTGGCTGGACACCTGCCGGCGCGAGGACGCCGAACGCGGGGTCATCTGGCCGACCGTCGATCCCGAGATCGTGGCGAAGAGCGGGACCTCCTGGCAGATCTTCCCCAATTTCCAGATCGGCCACGCCCCGAACAATATGCTCTGCTACCGATTCCGGCCGTACGGATTCGACCCGGACAAATGCATTTTCGAGGCTTCGGTGTTCGAACTGTTCCCGCCCGGCGAGGAGCCCGAGACCGAATGGATCTACACACCGGTCGGTGACGAGGGCTGGCGCACGGTTCTCCCCCAGGACTTCGACAATATGGCCGCGGTCCAACAAGGCATGAAGTCCCGCGGATTCTCCGGCCCGAAGCCGAATCCCTACCGCGAACGAACCATCGTGAACCTGCACCACAACCTCGCGTCGTACATGGGCACCGGCGAACCCCGCGACCTGAGCTGAGTAATGAAGGAAATTACATGCGCGACTGCTCACCCACGCAGACTCCCGACGTCGATCGCGAAGCCCTGCGGCTGAAATACCTGGCCGAACGGGACAAGCGGCTGCGCCCGGAGGGGCAGCAGCAATACCTGGAGGCGGAGAACGAATTCGCGGATTTCTACGAGGGCGATCCGCATATGCCAGTGCAAGCGCGCGAGCCGATCTCCGGTGAGCTCGAGGTCGCGGTACTCGGCGGCGGTTTCGCCGGCCTGATCACCGCGCACCGGTTGCGACAGGCCGGGGTCGCCGATTTCCGGATCATCGAACTCGGCGGCGATTTCGGCGGCGTCTGGTATTGGAACCGCTATCCGGGCATTCAGATCGATTCGGATTCCTACTGTTATCTGCCGCTGCTCGAGGAAACCGGTTACATGCCGAAGGAGAAATTCTCCCACGGCGACGAATGCTATGCGCACGCGCAGCGCATCGGAAGGCATTTCGGCCTCTACGAGCACGCCCTGTTCCACACCCTGATCCGCTCGTTGCAGTGGGATGCGCAGATCGATCGCTGGCGGATCAGCACCAATCGCGGCGACGAGATAAAGGCGCGTTTCGTGGTCATGTGCCAGGGCCCGTACAACCGCCCCAAACTGCCCGGCATCCCGGGAATCGCGAATTTCGACGGGCACCTGTTCCACACCGCGCGCTGGGATTTCGAGTACACCGGCGGCGATCTACACGGCGGACTGGACAAGCTGGGCGACAAGCGGGTCGCGGTCATCGGCACGGGTTCCAGTGGCGTGCAGGTGATCCCGCACGTGGCTCGCGCGGCCGAGCATCTGACCGTCTTCCAGCGGACCCCGTCCTACATTTTCGAGCGCGACAACCACCCGACCGATCCGGAATGGGTGAAATCCCTCGAGCCCGGCTGGCGGGCCGAACGGCAGCGCAACTTCCACAACGCGGCCTTCGCTTTCTACAACCCCGGCGAGCCAGACCTCATCTGCGACGGCTGGACCGAGGTCGCCCGTAACCTGGCCGCGAAACTGAACGCCGAGAACCGCTGGGCGGAACTGGCGGATCCGGCGAGGTTCATGGAGCTCAAGGAGATCGAGGACTACCGCGCGATGGAGCGGCTGCGCCGACGGGTCGCGGAGACGGTGCACGATCCCGAGACCGCGGAGATCCTCAAGCCGTACTACCGCAACATGTGCAAGCGGCCGGTCTTCAACGACGACTATCTGCCGACCTTCAACCGCCCCAACGTCACTCTGGTCGACGTATCGGAAAGCAAAGGCGTGGAGCGGATCACCGAGAAGGGCGTCGTCGCCAACGGCAAGGAATACGCGGTGGACTGCATAATCCTGGCCAGCGGCTTCGAGATCACCACCTCCCTGGACCGGCAGTACGACATCGAACCGTTCACCGGTCGCGACGGACGATCGCTGTACGAGCACTGGGGCAAGGGTTTTCGCACACTGCACGGGATGACCACGCACGGCTTCCCGAACATCTACTTCACCGGATTCATCCAGGGCGGGGTCACCGCGGCCACGACGCTGATGTTCGAGCAGCAGGCCGACCACATCGCCTACATCATCGCCGAGGCGACCGCGCGCGGAGCCACGGTCGTGGAGCCCACCGAAGCGGCCGAGCAGGAGTGGGTCCGGACGGTGCGGGCCAATACCGTGGACAACAGCACCTTCGTCACCGAGTGCACACCGGGTTATTACAACAGCGAGGGCGAGCCGAACGGCCGTTCGTTCCTGGGTGATCCGTTCTGGGGCGGGTTCTACGTGCTCGAGGAAATACTGCAATCCTGGCGCGACGCGGGCGATCTGGCGGGCCTGTCCCTGAAGGAAGGGTGATCCGTTGTCCGCATTGCGATTCGATGATCGCGTCGCCGTGATCACGGGCGCCGGAAGAGGTCTCGGCCGCGCCTACGCACTGCTGCTCGCCGAGCGGGGCGCGTCGGTCGTGGTGAACGATCCCGGCGCCAGTGTGCGCGGCGACTCCCCCGACGACGGGGTGGCCGCCGAGGTGGTCCGCGAGATCACCGCTGCGGGCGGGAACGCCGTCGCCTGCACCGCATCGGTGGCCACCCCCGAGGGCGGCCGGGCGATCGTCGACTCGGCGCTGGAGCATTTCGGGCGCCTGGACATCCTCGTGCACAACGCCGGAAACGTCCGTTACGGATCGCTGACCGAGCTGAGCTACGAGGACTTCGAGGCGGTCGTGGACGTGCATCTGCGCGGCGCGTTCCACGTTGTGCGCGCGGCCTTTCCGGTGATGCGCGCGGCCGGATACGGACGGGTGGTGCTCACCTCCTCTATCGGTGGCATCTACGGCAACAAATCGGTCGCCAACTACGCGGTGTCCAAGGCCGGGGTGATCGGGCTGTCCAACGTCGTCGCGCTGGAGGGCGCCGAGGCGGGCATCACGAGCAACGTCATCGTTCCTTCGGCGCTGACCCGGATGGCCGCCGGTCTGGACACCTCCGCCTATCCGGACATGCGCCCGGAGTTGGTCGCGCCCGCGGTGGGTTATCTGGCGCACGAATCCTGTTCGCTCACCGGGGAATTGCTGGTCGCGATCGCCGGACGGGTGGCCCGCGCGTACATCGCCGAAACGCCCGGGGTGTATCAGCCGTCCTGGTCCGTCGAGGAGGTGGCCGACCGCATCGACGAGATCCGCGACCCGCACGACTCCTGGATTCTCCCGCCGCTGTCGGCGCATGCCGACCACATCGGCAGAAGCTTCGCGATGGCCGCCGGATCGCGGCCGGACATCGGCCCGGCGTCGACCGGAACCAATTCCCCTACTACCTGATCAGGGAAGCAGGCACAGCATGGCAGTGAAGGTTTACGAACGCATCCTCGAACTCTTCGAGGCCGAGGGGATCAACACCATCTTCGGCATCCCGGATCCGAATTTCGTGCACATGTTCCATCGTGCGCAGGAGCGCGGCTGGACGGTCGTCGCGCCGCATCACGAGGAATCGGCCGGGTTGATGGCCGAGGCGGTTTCGCGCATGACGGGTAAGGCCGCGGTGGCCATCGGCACGCTGGGCCCGGGTATCGCGAATCTGTCCGCCGCGATCATGTGCGCCAAGGTGGAGAACTCTCCGGTGATCTTCCTGGGTGGCCAGCGCGCCCGGATCACCGAGCAGCGGGTTCGCCGCGGGCGCATCCAGTTCGTGCAGCAGTCCCCGCTCGTCGAGAACGCGGTGAAGTACAGCGCCAGTATCGAATACGCGGATCAGACCGACGAGATCATCCGCGAGGGCCTGCGCAAGGCGCTGTCGGGCACGCCCGGTCCGGTGTACATCGAATACCCGTCGAACGTGATCCTGGAGGATCTGGACGTGCCGCAGGCGTTGCCGCCCAAGGCATACCGGCTCGTCGGTCAGACCGCCGGAGCCGATCGCATCACCGAGGCGGTCGAAGCCATCCGGGCCGCGAAGCAGCCGGTACTGCTGGTCGGGCACGGCGTGCACACCGCGCGGGCCGGGGCACAGGTCAAGGAACTCGCGGATCTCGTTGCCGCACCGGTCATCCAGACCTCCGGTGGCACCTCATACATCGCGGGACTCGAGGATCGAACCTTCCCGTACGGCTTCTCCTCCTCGGCTGTCGACGCGGTCGTGCAGTCGGATCTGTGCCTCGCTATCGGCACCGAACTCGGCGAGCCGGTGCACTTCGGCCGCGGGTACCACTGGGTGGCGAACGAGGCGAATCGGAAATGGATTCTGGTGGAACAGGATCCGTCCTCGATCGGGGTCAACCGGCCGATCGATGTGCCGCTGGTCGGCGATCTGCGCGCGATCGTGCCGCAACTGGTCGAGGCATTGCGCGACACCCCCCGCACCCCGACTCCGGAACTGGCGGAGTGGATCGAACGCGATGCCGCCCGACTGGCCGAACTGGCCGAATCCGCGCCCTCGGGTATGACGCCGGTCCATCCGGCACGTCTGAGCGTGGAGGCCACCAAGGCTTTCCCGCCCGACGGCATCATGGTCCGCGACGGCGGCGCCACAACGATTTTCGGCTGGACCTATTCGCAGGCCAAACCGCACGACGTCATCTGGAATCAGAACTTCGGCCATCTGGGCACGGGTCTGCCGTACGCGGTCGGCGCCTCGGTCGCCGACGGCGGCAAACGCCCCGTCATGCTGATCACCGGCGATTCATCGTTCCAGTTCCAGATCGCCGAGCTGGAAACCGCTGCGCGCCTGAATCTTCCGCTTGTCTGCGTGGTGGGCGTCGACTATGCCTGGGGCCTCGAGGTCGGGGTCTACAAGCGCACCTTCGGACAGGGCTCGCTCGAGACCGGCGTGCACTGGAGCACCGAGACCCGGCTGGACAAGGTCGCCGAGGGATTCGGCTGCTACGGCGAATACGTCGAGCGCGACGAGGACATCGCCCCGGCGATCAAGCGCGCCTACGCCAGCGGCAAGCCCGGCGTGATCCACGTGGCCGTGGACCCCAAGGCCAATTCCGAGGAGATGCCGAGCTACGACGAGTTCCGCACCTGGTACGCCGAGGGACAGCAGTAGGACGGGATGAGAGCGGACGAATCATGCGTGAGTACTTCAAGTTCTATATCGACGGCAAGTGGGTCGACCCCGCCGAACCGACGACCTTCGAGGTGATCAATCCCGCCACCGAAGAGGTGGCGGGACGGGTGTCGCTGGGCTCGGCGGCCGATGTGAACCGGGCGGTCGCGGCCGCCCGCAGGGCCTTTCCCAGCTGGTCGGCCACCAGTGTGTCCGAACGGCTCGACCTGCTGCGCGCCATCGAGAGCGAATTCGCCGGGCGCCGTGCCGATCTGGGCGCGGCGCTCACCGAGGAGATGGGCGCGCCGGCCACGCTGGCCAACGGTTTCCAGCTCGATCTGGCGGCCGGACATCTGGCCGAGGCGATCTCGGTGCTGTCGAGCTTCGCGTTCTCCGAGCGGCGCGGGCAGACCCTGCTGATCAAGGAGCCGATCGGGGTCTGCGGGCTGATCACGCCGTGGAACTGGCCGCTGAATCAGATCGCGGTGAAGCTGTTCCCGGCATTGGCGACCGGCTGCACGATGGTGCTCAAACCGTCCGAGCAGTCGCCGTTCAACGCGCAGATCCTCACCGAGATCCTGCACGCGGCAGGCGTTCCCGCCGGGGTGTTCAATCTCGTGCAGGGCGACGGGCCCGGCGTCGGCACGCAGCTGTCGGTGCATCCGGACGTGGATATGATCTCCTTCACCGGATCCACCCGCGCGGGTGTGGAAATCGCGCGCAACGCCGCGGCCACCGTCAAGCGGGTCACCCAGGAACTCGGCGGCAAGGGCCCGAATCTCGTTCTCGACGATGCCGAATTCGCCGCCAACGTCGCCAAGGGCGTCACGGGCATGATGCTGAACTCCGGCCAGACCTGTAGTGCCACAACGCGAATGCTGGTGCCGAAGCATCGGATGAGCGAGGCGATCGACGCCGCACGCAAGGCCGCCGAACAGGTCACCGTCGGCGATCCGGCCCAGGATGTGGCGATCGGGCCGGTGGTGTCGCGGGCGCAGTTCGACAAGATCCAGGCACTGATCCAGAAGGGTATCGACGAGGGGGCCACGCTGGTCAGCGGCGGCACCGGGCGACCCGATGGTCTAGAGCGCGGATTCTTCGTCAAGCCAACGGTTTTCGCGAACGTCACCAACGATATGACCATCGCCCGCGAGGAGATCTTCGGCCCGGTGCAGTCGATCCTGGGCTACGCCGATATCGATGACGCGGTGGCCATCGCCAACGACACCGAATACGGCCTGGCGAGCAATGTCGCCGGGGCCGATCTCGACGCCGCCCGCGCGATCGCGGCCCGGATCCGCTCGGGCTGGGTCTCGATCAACGACGCCGTCGATTTCGGCGCCCCGTTCGGCGGCTACCGCCGCAGCGGTAACGGACGCGAGTGGGGCGCATACGGATTCGAGGAATACCTCGAGGTCAAGGGCATCCTGGGTTACGAGCCCGAGGCATAGCCCCGATGGGCGCGTTGTCCGGCAAGGTCGCCGTGGTCACCGGGGCGAGCCGGGGTATCGGGAAAGGTATCGCACTGGCCCTGGCCGAACAGGGTTGCACGGTGTACGTCACCGGCCGCACGCTGCCGGAGGATCTCACCGATCCGGCCGGTGAATACGGCATCACCGATATCGACGGCTCGGTGATCCCCTCGCTGCGCGCGACTCGCGGCGAACCGATCTGGTCACCCGTGTGACCCTGCCGCACAACGTATTACGGAGCACACGATGACCACATCGCTGGACGCGAAAGCCCTCGCCGGACTCGCGGCCCTGCTGGACCGGCAGGACATCCTCGACGCGCAGACCCCCTTCAGCCGCGGGATGGACCGCTTCGATCGGGACCTGTTCCCGTCCGCCTTCCATCCCGAGGCCACCATCGCCGCGGGCGATTTCGTCGGCGGACCGGCCGAACCCGGAATGGTTCCCACGATGCCGATACCGTTCGCCGACGTGGCCGGCATCCACGGCAACGGCAAGCCGTCGCGCAGTGCCGAGGATCCCTCGTATCGGCGCCCCCTGGTCAACCTGCGGGGGAACCGAACATCCCTTCGTGATCGGTGAATTCAGCGCACGACCGTGCAGAAAGGAGCGCAGCATGGCCGCACTCACCACCGAGGAATTGAGTGAGAGTGTCGGGGTGAGGATCCTCGGCGTGGACGCCGAACGGCTGGTCGCCGACGAGGACCTGCCGGGGCAGTGTCTCGAACTCCTGGAACGGCACAGCGTGCTGCTGTTCCCCGAACTGCACGCCGGGGACGAGGCCCAGGTGGCGTTCTCGCGGAAGCTGGGACCGCTGGCGAGCTTTCCGAACTTCCCGAACGAGCACGTCATGATCATCAGTTTCGATCCGGACAATCCGAATGCGAAGTACTACCCCAGTAACGACTACTGGCATATCGACGGGTCCATGGACGAGGTGCCCGCCCGCGCCTCGATCATGAGCGCGCACGTCATCACCGAGCAGGGCGGCGAGACGGCGTTCGCCAGCACCTACGCCGCCTACGAGGCGTTGTCCGAGCGGGAGCGGGAGCAGGTCGCCGAGATGCGGGTCGTCCACCGCATGGCCACGATCCAGCGCCGGACCTTTCCGAACCCGACGCGGGAGCAGGAGGCGGACTGGGCGCGCTTCCCGGATCGGGAGCATCCGCTGGTGTGGACACACGAATCCGGCCGCAGGTCACTGGTTTTCGGCGCATCGGCCTCGCATGTGGTCGGTATGGAGTTCGACCGGGGTCGTGCACTGCTGGAGGAGTTGCAGGAGCGCGCCACCACCCCGGACCGCGTCTACACGCACACCTGGTCGGTGGGCGACATGGTCATCTGGGACAACACCGGGCTCGTGCACCGGGCCTGTGAATTCGACCGGTCTATGCCGCGGCGCATGCACCGATCCACCCTCGTCGGACAGGAGCCGATCCAGTGAGCAGCACCCGATCCCCGCGCACGGCCATCGTCACCGGTGGAGCATCCGGAATCGGCGGGGCCATCGCCCGTCGGCTGGCCGCCGACGGCGCGCTGGTCGCGATCTTCGACCGGGACGGCGAGGCGGCGCGAGCGGCCGCGAAAGCCATTGCCGAGGAGGGGAATCGAGCAGTCGGAATCGAGGTCGACGTGACCGACCGAGCCGCGATCGACGCCGGGGCCGCACAGGTGCGCGAGCAGCTGGGCGCACCCGGGATCCTGGTCAACAGCGCCGGTATCACCGTGGCCGGGCCCTCCCTGGAGGTCACCGCCGAGACCTGGAACCGGGTACTCGCGGTCAACCTGACCGGCACCTTCGAATGCTGTCAGGCGGTGCTGCCGGACATGATCGCCGCCGGTTGGGGACGCATCGTGAACATCTCCTCCTCCAGCATGCATTCGGGCGTGCCCGGGATGGCCGCGTACGTGTCATCGAAGGCGGGCGTGGTCGGGCTGACCAAGGTGCTGGCACTGGAGTTCGGGCGAAAAGGCGTCACCGTCAACACGATTCCGCCCGGCTTCATCGAGACGCCCATGATGCGGGACACCCTGAGCAAGGGCGTATTCGATATGGATCTGCAACTGGCCAAGACGCCGGTGGGCCGCATCGGTCAACCCGAGGACATCGCCGCAACCTGCGCGTTCCTGGTCAGCGAGCAGGCCGGTTACATCACCGGACAGGTCATCGGCGTCAACGGCGGCCGCAACACCTGAACCCCTTCCGCCCCAACAGGAGTCACACCATGCCTCGCATATCCCCGCTGCCGAGACCGGATTGGTCACCGGAGATGACCGCGTTCGTCGACGGCTTCCGCACCTCGGTCATCGGCAACCGGCCGTCCGAGGAGAACCAGAGCGGAGCCAATCTGCTCGGCACCCTGGCCCGCTATCCCGCACTGGCACAACCGTTTCTGACGTTCAACCGGCATCTGCTCTCGGGCACCTCGCTCACCGCACGTCAGCGCGAGCTGCTCATCCTGCGGGTGGCACATCTGCGGCACTGTGGGTACGAGTGGGCGCAGCACGTCATCCTGGGTGAGCGCGCGGGCCTGACCGCCGAGGAGATCGCCCGGATCCGCACCGAACCCGATGCCGCCGAATGGAAACCGCTCGAACGAGCGATGCTCGCTGCCGTCGGCGAACTGCTCACCGACGGCAGCATCGCCGACTCTACCTGGGCGACGTTGTCGGCGGAACTGGCCGAGAACGAACTGATGGATCTGGTCTTCACCGTCGGCACCTACGCCATGGTCGCCATGTCGCTGCGCTCGTTCGGCATCGAGCCGGAGGAAGCGCTGCGGCCGTACCTGCCCGAACAATAGCGGAATGCTAGTATTCATTCGGGAGAACGTTATTCTCGCACGAGGAGGTGTTCCGAGCAGCCATGACCGCTGAACCCCAGCCCCCGGCGGCGCCCCGATACGACGCTCCCGACACGCCGGCGTGGTCCCAAGCCGAACTCGTGCGCCTGATGGATGTCGAACCGCAAGGCCCGGGACGATATCTCGCCCCCGCGCACGGCCCCACGATCCGCGACGTGGTGGAGGCCGGACAGATGCTCGGCAGCGCGGTGGTGGCCGCGGCGAAAGAGGTTCCGCGACAACGGGTCACCTCGGCCTCGATGATCTTCTCCCGGGTGGCGCGGCACACCGAGCCCCTGGCGGTCGAGGTCGATATGCTCCGTTCCGGCCGCACGCTCGGCACCGGGCAGATCCATATCCGCCAACGTGATTCGCTGTGCTGCGCGGGCATCGTGCTGCTCGACGCGACCGCGCCCGACCTGGTGCGCTCGGCCGCGCCGATGCCGCTGGTGGACTCGCCGGAAGGCCTTCGGCCGATGGACATACCGGGGACCGAGGTCGCGGGCCGCGACATCCGCGTCGTCGACGACGCCTACGATCCGGATCCCGATCGGGTCGGCCCGCCGGAGTTGTTCGTGTGGACGCGCTTTCGCGACGCACCCGATCACGACCATCTGCACGCCGCGCTGCTGACCCAGTCCACGACGCACTGGACGGTCGCCGCCGCCCTGCGCCCGCACGCGGGGTTCGGCGAGGCCATGGCCCATCGGAGCATCTCCACCGGAATCACCATGGCCACCATCACCTTTCACGACCAGGCCGATGTCTCCCAGTGGCTCCTCTACGCCACCCGCATCACCTACGCCGGACGCGGCCATGCCCAGAGCGAGGGGCAGATCTTCACCCGGGACGGTCGCATCGTCGCCTCCTACGGCGTGCATGCCATGCTGCGCGCCTTCTCACCACGCGGCGGTTCCGCCAGCGAATTGCTGTAAACCGTTGTGCCGCAATACGACCCGGCAAGCTTGCCCACGTTGCACGGCCATGGAGACCCGCACAGCACCCGAAACTCGGCGGCCCCGATGACCGGAACGTCATCGGGGCCGGGAAAATGGGAACGGTGCGGGCTCTCGGCCCGCGCTACTCGGCCGCCTCCAGCGACAGCGGCGTGCCGGTGTGGAAGAAGTTGATCAGCCCGCCGATGCGCACGCAGTGCTCGGCGCAGCGCTCGTAGTGGTGGATCAGCAGCGCCAGATCCATCGCCACGGCGTGCCCGTGCGGCCACTCGGGCGCCGAGACCCGGGCCAGCACCTCGGCGCGCAGTTCGGCCAGGCGCGGATCGGGCGGCACGAGGACGTCCCCCTTGCCCGGAGACGCGGCGATGGCGGCATTGGTCGCCGCGATCAGGCCGGCGGTCGCGTCGCCGATCGCCGCGAGCTGTTCGGCAACCTCCGGCGGCGCCAGCGGATCCGGGAAGTAGCGCACTGCCGTTTCGGCGATGGCGCTGATCAGCGAGCCGATCCGGGACAGATCATCGGTGATCCGGATGGCGCTGACCACCTGACGTAGGTCGCGAGCGACCGGCGCCTCCAGTGCGAGCAGAATGACGGCCCGATTCTCGCAGGCGGTATATCCGGTCTGAAGTTCCTCATCGGCCGCGAGGGCCTCGTACGCGGCGGTAAGATCGGCCCGGGCCAACCCCACCGCGGCTCGTTCGGATGCCAGGGATGCCAACTCCGCGAGCCTCCCGAGCTCCTCGCTGAGCGCCGCGAGTTCTGCGGCGAATTTGGTTCGCACGCCGTAATCTTCGCTGTTTCCTCTCGCATATGCACAACTTCCGGGAAACCATCCGCTCGGTCCGTTCGCTTTCCGGTATAAGCGCCCGGTGTTCCCACCCCGTAGCCGGCCGACACCGGCACGCATACCGCCGTTCCGGAATATCCAGCAGGCTGCGGCTATTCGCCGTGCCGCGGCATCGACCGCTCGATGATGCGTCGGCCGTCCAACCCGGAGTGCCTGGGCGCCAGGACTTTCCAATGATTCCGGACGGAGACGTCGCACCTGCCCGATGCCGGAGCGTCGCGCGGCGGCCGCGACCCGATCGAGCAGCCCCCGCCGGGGCGCCGGCACGGGTCCCGGTGGGCCGACCCGGCCCTGGCGCACTCGGTCCGGCCAAGGTAATGATGATCGGCATGGATGATCACAGTGTGGCTGCGCAGTTGGCGGCCGAGGCCGGTGAGTTACTGCTCGAAATCCGGCACGAGGGCGGCGCGGCCGGGGATCGCAAGTCGAACGAGTTGCTGCTGCGGCGGCTGGCCGAGTTGCGACCGGACGACGCGGTCCTGTCCGAGGAGAGCACGGACGACCCGATCCGGCTCGAACGCGAGCGCGTGTGGATCATCGACCCCCTGGACGGCACCCGCGAATACGGCCAGCCGCCGCGCGCGGACTGGGCCGTACACGTGGCCCTGGCCGTCGACGGCGTCGCCGCACTGGGCGCGGTGGCGCTGCCGGCTTCCGGCCTCGTCCTGCACACCGGGGAACCCCCGGTCCTGCCTCCGGCCACGGACGGCCCGATCCGCCTGGTGGTCTCCCGGACCCGCCCACCGGCGTGCGTCCACCTCCTGATGAAACATCTCGACGCGACCACCCTGCCGATGGGTTCGGCCGGTGCGAAAGCCATGGCCGTGGTGCGCGGCGAAGCCGATATCTACGCCCACTCCGGCGGCCAGTACGAATGGGATTCCTGCGCACCGGTAGCCGTGGCAGCCGCCGCGGGCCTGCACGTCTCCCGCCTCGACGGCTCCCCGCTGCGCTACAACCGCCGCGACCCCTACCTGCCCGACCTGCTGATCTGCCGCCCGGAACTGGCCGCGGCCGCACTCGACGTGCTGCGCGCGGCATCCTGACCGTCCCGTTGCGGCCGGCGCACTTCGTCGAATCCTCTTGTCCGGGTAGCTCGCACAGCCGACAGGAAGCGTCGGGCGCTGCCGGCCAGCCGAGGCAGCTTTCCTTGCAATCCTTGTAGCCATTGCAGCCTCCCATTCACGAGAATAGAATTCTCCTAAAACGTGAAGGAGACTTACATGCCCAAGCGGGACCTGCCATATCGCCTGTTCGACGCCGACAACCACCTCTACGAGACCAAGGAGGCGCTGACCAAATTCCTGCCGAAGCAGTACCAGGACGCGGTCAAGTACGTGGAGGTGGACGGCCGCACCAAGATCGCGATTCTCGGCCAGATCAGCGAGTACATCCCCAATCCGACCTTCGACGTGGTCGCCGCGCCCGGGGCCATGGAGGACTACTTCAAGAACGGCAATCCCGAGGGCAAGAGCATGCGGGAGATCTTCGGCAAGCCGATCCGCTCCACCGACGCCTTCCGCGATCCGGTCGCGCGCCTGAAGGTGATGGACGAATTGCAGATCGACCGGGCGCTGATGTTCCCGACGCTGGCCAGCCTCGTCGAGGAGCGCATGAAGTCGGACCCCGAGCTCATCCACGCGGTCATCCACTCGCTCAATCAGTGGCTCTACGAGACCTGGTCGTTCAACCACGAGGACCGGATCTTCACCGTTCCGGTGATCAGCCTGCCGATCGTGGAGAAGGCCATCGCCGAACTGGAATGGGTCGTCGAGCGCGGCGCGAAGGCGATCCTGGTGCGGCCCGCGCCGGTGCCCGGTTTCCGCGGCCCGCGCTCGTTCGCCGTCCCGGAGTTCGACCCGTTCTGGAAGCGCGTGGTCGAACTCGACGTGCTGGTCACCATGCACTCCTCGGACAGCGGCTACGCCCGCTACGCCTCGGAATGGGATGGCACGCAACGGGAGATGCTGCCGTTCGTCACCAACACCTTCAAGATGGTCAACGCCTGGCAGCCGATCCGCGACGCGATGGCGTCCTGGGTGTGCCACGGCGCGCTGTACCGGTTCCCGGAGCTGAAGATCGCGGTCATCGAGAACGGCGCCGCGTGGCTGCCGGGTCTGCTGGACGACCTCGCCTCGATCTACAAGAAGGCCCCCGAGGGTTTCCCCAGCGACCCGGTCGAGATGATCAAGAACATCTACGTGAGCCCGTTCTGGGAGGAGGACCTGATCGAACTGTCCGGCCTCATCGGCGCGGACCACGTACTGTTCGGCTCGGACTACCCGCATCCGGAGGGCCTGGCCGAACCCGCCCGCTACGTCGACGAGATCAAGGACCTCTCGATCGAGGACCAGTCGAAGATCATGGGCGGCAACCTCGCCCGGCTGCTGAACGTCTAGCGAGCACGGCCGCCGATCAACGCCCCCGGCGCGGAATGCGCCGGGGGCGAAGGCGCGGAGATTGCGAAACCCGTAGCTGCGCAGCTTGTTTCAGCCCGGGGCCCGGCCCGCTGATACCCGCATCGCGGCCACCACACCGCCGTCGACCAGCAGATCCGTACCGGTCATGAAGCTCGCTCGGTCGGACAGCGCGAAGGCCACGACATCGGCAACCTCGTCGGCAATACCGGTGCGGCGCAACGGGGTTCGTTCGACCAGCGCGGCCATGCTCGCGTGCTCGGCGGCCTCCTGCCGGCCCTGCGGAGTATCGATCATGCCCGGGGAGACCGAGCAGATGCGCGCCCCGGACGGACCCAGTAGCGCCGCTTCGCGCTGCACGAGACGATGCACGCCGCGCTTGGCCCAGCCGTAGGCGACGCCCGGATTCTCCACGGCCGGTCCCAGTACCTCGCGCAACCGGTCGAGAAAACCCGGGTCGAGCGGATCGTCCAGGATCGCCAGGGCGGCGGGATCCGGGGGCGTGGGGTCCAACAGCGGGGCCATCGAGGCGAAACAGACTGTGGCCGTGCCGGATACGGCCAGCGGACGCAGCGTCTGCACGAGCATGGCGGTTCCGATCAGGTCGACGGTGAAGATACGTCGCCATTCGGCCATGGTCGGGGAGATTCCGGCGGCGTGGGCCACCGCGCGCAACTCGCCGAGCTCGCCGGCCCGTTCGGCCAGACCCGCCAGCCCCTCGGCGTCGGCGACGTCCAGCTCCACCGATTCCACTGTGGCACCGGGATTTTCGGCGGACAACACATCACGGGCGGCGTTCGCCGTCGCCGCGTCCCGATCGACGAGCAGCAGCGCGTCGACCATCGCGGCCACCCGCTGCGCGCAGGCGTACCCCATGCCGCGACCCGCGCCGGTCACGATTCCCACGGTGCTCATGCGACACCGCCCGATGCCTCGACGACGGCCCAGCAGCGCGAAAGTCCCGATTCGGCGGCGCGATCCACCAACTCCACCCGGAAACCGTCCGCGCTGCGCAGGAATGCGAAGAACAGTCCGCCCTGCGGGCCGGGGCGGGTGGCCTCGGCCAGATAGCCGTGCCGGGTCAATGCCTCGGTATCGGCGGCGACATCGTCGGACCAGTAGCCGATGTGGTGCACCCCGGCCTTTCCCGCCGGATCCCACAGCGTGTCCGCGATACTGCGCACGACTTCCAGGCGCGGCACCGTGATCGAGTACACGCATCGCAGATCCAGGTCCGCGGCCGTGCCGCCGGGCAGGTCCACCGTCACCGGCCCGCCGACCTCCGGACCCCATTCGTAGCCGAAAACCTCGGTCAACCGGGTCACGGTGGCCTCGAAGTCGGTCGCCACGATGCCGATGTGGAACTGATCACCGGGCTCAAGAATTGCATTCTTTATCACGAGAAGGATATTCTCATCCAGAGATAGGAGGCGCAATGGCATGGGATTTCGAGACGGACCCCGAGTACCAGCGCAAGCTCGACTGGGCCGACGAGTTCGTCCGCGAGGAGGTCGAGCCGCTCGATCTGGTCTGGGAGCACGAGCAGTTCGTCCCGCTGGAGGGGCCGCGTCGCGCGGCGATCGAACCGCTCAAGAAGCAGGTGCGCGAACAGGGATTGTGGGCCACACATCTCGGCCCCGACCTGGGCGGACAGGGGTACGGACAGCTGAAGCTGGCCCTGCTCAACGAGATTCTCGGGCGTTCGTCCTGGGCGCCGATCGTCTTCGGCTGCCAGGCCCCGGACACCGGTAACGCCGAGATCATCGCCCACTACGGCACCCCGGACCAGAAGCGGCGCTACCTGCAACCGCTGCTGGAGGGCGAACTGTTCTCCAGCTATTCGATGACCGAACCGCAGGCCGGGGCGGACCCGACCCGCTTCACCACGCGCGCCACCCGCGACGGTGACGACTGGATCATCAACGGCTGGAAGTTCTTCTCCTCCAACGCGAAAACCGCGGCCTTCCTGATCGTCATGGCCGTGACGAATCCGGATGTCAGCCCGTATCAGGGCATGTCGATGTTCCTGGTGCCCACCGACACCCCCGGCATCGACATCGTGCGCAACGTAGGCCTGTACGGTGAACCGCTGGATGGCGGCGCACACGCGCTCATCCACTACGACAACGTCCGGGTGCCCGCCGACGCGCTGCTGGGCGGCGAGGGGCAGGCGTTCGTCATCGCGCAGACCCGCCTCGGCGGCGGCCGGATCCACCACGCCATGCGCACGATCGGCCTGGCCCAGCAGGCGCTGGACATGATGTGCGAGCGCGCCCTGAGCCGGGAGACCGCCGGAAGCCGCTTGGCGGACAAGCAATTCGTGCAGGGTTACATCGCCGACTCGTACGCGCAGCTGGCCCAGTTCCGGCTGTTCGTGCTGCACACCGCGTGGAAGATCGACAAGTACAACGACTACAAGAAGGTCCGCAAGGACATCGCCGCCGCGAAGATCATCATGCCGACGGTGCTGCACGACATCGCCTGGCGCGCAATGCAAGTGCACGGCGCACTCGGTACGACCAACGAGATGCCGTTCTTCCGCATGATCCACGGCGCGGGCGTGATGGGCCTGGCCGACGGCCCGACCGAGGTGCACAAGGGCACGGTCGCCAAGCAGGTCCTTCGCGACTACCAGCCCACCGATGGCATGTGGCCCACCCAATGGATTCCGGCGAAACAGCAAGCGGCACGGGCGAAATTCGCGGAGTTCCTCGAGCACGAAGCCGGAAATCTGTGAGCGCAACAGAAGTATCCAAGGAGCACACCCGATGAGTATCGATATCTCCCGGCTCGCGGCCTGGATGGACGAGCAGGGTCTCCCGGGTAAGGGCGAACCCCTCGAGGCGCGCTTCCTGTCCGGCGGAACGCAGAACGAGATCTACCGGATCGCCCGGGGCGAGCACGTGTGCGCCATCCGCATTCCGCCGCCCGAGGCGCCCGCCGAGCGGGATGCCGGCATTCTGCGCGAGTGGCGGATCATCGAGGCGCTGGAGGGCACCGACGTCCCGCACACCGCGGCGGTCGCGGCCTGCACCGATCCGTCCGTGCTCGGCCGCACGTTCTATCTGATGGGGTTCGTGGACGGCTGGTCCCCGATGGATCACCGCGGCGTGTGGCCCGAACCGTTCGACTCCGATCACACCCTGCGCGCCGGACTGGGATATCAACTCGCCGAAGGGATTGCGCTGCTCTCGCGGGTGGACTGGAAAGCCAAGGGGCTGCACGATCTGGGCCGTCCCGACGGCTATCACGAACGTCAGGTCGCGCGGTGGCTGAGCTTCTACGACCACATCGACGGCGCACGTAACCTCGACGGTATGGATGTGGCGACCGACTGGCTGCGCACCCATCGGCCGCTGGACTACGTTCCCGGGCTCATGCACGGTGACTACCAGTTCGCCAATGTGATGTTCCAGCACGGCGGTCCGGCCCGGCTGGCCGCGCTCGTGGACTGGGAGATGGGCACCGTCGGCGATCCGAAGCTCGATCTGGGCTGGATGCTGCAGGGCTGGCCCGAGGACACCAGCGATCCGGCGGTGGCGAACAAGGGCTACGCGAACATGCAGTACATGCCTTCGCGCGAGCAGATTCTGGCGCACTACGCCGAGGTCTCGGGACGTCAGGTCGACGATATCGACTACTACCTGATCCTGGCCAAATGGAAGCTGGCCATCGTGCTCGAGCGCGGATTCCAGCGCGCCAAGGGCGATGTGAAGCTGGAATCGTTCGGCCCGGTCGTGGTCGACACCATGCGTTCGGCCGCCGAGCTGGCCGAGAGCACGCAGTACGCACGTTGACATCCAGGAAGGAATCTCGATGACCGAGAACACCGACGCGAACAGCGAACTCGTCGTCGAACGGTCCGGAGCGGTGCTGATCGCCCGTCTCAACCGGCCCGAGGCACGTAACGCGTTGAACGGCAATCTGATTCGCGGCATCGGGCAGGCCGTGCTGGATGCCGAGGCCGATCCGGGGATCCGCGCGATCGTGCTCATCGGCACCGGTGACCGCGCCTTCTGCGCGGGCATGGATCTGCGCGCCTTCGCCGAAGGCGAGGCCTTCGGCGCGGATCCCGCCACCGAGGCGTACGGGCGACTGAGCAAGGGGCAGGTGAGCGTGCCGGTGATCGGCGCGGCCAATGCCACCGCGGTCGGCGGCGGGTTGGAACTGCTGCTGGGCTGCGATCTCATCGTGGCCTCCTCGGCCGCGAAATTCGGCTTCCCCGAGGTGAAGCGGGGATTGTTCGCCGCAGGCGGCGGCACCACGGTCGGCACTCGGATTCCGCTGGCCATCGCGCTGGAACTGCTGCTGACCGGCGATTTCGTCAGTGCCGCACGGGCGTACGAGGTCGGGCTGATCAATGCCATCGCCGAACCCGACCAGGTGCTGTCCACAGCGGTGGCCCTGGCCGAACGCATCGCCGCCAACGCACCGCTGGGCCTGGCCGCCTCCAAGGAGCTGGCGCGTCTCGCGCTCACCGATGCCGACGCGGCGCAGGCGCGTCTGAAGACCTGGCAGGCAAAGGTTTTCACGAGTTCCGACGCCAAGGAGGGCGCGCGCGCGTTCGCCGAGAAGCGCACCCCGCAGTGGCAGGGTAACTGAGATGCGCGCGGTGGTCTGCCCGGCCTACGGGCCGCCGGAGATCATCCGCATCGAGGAACGCCCCGCCCCCGCACCCGGACCGGGACAGGTCCGGGTGCGGGTCGGGGCGGCCGCGGTGAACTTCCCCGATGTGCTGGTGATCGCGGGGGAATATCAGATCAAGGTGCCGCCGCCGTTCGTGCCGGGCAGCGAATTCGCCGGAGCCGTGGTGGAAGTCGGCAGCGACGTCACCGACCTCGCCGTGGGTGACCGGGTGACGGGCACGGGCATCGCCGGGGCGTTCGCCGAGGAGGTGGCCATACCCGCCGCCGGGCTCGCGCGCATCGCCGACGGTGTGGACGACCATCGCGCCGCGGCGTTCGGCGTCGCCTATCGGACCGCGTACCACTGTCTGCGGTCCGTGGCCCGGGTCCGCACCGGGGACCAGCTGGTGGTACTCGGCGCGGGCGGCGGGGTCGGCCTCGCCGCGGTACAGCTCGGCGCGCACCTGGGCGCCGAGGTGACCGCGGTGGCATCCTCGCCGGAAAAGCTCAGCGCGGCAGCGAGTTACGGCGCGACTCGGCTCATCGACCACACCGCCGGGGATCTGCGCGGCGCGCTGCGCGAGGCGTTGCCCGAGGGCGCGCACGCCGTACTGGACCCGGTCGGCGGCCGCTTGTCCGAACCCGCGTTGCGCGCACTGCGTCGCGGGGGCCGATTCGTCACCATCGGCTTCGCCTCCGGCGTCATACCGCAGATCCCGCTGAATCTGGTGCTGGTCAAGGGAATTCACCTCCTCGGCTTCCAGTTCCAGGATCTGGATCCCGACGAGTTCCACCGCAACGAGCAAGAACTACGCCAACTGCTCGTCACGGGACAGGCGACCCCGCACATCAGCGCGACCTATCCGCTCGACGAGGCGGCCACCGCCCTGCGCCGGGTCGCCGACGGCCGAGCCATCGGCAAGGTCCTGATCGACATGACGGCTACCCGATGACCGAAACATGGTGCCAGGAAAGATATTTCGAGCATTCTCGCAGTTACCGCGCGCTCGGCGGCCGACATCGATACAATGACCTCCGCTCGTATGTTCGTGATGGAGGGTAGTGCCGAGGTGGGACGTCACCGGAAGACGCCGGAACCAACGGTTCGACGTAAGTCGATGATCGCATTGTCCGGTCTGGTCCCGGGGGTGGTCTCCGTCACCACCCTTGCCACCCAGGCATCGGCAGCGGAGGTCGCACCCGCGGTCCAAGCGATCGCGCTGCCCACCGGGTCGGCCTCCGGATCAGCCTCCGGATCGGCGGGCACGGGCTCGGCCGACTCCGGATCGGCCGGGGGCTCCAGCGCTCCGGAGATTCCCGGGATCGCGGCGACCGCGTACAAGGTCGCCGCCGCCGAACTCGCCGTTGAGCAACCTCAGTGCCACATGCCGTGGCAGTTGCTCGCCGGTATCGGCCGGGTCGAATCGCATCACGCGAACAACGGGAACGTCGACATGTTCGGCACGGCCCGTCAGAAAATCTACGGCCCGGCTCTGGACGGCACGCTGCCCGACAACGAGGTGATCCGCAACAGCGCTGGTAAATTCATGCGCGCGGAAGGGCCGATGCAGTTCATGCCCGCGACGTGGGCACGGTACTCGCGGCCGGGCGGCAACCCGCAGAATCTGTTCGACGCGAGCTACACCGCCGGAAATTACCTCTGCTCGGGCGGGCTGAATATGCAGAACCCGGCACAGCGCACGGCCGCGATCCTGCGCTACAACCACTCGATGGCCTACGTCACGCAGGTCATGGGCTGGGCCCACCGTTACCAGTAGCGCGCCCGAGTCCGGACGCATTCGACCTCACGCGGTGGTCCCGAGCCGGCGCGCGATCTGATAAACGTTGCCGAACGGATCGCGGACCATCGCCCGGCGGTCACCGTACGGTGTATCGAGCACGGGCTCGATGGTGACGGCGCCCGCGGTCACCGCCCGCTGATATGTCGCGGCGACGTCATCGACATAGATGTACAGAAATGCCGGAAACGCCTCGCGCTCAACGGATTCGGACACCATCACCAGTGAGTCGCCGATCCGGACCTCGGTCGGCCGATTCGGCTCGACCTCGCCGACCGCCCCGAATACCGTCCGTAGGAACGCGACCGCGGCCGGTTGGTCATCGACCACCATGCGCGGCGTCACCGAATGAAACCCCGGCGGCAGAGCAGAAGCCGTAGTCATCCGGAAAGTC
The DNA here is from genome assembly GCF_059510335.1 of Nocardia sp. PLKS1-43. Classification (NCBI taxonomy): domain Bacteria; kingdom Bacillati; phylum Actinomycetota; class Actinomycetes; order Mycobacteriales; family Nocardiaceae; genus Nocardia; species Nocardia sp. PLKS1-43. The sequence goes on along the minus strand of NZ_JCAJZQ010000004.1, from coordinate 392,105 downwards.
TTGCATGTGGATCCGCGGACCGGACCGACTCGTCGAAAACCGCGATCCGCTTGCCGCAGCGCTATTCGCGGGCATCCTCGCCGGTGGCAAGGGTCGGCGGGACGGCGTGGGATACTGGTTGTTCTGCCGCCGACGAGCGAGGGCCGGGGGTAACCGGTCGCGGATCGGCGGGACGAGCAGGAGAGATCGGTGAGTCAGCCGTCGCGGATCGACACGGACGCATTGCGCGCGTTGGTCGCGACATTGGAACAACTCATCGGCCGAGCGACCCGAACCGTCGACGAGTTGAAGGCGGCCATCGCATCGGCCGAGACGCACACGAACGACGATGCCGTTCAGGCGTTCACCGCGACGCCGACGCCCCTGCCCGAGACGCCCGAGCACCGCGCCGCCGGCTCGGCTCCGCTGCCCACCCCGTGGTCCCGTAGGCGAGCCGCGACACCCGCACAGCGGGCACAAAGCCCGATCAGAACGCAGTTCGACACCGTGCCACCGCTGCCGATGGCCGCACCGACGCAGATACCCACGCTGACGCCCACGTCCACGCCGAACCCCACGTCCACGCCGAACCCCACGTCGAGACCACCCATGTCGAGACCGACACCAACCCCAACACCCACACCGACGCCGGCTCCCACACCCACGGTCCTGCAGACACCCACGCTCACACCTACTCCCACGCCCACGGTCGTCCAGACACCCACACTCCCGCTCACACCAACACCCACACCAACACCTACGCCGACACCGACGGTCCTCCAGACAACCCCAACACCCCCACCCACGCTGACACCGACTGTCACGCCGAGACCGACACCCACTCGGACGCCCACACCGACACCTACGCCCACGGCGCTCCAGACACCCACCCCCCTGCTCACAGCCACGCCGACACCGATCCCCACGTCCACGCCGACACCCACGCCCACGCCGACACCGACACCCACGCCCACGCCAACACGGACACCCACGCCGACACCGACACCCACGCCGATGCCGATGCCGATGCCGATGCCGAGCGTGACGGCGATTCCGACCGACCTCGATTTCCTCCTCCCGCGGAGGACGGCGAAACCGCCCTCGCCCCCTGCGGACGAGGGCGGCGGACGCGCCCGGACCGAGGACGACGGCGAGTCGCTGCAAATCGTTCGAACCATGGCGGCAAGCCACAACCTGGAAATTATGGGGTTCGACCGTGACGGCATCGATGTGCGCACGGTCCGCGAGATCGCGTCCGCCATCGATCGTCTGCTCACGAAGTACCCGATACCGTTGCGCGGCATAGCGATCGGCGAATCGGGGGACGACTCTGCGGATGAACCAGCACCCCAGCACGGTATGGCCCGGTGGATCGTCCTCGACCGAGCCACTCTGCCGCAGTCACCGGGCGCGGCGCGGCGGCGATGGTTCGGACGCGGATTCGAGCAGGCCGTGTTCACGGCCGTGGTCCGCGAGTACGCCCGCGCCCTCGACCGCGCCGGCGGCTTCCGAGCCCATCAGCAAGCGTGGCAGACGGTACTCACCGATTCGCTGAACAGCCGCAGAACCAGCTACGACCTGCTGGATCCCGCCGCGGCCCTGATCGACGGCTTCACCGAGGTGAACCTGCGCGGCAGGCGCGCCGGAAAAACCGCGAAACTTCTGCACGACGCGCTGGCCAACGCCGCGTCCGGGCCGAGCACGCTGGTCGACCCGGCCGACATTTCCCTGGTTCGGCCCGGTCCGTGAACGATCGGCAGAGCACGGTCCGGTTCACTCATGGTCGCATACACTCGCACTGCCGCACAGCTGAGTCCTGACTGCTGTCGAATACCCTCGGGGAGTAGGGTTTTCGGCGAAGTAGGACACCGGCCCCGCGGGCCGCGCACGTCGGTGCCGAGCCTCGGCAGCGGATGGCGCGGCCGTTCAGAAGCCGTGGGCGCGCAACCAGGAGTCCAGCTGGTCGCGCACCTGCGCGGCTGTGGGTTCCAGGGTCAGGCCGTGGGTGGCGCCGTCGATGATGTCGCTGGTGACGTCCCCGCTGCCGGTGAACAACTTGCCTTGGAAGCGAGCGCGATTCACGTCGAACACCCGGTCCTGGGAACCGGCGAGCGTCAGGACCGGCACGTGGATCGCGCCGAGGCGGGCCGGGTCGATCAGGGTCGCCTCGGTCAGTGAGATCATGTCACCGCACGGGTTCAGCGCACGCAGCCCGGTCGCGGCGGCGCGTACGTTCGGCGGGGACTGGGCGAGGAAATCCTGTTGGAAGGCTTGGACATTCGGGGTCAGGTAGCTGTATCCGGGAGCACCGGCCGAGGACTTCTGCCCACCGGTGAGGCAGGTGGATCCCCAGGACAGGGTGCCGGCCAGTTGTTCTGGGGTCAGGGCGAGGTCGGAGTACGACAGCACGCCGAGGGCGTCCACGTCGTCGAAGGTGTACGCCTCGATCTGAGCGACCGCGCCGCCGAGCGAATGCCCCAGCAGCGCAACGTGATGGAAGGCCACCGCCCCGCCGTCCGCCGAATAGTTGCCCGATCGCAGAGCCTGCACGATCTGGTGGGCGACGGTCGCCTGGCCGCCCACACAACTGAGCGTCCCCGCCGGCTGACCGCTCGCGCCGTAACCGAGGCGGTCGATCGTGACCGACACGTGCCCGCGCCGGGCCATCTCCCGCACGTGGTCGTAGCCGGGCACGGCGTCGAACCGCCAGAACCATTCCCCCAGCTCGAGACCGTGCAGATAGAGCGCCGCGCTGGTCGCGGTGCGCCCGGCCAGCGCATCCGCCGGACCGGTGAGATGCCCGTGCACCGAGTAGGTTCGGCCGTCGGTTCCGCACGGCACTCCGGAGGCGTTCACATTGCGGACCGAGAACGTGATCGCACGGTCGACGATCCCCCCGCCGGGCGCCGCGGCGGCCATCGGAACGGCCGGAACGGCAAGCGACAGCACGGCGATCACCGCGGCCAGGACGAAGCGGGAAAAGCGCATAGTTCCGAACCTTTCTGCAAAGGTGGCACTTCGAACGCTATCGAGCCGATCCTACGGCCTCGCCGGCCCGATGCCGGCCCGTGGTGAGTCGTCGGGCGGCGAGTCCCGCGAAGACTGCGGGCGGTTCTCGGCTACGCCTGAACCGGCGCGCGGCGCGCGAGGATCTTGCGATGACAGATGCGCCAGCCCTGCGGTTCGCGCCGGAGTGTGTCCTCGTAGACGACCGTCCCGCTGGTCCCGTCCGCATTGACTGCGAGGCCTTTGGAACGCGCCCGCACCCGATCGCCGTCCTGTGCGACCAGCACGATATTGGTGACGTGATGCCCCAGCGGCTGGGCCGGATCGTCCTGGTTGTCGCGGGCCAATTTCCGTAGCGCCGCGACACCGTGGGTGGTGCCGAGCCCGAAATCCTCCAGGTCCAGAACCAGGTCATCGGAGTACAGCTCGCCCCATCGGTCCCAGTCGCGGTCGTCGGCCACGTGTCCGTGCAGCGCGATCGTCTCGTGAATCGCGAGCCGGTCCGCCGTGCTGATATCCAACATTCGAACGCCTCTCAAGTAAGTGGGGAGTTCCTCGTTTATGGTTCGTTAGACTAACCGGGGACTTCCCCGTTTCGCAAGGAGAAATATGGCCGGCCGCCCCCGTCGCGCCGACGCGCGCCGCAACTACGAACTGGTGCGGGCGGCCGCGCGCGAGGTCTTCGACGAACTCGGCGTGAACGCCCCGCTGGACGAGATCGCCCGGCGCGCCGGGGTCGGCAACGCGACGATGTACCGGCACTTCCCCACCCGCCGGGACATGGTCATCGCCGTGTACGCCGAGGAGGTCACCACACTGGGCGAGCTGGGCCGCACCCTGCTCGACGATCCCTCGCCCGCCGACGCGCTGTTCACCTGGCTCCGCGCGTTCATCGCGCACGTGTCCACGAAAGGTGAACTCCCCCTGGCTATTCCGGAAGACGAGGCCGGAGGTCGATCAGCGCTCTACCGCGAATGGCACGAGACGATGCACACCGCGGCGGCCGACCTGCTGCACCGTGCGCAACACGCGGGCGCGATCGAACCCGACCTCGACGTGACCGATCTGCTCGCCGCGGCCAACGGCATCGGACGTGTCGCGGCCGACACCGCCCAGATCGACCGGCTACTGACCATCGTCCGCACCGGGGTCAGCCGCGCAAAGGAGTGAAAACCACCGAGCCACGACGCGTGCGACCCGGCCGTGCTCGGAGTCGTCCGAAGACACCCCGCGCCGGACACCAACGGAGAGCGCGGCGTACGCCTCATGGGAATTCTTCTTTCCACAACTCGGCCCAGGCGGTGACCGGTTGCAGGGCCTCGACGAGTCGGCCACCGATCGGCGTCAGAACGTAGCCGCCAGCATGTTCGACCAGACCCGCGACGGTGAGTTCGCGCAGGCGCGTGGTCAATACGCTCGATGACAGTTCGGCACATGCCGCACGCAATTCGCGGAAGGTCAGCGGCCTCTCGGATCGGTCGAGTTCCCACAACAGCCGCAGCACCCAACGCCGTCCGATCAGGTCGAACAATGCCATGATCGGGCGACCCGTCGTCGAACCGCGGACCTGTTCTCCGGGCCTCGGAACGTCGACGGCCATGGCTACCTCACCGACTCGGGCAGCGGCGAATCCTCCAGTCGCTGGGCCATTGTCGCCATCGCACCGCGCAGCACCCGGTATGGCCGCAGGAACAGGGTCACATAGGTGATTGCCCCGCCCGCGTCGCATTCCTCGCGGATGACGCCTTGCAGCGCACCGCCGTCGACCTGCGCGGTGAAGGCGAAGACGCTGTCCCGCTCGGCACACCACCGCGCGGTTTCGTCGAACTGCTCGAGGACTGTCGCGATCAGCCCGAGCACATGCGCCGCGTTTGCCCGGCCGCGATAGTCGGCGACCGGGCTGGAGAACACCACGGTCCGCGCCAATCCGACTGCCAGTTGCGCCGTATCGCCCGATCGCCAGGCATCGAGGACTGCACTGCTCCGCATGCCTCTATAATAGAGGCATGCGTGGCCGCCGCGAGCCTGATTCAGCGCAAACCCAGATCCTTCGCGACGATCGTCTTCATGACCTCGCTGGTACCGGCGTAGATTCGCGCCACGCGGGCGTCGGCGTACAGGCGCGCGATCGGGTATTCGAGCATGTAGCCGTAGCCGCCGAACAGTTGCAGGCAGCGGTCTACGACGCGGGCCTGGACCTCGGTGCAGAAGAGTTTGGTCCGGGCGGCGTCGGCGCCGGACAACTCGCCCTCGACCAGGTCCAGCACGGCTCGATCGATCATCGTCTGCGCCGCCTCGACCTCCGCCGACATCGCGGCGAGTTCGAACTTGGTGTTCTGGTATGAGGCCACCGGCTGCCCGAAGGCCTTGCGCTCCTTGACATATTCGCTCGTCGCGGCGATCGCCGAACGCGCCTGGGCGACCGAGCCTACCGCGACGGTGATCCGCTCCTGCGCCAGATTGTGTCCGAGGTAGCCGAATGCCTTGCCCTCCTCGCCGAGCCGATTCGACTGGGGCACACGGACATTCTCGAAGGATAGCTCCACGGTGTCCTGCACCTTGCAGCCGAGCTTGTCCAGGATGCGGCCCTTGGTGAATCCGGGTCGCCCGCTCTCCACCACGATCAGGCTCAGGCCCGCGCGGCGGTTGTCCGGATCGGTACCGGTGCGGGCGACCACGATAACCAGATCGGCCAGCAGACCGCCGGTGATGAAGGTCTTCGCGCCGTTGATGACGTAGTCGTCGCCGTCGCGCACCGCGGTGGTGCGGATGCCCGCCAGATCCGAGCCGGTACCGGGTTCGGTCATGGCGACCGCCGTGAGCAGGGTGCCGTTCGCGAGGCCGGGGAACCACCGGCGGCGCTGCTCCTCGTTCGCGTATTCCAGGAAGTACGGCAGGATCACATCGATCTGGGTGCGCACGGTGCTGAGTGTGACCATCGCGCGATACGCCTCCTCCTGCAGGACCGCGTTGAACCGGTAGTCCCGCACTCCCCCGCCCCCGTACTCCTCCGGGATCGCGGTGCCCAGCAGCCCGAGTTCGCCCATCCGCTCGAAGATTTCGCGCGGCATGCGGCCCGCACGCTCCCACTCCGGGTAGTGCGGGACGACCTCCTTATCGATGAAATTCCTTGCCAGGTCCCGAAATGCCTCGTGATCGGCGGTGTATAGGGTACGACGCACAACGGCTCCTTCAGAACGCCAGGTCGACGACAGTGGCGTCGGCGGGCAATGTCCCGCGAACGCCGGCAGCAACGAATTTCCCGGCCGGATTCCGGAATTCACCGTGATCGACGGGGTGAAGAGTGCGGCGCACGACGGCTCCTTCAGGAAACTAGTTCGACGATGGTGGCGTTGGCGGTTCCGCCGCCCTCGCACATGGTCTGCAGGCCGTAGCGAATTCCGTTGTCGCGCATGTGGTGGATCATGCGCGTCATCAGCACGGCGCCCGAACCGCCCAGCGGATGTCCCAGGGCGATGGCGCCGCCGAGCGGATTCATCGCGGCCGGGTCCGCGCCGGTCTCGGCGAGCCAGGCCAGCGGAACCGGCGCGAACGCCTCGTTCACCTCGAACACCCCGACGTCCGCGACACCGATGCCGGCCTTGCGCAAGACTTTCGCCGTCGCGGGGATGGGGCCGGTCAGCATGAGCACCGGATCCGCGCCGGTGACGGCCCCGGCACGGTATCGCACCAATGGGGTCAGCCCGAGTGCGCGGGCCCGGTCGGCGGTCGTGACCAACAGCGCCGCGGCGCCGTCGGAGATCTGCGAGGAGTTGCCCGCGTGGATCACGCCGTCGTCCTGGAAGGCCGGCTTCAATCCCGCGAGCTTCTCGACGGAGGTGCCGCGGCGGATGCCCTCATCGGCGGTGACCGTCCCGGAATCGGTTGTGACCGAGACGATCTGCTCCTCGAACGCACCGCGATCCTGCGCGGTTGCCGCGCGCTCGTGCGATTGCGCCGAGTACTCGTCCAGGCGAGTACGCGTGAAACCCCACTTCTGGGCGATCAATTCGGCCGAGATGCCCTGGTTGAACGAGAAGTCGTCGTAGCGGGCAAGCACTTTCGGCCCGTACGGCACGCCGGTGGCGCGCGCCGACCCGAGCGGCACCCGGCTCATCACCTCGACGCCACCGGCGACCACGACGTCCTGCTGCCCGGAGGCGACCGCCTGGGCCGCGAAATCCAATGCCTGCTGGCTGGATCCGCAGGCTCGGTTGACCGTGGTGCCCGGAATCGTCTCCGGCCAGCCCGCGGCCAGCACCGCGTAGCGGCCGATATTGCTCGACTGATCACCCACCTGGGAGACGCAACCCCAGATCACGTCGTCCACGATGACCGGATCGATATCGGTGCGCCGGGCCAATTCGTTCAGCACGACCGCCGACAGGTCCGCGGCGTGCATGCCCGACAGGCCGCCGTTCCGTTTGCCGACCGGGGTCCGCACGGCCCCGGCGATGACTACCTCACGCATCTGCTCCCCTGGAGTTCTCGGAATCGTCGCGGCCGCGCATCGCGGGTCGGTGCACGGTCCAGCGACCGGTGAATTGTGCTTCGCGTTTCTCGGCGAATGCGGCGAACGCCTCCGGGGCGTCCGCGGTGGCGAAGTTGAGTCCCTGCGCGGCGGCCTCACCGGCCAACGCCTCGCGCAGGGTGTGCGCGGCCCCGGCATTGAGCAGCGCCTTCGTCTGGGCCAGCGCGATCGGCGGGCCCGAGGCCAGCCGCGCGGCGAGATCCGCTACGTACGAATCGATCTCGTCCTCGGGCACCACCCATGTGACCAGGCCCAGTTCGCGAGCCTGCGCCGCGTCGATGGTCTCGGCCAGCAATGCCAGCCGCTTGGCCTGCTGTAGGCCGACGAGTTTCGGCAGCAGCCAGGAGCCACCGAGATCCAGCGACAGACCGCGCCGGGCGAAGATCTGCGAGAACTTCGCTCCCGGCGACGCGACGACCAGATCACACCCCAGGGCCAGATTCCAGCCCGCCCCGACCGCGACCCCGCGCACCGCGGCCACCGTCGGCACGGGCAACTCGTGCAGCAGCAGCGCGACATCGGTGAGTTCGCGCATTCGATACACCGGATGGCTGTTGTCGGGCGCGGAGATGTCCGCTCCGGAACAGAAATCCCCGCCCGCGCCGGTGATCACCACCGCCCGTATCGAGCGATCGGTCGCGGTGTGCCGCAACGCATCCGCCAGCGCCAGCCACAGTTCGTGATCGATGGCGTTCTTGCGCCGGGGCCGGTTCAGGGTGAGAGTGCGCACGCCCGCGGCGTCGTCGATCAGCAGGACGGGCAGGTCGGCCATCACAACCCCCCGACACGTCGCGACGCCGGGATGTTCGCGCGCATCGACGCGCAACCCGTGCGAAAGACGTTGCGCGATTCACGCGCCCCGCCACACCGGCGCACAACTCCGGCCCTGCTCGCCGCACACGCGCCCGCGAGCGGATCAGCGGTGGCGCTAGCAGCGCAGCTCACCCACCCGGGCCCGGCACACCGGCGAGCGCGAGAGAGTGATCGCGAATCGCCCGGCGCGGCAACGCGGTTCGCAGCTCGCCGACCGTCTTCGCCCCGCTCGCGGTGGCGCGTACAGATTGCCGTCATGCCGTTCCCACGCGCGGTTCGTACCGTGCACCGACCGCTCCGCTGTCCCGAAACTCGGCGATTTCCGCTGCGCTGCACCCGAGTTCGGCGAGCAGATTATCGGTATGTTCGCCCAGCCCCGGTACCGGTCCCATCGGAGGTTCGAAGCCGTCGATCACCGCCGGAGGAAGTACCGCGACGATCCGGCCGCCCGGGGTGTCGACCGTGCGCAGACGATGCCGGTCCACCAGCTGCGGGTGGTTGATCACCTCGGTCGGCCGGTTGTAGCGGGAGTTGCCTATTCCGGCGGCGTCCGCGACCTTCTGGATGTGCGCCAGATCGTGTGCGGCGCACCAGCTTCCGATCGCGACGTCCAGTTCGGCGCGATGCTCGCAGCGGCCGGTGTTGCTCGCGAAACGGGCGTCGTCGGCCAGGTCGGGACGGCCGAGCAGATCACGGGACAGGCGCTGCCATTCGCGGTCGTTGGTGGTGCCCAGGACGACGGTCTGTCCGTCCGCGGTGCGGTACGCGCCGTAGGGAGCCACCGCCGGAGAACTCATCCCCAGCGGCACCAGGTCTACCCCGGCGTACCGTGCGTGGTTGAGGTGGTAGCCCATCATCTCGGCCATCATGTCGAACAGGCTCACCGCGATATTCGTCCCCGGACCGGGCCCGGTGCGCAACCGGCCGCACAGGGTGGCCAGAATCGACAGTGCCGCATACAGTCCCGTGGTCACATCGGCCATCGGGGGGCCGGGTTTGGCGGGTTGCCCGGCCGTTCCGGTCACCGCGCACACCCCGGACTCGGCCTGCACCAGCAGGTCGTAGGCACGCTTGTGGGACAGTGGCCCGCCCGCGCCGAATCCGTCGATCTCGACCGCGATCAGACCGGGATGCCGCGCGGACACGTCCTGCGGAGCCAACCCCAGCCGCGCGGTCGCCCCGGGCGCGAGATTCGACACCAGGACATCGGCCCGATCCAGCAGCCGGTGCAGAAGTTCCACGCCCGCATCGGATTTCAGGTCGAGGGTGACCGATTCCTTGCCCCGGTTGCACCACACGAAGTGGGCGGCCTGCCCGTGCACCACGTCGTCGTAGTAGCGGGCGAAATCACCGCCCGACGGATTCTCGACCTTGATCACCCGCGCCCCGAAATCGGCCAGGGCGCGCGTGCACATCGGCGCGGACACCGCCTGTTCCAGTGCGACGACGGTGATTCCGGCCAGCGGGCCGGCGCTGGGCTCCAGCATCACATCACCATGCCGCCGTCCACCGGCAGCACCTGGCCGGTGACGAAGGAGGCGGCGTCGGTGGCCAGGAACACGAACGCGCCCGCGACCTCCTGCGGATCGGCCCAGCGCCGCAACGGAATCCGGTTCAACATCTGCTTGGCGAACTTCTCGTCGGTGCGGATGGTGTCGGTCATCGGGGTGGCCGCCAGCGGCGCCAGCGCGTTCACCAGGATGTTCTTGCGAGCCAGTTCGCGGGCGAGGGATTTGGTGATGCCGATGATGGCGGCCTTGGCTGCGGAGTAGTTCACCTGTCCCAGGGTGCCGACGATTCCGGCGGAGGAGGTGACGTTGATGATCCGCCCGGTGCCGTCGGTCGGCAGATAGGGCAGCGCCGCCTGCGAGCAGTTGAAGGTGCCCATGGTGTGGATCTCCAGCAACCGCCGCACCGAGTCCGCGGAAATATCGGCGAACATGTGCGGATCGGTGACACCGGCGTTGTTCACCAGGATGTGCAGCGTGCCACCGGCCAATTCGGCCGCGCGGGCGGCGGCGGCATCGGCGGCCTCCCGATCGGACACGTCCAGGGCGAAACCTGCCGCGGTGCCGCCATTTCCGGCGATCTTCTCCGCGACCGCCGCGGCCGCCTCGCCGTTCACGTCGGTGACCAGCACCGCCGCCCCCTGGGCCGCGAGCGCCTCGGCGACCGCCGAGCCGATGCCACCGGCCGCTCCGGTGACCAGCGCCGCGCGCCCGCTGAGATCGAACAATCCGTTGTTGCCTGCCATCGGCCGACTCCCTGTGTCTCGGTGATTCGTATACCGGGTGACGCCGCGTCCCGGGTCACTCCGCGTCTTTCCTGTCGCGCGCTCGCGACGGCCATCGGTTCCGGCAGCCCGCTTCTGGACTCGGAAACCGCTGCGGCTCAATAGCTTCGGGGCAGTCCCAACGTGTGCGAGCCCAGATAGTTCAGGATCATCTCCTGGCTGATCGGGGCGATCCGCATCACCCGCGCCTCCCGGAAATACCGTGCGACGTGGTACTCCTCGGCATATCCCATCCCGCCGTGGGTCTGCAGCGCCCGGTCCGCGGCGGTGAATCCCGCGTCGGCGCAGAGGTATTTGGCGGTGTTCGCCTCCCGCCCGCAGGGCTTGCCCTGGTCGTAACTCCAGGTCGCCTTGCGCAACACCAGTTCCGCGGCATCCAGCCGCGCCAGCGAATCGGCCAGCGGGAACTGCAGGCCCTGGTTCATGCCGATGGGCCGGTCGAACACCACGCGCTCCTTGGCGTATCGCACGGCCCGGTCCAGCGCGACGCGCCCGAGCCCCAGCGCCTCGGCGGCGATCAGCATGCGTTCGGGATTCAGGCCGTCGAGCAGGTACTTGAAGCCCATCCCCTCCTCGCCGACCCGATCCTCGACCGGAATCCGGAGCCCGTCGATGAACAGTTCGTTGGAGGTGACCGCATTGCGGCCCATCTTCGCGATCGGCCGGATGTCCACGTGCGCGCGATCCAGGTCGGTGAGGAACAGCGTCATGCCGTCGGTCTTCTTGACGACCTCGTCGTAGCGCTGGGTACGGGTCAGCAGCAGGATCTTCTCCGACTCCATCGCCTTGGAGATCCACACCTTGCGCCCGTTCACCACGTAGTGGTCACCCTCGCGCTTGGCGAACGTGCTGATCCGCGAAGTGTCCAGTCCCGCACCGGGTTCGGTGACGCCGAAACAAACGTGCAGATCACCGTTCGCGATCCGCGGCAGGGTGCGCCGCTTGAGTTCGTCCGAGCCGTGCACGACCACCGGATGCATGCCGAAGATCGACATGTGGATGGAGGTGGCGGCGTTCATCCCGCCGCCCGAGCGCGATACCTCCTCGGCCAGCAGGGTGGCTTCGGTGATGCCGAGGCCGTGGCCGCCGTACTCCTCGGGAATCGTGATGCCGAGCCAGCCGCCCTTGGCGATCGCCTCGTAGAACTCGGTCGGGAACTCGTGCGCGGAATCCTTCGCCATCCAGTACTGGTCGTCGAACTTGCGGCACAGCTCCGCGACGGTCGTGCGAATCAGCTGCTGATCCTCGGTGAGCTCGAAATTCATGCCGCAGCTCGTCATCGTGGGACTCCTTTCCGCCCGCATGGGCCGGACTCTTCGACTTCGGGCCCGCCGACGAGCCGGGCACGCAACACTAGGGAAACTATATTCTCTTATTTGGAGAATCACCATCCGATCGCACGACAGACCGGGCGAAGCCGACCGCACACCAGGTCGCACCGCACTCTCCGCGGCCGCGGTTTGCCCAGGCCGTCGCCCCGGCGTTGACTAACGCACGGCTTCATGGAAATCTAGTCTTCAGTTTTAGAGAATCATATTCTCACGAGAGGAGGTCGGCATGCGCCTGCCGCCGCTACCGGCGGACCAGTGGGACGACCGCACCCGCGACGCGTTCCGCGCCCTGCTGCCCCGCGCGATGCGCAACCCCGAGTCCGCGGGTCCCGCCATGGCACCGCTGGCCCGGCATCCGGACCTGACCGAGGCGTTCCTCGGCTTCAGCGTCCATCTGCTCTTCCGCTCCACCCTGCCGCCCCGGCTGCGGGAACTGGCGATCCTGCGGGTGGCCCACAACCGCCGCTGCGACTACGAGTGGGTGCACCACATCACCTTCGCCCAGGAGGCGGGACTGACCCCGGCGGAGATCGATGCCGTCGCCCGCGGGGAGGGGACCGACGAGTTCGATCGCCTCATCCTGTCTTGTGTCGACGAGCTCGACGCGAAATCCGAACTGTCCGACCAGACCTGGGCCGCCCTGTCCGAGCGCCTGGACGAGAAACAGCGCATGGACCTGGTCTTCACCATCGGCGGCTACATCGCGATGTCCATGGCGCTCAACACCTTCGGCGTACAGCCCGAACACCTACAGCCAGATACTGAGAGGTAAATCCCTTGCCACACTTCACAAAACCGGCTGCCGGCAGCTGGACGGAGAATTACCCCGAACTGGGTACCGAGGTGGTCGATTTCACCGACTCCACCGACCCGGCCTTCTACGCCGACGAGCAGGAGGCGATCTTCAAGAAGAGCTGGCTCAACGTCGGCCGGGTCGAGCGGCTGCCGAAGGTGGGCAGCTACTTCACCCGCGAACTCGCTTGCGTGAACGCCTCTTTCGTTGTGGTCAAGGATCACGACAAGCAGATCCGCGCGTACTACAACATCTGCCGCCACCGCGGTAACAAGCTGGTCTGGGAGGACTACCCGGGCGAGGAGACCGCCGGCGTCTGCCGCCAGTTCACCTGCAAGTACCACGCCTGGCGGTACAGCCTCGAGGGCGAGGCCACCTTCGTCCAGCAGGAGAAGGAATTCTTCGACATCGACAAGAGCAAGTTCGGGCTCAAATCGGTGCGCTGCGAGGTGTGGGAAGGGTTCATCTTCATCAACCTCGACGACAACGCCCAGCCGCTCGAGGACTACCTCGGCGCGTGGGCGAAAGGCCTGGAGGGCTACCCCTTCCACGAGATGACCGAGGTCTACAGCTACCGCGCGGAGATCGGCGCCAACTGGAAGCTGTTCATCGACGCGTTCGCCGAGTTCTACCACGCGCCGGTGCTGCACATGAAGCAGGCGGTCAAGGACGAGGCCGACAAACTGCTCGAAGTCGGCTTCGAGGCGCTGCACTACGAATGCTGGACTCCGCACTCGATGGTCTCCTCGTGGGGCGGCATGGCCCCGCCGAAGGACCCGAACATGGTCAAGCCGATCGAGCGGGAGCTGCGCAGCGGCCTGTTCGGACCGTGGGACCGCCCCGACATCGAGGGCCTGGACCCGCTGCCCTCGGGTATCAACCCCGCGGGCCACAAGGCCTGGGGCGTGGACGAATTCGAGGTCTTCCCGAACTTCGGCATCCTGATCTGGGCGCCGGGCTGGTACCTGACCTACCACTACTGGCCGACCGCGGTGAACAAGCACATCTTCGAGGCGAACCTGTACTTCGTGCCGCCGAAGAACGCCCGGGAGCGGCTGCGTCAGGAACTGGCCGGGGTGACCTTCAAGGAGTACGCGCTGCAGGACGCCAACACTCTCGAGGCGACCCAGACCATGCTCGAAACCGGTGCGATCACCGAATTCCCGCTGAACGACCAGGAGGTGCTGCTGCGCCACCTGCACATCACCGTCCAGAACATCGTGAAGGAGTACCGCAATGCCCGCGCAGCCAGCTGAGACCAAGACCCTGCCCGCCGAATTCGCCGACCTGCAACGGTTTTCGGACTGGATTCTGGCGACCGAGCCCGAGCGCTACGCCAAACGCCTGGCCTCCTCCATGGAGGAGATGCAGGACGTCTACGAGACGGTCTTCCCGCGGTTGCAGGAGGCGCTGGACCACATCGAGAAATTCGATTGGAACGACCTGCCCGACGAGCAGCGTCACCTGTTCCACCTGCTGCAATCGCTGGTGATGGTGTCCTTCCCGGTCGAGGTGTGGAAGCAGCCTCGCGTGCCGGATTCCGGCGCGGCCTATCTCGATGTGATCGCCGAGCCGGTGGTGTAGGCCATGCTCACACTCCAAGCGGCCGGTCTGCTCGACATCGACACCGGCGAGATCATCCGGCCCGGCGTCGTGCACGTCGACGGCGATCGCATCGTCGGGCTGGGCGGCCCGGCGCGTGGCGAGGTCCTGGACCTCGGCGATGTCGTGCTGCTGCCCGGGCTGATGGACATGGAGGTCAATCTGCTGATGGGCGGTCGCGGGGAGACCGGCCTGTCCTCGAGTGTGACAGACGATCCCGCACTGCGGATGCTGCGTGCGGTGGGCAACGCCCGCCGCACGCTGCGCGCGGGGTTCACCACCGTGCGCAACCTGGGCCTGTTCGTCAAGACCGGCGGTTATCTGCTCGACGTCGCACTGGGTAAGGCGATCGACCGCGGCTGGATCGATGGGCCCCGCATCGTGCCGGCCGGACATGCCATCACCCCACTGGGCGGACATCTGGACCCGACCATGTTCTCCGCCTTCGCCCCCGACGTGCTGAAGCTGACCCTCGAGGAGGGCATCGCCAACGGCGTGGACGAGGTGCGCAAGGCGGTGCGGTACCAGATCAAGTACGGCGCACAGCTGATCAAGATCTGCGTCTCCGGCGGCGTCATGTCGCTCACCGGAGCGCCTGGCGCACAACACTATTCGGATGAGGAACTGCGCGCCATCGTGGACGAGGCGCATCGGCGCGGGCTCAAGGTCGCCGCGCACACGCACGGCGCGGAGGCGGTCCGGCACGCGGTCGACTGCGGAATCGACTGCATCGAACACGGATTCCTCATCGACGACGAGACCATCGACATGATGGTCGAGCACAACACCTGGCTGGTGCCCACCACCCGCCTGGCCGACGCGATGGACCTCTCGCGCGCCGACGACGCGCTCAAAGCCAAAGCGGCCGAGATGTTTCCGAAGGCGCGCAGTTCGGTTCTGGCCGCCTACAAGGCGGGCGTGCGGATCGCGGTCGGCACCGACGCGCCCGCGATTCCGCACGGCAAGAACGCCGACGAACTCGTCGCGCTGGTCTCGCGCGGGCTCGATCCGCTGGACGTCGTGCGCGCGGCGACCGTGAACGCCGCGGACCTCATCGACGCCGAGGACCGCGGCCGGCTGGCCGAGGGGATGCTGGCCGACATCATCGCCGTGCCCGGCGACCCGATCCAGGACATCACCGTCACCCAGGACGTGCGGTTCGTGATGAAAGGCGGCAAGGTCTTTGTCCAGCGATAAACCCTCGCGCTACGAGGATCTCCTCGACATCCAGCAGTTGCTGGCCCGGTACGCGGTGACCATCACCCAGGGCGACATCGACGGCGTGGTCTCGGTGTTCACCCCCGACGGCAGCTACAGCGCCTTCGGCGACACCTACACCCTGGACCTGTTCCCGGAACTGGTGGCCGCCGCGCCCAAGGGCCTTTTCCTCACGGGCACACCGCTTCTCGACATCGACGGTGATACCGCCACCGGCACCCAGCCACTGTGCTTCATCGATCACAGCACGCACGACATGCGGATCGGTTACTACAGCGACACGCTCGTGCGCACCGAGGACGGCTGGCGGTTGCGGACGCGGCGGATGACGTTCATCCGCCGCAACGGCAATCACGATTCGGGAATCCCGCACGCCTTCGAGCGCACCCGGCAATGAGGCCGGCGAGGGCGGACGGGTCGTGGACGCCCCGGCCGCCCGAGACGCGCCCCAGCGGCGATCCTGCTCCGGCTGCCCGCACGCATTCGCAGGCGTGCGGGCAGCAGTCCGCCGGTCGGGCAACCGTGCCATCGCAGCTCCCGGCAGCTCTCGAAAGAGTCTGAACATTATGGATATCAACGAGTTTCGCGCCGGAGTGCGCACCTGGCTCGACGAGAACGATCTCACCCCCGGCCCCGGCCACACGCTCGGCCCCGGCCACTCGCTCGACGCCGAGCTCGAGCAGTTGTGCCGGGTGCGCCGTGCGTTGTACGACGCGGGGTGGATGCGGTACGGGTGGCCGGCCGAGGTCGGGGGGCTCGGCGGGCCCGCCGTACTCCGGGCGATTCTCGGGGAGGAGGTCGCCACGCGCGACCTGGCCGAACCGGGGAACTATTCGATGGTCGAGGTGCTCGCGCCGACGATGATCTCCTACGCCCGCCCCGAACTGGCCGCGGAGATGGTGCCGCGGCTGCTGTCGGGCCGCGAGCAGTGGTGCCAGGGGTTCTCCGAACCGGGTTCGGGCAGTGATCTGGCCTCGCTGAGCACGAAAGCCGTTCCGGACGGCGATCATTGGGTGGTCAACGGGCAGAAGGTGTGGACCAGTCTGGCCCAGTACGCGGCGCGCTGCGTCCTGCTCACCCGGACCGCACCCGGTCATGACGGGATCACCGCCTTCTTCCTGGACATGGACACCCCGGGCGTCACCGTGCGCCCGCTGCGCACGATGCACGGCGTGGACGAGTTCGCCGAGGTGTACTTCGACGACGTCCGCATCCCCGCCGACCGGATGCTGGGACGTCCCGGCGACGGCTGGCGCGTCGCGATGGATCTGCTCCCGTACGAACGCTCGACCTGCTTCTGGCATCGGATCGCGCACCTGTTCACGCGATTGGACCGGGTACTCGAGCAGACCGCGATTCCCGACGACGCCGAACTCGGCTCGGCCTATCTGGCGCTGCACACCATCCGCTGCCGGTCGCGGGATACCCAGCGGCGCTTGGCATCCGGTGCGTCGCTCGGCCCCGAGACCTCCGTCGACAAGATCCTGCTGGCCACGGCCGAACAGCAACTGTTCGACACCGCCCGCGATCTGCTGCCCGGCGCGGTCGAACTACATGACTCCTCGTGGCGCACCGAATTCCTCTATTCCCGCGCCGCCACCATCTACGGCGGCACCGCCGAGATCCAGCGCAATATCGTCGCCCGGCGGCTGCTGGATCTGGGGAAGGAATAGGCATGCGCGCTGGACCGGCCGGACAGCACACGAACCCCGGTCACTGCGGCGACCGCCTCCGGAAAGGCCCGGTGGCACAACAGAACCCAGCGATATCCGCCGTGCTGCTCACAGACGTCGGACCACGAGAGCCGCACTTGCGCACGCTTCGGACAGCAGCCCGAAATTCGTGGGCCGCACCGCGGAACTCCTCGGTTCACTGTGCGAGTTCCCGCGTGTGGCGGATATGCGGACCGGCGGCCAGGTTTTCGCGCGCCGAGGAAGGAAAGTCCCGATGACCGACACCGATTCCGCAGAGATCGAGCTGATTGCCGAGAGTTTGAGCAAGGCGATGGGCTCCGCCTCGGGAGCCGCACTCGATCGTGCGCTGGCTGAGCTGGGGTGGGCGGAGATGCTCGCCGAAATGCCCGATATCGCAATACCTCTGGTGTTCCGGCTGCTCGGGGAGACCGGGGCGCATGCACCGGTGCTCAACGACGTGCTCGCGCAGGCTTCCGGAAACCCGTTGGGCGGCACCGTGGGGCTGCCGTTCGCCGGTGGATCGTGGGTGGTCTGGGAGCGCACGGACGAGCCCGGCGGCACGGTCGACGAGGATCTGCCGTTGCACCCGGCGGCACGGGGTGCGGACATCCCGCTCGGCCCGGGACGCCGGGCACTGGCCTGGTGGCTGATCGGCAGCGGCCGCACCATGCTGGCCCTGGCACGACGACATGCCCTGGACCGCAAGCAGTTCGGGCGGCCGGTCGCTTCCTTCCAAGCGATCCGGCACCGGCTGGCCGAAACGCTCGTCGCGCTCGAGGGGGCCGAGGCGACGCTGAGCACCGCCGACGACGAGTTCGGCGCACTGCTGGCCAAAGCGGCCGCGGGCCGGGCGGCACTGCTGGCCGCGAAGCACTGTCAGCAGACGCTCGGCGGAATCGGGTTCACCGCCGAACACGAGTTGCAGGGGCATATCCGGCGCGTCCTGGTGCTGGACGGATTGCTGGGCAGCACAAGGGAATTGACCCGCGAGGCCGGTGCGCGAATCCGGGCGCAGGGATCCGCGCCCCGATTGGCGCAGCTGTAGCGCAACCCGGGTCGCAGCAGCAGTGCGGGCCGGTGCGATCAGCACCGGCCCGCACTGCTCGTGTGCCGGACTACGACTCAGCCGCACGCGGCGGACTTGCCGCCCTGCAACGTCATCAGTTGGCAGAAGGTGGCCGCGGCGACCTTCCACTTGCCGGCGTCCTGCACCGCTTTGCCGGACTGGTTGGGCAACACCGGACTTCCGCCCATGAGGATCGTGTACGTCACCGTGGCGTGGGCGGGGTCGTCGAGGGCAACGGCCTGCACCGAGGCCGAGGTGCCCTGCGCCTGCGGGTTGCTCGCCTGAGCTTGCAACACCGGCGCGAACGCATCGCCCTTCTCCACCAGGCTGGCCTTGTCCGCGGCGGAGGTCTTGGCGTCGAAGAACTTCGTGAAGACCTCGGTGATCGCCTGGGTGGTCGCGGCGTCGGCCTTGGCCCCGGCACTGGACGTGGTCGCCGCCGCGGAGGTTGCGGCCGCTGCCGTGGTCGATTTGCTCGTATCGCTGTTCGACGAGCCGCAGCCCGCCAGCACGGAGGCGCCGACGGTCACCAGGACGGCACAGATCGCGGTCCGGCGGAAAAGGGTATCGCGCATGGGTATATTTCTTTCCGGAAGGAATTTCTGGATGGCGATATTCCACCGCGGGTGCTTCGGCGGAATTCAATGTGCGGAGCACTGCCGGTGAATTCGAGTGGAATACCGACAGCAGTCATGCTAGCCAGATATCCGTCCGGCGTGTGCGAATCTCCCGATTCCGCCGAAAATAATTCCGGCTATTTCAACTTCTCCTTCATCTCGGCCAGATGCGCGAGAATCGGCAGACCGGTATGGCTCAGCGCATTGCCGTGACCGGTCTGATGGATGTCGAACACCGTTTGAATGGCCGCGTAGAAACCCTGGATGTCGAGAGTCTGATTCACCGCGCGCTTGGCCTGGCGCAGCCCGAACGGCGGCATCGTGGCGATGTGCCGGGCCAGCTCGGTGGTCTCGGCGTCCAGCGACTCGCGCGGCACCACCTTGTTCACCATGCCCACCTGCTCGGCCTCCCGCGCGGTGACCGGACGTCCGGTGAACAGGATCTCCTTGGCCTTGCGCGGGCCCAATTCCCAAGTGTGACCGTGATATTCGACCCCACCGATGCCCATCAGCACCACCGGGTCGGAGAACAGCGCGTCCTCGGACGCCACGATCAGATCACACGGCCAGCACAGCAGCAGCCCGCCGGAGATGCACCGCCCCTGCACCGCCGCGATCGACGGTTTGGGTACATTGCGCCAGCGCAGCGAATATTCCAGATAGCGGCGCGCCTCGGTCGTGTAGATCATGTCGAGCGTGATCTTGTCCGGCCATTTCCCGCCGCCGCGCAGATCGTGCCCGGAGGAGAAATGTTTGCCCTCGCCCCGCAATACGATCACCGTCACGTCCTCATCGGCCGCCGCGCGGGTCCAGGCCTGATCGAGTTCGTCGAGCAGCTCCGGGTTCTGCGCATTCGCGACCTCGGGGCGATTCAGGGTTATGGTCGCGACCTTGTCGGCGACCTCGTAGCGGATCAACAAATCGGGCTCCTCACCTATCGGGGGAGGCCGAGTACGCGCTCGGCCACAATATTGCGCTGAATTTCCGAGGTGCCGCCGGCGATCGTTCCGGCGAAACTGCGCACATACCGCTCGAACCAGCTGCTGACCATATTGTCGTTGTTGAGCGGAGTGAACGGCGCGGTCATCGCCGGATGGTCCAGTCCGTCGATTCCCTTGGCGTACAAGGCCGAATCGGCCGCACTCTGCACCGCCTCCGAGCCGAGCAGTTTGAGCACCGACAGCGAGGCCACGTCCTGTTCACCCCGCGCCTCGCGGGCCAGCGCCGCCGAACCCAGCAGCCGCAGCGCCTGATTGTCCATCGCGAGCGTCGCGTACCGGTCCCGGTCCAGCACCGTTACTGGCCGGAAGTCCTCGAGCAGGTCCTGCAGCCGATCGGCGAAACTGAGCCACAGCAAGGTGCGTTCGTGCCCGAGCGAACCGTTGGCCACACCCCAGCCGCCGTTCAGCGGGCCGACCAGATTCTCCGCGGGCACCCGGACGTTCTCGAAGAAGACCTCGTTGAAGTCCAGATCGTGCGGACCGCAGATGGAGGCGAACGGCCGCCGGGTCAGTCCGGGCGAATCGGTGGGGATCAGCAGCACGCTGATTCCCTTGTGCTTCGGCGCCTCCGGATCGGTGCGGACGAAGGTGAGCAGCACGTCGGCGTCGTGCGCGCCCGAGGTCCACACCTTCTGCCCGTTGACCACGAAATCATCCCCGTCACGCACCGCGCGGGTGCGCAGCCCGGCCAGGTCCGAGCCCGCCCCCGGTTCGCTCATGCCCAGCGCCGCGGTGATCTCCGCGCGCAGAATCCTTCGCGCCCAACGGATCTTCTGCTCCTCGGTGCCGAAGGACAGCAGCGAGGCGGCGATGATGCCCAGCCCCTGCGGGTTGAAGCTCGGGTAGATGCGGCGGTGCGAGAGCTCCTGCAAATGCACGTACTGCTGCAGGATTCCGGCATTTCGGCCACCGAACTCGGGCGGGTTGCCGGGCAGCAGCCAGCCGTTGTCGAACAGCAGTCGCTGCCACTCGCGCGCCCAGGGCGGGACCTCGGCACTCGAGATCGGCCGATCGGCGGCCGCGACCGCCTCGCCGGGCAGGTTGTCGGCGAGGAAGGCGGCGAATTCGGCCCGGAATTCCTCGACCTCGGGATCAAAAGTCAGTTGCACGGTACTCCTCGGCGATCAGTGCGCGATGCTCGGCGGCGCCGCCGAGCAGCAGCTCGCCGGACTTGGCCCGTTTGAGCGCGAACTGCAGGTCGTTCTCCCAGGTGAAACTCATCGCGCCGAACAGCTGCATCCCGTGGCGGAACACCAACTCCTGGCACTCCCCCGCGGCCGCCTTGGCCATGGCCGCGGCGATGCGCCGGCGCGGGTCGTCCTCGCGAATGGTCAGCG
This sequence comes from Nocardia sp. PLKS1-43, assembly GCF_059510335.1. NCBI lineage: Bacteria > Bacillati > Actinomycetota > Actinomycetes > Mycobacteriales > Nocardiaceae > Nocardia > Nocardia sp. PLKS1-43. The sequence goes on along the minus strand of NZ_JCAJZQ010000004.1, from coordinate 370,824 downwards.
CCGCGAAATAGGCCAGGGCGCGGGCCCTTTCGATGGCGATGTGCATATCGGCGGCCTTGTGCTTGACCGCCTGGAACGAGCCGATCGGCACGCCGAACTGCTCGCGGGTGCGCACATGGTCCAGCACCAGGTCAAGGACCCGGCGGCAGGCGCCGACCATGGTCAGCGCCATCCCGGTCAACGCCACGTGGCGGGCGCGCTCGGTGTCGGAGCGCAGGTAGTTCTCCTCCCGCACCCGCACACCGGCCAGACTCACCTCACCGATGTGCAGCACCGGATCGAACACCATGCTGCGGCGGGCCTGTACCTCGGCGGCGGGCACCACGAACACCCCCGCATCGGTCACCACCGCGAACTGCTCGGCGCGATCACCGTCCAGCACATGCCGCGCGGTCCCGGTGAGCACCCAGCCCCCGGCGTCGCGAAAGGCGTTGACGCCATGGTGAATCGCGGTTCCGGAGATCTCCGGCCGCGCGAATTCCGGTGCCAGCGGCGCGAAGTGGGTCAGCGTGGCCAGATAGGGCGTCGGATCCGTCGCGTATCCCAGTTCTTCGAGCAAGATGCCCAGCTCGACCGCGGCGGCCGGATCGGTCAGCTCGGTCCACCCGTGGCCGATGTAGTTGCGCCACAGCGCATCACTGTCGGCCCCCTTGTCGGCGATCTCCCGAATCAGCGCCGGCGGGCACTGTTTGGCCAGCACCTCGCGCACCGTGTCGTGCCACAGCCGCTGGTCGGAGTCGAACTCCAAAAGCATCGCGGACAGCCTCCTTGCCGGCAGAGTTTCCCGGGCAGCGCGGCGGCACGAGCCACGCCCGGCCGCCACGGTTGCCATCATCCTTCTCGAGTGAGAATAACATTCTCCTTCAGTGGAAGTAATAGTCTCCACCATGTCGAAGAACACGCCACCCAGCAACCCGATGGAAATACGTTCTCCGGTACAGTGCATTCATGTTCTCTTCACATAACCGAGGAGCAGTGAGCCCGTGAGTCAGTCTGCGAGCGCACCGACGACCCAGCCGTGGACATCCCACGCCGAGGTGCAGTCGTGAGCAGCCCCAGCGAAGAGCCCGCCTGGAAGCAGCGCGCCGTCGAGCGTTCGCTGCGCACCGCCAAGTTGCGCGCCGAGCAGCGCGTGCAGCGGTTCCTGGATGCCGCCCAGGCCATCATCACCGAGAAGGGCACCACCGACTTCACCGTCCAGGAGGTCGTGGACCGCTCCCGCCAGTCGCTGCGCAGCTTCTATCTGCAGTTCGACGGCAAACACGAACTGCTGCTGGCGTTGTTCGAGGATGCGCTGAACCGCACGGCAGACCAGTTGCGCGCGGCCGCGGATGCCAAGAGCGAACCGCTGGAGCGGCTGCAGGTCACCGTCGAGCTGCTGTACGAGCTGTGCCGTCCCGATCCGAATGCCCAGCGACCGCTGTTCACCGATTTCGCGCCGCAGCTGCTGGTTTCGCATCCCTCTCAGGTCAAGGTCGCGCACGCACCGGTGCTCGCGCTGTTCACCGAGCTGATGGAACAGGCACAGGAGGCCAAGCAACTGCGCGGCGACGCCAATCCGCGCCGGGTAGCGGCCATGGTGATGCAGACGGTCATGTTCACCGCGCAGTCCAACGGCGGCACCGACGAGGAGACCACGCACCCGATCAGCGCCGCCGAGGTATGGAGCTTCTGCGCGCACGGCTTCGCCCGCAAGTGAGAATCTTATTCTCAATCTTCGAGAGTTTCACTTACACTCGGGTGTATGCCCGACCTGTGGAGTGATCTTCTCGCCTGCCTCGAACTGTCGACCCGGTCGTCCCTGGACGACGAGGCCGTCTTCGAGGGCGCCAACCAGCAGCTGGAGTACTACCGCGTCTTCGGCGGGCAGTTGCTGGGTCAGTTCGTCCGCGCGGCCGCGCTGAGCTGTCCGCACAAGTCGGTCAAATCGGTGCACGCGCTGTTCGCGCGGGAGGGTCGCACCGACGAGCCGATCCGCTACCGGGTGCGCCGCCACCACGAGGGCCGTTCGTTCGCCACGGTGAGCATCGTCGCCGAACAGGACTCCGGTGTCGCGGCCACCGCCTCGATCTCGCTGCACGCGCCCGAGGACGGGCCGCAGCGGCAGAGCGTGCCGCCGGCCACCGCGGTGCTCGGCGACGAGCACAAGGTGGAGTGGGGCCTGCTGCCGTGGGAGACCCGCGCGGCCGCGGATCTGGACGATTCCGCTTCCGGGCCACCGGAATTCGAGTTCTGGATGCGCACGCCGCGGGTCGCCCCGGAATTTGCCCCGGCGATCCTGGCCTACGCCACCGACCTGAATCTGATCGGCACCGCGCTGCGTCCGCTGGAGGGAATCCGCCAGAGCGGCAACGGAACTGCCTTCCGTTCGGCGGTGACCTCGCACAGCCTGTGGTTCCACCGGCCGTTCCGCACCGACGAATGGCTGCTGCTGCGCCAGGACAGCCCGATCATGTCCGGCGGCCGGTGTTTCGGTCGCGGCGACGTGCTCACCGAGGACGGACAACTGGTCGCCTCCTACGCACAGGAGGCCATGGTGCGCTTTCCGCAATCCGGCACCGAGTCGGCGGTGAAGTGAATCGTGGGTCCGAACACGCAGTCGCGCAACACTTCTCATCGTGAGGCAAACAAGCCCCGGTACCGGGTGGTGCAGTGGGCGACCGGCACGATCGGCACCCGCGCACTGCGCGGTGTGATCGAGCATCCCGATCTGGAACTCGTCGGCCTGCTGGTGCACTCACCCGACAAGGCCGGGCGGGATGCGGGTGAATTGTGCGGTCTGCCGCCGACCGGCGTTCTCGCGACCGACGACATCGAGCGCATCGTCGATCTGGACGCGGACTGCGTGCTCTACATGCCGCTGGTCTTCGACGGTGACACCGTGGTCCGCCTGCTCACCGCCGGCGCGAACGTGGTGACGACCTGCGGGGCCTTCCACCATCCCGCGAGTATGGATCCCGCACTGCGCCACCAGGTTCAACACGCCTGCGGACTGGGCCGGTCCTCGGTGCACAGCACCGGGAGCAGTCCCGGATTCATCAGCGAGGCCGTACCGCTCGTGCTGTCCTCGATACAACGCCGCTTGGACCGCCTGGCGATCGACGAATACGCCGATCTGTCCCGACGGGATTCGGCGGCCATGCTGTTCGACATCATGGGCTTCGGCCGCCCGCCGACCGAATTCGATCCCGCCCGAGCCGAATACCTCGCCGCGAGCTTCGGCCCGTCGCTGCGTCTGGTCGGCGACGCGCTGAACCTGCCGGTGGACTCGCTCACCGCACACGGCGAGGTCGCCACCGCGCGCGAGACGTTCGGCATCGCCGCGGGCACGATCGAGCAGGGAACCGTTGCGGCACAACGCACCACGATCACCGGCATGGTCGGCGGCCGACCGCTGCTGAGCTTCCGCGCCACCTGGTACTGCGGCAAGGACATCGAACCCGCCTGGGACCTGCACGACACCGGCTGGCACGTCTCGATGGAAGGCGACGCCCCGCTCGAGGTCACGCTGCACTTCCCGGTGCCGCTCGAGCGCATGGCCGAGATCTCCCCCGCCTACACCGCCAACCGCGCGGTGAACGCCGTCCCCGCGGTGTGTGCCGCCGAGCCCGGCATCCGCACCACGCTGGACCTACCGCACATCATCACGACGCTGAGCTGAGCGCCGATTCGGTCGGGGCGCGACGTCCCACACTACGGACGGCCGTAATGCTCACTGCCCATGGTCAATTCGCAATCGGCACCATGTGCGCGTCGGCGCCGGCCCGACCGCCGCGGCGTCGCAAGCTCGTGGCCACTGTCGAAGCGTCGGCCGCAGTGGGTCTTGCGAGACATGCCCCCGGAGCTAGTGGCTGCCGGCTGCCAGATCTGCGAGCAACGCGTCCACCCGAGCCTGGGCTCGACCGGCGACGCCTGCGCCGGGCGCGGCATGGACGCGCCCCTGTTCCACTGCTGTGAGCGCAGCCTCGGCTACCTCTCGGGGAGAGAGGATTCCGCCGCGGGCTGCGGCCAGGGTGCGCATCGAGGGGGCGGGGGCGTCGGCGGGTGGGGGTGTGATCGCGCCGAGGGTGGCCGAGTTCCGGCCGAGCGGGGTGTCCACCAGCCCGGGACACAGGACGGTCGCGCCCAGATTGGGTGATGCCCGTTTCAGTTTCAGATCCAGGGTTTCGGTGAGACCGACCACCGCGTGCATCGTGCCGGTGTAGGGGGTGCGGTCCGGGAGCGGGGTCAGGCCGCCGGAAGAGGCGGTGTTGAGGATGTGTCCGGCGCCCCGGGCGATCAGCAGCGGCGCGAAAGCCTTGACGCCGTGGATGACTCCGAGCATGGCGCCGCCGGTGATGACGGCGACCTGGCCCGACCGTATCTGCATCACGGCTCCTCCTCATCGGAACCCTTTGCGACACAACGGGATCGAACGCTTGGAAACTACATTCTCAATAAATGTAAACATCATTCTCGCGCCTGTGAACAGCGGCCCGCCGAATCGAAGGTCTTGCTTTCGCTATATCTTACGATATAGCTTGAGAGCGTGAGTCCACGACGACCTCCTATTCCAGGCGGCATCGGCCCGGGGCCGGGGCGCTTCTTCGGCCCCGGCGAACTGCGGCTGGCCCTGCTCGCGCTCATCGCCGAGCAGCCCGGCCACGGCTACGAGCTGATGTCCCGGCTCGAGGATCGCTGTCGCGGCGCGTATCGCCCGAGCGCGGGCGCGGTCTACCCCACCCTCCAGCAGTTGGAGGACGAGGGTCTGACTGCGCTCGAAATCGACAGCGGCAGAAAGGTTTTTCACATCACCGCCGCGGGCCGCACCGAGGTGGACGCACACGGCGAGACCGTGGAACAGATCTGGGACCGCGCCACCGAACGCGGCGAGTGGGGCATGTTCCGCGATCCCGACGCCGCCGAGATCGTCGGCCCCGCACTGCGTCTGTTCAAGACCGCGGTCTCGGTGATCGTGCACTCACACGGCGACCCGGAAGTCGTCGACCGGGTCCGGGCGGTCCTGACCGAGGCCACCGGCGAGCTCCGGCAGCTGAAGACCGACATCAAGCAGGCCCACCGGGCTCATCATCAGCAGCGGCGTCGCGGCCGCCGCACCGAGTGATCGAATCTCCCGATACGAAGGTATTCCCATGGCGCACAACGACACTCCCGCGCACACGACCATCGCCGAGCCGAATCCGCCGACCGGCTCGCCCCGCGGCCTGCGGAACCGCCTGATGGACCGCTTCTTCCTGGAGGGCCAGGTCCTCGAGACCGAGCAGATCGCCGCGCGCATGCGCCGCATCCGCATCGGCGGACCGACCCTGCGCGGCCTGAATTGGTCTCCGGGACAGCAGATCCGGATCGCGACCGGCGATCCGGAGGCCGAAGGCATCATGGGCCGGATCGGCGATCTGCGCACCTATTCGGTGTGGCATTACGATCCCGACGCCGCCGAGATACACATCTGCGTGCTGGACCACGGCGACGGCCCCGGCGCGGCCTGGGGCCGGGAGGCGACACCCGGTCTCGCCGTTCGCTTCCGCGGCCCGGAGGGCACTTTCACCCTCCGGCCCGACGCGCCGTATCACCTGTTCGCCGGAGAGGAGACCGCCTCGGCCGCCTTCGGGCCGATGCTGCGCGCGGTCCCCGGCCACATCCCGGTCTACGGTGCGGTCGAAACCGCCACCGAGGCCGATCGCCTCCCGCTGCACCGCGCCGTGGCCCTGACCCGCCCGCTGCGCGGCCCCGCCTCGGCCGCCCGGTCGCAAACCCTGCTCGACGCGGTCCGCGCCATCGACCTGCCGGACGAACCGGGCGTCGCCTATCTCGCCGGCGAGGCGCGGACCATCCAGATGATCTCCGGATACCTTGTCCGCGAACGGCGTTGGCCTCGGCGGTCGGTGGTCACCAAGCCGTTCTGGACACCCGGCAAGCGCGGCATGGACTGACGCGAATCCGCGCACATCGATCAGCACTGCCTCTCGGCGACTGCGAACCGCCGGGCCACCGACCGGCGCACCTCAGCGCTTGGCAGCGGTGAGCCTGGCGATATTGGCCCGGAAATCCTCGCTCTGGAACGTGAGATCCTCCGCGGTGAGCGCGAAATCGAGAGTTTGCAGCACCGTGTGCTCGAGCTGCATGTTGAACAGGCGTTTGGTGCTCTCCACCGCCTGCTGCGGCAGTTCGAGGATGCGCTGAGCACAGGCCAGGGCCTCGGCGACCGGATCGGCGACGACGTGGTTGGCCAGGCCCATCTCACGCGCCTTCTCGGCGGAAATCCGGGCGCCGGTGATGGCGTACTCCTTGGCCAGCAGCATGCTGGTGTGCAGCGGCCAGGTGAGTGGGCCGCCGTCGGCGGCGACCAGACCGACCTGCACGTGCGGATCGGCCAGGTACGCGGTTTCGGCGATGTAGACCAGATCGCTCAAAGCGACCAGGCTGCAACCCAATCCGACGGCCGGCCCGTTCACCGCGGCGATCACCGGAATCCGGCAGCGCGCCATGCCGAGCACGATGTCGCGGCCGTCGGCGATGGATTTCGCGCGCAGCGCACGGTCGTTGCTCAACTCGTCGAGATAGGCGAAATCCCCGCCCGCGGAGAATGCGCGGCCGGCGCCGGTCAATACGGCCACTCGCGCGGTGGGATCGGCGCCGAGCTGCGGCCAGAGCCGGGCCAGTCCCGAATGCAGCGCATCGTTGACGGCGTTGAGCGCACCGGGGCGGTTCAACGTGATGATCCGGACCGGCCCCTCGGCGCGGACGTCGATTTCGGCGGGCATGTCGTACATGTCAAACTCCCAATCCCAGGATGCGTGCGGCGATGATGTTCTTCTGAATCTGCGAGGTCCCGCCCATGACGCTCTGCGCCCGGCTGTACAGGTACGAGCCGAGCAGTTCCGGATCGCGGCTGCCGCCCACCCGCAGCGCGGCGTGCCCGACGGATTGATCGACCCAGGTCATGAGGAGTTTGTCCAACGATCCGTCCGGACCGTGGGTGACCCCGTCGAGTTGTTCGGAGAGCCTGCGCCGCACGTGCAGCCGCAGCATCTCGGTCTGCACTGCCGCCCAGGCGAGTTCGGCGGGTGGCGGGCCGTCCACGCGGGAGGCCAACTGGCGCACCAGCTTTCCGTACCGCGCGGCGAAACCCAGGGTGGAGGGTTCGCGTTCGTGCCCGACCACCGTCATGGCGAGCTTCCAGCCGTCACCCGGTTCACCGACGAGCTGATCGGCGGGCACCGTCGCGCCGTCGAAACGCACCTGCCCGAACTCACGGGTGACGCCGCTGATCATCTTCAGCGGCCGCTGTTCCACACCCGGCTGGTGCATCGAGATGATGAATCCCGAAATCCCCTTGTGCCGAGGCACATCCGCATCGGTGCGGGCCAGCAGCAGACACCAGTCCGCGACGTCGGAGTAGCTGGTCCAGATCTTGTGCCCGTGGATGACGTAGTGGTCGCCCTCGCGGGTGGCGGTGGTCGTCAGCGAGGCCAGATCCGAGCCCGCGCCCGGTTCGCTGAAACCCTGGCACCAGCGTTCGGTCCCGTTGATCATCCCGGGCAGGAAGCGCTGCTGTAATTCCTTGCTGCCGTGCCGGCCCAGGCCCTGCACCAGATAACCCAGGCTCGGGCGCGGCGGCGCTCCGGCGATCGCCAGTTCCTCGTCCAGGATCACGTCGTAGACCGGCGGCAACTCCTGCCCGCCGAATTCTCGCGGCCAGGTCACCCCGAAGAAGCCCGCCGCGTACAGGGCCTGATGCCATTCGCCCTGCCGCGCCCAGTACTCGTCGCCCGAGGTCGGGAAGCGGCCGGCGGTCTCTGCCAGCCAATCGCGCAGGCGCGCGCGGAATTCGGCTTCTTCGGGTGAATCACGAAAGTCCACTGTCGATCTCCTTGACGTGTACGGGAAACAGGTCCGTCTCATCGGGCCGATGTCCGAAGCTCACCGCCGATCTCCTTCGGGCTGACCGGGAACGATCCCGCCGCGAGGGCGATCGTCGAGGCCGCCTTCCGTCCTCCTGCGGACATCCGGCGACCAGCACCGGCTCGTCGGGCCGATCACCGATGCCCCCGGTCGCCCCCTTCCCTGCCCAGCGGGAACAATGCCGCTTGGTGCGGGAATCAGGTAAGGCCACAGTCGATCTCCTCCAGCCGCACGGTGAACAGTTCCGCCGAGGTCAGCGCGCGCCGCAGATAGACGTGCGCCAGGCATTCCCAGGTGTTGCCGATACCGCCGTGCACCTGAATGGCCGTCTCGCACACCGTGTGCGCGGCCCGTGCGCAGTACAACTGGGCGATCTGCCCGGCCCGGACGGCCTCGTCGGAGGTGAGTTCATCCACCGCCCATGCCGCGTGTCGCAGCACGCTGATCGATCCCTCGATCAGCGCCTGGCTCTCCGCGAGCAGATGTGCCACGGCCTGATAGGAGCCGATCGTATTGCCGTACTGCTCACGCACTTTCGCGTAGTCGACCGCGAGAGCCTGGGCGCCGCGCGCACATCCGACCAGATCCGCGCTGGTCGCGGTGAGCGCCAGCGCATGCCAGCGGCCGATCCGGTCGTCGTCGAGTTCGCCGAGCGGCTCCGGGTCGCCGCTGATCGACGCGTCGTGCCGGGTCAGGTCCGCACCGGGCGAATCCTCGCCGACGCCCGCGGCCAGCAGCCGGGACCCGTCCACGATCAGCACCCGGCCGGCATCGCGCGCATCGATGGCCCGATCGTCGACGGCCACGGTCCAGCGCACGGCCGCGTCCTCGGATCGTAGCAGGTCATCGGCCAGTATCGGACCGAGGAACGGCACGTCGACCAGGCCGCGCCCGAACTCCTCGGCGACGATCGCCACCTCGACACCGCTGGCCCCGTCGGTGCGCAACGCACGCCAGCCGGTCTGCGCGACCGTCGCCTCCAGCCTGCGCACACGGGCCGAATCATCCAGTCCCAGAACCGAACCCGGCCCCAGGTCATCGGCCAGCTTGGCGGCCGCGTCCCGCAGTTGCCGCTGTTCACTCGTGTATCTGACGTCCATACTGCTCCTTGAGAATTCGGCGCAACACCTTGCCCGACGGCAGCCGGGGGATCTCGGATACGAAGACCACGCGGCGCAGCCGCTTGTACCCGGCGAGGCGGTCCGCGACCAGCGCGGCGAGTTCGCCGGCGGTGACCTCGCCGGCGCGGGCGACGGCCGCGACGATCGCCTCTCCGTCGGCCCGGTCGGCCACCCCGAACACCGCGCAGTCGGCCACCGCCGGATGCGCGTGCAGGACGGCCTCGATCTCGGCGGGCGCGACCTGGAAGCCGCGCACCTTGATCATCTCCTTGGACCGGTCGGTGAGCCGGATCCAGCCCTCGGCGTCGATACTGCCGACGTCGCCGGTGCGATACCAGCCGTCGTCGAACGCGCTCGCGGTCGCCTCGCCGGGGAGATATCCGGCCATGAGCGAGGGGGCGCGCGCCTGTAGTTCGCCGATCTCCCCCGGGCCCAGCGGTTCTCGGGTCTCCAGTGAGATCACCCGCATCCGCACGCCCGGCGCGGCCTTGCCCACGCTGTCCAGGCGCGTCCCGCCGATCGGACTGCACGCGATGACCGGCAACTCGCTGGCCCCGTAAGCGGGCAACCAGGGCACACCCGTTCGGGCGGTGACGGTTTCGGCGACACCGGGTGCCACCGGCGTCGCACCCCACATGATGTAGCGCAGCGAGGACAGGTCGTAGGACTCGAGTCCGGGGTGGGCGGCCAACGCCAGAGCGATGGGGGCCACGGCCATTTCGATGGTGATCCGGTCCTCGGCGATACAGCTCAGCATGCGGTCGAGGTCGAAGCGCCGGTGCAGCCGCATCCAGGCCCCGGCCCGCAGCACCGTGACGATGTTCAGCAGGCCCAGGATGTGCGAGGGCGGGGTGAGGATCTGCAGGCGGTCGGTGGAATCCAGCTCGAGCACGTCGATCCAGTGCCGCACGGCCGCGGCCATCGAGGCGTGCGTATGCCGCACGGCCTTGGGCATACCCGTTGTGCCGGAACTGAAGACGAGCACCGCATCGGACTCCGGGTCGGGCCGGGCGGCCGAATACGGGCGCGGGATGATCGGCTCGTCCAGGTGCCGCATCGGCACCGCCTGCCCGAGCAACGGTGAATCGCCCACGCCGAGAACGGGTTCGGTCAGTGCCAGGGCATGGTCGATCTCGGTGCCTTTCCACGCCGGGCTGATCAGCACCACCGTCGCGCCGAGCTGCCACAGTCCGAGCACGGCCACCACGAATTCCGGTCGATTGGAGGACATCAGCGCGACCCGGTCGCCCCGCCGCACGCCGCGATCGGCCAGTTCGGCCGCCAGGCCCGCGGCGAGGCGGTCCAGCTCCGTCCGGGAGTACTCGCGACCCTCGAAGGCCAGCACGACCGGATCGGCGCGGCCCGTCGCGGCGTCGCCAGGCGGGCTCACGACGACTCCTGAGTGGTGCACGACACCATCGCGACCATCCAATCTCATTGATGAGAATCTAATTCTCTCTATACTAGAATCTTAATACCAGAGGAGGGTAGTTCATGGCGAGACCACCGATGTTCCAGCGCGCGACCGTCACCAGGATCAGCAAGGAGAGCGCGGACGCGCGCACCTTCGTGCTGGCCCCGCACGATGGGCCGATCACGTACCGTGCCGGGCAGTTCTGCACGTTCCGGGTGAATGTGGACGGCCGGGCCCTGTTCCGCTCGTACTCGATGTCCAGCGCTCCGGAAACCGACGGCGAATTGATGACCACCGTCAAGCGGGTGCCCGGCGGCGCGGTCTCGAACTGGCTGCACGACAACGTCGTCGAGGGCGACGAACTGGAGATGTCCCAGGCCGCGGGCCGATTCTGTCTGCGCGAGACGTCCTGGCCCCTGCTCGGATTCACCGGCGGCAGCGGGATCACCCCGGTCCTGTCGCTCACCAAGAGCGCCCTGGCCACCACCGACCGGCGAGTGCGACTGCTGTGCGCGGACCGCGATCGCGCGTCGGTGATCTTCGACACCGCGCTGGCCGACCTGGCCGCGCGATATCCCGGACGGCTCAGCGTGATCCGGCACCTGGACTCCGACAGCGGATTCCTCACTCCCGAGGCGATCGCCGAGTTCGTCGGGTCCGACGGGGAAGCCGACAGCTACATCTGCGGACCCGAACCGTTCATGGAGATGATCGAGAAGGCACTGCCCGGACCGGGCCTGATCTTCAGTGAGCGGTTCGGCGCCCCGGCGCCGGTGCTGCCCGGCGACGAAGCACCCGACACCGTGACCGCCCCGGCGGCGGCACCCGCCGAACCCGCCGGCACGAGCGAGGGCACGGTCACCATCATCCTGAACCGCAAGAAGAAGACCGTCCCCCGCAACGACGGCGAGACCCTGCTCGAAAGCGCCCGCCGAGCCGGACTCACTCCGCCGTTCTCCTGCGAGGCGGGAAACTGTGCCACCTGCATGGCCAAGGTCACCAAGGGACACGCGACGCTGCGTCAGAACAACGCGCTCACCGACGACGAACTCGAAGAGGGCTACGTGCTGACCTGCCAGGCGGTCCCCGACACCGATTCCATCACCGTCGACTACGAGTGAGACCCGCCGAACGCCCTCCGCCCCGGCCCCGCGAAGCGGATCCCAGCCGATCCGCCCGCGGGGCCTCGCGCGTACCGGGAGTTTCACCCGTCGCGCCGCCGGATTGCTCCATCTTCCGCACCATGGCGCGTCGACGCTCCCGAATCAACCCGTGGGACCGGGCAATTCGGGACCAGCTCGCTGGTGTCGGAATCCAGTTGCACGGGACCGGCTTTCAGCGACCGGCTTCGCCGAGAGCCGGGGGCGGGCCGTACTCGGGTTCGTATCCGGCGATCTTGATCGGACTGCGGATCAGCCGGAATTCACCCGCGGTGACGATCGCCTCCGGGGTCGCGGCCAGCGCTTCGGGCAGAGTGCGCACCGCCGCCGCGGGAATTCCCAAGGGGCGCAGCCGGTTCTGCCACCCCGCAGCGGTGTCGGCGGCCAGAGCGGCGGTGACGGCGGTCAGCACCTCGTCCCGACGGGAGGCGCGTTCGGCCATGGTCTCGAAACCGGCGACTCCGGCCTCGGCGGCGAAGGTCTTCCAGAACCCGTCGTGCGTGATGAACAGCGCCAGATACCCCTCGGCGGTCGGGAACAATTGCGCCGGAACGTAATACGAGTGCGCACCGAAGGGACGGCGCCGGGGTTCGGCGCCGGTGCCCAGGTAGGCGGCGGCGTGGTAGTTGAGCTGGGAGAGCATCACGTCGTAGAGCGAGACGTCGACCTGCCCGCCGCGGCCCGAGACGATCTGCGCGAGCAGCCCCAGCGCGGCGGTCAGGCCGGTGGAATTGTCCGCGGAGGAGTATCCGGGCAATGTGGGCGGGCCGTCCGGGTCACCGGTCATGGCCGCGATTCCGGTCGACGCCTGCACGACGTAGTCGAAGGCCGGGTCGTCGCCGCCCTCCAGGCCGAATCCGGTGATCGCCACGCATACGATCCGCTCGTTCCACCGGCGCAGCGCTGCATAGGTCAGCCCGAGCCGCCGGATCGCCGAGGGCTTCAGATTCACCAGCAGCGCATGCGATTTCGCGGCCAGCTCACCCAGCCGCTCCTGTCCGCCGGGCGAGGTCAGATCGATGCACAGGCTGCGCTTGCCGCGATTGAGACTGGCGAAATAAGTGTCGCCGACCTGCCGGGAGATCTCCCCCGCGGCCGGTTCCAGCTTGGTCACCTCCGCACCGAGATCGGCCAGCATCATGGTCGCGTAAGGCCCGGCCAGCATGGTGCCGACCTCCAGGATCCGAAGACCGGCCAGCGGCCCGCCGCCGGCCGTGTCCGGCTCCGGCGACACTCGTTCATCCGGTCGCATCTGCATCACCCGTTCTCCGCGAACCCCGCCGACGCGCGATCCGGTCGGCGTTCCGAATTCCCTTGCAGGGCAAGGACTAACGCAACTCCCGCGCGACCTCGGCGATCATCTCGCGGGTGCGGCGCTTGGAGGCGCGCAACTCGTCGAGCGTGTCCCCGATCGGCAGCAGCCGCACCGACACATCCGTCGCCCCGGCCTCGGCGTACCGGCGCAGCCCCGCCACGATCGCCGCCTCGTCTCCCGCGACGCACATGTCGCCGACGTCGCGGGCGTCGCCCTGGTCCAGCAGCCGTTGATAGTTCGGCGAGACCTCCGCTTCGGCGAGGATGCGGTTGGCCCGTTCCTTGGCCTGATCCACCTCACCGGGACGGCACAGGCACACCGGCAGCCCCGCCACGATGCGCGGAGCCGGGCGGCCCGCGTCGGCGGCGGCCTTGGTGATCTTCGGCGCGATGTGGTCGGCGATCGCGCGCTCGTCGGCCATCCACAGCACGGTGCCGTCCGCACGCTCCCCCGCGATGCGCAACATCACCGGTCCCAGCGCGGCCACCAGCACGGGTATCGGGGCCACCGGCCCCAGATCCAGCGGATTGCGCACGGTGAACGTCTCGTTCTCCACCTCCACCGAACCTGGCCCGCCCAGTGCGGGATTCAGCACGTCGAGGTAGTCGCGCGTGTAGGCGGCCGGCTTGTCGTACGGCAGCCCCAGCATGTCCCGCACGATCCAGTGATGCGACGGTCCCACGCCGAGTGCGAGCCGCCCGCCCGCCGCGGCCTGTGCCGAGAGCGCCTGCCGCGCAAGAGCGATCGGGTGTTGCGCCTGCAAAGGCACCACGGCCGTGCCCAATTCGATGCGCGAGGTCTTCAGCCCCATCAGCGCGACGGTGATCATGGCGTCGAAATCGGTGGGTATCTGCGGAATCCACGCGGTGTCCAGGCCGGCGGACTCCGCCCATTCGATATCGGCCAGCATCCGATCGAGCTTGCGCGCGGCATCGCCCTTCTCCGGGCCGATCATCACTCCGATACGCACGATTTTCCTCCAGTTCCAAGCACTTTCACAGCGCGATTCGCCGACAACGCGTTCAGGACGGCGCCGGTGTGCCGGTCAGTTTGCGGATCTCGGCGACAAGGACCTCCAGCGGCGTACCGGTCGGGAATACCGCCGCGGCCCCGGCCTCCGCCAGCCGCGACACATCCGCCTGCGGAATCGTGCCGCCCACCACCACGGCGATATCCCCGGCGTCCGCGGCGCGCAGCGCGTCCACCACCCGCTTGGTCAACGCCAGATGCGCACCGGACAGGATGCTCAGGCCCACGACGGCCACGTCCTCCTGCAACGCGATCGAGACGATGTCCTCCACGCGCTGGCGAATGCCGGTGTAGATCACCTCGAATCCCGCATCGCGCAACGTGCGCGCGACGATCTTCGCGCCGCGATCGTGTCCGTCCAGTCCCGGCTTGGCGACCAGTACCCGCGCGGTCATCAGAACACCACCGGCTGCTGGAATTCGCCCCACACCGATTTCAGCGCGGCGGTCATCTCCCCGACCGTGCAATAGGCGTTGGCGCAGTCGATCAGGCGGTCCATCAGATTCTCGTCTCCCTCCGCGGCGCGCGACAGTGCGGTCAGGGTGGAACGCACTGCGGCGGAATCCCGTTCGGCCTTCACCTTGGCCAGGCGCTGCAACTGCACCTCGCGCCCCTGCGCATCGAGTTCGTAGGTGCCGATATCGGGTGCGGGCTCGTCGGAGACGAACCGGTTCACCCCGACCACCGGACGTTCGCCCGATTCGATCTGCTGATGCGCCTTGTACGCCTCGTCTGCGATCAGCCCCTGCAGATAGCCGTCCTCGATGCAGCGCACCATCCCGCCGTGCCGGTCCAGATCGGCCATGATCTCGACGATGCGCGCCTCGGTCTCGTCGGTCAGCGCCTCGACGAAGTACGAGCCGCCGAGCGGATCCGCGACCCGGGTCACGCCGGTCTCGTAGGCCAGGATCTGCTGGGTGCGCAGCGCCATGGTCGCCGATTCCTCACTGGGCAGCGCGAACGGCTCGTCCCAGGCCGCGGTGAACATCGACTGCACCCCGCCCAGCACCGAGGCCAGCGCCTCGTAGGCGATGCGGACCAGATTGTTCTGTGCCTGCGGCGCGTACAGCGACGCACCGCCGGAGACGCAGCCGAACCGGAACATCGAGGCCTTGTCCTTGGTCGCGCCGTACCGCTCGCGCACGATGGTGGCCCAGCGTCGCCGTCCCGCACGGTATTTCGCGATCTCCTCGAAGAAGTCGCCGTGCGTGTAGAAGAAGAAGGAGACCTGCGGCGCGAACTGATCGATGCTCATCCGCCCGCGTTCGACGACGGTGTCGCAGTAGGTGACGCCATCGGCGAGGGTGAACGCCATCTCCTGCACCGCGGTGGCGCCCGCATCGCGAAAGTGCGCGCCCGCCACCGAGATCGCGTTGAACCGCGGCACCTGCGCGGCACAGAACTCGATGGTGTCCGCGATCAGCCGCAGCGACGGTTCGGGCGGCCAGATCCAGGTGCCGCGCGAGGCGTACTCCTTGAGGATGTCGTTCTGGATCGTGCCGGTGAGCTTTTCGCGCGGCACGCCCTTCTTCTCCGCGGCCGCGACGTAGAACGCCAGCAGGATCGCGGCGGTGCCGTTGATGGTGAAGCTGGTGGAGATCTTGTCCAACGGGATTCCGTCGAACAGGATCTCGGCATCGGCGAGGGTGTCCACGGCGACGCCGACCCGGCCGACCTCCTCGCTCACCTCGGGATCGTCGGAGTCGTAACCACATTGGGTCGGCAGGTCCAGTGCCACCGACAGCCCGGTGCCGCCCTGTTCGAGCAGATAGCGGTAACGCCGGTTGGACTCCTCGGCGGTGCCGAATCCGGAGTACTGCCGGAAGGTCCACAGCCGCCCCCGATAGCCGGAGGCGAAATTCCCGCGCGTGAAGGGATACTCGCCCGGCGCGGGCGGATCGGCTCGCCGATCCTGCGGTCCGTACACCGCTTCGAGCGGGATACCGGACGAGGTCTGCACTTCGTTGTTCATCAGTGAATACGGTACTTGCCAAAAAAGAGAATGCCAATACCATCAGGTGTGAATGCCTGATCACGAACCTGTTGCGACCGAGGAGCACGATGTCCGACCACCTACCGCTGACCGCTCGCACGATGGTGATCTCCGGGGCGAGCCGCGGCATCGGCCTGGCGATCGCGATCGCCGCCGCCCGGCAAGGGGCCAATGTCGCACTGCTGGCCAAGACCGCCGAACCTCATCCACGCCTGCCCGGCACCGTGCACACCGCCGCCGCGCAGATCGAGGCGGCGGGCGGCAAGGCCGCAGCCGTGGTCGGCGACGTGCGCCGCGAGGAGGATGTCGAGCGCGTGGTGAACACCGCGGTGGAACGCTTCGGCGGCATCGACATCTGCGTGAACAACGCCAGCGCCATCGCGACCGAACCCACCGAGCAGCTCGCGGCCAAGAAGTTCGCGCTGATGACCGATATCAACCTGACCGGCACCTTCCTGCTCACCCGGGCCTGCCTGCCGCATCTGCGCAAGTCGGCGAATCCGCACGTGCTGACCATCGCCCCGCCGATCAACATGAATCCGCGCTGGCTCGGCGCGCACCCGTCCTACACCCTGTCCAAGTACGGGATGACCCTGCTCTCACAGGGCTGGGCGGCCGAATACGCCGATGCGGGAATAGCTTTCAACTGCCTGTGGCCGCAGACGTACATCGCCACCTCCGCGGTGGCGAACCTGCGGGACGGCGACGAGCAACTCGCCGCCGCGCGCAGTCCGGAGATCATGGCCGACGCCGCGGTGGCGATCGTGTCCCGGCCCGCGCGCAAGACCACCGCCAACTGCTTCCTGGATACCGACGCGCTGGCTCACTACGCGGGCGTCAACGACTTCTCCCGCTACGGCGGGGGGCCGAATCCGACACCGGATCTCTTCCTCGACTGAGCGGGCGGCCGAGCAGGGCGAGAGCGGCACAAACACGATTTGAAAATGATGCTTGTGAAATTCGAGAATCCGCTTACCATGAATCCCTAGCGAGACCTCGATCACATTCGACATCTCGCATTCATATTGCCCTGCTTCAGGAGCTTCCCATGTCCACCACCGAAACCAGCCCTCCGCCGGACCACCTCGACAGCCCTGCCGAGAACGACACCGGCCGCTTGGACGGAGCATCCCGGCTGCGGATCTTCGCCATCCTGATCGTCATCGTGCTCTACACCGAAGTCGTCCCGCTGCAGTACACGATGGTCTCCGCGGCCCTGCAGAAGATGACCAAGACATTCAGCACGGTCGGCGGCAACATCAACTGGGCGGTCATCATTCTGGGATTGGTGGGCGCCGCCGCGACGCCGCTGATCGGCAAGGCCAGCGACGCCTGGGGGAAGAAGAAACTGTTCCTGGCCACCGGGGTCTGCTTCTTCGTCGGCTGCGTCATCTGCGCGTTGACCAGCAACTGGACCATCTTCCTGATCGGCCGCGGCCTGGCGGCGTTCTCCATCGCCAGCCAGGTCGTCGCCTACGGCCTGATCCGAGATCTGATCCCGCGCAAGTACATTCCGCTCGGCGTCGGCATGATCGGCGCGGGCCTGGGGTTCTCCGGGGCGATCGCGCCACTGATCGGCGGCTTCCTGGTCGACCACTTCGAGTGGCGGGCGATGTTCTGGTTCCTGGCCGCGTTCACCTTCGTGCTCACGCCGCTGGTGATCTGGATCGTGCCGGAGACGAAACTGCGGGTGCGCGAACGCTTCGACCCGTTCGGCGCGATCCTGCTGTCCGCGGGCGCGCTGTTCACCCTGCTGTACCTGGACAACGGTCAGACCTGGGGCTGGGGTCGGCCGTCGGCGCTGGCCTGGCTCATCGGCGGTCTGGTCATGCTGGTGCTCTTCGTCGTGGTCGAGTTCCGGGTATCGCGGCCGATCATGGACATGAAACTCCTGGTCAACCCGAAAGTCAGTCTGACCCTGCTGATGACCGCGTTCGGCGTCGGCATCACCGCGGTGCAGCCGCTGACCCTGGGCTATATGACCCAGACCCCGAACGTCGATGGTCTGCGCGAGAACGTGGTGCAAGGCGTTGTGGCACAAGCACATCAGATGACCGGGCTGACGCTGCCGGCGAGTCTGGTGCACGTGGGCTTCGATCCGGGATACAGCTACGGCAACGGCTTCAGCATGCTCGGATACGCACTGCACGTGGGCATCTGGGCCGGCCTGCTGGGCATGGTCGTCGGACCGATCGCCGGTGCGATGGCCCGTCGGTTCGGCGCCCGGATCCCGGCGATTCTTGCGTTCAGCATTCTCACGGTCTCGGGTATCGGATTCGTCGTGTTCCACTACAGCTGGATCACGTACCTGGTGCTGTATCTGTTGGCGGGCATCGGATTCGGCTGCTTCTACGCCGCGGGGCCCAACCTCATCATGGACGCGGTGCCGCAGGAGCAGCAGGGCATCAGCGCGGGCATGCTCGGGGTCACCATGAGCATGGGTTCGGCCGTCTGCATGGCGATCACCACCGCACTGCTGAACAACCACCCGGTCAAGGCGCATATAGACGTGATGGGGCATTCCACCGTCCAGACGATTCCGCAGGTCTTCGCCGACCGCGGGTACACGCTGAGTTTCTGGGTAGTGCTGGCCACCACGATCGTCGCGCTGGTCGTCGCCGTGCTGATGCGGCACGGCCGCAGCCCGGCCACCGGCGGGGCGGTGACGACCGAGGCATAACGAAAAACTCGGTGCCCGAACATGTTTCGGGCACCGAATTTCGCGGCCGCGGATCAGCGGGCCGAGGTCTGCTCCATCGAGGCGGTCGCCGGGCTGTCGTGGCCCAGGTGCGCGTCCACGCCCTGCACGGCGTCACCGTGCACGCTGACCTGCATGACGACCGGCGCATAACCGCTGACCACGACGGTGTAGTCGCCGTCGGACAGGTTGGCGAAGGTGTAGCTCCCGTCCGCACCGGTGGTCATGGTGTCCACCACGTGCCCGGCCGGATCCATCAACGTCACCTGCGCGTCGTGCAGGGGCCGGTCGTCCGAGCGGACCCGGACCACACCGCTCAGCCGTGCGCCGGGCCGCAGCATCACCGAGATCTCGGTGATCCCGGTGCCGCTCACCAGGACCGGAACGGCCGTGGGGTGGAAGCCGTCGGCGCTCACCGCGACGATGAATTCCCCCTCGGGCAGGTCGGACAGGCCGAACCGGCCCAGGATGTCGGTCTCGGCCGAGGCCACCACCTCACCGCGCGGGTCCAGGGCCGCGACCCGCGCCTCGGGCACCGGGTCCTCGCCGGGGACGCGAGTGACGGTTCCGGCCAGGGTGCCCATGCCCGCGAGGGTCACCTCGCAGGCGGTCGGGACCTGGCCCACCACGACCGTCGAGGCGTCGGGGCGGCGGCCCTCCGCCGAGGCGATCAGCACGTACGAGCCCGCGGCCGGGACGGCGAGTTCGTAGTAGCCGTCGTGGCGCGCGACCGCACGACCCAGCTGACTGCCCGAGGTCGAGATCAGCGTCAGCGTCGCACCGGGCACCACGGGCCCGCCCGCATCCCGCACCCGGCCGTAAATCGAAGGGCCGGCGACGGTTTCGGGGATCGTCTCGCCCGCGTAACGGTCCGCGGCGATCTGCACCGACGCCGGGAGGACACCCGCGACCGGCACCGAATCGACTTCCGCGGCAACAAGGTCGGCCTCGCCCGCCGTATGCGCGACCGCCGCCTCCGCCGCGGCGGCCGCCGTGCGGCGCACCGGAATCACGATCGCGATGATCGCGGCCACGATCGAGACGCCGCAGCCGATCAGCAGGCCGGTGCGGAATCCGTTCTCGGTCGGGATGCTGTGCCCGGCGAAGCTGACGCTCATCTGCGCGAGCACCACGCCGATCACGGCCGAGGAGACCGAGGTGCCGATCGAGCGCATCAGGGTGTTGAAGCTGTTGGCCGCGGCCGACTCCGCCACCGGCACACCGCCCATGATCAGCGCGGGCATCGCGCCGTAGGCGAATCCGGTGCCCGAGCTGATGATGATCGTGACGATCATCAGCGTCCAGGGGTTGCCCATCAGCACCATCGACAGGCCGTAGCCCACGGCCATGATCAGGGCGCCGACGGTCAGGGTCACCTTGGGCCCGCGCGCCGCCGACAGTTTGGCACTGGGCACCGAGAGCAGCATCATCATCAAACCGCCCGGCGCCATGAACAGACCCATCGCCATCATCGACTGGCCCAGGCCGTAACCGGTGATCTTGGGCAGCTGCAGCAACTGCGGGACGATCAGCGACTGTGAGTACATCGCGACGCCGATCCCGATCGATGCGATGTTGGTCATCAGCACCTGCGGGCGCGCGGTGGTGCGCAGATCGACAAGCGGTGCGCTGGTTCGCAATTCCCACCAGCCCCACAGCAGCAGCACCACGACCGCACCGACGAACAGCCCGATGATGCTGGCACTGCCCCAGCCCCAGGAACCGCCCTTGGACACCGCGAGCAGCAGGCACACCAGCCCCGCTCCCAGCCCGATCGCGCCGAGTACGTCGAAACGGCCGGCGGAACCGGCGGGTGCGATCTTCGGCAGCGCGAGGTAGATCAGCGCCGCGACGATCACCCCGGCCGCCGCGACGCCCCAGAACAACACCCGCCAGCTGCTGTACTGCACCACCGCGGCGGACAACGGAAGCCCCAGTGCGCCACCGATTCCCAGTGATGAGCTGATCAGCGCGATGCCCGACCCGAGCCGCTCGGGCGGAAGCAGATCGCGCAGCGCGGCGATCCCGACCGGGATGATGCCGACGCTCATACCCTGCAAACCGCGGCCGACGATCATCGGCAGCAGCGAGGAGGACACCGCGCACACCACCGAACCCACGATCAGCGGAACGGTCGACCCCAGTAGCACCAGGCGCTTTCCGTACATGTCACCGAGGCGTCCGGCGACCGGTGTGCAAACAGCCGCGACGAGCAGGCTCGCGGTCACCACCCAGGTCGCGTTCGCCGTCGAGGTGTGCAGCAGCTGCGGCATCTGGCCCAGCAGCGGGATCACCAACGTCTGCGTCAATGACGCGACGATGCCGGCGATCGCCAGCACCGCCAGGATGCCGCCGGATCTGGCGGCGGCTTTCGTTTCGGCCACGTCAATCTCCTCATAGGTCACGCCGTTAGTATGTAGTATGCATACTATGTGCGTGATGCACAACATTTGTCGAGTGCACAAAGATGTGCGGTTCGTCTCGCCGGCAGGTCACAGCGAGCACGGCGGAAGGGAGTTCAGCATGGGCGGGCCGGTGGACCTGGTCGAATTCGAGAGCATGCTCCTGACGAAGTACACCCTCGACCCGCGCTTCCGCAGCGGGAACGGGCTACTCGAGCGCAGCGCCTACCTGCTGCTGAGTCGCATCGAGGCAGCGGGGCCGCAAACCATCCGGCAGTTCGGCGACGCGCTGCGCCTGGACGCCTCGACCCTGAACCGCCAGACCCGGGCGATGCTGCGGGACCGGCTCGTCGAACGCATCCCCGATCCCGAGGGCGGTATCGCGCGCAAGTTCCAGCTCACCGAGGCGGGCCGGCGCCGCCTGCACGCCGCCCGCGCGGTCAACGTCGAGGGGATGACCCGGGTGATGGCCGACTGGTCCGGCGAGGACATCGCCGCCTTCGCCGGCTATTTGCGCCGGTTCAACATGGATATCGAACGTCTCGACGGCCGCCCGTGGCCCCGCCCCGACTCCCGCGAAACCACCCCGGCGACCTGACCCGAGCGGCGAATTTCGCCACCGGCTCGCGTTCGGGTCGGCGAATTCGGTTGCGTTGATTCACTTCTCGCGGTCGCGCTCGGCGCGCTCGAGTGCCACCGCCCGGCGCATCACCTCGCGGGCGCGGGTGCGGTCGCCCGCGTAGTCGTAGGCCCGGGCCGCGCGATAGTTGTTGCGCCAATCATCCGGCGCGGCTTCCCATTCCGCTTTGACCTGCTCGAAAAGCGCGTCTGCGGCATCCTTCTCGATCCGGCCGGACGGGCGGCGCGGCAGATCGGAGACGTCCAGCTCCCGACCCTCCTCGTGGATGCGCCGGGCCAGATGCTGATGGGCCAGCGCGGCACGGATACTCGTGGCCACGACCCAGACGCCGATGAGCCCGAGAATGAAAACGCCGGCGCCCATGGCGATTCCGGCGGCCTTGCCGGAGGCGATGAGCGCGACCGCGATCCGGCCCAGCAGCAGGAAGTAGACCACCAGCGCGACGACCAGGAACACGATCGTCCCGACCGTCCGCACCAGACGCCCGTTGTCGTTCGTCTCACTCACAGCAGGCCCCGAACGCATTCGGCCGCACCACGCGTCCGGCTTCCACCCGGTTCACCGAACTGCCGGGCCACCGGATGCTCACAGGTCCAGCAGGGGGTCGAGGCCGACGGTCAGGCCGGGCCGCGACCCGATCTGCCGCACTCCCAGCAGCACACCCGGCGCGAACGAGGTCCGGTCGAGGGAGTCGTGGCGGATGGTCAAGGTCTCGCCCTGGGTGCCGAACAGCACCTCCTGATGGGCGACGAGTCCGGCCAGCCGCACCGAATGCACCCGCACCCCGTCCACGCTCGCGCCCCGCGCGCCATCGAGTTCGGTGGTGGTCGCGTCGGGGCTCGGGCCCACACCCGCACTCTTGCGCGCCGCGGCGATGATGCCCGCCGTGCGGTACGCGGTGCCCGAGGGCGCGTCGGCCTTGTTCGGGTGGTGCAGTTCGATGACCTCCACCGAATCGAACCAGCGCGCGGCCTGTTCGGCGAACCGCATCGACAGCACCGCCCCGATCGCGAAGTTCGGCGCGATGAGCACCCCGACCTCCGGCCGGTCCGCGAGCCACGCCCGCACCTGCCCGAGGCGGGCGTCGTCGAATCCGGTGGTGCCCACGACCGCGTGAATCCCGTGTTCGACCAGCCACCGGAGATTGGGCATCACCACGTCGGGATGGGTGAAATCGACCACCACCTGCGCACCCGCCGCGGTGAATCCGTCGAGCGCGTCGCCCTTGTCGAGTCCGGCGACCAGGTCCAGCTCCGGCGCCGCCTCGACCGCCGCACAGATCGCCTGTCCGACCTTGCCCCGCGCGCCGAGTACACCCACCCGGATCCGGTTCGCGCTCACCCTTGACTCCTCACATGCCGGTCGACAACCTCCGCCGAGCCTACTGCGCTGGACCGCCGCCGACCCGACGCCCCCGCACGCGCGTGACCGGTCAGTCGAAGACGATGACCTGCCGCAGTCCGTGTCCGGCGGCGAGTTCGTCCATCCCGTGGTTGATCTGCTCGAGCCGGAGCCGGGAGGAAACCAGCCGCTCGACCGGCAGCCTGCCCTCGCGCCACATCCGCACATAGGTCGGGATATCCCGGGCGGGCACCGCGGAACCGAGGTAGCTGCCGACGATGGACCGGCCCTGGGCAACCAGCCCCAACGGTGAAATACTCGCCCGCGCTTCGGGATTGGGCAATCCGACGGTCACCGTGGTGCCTCCGGGCGCGGTCGCGGCGACCGCGGTCTCGAAGGCCCGCACATTGCCAGCGGCCTCGACCACGACGTCGGCGGTGATCGCCCGCTCGCCCAGCTGCGCCGGGGTGTACACCTGGTCCGCGCCGAGTTCCGTTGCCAGGGAGAGCTTTTCGGGCAGGGGATCGACCGCGATCACCTCGCTGCCCAACTCCGCGCGCAACGAGGCCGCCACCAGCACCGCCGCCATCCCGACCCCGCCCAGCCCGACCACCACGACCCGGTCGCCCGGCCCCGGCCTCGCCGAATTGAGCAGTGCCCCACCGCCGGTCAGCACCGCACAGCCCAGCACCGCGGCGACCTCGGGAGGTACGTCGTCGTCCACGGGCACCACCGAACGGCGGTCGACGACCGCGTGCGTGGCGAATCCGGACACCCCCAGATGATGCTGGACCGTCTCCCCGTCCCGCCGCAGTCGCCGTCCGCCGCCGAGCAACTCACCGGCATTGTTCGCGACGCTGCCGGGTACGCACGGTGTGCGGCCTTCGGTGGCGCACCCCTCGCACTGCCCGCAGCGCGGCAGGAACGTCATCACCACGCGCTGCCCCACCGGCAGATCGCTGTCGCCCGGACCGATCGCCTCGACCCGCCCGGCCGCCTCGTGCCCGAGCAGCATCGGCACCGGACGCACGCGGTTCCCGTCCACCACGGACAGATCCGAATGGCACAACCCGGCCGCCTCGATCCGCACCAGCAACTCGCCGGGACCAGGTTCGGCCAGGTCCAGCTCGCCGACCACGAGCGGGCCCGATTCGGCGTACGGCGCGGGCGCACCGATTCGTTCCAGAACTGCACCACGAATCTTCATGACTCGAACGCTACCGCTCCGCCTCGGGCGCCGGCCGCGATCCGCCGCACAACCCGCGCGGCCTACAGGTGGTAGTCGTACGCCTTGGCGATGGTCCGCAGGCCCTCGTCGAACAGCAGATATCGCAGGTCGATCGGCATATCCTGCCAGGAACGCAGTTCGCGCTCGCCGTGCAGGCCGAGGTTGTGCACCTTGTGGTCGAAGACCGTCATATCGAAGCCCGCGGGATCGAGCCCGGCGAATTCGCCGACGCCACGGACCGCCGCCTCGCGGTCGGCGATGAAGTCCTCGTACCGCACCGGCAGCACCGGAACCGAGCCGGATTCCAGGAACGAGGCCGCGATCCGCTTCCAGTGCCCGAACGACAACTCGGTATCCGCGCGGGTCCACCAGCCGCGGCTTTCCCATTCGTCCAGACTTGACAGCACATCGCGAGGATCGCGGACGATGAAGATCACCCGCAACTCCGGCAGGTAGCGCTGCAACCGTTCGGCGAACTCCCGGTCGAACCGGACTTCCTTGAAGCCCCACACCCGGGCATCCGGCGCGTGGAACAGCCGGGTGATGAACTCCGTCGACGCCTCTCGCATCCGGTCCGGTTCCGGCATGAGATTCGCCAGGAATCCCTGGTATCCGTACACCGCGAACTCCGTACGCCCCGCCTCGCCGTGCACCACGCTGTGACCGATCAGACCCTCGACCGCATCGAGGACCCGGGCCAGCCACCCGTGCTGCTCGCCCCAGATGAACGCGTCGGGGTGGGACGAGATCAGCCGCTGCACCAGCGTGCTGCCACAGCGCTGACCAGCGCCGAAAATCACGAGCGGAGAGGACACGTCGCGATGTTAACTTGCGGATGGAACCTGTGCAGTGCCTGTGCCGCTCAGCTCACCGTCGGCGGCAAGGGGGCCGGTGGCCAGCTCTCGGGAGTGATCCGCGCGGGCTTGCGGGCGGGGTCGACCTCCCAGTCGAGGCGGACCCCCACCCAGGCGCTCGGCGTGTCGAACCGGGTGCGCTGGGACTCGAAACGCGCTCTGCGGAAGGTGATCTCGCCGAAGAAGTCACCCTCGGAGAAATTCGTGTCGCGGCCGTCGAAGACAGTGTCGTCGAACGAGATCGCGCCGTGGTACTCGGCGGCGGAGAAGTCGACGGTGAGCGTCGGGCTGCGCCGCCAACGTGAGCGTACGCCGAACCGCGCGCCGTCGAGGGCGACCCGCGCGGCGTAGAAGTGGGCGCGCGTGAACGATATTCGGGCACTGTCGAATTCGGCGCCCTCGAAACGCACCGCGGCGCCCTCGAAGGTCGCGCCGCCGAATTCCGTCCGCTCCGTGCGGAATACCGTCTCGGCGAAAGACGTCCGCTCGCCGCGGAAGGCCACGTCGCCGAAGATCACCGCGGGCCCGCGGAATACGGTTCGGTCGAAGGAGACCGGCGATTCGAACACCGCACCCTCGAAACGTGTGCCGGCCCCGGGTAGTTCGGTCCCGGCCCGCTCGGCCGGGGCGAACTCCGCGTCCCGGAACAGCGTGGTGGCACCGCGAAACTCACAGCTGCGAAAGGAGATGTACTGCCCGATGAATCGGGCATGCTCGAACGTGGTGGCCCGCTTGCCGATGAACACCGCTCGCGCGAAATAGGTTCGCTCGCCCGCGAATACCGCGTACCGGAAGTCCGAATCCTCCAGCACCGCTCCGGAGAAATCGAAATTGCACCGTGACCAGGAGACCTCGGCGGACGCGCGCACATGCGCGACGATCACGTCGACGACGGCACGACGCACCTCCCGGTCGTTCTGCCGCAATTGATATCGCAGCTCCCGCTTGACTCCGGCCTCCTCGATGGTCTCGGTGCGCTGCGCCAGATGATCGGCCCCCGACTCGGGCTCGTACGGCAGTCGCAGGTATCCGCACAGCACATCGACGCACTGCTGTCGCCGGCCCGGCGCGCCGAATTCGTCGGCGACGCCGGCCATGGCGTATACCCCGGCGATGCGCACCGCCACATCGGCGTCGCCGAGTTGTCGCGCTGCCGCGCCGAACAATTCGGCGAATCGCCCGCGTTCACCGTCGCGCTGTTTTCGATAGGCGACGACCAGTGCGACCGCACCGCCGACACCGGCCGCCACCGACAGCGCGATCTTGGTCAAATCGACCTGGTCGGGCGTCTGCGCCTTGGCGCCCAGCAGAATCCACAACACCCACCAGGCCAGCACCGCGATTCCCAGCCCGCCCAGCACCACGAACACCACCGACAACAACAACGCGTACCGCTGCAATCTGCCGGTGAGACGTTCCCGGGTTCTCCCCCTCCACCGCATAGCGGCATGGTAACCACAAATCACCGCCGGCGGCAGTGCGAGATCGACTGGCGGTCAACCCTGCTCGGCCCGCTGACCGCGCACGCCGATCACCGCGGCGCCCACGCAGGCCGCCGCCACCACGATCACGAACCAGGGGAAAATCGCGTCCATACCCCACCGGGTCGCGGCCCATCCCGCCAGTACCGTCGGCAGCGCCATCGCGGTATACGCGAGCAGGTAATACGCCGACATGGTCTCCCCACGCCGATGCTGCGGAACCACATTGGACAGATGCCGCAGCGATCCGCCGAAACCGAGTCCGAAGGTCGCGCCCAGAAACACCCCGGCGAGCAGCACCAGCACCCAATTGCGTGTCGCCAGTGCGGGAATGGTGAGCAGCAGCGCCACGGCCATGCCCAGATCGCCGCCGATGGCCGCGCGCCGGGCCGGGATCGCGGTGGCGAACAACTGCGCGAGCGCACCGGCCGTAGCGGTCGAGGCCACCACCGCACCGCCGAAGACCAGATTGTGCACACCGGTTTTCGCCGAGGCCAGCGACGGGTACAGCGAGAGCAGCACGCCCAGCACCGACCACGCCGCCATCACGCCCAGCGCCGAGAACCAGAAGTCCGCCCGGATTTCCTGCGGCACGGCGGGTTTCGCGATGCGGATGCGTCCGGCGGCCCGCGCGGTGTGCGGTTCGCGCATGACCAGTACCGCCGCCCCGATCAGCAGGCACAGGACCGTGATCACCAGATACGGAGTCCGCAGCGGATGCGGGACGTACTGCGCCAGCGCGGCCGAGCCCAGAATCGCCACGGCCATACCGACATTGAAGGACACACCGCTGAGCTGCCCGCTCCGCGCGCCGTGCGCGGGCTTCAAATCCAGTAGCGCGGCGGCTCCCGCCACGACCATCGATCCCACCGCGAGACCGTGTAATGCCCGCGCCAGCACCAGCATCGCCACATTGTCCGCGAAGACGAACACCACGAGTCCGACGATCATCGTCCCGATCGCCCCGAGCAGCACGGGTTTTCGCCCCACCACATCGGAGATGCGTCCGGACACCAGCACCGCCGCCAGGGCCGCGACCGCGTAGACCGCGAACACGATGGTGGTGGTGAACGCCGAGAAGTGCCATTGCTTCTGGTACAGCCCGTACAGCGGCGCGGGCGCGCCGGACACCCCGAGCGCCACTCCGGTGGCCAGCAGTATCAGCGCGTACGCCCAGGATTGCACGGGCCCTTTCGCAGGGGCCGGGGCTGTCGCCGCAGTCGCTACCAT
This sequence comes from Nocardia sp. PLKS1-43, assembly GCF_059510335.1. NCBI lineage: Bacteria > Bacillati > Actinomycetota > Actinomycetes > Mycobacteriales > Nocardiaceae > Nocardia > Nocardia sp. PLKS1-43. The sequence continues at coordinate 343,013 of NZ_JCAJZQ010000004.1, read as the reverse complement.
GTCGCTCCCCATCAGGTAAGTTTGATTTTGATCGAACTCAACGACCGTCGATGCGGTTTGATTCCCATCAAACCAAAGTGAGGTGGGCCATGGTGAACACGACAGCGACCGTGGAGTCCTTTCCGGTCGGCTCGGTCCAGGACGTCCTGGCCGCCCTCCAGGACCCGGTACGCCTGGAAATGGTGCGCCGCCTGGCGAACGCCGGGACCGCACAGCGATGCGGCGCCCTCTACGACACGATCAACAAATCCACCGCGACCCACCACCTGAAGACGCTGCGCGAGGCGGGCCTCACCGAACGCATCGTCGACGAGGGCCAGGTCTACGCGCGCCTGCGCCGCACCGAGGTGGACGCCGAACTCCCCGGCCTGCTCGACTCGATCATCGCCGCCGCGAACCGCGCGCACACCGGCTGATCACCGGGCGCGCAACCCGTCCAGCACGAAGGTGAGCGAGCGCCGCCAGGCCGGTGTCCCGACGTTCTCGCCGAGCAGCGATAACGCCCAGATCAGATTCACCACGTCGATATCGGCGGCGTCGGCGCGCAACACCCCGTCCCGCCGCGCGCGATCCAGCACCGCGGACAATCCCGCCATCCCCCGCGAACACGCCTGAACCAGTTGGGTCGCGGCCGGATGATCCGCGGTGAACGCCTCGAACAACGCCCGGTCCGCGGTGAACCGGCTCAGCAGAGCCTCCACGAATCCGGTCAGCGCAATCCACGAATCCGGTTCGGCCGCAGCCTGTTCAGCGAATTCGTCCAGCTCGGCCACCCGCTGCGGGACCAGCGCGTCGATGAGCGCGTCGCGATTCGGGAAGTGGTTGTAGAGCGTGCCGATGCTGACTCCCGCGCGCCGCGCGACCTCCTCCAGGGAGCCCGACAACCCCTGTTCGGTGAACACCGCCGCGGCCTCGCGCAGCAGCCTGTCGCGGTTACGGGCCGCGTCGCGGCGCATCGGTCGGGGCACCGGACCATCATACAAAACTCGAGGGCCGCCTCAGGATTGTGCTAACCTCAAAATCTGAGGGGGCCCTCAATATTTAGGAGACCGACCATGACGAACACCACGCGCACGGCCGTGATCATCGGCGTCGGCCCAGGCCTCGGCATGTCCATGGCGCGCCGATTCGGGAGGGAGGGGTACCGGATCGCCCTGATCTCGCGCAGCGATGCTCGGCACGGCGCTTATCTGGCCGATCTGGCCGCCCTGGGCATCGACGCCACCGCCCACACCGCCGACGTCACCGATTCGGATCGGCTCGCCACGGTCCTGGCGCAGATCGCCGCGGCCGGGGATATCGAATTCGCTTACTACGGACCCGCCCCCGCGCAGTTGCCGGTGCCGATCGCCCGGATCGACGTGCCGACCACGCGGGCGGCGTTCGACTGGCTCTGGCCGGCGATACAGGTGGTCGGCGCGGTGCTGCCGGGAATGCTGGAACGCGGCGCGGGCGGGGTGATCATCGCGGGCGGGCTGTCCAGCGTCCGCCCGTTGCCGATGCTGGGCCAACTCGCGCTCCTGGTCGCGGCACTGCGCAATTACGCACTCACCCTCAATGCCGCACTCGCCGAGCAGGGCGTCTACGCGGGCACACTCACCATCGGCGGCTTGGTCGAACGCGGCGACATCCACGCCACGGTCACCGCCGATCCCGCCGCTTGCGGTGCGGCACAAGGGCATACGCTCAACCCTGAGGAAATCGCCGAGACCGCCTGGGAGATGTACCGGAAACGGGACCGCGCCGAAACGGTTTCGACGTTCTGGGCTGACATTCCGCTCGCGGCCCGCCCGGGCTCACAAGCGGCGCGCGACGGCGGATCAGCCCGATATTGCCGGGTTTTCAGCAGCTCCGAGCGCTTCGGAGTATGTCCCGCGCTTCCAGGCGGCACTGAAGATCGGCTGAAGATCCGTACGCCGATGAGGCCCGCTTCGAGGCCCTTTTCCCAAGTAGCACAGCATTTCTCGGGCGTTTCGGCGCACCTGTGGGATCGGGCGCGACCAACTACGCTCGCCAGCGTCCGAATCCCACACACAGGAGGTACTCGAGATGCGAATTTCCAAGCTGCGGTTGGGAATTGCCGCCGTCATCGGAGCGGTGGCGTTCACCGGCATCGGTGCGGGCGCGGCCTACGCGTTCCAGCCGCACATGCTCACCGCGCGCGGCGACCTGCAGGCCGCCCAGGGCGAGTTGCAGCAGGCGGCCCCGGACAAGGCCGGCCATCGGGTCAACGCCGAACGTCTCGTACAGCAGGCGATCAACGAGGTGAATGCCGGAATCCAAGCAGGCGCGCAATAAACCAGGCTGCCAGAAGACGCCGGACAACTTCCCGATGTCCGGCCCGCAGTCGAAAGGTCAGGCAGCGTCCGGCTTCTCGAACCGAGCGACGAATCGCAGTTCGAGTGCATGCGCCAATCTCTCGAGCATGCCGATCGTCGGTGTCCCGCCACCCGATTCGAGCCGAGATACCTCGGGTTGACGAAGCCCGGCACGCTGTGCCAGTTGTATCTGAGTCAGTCCGAGTTCGAGTCGCCGCTCGCGAATCGCGTTGGCGAATTCGATGGCGAGCCTCGCCTCCTCGCGACCCGCACTGTATTCAGCGGGATCGAAACCGGGCCTGCCGGTCCGCTCGCGCCGCAAATCGTCCATGGACATGCCTTCAGTCATCGCCATTCACCTTCCCTGTCGAAGCCGATTCGGGCGTGCTCATGGTCGGCTTCACACACCTTCCGTAGCACCTCTGCTCGCTCGACCTCTGCAGTCTCGCGTCCGAGTCTTGCGGAATACCGTCAGCAGCACGATCCGCCGCCCGGGGGCGAGCAATAAGTAATGCGCATCTCCTTCGGGTGCAAATGAAACCGAAGTTCTCGCACCCCGTCTCCGAGATAACGAGACCAGGGCTCCCCCAACGTCTCCGCGCACTCCGCAAGCATGCCGACGTAGGTATCCACGCGACCGAAATCCTTGTCCGAAAGCGAACGCAACCAATCAGCTACTCAGGTTGCACCTCAACAGCATAGAGGCTCATAGGATAGACCTTATATAGGATCTATCCTATGAGCAAAGGGGCCCGCTGACTGGAATCAATCCGCCAAACGGCGTACCGCGGCCGGCAGATCCCGGGCGCGACGGTAGGGGCCCGCCACCGAGACTGCGAAGGGACGGGACAGCAGGGTGCGGGCTACCGCCGAAACCTCGGCCGTGGTGACCGAATCTATGCGGGTCAGCGTTTCCGAGACGCTGCGGTGGTTGCCGTAGCTGAGTTCGCTGCGGCCGATGCGGTTCATCCGGGAACCCGAATCCTCCAGGCCCAGAACCAGACCGCCGCGCAGCGAGCCCTTGGCCCGGGCGCATTCGGCATCGGTGATGCCTTCCGCGGCAACCTCTTCCAGGACGCCACGCGCCAAACTCGCTACCTGGCCCAGGTTTTCGGGCTGGCAACCCAGGTACACCGAGAACGCGCCGGTGTCGGCGAAGGTGTCCACGCTCGAATACACCGAATACGCCAGGCCGCGTTCCTCCCGGATGCGCTGGAACAACCGCGAGGAAAGACCGCCGCCGAGCACGGTGTTCAGCACCGACAGCGGCCAGCGCTTCTCACCCTCGTGCCGCCCGAACGCGCGGACGCCGAACACCAGATGCGCCTGCTCGCTGTCCCGGTACATCCATTGCAGCTGCGGCGGGGTGTGCGTGCGGAACCGGCCCTCCCGGCGCGGAGCGGGCTCGCGAACCGGGTCGAGCCGGGCCGCGAACGCCCGCCGCACCAACTCGACCGTGTGCTCGTGCTCGACGTTTCCGGCCACCGCGACGACCATCCGGTCCGGACGGTAACGACGCTGATGGAACCCGCGCAGCTGATTCGCGGACATCGACTCGATGGACTCGACCGTGCCGATCACCGGACGGCCCACCGGATGGTCGCCGAACAGCGCGGTGAGGAACGCATCGCCGACCATGTCCTCCGGATCGTCGTCGCGCATCGAGATCTCCTCGAGCACCACCTGACGCTCCACATCCACGTCCGAGGCTCGGCACAGCCCGTTGAGCACGACATCGGACACCAGATCCACCGCCAGCGGCAGATCCTCGTCCAGCACGTGCGCGTAGTAACAGGTCTGCTCCTTGGCGGTGAACGCGTTCAGCTCACCGCCGACCGCGTCCACGGCCTGCGCGATATCCAGTGCCGTGCGGGTCGGAGTCGCCTTGAACAGCAGATGTTCCAGGAAATGCGCGGCGCCGGCCACGCTCGGGCCCTCGTCGCGCGAACCGACGCCGACCCACACTCCGACCGATGCCGACCGCACCCCGGGCACGAATTCGGTGACCACGCGCAGCCCGCCGGGCAGCACGGTGCGACGCACCCCGCTCTCGCCCGGCAGGGGCGGCGCCGTGTTCAGCAGAGACGAACCCCCCTGCCCGCCGTTCACGAGCAAGGGGGTCGAAAGCGCCGCGGCGTTCTTCTTCGTCACACCAGAATGTTTACTCGGCACCGGCCTCGACCGCAGCACTCTCGTCGGCGGCGGGGGCCTCCGCGGTGTCGTCCTCGTCCACCGGGATGAGGGAGATCTTGCCGCGGTTGTCGATATCGGCGATCTCCACGCGCAGCTTGTCGCCGACGTTCACCACGTCCTCGACCTTGCCCACGCGCTTGCCGTTGCCCAGCTTGGAGATGTGCACCAGACCGTCGCGGCCCGGCAGCAGCGAGACGAACGCGCCGAAGGCGGTGGTCTTCACGACCGTGCCCAGGAAACGCTCGCCGACCTTCGGCAGCTGCGGGTTGGCGATCGCGTTGATCGCGTCGATCGCGGCCTGCGCGGACGGGCCGTCGGTCGCGCCGACGAACACGGTGCCGTCGTCCTCGATCGAGATGTTCGCGCCGGTGTCCTCGGTGATCTGGTTGATGACCTTGCCCTTGGGGCCGATCACCTCGCCGATCTTGTCGACCGGGATCTTGATCGCGGTGACGCGCGGGGCGTAGGGGCTCATCTCGTCCGGGGTGGCGATGGCCTCGGCCATCACGTCCAGGATGGTCAGCCGCGCGTCGCGGGCCTGGTTCAGTGCACCGGCCAGCACCTTCGACGGGATGCCGTCGAGCTTGGTGTCCAGCTGCAGCGCGGTGACGAAGTCCCGGGTGCCCGCGACCTTGAAGTCCATATCGCCGAACGCGTCCTCCGCGCCGAGGATGTCGGTCAGCGCGACGTAACGGGTCTCGGACTCACCGGAGTCGTTGGTGACCTCGTCGGAGACCAGGCCCATCGCGATGCCCGCGACCGGGGACTTCAGCGGCACACCGGCGTTCAGCAGCGCCAGGGTCGAGGCACAGACCGAACCCATCGAGGTGGAACCGTTGGAGCCCAACGCTTCCGAGACCTGACGGATGGCGTACGGGAACTCCTCCTGCGAGGGCAGCACCGGCACCAGCGCGCGCTCGGCGAGGGCGCCGTGGCCGATCTCGCGACGCTTCGGCGAACCGACGCGACCGGTCTCACCGGTGGAGAACGGCGGGAAGTTGTAGTGGTGCATGTAGCGCTTGCTGGTCTCCGGGCCGAGCGAGTCGACCTGCTGCGCCATCTTCACCATGTCGAGGGTGGTGACGCCCAGGATCTGGGTCTCACCGCGCTCGAACAGCGCCGAACCGTGCGCCCGCGGAACCACCGCGACCTCGGCCGACAGCGCGCGGATATCCGCCAGGCCGCGACCGTCGATGCGGAAGCCGTCGGACAGGATGCGCTGGCGCACAAGCTTTTTGGTGACCGAGCGGAACGCCGCGCCGATCTCCTTCTCGCGCCCGGCGAAATCCTCGGCCAGGCTGGACAGCACCGCGAGCTTGATCTCGTCGGTCCGCTCGTCGCGCTCCTGCTTGCCCGCGATGGACAGCGCCTCGTTCAGCTCGCGCTTCGCGGTGCCCTCGACGGCGGTGTAGACGTCCTCGCCGTACGGCGGGAAGAGCGGGAACTCCTCGGTGGGCTTGGCGGCCAGCGTCGCCAGGTCCTGCTGCGCGCGGCACAGCCGGGCGATGAACGGCTTGGCCGCCTCGAGCCCTTCGGCCACAACGGTTTCGGTGGGCGCCTGGGCGCCGTCGGCGACCAGGGCGATGACCTTCTCGGTGGCCTCCGCCTCGACCATCATGATCGCGACGTCACCGTCGACGACCCGGCCCGCGACGACCATGTCGAACACGGCGTCCTCGAGCTGCTCGTTGGTCGGGAACGCGACCCACTGACCCTCGATCAGCGCGACGCGCACGCCGCCGACCGGGCCCGAGAAGGGAAGTCCCGCGATCTGCGTCGACGCCGAGGCCGCGTTGATCGCGACCACGTCGTACAGATCCTTGGGATCCAGCGACATGACCGTCACCACGACCTGGATCTCGTTGCGCAGACCGTCGACGAACGACGGGCGCAGCGGGCGGTCGATCAGGCGGCAGGTCAGGATCGCGTCGGTGGAGGGGCGGCCCTCGCGGCGGAAGAACGAGCCGGGGATGCGGCCCGCGGCGTACATGCGCTCCTCGACGTCCACCGTCAGCGGGAAGAAATCGAATTGATCCTTGGGCTGCTTACCGGCCGTGGTGGCCGACAGCAACATGGTCTCGTCGTCCAGGTAGGCCACCACCGAACCGGCGGCCTGCTTGGCGAGGCGTCCGGTCTCGAACCGGACGGTGCGGGTACCGAAGGACCCGTTGTCGATCAGGGCGACCGACTCGAACACACCCGGTTCGACCTCGACGGCCGAGCTCACTGTGTCTGTCATCTCTTCTTCTCAACCTCTCGTCTTCGCCGGATCCAGCGCACATGAGCGCGATCCGGCTGTTCAGCCCTCAACCAAATCCCCGGCTGAGGGATAGTCCGTACCCAGGCTTGGGCGCGCGGCAACCCTCCTGGTTGCTACGCGTACACCCGACCGGTTCCCCCTTGGAAGCGGCGACGCGGAGGCGGCCATCGATCGAAGCCCTACGGCGGAGTCGTCTCCTGCCGAAAGGCCACTACCGAGGACCGACGCCACGAGGACGGATGCGTACGGCATGTGGCACCGCCGTACCGGAACCCCAGGGGGTCCGCATGCACGACTAGCCGACGGGGAGATTGTATGCCTCCCCGTCGGCTGCCTTGTCAACTGCCTCACTGTGTCGCTGCGGAAATCCGGTGATCTCCGGCATCGCGGACAGTCCTAGCGACGCAGGCCCAGACGCTCGATCAGCGAACGGTAACGCTCGATGTCCTTGGCCTGCAGGTACTTCGACAAGCGACGACGACGACCGATCAGGGCCAGCAGGCCGTGCCGGGTGTGGTGGTCGTGCTTGTGCACCTTCAGGTGCTCGGTGAGGTCGGAGATCCGCTTGGACAGCAGCGCGATCTGGGCCTCCGGCGAACCGGTGTCCTTCTCGTGCAGGCCGTACTCCTTGAGGATGGCCGACTTCTGCTCGGTGGTCAGAGCCACGAAATCACTCCTGATGTTTCAGTCCGCGCTCGAGGGACCGGGAACGAATCCCGGGCGGGCGCCGCCACGAACCGCAGCAAACCCGACGAGCCAGCATACCGGATCACCTGCGGCGATCCGAATCGGCCGCGTGACGTACCGCGCCCGTTACCCCGGAGGTAATCGCGTTCATTCCCTCGAGCCGCGAATATCGGTGACACACCACAGAACAGGAGAAAACGATGCCGTACTTCCAGAGCACCGACGGAACCACCCTCGCCTACGAGGTCTACGGGTCGGGCGCGCCGATCGTGTTCCTGGCGGGGTGGTCGCTCAACACCGATATGTGGGAGCACCAGGTGCCGTACTTCGTCGAGCGGGGTTACCGGTGCATTCTGCTCGACCGGCGCGGACACGGCCGCTCCGATCGTCCTGCCGAGGGCTACGACAACGACACCCGCGCGGACGACGTCGCCGCGCTGCTGGACCACCTCGACATCCGCGACGCGGTGCTGATCGGGCACTCCGGCGGTGGCGCGGAAGCGGTGCACTACCTGGCCCGCCACGGTCAGGACCGGATTCGGCGGATGGTGCTGATCGCCGCGGCGGTGCCGAAGCTGAGCTGGAGTCCGGATCATCCCGCCGGCATCCCGCAGGCGATGATCGACGCCTCGATCGCGGCGCTGTGCGCGGACCGGGCCAAGTGGATGGCCGATCGAGCGCAGGGCTACTTCGCGACGCATCTGGGTAACGACGTGTCCGCGGCGCTCATCGACGAGGAGGTCCGCCGCTGCCTGTCGGCCGCTCCCTGGGCGGCGAAGACGATGCAACGCGCGATCGGCGAGTCGGATCTGCGTCCCGATCTGGCGGAGATCACCATCCCGGTGCTACTGCTGCACGGCCTGGCCGATCAGTCCATTCCGATCGAGCCGACCAGCCGCGTCGCGGTGCAGCTGTTGAAGGACGCCGAGCTGAAGGAGTACCCCACGGCCGGGCACGGGCTCTACGTCACCCACGCATCGACGCTGAATGCCGACATCGCCGAATTCATCTCGGCCTGAACAGTTTTCGAGGTCGCGGACGACGCCGGGCGCCGGGCTACCGCCCGGGTTCGGCGAGCAGTTCGCGGGTGCGGTCCACGTCGCGGGCGATCTCGGCGGTCAACTCCTCGACCGAGGCGAAGGCGCGCATCGGGCGCAGGTGTTCCACGAAATCCACCGCGACGTGCTGTCCGTACAGGTCGGCGTCGGTGTCCAGGACGAACGCCTCCACGGTGCGGGTGCGGCCGGAGAAGGTCGGATTGGTGCCGATCGAGATCGCCGCCATCATCCGTTTGCCCGGCTGGGTCGTGCCGATCACCGCGCCGGGAGTCAGAACGGTGAACCATCCGGCGTACACGCCGTCCGCCGGAATGGCCGCGTGCATGGGCGGGGCCACGTTGGCGGTCGGGTAACCCAGGTCCCGGCCGCGGCCGTCGCCGTGCACGATGACGCCCTCGAGCCGGTGCGGGCGGCCCAGCGCGTCGGCCGCCGCGGCCATGTCACCGGCATCGACGCAGGCGCGAATGTAGGTGGAGGAGAAGGTGACCGCGTGCTCGCCGACCAGTTTGACCCCGTCGACCTCGAAGCCGAAACGCGCGCCGAGCTCCTGCATGGTCGCCACGGTGCCCGCGGCCTTCTTGCCGAAGGTGAAGTTGTCCCCGACCACGACCTCGCACACGTGCAGCTTCTCCACCAGCAGATCGTGCACGTAGCGCGCCGGGGTGAGCTTCATGAACTCGTGGGTGAACGGCATCACGCAGAAGACGTCGACGCCGAGTTCCTCGACCAGATCCGCCCGGCGGGTCAGGGTGGTCAGCTGCGCGGGGTGCGAACCCGGGCGGACCACCTCCATGGGGTGCGGGTCGAAGGTCATCAGCACCGAGGGAACACCGCGCACGGCCGCGGATTTCACGGCGCGACCGATCAGCTGGGCATGACCGCGGTGCACGCCGTCGAACACCCCGATGGTCAGGACACAACGGCCCCAGTCAGCGGGCATCTCCTCGAGACTTCGCCATCTCTGCACACACCGCAGCCTAGTCACGCCCGCCCGTGGCGGGCATTCCGCGGTGTGGATGTTCACAGCCGCGCAGGACGCGGATCCGTCCCGCGTCACGCATCCGTCATCTTCCCCGGAGCCGCTCCCCCGCCCGCGCATCGCCCGCACCGCTACGGCTCGGTCGGCGCGACCTGCCCGGCTAAGCTCGATGTGTGCCCGGAAAACGCGATGTCGCCACCCGACGTGAGCTCGTCGACCCCGCCGTGTCGCCGATATCCCAGGGCTCCTCGCAGACCGAGTCCGGGCTCGGTTCCGGCGGGAGTATCGCTCCGGTGCTGTCCTCGGTCGCCCAGGACTATCTCAAGGTGATCTGGACAACGCAGGAATGGTCGCAGGAGAAGGTGACCACCAAACTGCTGGCCGAACGCATCGGCGTCTCGGCGTCCACGGTGTCCGAGGCGGTGCGCAAACTCGCCGACCAGGGCCTGGTCGAACATGCCCGCTACGGTGCGATCACGCTGACCGAGGAGGGCCGCCGCGCGGCCATCACGATGGTGCGCCGTCATCGGCTCATCGAGACGTTCCTGGTCAACGAGCTCGGCTACGGCTGGGACGAGGTGCACGACGAGGCCGAGGTGCTCGAGCACGCGGTCTCCGAGACGCTGATGGAACGCATCGACACCAAACTCGGTCATCCGGACCGCGATCCGCACGGCGATCCGATTCCGTCGGTGGACGGGGCGGTGCCCACGCCCCCCGCCCGGCAGCTCAGTGACTTCCAGGCCGGCGAAAACGGCCGGGTGGCAAGGATTTCCGATTTCGACCCGGCGATGCTGCGGTATTTCGACTCGGTCGGCATCGCGCTGGATACCCCGATCACGGTGGTGGAGCGGCGAGATTTCGCGGGCACCATCGCGATACGGATCGGCGAACAGATCGTGGATCTGGGCAGTCCGGCCGCGGAAGCCATCTGGCTCACGTCCTGAAGAGATCGAGAGCACCATCGCCCGGATCGGTCCCACCGGGCCGAACCGCTGGAGTCGACCACCACAAGTCTTGCGAAGCCTCCGTATTCGTGTGCGTTCGATACCTGATGCCCCGCGGCTCGCATGCCCTCGACCAGCCGAATGACCTGAGCACGCAGCGCCGCGCAGAAAATGCCGTTCCGGAATCCGGATTTGATGAGCACCGACCATTCATCATCCCCCCAAGTCAAATTCCTGATCTCCGGGAGGCACAGGACTGCGGTGACACTGACCAGCACCCACACGCTGCCCGTGGTGAGCAGGAGTGCGGTACCGACGTGCTGTGTGAGCGGCGCGACCACGACGAGCCCCAGCGGTGTCAACCCGGTGGTGAGAGTGAAATCCCAGGCGCTCACCCGTGAGCGGACGTTGTCCGCCACCTTCTGTTGCAGCAGCGTCGCCCAGAGCGCACCGAAATAGCCCACCACACACCCTTTCACCAGCTCCGACGCCGCGATGGGCCACGCCCACCTCGAATAGGCCAGCAACAGGGGCGAAACCGCGCCGATGTACATCAGCGCGGTGCACACCAGCATCGGGCGAGCCGGCCGCGACCGATGTGCGAGCACCGGTCCCGCAAGGGTGCCGACCAGGAACGCGGTCGAGATCATCGCCCACGCGGACACACCTCCCAGGCGGTGCGCGGCAATGATCGGGCCCAGCACTGTCATCGGCGCGATGACCAGCGGCAGGTCGATGCAGGAACGCAACAGTTCGGCCAACAGCCAACGCCGAGAACGGACTTCGTGCCATCCGCCGCGCAGTTCACGCCACATGCCGCGGTTCGGTGTGGCGGCCCCGGCGGCCGCCCGTTGTCGCATCGCCGCGAGGAACGCCGCGCTGATCACGAAGCTGATCCCGTCCAGCAGCACCGCCACTCCCGGCGAGCTGACGCTGATGACGAAGGCGGCGATCGGGGCACCGGCCACATATGTCGAAGCCCGAACGGTCTGCATGAGCGAATTGGCCTGGCGTAACTGGTCCGCGGGCACCGTCGCCGGCACCAAACCGGCGACCGCGGGCACGAAAAGTGAACGCGCGGAGCCGAATACCAGTCCCAACAGGGCAAGGTGCCATACCCGCGCGCACCCGGTCAGCACAACCGCGGCCACCGCGAGCTGGCAACTGCCGCACACCAGATCGGAGAACACCAGCAAACGGCGTCGCTCCAATCTGTCCGCCCACACGCCGCTGAGCAATGTCAGCGCGACTGTGGGAAATTGCCGAGCCGCCAGCACGAGCGCCAATTGCGCTGGGCCACCGCCGATTCGCAGCACCACGAACGTCAGCGCGAACAATTGCAGTCCATCGCCAACCGCGGATGTCGAATACGCTGTGAACAGCTTTCTGAACTCCGCATGCGCTAGGACGCCGAATCCCCGGAACGAGGCCGTCAACCGACACTCCTGCTGGTGTCCAGTGCGGCCGGCACCCCCGAGATGCAGTCCCGAAGCGCAAGCTGCGGTCCGGTGACCAATGATGTGAGCGGCAATGGTCCCCCAGTACAGTCGGCAGATCCGCGACGGCATGCCGGATATCGCAGCGCTCGAACGACAATACAATCTCCCCGTCGGCCACTGTCAGGCAATGGACGCCACGCACCCGCGACCCCGGCCGCCAGAGTTCGTGAAACCTCCTCCGGGGCAATGGCTTTCAGCCAGCGTGTGGTCAGCGGGCCGGGGCCGCCGTCCAGGCGGTCGGACTCGAAGCCCGAGCGGTGGCCGCAGCCCAGGGCGGAGCGCGGCCGCCTTCGCCCTCGACGTCGGCAGATATCCGTCCGGTGCGTTCTGCTCCGCATCCCCCGGATCGGCGGCCATGAGACACTATCGTCCGGTCCCGAGGTCATCGACTATCGAACCGATCAGACGAACGTGCCGACATTGCCGGTGGCCAGACGGGTGGAGGGCCCGTGCGGTGCGGACATACATCGAATTCGGTGCACCGGCATCGAACGGCTGCCGCAGGTGGCAGGCGACCGCGGAAGCACACCCCGGCGTGGCCCCACCGCCAGGGCCGCTCGATGCGATAGGTCAGCCCCGATGATTCCGGTCCGAAGCCGACCGGGCCAGCGCTTCGAGGGTGCCGACCTCGCGCGAGGGGACGATCATCGCCCGGAATCATGGCAGGCGACCGGCGTTTCGGTGACGCCGCCGGCCGCCGCCGGCGCTCGAAAGCGGCTCAGATGCTCATCGAGCGCCGGCGGCGGTCGTATCCGAGACAGTGCCCGGCAGGCCCGTAGGCAGCCACCGGACACCATCAGGTATTCGGCGCTGCGGTCGCTGTGGATCTGCCATATTTTCATCGGAGTCGACAATCCGGCGCGCACGACTGCGCCCCACTGAAAGGGTGACCGTATGCCTACGCCCGACCGTGAAGTCAGCTTGTTCCCGGAGTGGCTGGATCGCATCCAGACCCGATACGTGAATCCGGTGGTTCGGCCGCTGGCCCCGTATCTGCCTTGGTTCGCCGTCATCGAACACGAGGGGCGAAAGACCGGCCGGGCGTATTCCACGCCCGTCAACGCCTTCCGCTTCGACGACACCCTGTGCGTCGCCCTGGGACACGGCCGCACCGATTGGGTGAAGAACGTACTCACCGCGGGCAAGGCCGAGGTGCGGATCCTCGGGCGCCGGCGGCGAATCGTCAATCCCCGCGTCGTGGATCGCGAGGAGGCCGGCCCCGGGCTGCCGCTGGCCGCACGACTCGCCGGCACCCGGGTCAAGCTGTTCCTCGCCGATATCGCGACGGACTGACCGGCCCGACGGCGAGGTGCGCTCAGCGGCCCGCCGTATGAACCCGCCGCGGCGGTGGGCCGCCGCGCGATCGCGACGGCCCACCGAACGGAATCAATTACCGCGTCAGGGAATCAGGCTCACCGCGCGTTCGGCGATCGCCGTGCCGACGTCGGTGGTGGTGCTGGTTCCGCCCAGGTCGGGGGTGCGGATCGCGCCCTCGGCCAGCACATCGCAAACCGCGCGATCGATGGCGGCCGCGGCCGCGCGTTCGCCCAGATGATCGAGCATCATCGCGGCGGCCAGGATCTGGGCGACCGGATTGGCGATGCCCTGACCCGCGATATCGGGTGCGCTGCCGTGTACGGCCTCGAACATCGAGGGCGTATCGCGCTGCGGGTTGATATTGCCCGACGGCGCCAGGCCCAGTCCGCCGGTGACGGCCGCGGCCAGGTCCGAGAGGATGTCACCGAACAGGTTCGAGCCGACGATGACGTCCAGGCGATCGGGATGCAGCACGATCTCCGCTGCCAGGGCGTCCACATGCATCTGCCGGGTCTGCACGGCGGGGTATTCGCTCGCGATGCGCTCGAAGACGCTGTCCCAGTACGGCATCGAATGAATCAGGCCGTTGGATTTGGTGGCCGAGCACAGCCGCCCGCCGCGCTGGGCGGCCTGCTCGAAGGCGTACCGGATGATGCGCTCACAGCCCGCGCGGGTGAATACCGATTCCTGCAGTACGAACTCCTCCGGACGGCCCGGATTGTGGATGCCGCCGATTTCGGAGTACTCGCCCTCGGAATTCTCCCGGACGATGAGGATGTCCAGATCCGCCGCGGTGCGGTCGCGCAACGCCGATTCGGTGCCCGGCAGCAGGCGCACCGGACGCAGATTCACGTACTGCCCGAAGGCGCGGCGCAGCGGAATCAGCAAGCCCCACAGCGAGATATGGTCCGGCACCCCCGGAAAGCCCACCGCGCCGAGCAGGATCGCGTTGAATCCGGCGAGCCGGACCGGGCCGTCCGGCGGCATCATCGATCCGGTGCGCAGGTAGTTCTCGCACGACCAGTCGAATTCGGTCCATTCGATGCCGGGCAGTACCGCGTCCACGACTCGCACCGCCTCGGCGGTCACGTCGACCCCGATGCCGTCGCCGGGGATGGTCGCGATTCGGTAGGTACTCAACGAATCTCCCTCACAGTGTTGCCGATGTATTCCCGCACCCTGGTCGCGCCGCTCAGATCTTCACGCCGATGTACTTGGTCTCGAGGAACTCGTCGATTCCGGTGAATCCGCCTTCGCGACCCAGGCCCGATTCCTTCACCCCGCCGAACGGAGCCGCGGGGTTGGAGATCACGCCCTGATTCAGTCCTACCAGACCGGTTTCCAGCGCCTCGCTCACCCGCAGGCCGCGCCGCAGGCTCTCGGTGTAGACGTAGCCGATCAGCCCGTAGGGGGTGTCGTTGGCGCGTTCGACCGCCTCGGCCTCGGTGTCGAAGGCGGTCAGAGCCGCTACCGGGCCGAAGATTTCGGTGTGGCACATCGCCGCATCGTCCGGCACGCCGGTGAGAACCGTTGCGGGATAGAAGTTTCCGGGACGGCCGTCGGCTTCGCCGCCGAGCAGGACGGTCGCGCCGCGCTGTTTGGCGTCGGCCACCAGGTCGGTCACCTTCGTCACCGCGTCGCTGTCGATGAGCGGACCGACCACCGCGTCCGGCTCGGTGCCGCGCCCCATCGGCAGCGCCGCCATCCGCTCGGTCAGCCGGCGGGCGAAATCGTCGATGACGGTGCGCTGCACCAGGATTCGATTCGCCGCGGTGCACGTCTGGCCGATATTGCGCATCTTCGCCGCGAGCAGTCCCGCCACGGCCTCGTCCAGATCGGCGTCCTCGAACACCACGAACGGCGCGTTGCCGCCGAGTTCCATCGAGGTCCGCATCACCGTGCGGGCGCACTGTTCCAGCAGGATCTTGCCGACGGCGGTGGATCCGGTGAAGGAGAGTTTGCGGGAACGCTCGTCCATGATCATCGGCGTCATCAGCGCGGCCGGATCGGAGGTGGTCACCACGTTCACCACACCCGCGGGCAGTCCCGCGCGAACCAGGATGTCGGCCAGGGCCAGCATGGACAGCGGGGTCTGCTCGGCGGGTTTGACCACGCAGGTGCAGCCCGCGGCCAGGGCCGGGCCGATCTTGCGGGTGCCCATCGCGAGCGGGAAATTCCACGGCGTGATGAGCAGGCTCGGGCCGACCGGCTGGCGGGTGACCAGGAAACGCGATCCGCCGCCGGGCGCGGGCATGTAGCCGCCGTCCAGGCGGACCGCCTCCTCGGCGAACCAGCGGAAGAACTCAGCGGCATAAGAGATTTCGCCGCGCGCCTCGGCCAGCGGCTTGCCCATCTCCAGGGTCATGATCAGGGCGAGGCGCTCGGTCTCCTCGAGCAGCAGGCGGTAGGCGCGCATGAGCAGATCGCTGCGCTCGCGCGGCGGGGTGCGCGCCCAATCGGCCTGCGCGTTCGCGGCGGCCGCCAGAGCGTCCAGGCCGTCGTCGGGGGTGGCGTCGGCCACCTCACACAGCACCTGCCCGGTCGCCGGATCCTCGACCGGCAGCCGCGCGGCGGTCTGGCGCCAGCCGCCCCCGATGAACAGTCCCGTGGGAACGCTCTCGATCGCCAGACGTTCGGTCTCGTTCACGCCTTCGCTGGTGTGCGTCACTGCCTGCTCCTCGATCCCCGCAGACCATTGCTGCGGCCCTCCCCGCCATGATATGCATATTGTCAACAATCCTACAACAGACAATCCGACCCGACTTTCCGAGGCGGCTACCATGTCCGAGCTTTCCCCTCTCCTCAAACAAGCCACTCCCGTCACGGTCGACCACGGCGAGGGGTGCTATCTGTACGGCACCGACGGCCGCCGGTATCTGGACTTCACCGCTGGTATCGGGGTCACCAGTACCGGCCACTGCCACCCGCGGGTCGTCGAGGCCGCCCGTGCCCAGGTCGGCAGCCTCATCCACGGCCAGTACACCACCGTCATGCACCGCCCGCTGCTCGAACTCACCGAGAAGCTGGGTGCGGTACTGCCCGAGGGGCTGAATTCACTGTTCTTCGCCAATTCCGGCAGTGAGGCGATCGAGGCGGCGCTGCGTCTGGTGCGGCAGGCCACCGGCCGGCCCAATGTCATCGTGTTCCACGGCGGCTTCCACGGCCGTACCGTCGCGGCGGCGACCATGACGACTTCCGGTACCCGGTTCTCGGCCGGTTTCAGCCCGCTGATGGGCGGGGTGCACGTCGCGCCGTTCCCCACCGCGTACCGGTACGGCTGGTCCGAGGAGCAGGCGACGGAATTCGCACTGCGCGAACTGGATTACCTGTTCGCGACGCTGAGCTCCCCGGCGGAGACCGCGGCGTTCATCGTGGAGCCGGTGCTCGGCGAGGGCGGCTACATCCCCGGCAACACCGCGTTCTTCCAGGGACTGCGCGAGCGCGCCGACCGGCACGGCATCCTGCTGGTGTTCGACGAGATCCAGACCGGATTCGGGCGCACCGGAAAGTTCTTCGGGCATCAGCATTTCGACGTGCGGCCCGATGTGATCACCATCGCCAAGGGCCTGGCCAGCGGTTTCCCGCTCTCGGGTATCGCCGCGTCGGAGGAGTTGATGGCCAAGGCCTGGCCCGGCTCGCAGGGCGGCACCTACGGCGGTAACGCGGTCGCCTGCGCGGCGGCCGTCGCGACGCTCGAGGTCATCGAATCCGAAGGACTGGTCGAGAATGCCGCCGTGCGCGGACGTCAGCTGGTCGAGGGCGTCCGCAAGTCCGCCACCGCCGCGGTGGGCGACGTCCGCGGCCTGGGCCTGCTGGTGGGGTCCGAATTCACCACGGCCACGGGGGAACCCGACACCGCCACCGCGAGCGCGGCGCAGCGCCTGGCCGCGCAGAAGGGGCTGCTGCTGCTGACCTGCGGCGCGTACAGCAATGTCGTGCGGATGATTCCGCCGCTGGTGGTGTCCGAGAGCCAGGTCGACGACGCACTGGCGCTGTGGTCCGACGTCCTCGACGAACTCTAGGAGTTGCTATGCCGCGCTATCTGACCATCACCCTGACCAAGGCCGGAATCTCTTGCCGGGCAAGGCTTCTCGATGACGAAGCCCCGCTCACCTGCGCCGCGGTGTGGGACGCCCTCCCACAGGAGGGCGACGCGTTCCACGCCAAGTACGCCCGCAACGAGGTCTACACCCTGGTGCCCCGCATCACCGCCGCACCGCACCGCGAAAACCCCACCATCACACCGATTCCCGGCGACGTCTGCCTCTTCGACTTCGAACCCTGGGAAATCGGCAACCCCGCCTACGGCTACGAGCCGGGCTCCGAGGCCCACCACGCTCAGGGCGCGACCGACCTGGCCCTCTTCTACGGACGCAACAACCTGCTGCTCAACGGCGACGTGGGTTGGGTCCCGGGCAATGTCTTCGCCACGATCGAAGAGGGTCTGCCCGCCCTCGCCACCGCCTGCAACAACCTGTGGCTGCGCGGCGTCGAGGGGGAAACGCTCGCTTTCGCGCGCGCCGAATAGCGGGACATCCGCCGATACGCCCGAGCCCGGTCCACCAACCTCGTCGGTGGACCGGGCTCGGGCGTGCCGGCACACAGCTCGGTGGCGTCGACACACAGCGGCCCCCGAACGTCGTGTTCGGGGGCCGTGGTGCGCGTCAGGAGGCCAGGACCGTCTCCGCGAAACGGGCTACCGCCAGAACCAGGTCGTCGGAGTGACGGGGGCCGACGATCTGCAGGCCCACCGGCAGCCCGGCGGCGGTCGTGCCCGCGGGGATGGAGATGGCGGGCTGCTGGGTCATGTTGAACGGGTAGGTGAAACCGGTCCACTGCGGCCAGCTGCTCAGACCGCTGCCCGGCGGGACGTCGTGTCCGGCCTCGAACGCGGGGATGGGCATGGTGGGGGTGATCAGGACGTCGTGCGCGGTGTGGAACGCGCCCATCACGATGCCGACCTCGGCCGCGATGGCGCGGGCGTCCAGGTAGTCGACCGCGGAACAGGTCTTGCCGCGATCCCAGACCTCACCCAGCCCCGGATCGACGCGCTCGCGGGTGCCCTCGGGGAATTTCGAGAGCATCGTCGCCGCCCCCGCGGCCCACAGCACTTCGAAGGCCTCGAGCGGATCGGCGAATCCCGGATCCGCCGCCACCACGTGCAGGCCCGCCTCGTCCAGCCGGCGCACCGCCGCCTCCACGAGCGAGGCGACCTCCGGATCGACGTCGACATAGCCCAGCGTGCCCGAATAGGCGACCGTGCAGCCGCGCACGTCGCGGGCGAGCTGGCTGCGGAACGTCGTCAGCGTGGGGGCCAGCGCGGTCGGGTCGCGCGGATCGGGCAGCGACAGGATGTCCATCAGCAGCGCCGCGTCCTCGACGGTGCGGGTCATCGGGCCCGCGTGCGCGAGCGGGCCGAACGGGCTCGCCGGGTACAGCGGGATGCGGCCGTGCGTCGGTTTGAACCCGACGATGCCGCAGAACGAGGCCGGAATCCGCACGCTGCCGCCGCCGTCGGTGCCGACCGAGATCGGGCCCATCCCGCCCGCGACCGCCGCGGCGCTGCCGCCCGACGAGCCGCCCGCGGTCTTGGTCGGATCCACCGGATTGCGGGTGATACCCGTCAGCGCACTGTCGGTGACGCCCTTCCACGCCAGCTCCGGAGTCGTCGTCTTGCCCACGAACACCAGGCCGTCCTCGCGCAGCCGGGCGGCCACCGGGCTGTCCACCGGCCACGGCACATCGGCCTGGATCGAGGTGGAACCGCGGCGGGTGGGCCAGCCCTCGGTCAGGAAGATGTCCTTGATCGAGATCGGCACCCCGTCCAGCAGACCCTGGACATGCCCGGAATGCCAGCGCGCCTCGGACTCCTTGGCCTGCACCATCGACCGGTCCGGGTCGACGAGACAGTACGCGTTGACCGAATCGTTGCGAGCGGCGATCGCGTCCAGGATCGCGCGGGTCGCTTCCACCGGCGACAACGCACCCGCCGAGTATGCCGTGACCAGCTCGACCGCGGTCATGGCGGCAGGCTCGGTGGGAATATCGATATCGGGGTGGGCCATAGCTGACTCCCTTCAGGCGGGCACGTAACCCAGCCTCTTGTCGACCACGTTGTCCAGCGGCCGGCCATCGATCCACTTCCGGAAATTGGCGGCGAACGCCGCGACGATCTCGCGACGCCATCCGACGAAATCACCGGAATTGTGTGGCGTGAGGTGAACATTCGGCAGATCCCACAGCGCATGGCCGGGTGGCAGCGGCTCGGGATCGACGACATCGAGTGCAGCACCGGCCAGAGCACCGGCCCGCAGTGCGGCCACGAGGTCGTCTGTCACTACTGATTCCCCACGACCCACGTTGATGAAACGGGCATGTGGTTTGAAGGCCGTAAAAGCTCGAGCATCGAACATCTCCCGGGTCTGCGCGGTCAGCGGCGCGACGGCGACGACATAGTCCGCTTCGGGAAGTTCGGCGTGCAGATCGGTGCCGACGGCGCCGAAATCGGGATCGTCGGTGCGCGGGCGACGGCCCAGCCCGCGCACGCGCATACCCACCGCACGCAGCAGCCGCGCGATCGCCCGGCCGATCGATCCGGTACCGACGATCAGCACCGAAGCACCCGCGATTCGTTCGGATTCTCGATGATGCCACTGGTGGTCGCGCTGCAGGCGCTGCGACTCCGGCAGATCCTTGGCGAAGGAAAGTATCTGCGCGAGAACGTATTCGGCGATGGACGTATCGAAGACGCCGCGGGTGTTGGTGACGGTGACATCGCTGGCGACGAGGTCGTCGAACAACACCGAATCGACACCGGTCGCGCCGACGTGCAACCATGACAAGCGGTCCGCCGCGGGCCATGCGCCCGGCAGCGCCGTGGTCAGGAAGTCGTAGACGAACAGTGCTTCGGCACCGCGCAAGGCCTCGGCCAACCCATCCGCAGCCGTGTAGCGAACCTCGGCCCGCTCTTCGACCGGGCGCATCAGCTGCGCATCGGGCCGAGTGCCATCGTGCAGGACGGTGACTATGGGGCCCTCTTTCACATTGACAGACTAAAAACACATCGTATGATTGTCAACAATCCGATCGTGTGCGGAGGACTACCAGGCTGGACGCGAGAGGGGCCCTCGTGGAACTGAATTTGCCCGAATTCGACGGGCCGGTGGCCCAACGGGGCATTGGCATCATCGCGCCGTTCGATCTCGCGTTGGAGCGGGAACTATGGCGCTGGGCGCCGCTCGAGGTGAGCCTGCACCTCGCGCGGACCCCGTACGAACCCGTGCCGGTTTCGGTCGAAATGGCCGAATTGGTTTCCGACGCAGTGCATCTCACCGCGGCCACCCGCAACGTGCTACATGTGGATCCGGAGGTCATCGCTTATCTGTGCACTTCGGGCAGTTTCATCAAGGGGCTGGAGTACGAGCGGTCTTTGGTCGAGGCGATCTGCCGGGCCGGCGCCGCGGACGCGGTGACCACCTCGGGGGCGCTGGTGGAGGCGATCACCAAACTCGAGATCGGCCGGCTGTCGGTGATCACCCCGTACGACGAGATCCTCACCCACAAACTGCACGACTTCCTCGACGAAGCCGGCTGCGATGTCATCCGCTCGGACCATCTCGGCCTGGGCGGCGGCATCTGGAAGGTCAGCTACCGCACCATCGCCGAACGCATCATCAACGCCGACGACCCGCAGGCGCAGGCGATCTTCGTCAGCTGTACCAACCTGCCCACCTACGACCTGATCGAACCGCTCGAACAGGCCCTGGGCAAACCCGTGCTCACCGCCAACCAACTCACCATGTGGGCATGCCTGGGCCGGATGAAACTGCCGATGATGGGGCCCGGCAAATGGCTCCAGAACGTGTTCTGACCGAAGGAGACCCATGACACCGACGATCGGCTTCATCTACCCCGACCACGCCGCCGAGGACGACTACCCCCGCGCCGCGGCGGCGCTGGGTGTGGATCTGCGTGTCGTGCACATCTACGGCACCGACCTGCACGCGGTACCCGAACTGCTCGATCTGGGCAGCCCGGCCCGGTTGCGCGAGGGTGCGGCGCTGCTGGCCGAGTACGAGCCGAGCGCGGTGGTGTGGGCGTGCACCTCCGGGAGTTTCGTCTACGGCCCCGAGGGTGCGCGAGAGCAGGTTCGCGGGCTCGCCGAGGCCGCCGCGGCGCCCGCGTCCAGCACCAGCTTCGCCTTCGTCAACGCGGCGCGGGCGATCGGGGTGACGCGGGTCGCGGTGTGCGCGAGCTATCCGGACGACGTCGCCCGGCTGTTCGTGGAATTCCTCGCCGCCGAGGGCATCGAGGTGCTGTCGATGTCCAGCGCGGGTATCGACACCGCCGCGGAGGTCGGCACGCTGCGTCCCGATCAGGTCCTGGAACTGGCCGTGGCCAACGATCACCCCGACGCACAGGCGCTGCTGATTCCCGATACCGCCATGCACACCCTGGAGGTGCTGCCGAAGCTCGAGGCGACGCTGGGCAAACCGGTTCTCACCGCCAATCAGGTAACGATCTGGGAGGGGCTGCGCCTGGCCGGATATGCTCCCGGCACCGCACCCTCGCCCGGCGCCCCGACGGGCTCCGTCATCGAACCCTCGGGACTG
The DNA here is from genome assembly GCF_059510335.1 of Nocardia sp. PLKS1-43. Classification (NCBI taxonomy): domain Bacteria; kingdom Bacillati; phylum Actinomycetota; class Actinomycetes; order Mycobacteriales; family Nocardiaceae; genus Nocardia; species Nocardia sp. PLKS1-43. Next base: position 321,143 of record NZ_JCAJZQ010000004.1, on the reverse strand, counting down.
GGAAAGCTATTGTCCGAAAGGCTGACTCATGTCGGTGATTGAATTCGAGCCGGTCAATCGGCAGTCCACCGCCGAGATGATCGCCGACCGGCTGCGCGACGCCATCATGCACGGCACCCTCGGCCCCGGCGCGCAGCTGGTCGAGGCGGATCTCGCCGCCCAGTTCGACGTTTCGCGCGGGCCGGTCCGAGAAGCCATGCAGCGCTTGGTATCCGAGGGCCTGCTGCACAGCATCCGGCATCGCGGCATCTTCGTCATCGAGCTCACCCCCGACGACGTGGTCGACGTCTACCGGGCGCGCACCGCCATCGAGGGCGGTGCGCTGGAGCTGATCCTGGACGGGCGTCGCGCGATCGCCTACGAGGCCCTCGGCCCGAGCGTCGCCGAGATGCTGACCTACGCCGAGCGCGGTGACGCCGCGGGCGTCTCCGCCGCCGACCAGGCCTTCCACGAGGCACTGGTGGAAAGCGCCGCCAGCACCCGGCTCACCCGCGCCGCCCGCACCCTGCTGATCGAGACCCGGATGTGCCTCGGCGCTCTGCAGTCGGCCTATCCGGACATCGGCGAACAGGCCCGCGAACACGTCGACCTGCGCGAAGCCATCGGCAACGGCTCCCCCGAGCACGCCCGCACGCTCCTGATCCACCACATGCACGACGCGGTCGAGCGGCTTCGTCCGCTCCAGCACGAGCCGGAGGTGAGCTGAGACCGCCGTCAGCCCATAGCTCTCCGCGTGACACCAGGTAGCACACAGTGCTATACGCGAGCTAGAGTGAAGGATATGAGCGCGCAACCTGAAATCACTCAACGAGATCTCCGCAATAGATCCAAAGAGATCATGGATGCCGTCCAGCACGGCCAGTCGTTCACAGTCACACGGGACGGGCATCAGATCGGGGAATTGATTCCACTACGTCGCCGACGCCGCTTCGTTGACAGAGCCGAGTTCGTTGCTATGTCGCGCACCGCCCCAGCCCTGGACGTCGATGCCTTCCGCGCCGATCAGGAAGCCGCCGTCGATCACGAGGCGAGCAGCCCCTATGACTACTGACCCAATCGACACTGGGCTGTTGGATACGAATATTCTCATCCTGCGTCAGTTCATCAATCCACTCGAACTGCCCGAGCGAATGGCTGTCAGCGCAATAACTCTCGCCGAGCTGTCAGCGGGCCCCCATGAGGTACGCACCAACGCCGAACAGAACATCTATATCGAACACGAGGAACGCGCCCGCCGCCTGGACGTCTTGCAGCGAGTCGAGAACGAATTCGACCCGATCCCGTTCGATGCACATGCCGCTCGCGTATACGGGCGAATCGCGGCCTCCGTGATCGCAATCGGACGAAAACCGCGACGGCGACTGGCGGACCTGATGATCGCCGCAACAGCAATCGTGGAGGAGTTGCCTCTGTTCACGACGAATCCTGACGATTACCTCGGGCTTGAAAAACTGCTCACTGTTGTACCCGTGACACGACCACAGTTCTGACCTCGGCGACCGAATTGTGTCGCGGCCGGTCGGCAAGCCGCCAGGCCGGACCGAAAATCGTTGCGGCTCAGTCGATCAGGCCGCGGGGGCGGACCACCAGGACCGGTGACGAGCGCTTGCCCTTCTCTTCCAGCAGCGCTATCGCCCGGCCGTCCTCGGTGAGGGCGGCGTGCACGCCGCGCTGGCCGATCGGGTCCAGCCAGCGGCCGTCGCGCAGGGATTCGGCCTGCTCGGATGAGACGGTGCGGTGCGGGAAGGCAAGGCGCGCGGCGGAATCGATGTCGAGGTTCAGTGCGGGGTCCTCGGCCAGGGATTCCAGCGTACGGGCGTGCTCCAGGGTGAACGGTCCCACCCGGGTGCGGCGCAGGGCGGTGAGATGGCCTCCGACGCCGAGACTTTCACCGAGATCGCGGGCCAGGGCGCGGATGTAGGTGCCCGAGGAACATTCCACCTCGACGTCCAGGTCCACGAATGTGGCTGTGCCGGTGTCGATATCGCGGCGGGCGAGCAGATCGAAACGGGAGACGGTGACCGGGCGCGCGGCGAGCTGGACCTCTTCGCCCGCGCGGGCGCGCGCGTAGGCACGTTCACCGTTCACCTTGATCGCGCTGACCGTCGCGGGAATCTGTTCGATATCGCCGGTCAAACGCGCTGTGCCGGAAGCGATATCGGCATCGGTGAGATGAGCGGCCGGTGTGGTGGCCAGGACCTCGCCCTCGGCGTCGTCGGTCACCGTGGACTGTCCCAGCCGGATCGTCGCGGCATACGCCTTGGTGGTGAGGCTGAGCAGACCGAGCATCTTGGTGGCGCGCTCCACGCCCAGCACCAGTACGCCGGTCGCCATGGGATCCAGTGTTCCGGCGTGGCCGATCTTGCGGGTGCGCAGGATCTTCCGGCAGCGCGAGACCACATCGTGGCTGGTCATACCGCCCGCTTTATCCACGATCAGCAGGCCGCCCAGGGTATCCACCAGCGCGGGTTCGCGGCCCATCAGCCCACCGCGATCGCGGTCAGGATCAGTCCCTCGCCGATCTGCCACCGCCCGTCGAAGGACAGCAGCGGTGCGCCGCCGTCGTTGGTCTGCCCGGGAACCAGCAGCTCGCTGCGGAAACCGCCGGATGCGCCGTCGTCGTCGATGGTGAAGGTGATGTGCGCGTCCTCGAACCCCAGCCAGCGCAACGTCAGCGGGAACCACGCCTTGTAGGTGGCCTCCTTCGCACAGAACAGCAGCCGGTCCATGTGCAGCCCCGTCGCCGGCAGGGCGCCCGCGAGCCACGCGCGTTCGGCGGGCAGGCTCACCGATTCCAGCACCCCCTCGGGCAGTGGGCCGTGCGGCTCGGCGTCGATCCCGATCGACCGCCAGCGCAATCGATGTGCCAGTGCCGCGGCCCGGTACCCGTCGCAATGGGTGAGACTGCCGACGACGCCGCGCGGGAACAGCGGCATCCCCCGCTCCCCCTTGCCGATCGCCACCTGCGGCTCCCCCAGTTGCGCCAGCGCCTGCCGCGCGCAGTACCGAGCGCCGATGAAATCCCGCCGCCGCTTCTCCACCGATTTGGCGATCAAGTGTTCCTCGCCCGGATGCACCCGCAGATCTTCCGGATACCGCACCAGTTCCGATGTGGCCACACCGCTGGGCAGAATTCGGCCGAGTATGCGTGCGGGCTCGGGTCGCTCGGTATGCGCACCGGTCCCATCGTGGTCGGACGCGCTGCCTGCCGCGCGCATCTCGCTCGCCGACTCCTCGATGACCGCCTCCTGAATCGATGTTCAACCTGCCGCACGAGCCTAGCCGAGGGCTCGGACGCGTTGTCCGCGCCTACATCGGCAGCGGACGAAACCCACACCGACGCCGCATCGTTCGAACGCAACTCCCGAATCGGCGCGAGGGCCCTGTGCGCCGCGGGCCCGCCGTACCGTCGCCTCGCATCGGACCGGGCCCCGCGCTGCGATGACTCAGGCCAGGCCCCGGCGACGTTCGGCCGTCTGGCGCATCTTCTCGGCGGCCTCGGCCATTTCCGGGGTGACCTTGAAATGGCCGCCCCACTGATTCAGATCGCCCGGACCGTAGTGCGGCGCTGGCAGGATCTGACGCAGGAGTTTGTCGGGCAGCCCGCGACGTTTCCATTCGCGCGGATAACCGAGCGAGACCTCCTCGAAGCGAACTCCGTCGTAGTACGTGGTGCGCGGAATGTGCAAGTGGCCGTAGACCGAACAGACCACGTTGTACCGCTTGTGCCAGTCGGCGGTGAGTTCGGTGCCGCACCAGAGCGCGAATTCCGTGTAGAACAGCATCCGGGTGGGCTCGCGATTCAGCGGGAAATGGTTGATCAGCACGACCGGCGTGCCGGGCTCGAGATCGTCGAGCCGGCGTCGGGTGTACTTCACCCGGGCCTCGCACCAGGCGTCGCGGGTGATGTACGGATCCGGGGAGAGCAGGAACTCGTCGGTGGCCACGACGTTGCGGTCCCGGGCGATGCGCAGTGCATCGGTCGCGGTGTACGCGCCTTCGGGCATCCAGGAGTAGTCGTAGAGCAGGAACATCGGCGCGAGCGTCACCGGACCGCCGAACTCCTGCGAACCCTCGCCCTCCCATACCGGAAAGGGGTCCTCCGGAGTGAGTACGTCCAGGTCGCGGCACAGCGACACCAGATAGTCGTAACGCGCCGCGCCGCGCATCTGCACCGGATCCTTGGCCGTGGTCCACAGCTCGTGGTTCCCGGGCACCCAGATCACCTTGGCGAACCGCTCCCGCAGAATGCTCAGCGCCCAGCGGATGTCGTCGCTGCGCTCTCCGACGTCCCCGGCGACGATCAGCCAGTCCTCGGGCGAGTCGGCGCGGATCGCCTCGACCACGGGCTTGTTGCCCTGATGCCCGACATGGATATCGCTTACCGCCATCAACTTCGGAACCACCCGGCACAACCTCTCTGCTCGCCCGCGTCCCCTGCGTAACCGCGGCCATCCCCCTCCACATTCCCATGCGCCCGCCCGCGCGGGCCAACCGCGCTACGACGGCAGTTCCGCGCCTACCCGCGCCCAGCGTCCCGAAACCGCCCGGATACCGACCGCGACCAGGCGCGCGACGATGAACCCGCTCAGCCCTGCCCAGATTCCGGCTATCCCCCAATGAAATACCAGCGACAGCCAGATCATCGGCAGGAAGCCGAGCAGCCCGGCGAGCATGGTGGTGTTGCGCAGGTAGGCCGCATCGCCCGCGCCGAGCAGCACACCGTCCAGCGCGAAGACCACTCCGGCCACCGGGATCAGCGGGACGAAGAACCACCAGATGACGTGGACGCGATCGAGAACCTGCGCGTCACGGGTGAACACCTCCGGCACCAGCACGCTACCCGCCGCGAAGATCACCGCGAGCACGACGGCGAACAGCGTCGACCAGGCCGTGACCCGGCGGGCCAGGCGCTGCGCACCGGCCGCCTGCCCCGCACCCAGCGCCGCGCCCACCAGCGTCTGGGCCGCGATCGCGAGCGAATCGAGCGTCAGGCTCAGGAAGTTCCACAGCTGCAACACCAGCTGATGGGCTGCCACCGAGGCCGCGCCGAATCGGGAGGCCACCGCGCCCGCGGAGACGAAACACGCCTGGAAGGCGAAACTGCGCATGATCAGATCCCGGCCCAGCCGCAACTGATCGCGCATCACCTCCGGCTGCGGAGTCAGCGGAACTTGTTGCCGCACAAGTGAATTCAGGAACAGTCCGCCCGATACCAGCTGCCCGGCCAGATTCGCCGTCGCCGATCCGGCCAGTCCCATGCGCGGCGCGCCCAGCAGGCCGTGCACCAGCGCCGGGCACAGAACGGCCGAAATCACCAGTCCCGCGATCACGTACACCAGTGGACGGCGTATCCGCTGCACACCGCGCATCCATCCGTTACCGGCATTGGCCAGCAGGATCATCGGCACGCCGCAGCAGGCGATCCGCACCCAGGTCACGGCCTGGTCCGCGATATCGGCCCGGCCCGCGACCGCATGGGTGATCGGCCCCGCGAACGCCTGCAGCACCACGATGATGGCCACCCCGATCCCGATCGCCAGCCAACTGGCCTGCACGCCCTCCCCCACGGCCCCGCGGGTGTCTCCCGCGCCGTGCCGCCGGGCCGCCCGCGCGGTGGTGCCGTAACTGAGAAAAGTCAGCTGGGTGCTGACCAGCCCGAGAATCAACCCGCCGACGGCGAGCCCGGCCAGCGCCAGCGCACCCAACCGCCCGACCACCGCCATATCGAACAGCAGATAGATCGGCTCGGCCACCAGCACGCCCAGCGTCGGAATCGCGATCCGCAGAATCCGCCCGGGACCGGCCGTAGCCGGTTCGACGGCCTGCGGCGCCACGTCCTCGCGCACCTCACCGGACATCGCGGCCACCCCTCCCACATCGAGAGCGCCCGTCCGCGCCGGCGGACAGCGCCCCTTCGATCGAGTCCACCACAGCCCTTCCCGATCGCCCGACAAAACCGACACCACGATCGCACAGGGGACCGACAAGCCGCCTATCGGGCACGGTCCGGACAACACGGAGTTACCTGGACGGCGATCGCCGGACGCTTGGGCCCCCACACCGGATTCACCGGTTCGCCGAACCGGCCCACGGTCGATCGGCATGGCGCGGAACAACACCGGCGACCACGCCGTGCGCACCGCTCAACCGTCGCGGGATGGCTGGCGCCCGTCCCAGCGCGATCTGTCCGCACAGCATGAGCAATCGATGAGCTAACCGACCGTGCCGAGCGCGGTGAGTAATGCCCCGACGAGATGTTCGGGGGTTCCGGTGGTCGTGTAGCCCGCCGCATAGCGGTGACCGCCGCCACCCAGCAGCGCCGCGACGCGCGCCACATCGACGCCGTCGTCCGCACCGATTCCCGAGGCGCGCGAGCGCAGCGAGACCGTCCAGAGTTCGTCTGTGGTGCGAGATTCCTTGAACACCACCGCGATTGCGGCCTCGGCGGTCGTGCGGATGACGTCGATGACGCTCTCCACCTCCTCCGAGCGCACCCCGTCCATATCGGCTCGGCGCACGAAGACATACACCAGGCCCGCGCCACCGGCCGCGGACGGCTCGATCCGTGCGGTGCCCAGAACCCGCGAGAGCATGCCCAGCCAGCCGAACGGATGGGTGTCCATCAGCGTCCGGGTGATGCCCGCACCGTCGATCCCGGTCGCCAGCAACCTTTCGGCCAGCTTATGCGTGCCCGGACCCGCCCACTTGAACGAACCGGTGTCGGTGACCAGGCCCGCGAACAGGCAGAAGGCGATGTCGTGATCGATCGGCTCACCCCAGGCATCGAGGATGCGGGCCAGCAGCGCGGTGGTCGATTCCGCGGTCGGGTCCACCACGTTCACCGAGCCGAAACAGGTGTTGGAACGATGATGGTCGAGCACCAGAGTCGTTGTCGCACCGTCGATCCGGTCCGCCAGGGCGCCGAGCCGACCGGCACTGCCGCAGTCCACGGCGACCAGCACGTCCACATCGGCGGGCACCTGCTCCGGGGGCACGAGATGTTCGGTGCCCGGCAGCGAACGCATCGAGATCGGTAACTCGGCCGGTGCGGCGAACGAGACCCGTACCGGTGTTCCGCGCCGGTGCAGCACCTGCGCGAGAGCCAGCCCGCTGCCGATGGTGTCGGCGTCGGGCTGAACGTGACACAGCACGGTCACCGACCGCGCCGTATCCAAAACCTGCACGGCCGCAGCGAGATCGGCCGCCGGCGTAACTGCTGTCATGGTCTCGACCACGTTTCCTCTGGCGATGGGGCGGCCCCGATGCGATTACACCGAGCGTCGCCGCCTATTGGAACGGCTTTCCCACCGCGGCGACCACGAAACCGTGATCAGTTTTCCTCGTCCGGTTCGGTCTTGTACGGGTCGGCGTCACCGGCATGCGTCGCGTTCGCCGCGACCTGGGCCACCCGCTCGTCGACCGCGCGGGCACGGGCCAGCAGTTCCTCCATCTCCCGCGCCGCATCCGGCACGGTGTCCAGTACGAAGGCGAGCGAGGGAGTGAACTTGATCCCGGTCGCCGCGCCGACCTTGGACCGCAATACGCCCTTCGCCTTGTCCAGCCCCGCGGCCGCGGCCGCGTAGTCGGGCTCGGACTGCAGATTCTGGCCGAGCACGGTGTAGTAGACCGTTGCCTCGCGTAGATCACCGGTCACTTTGGCATCGGTGATCGTCACGAAACTCAGTCGCGGATCCTTGATCTCGTATTCGATCGCCGTACCCACGATCGAGACGATCCGCTTCGCGAGTCGGCGTGCCCTGGCCTGATCCACCATGGCGTCCTCCTGAAGTATCCACCAGCGGCGAGGCCGCCGTTCAGTCCTCTGGCCCGAAGATTCTGCGGCGTACTGCCAGCAACTCTATCTCCGGACGAGCCGCTACGTGGCGTTCGCATTTGTCCAGCACCTGGGTGAGATGGCCCATCTCGGAGCTGACCAGGGCGACGCCCAGCAGGGTGCGGCGATGTCTGTCGTGCTCTCCGCCCTCGGCCGCGCACACGCCGAAACGCTGCAGCTCGGCCACGATAGGGCGGATCACGGAACGCTTCTGCTTCAGCGAGTGAACGTCGCCGAGCAGGATGTCGAGCTCGAGCGCTCCGACGAACAAGGGCTCACCTCATCTGTTCTCCAGCGATACCGACCCGGCCGCACCGCCGCCGCACCCGCGCTTCCGGCCGGAGGGCCCGGCCGGAAGCGCGGAACGACGACGATGTGGCAGGTACGGAAATCCGCTCAGTCCCGCGGCTTCTCCCGAAGCTCGAAGGCCTCGATGATGTCGCCTTCCTTGATGTCGTTGTAGCCCAGGGTGATACCACATTCGAAGCCCTCGCGAGCCTCCATGACATCGTCCTTCTCCCGGCGCAACGACTGCAGCGTGGTCTCGGCGACCACGACACTGTCGCGGATCAGGCGCACCTTGGCGTTGCGCTTGACCGAACCCGCGGTGACCATACAACCGGCGATATTGCCGATCTTCGAGGAGCGGAAGATCGCCCGGATCTCCGCACGCCCCAGCTCGACCTCTTCGTAGATCGGCTTGAGCATGCCCTTGAGGGCCTTCTCGATCTCGTCGATGGCCTGGTAGATCACCGAGTAGTACCGGATGTCCACGCCCTCGCGGTTGGCCAGCTCGGTCGCCTTGCCCTCCGCGCGCACGTTGAATCCGATGATGATCGCGTTCGACGCCGAGGCCAGGTTGACGTTGGTCTCGGTGACGCCACCGACACCGCGGTCGATGACCCGCAACCGCACCTCGTCGCTGATCTCGATGCCCAGCAGGGCCTCCTCGAGCGCCTCGACGGTACCCGAGTTGTCGCCCTTGAGGATCAGGTTCAGCTCCGAGGTCTCCTTCAGAGCGGCGTCCAGATCTTCCAGGCTGATCCGCTTGCGGCTGCGTGCGGCCAGCGCGTTGCGCTTGCGCGCGTTGCGGCGGTCGGCGATCTGCCGCGCGATGCGGTCCTCCTCGACGACGAGCAGGTTGTCACCCGCGCCGGGCACCGACGTGAAGCCGATGACCTGGACCGGCCGCGACGGCAGGGCCGCGTCGACGTCCTCGCCGTGCTCGTCGACCATGCGGCGCACGCGCCCGTAGGCGTCGCCCGCGACGATCGAGTCGCCGACCCGCAGGGTGCCGCGCTGGATGAGCACCGTGGCCACCGGACCGCGACCGCGGTCCAGGTGCGCCTCGATGGCGACGCCCTGCGCGTCCATGTCCGGGTTGGCCCGCAGGTCCAGCGCCGCGTCGGCGGTCAGCACGACCGCTTCCAGCAGCCCCTGGATGTTGATGTTCTGCCGGGCGGAGATGTCGACGAACATGGTGTCGCCGCCGAACTCCTCGGCCACCAGGTTGTACTCGGTCAGCTGCTGGCGGATCTTCTGCGGGTTCGCACCCTCCTTGTCGATCTTGTTGACCGCCACCACGATCGGCACGTCCGCGGCCTGCGCGTGGTTGATCGCTTCCACCGTCTGCGGCATGACGCCGTCGTCGGCGGCCACCACCAGCACCGCGATGTCCGTGGACTTCGCACCGCGGGCACGCATGGCGGTGAACGCCTCGTGACCCGGGGTGTCGATGAAGGTGATCAGGCGATCCTCGTCGTTGACGTTCGTCAGGACCTGGTAGGCGCCGATGTGCTGGGTGATACCGCCGGCCTCGCCCTCGCGGACGTTGGTCTTGCGGATGGTGTCCAGCAGTCGGGTCTTACCGTGGTCGACGTGGCCCATGACGGTGACCACCGGCGGACGGACCTGCAGTTCGTCCTCGCCGCCCTCGTCCTCGCCGTAGGTGAGGTCGAAGCTCTCCAGCAGCTCGCGGTCCTCGTCCTCCGGGGAGACCACGTGCACGACGTAGTTCATCTCGCTGCCGAGCAGCTCGAGCGTCTCGTCGTTCACCGACTGGGTCGCGGTGACCATCTCACCGAGGTTGAACAGCGCCTGCACCAGCGAGGCCGGGTTGGCGTTGATCTTCTCGGCGAAGTCGGACAGCGACGCGCCGCGGGCGAGCCGGATGATCTCGCCGTTACCGCGCGGCAGCCGCACGCCGCCGACGGCGGGCGCCTGCATCGAGTCGTATTCCTGGCGCTTCTGCCGCTTGGACTTGCGGCCGCGACGCGGCGCGCCACCGGGACGTCCGAAGGCGCCCGCGGCACCGCCGCGACCACCCGGACCACCGGGACGACCGCCGCCACCGGGACGTCCCCGGAAGCCACCGGCCGCGGGAGCACCCGCACCGGCGCCGGGACCACCCGCGCCGCCACCGCCACCGCGGTAGCCGCCACCGCCGCCACCGGGACGTCCGCCGCCACCGCCGGGCGCGCCGCCCGGACGACCCGGACGACCGGCGCCGCTGGGACCCGGACGCGCCGCGCGCTGCGGCATCGCACCCGGATTCGGCCGCGGCGGCATCGAGCCCGGGCTGGGCCGCGGACCACCGGGACGCGGACCACCGCCCTGCGCCGCCGCCGGACGCTGACCGCCCTGGCCGGGACCGGGACGCTGGCCGGGAGTCGGACGCGGGCCACCGCCCTGCGACGGACCCGGACGCGGGCCGCTGGGCCCGGGAGCCGGACGCGGCGCGGGACGCTCGGGCGCCGAGGAGAACGGATTGTTACCCACCCGAGGGGTTTTCGGGCCGGGCTTGGGGCCGCCGGGACGCGGGCCGCCGCCCTGCGCGGGGGCCGGACGCTGCTGCTGACCCGGGCGCGGGCCACCGGGAGTCGGACGCGGGCCGGACCGGTCCGCGTTCGGCCGCGGCGCCTGCTCCTGCGGTGCGGGCTTGGCGGCCGCGGCCGGACCCGGCTTGACCGCGGGACCGGGCTTGGCGGCCGGCGCGTTGTCCTGACGGGGGCTCGGCGTCGGCGCCTTGGCGGCCGGAGCCGCGGGCTGCGACGGGGCCGGGGACGGCGCCGGACGCGGTCCCGGACGGGGACCGGGCGTCGCGCCGGACGAGGGTTTGGGTCCCGGACGCGCGGACTGCTGTCCCGGACCGGGGCGGGGGCCGCCGGACTTGGCGCTCCCGTTCGCGGGCGCGGACTTGGACGCGAACGATTCCCGCAGACGACGCGCGACGGGTGCCTCCACCGTCGACGACGCCGATTTCACGAACTCGCCCTGCTCCTTGAGCGTTGCGAGTAGTTCTTTGCTCGTGACACCGAGTTCCTTGGCCAACTCGTGCACGCGGGCCTTGCCTGCCACTGCTCTCCTCACTGAGAGGTCGAGCGTGGCGGCCCGTCACCTATGGACGGGTGGCCCGCACGACCTCGGGTTATCTCCGATGGACGTTCATCGCTGGTACTTCACGGTGTGCTCATGAGTGCTCGTGCCTGTTCTCGACGTAGTGCTCCAGGGCTGAGATATCCAGTTTTCCGGACACTCGTAGTGCTCTGCCGAACGATCGGCGCCGTTCCGCAGTGCTCAGACAAGCTGAAGAGGGGTGCAACCAGGCACCCCTTCCGGGAAGTCTGCGCCGCGGATCGGGAACGACCGCAATGCTGTCCGATTCGGACGATTGCGCCACGACCCGCAACAGATCGGCGGCCAGCTCGCGTTTCCGGCATCCGACGCACGTCCGGACGGGTCCGGTGCGCGGCGAAGCCGAAGACTCGCGCTGAGCCAACGTCCACTGTACCGCTGCCATGTCCGGAACCCCGCATCCAGCCCTCTGGTTAGTTACCAACCTGTCATCCCGTGCGAGAAATCTCTCACCCGCGCTGGGCCTCCGAACGCACCGGACCGGCCGCGTCGGGCGCCGCATCGCTGCGGATGTCGATCCGCCAACCGGTCAGGCGCGCGGCCAGGCGGGCGTTCTGGCCCTCCTTGCCGATCGCCAGCGAGAGCTGGAAATCCGGGACGACGACCCGCGCGGCACGGCCCTCCGCGTCGACGACCGTGACCGAGACAACCTTCGACGGGGACAGCGCATTCCCGACGAAGGTGGCCGGATCGTCGGCGTAGTCGATGATGTCGATCTTCTCGCCCGCCAGCTCGCTCATCACGTTGCGCACGCGCTGGCCCATCGGGCCGATGCACGCGCCCTTGGCGTTCACCCCCGACACGGTGGTCCGCACGGCGATCTTGGAACGGTGCCCGGCCTCGCGGGCCACCGCGACGATCTCCACCGAGCCGTCGGCGATCTCGGGCACCTCCAGCGCGAACAGCCGCCGCACCAGGTTCGGGTGGGTGCGCGAGAGCGTGATCTGCGGACCGCGCGGACCGCGCGAGACGCCCACGACATAGCACTTGATCCGGTCGCCGTGCTCGTACCGCTCTCCCGGCACCTGCTCGGCGGGCGGGATCACCCCCTCGGCCCCGTGCGCCTCGCTCCCGATGCGCACCACGATGGTGCCGCGGGCGTTCATGCGGGCGTCGCGCTGCACGACGCCGCCGACGATATCGCCCTCGTGGGTGGAGAACTCGCCGAAGGACTTCTCGTTCTCCGCATCGCGCAACCGCTGCAGCACCACCTGGCGCGCGGTCGTCGCGGCGATGCGGCCGAACCCCTCGGGGGTGTCGTCCCATTCGGAGACGACGTTGCCGTCCGCGTCGAGTTCGCGGGCCATCACGCGGACCACACCGGACTTCTGGTTGATGTCGATGCGCGCGTTGGGCTCGTGGCCCTCGGTGTGCCGGTAGGCGGTGAGCAGCGCGGACTCGATCGCGGAGATCACGGTCTCCATCGCGATGCCCTTGTCCGCGACGATCGCGCGCAGGGCTTCGATTTCGATGTTCATGCCATGGTCCCTTCGGTCGAAGCTGCCGCTGATTGGATTGCTCCCTGGTCGTCCTGTGCCCCGGGCGCCGGGCGTCCGGGGGCGACTCCCCCGGCCAGTTCCATCTCCGCCGCGCCCGGCGCGGAGAATTCCACCTGGACCACCGCGCGCTCGACATCGGCGAGCGGGATGCGAACGCGGTGTGGTTTGCGCCGTCCGCCCAGTACCAAGGCCACCTCGGTTTCGGTGACCTCGCCGACCCGGGCGTCGAACTTGCCGCTGCCCTCGGGGGTGGGCGCGTCGGACCGCAGCGTGATGCGCACCTTGCGGCCGCGGGCGCGACGCCAGTGCCGCGGCAGGGTCAGCGGGCGCTCCACGCCGGGTGTGGTGACCTCGAGCAGATACGGAGTCTCACCGAAATCCCCCGCGCGATCCAGGTTCTCGGAGATATCGGTGCTCAGATCCGCCACGGCGTCCAGATCGACGGTGGCATCGCTGTCGACGGTGACCACGACCCGCGCCTGGTCCTTGCCCGCGCCCGACACAGCGACGCCCTCGAGATCGAACCCTCGACTCTCGACGAGCTCAGCAACGAGCTGGCTCACCCTTTCCTCGGTCGGCATCGGCATGTGGGGCGGCTCCTGGTTCAGTTGTGGCGGGGTGGAGTTGTCGGTATCGGTCCTGGTCGAACATGGTCGGCGCGCGGCGGCTGCGGAATACTCGCCTCGGAGGTCTAGCGTAACGCGCTGCAAGAGTGTAAAGGACCAGCCTCCGTTCTCAGGTTTCCCGTGCTCACAGCGGCCGCCGCGGGCTCCGATCGACGCGATCGACCGGTTCGGCGCGAATCCGGGCAGCGAACGTGTCCGGGCCGCAGCAGAATCCGCCGGGCGGATCGCGGACGGCATGGCAGCGCGGGGCGGGGTGCGCCCGCCGTCCCCGGTCGGGACCATGACTGGCACGATGTACGCGTGCCGACCAGTCAACGCATCCATCCTCCGGGCAGTTCCGCGCCGCCCACCGCCGGTGCCGGCATTTCCGTCCCGCTCGACCGCCGGGCGTTGCTGCGGGTCGCGGGCGGCGGTGCGTTCGCGATCATGTCGCTGAGCGCCGCGGCCTGCGCGAAGGAAAAACCGCTCGAGCCGGACGCGCTACTCCCGCACGAGGTTTCGGCTCGCACCGACGCGGTGTGGGCCAAGGCCGCCGCCGCGACCGCGCCCGACAAAGCCGCCGCGCTGACCGTAATCGCGACCCAGCGCACCGCCCACGCCGACGCCCTGCGCGCCGAGATCGATCGAGCCATCGGACTGTACGGCGACGGCACCAAACCGAAGTCGGCGAGCCCGCCGGTCACGCCTCCGGTCGCCCCGTCGCCGCCGCCGACCCTCGACGCCCTGCGCAGCCGCCTGGCCGCGTCGCAGAAGTCGGCCGCCGACGCCGCACCGGCGAATTCTGCCTACCGGGCCGGACTGCTGGCCTCGATCAGCGCGTCCTGCGCCGCCCATGTGGAGGTCCTGCTGTGAGCACCGCCGATCAGCAAGCGCTGACCGATGCGCTGCACGCCGAATACGCCGCGGTCTACGCCTATGGCGTCATCTCGGCCTACGCGGCCGCGGACCGCAACCAGATCGTCGCCGACTTCACCGCCGCCCACCGCGCCCGCCGCGACGCCACCATCGACGCGTTGAAGGCCACCGGTGCGGCCGTGCCCGGTCCGGCGGCGGCCTACCCGCCGCCGTTCCCGGTGAACGATCCGATCCCCGCCGCCAAATTCGCCGTCACGGTGGAGACCGATACGGCGATCGCCTGGCGCTCGGCGGTCGAACGCGCCGAGTCCGAGGCCGTCCGCCGCACCGGCGCGCAAGCGCTCACCGACTGCTCGGTCCGCCTGGCCACCTGGCAGAAGATCCTGGGCACGAATCCGGCCACGGTCGCGTTTCCGGGCAGGGCCTGAGCGACCAGCCGCACCGGTCACCTGCACCCGGACGGTGCGGGCACAGCCGGACACGGCCTGGCGAGCGCAGCCTACTCGGCAGCGCCCGTGCAAAGGTCGCCCCGCGCACCGGACCGAAATTCGGCGCGCGGTATACCGTGCGCCGAAAGTTCTGCGCCGCAGCGAGGTCCACCTCACCTCGGCCTGCCGGTTGCGCCCTGTCCGAGCGTCACCGGCGAATGCCTCGGTGCGGCGGTGTCCCGGGTCGGCACGATCCGGCCGGGCGATCACCGGACGCGATCACGGCCCGAGATTCCCCCGGCCGACCGTCCGGCCGGATCAGCCGCGCACCTTGTCCAGGACCGCCTGAACAGCACTCTCCGCCGGAATCTCGTCGCCGGTTCCGGCGAAGCGGTCGCGGAGTTCGACCTTGCCGTCGGCCCAGCCGCGGCCGACGACCAGAACCAACGGCATGCCGAGGAGTTCGGCGTCCTTGAACTTGACGCCGGGCGATGCGGTGCGGTCGTCCAGCAGGACCTCGAGGCCGGCCGAATCCAGCTGGGCGGCAACCTGTTCCGCACCGGCGCGGGCGCCCTCGTCCTTGTTGGCGATGACCACGTGCACATCGAACGGGGCGACCTCGCGCGGCCAGCGCAACCCCTTGTCGTCGTGCATCTGCTCCGCGAGCACCGCGACCATGCGCGAGACGCCGATGCCGTACGAGCCCATGATCAGCCGGACCGGTTTGCCGTTCTCCCCGAGGACGTCGACCTCGAAGGTGTCGGTGTACTTGTAGCCGAGCTGGAAGATGTGCCCGATCTCGATACCGCGCGCGGCCACCAGTGTGCCGCGGCCGTCGGGCGAGGGGTCGCCGTCACGCACCTCGGCGGCCTCGATGGTGCCGTCGGGGGTGAAATCGCGTCCGGCGACCAGGCCGACCACATGGCGCCCGGGTGCGTCCGCACCGGTGATCCAGGAGGTACCGGTCACCACCCGCGGGTCGACCAGATAGCGAACACCGTTGGCCTGCAGCGACTTCGGGCCGATATAACCCTTCACCAGGAACGGGTTCGCCGTGAAGTCGTCCTCGGTGAGCAGTTCCACCTCGGCGGGTTCGAGCGACGCGCCCAGACGCTTGTCGTCGATCTCGCGGTCGCCGGGCACGCCGATGCCCAGGATCTCGGTCTTGCCGTCCGGGTGCCGCAGCTTGACCATCACGTTCTTCAACGTGTCCGCGGCGGTGACCGGCCGGCCGTACTGTTCGGCGATCCCGGCGCCGTTGGCCCAATCGACCAGCGAGGCGATCGTCGGCGTGCCTGGAGTGTCGTATTCCTGTACCGGCGCCTGGCCGTCCAGCGGAATCTCCGCGGGCGCGGGAGTGACGACGGCCTCGACGTTCGCCGCGTATCCCGATTCACGGCAGATCACGTAGGTGTCCTCGCCGACGGGGCTGTCGGCCAGGAATTCCTCCGACGCGCTGCCGCCCATCGCGCCGGAAGTCGCCGCGACGATCACATAACTGACCCCGAGCCGGTCGAAGATCCGCTGATATGCCTGGCGGTGGGCGTCGTAGCTGGCCTGCAAACCCCGCTCGTCCAGGTCGAACGAGTACGAGTCCTTCATGACGAATTCGCGGCCGCGCAGAATTCCGGCGCGCGGGCGCTCCTCGTCGCGGTACTTGGTCTGGATCTGATACAGGGTGACGGGCAGATCCTTGTAGGAGTTGTACTCGCCCTTCACCGTGAGGGCGAACAATTCCTCGTGCGTGGGTCCGAGCAGATAATCGGCCTTCTTGCGATCCTGCAGCCGGAACAGTGCGTCACCGTAT
The DNA here is from genome assembly GCF_059510335.1 of Nocardia sp. PLKS1-43. NCBI lineage: Bacteria > Bacillati > Actinomycetota > Actinomycetes > Mycobacteriales > Nocardiaceae > Nocardia > Nocardia sp. PLKS1-43. Next base: position 304,677 of record NZ_JCAJZQ010000004.1, on the reverse strand, counting down.
TCGGTCCAGCGGTTGGTGGCCTCGTAGGGTTCGCGCGGCAACAGCGCGGGCAGCGAGATTTCCTGCGCGCCGATGCCGTTCATCTCCTCGCGCACCACCTGCTCCACCTTGCGCAGCACCCGCAACCCCAGCGGCAGCCACGAGTAGACGCCCGGCGCGATCCGGCGGACGTATCCGGCGCGGACCAGAAGCTTGTGGCTGGGCACCTCGGCGTCGGCGGGATCGTCACGCAGGGTGCGCAGGAACAGGTGTGAGAGACGGGTGATCACGGATGCACAGAGTAGACCGTTGCCTCGGCGCTCGGACCGGCGAGCCACCACCTCCCCACGCAGGCGCTTCGCGCCGGTACCGTATCGGCTCGTGCTGGTGCTGCTGCCTCCCTCCGAAACCAAGTCCGACGGTGGAAAACTCGGTCCGCTCGACCTGAACGAGCTGTCCCTGCCGCAGCTCACCACCGTGCGCGACAAGCTGGTGACCGAACTGGTCGAGCTGGCCGCCGATCCGGCGGCCGCCCGCGCGGCCCTGGGCCTGGGCAAAGCCGCCGATATGGAGATCGCCCGCAATGCCGCGCTGCGCACCTCGCCCACGCGGCCCGCGCTGGAGCGGTACACCGGAGTGCTCTACGACGCACTGGACGCCCGCGCGTTCACCCCCGCGCAGCGCGCGAAGGCGCGCGCCCGGCTGGCCATCGGCTCGGCCCTGTTCGGGGTGGTGCGCGCGGGCGATCCGATTCCGGCCTACCGCCTGTCGGGCGGATCCAAGCTGCCCGGTCTGACCACGCTGGCCTCGCTGTGGAAGCCGGTGCTGACGCCCGCGCTGCGGGAGGAGACCGCCGGGCAGCTGGTCGTGGATCTGCGCTCGGGCACCTATCAGCAGCTGGGCCGGGTCCCCGGCGCGGTCACCGCGACCGTGCTCACCGAGCGTCCGGACGGCAGCCGCACCGTGGTGAGTCATTTCAACAAGCATCACAAGGGCCTGCTCGCTCGCGCGCTTGTGCTCAGCCGCGCCGAGCCCACCGATATCGCGGGCCTGGCACTGATCGCCGAAAAAGCCGGACTGCGTATCGAAATCGCCTCCTCCACCGAACTTCTCGTGCTCACCTGAGATGAATTTCCGGTATCGCAAAATTGAACGCGGCACATCGGAAAATGCAACTATTTTCCCGAATTCGCAAAGCATGCAGGCATTTCCGCAGCAACTGACACGTAACTTATTGTCTCGCTTGGGAACGACGGCGTCCGTGCCGTAATGTCTTCGGGACGCACCGGATAATGCCGCGCATTCATTCCCTGTGATGTCGAGGAGCTCGGCGTGGGTATCCATTCCCTACGTGAAGACAAGGCCGCACGCGAACGCGAAGACAAAGCATTGCGGCAATTGACCGATCGACTGGTCGCGGACTACACGGGCACCCATGCCGAGCAGGACGTCCACACCGCGATCGGCGACGCGCGCAGCCGCTTCGACGGACACGCCATCCGCGACTTCATTCCGATCCTGGTCGAGCGGGTCGCCCGCCGGACACTCGACGGCGAACCCGAGCACACCGCCGAGTCCGCGGAGACAGCGCCGGAGTCGACTGCGCCGGAGTCGACTGCGCCGCGGGCCACCGGAGCCGACATCGCGGACCGATTGCGTTCCGCGGCAATGGATCTGCTTCCGCCGCCGTGGCGTGGCCGGAACCTGATCGGCCCGGTCGCCGCCGCGATCGTCGCGGTGGTCGTGGTAACGCTCACCTTCGGCGTCGGCGGCTCACATCAATCCATCACGGCCGCAACGTCTTCGGTGACAACCCTGCACGGCGTGATCGGGTCGGAGAAGCTCGCCTACTTCAACGACCCGAAGGTGATCGACGAACTGGCCCGGCACGGATTGCGGGTGCAGGTCGAGCCGGCCGGGTCGCGGCAGATCGCCACGTCGGTGGATCTGGACAAGTACGATTTCGCCTTCCCGTCGAGCACTCCCGCGGCGGAAGTGATACTGCGCAAACGCAACATCACCACGCGCTACACACCGTTCTCCTCGCCGATGGCGATCGCGACCTTCAAGCCGATCGTCGATCTGCTCACCGCGGCCGGTGTCGTGCGGCCGGGCCCGGTGCCGACCCTGGACATGCAGCGCTATCTGGATCTGGTCGGCACCGGCACGCAGTGGAATCAGTTGCCCGGCAACACCACCTATCAGGTGCCGAAGAACATCCTGGTCTCCACCACCGACCCGCGCAGCTCCAACTCCGCCGCGATGTATCTGGCGATCGCGAGCTATGTGGCCAACGACAACACGATCGTGCGGGGCGCCACTGCCGAAGACAATGCGGTGCAGAAGGTTTCGAAACTGTTTGTCGGCCAGGGTTATTCGGACAACTCCAGTAAGGGTCCGTTCGACGAGTACCTCTCCGGCGGCATGGGCCCGACGCCGATGGTGCTGATCTACGAGGCGCAGTACGTGGAGGCGTCGGTGGCCGGCCGGATCACCCCGGACATGGTGCTGATGTACCCGTCGCCGACGGTGCTGTCCCGGCACACCCTGGTACCGCTGAACACCGACGGCGACCGTCTCGGCAAGCTGCTGTCCACCGATCCCGAGCTACAGCAGCTGGCCGCCGAACACGGTTTCCGCACCGGCGATCCGGCCCAATTCGCCTCGGTGACAACCGAATACCACGTGCCGGTCAACCCTCAGCTGGTCGATGTGGTCGATACGCCCAGCTACGACACCATGGAGCACCTGCTCGACGGTGTGGCGCGGGCCTACAACTGATCGGTCCGCGCACCACCCGATAATTCGGATGCGCCCTCGCGGCGAGTCCCGTACCGTCTGTTCGTCGCTCGCACTCGGTTACGACTCCAGGTGTGGCACAAGCTTTTCCGACGACTGCTGCACGGTACGAGAACGGTGCGGAGGGAGGCATCACCATGACCAAGCTCAATCAGATCATCGCGGTGGAGAAGGGCGTCAAGAGCGGCGCGCTGCGCGAACTCGCCGAGGTCCAGGCCGGCCTGAACAAGCCCGCCCTGCTGGCCGGCATCTCGCGGTCGTATCAGCCCAAGGACGAGGAGGGCGAGCAGCTGCCGCCCGAAGCGACTCGCGTGCAGCTGAAGTCGGAGGATGTGCTGCGCCGCACGGCCGACACCCTGACCCGCCTGTTCGACGTCACCGCGACCAAGGACTGGACCAACTGCCATGCCACGGCCGACGTGACCGTCGAGGGCGAGACGCTGCTGCACGACGTACCGGTCACCTATCTGCTGTTCCTGGAGAAGCAGCTCGGCGAGTTGCTGGCCTTCACCAAGAAGCTGCCGGTGCTCGACGCCGCCGAGGCGTGGGTGTTCGACGACTCCGCGGATACGTGGCGGACCGACGCGGTGCGCACGATCCGCACCAAGAAGGTTCCGCGCAACCACGTCAAGGCCGAGGCCACCGAGAAGCACCCAGCCCAGGTCGATGTGTACTACGAGGACATCGCGATCGGATACTGGACCACCACCAAGTTCTCCGGCGCCCTGCCCGCCCGGCGCGTCAACGAGCTCGCCGACCGAATCGAAAAGCTGCGTCAGGCAGTGCAATTCGCCCGCGAGGAGGCCAATGCGACGGAGGTGACCGACCGCAAGGTCGGCGAGGTCGTGTTCGGGTATCTGTTCCGTTAGCACCGGATCCGGGTTTGCCCGGATCCCCATGGAATTCCCCCGCCGCACGGGCGGGGGAAGCGCGAGGAGCGCAAAGCTCAAACTGAACATGAATCTGATTCGCGGTATCAGTGCGGGTTCGAACCCCGCCCCGGGCACGGGCCCGGGTAGCCCAATCGGTAGAGGCAGCCGCGGCAAGCTCAGACTCTCGCTCCAGATTGAGTATTTCGCCGCCGAACTCGAGGAGGCGGGAAACGGACGACCGCGACGAGGTGCCGGCTCATCTCCGGCTCTCCGCGCTCTCATGCGGAGGTGGTCCAACGGTAGGACGCGTCGCCGAGAACCTGATCCGTTCCCGCCTCGCCCGAGCGCGAAATGGGCGGCAACACGGCGCCCGGTGGATGGCAAAGCCGCCGGGCGCCTCCGAAAACTCCCGGTGTTCGCTACCCCGTCACGCCGATGTCCTCGTACCACAGCTGCGGCTGCTCGGCGATGAAGCGGCTCATCATCTCCACACACCTCGGATCATCGAGCACCGTGATCGACACACCGGCTTCGGCGAGCCACTCGTGTCCGCCGGTGAAGGTCCGCGACTCCCCGACGATCACCGCGCCGATGCCGAACTGCCGCACCAAGCCGCTGCAGTACCAGCACGGCGAGAGTGTGGTCACCATGACGGTGTCGCGATAGTCCCGCCGCCGCCCGGCATCACGGAATGCGGCGGTCTCCGCGTGCAGGCTCGGATCATCGTCCTGCACCCGCCGATTGTGCCCGCGGCCCAGGACGTTTCCCTCCGCGTCGAACAGTGCGGCGCCGATCGGAATGCCGCCCTGCGACAGCCCCACCCGGGCTTGATCGATGGCGACGTCCAGCATGCGTTCGGCGATGATCATGCGACTCATGCTGCCCTACCGCCTCGCGGCGGCAACTCGGCAGTTCGTGTTCAGGCGCGTGTCATACCGCTGCGGGCTCCGCGGTGAGATCGCGGATCAGCAGGGCGGTATGCAGGGACGTGCGGATCTCGCCGTCATCCAGATCCACACCGAGGATGCGCTCGATGCGGGCCAGGCGGTCGTAGAGCGCCGGGCGCGAGATGTTCAGCCGCCGGGCGAGTTCGGTCTTGTTGCCCGCCAGATCCAGAAAGCGCCGCAACGTCGGGGTGAGGTCGCCGCGGTGGCGGATGTCGTGGCGCAGCAGGGCGCTCAGCTCGGTCTCGGCGAAACGCTGGACGCCGGGTTCGTTGCGGATCAGCGACAGCAGCCCACGCAGCCGCACGTCGCCGCTGCGGTAGAACGAGCGCGGCACTGCCGATTCCAGCGATAACGCGATCTCGGCGACGTGCGCGGCATGGGCGAGTTCGCGCGCGGCGTCCAGCAGCGATTCCGAATCCGCGCCCACACCCACCGCGATCCGCTGCACGCCGTCGGTGCGGCGCAGCTCCGCGGCCAGCGCGGCACAGACCTGTTCCAGCTGAAGGTCCAGCTCGCCGTCCCGGCCGAGGCCCAGAATGAGAGTCAGCCGCAGCTCGTCGGCAGCGCTCAGGGCGGTCGCCCGGCTCAGTGCCACGCCATGACCGGCCGCGTCCAGCAGCGTGGCCGCGCGCCGCTGCCGGGCCACCGGATCCGGCTCACTCACCGCGGCCACCCGGACCGCGACCGGAACGTAGCGGGCGCGACGGGCCAGGCCCAGTGTCGCGGCGCGGGCCACCGCCTCCTGCTCGTCGATCACGCGCCCGGCGACCATATCGTCGATGAGGCCGGTCTGTGCCTGCCGATGCAGCCCGAACCGATCCTTCTCGATCATCCGGTGCAGCGTGAGCGTCTGCGCGGCGCGCTCGAGGACCATCCGCGCCCGGGCCGAGGGGATACTCTCCGAACGCAGCAGCAGGCGTCCCCAACGCTGGGTGTGCGGGCCGACCGGGACGGCGCTGTCCGCGTCGTCGGGCAGCATGCGGGAGGTACTCTCCCAGTTCTCCAGCAGCGCCGCGGCCGAGGTGCCCCGCGCCGACACCGCCAGCACCCGATGCGCCAGATCCTCCAGTACCACTGACGAATTCAGCAGGGTCGCAGCGGTTTTCACGATCTCCTCGAGGGAGGCGCGGCGCACGCTGAGGGTGGTGAAGGTCTCGTGCACCGAGTGGGCGAATTCGAGTTCGGCATACTGGTCGGCCACGATCATCCGATGCACCGCCTCGGTTACCTCCACGAACCGGGTGATCCGGCGCAGCGCGATCACCGGCAGCCCGAGCCGGTCGGCGACGGTCGCGACGAAGGCGGGCAGTTCGGCGACGTACCGGCCCAGTTCCACGACCAGCCCCGCCACCCCGGCAGCGGACAGTGATTCCAAGTAGGCCCCCGTCGCCGGGGCTCCGTATGCCAGCGGCTGACCGGTGGTCAGGATGAGTTCCCCGCCCGAGACGAGGGTGGCCAGATCCGCGGTCTCGCTGACATGCACCCAGCGCACCGGCCGGTCCAGCCCCTGCGCACCGCCGATCACCCGAGGTTCTCCGGCCCGGACCACGGGCATGTCGAGAATTTCGGCGACAGTGGGCAGCACCGACGAATCGTAATACATCCGCGCCCGAGGCCGACATTTCGTCGGGCGCAACTGCGGCCGCGGCGGGACACAGTGGAACCATCAGTCCGGTCCGGATTCGAGGAGAGATATGCAGACCATCGCGCATTGGGTCGACGGCAAACCGTTCGCCGGAACCAGCGAGGCGACCGCGCCGGTGACCAATCCCGCCACCGGCGAGGTCAGCGGACAGGTCGCGCTGGCGGATACCGCCGATGTCCGGGTGGCGATCGAGGCCGCCGCCGCGACGTTCCCGGCGTGGCGCGACACCTCGCTCACCCGGCGGGTGCAGGTGCTGTTCCGCTTCCGTGAACTGCTCAACGAGCGCAAGCAGGATCTGGCCGCCATCATCACCGCCGAACACGGCAAGGTCCTCTCCGATGCACTCGGCGAGGTGACCCGCGGTCTCGAGGTCGTCGAATTCGCCTGCGGCATACCGCATCTGCTCAAGGGCGGTTTCACCGAGAACGCCTCCACCAAGGTCGACATCTTCTCGATCCAGCAGCCGCTGGGGCCGGTGGCGATCATCTCGCCGTTCAACTTCCCGGCCATGGTGCCGATGTGGTTCTTCCCCGTCGCCATCGCCGCGGGCAATACCGTGGTGCTCAAGCCGAGCGAGAAGGACCCGTCGGCGGCGCTGTGGCTGGCGCGGCTGTGGGCCGAGGCCGGCCTGCCCGACGGGGTGTTCAACGTGGTCCAGGGCGATAAGACCGCCGTCGACGAACTGCTGGACAATCCGGCGATCAAGGCGGTCTCCTTCGTGGGCTCCACGCCGATCGCCCGCTATGTCTACGAGCGCGGCACTGCCGCCGGGAAACGGGTGCAGGCCCTGGGCGGGGCCAAGAACCACATGGTGGTGCTGCCCGATGCCGATCTGGATTCGGCCGCCGACGCCGCGGTCAACGCCGGCTTCGGCTCTGCCGGTGAACGTTGTATGGCGATCAGCGTCCTGGTCGCGGTCGGCGAGATCGCCGACGATCTGGTCGCGCGAATCACCCAGCGCGCCAAGACGATCAAGACCGGTGACGGCACCCGGGACAGCGATATGGGCCCACTGGTGACCCGGGCACACCGGGACAAGGTCGCCGCCTACATCACCGCCGGAGAATCGGAGGGCGCCACGGTGGCGCTCGACGGAAGGCATGTGCGGCCGGACGGCGGTGCGGACGGATTCTGGCTGGGACCGACCCTGCTCGACAACGTCACCCCGGGAATGAGCGTCTACACCGACGAGATCTTCGGGCCCGTCCTGTCGGTGGTTCGCGTCGCGACCTACGAGGAGGCGCTGGCGTTGATCAACGCGAACCCGTACGGCAACGGCACCGCGATCTTCACCAACGACGGCGGCGCGGCGCGGCGTTTCCACAACGAGGTCGAGGTCGGCATGGTCGGCATCAACGTGCCGATCCCGGTGCCCATGGCCTACTACAGTTTCGGCGGTTGGAAAGCGTCGCTGTTCGGCGACTCCCACGCGCACGGAACGGACGGAGTGCACTTCTACACCCGCACGAAGGCCATCACCTCCCGCTGGCTCGACCCCAGTCACGGCGGCCTGAATCTCGGCTTCCCGCAGAACAGCTGACCACCGAGAGGAGATTTCCGGACGATGGCGCACAGCACCGTACCGATCCCGGACGCACCGCTGCCCAACAGCCTGAGCATCACCGCCGCCCGCGCCGAGGCCGAACGCGCCTGCGAACTGGACCGCAGGCACGTCTTCCACTCCTGGTCCGCGCAGCGACAACTCGACCCGATGACGATCAGCGCCGCGCAGGGTTGCTACGTGTGGGACGGTGCGGGCCACCGCCTGCTGGACTTCTCCTCGCAACTGGTGAACACCAATATCGGCCATCAACATCCGAAAGTGGTTGCGGCCGTGCAGGAACAGGCCGCCAGGCTGTGCACGGTCGCGCCGCAGCACGTCAACGCGGCGCGATCGGAGGCCGCCCGGCTCATCGCCGAGCGGACCCCCGGCGAGCTGAACCGCATCTTCTTCACCAACGGCGGCGCGGACGCGGTCGAGCACGCGGTGCGAATGGCGCGACTGCATACCGGCCGCACGAAGGTGCTGGCCCGCTACCGCTCGTACCACGGCGGAACGGATCTGGCGGTGAATCTGACCGGGGATCCGCGCCGCTGGCCGAATGATCGCGGCGCCGCCGCGGTGGTGCACTTCCACGGGCCGTTCCGGTACCGCTCGCAGTTCCACGCGGAATCCGATGCGCAGGAGTGCGAGCGCGCCCTCGGACACCTCGAGCAGACGATCCTGCTGGAAGGGTCCGAGACGATCGCGGCGATCATCCTGGAATCGGTCCCGGGCACCGCGGGGATCATGGTGCCGCCGCCCGGATATCTGGCCGGAGTCCGTGAACTGTGTGATCGCCACGGAATCGTGCTCATCGCCGACGAGGTGATGTCCGGTTTCGGACGCACCGGGCGATGGTTCGCCATCGAACATGCCGCCCCGGCCGGAGCCACCCAATCCCCTTCCACCGCAGCGGAATTCCGCACTGTCGTGCCCGATCTGCTCACCTTCGCCAAGGGCGTCAACTCCGGCTACGTGCCGCTGGGCGGCGTCGCGATCGCACCGCATATCGCGGCGACCTTCGATGACCGGGTGTACCCGGGCGGGCTGACCTACTCCGGGCATCCGCTGGCCACCGCGGCGGCCGTGGCGACGATCACCGCGATGACCGAGGAACGCATCGTGGAGAACGCCGCCGAGATCGGCGAGCGCGTGCTCGGTCCCGGCCTGGACGAGCTGGCCGAGCGGCATCGCTGCATCGGCGAGGTGCGCGGACTCGGTGTGTTCTGGGCCCTGGAACTGGTGCGCGACAAGGAATCTCGCGAACCGCTGACGCTTCGCGGCGGCACCGGGACGGCCGTGCGCGAGGTGGACGCGGCCTGTCGTGCGGCCGGGCTGCTTCTGGCCGTGAACGCCAACCGCCTGCATGTCGTCCCGCCGTGCACGATCACCCGAGCCGAGGCCGAGGAGGGCCTGGCGATTCTCGACGAGGCGCTCGCGATCGCCGACGCCCGGACAGCCTGAATTCGGCCCGCACCCGCGGCCACCCCACCGCCGGTCACCACGGCCCCGACGACCGGGCGCCGCAACTGTCGGCGCGGTATGGGGTGACACTCCCGGCCCGTGCGGCATCGCGTGATCGATACGGCCGGAGACGATTCGCACCGCGGCCCGGCAGCGGAGCGGTACGGTTCGGTCATGTCGCTGCGACCACAACGATGGACACCGCCCAAGGCCCCGGCGCGCGCCCGTGAGAGCCACAGCGTGCCGCCGATGCCCGAACCGCGATTGCTCGACTTGCCAGGCGCCGTTCCCGAGGACGTGGTGCTCGCGCCGGACGGCCGGATCGTGACCGGGATCAGCGGCGGCGCGATCCTGCTGGTCGATCCCCGCGACCGCGCGGTGGAGCAGATCGCCGACACCGGCGGGCGACCGCTGGGACTGCACGCCTACCCCGACGGTTCCTTGCTGATCTGCGATTCCGAACGCGGCCTGCTGCGGTTGAGCGAACCGCACGGAACGCTGGAGGTCCTGGTGGACGAGGTGGACGGCGAGCGGCTCAATTTCACCAGCAACGTCGTCGCCGACGAGGACGGCACGATCTACTTCTCCGCCTCCACTCGCCGGTACTCGTTCGACGACTACCTGGGCGACTTCTTCGAACATTCCGGCACCGGACGACTGTTTCGCCGCACACCCGACGGCCGGGTCGAAACCCTCTCGGACGGACTGCAATTCGCCAATGGCGTGGTGCTCGCCCCGGATCGCTCGCACATCCTGGTCGCCGAGACCGCCGCCTACCGCATCACGCGCTACCACCTGTCCGGCCCGAAGGCCGGTACCTCGGACCATCTGATCGAGAATCTGCCCGGCCTTCCCGACAATATGGGCCTCGGCAGCGACGGACTGGTCTGGGTCGCCCTGGTGACACCGCGAAATCCGTTGCTGGACATGCTTCTTCCGCTGCCCGGCATCCTGCGCAAACTGATCTGGGCGATACCGGCGAGTCTGCAACCCAAACCCGTGCGCACCGCCTGGGTGCAGGCCTACAGCTTCGACGGCACGCTCGTGCACGACCTGCAACGCGAGGGTGATCGCTACGCGATGGTCACGGGCGTGGCCGAACAGGACGGCACCCTGTATCTGGGCACCCTCGCCGAGCCCGCGATCGCCGTGGTCCGGCTCGCTGCCTGACCGCCTCGACATGCGCGCTCACCGCCCGGTCGTAACCGACGCGACCGGGCGCCGGTACCCGCCACCGCACCGCGACGACAGCCCGCTGCCACCCGGCTCGCGCGAGGCCCAGCCATCCGGCCGGGGCGTGTAGATCGCCGAAAGGTCCAGCCGTACCGGAAACGGCACCGCAGTGGACAACATCCCGCTGTGGATCGGCGTGGGCGCCGGAACGTAGTCACGCGATTGCGGATCGAGCCAATACTGATGAACGACCGGGCGATCGTCCCGCCCGCGCTCGACCCGCCAGAAATTGGCGATCCCCGCCGCGGCGTACAGCCGCGGGGTGCGGACCCGATCGTCACCGCGGGAATCGTCCAGGACGATCTCCACCACGAGCACCGCCGCGGCCGCCGGAATCCCCTCGGCGGCGTACATCTCGACGGCCGACTCGTCGACCACCACGACGTCCGGTCGCAGCACACTGCACTCGCCGAGCACCATGCGCTGGTCAGTGTGAATCGCGTACGGTGCTCGCCGCGCGGATCTCAGCGTCCGGACGAACGCATCTCGAACGAGCCTGTGCCGGTACCCGATTCGACCGCGCACCACAACCACCCCCTCCACCAATTCCCAGTCGTGCGGCAGATCCAGCGCACGCGACTGCGCACGAGACCGCCGCCCGGCTCCGGACTGCTCGCCGACCCCACCGCCCATTCCCGCAGACATGATCCCCTCCGTCCCCTGCGCGAGGGCCCATTCCCCCGACCCGGCCCACCCTAATCAGGCCCAGCGGCAAGCCACCAGCATCAATTCGCAGCCGCACCCGTTGCACAACGAACTCACCCGCATCCCACCATGAATCGAGTGCGTCTACCGAAAACGGGTGCGATGAATTCGCGCCCGCGCACGACCGACTCCCCTCGCCGGCGACCGACTGCGTCCAGCGGTCTCGACGACCACCGATCCCGCCTGCACGATCCACAGTCGCACCGGTTACCACGAGATCCGCTGCTCACCGCGATCCATGGCAGCAGCCGATGACGAGTACGGACCCGATCACCAGCGCGCGATCAGAACTGCTGCGATTCCTTCTCCGCGTCCTGAGCGAGCGCGAGCTGTTGCGGGGTGTAGCGCAGGGTGAAGCCGATCAGGCCCACGATGAGCGCACCGAAGCCGCAGATCAGCAGTACCAGGGTGTAACCGCTGCTGAGCGCTTCGATCTGGGCCGCGGTCATCCCCGCCGCACGTCCGGTGCGCCCGCCCATGGACAGGGTGCGGGAGGCGGCGATCGGGGTCAGGATGCCGACCGACAGCGGCGTGCCCAGGCTGAAGATCATCTGCCCGATCGCCGAGAGCGGGCCGACCTCGGCCACCGGTACACCGACCAGTAGGCACAGCGGTCCGGTGACGATCACCAATCCGACGCCGAAACCGGCTCCCAGCAACAGGATCAGCAACGTCGGCCAGTACTGGACACTCCCGTCCAGCGTCGATCCGTAGACGCCCGCGGCGGCGAGGAAGACCCCCGCCAACACCAGCAACCAGCGCGGCTTGACCATGACGACCGACTTGGACGCCACCGCCGTGCCGACACCGGCCCCGAGTGTGAACGGAATCGAGGCCACACCCGCGACCAGCGGGCTGTAGCCCACGACGTTCTGCAGGAACTGCGCGACGAAGTAGGTCATCCCGCCCAGCACACCGGACCCGAGCAGCAACGCGACGAACGTCACCGACCGGTCGCGGTTCTTGAGCAGTGACAACGGCAGCACCGGGTTGTCTGCATACCGCTCCACGGCGATGAACGCCACCAGCAATACCGCGCCCGCGATCAGCGAACCGAGAATCACCGGGCTGGTCCAACCCCAGTTGGGTCCCTCGGTCGCACCGAGGACGACCGCACCGCAGGCCGCGGTGCCGAGCACCGAACCGGGCACATCCAGCGGCAGCCGGTGATGCTCGGTGTCGCGGAGCACGAAGATCGCACCGAGCACGATCAGGATTCCGATCGGCACGTTGATCAAGAAGACCAGCCGCCAGTTCAGCTGGGTGAGCGCACCACCGATCACCAATCCGCCGACCGACCCGATGGCCTGCATGGAGCCGAAGATCGCGATCGCCCGCGTGCGCACCGGACCGGCGGTGTAGGTACTGACCACCAGAGCCATGGCCGACGGTGCCGCGATCGCACCGCCGATCCCCTGGACGCCACGGGCGAGGATGAGCATGATCTCGTCCTGCGCCAACCCGCACACCAGCGACGACAGCGTGAACACCGCCACACCGATCATCAGAACTCGCTTGCGCCCGAACAGATCTCCGATCCGTCCGCCGAGCAGCATGAGTCCGGCGAAGGTCAAACCGTAGGCGGTCACCGTCCAGGCACTGCCCGAACTCGACAGCCCCATCTGCTCCTGCAGCCGGGGTAGCGCCAGAATCACGATGGTCCCGTCCAGGATCACCATCAGATTCAACCCGCTGAGGATCAGAATCGGCAGCCCGAACGCCCGCTGGGTCATCGGATGGTCCATGGTCGCAGCGGGGTTATCTGGCACAGTGAGCCACTGTAACCGATACCGGCCGGGTCAAAAACGCGCCAGTTCCGGCCGCACGCGCCACGTTCGGCTCCCATTCCTCCAGCATCCCGGCACGATCGCACCGGTCGCACGCGACACGCAACTCCGCATGCGCCGACAGTCCGTCCCCGGCTCACAACGAGCGGGACGGACCGTTGGCGCAATTCACTATAGCTGGGCCCAGACCGACTTGGTCTGCAGGTACGCCTCGATACCCTCGCGACCGAATTCGTGACCCCAACCGGACTGCTTGTATCCGCCGAACGGCACCGCGTGGTCGAATACCAGCTGACAGTTCAGGGTGACCGTGCCGGCCTGCAGGCGCTTGGCGATGCGGTGGGCGCGGCTCAGGTTGGTCGTCCAGGCGGTCGCGGCCAGGCCGTAGGTGGTGTCGTTGGCCAGGGCCACGGCCTCGTCATCGTCGTCGAACGGCAGGATCGTCACCACCGGCCCGAAGATCTCCTCCTGGTAGAGGCGGCTGGTGGCGGGGTCGACATTGGTGAGCACGGTCGGCTGGACGAAGTATCCGCGCCGATCGAGTCGTTCACCGCCGGTCACGATCTCGACACCGTCCCGTTTGCCCTCTTCGAGGTATCCCAGTACCCGGGTGAGCTGCTTGGCGCTGATCAGCGGGCTGATCATGGCCCCCTCCTCCTTGGGCCCGCCGAGTTTCAGGTTCTTCGCGATCGTCGCGATGCCCTCGACGACCCGCTCGTAGACCCCGCGTTGCACGAAGATCCGCGAGCCGCACACGCACCCCTGTCCGGAATGGATGAAGATGCCCATCGCCGCCATCATGATGGCCATGTCCAGATCGGCGTCGTCGTAGATCAGCACCGGCGATTTCCCGCCGAGTTCGAGCATGACCTTCTTGAGGTTGCCCGCGGAGGCCCGCACGATCTCCTTGCCGACCTCGGTCGAACCGGTGAAGGCGATCTTCTCCACGTCCGGATGCGCGGTGAGCGCCGCGCCCGCGGTGCGGCCGTAGCCGTTGAGCAGGTTGACCACGCCCTCGGGCACCCCGGCCTCGGCGATGATGCGGTCCAGCAGCAGGGCCGACAACGGAGTCTCCTCGGCGGGTTTGACGATACTGCTGCACCCCGCGGCCAGCGCCGGAGCGATCTTGGCGCACGCGTTGAACACCGGGCCGTTCCACGGGAAGATCAGCCCGACCACGCCGTACGGCTCCTTGAGGGTGTAGGCGTGCATATCGGCGTAGGCGCCGGAAATTCCGCCGGTCATCTGCACTTCGTGCGCGGTGCCGTTGACCTTGGTGCACCATCCCGCGTAATAGCGGAAGAATTCCGCGCAGGTGGGGACGATCATCTGTGCCTGCGCGAGCGGCATACCCGTATTGAGCGAGTCCAGCTGGGCCAGATCCTCCGCGTAGTGATCCATCAGATCGGCGATGCGCCACATGATCTTCGCGCGCTCACGGCCCGGCATGACGTGCCAGACACCCGATTCGAACGACGCCCGGGCCCGCTTCACCGCCTCGTCGACGGCCTCCGGCCCGCAGTCGGTGAATTCGGTGATCGGCTCCTCGGTCGCCGGGTCGATGACCGGAATGACCTCACCCGTTCCGGGCAGCTTGCGTAGATCGTCCAATACCGACTGCAACGTCATTGCGGTACCTCACTCTTGCGAAATGAAAGTCTGCTTCTCGATCGCGAGAATATCATTTCGCACTGGCATACGTCAGCCCGCGCGGCCTCTCACGGGCCTACGGACGATTTCGGAAACGGACGCCAAACCCGTTGCCGCCGAACAACTTACGGACGCCGATAGCCCCGGCACAGCAGTGCCGGGGCGCTCGCGCCGCGCGGCCGATCACACCCTCGACTCGACAGCGCGAACGCCATCCCCACACGGGCACAAGGGCTTTGCTGGATCGACCCGCGAATTCACTTGGCGGAGACGAGATCTCCGTCGTATCTACAACTCGGCGGCGGCAGCTCACGAGTGCGGAACACCTCGGTCATAGCGGCCGATTCGCCCGGCAAGCCCGCGGCGGCCAGCGCGCAGGTCTTGAATACCCGCGCCGCGTTGCTCATCCGGCGAGAGACCGGCTCGATCCGCTCGTCGAGTTCCGTCGGCAGTCCATCCCCCCACAGCGCGACCTCGACGGGCCGGCTGTCGAGATATTCGTGCACGCCCTCGCGCACACGATCGTCGGACAGATACGTCTGCGAGGCCACGGCCACCGCGTTCGGATGCATATCACGCTCGAGGACGGTCAGGGCCTGCTCCAGATCCAGGACCGTCGCGCCGAGAATTCCGAGGGAGCGAACATTCGAGCACTCGGCCACCAGGGCGGTCACCTCCCAGCCCGCACTCGTCCGGTCGAAAACCCATCCGCCCGCGCACCGCACCACTTCCGCGGCAGTCGGCGCGATGACGACCAGGTGATAGCGCAACGGATGCCTACGTACATGAGCCCGCCAGCGGGCAACCTCCCAGACACCTCGGCCAATGGGATCGACAGATCGTACAGCCATATTTCCATCCCGCTTCTCGAACGTGAAGATCGCGGCAGGTCCTTCGGCCGGGCCACTACGCAGCACCCCGCCGTCGCGACGACCGGCAGGGGCGATCAGCCCCCACCCGAGGGTGACGGCCACTCGCGACGCCGGGATCGCACCGGAGAGCATGCGACAGATCAGGGCTGGTGACCGTAGCGCCGCATTGCCCCACGGGGGAATCTACCGATCACACAGTAACCCGGTTACCTGGAATTGTGGCAAGTCTGACACAACTTGATATGTGATCCATGTCACACAGAAATCGCGTCGTACAATCCCGCCCCGAGAACCGCGAGAACTTCGGAAAATACGGCCATAACCGCTGATCACAAGCGAAACCCGATGGCACGCCGGAACACTCGGCGACGATTACTCGGCCGCGGCGATCCGCGCGGAATCCGGTCTCGCGGCATCGAACCCGGCGGTCGGTCCGATGACGATGATCGCGGGCGGCCGGATGCCCTCGGCGCGTACCCGTTCGGCGACACTGGACAGGTCCGCGCGCAGCACGCGCTCGGTGCGCAGACTGCCCTCCTGCACGACCGTGACGGGTGTATCGGCGGGCCGCCCACCGTCCAGAAGTGCGGCCGCGAACTTCTCGATCCGCTCCACCGCCATCAGCAGCACCAGCGTTCCGCGCAGCCGGGCCAGCGCGGGCCAATCCACCAGCGAATCCGGGTGATCGGGCGCGATATGCCCGCTGACCACCACGAACTCGTGGGTGACGCCGCGATGGGTGACCGGGATCCCGGCCAGGGCGGGCACCGAGATGGCGCTGGTGACCCCGGGAACGACCGTCACCGGAACGCCCGCGGCCACACATGCCTCGAGCTCCTCGTAGCCGCGCCCGAACACGTACGGATCGCCGCCCTTGAGCCGCACGACGAATTTTCCGGCCTTCGCGCCCTCGACGAGTGCGTTGTTGATGGCCTCCTGGGCCATGGCCCGCCCGTACGGGATCTTCGCCGCGTCGATCACCTCGACATCGGGGGCGAGTTCGGCGAGCAGTTCCGGTGGCGCGAGCCGGTCGGCGACAACGAGATTCGCCCGCGCCAGCAACCGCCGTCCGCGCACGGTGATCAGATCCGGATCGCCGGGCCCGCCGCCCACGAGCGCCACGCCGGGTGCGGCCGGTTCGGAATCCCCGGCCACCACACCGGATTGCAACGCCTCCAGCAGAGCGTTGCGCACCGCGGCCGAGCGGCGATGCCGCCCACCGGCCAGGACGCCCAGGGTCATGCCGTCGTACCGGGCGGTGGCCGGAGTGACCGCGGTGCCCAGCCGGGCGTTGTCGGCGCGCACGCAGAAGATGCGCCGCTCGGTCGCCTCGGCGACGATCGCGGCATTGGTCTCCGGCTCGTCGGTGCAGGCGACGGCGTACCACGCGCCGTCGAGATCCCCCGGGGCGTAATCGCGCAATTCGACGTCGATCTGCCCCGAGGCGGCCATCCCCTCGACCGCCGGGGTCACGGTCCGGCTGATCACCCGCACGTCGGCGCCGGAGGCGATCAGCAGCCCCAGCCGGCGCTGGGCCACCGAACCGCCGCCCACGACGACGACGCGGCGGCCCACGAGATCGAGCCCGACGACATAGTTCGGGTCACCTGTTTGCTGGTCGTCCTGCGTGTTCGGCACAAGTTTCGAGCCTACGGGCCGCGCGTTCGCCTCCGGCAACCACCCACGACCCGCCCTTGCGCCGTTCAGAGACGTCCGCGCACCGCCGTGGGGGTGACGCGCACGATCACGCGCTCACCGTCGTTCACCGAGGCCGGGTTGAACTCGGCGTAGGGCTTGCCGGTGTACTTGTGCGACAACCTATCCGGCAGCTCGCGGGCGGTATCGGGAGTCACCGTGACGCTGCCGCGGATCTCCGCGTAGACGTACGGATCGCCCGGCGGCACGATCATCACCGTCACGCGCGGATCGCGCACGACGTTCTTGTACTGCTGTCGGTCCACCGTGGTGGAGTAGACCAACTCGTCGCCGTCGCGTTCGAGCCAGATCACGGTGAGGTGCGGTTGCCCGTCGCGCCCGACGGTCGCCAACGTCGCGAAGACCGCGGTGTCGTCCAGCAGCTTTTTCAGATTTTCGGAGAACTCGGCTGTCATACCGAATGCGAACCCGGCGCGGCGCAACGGAATTCCCGCGCGTCCTCGCGACGACCGGCGAGCCGCACCGGCCGAATCGTGGCCGGGACGTCCCGGCGGACCCGGCCCGACGGCGAACCGCTGTCCTAGGGATGCCGCGGATTGTTCTGAACCCAGTGGAATCCGTTGCTGCGCAACGGCAATCGATCGGCATCGAAGTGCTCGAGCGAAACGGTCACCGGGTGGCCGTTCAATTCACCGGTCAGCACCGCGCGATCGGGCGCGGGCTGCTGGAAGGTGAGAACACCCGTGGGGGCCGGGAAACCGGGCACCGTCGTGATCGTGATCCGGTGCGTCGCCGGATCGACCGTTACGGGCAGGCCGTCCAGCGTGCCGTCCATATGCTGGAACCCGAGCACGCCCGGATAGTCGAACACGACCCGGAACCAGCGGTCCCCGTCGGTGACCAACGGTGGCACATCCTGCCCGTCCCGGGTGAACCGGGTGACCGTCCATATGCCGTACAGCGGCGGTTTCGGCCGGCCGGGGCCGTACGAATGCCAGTTCAGCCACTGCATGTGGCCCAGGCCGATAACCACCCAGACCGCCAGCAGCACCTGGACCAGTGCCGCGATCCGCCGGGACCGCGCCGTGTGGAACGGATACGGCGCGGTCGAAGGTCCGGCGGCGCGGCCGAGCAGCAGCACGTCGACCAGCCGCCGGGCCTCCGGTGCGAGCAGGATCAGGCTCATCAGCAGCAGATGTCCGGACAGGATCTTCACCGGCACATCGAAGGTCAGGTTCAGCAGGAACACCTGGGCCATATCCACCAGACTCAGCATCGCGCCCAGCACGGCGGTACGCGGGATGAACAGCATCAGCCCCGCCAGCACCTCGGCCAGTCCCAGTGACATCTCGTACGGATGGGACGACCCCACCTGATTCCACAGCACCGCCATCGGATCGAAATGCCCGTACGGCTCGAGCAGCGTGCTCAGCGACGGAGCGCGCATCTGCGTCGGAATCAGTTTGACGAATCCGTAGAAGAGCATCTGCCCGCCGAGGAACAGTCGCAGCGCCAGCAGCGCCCAGCCCGCGAGCGTGCGGTATTCGAGCCGGCACCGGTCCAGTAGCGACCACACCGCTGTGGCGAGGAGCGTCACGACCAGCAAGCAGAAGACCTGCACCCAGTAGATCGCCTGGTCACCGCTCCCATTCGGATAGAACCGCACATCGTTCGCACCGAATACCGTGCGGCCGACCCAGCCGAACACCGGTTCGAGCGACTTCGCCGGCCCGGTCACCGTCCGCTGTGCCGACCAGGTGTGCAACCAACCCGCGAATACGGCCGTGATCTGTGGGATCGTCAGGCACAACACTCCTGCGTAGCTGAAAAAGAACCGAAAAGCAATGCGGGTCAACGGGTTCCACGCGGTCGAGTCCTGCCTCTGCGGCCGGATCTCCGATACGTCGTCCCGCTCCTGGACACCGTCGCTCATGCTCGCCCTCCCGATCGAATCCACGCAGCCGAAATCGATTCCCGCCGGACACCCCCCCGCGAATCCTCAGGTTCTCTTGATACACCCCGCAGCGGCATCCTCAGCAGGCCGCCCCGGCGACGGCAACCACTCATCCCGGTCATCGGTACCGGCGAAAAAGCCCTGCCGAATTCCACCACGCGTAGCGACTGGAACGCGTTACATTCCCTCCATGGTGCCGCCCGCGCACGCGCCGCGCCCGCGACACGCAGGCATTTCCACAAGCCAGGAGGTCCCGATCATGTCGGACGATTCCGAGCCAGATCCCGAACAGCGGCGACAACTCACCACCAGCGCCCGGGATCTCTACGACCTCGCCGAGCGCCTCACCGGCTGGCTGGCCGACAAGGTCGGCTGCGACGGTACGCCGGTGCTCACCGACCTGCGCCGGCCTCGAGCCGGTGGCATGTCGAGTTCGTCGGTCCTGTTCGACGCCTCCTGGCAGGTGGACGGGAAGACGGTCGGCGGCTCCTACGTGGCGCGGATGGCGCCGGAGGAGGATTCCTTCCCCGTCTTCGAAACCTATGATCTGGCAAGGCAATACGGGGTGATGGCCGGGGTCGCCGAACACAGTTCGGTGCCGGTGCCGCCGCTGTGCTGGTTCGAGGCGGACGAATCCGCGCTCGGTGCACCGTTTTTCGTCATGCAGCGCGTGGACGGACGCATCCCCGAGGACAATCCGCCGTACGTATTCATCGGCTGGCTGTTCGATGCCACCGCGGAGCAACGAATGCTGTTGACCCGCAACACGATCGACATCATCGCCGATATCCACGCCATCGCCGATCCGGCGGCGAAGTTCCCGGCGCTGGCCGAACCCGGCGACTCGCTGCGCCGTCATGTCGATGCCACCCGCGCCTGGTACCGCTGGGCCCTGGCCGAGGACGGATACTCGATCCCGCTGCTGGAGCGCGCATTCGACTGGCTCGAGCAGCACTGGCCGGAGCATCCGGGCGCCGATGTGCTGAGCTGGGGCGATTCGCGACCGGGCAATATCATCTACCGGGAGTTCGATCCGGTCGCGGTGCTGGACTGGGAGATGGCCGCACTGGGCCCGCGCGAACTCGACGTCGCGTGGATTATCTTCATCCACCGGTTCTTCCAGGACCTGGCGACGCAGTTCGGTCAGCCGGGACTGCCGGATTTCCTGCGCCGCGAGGATGTGGTCGCGCTGTACGAGCGGGCCACCGGATATCGCCTGCGGGATCTGGACTTCTACCTGGTCTACGCCGCATTGCGGCACGGCGTGGTGATGGCCCGGGTCAAACGCCGGATGATCCATTTCGGCGAGGACACCGACACCCCCGATCGGGACGACTACGTGATGCACCGCAAGAGCCTCGAGGCTCTGCTCGACCGCACCTACGAATGGGATCGACAGCTATGAGCGCATCCGACGGCCGCGGCGTCGGCCCGGCCCCCGCACCGCTGGACGAATATCCGATCCACCAGACTCCGCTGTCGCTGGCCCGGGTCGGCACCAGCGACCGGAACTTCTACGACCGCAGCTATTTCAACGGACACGACCGGGACGGGGGCACCTTCCTGGTGACCGGTCTCGGGGTCTATCCGAACCTGGGCGTCATCGACGCGTACGCGGCCGTGCGACGCGGGGAAACCCAACGTGCCGTGCGCTTTTCGACCGAACTCGGCGAGCGTGGCCTGGACCAGCGGGTCGGCGGCTACCGCGTCGAGGTGCTCGAACCGCTCGATCGCATCCGGGTCGTCTGCGAGCACGAGGATCTCGGTTTCGACCTGACCTGGTCCGGAGCCTTCCCGGCGATCCTGGAACAGCCGCATCTCATTCTGGCCGGCAATCGGCCGATCATCGACGCGTCCCGGTTCGCGCAGGTGGGCTCGTGGGCGGGCACGCTGCACGTGGACGGGACCGATATCGCGGTGGATCCGCAGATCTGGACCGGGAGCCGGGACCGGTCGTGGGGTATCCGGCCGGTCGGGGAGACCGAGCCGGCCGGGCGCGCCGGCGCCTCCGGACCGGGCGGCTTCTGGTGGATGTACGCGCCGCTGCGGTTCGAGGATTTCGCCATCGTGGTCATCGTGCAGGAGAATCCGGACGGATACCGCACCCTCAACGACGCCACCCGGATCTGGGCCGACGGTCGCGTCGAGCAACTCGGGTGGCCTCGCGTGCACATCGACTATCGTTCCGGCACAAGGATTCCCGTGGGCGCCCGGCTGGAGATGACGGCCGCGGACGGAAAACCGGTGGAGGTGCTGATCGAGCCGCGCACCTTCATGGCACTGCATATCGGCTGCGGCTACGGCGGCGACCCGGATTGGCAGCACGGCATGTGGAAGGGGGCGGACTGGTCGTCCTCCAGCAGCTACGATCTGACCGATCCCGCTGTCGCCGGACGCATTCCGTGGGGTGTGATCGACCATGTCGCGAGCGCTCGATGTGGTGACGCCGAGGGCTGGGGCCTGTTCGAACACGCCAGTATCGGGCGGCACGATCCGACCGGCTTCGCGGATTGGACATCGGTGGCGCCCTGACCGGACGCGGCGATACGACGGGTCATCGGCCCCGGCCCGCACCGTGAATCGGGGCGCGGGGACTGTCGCCGCCGTGTTCTATGGTTCATCTCATGTCCAAGCTCCGGCGTCGGGTGGTCGCGGCCGCGGAAGCGGCACTGGCCCAGCACAAATACGTGTCCACCGTCGATGTTCTGGTCGGCTTGGGCTGGTTGACCTCTGCGCACGTCGAGCGGTGGCGGCAGGGGCGTGCCCCCTCGCTGGTGAAGCTGGCCCCGGTGGACGCGGCGCGGTTGCGCGACGTGGCGGATCTGCTGGGCGAATGGGCGCGCGAGGGCGGTCTCACCCCGAGCGATACCGCCTATCTGTCCGGTAGCCGCGATCGTGCGCCGCTGATCTTCGTCGGCGACGAGGACGAGGCGGTGTTCCGCACGCACTGGCTCTCCCCCGACCTCACCCCGGCCCGCCGCGAGCAGATGCGGCAGCGCCAGAACAAGGCGCCCGATCTCACGGTCGTCGCGGCCGCCGGGGACTGGACGTGCGCGGAATGTTCGGACACCGGGCCGTATCAGATCATGTCCGACGCCGGGCCGCTGTGCCTGACCTGCGCGGATCTCGACCATCTGGAATTCCTGCCCGCCGGGGACGCGGCCCTGAGCCGCCGCGCCAAGAAGGAGAGCACCTTGGCCGCGGTCGTGGTGCGCTTCAACGCCCGGCGCAAACGCCACGAACGCGTCGGCATCCTGGTCGAGGAACAGGCCCTGGCCCGCGCGGAGGAACAATGCCTGGCCGACGAGGACGCGCGGCTGCGCCGCCGCGAACGCGACACCGCCCGGCGCGCGGCACAGGACGTCGAGTTCCAGCTGCGGATGGCCGCCGAAATACAGCGGCTGTTCCCGAACTGCCCGCCGGAGCGCGCCACCGAGATCGCCGATCACGCCGCGGTGCGCGGCAGCGGGCGCGTCGGCCGCAGCGCGGCCGCGAAAGTCCTTGCCGCCGAGGCTGTGACGCTCGCGGTCATCGCCTCGATCCGTCATCTCGACACCGACTACGACCGGCTGCTGATGGCAGGTATGCCCCGTAAGGAGGCGCGTGCGAAGATCCGCCCCGCGCTGGACCGGGTCCTCGAAGCCTGGCGGGGGCAGTAGGGCGAGCCGATCGCGCTCCGGCTCGGTGGTGGCCGTTTCGCGGACCGGTCAACCTGATTCGCAGCGGGCCACCGCGACCGTCACCGAGCCCCGGGAGGTCTTCGGTATCACGAGATACCCTGTACCGCAATACTTCTCGGAAGCGAGCAAGGCCGCGGCCTCGGCGACACTGGAGGTGGCGACAGCGGCTCTGGTTCGCGCCGCGGGGTTCGGGACGTGCACCGCGGCGAGTTCGTCCGGAGTGAACGCGGCCACCGGAACACCGAATTCGGCTGCGGCCGCGGAAAATCCCGGCTCGGCCGCTCTGCGGTCGATCGTCGCCAGACAGCGGAACTTCTCCTGTCCCAGCACCGCGCGCACCGCACGCACGATTTCCGCCGCGACGGTCGCCGGCCGGCACCCCACTCCGACGACGAGTTCGCCGCTGCCGGAACGTGGTTCACACATCTGCGCGCACGGCGGCGTAATCGGCCGCGGCCGCGACGAATCCGGCGATGGTCGCGGGATTTCCCGCGGGATGGATGTGCAGGTAGGAGGCGTGCACTCGATGGGTCACCGCGCCCTCGCGCACGGTGGCGCCATCCGGGGCGCGCCATGCCCACGCCGGGGCGTCGGCGGTGGCGGAAATGAGTCTGGTGCGGTGGAATTCGTGTCCGCGCACCCGTTGCCCGGCGGTCCAGAGCGGAGAATCGGTCAGCGCCACCGCATCCCGATAGCCCAGCGTCAATCGCGGCCCGAACTCGGCGGCCGCGTCGACCACGCCGGCCATGCGATGTCCGTCCAGACTTCGGGTCAGATAGAGCAGTCCCGCGCATTCGGCGTGCACCGGCATACCGGCCCGGGCCGCGGCACGCACCGCGTCGAGCAGCGCGTCGTTCGCCGAGAGCTCCGCCGCATGCTCCTCGGGAAATCCGCCCGGCAGCACGACACCCGCTGTGCCGGTGGGCAAGTCGTCATACAGCGGATCGAAGACCGCCACACGCGCGCCCGCCGCCGCCAGCAGTTCACGATGCTCGGCGTAGCCGAAGGTGAACGCCGGACCACCGGCCATGGCGATCACCGGTCCGTCCGTGGGCGAGCCGCCGACCGCGCGCAATTCCGCTTCCGGATCCCAGTCCGGCCCCGGCACCCGCGCTTGCGCCAATCGGGCGATCGCGGCCAGATCCACATGGGCGGCGACGAGTTCGGTCATCGCGTCGACCGCCGACCGCGCCGCATCGCCGTGCTCCACCGCGGGAATGAGGCCCAGATGCCGTGAGGGAACGGCCAATTCGGCCATCCTCGGCAGCGCGCCGAGCACCGGCAGACCGACCCGGTCACATGCGGCGCGCAGCACCTGTTCGTGTCGTGCACTGCCGACGCGGTTGAGAATCACGCCACCGAGCCGGATCTCGCTGTCGTAGGTGGCGAATCCGTGCAACAGGGCCGCGAGGCTCTGACTGTGCCCGCGCGCGTCCACGACCAGCACGACCGGTGCCCCCAGCAGCGCCGCGACCTGTGCGGTGGAACCTTCCGCGACCGGCTGCGCCTGATTCTCGTCGATGCGACCATCGAACAGGCCCATCACACCCTCGACGACCGCGATATCGCACCCCCGCGTCCCGTGCCGGTACAGCGGCGGCACCCGCTGCGCGCCCACGAGCACCGGATCCAGATTCCGGCCCGGACGTCCGGCGGCCAGACCGTGATATCCGGGGTCGATATAGTCCGGGCCCACCTTGAACGGCGCGACGGTATGTCCCGCGCGGCGCAGCGCGCCGATCAAACCCGTTGCGAGAGTGGTTTTTCCGCTTCCAGAGGCCGGTGCGGCGATGACCACCGCCGGTGTGCTCACCATTCGATGCCGCGCTGGCCCTTACGGCCCGCGTCCATCGGATGTTTGGTCTTGGTCATCTCGGTGACCAGATCGGCGGCATCGATCAGCGCCTGCGGCGCGTCCCGGCCGGTGATCACCACGTGCTGATTGCCGGGACGGGCGCGCAGGGTCTCGACCACCTCGTCCACGTCGACCCATCCCCATTTCAGCGGATAGGTGAATTCGTCCAGGACGTAGAACCGGTGCTGTTCGGCGGCCAGACGGCGGGCGATCTCGTGCCAACCGGCCAGCGCGGCCGCGGCGTGATCATCCTCGGTGCCCTGTTTGCGGGTCCAGGACCAGCCCTCACCCATCTTGTGCCATTCGACCGGGCCGCCCGCACCGGTCTCCTCGTGCAACCGGCCGAGGGTGCGAAATGCCGCCTCCTCCCCGACCTTCCATTTCGCACTCTTCACGAACTGGAACACCGCGATGTCGAACCCCTGATTCCAGGCCCGTAGCGCCATCCCGAACGCCGCGGTCGACTTGCCCTTGCCGGGGCCGGTATGCACCGCCAGAACGGGCTGATTACGCCGCTGCCGAGTGGTCAACCCGTCATCGGGCACCGTCTCGGGAACACCCCTGGGCATCGACACCGCTCCTTCCGCGCATGAACTGCTGCTCCACGTTGCCACACCCCTTCGACCCCCCGGCTCCCGCCCCGGGCTGCGCCGCGGCAGCGCGGCCGGCTTGCCGACGCCGGCCGACATCGCCGAACGCACCCGGCCGGTCGGCGCCGATGTCTCGATGACTCCCGGACCGCACGAGATGTTCGGCCTGGCCGCGCTCGAGGCTCCGGCGGCCGGGACACCCATGGTGGGCGGTGGGCGCCGGGCGATGGTCCGCACCCTCGCCGTCGGCCCGCTCTGCGGCATCACAGCCGCCCGCAGCCAACCGGCGACGGCAATCGAGGACAGCGAACGATGTCACCAATCCCGCGCGGGAGGACTCCTCCAGCCCGATCTACGGGATGCCGGTGCTGAACGTGGATCAGGCGCACAGTGTGATCATGTTGAAGCGCTCGGTGAACCCGGGATTCGCCGGAATCGACAACCCGCTGTTCTACGCCGACCACACGGTCGATACTGCTTTCGACCCTGTTACCTGCGTCGCCGCACGCCCGCCCGCGCTGAACGCCTATCCGGCGCGGCGTCTGCCTCACGCGACAGACGAGTGGGACCCGCGGCACTGCTTCACACAGCCGGTCGCAGCGAGGATCGCCGAGTTCGAGCCTGCGGCAGCCATCGGCTCCTCCTGTTGGTCGGCTCCTCGGCACGTGGCCGCGGCCAGCTCCCCAAGGGCGAGCCCGTCGACGAGCCGTACGCTGGATCCATGCCGGAACTTCTGACCGTGAGCGCTGTCGATCGGGTGCTCGACATCGTCGCGGGCCGCCGGGTGGCGGTGTTGACCGGGGCGGGGTTGTCCACCGACAGCGGGATTCCGGATTATCGGGGGCCGAGTTCGCCGCCGCGCAATCCGATGACCTATCAGCAGTTCGTCGGGGATCCGGTGTTCCGGCAACGGTATTGGGCCCGCAATCATGTCGGCTGGCGGCGGATGGATGCCGCGCGGCCCAATCCGGGACATCGTGCGCTGGCGCGGCTCGAGCGCGCGGGCGTCGTCAGCGGCCTGATCACCCAGAACGTGGACCTGCTGCACACCAAGGCCGGCAGTCGCCGGGTGATCGATCTGCACGGCACCTACGCGCGAGTGCGCTGCCTGAACTGCTCGGCACTGATTTCCCGCATGCGCCTGGCCGACCGGCTCGAGGCCGCCAATCCCGGCTTCGCCGAATCGGTCACCGACGGCCTCGAGGTCGCCCCCGACGCCGACGCCGTGGTCACCGACACCGCGAACTTCCGCATGGTCGACTGCGAACAGTGCGGCGGAATGCTCAAACCCGACATCGTCTACTTCGGCGAAAACGTCCCGAAGGACCGTGTCGCGGAGGCGTACGACCTGCTCGAGTCCGCCGAAGTATTGCTGACCGCGGGCTCCTCGCTCACCGTCATGTCCGGCCTGCGTTTCGTGCGGCACGCGGCCAGAACCGCTCGTCCGGTCGTCATCGTGAACCGCGGCCACACCCGCGGCGACCCGCTTGCCACCCTCACCGTCGACGCGGGCTGCTCCGAACTGCTCACCGCCCTCGCCGACCAATTCACCACGGCCACTGCGCAATAGCTCGCTCGGGGCAATTCGCATCCAGCGGTGATCACGTTCGCCGGCCACTCCCATCACCGGGGTCCGGCCGGCAGATCCGCGGACACCGGCACGGGAGGTCGCGGCACTCGTCGGTGGTGCGGCCGGATGGTTCCGCCGGCCGCGAGCGCGGGCAGATCGCCGATCGCGCCACATGACACCGGAGACCCGAGCGGCGCAAACTCGCCCAGCGCCAGGCGGATCGATCCGTATTGCTCCAGGCGCAGCGCCGTTCAGCCGGCACACCGCGGCCATGCCGCGCTACCTGCCGCCCGCCACGGAACACCGGCCGAACGGACGCAGACCCGCAGGCCGAGCTGAGCTGTTCACGCCGTGCTCGCGAAACCGCACGACGGTCGGCAACCGCACCCGGCGAAACCGATCAGGCCGCACGGACTCCCGAGACCTGCGACCGCACCACCCCTGCCACGGCATCACCGGTGATCTCGGCCAAGCGGATGTATGTGGCGCGCAGGTCGCGGGCGAGGTCGGCGGCCAGGCCGAGACGGATCATGCCGCGTTCGCAGTCGACCACGACGCCGGTGACGCCGTCACGAGCCAGCACGCGCGCGGCGGCGCGGGCGCGCGGAAGCGGGTCGGCGCCTCCGGTGGCGCGGCCGTCGGTGAGCAGGACGACCATCGCGCGGCGCTGCGGATCGCGCACGCGCTCGCGCCGAACCACCTCACGCGCCTCGACCAGACCGCGCGCCAGCGGGGTCTTACCGCCGGTGCGCAGGCCCGCCAGACGCCGCACCGCGATATCCACCGAGGAGGTCGGCGGCAACACCAGTTCGGCCTCGCTGCCGCGCACGGTGATCACCGCGACCTTGTCGCGCCGCTGATAGGCATCGCGCAGCAGGGCGACGATCGCACCGGTGACCGCCGAGAGCCGATCCCGGGCAGCCATCGAACCCGACGTGTCGACCACGAAGATCACCAGATTGCCTTCGCGCCCTTCGCGATACGCGCCGCGCAGATCCTCCGGTTCCAGGGCCAGCGGCCCTTCGAACCGGCCGCGGGCACGTTGCCGAGGCGCGGCGGCGAAGACCGTGCCGAGCAGGTGCAGTCCGGCCGCGGCATCGGGTACCGCTCGCACGACGCGTCCGTGCCGGGTGCTCGCCCGCGAACGCCGTCCCGGTGCGCCCTCACCGACGCCCCGCACCTCCCAACGAGGCGGTCGGGCAGTCGAATTCGCCGGTGCGCCCGCCCGGCCCTCGGGCGCACCGCCACCGCCGCCGGGCGTATCGGGACCGCCGTCCGGATCGTCGCCGGGCCCCTCGGGCCGTTCGGAATCGCTCGGCTCGGGCGCGGGGTCGTCGGACGACGAACGCTCGGATTCGCTCGATGGGCCGGAGTTCTCAGCGGAGTTCGGTTCGGCCTCCGCCGCGGCCTGCCGCATCGCCTCCTCCAGCTGTTCCTCGCTGATGCCCGGCTCGTCGAACGGATCACGCCGACGCCGGTGCGGCAGTGCGAGTTCCGCGGCGATACGCACGTCATCGGCTGTCACACAACGACTTCCGCGCCACGCCGCATGCGCCGTCGCGGTGCGGGCGACGACCAGATCCGCGCGCATGCCGTCCACGTCGAAGCTGGCGCACAGCGCCGCGATCCTGCGCAATTCCACATCGTCCAGCTCCACCTCACCGACCAGGTCGCGGGCGATCAGGATACGGTCGGCGATCTCCCGATCGGTCTCGGCGTACCGGCCGGCGAATCCGTTCGGGTCGGCCTCGTAGTCCAGGCGGCGACGCACGACGGCCATGCGCACGTCCACATCGCGGGAGGCGGCCACGTCGACGGTCAGCCCGAACCGGTCCAGCAACTGCGGACGCAGCTCCCCCTCCTCCGGGTTCATCGTCCCGACCAGCACGAACCGCGCCGGATGCGAATGGGACACCCCGTCGCGTTCGATATGCACGCGGCCCATCGCCGCCGCGTCCAACAGAACGTCGACCAGATGGTCGTGCAGCAGATTCACCTCGTCCACGTACAGCACGCCGTGATGCGCGGCCGCCAGCAGACCCGGCCGGAACGCCTGCTCCCCGTCGCGCAGCACGCGCTGCAGATCCAGCGAGCCGACCACTCGGTCCTCGGTCGCCCCGACCGGCAGCTCCACGAGCCGCGCGGGCCGCTGTGCACCGCGTTCGTCGGCGACCGGCGGCAACAACTGCGCCAGCGCCCGAACCACGGTCGACTTCGCGGTGCCCTTCTCCCCGCGCACCAGCACACCCCCGATCCCCGGATGCACCGCACACAGAATCAGCGCCAGCTGCAACTGCTCCTGCCCGACCACAGCCGAGAACGGAAACCCGGCCTCACCGGACGGGGATACGGAGGTTACGGCGACGTCGACAGTGGATTCGGACACGACCCAACTGTATTGCCCACCGGCAGCGCCCCTCGCCGCCCCCTCCCGCGATCGGCTTCACCACGCGATCCTGCACGGAAACGCAGCTGATCGGGAATTCGGAAAGGACGCTGCCCTGCGGCATTGAATTTCGGCGACTGCTTTTCGTATTCCCCTGTCGAAGGTGAGCGGGGAGCCGCTGTTGCTCGAGGGCGAGGATTTCCTCGAACCGATAGTTGCGGTGTCCCTGCCGCAACCTGAGAAGCGATAACGCCCAGCAGTTTCGGAACCTGTGACCCGTACGTGGTTCCCGGCTGCGCCGGAATAGACTGCGCGCGTGCGGGATCTGGCTGCGGGGTTCGGGTATCTGTTGCAGGGGCAGCGGTGGGTGGCGACGCATCGGCGGCGGTTCGGGTACGCGCTGGTGCCGGGGCTCATCGCGCTACTGCTGTATCTGGTCGCGATCGGGGCGGTGGCGTGGTTCGCGGGAGACGTCGTCGCGTGGGCGACGCCGTTCGCGGACCATTGGGCCTCGCCGTGGCCGGGGGTGCTGCGCGGCTTCCTGGACGTGTTGCTGCTGGTGTTGTGCCTGTTCCTGGCGGTGATCACGTTCACGGCGCTGACCTTGGCGCTGGGGCAACCGTTCTACGAGGCACTCGCCGAGCACGTGGACCGGAGCCAGTCGCCGGGCGAGGCGCCGCCGGGGCCGGGTCTGCCGGTGTGGCGAATGTTCGCCGACGGCATCGCGCTGGTGCTGCGAGCCGCGGTGTGGGGCGCGGCGCTGTTCGCCGCCGGATTCCTGCCCGTGGTGGGGCAGACCGTGGTGCCGGTGGTGGGCATCGGGGTCACCGGATTCTTCCTGGTGCGGGAACTGACCACGGTTTCCATGCAACGCCGCGGAATCTCGCTGCGCGAACAGCTCAGCTTACTGCGCTCACGCCGAATGCTGGTGTGGGGCTTCGGAATTCCGCTCGCGGCGGCGTTCCTGGTGCCCTTCGTCGCGATCGTGCTGATGCCGGGCGCGGTGGCGGGCGCGACCCTGCTCACCCGCGAGGTGCGCGGCGAGCCGATCTCGCCTCGCGCCTGACAGGCGGTCCCGCAACCACTTCCGGGCTGCGGGACCCGCAGGTCAACCGCGCCGCATCGGGACGTGCGGGATACCGTCCTCGATGTACTCTTCGCCGTCGGTGACGAAACCGTGCTTGGTGTACATGTCGATCAGGTACGTCTGCGCATTGAGCCGCACTGTGGCCGAACCGGTTTCGGCGAGGGCGGCCTGCAGCAGCCGGGTGGTGTAACCGTGGCCGCGGGCATGCGGCGTGGTACACAGCCGGCCGATGCGGAACGACTTCACCCCGTTCTCGTGTTCCTCGGACAGGCGCAGCGTGCTGATCGCCTCACCCTCGTCGTCGAGCCACAGGTGCCGTGTCTCCGGCAGCAGGTCGAGTCCGTCCAGCTCCGGATAGGCGCACTTCTGCTCGACGACGAACACCTGGACGCGCAACTGCAACAGCTTGTAGAGCGTCGCGGTGTCCAGATCCGCGGCCCACGACCTTTTGAGAGCAACCGTTGACATCATCGCGTCTTGCTATCACATCGCTCAGCTCTGCGCGAGTTCTGCCGCCGGTGTGTTCTGGTCGAGACCGAGCGCCTTGGTCGACCAGTCCCAGACCTCGTGGTACAGCGCCTGGTTCTCGGACAGCTTGACGCCCAGCGAGGGAACCATGGCCTTGAGCTGCGGGGTCCAGTCCGCGTACTCGCGCGGGAAGCAGCGCTGCAGCACGTCCAGCATGGCCGAGACGCAGGTGGACGCGCCCGGCGAGGCGCCGAGCAGGCCCGCGATGGAACCGTCGGCGGCGGTGATGACCGCGGTGCCGAGTTCGAGTACACCCCCCACGCCCTTGCGGCGGATGATCTGCACGCGCTGGCCGGCCGTGATCAGCTCCCAATCGTGGCCGTCGGCGCGCGGGATGAACTCCTCCATCGCGTTCACCTTGCCCGCCGGGGACTTCAGCAGCTCGCTGACCAGGTACTTGACCAGGCCCAGCTCGGTCACGCCGACGCCGAGCATCGGGGTCAGGTTGCCCGGGCGGATCGACTTGAACAGATCGCCGTACTTGCCGTCCTTGAGGAATTTCGGCGTCCAGCCCGCGTACGGACCGAACAGCAGTCCGCGCTTACCGTCGATGACGCGAGTATCCAAGTGCGGCACGGACATCGGCGGCGCGCCGACCGCGGCCATGCCGTACACCTTGGCGTCGTGCCGGGTGACCAGTTCGCGGTTGGTGCAGCGCAGGAACTGGCCGCTGACCGGGAATCCGGCGAAGCCCGCGATCTCGCGGATACCGGCCTTCTGCAGCAGCGGCAGCGCGTAACCGCCCGCGCCGACGAAGACGAATTTCGCGTTCACCGTACGGGTCGAACCGGTACGGGTGTTGCGCACCTTGACAATCCAGCTGCCGTCGGACTGCTTGGACAGGTTGCGCACCTCGGTGCCGAATGCGATGTCGACGCCCGAGCGGCCCAGATAGGCCAGCAGTTGCTTGGTGAGCGCGCCGAAGTTGATATCGGTGCCCTTGGAACTCCAGTTCAGCGCCACCGGTTCGGCGAAGTCGCGGCCCTTGGCCATCAGCGGCAACCGCCGGGAGAACTCCTCGGGCGAGTCGATGAACTCCATCCCCTCGAACAGCGGGTGCCGGGCCAGCGCCTCGTACCGCTTGCGCAGGTACTCCACGCCGTCCGCGCCGTGGGTGAAGCTGACGTGCGGGATCGGGTTGATGAAGTCCGAGGGCGTGCTCAGCACGCCGTTCTCCACCGCGTAGGACCAGAACTGCCGCGACACCTGGAACCGCTCGTTGATGTCGACGGCCTTGGACACGTCGACGCCGCCGTCGGCGGTGCGCGGGGTGTAGTTGAGCTCACACAACGCGGAATGCCCGGTACCGGCGTTGTTCCAGGGGTCACTGCTCTCCGGAGCGGCGGCGTCCAGGCGCTCGAACATCGTGATCGACCAGTCGGGCTGCAG
Source organism: Nocardia sp. PLKS1-43 (assembly GCF_059510335.1). Taxonomy (NCBI): domain Bacteria; kingdom Bacillati; phylum Actinomycetota; class Actinomycetes; order Mycobacteriales; family Nocardiaceae; genus Nocardia; species Nocardia sp. PLKS1-43. Next base: position 272,486 of record NZ_JCAJZQ010000004.1, on the reverse strand, counting down.
CTGGCGAAGCAGCGCGCCGAGAGTGGCACTCATGATGCCGGCACCGATGAGGACTACATCGGTCTTTTCAGTCATCGCAGCGTTCGGCACGGGTAGATCGACTTCCTTGTCCTTGTGCGCGGTCGCCCCCGGGCGGACCAACCTGGGCATTGTGTTGTGCGTCACCGGAATTCCGGCGAATACGACGAGTTCGAGGTTACCCGCCGTTCACTTCAACCTGATTCTGCCCCTCGGCATGCCCGTTTCCGAAACCGCCACACCTCCGGTGAGCGGGCTACCTGTGCCGAGACGCCGCTGAGCGGGTCGAATATCGTGTTCGCTGTGACGAACGAGACGCCGTCGGCCGGACCGCGGACCGACTCCTGGCAGGCCGATGTCCTCGGCGAGGATTACGAACAGCGCCCGATACCGCTGGGGGCCGACCCGGACGGCGAGGGCACGGTGGAGGCCACCCTGGTCCGGCATCTGGCGACGACCGAGGCGACCGCCGCGGTGCTGTACGTCCACGGATTCACCGACTACTTCTTCCAGCGGCACCTCGCCGAACACATGGCCGCCCAGGGCCACCGCTTCTACGCGCTGGATCTGCGCAAGTGCGGGCGTTCGCTGCGCCCGGGGCAGACCCCGCACTACGTCACCGATCTGGCGATGTACGACGCCGAGTTGAACGAGGCGTTGCGCATCGTGCGCGAGGAGACCGGCCTGCCGGTGCTGGTGATGGGCCACTCCACCGGCGGATTGGTCACCTCGCTCTGGCTGGATCGGCTGCAGGCTGCCGAAGGCGTTGCGGCACAGGGGATTACCGGGCTGGCACTGAACAGCCCCTGGTTCGATCTGCAAGGCCCGGCCTATTACCGGACCATCGTCGGCAATACCGTGATCGGCGGATTGGGACGCCTGCGCGCCATGGCGACCCTGCCCGGGCAGAAGGTCACCACCTACGGCGACAGCCTGCACCGGAGCGCGTCCGGCGAGTGGGACTACGACCTGGACTGGAAGCCACTGAGCGGATTCCCGGTGCACTTCGGCTGGTTGCGTGCGATCCGGCGCGGGCACGCCCAGCTGCATCACGGCCTCGACGTCGGCGTCCCCGCCCTGATCCTGCGCTCGAAGGTGACCAAATTCATGCGCGCGTACGGCCCCGCGGCCGACGTCGCCGATACCGTGCTCGACGTGCGCCAGATCCAACGCTGGTCCGGCTGCCTGGGGCAACGCACCAACATCGTGCCGATCGAGGGCGCCCGGCACGATGTGTTCCTGTCCTCGGAGGCGGTCCGGCGAGAGGCGTTCACCGAACTGGACTCGTGGCTGCGCTGGCTCGCCGGGCACAACGCCTGACGGTTCGTTCCGCTCGCCCCTGACACCCGGTTCCGCCACCCCATCACCAAGTTTGCGGCGTGAGCTTGCCGCCACCTGGTTTGCAGCGCGGGCTTGCAGCCCGGACGCGTGGCGGGCGCCAGGAACGAGTGCCCGCCGCGGGGCCGCGCGGTGAGTCTTCGCTCCGCCGCGAAACTCCGCAGCGGGGCGGAGGCCATCGACTCAGCGAACCGACAGAGCGGGGGCCGAGAATTCAACCCCTCACCACTGGCCGCTGCGGAGCACTATTTCGGTGGCGAATTCCTGCGCCGCTTCTGCGGCCGGATCGGTGACATCGACCTGCGCGACGCGGAATTCTCCGTAGACGTGGCGAGCGGCGGCCTCGGCGTCCGCGCGCGACAGGTTCTTGGTCGCGACGACGGTGGTGGGAATCTCCACGGCCGGGCAGTTCGCGTCGGCGACGGTGTCGTCCGCGCCGGGAGCGGCCGGATGTCCCCGTCCGGCGACGACCAGGCCCATGAATCGGCCGAAGCCGCGGGCGGCCAACTGCCACGCGAGATCGGCGCCCGCGCCGTAACCCGCGAGGTTGGCCCACGGGACACCGATGTCGTCCAGGATCGCGTAGACCCCCGCGGTGTCGAGCCCCTCGATCGATTCCAGCACGATTGTGCGCAGGTCCGAAGTGTGCAGGCGGGCGCACACCGCATCGTAGACATCGACCGGAGCGCCGGCGTCGGGCAGCAGGACGACCGTGTGCCGGAACTGGGAACCATCGATTCGAACGGTCCAAGCGCGGTCACCGACCGCGATCCGCCGTGTTTCCATGCCGCCCCACGCTACACGGCTCAGCGGCGGTGAACCTCGTGTCGCTGACCACGCCTCGACGTCCGCCGAGAGCTGCGCCACGGGCCGTCGGCGAATCGTCGCGCAAACCCGGTCGCGGCCGGTCGGAGAGCTGTTCCCACGCGCACGCGGCCTCGGCACCCGGCGGCGGGGATCGGCCGCGAACGCGTCCGGACTCCACGACGCGGCCAGGCCCCGCCACCCGGGCAAAGCCCGGCGACGACCACGCGATCGACCGCTGCGGCGCATCAGTGCGAGCGAACCGAAGTTGCCCGGGCAACACTCGCACATTACGGTCCGGAGGGAACGAATATGTTTGGCGCAGTCAGGCTTTCGGTGTCCGCGACGTCGCCGGAGTGGGCAGCCCGGACGGAACGCCGGTGGTGATCAGGCTTTCCAGCGCGGTCGTGTCGAGATGCTCCTCGATCAGATCGGCGAGCAGGTCGAGCTGGGAGTCGCGTTCCGCGACGGCCGAAACATCCTCGGCGACACGGAATCCGGAGCGTCCGGCCTGTGCGGCGACCTCGCGCAGCCAGGCCCGGCGGAAGTCGTCGGACTCCATCAGGCCGTGCAGATGCGTGCCCCGGACCGCCCCGCGCGCACTGCCTTCCGCACGCCCGTCGCCGAGTTCGAGCCAGGCGGGGTCGCCGGTACGGCGGGCGCGGCCGTAGTGGATCTCGTAGCCGCTCAACGGGATTCCGGAACCGGCCGCCCGGCCGGTGGTGCGGCGCAGCACCTTCGGTTCGGCGAACTCGATATCCAGATCCAGCAGGCCGAGTCCGGCCACCTCGCCCGCGCTGGATTCGACCCGGTCCACGATGCGCCGGGCCAGCATCTGATATCCGCCGCAGATACCCAGGATCGGCCGTCCGGCCGCGGCGCGAGCGCACAGCGCGTCGGCGATTCCGTTGCGGCGCAACCATTCCAGATCGCTCACGGTGGATTTACTGCCCGGCAGCACCACCACGTCGGCGTCGGCCAGCCGGGACGGGTCGTCCGCCCAGCGCACCGACACTCCGGGCTCACAGGCCAGCGCCTCGACGTCGGTGGAGTTGGAGATGCGCGGCAATCGGATCGCCGCGACGGTCAGCCATTCGGTCCCGAGCGGCGGCCGCGGACGACCGACCGGCGCGTCGGCGACGGTACCGAGCGAGTCCTCGGCGTCGATCCACAGATCCTCGGCGAAGGGCAGCACGCCGAGCGTGGGCCGGCCGGTGAGTTCGGTCAGCGTATCGAGTCCGGGGCGCAGCAACTCGACGTCACCGCGGAACTTGTTCACGATGTATCCGCAGATGAGCTGCTGGTCTTCGGGTTCCAGAATCGCCACGGTGCCGAACAGATGCGCGAGCACGCCGCCCCGATCGATATCGCCGACCAGCAGGACCGGCAGGGCGGCCGCGCGCGCCAAACCCATGTTCGCCAGATCCGTTGCCCGCAGGTTGATTTCGGCGGGCGATCCGGCTCCCTCGCAGATCACCACATCGAATTCGGCACGCAGGGCGGCCAATTCACTGGCGACGACCGCACGCAGCTGCCGCCGATGCCGGAAGTAGTCCCGCGCCCCGACCGTATCCACGGCCCGGCCCCGGACGACCAGCTGCGAACGCCGATCACTTCCGGGCTTGAGCAGCACCGGATTGAACCGCACACTCGGCTCCAGCCCGCACGCGCGCGCCTGCAATGCCTGCGCCCGACCGATCTCCCCGCCGTCGAGCGCGACCACCGAGTTGTTCGACATGTTCTGCGCCTTGAACGGCGCGACCCGCACCCCTTGCCGCGCCAGCATCCGGCACAACCCGGCCACCACGACACTCTTACCCGCATCCGAGGTGGTCCCGGCGACCAGCAGCGCGCCCTTCACCGTGCCACCGCACGCCGCCGGCGCGTTCGTCGCGGGTAGCCGTCGACGCCGTACGCCCGGTGCCCGAGCGCGGCCACGCACCGGGTGCGCGAATCCGGGACGCGCCCGCTCACGGGAGGGTGAGGATTTCCGCGCCGGTGTCGGTGACGACGAGAGTGTGCTCGAACTGCGCGGTCCACTTGCGGTCCTTGGTGACGACGGTCCAGCCGTCGTCCCAGATCTCGTAGTCGACGCCGCCGAGGTTGATCATCGGCTCGATGGTGAAGGTCATGCCCGGTTCGATCACCGATTCGATGGCGGGCTGGTCGTAGTGCAGGATGACCAGGCCGCTGTGGAAGGTGGGGCCGACGCCGTGCCCGGTGAAGTCGCGCACCACGCCGTAGCCGAAGCGGTTGGCGTAGGACTCGATGACGCGGCCGATGACGTTCAGCGCCCGGCCCGGCCGCACCGCCTTGATCGCCCGCATGGTCGCCTCGTGGGTGCGCTCGACCAGCAGCCGCGCCTCCTCGTCCACATCACCGGCGAGGAAGGTCGCGTTGGTGTCGCCGTGCACGCCATCGATATAGGCGGTGACGTCGATGTTGACGATGTCGCCGTCCTCGATGATCGTCGAGTCCGGGATGCCGTGGCAGATCACCTCGTTCAGCGACGTGCAGCAGGACTTGGGAAATCCCTTGTAGCCCAACGTCGACGGGTACGCGCCGTGGTCGCACATGTACTCGTGGGCGATGCGGTCCAGATCGTCGGTCAGCACGCCGGGCGCGACGGCCTTGCCCGCCTCCTGGAGTGCCTGCGCGGCGATCTTGCCCGCGACGCGCATCTTCTCGATCGTCTCGGTCGTCTGCACCCATGGCTCGTGGCCCTCGTTGACCGTGTTCTTCCACGCGTACTCCGGACGCGCGATCGATCGCGGAACTTCACGGATCGGGGACTGGACGCCGGGGAAGAGCGGCTTGCGAGTGCGGACTGCCATGGAACAAGAGTATCGGTATCCGCGCCCGATAATCCCGGCACTCCGCGACGCCGACCCCGGCGGAATTTATCCGGACCACGGTCCGTTTAGGCTGTCGACATCGGCTTCACGGGAGGAACGACTATGGAACTGGGACTGACGACCTTCGCCGAACGGCATGCGGTCGGCGATCGGCCGGCGCCGAGTGCGGGCGAACGGCTGCGACAGGTCGTCGAGGAGGCCGTCGCGGCCGAACGCGCCGGTCTGGACGTGTACGGCGTCGGCGAACACCATCGGGACGACTTCGCGGCGTCGGCGCCCGCGGTCGTTTTGGCGACCATCGCCGGGCGCACCGAGCGCATCCGGCTGACCAGCGCGGTGAGCGTGCTCAGCTCGGCGGACCCGGTACGCCTGTACCAGGAATTCGCGACGCTGGACCTGCTGTCGGACGGTCGCGCGGAACTGATGGCCGGCCGCGGCTCCTTCACCGAATCCTTCCCGCTGTTCGGTTACGACCTGGCCGACTACGACGACCTGTTCGACGAGAAACTCGCGCTGCTGCTGCGACTGCGGGCGGATGAGCCGGTGAACTGGTCCGGCCGATTCCGTCCCGCCCTGCACGACACCGTCGTGCAGCCGCGCACCGACCGGCCGCTGCCGGTGTGGATCGCGGTCGGCGGCAGTCCCGAGTCGGTTGCGCGGGCCGGCCTGTTGGGCCTGCCCCTGGCAATCGCCATCATCGGCGGTCAGCCCGCCCGATTCCGCCCGCTGGTCGACCTGTACCACCGCGCGCTCGAGCAGGGCGGTCACGAACCGCAGCCGATCGCGGTACACGCGCACGGCTACATCGCCGACACAGACGAACAGGCCGTGGCCGGCTTCTACCAGCCCTACGCCGCGGCGATGAGCGGACTGGGGCGCGAACGTGGCTGGGGCGCAATGACTCCCGACCAGTTCGAAGCGCTGCGCGCACCCGCCGGATCGCTGTTCGTCGGCACGCCGGACCGGGTCGCGGAGAAGATCGCGGGAATTCGGGACACCCTCGGCCTGGATCGCTTCATGTTGCACCCGAGCGTCGGCACCCTGCCGCACGATCGCGTTCTGCACACGATCGAACTGCTCGGCGAGAAGGTCGCTCCGCAGGTGCGCTGACGCCGCGCGGCCCGAACCCCGCTACCCGAACCTCATTCGCGCAGACGGGTTTCGAAGGCCATGCGGTCGCCGCGATACAGAGCGCGGACCCGTTCGATCGGAACCCCGTCGGCGTCGATCGTGCGGCGGTGCAGCAGGATCATCGGCAGGGCGGTCGTGCATTCCAGCAGAGCCGCCTCCCGTGGCGAGGCGAGGACGGTTTCGATGCGTTCGACGGCCGAGCCGAAGACGACGCCCGAGGCTCGGATGGCCGCGTAGAGCGAGGTGGTCGGGTCGTAGGTCGCCCGCAGCGAACCGAACCGGGCCGGGGTGAGGTAGGTGCTCTCCAGACCGACCTTCTCGTCATCGGCCAGCAGCACGCGCTCGAGATGCATCACCGTCGCACCGGCCGGAATATCCAGCGCGGCAGCGGTTTCCGGGTCGGCGGGAATGTCGTCCCAGCCGACCAGCAGACGTCCGGGGCGCCGGCCCAGGCCGATCGCGCCTTCGGTGTACGAGCGCAAGGACAAGGGCTGCACCATCTTCGGGCGGGAGACCACCGTGCCCCGGCCTTGACGGCGAATCCGGCCCTGTACCAGCAACTCTCGTAGCGCCTGCCGGACGGTCTCGCGCGCGACCTCGAATCGTGCCGCGAGTTCGCGTTCCGGCGGCACCGGATCGCCCTCGCGCAGCCGATCCAGGATGGCCTCGATCTCGGTCCGCACTCGGTACGCTTTGGACATCCGACCGAAATCGGCGCTCACACTTGACATCTCGGCATCCGCGGATGCCGCGGCCTGCGGACCCGGCACTGCTCGTGGCTCGCTCGCGAGATCGCTCACGCCATGATTGTCGGCAATGCCTGTCTCGCCGCGCACACCGGCCCCTCGCCGCGCCGGACCGCGCGGCGGACCGTGCCGTCCGGTGTCCCTCGCATTCACGCCCACAGCATACCGCAATTGGTCTATACCAATTGTTAACCCACTGTTGGCGCGGGAATCACCCTAAGGTCTAGACCATTGCGCATGATTTTCCCCATGCGATTGGTCATCATCGGCGGCGGAATCCTCGGCACCGCACATGCCCTGGTCGCGATCGGTCGGGGGCACACGGTCGTCCAGCTCGAACGCGAGCCCGAGGCGCGCGGCGCCACGGTCCGCAACTTCGGCCTGGTCTGGGTATCGGGCCGCAGCGCAGGCGAATTGGAGTTGACGCTGCGCTCACGCCGGTTGTGGGAGGAGATCGGCGGCCGGGTCGCCGGAGTGGGATTCCGCGCGGCGGGCTCGATCACGCTGATCCGCACCGATGCCGAACTCGCGGTCGCCGAGGCCGCAGCGGCGGGTCCGAGCGCCGGCGAGCGCGGATTCGAACTGCTCGATCCCGGGCGCGTGCGCGAAATCAATCCGGCCCTGCGTGGCAAATTCCTTGCCGGACTGCATTGTTCGGCCGATGCCGCGGTGGAGTCACGCCAGGCCATGCCCGCGTTGCGCGCGTATATGGAACGCACCGGCCGCTATACCTTCCACGCCGGAGCCGAGGCCCGCACGGTAAGCGGCGGAGTCGTGGTGGACGATCACGGCCGCCGCTTCGAGGCCGATCTGATCCTGGTCTGCCCGGGGGCGGCGCATTCGGGCCTGACCCGGGAACTGGTGGGCGACATGCCCGTTCGGCGCGTCCGGCTGCAGATGATGCAGACCGCACCGCTGGGCGAACCGCTCACCACCGCCATCGCCGACGGCGACAGCTTCCGCTACTACCCGGGTTTCGCGGGCGAGGCGCTGGAACGGCTGCGACTGGAGGAGGCGCAGGCGTTCACCGCCGCACAGCACCGCATGCAGTTGCTCTGCGTACAGCGGCTGCACGGCGGTCTGACCATCGGCGACACCCACGAATACGACGAGCCGTTCGGCTTCGACGTCGACGAGGCGCCGTACGAACACCTCACCGCCGTCACCGAGGAATTCCTCGGCCGCCGGCTGCCCCCGATCGTGCGCCGCTGGGCAGGCGTCTACAGCCAGAGCGTCGACCCGGACGCCATCGTCACCCGGGCGCGAGCCGCCGACGACGTGTGGGTCATCACCGGTCCCGGCGGCCGCGGCATGACCCTGGGCCCCGCCATCGGCGAGGAAACCGCCGACCTGTTGAACCTCTGAAGATATCCACCCCCGCGAAGGGAAATACTGTGCCCGACAAACGCATCGAGCTGGCCGTCCTGGACATGGCCGGGACCACGGTCGCCGACGGCGGCCTGGTGTTGCGCGCCTTCGACGCCGCCGCCACCGCGGCGGGCATTCCCGCCCACGGGCCCGAACGCGAGGCGGCCACCGAGTACGTGGTGCGCACGATGGGCCAGTCCAAGATCGCGGTATTCCGCGCGATCCTCGGCGACGAGGACCGCGCCCAGCGGGCGAATCGCGCCTTCGAGGCCGCCTACGAGGAGTTCGCTGCCGAGGCCGCCCCGATTCCCGGTGCGGCACAGGCGATCACGCGTCTGCGCGAGGCAAGGATCAAGGTCGCGCTGACCACCGGTTTCAGTCGCGGCACCCAGGACCGGCTGCTGGACGCGCTGGACTGGCACGAGATCGCCGACCTGACCCTGTGCCCCGCCGACGCCGGACGTGGCCGTCCCTATCCGGACATGGTGCTCACCGCACTGCTGCGCCTGGGCGCGGACGCGGTGGATCGGGTCGCAGTACTGGGCGATACGGCCAGTGATATCGAAACCGGTCTGGCCGCGGGCGCGCGCGTCGTGGCGGGCACGCTCACCGGCGCGCACACCGAGGACCGGCTCCGCGCGGCCGGCGCCACCCACATCGTGCCCTCGGTGGTCGAATTCGCCGACCTGCTGCTGGCCGAAAACTCCTGACCCTCCACATCTTCTCCTCCGCTCTGAACGAAAGTTGCAGTCATCGTGCGTATTCCGATCTCCCGCCTCGCACGCACCGCGTTGACCCTCGGTTCCGCCGCCGCCCTGGCCCTGTCCGTCGCGGGGTGCGGCGGCACCGGTACGAGCGCGGGCGACGGCAAGACCGTCACCGTGTACTCCGCCGACGGCATGGCCGACTGGTACAAGCCCGAATTCGCCGAATTCACCAAGCAGACAGGCATTTCGGTCAACTACGTGGAGGCGGGTTCCGGTGAGGTGGTGAACCGGATCGACAAGGAGCAATCCAATCCGCAGGCCGATCTCGTGGTGACCCTGCCGCCGTTCATCCAGAAGGCCGCCGAACAGGGACTGCTGCAGGACAGCGGCGTCGACACCGGCGCGATCGCCGCCGCCGACAAGGATCCCGGCGGCAAGTACGTCACCCTCGCGGGCAACTACCTGGCCTTCATCGCGAACCCGGCGGTGCACACCGAGGGCATCACCTGGGACGATCTGCTGAAGCCCGAATACAAAGGCAAGCTGCAGTATTCGACGCCCGGACAGGCCGGGGACGGCACCGCGGTACTGGTTCTGCTGCAACAGCTCTACGGGAAACAGGGCGCACTGGACTACCTGGGCAAGTTGCAGGCCAACAACGTCGGCCCGTCCTCCTCGACCGGCAAATTACAGACCAAGGTCGACAAGGGTGAGCTGCTGGTCGCCAACGGCGATATCCAGATGAACCTCACCGAGATCAAGGACAACGGGGCGAAGTTCGCCCTGTTCTATCCGGCCACCGTCGACGGCAAGCGCAGCACGGTCGCCCTGCCGTACGTCATGGGGATGGCCAAGGGCGCACCGCACCGCGACGCGGCCGCCAAGCTGATGACCTTCCTGCTCTCGGCCGATGTGCAGAAGACATTGGGCCCGGAGGCGATGGCGGTCTCGGCACGCACGGACCTGAAGGACGCCCCTGCGGGAACTCCTTCGCCCGCTTCGTATCTGAAGGACGTCACCGTCGTGACGCCGGACTGGAACAAGGTCCTGCACGATCTCGACGGCGATGTCGCCGCGCACCAGAAGGCCACCGGCAGCTAGACCGAAACCCCGAGGAGCGCAGCATGTTCGCACCGGCGACCTCCGCCACCGGCACCAACTCCGCCACCGGAACTTCCACCGAACCCGCGATCGTCTTCGATCGGGTCGGCGTCAGCTACGGTCGCGGCCGCCGGGCCACGACCGCGCTGGCCGAATTCACCCTGCGGGTGGCGGCCGGCGAGACCGTTGCGCTCCTGGGGCCCAGCGGTTCCGGGAAATCGACCGCGCTCAGGGCGCTGGCCGGATTCGTACGGCCCACCTCGGGCGCGGTCCGGCTGGCCGGCCGCGATGTCACCGATCTGTCGCCGGCCAAGCGCGGTATAGGTGTGGTCGTCCAGTCGTACGCACTGTTCCCGCACATGCGGGTATTCGAGAACGTCGCATTCGGCCTGCGCTCACATCGGGTGCCGCGCAGGCAGATCGGCGATCGGGTGCGCGAGGTGCTGGAGATGGTCGGCATGGCCGACTACGCGCAGCGGCTGCCGCGCGAGCTGTCCGGCGGGCAGCAGCAGCGGGTCGCGATCGCGCGCGCCCTGGCGATCCGCCCCTCGGTGCTGCTGCTGGACGAGCCGCTCGCGGCCCTGGACGCGCAGTTGCGTCAGGCCATGCTGGCCGAACTCCAGCAGCTGCGAAAAGCCTTGCCGGACATGGCGATGCTGTACGTCACCCATGACCAGTCCGAGGCGCTGGCCCTCGCGGACCGGATCGCGGTGATGCGCGACGCCCGCCTGGTCGACGTGGACACCGCCGAGAACCTGTGGCGACGACCGCCGAGCAGCTTCACCGCGGCGTTCCTGGGCGGGGCGAATCTGTTGCCGTGCACGGTGAAACATATCGCCGGCGACACCGCACTGGTCCAGTGCGGTGAACGCACCTTGCGCGCGCAGGCACCGAAACCCGGTGTCGGGCAGCTCGATTGGAAGCCCGATGACGACGGTCTGCTGTGCATGCGCCCGCACACCGTGCAGATCTGCTCCACCAACGAGCGCGACGCCGTCCTGGCCACCATCGTCTCCAGCGTCTGGCGCGGCGCCACCAGCCGACTCCAACTCGACGTCACCGGCCTGCCGATCGAACTCACCGCCGACGTCCCCGGCCCGCTGGACATCGCGGACGGCGCCGTCATCGGCGTCCGCCTCCCCGACCCCGCGGGCACACTCATCCCCACCGCGGTCGGCGCGACACCGGGAGCACTCACATGACCCGCCCGCGAATCGCCGAAATGGCCGCAGCACTACCGAGTCCAACCGCAACACCACGAACCGAACGCGCACCCCACGCCCGAGCACAGCGGAGCACGCGGCCACTCGCCACCAGACCACCTCACCACCGCATATCGGCCACACCCAACACGCACACACGACCCCATCCAAAACAGCTCGGCACCAAGGCATATGCGGATACCCACCCCACGAACAGAGCCAAACAGCCACTCGACACCAGACAGGGCCATCTGCGCACACCCGCCTGGTCCGGTATACACGTGCGCAGCGATCGCGGACGGCAGGATGCCGGGAACAGCCGCATGATCCGCACTTACACCGCCGAATCGGCCCCAGCGCAACAGAACCCAACCGCGACACCACGGACCGACCACGTACCCGGTCCCCGCGCGGTGAGTTCGCGGCCCCTCGGCACTCGGCAAACTCGTCACCGCGCGCCCTTCGGATCAAGCAGGCACACGCGACCCAGCCGAGGGCGACCGGATGCCGAGAGGGCGCGCGTGAGACGCACTCGCACCACGAGAGTGGTTGCGGCGCGACAATATTCACCGGCCGGTTCGTCGGCCGGGTACCCGGTCCGTGAGGGGGACCGGGTAGCCGGCCGTACGACGCGCGTCGGAAGGGAGCGGACCCGATGAGCACTTCGCTCGCCGTCGAACCGTCCGCGGTGGCAGATACCTCCGAACATGCGGCGGGACAGCGCAACTGGCGGCCGATAGCCTGTTCGACACCGCCGCTGCTGGTGGTCTTGCTGTTCGCGGTGTACCCGGTGGTGCGGGTGCTGACCGAATCCACCGCGAAGTCCGGGACCTGGTCTCAGGTGCTCGGTTCCGAGTCGTTCCGGAACGCGTTGTGGCGCACGGTTTCCATCGCGGTCTGCTCGACCGCCGGATGCCTGGTGCTCGGCTCGTTCGTCGCGGTGGTACTGGCCTTCATCCCCTTTCCGGGTTCGGGCGCGGTGGGGCGGCTCATCGATACGGTGCTGACCCTGCCGTCCTTCCTGATCACGCTGGCGTTCACCTTCCTCTACGGCACCGCGGGCGCGCTGGACGCGCTGATCGCCGGACTCACCGGAAACCGCTCCCCCGCACTGAATTTCCTGAGCACGCCCACCGGAGTCGTGCTCGCCGAGATCACCTACTTCACCCCGTTCGTGGTCCGGCCGCTGCTTGCCGCGTTCGCCCAGCTACCGCGTGAGCAGCTGGATGTGGCCGCGAGCCTGGGCGGCTCGCCGTGGCGGGTACTGCGACGCGTCGTGCTTCCCGAGGCGTGGCCCGCGCTGGCGGCGGGCGGCAGCCTGGTTCTGCTGTTGACGCTCAACGAATTCGGGATCGTGCTGTTCACCGGGGCGAAGGGCGTCATAACCCTGCCCGCGCTGATCTATACCCGCGGCATCGTCACCTTCGACCTGCCCGGAGCGGCGGTGCTGGCCACGGTGCAGGTGGCGCTGTCGCTGGCTCTGTACATCGCCTACCGCCTCGTCTTCGCGCGGTTCGCCGCCGCGCGCACGACCCAGGAGAGCTGATCATGCTGGTGTGGACCCGTCGCGGACGCGCGCTGGTGCTCGCTGTCTTCGCGCTGGTGGTTCTGGTGGTGTTCGCCGCCCCGATCGACACGGTGATGGCCGCGGCGCTGGCGGGCCGATGGACCGGTGCGCTGCCTTCGGGGCTGGGCCTGGGCAATTTCCGCCACGAACTGTCCGGCGAACAGGCCGCGAGCCTGTCGGTGAGCCTGCAGACCGCCCTGCTCGCGGGCGCGATCTCGCTGATTCTGGGCACCTGGGCCGCGCTGTCGGCCCGGGAAGCGCCGGCCTGGTGGCGGCGGCTGACCGACGCGGTATTCCACCTGCCGATCGCGGTGCCGTCGGTGGCGATCGGGCTCGGTGTGCTGATCGCGTTCAACCAGCGGCCCATCCTGCTCGGCGGCACGAAATGGATTGTGATCGTGGCACATTCGGTACTGGTACTGGCCTACGCGTTCAGCGCGGTCGCCGCGGCGCTGGACCGGCTGGATCCGGGTTTCCGCCAGGCCGCCGAATCCCTCGGCGCGAGTCCGGCGCGCGTGCTGACGCGGATCACCCTGCCTCTGCTGCTGCCCGCACTGGGCGCGGCCGCCGGTCTGGCGATCGCACTGTCCATGGGCGAGCTGGGGGCGACCGTGATGGTGTATCCGGCCACCTGGAAGACGTTGCCGATCAGCATCTTCGCCGATACGGATCGCGGCCGGGTCTTCGATGCCGCGGCAGGCACCACACTGCTGGTGGCGGTGACTCTGGTGGTCCTGCTGATTCTGGGCCGGGTGCGCGGCCGTGCGATCTTACGTTGAGCTGGAAGGTATTACGCCGAACCGCAGATCATGCGATCACTGCTCGGGCAGCCGGCGACGGCCTCCGGCCACGTCGACGACGAGATCGGTGTACCCGTCGACGAGTTCGGCCAGGTGATACCAGTGCTTGTGGGTGGTGTCGCTGCGCGCACCCTCACGGTCGATGGCCTGGTTGGCCTCGACCCAACTGCGCGCCATCCGGTCGATCACCGCGCCGAGGCTTTCGGTGTGCAGCGACGCGCCGTTCCGATGCTGGGGCATTACCCGCTCGACCCAGCCGTTGATGTCGTCTACGAGAATGCCGCGCTCACAGTCGATCTCGGCGGCCATCAAGGGATCGCGCAGCCGCACCCGGCGGGCATGCATCTCGGCCAGCGCCCGCGCCGACCGCAGCAGTACCTGGTCATCGAAGCGTCGTCCCTGAAACGCGCACAACAATTGCGGCGCCGTCGGCAGCACACCAGCTATCGACATCGTCATTGCCGCACCCCGAAAAATCGGGACTGCACCAATATTTGCACCAACATAATTGGTCTCCGGATTGAGTTGTACCGGTCATCGGATCGGTGGAACACGACTAGGTTAGCTCGAATCATGCACGCACAAATGCAAGAACGCAAGATTGCATCCGCATCGGTTCGGTCAACCTCCGTTACCTTCTACCTGCGCAAGGATCGCCTGAGCGACATCGGCTTTCCGCTCCGAAAGCACACCGGCCGCCCGGTTTCGGAACTTTTACTGGACACGTCATCGCCAGACCGCGCGGTACGGATTGTCCGGCAGCGGTATCCGGCAACGCCGCGGACTCGATTCCAGCCGGAATAAACTGCGCCGCAACAAAAGGTCGCTGAAAGTATGCTGAAAAGACATCGGAAATAGCTCGGCGGACCAACCCGGGCGGACGGTCCGATATCCCGATCACGCTCGGAGCGCCGGCTCCGCGACCGAACCCGGCATTCCCGACTTCGCGAACTCGCCTCTCGCCGTACCGCGTCCGGCCCGAATCGCCCGTCGATCATGATCATCCACCTGCGGCAACACGCGGATATCGCCACGCATCGCGCACTTCCGTCCCGACGCCCGGAACATCCGGAAGGTCACGAACCGCATATCGCATCGATGCCCGATCCGTATCGTTGCGTGCCGGTTGCGGAGGATCGGCAACCGCCGATATCCGCAGATGGCCGGGTTCGTGCCCCGCCCGGCGCGCAAGGCGAATAGGCTCTGCCACAGACACATCGACGCATGCGGAACGCACGAGCGCATTCCGACGAGTGCACACGGGAGAGGGCGCGATGGCAGGTAAGCGCACTGTGCTGACGGTCCAGCTCAGACGGCTGGCGGTACTGCTGCAGGAGATGCGGGAGGAAGCCGGGATCAGCAAGGAGGAGGTCAGCTCCCAGACCGGGATCAACGTCACCACGCTGTACCGGATCGAAACCGCGCAGGCCCGCCCGCAACGCCGCACGTTGATGACGATGCTCGACCTGTACGGCGTCGAGGAGGAACGCCGCAACGACGCCCTCAAGCTCCTGTCCGAGGCGCTCAAGCCCGGCATGTCCCGCCCGTTCGAGGCCGCGGTGTCCGAAGTGTACGCCGCCTACATCAATTTCGAGACCGAAGCGCTCTCGGCGCGGCTGTTCCAGACGTCGTTCATCCCGGGCCTGCTCCAGACCGAGCGGTATGCCTGGGCGGTGCTGGACACCGCGATGCCGAAGGTCGAGGCCTCGGTGATCGAGCAGCGTCTGCGCGCCCGCGTGGAGCGCGGCAAGGTGCTCGCGCGCGAGGGCAATCCGCTCGAGCTGTGGGTGGTACTGGACGAGGCCGCGATCCGTCGCGTCGTCGGCGGGCGGGACGTGATGCGCGAACAGCTCGAACGGCTCGGCGAGTACTCCGACAAACGCAACGTCATCCTGCAGGTGCTGCCCTTCGACGCCGGCGCCCATCCGGCGATGGTCGGCTCGTTCGTGGTGCTGGACTTCCACGAACCCGCCGACCCGGAACTGGTCTACGTCGAGGGCATCGCCGGTGACGACATCGTGGAGGGCCACAACGAGATTCGCCGTTTCGGGGTGATGTTCGACCAACTCCGCGCGATGGCTCTGAGTCCGCGTGATTCGGCCGTCCTGGTCGCCGAGGCCGCCGCGCAACTGCGCTGAGCCGTGTCAGGCCCGGCTGGCGCGGTTGTAGCCGACCACGGCCGGTGTCGCGAAGACGACGACCGCGCCCAGCGACCAGGCCACGGTGGCCGCGAGCGGCGACCCGACCGGACCGCCCAGGGACAATCCGCGCATCGCCTCGATCGCGTACGTCATCGGCTGGTGCGCGACGATGGGCTGGGCCCATCCCGGGTAAGCCGCCAGCGGCACGAATCCGGTGGAGAAGAACATCATCAGCGACGATCCCAGCGAAATCACCTCCACCAGACCGGATTTGGCGGTGAACACAGCCGCGGCGGTGACCAGGGTGGCGAAGCCCAGGCCGTACAGCACGGGCACGCCGAGTAGCGCGATCGCGGCCGGAATCCCTTGGCGGAAGCGGAATCCCAGCGCCACGCCCACCGTGAACAGCACCACGGTGCAGGTCAGGATCCGCACCGCCTCGGCCACGATTCGCGCCATCAGGCCCGAGGCGCGGTGCACCGGCAGCACCCACAGCCGGGCCAGCAGCCCCGCATCCCGTTCCCGGCCCAGCGTGATCGCCCCGGCCAGCGAACCCGACATCACCCCGACCAACGTCACCATCGGCACCGAACCGTAGAGCGCGCTCGCCCCGGAGAACGACGTGACCTGATGTCCCAGAACGGTATTGATCATCACCAGCAGCAGCGCCGGGAAGCCGAGCGACTGCACCATCGTGACCGGATCGCGACGCCACCGCACCAGCAGCCGCCGGGTCTGAATCATGGTTTGCGGCACCAGGTTCCGCAGTATCTCGGTGTGACCGGCCACCTGGGGCAGGTCCGTGACGGCTGTCATCGATGCCTCCGTCCCGCGACCACCGCCGAGGCGACGCCGAGCAGCACCAGCCCGGCCGGCAACCACAGCAACCCCGGCCCGAGTACCGACCAGGTCACCGTATCCGTGTCACTCGACAGCACCCGCATCACGTTCACGAATCCGGACACCGGCTGATTCCGCGCGAAACCCTGGATCCAGCCCGGGAATTGATCGGCCGGGGCGAATCCGGTGGACACCATGCCCAGGATCAGCTGCGGCAGCACCAACGCCTGCGTGGTCGCCTCCGGACTGCGCGTCAACGCGCCCAGCAGATCACCCAGCAGGCCCAGCAACAGCCCGACCAACAGCGAGAAGAGGACGAAACCTACTGTGTGCCAAGCAGGCCCACGAAATCGAGCGCCGATCACGTACCCGCACACGATCGCCGCCGATACCGCGACGACGATGCGGTAGAGCGTCGCGGTGGTGCGGGCGGCCAGTGGCGTGACGACCGGCATCGGCATCGAGGCGAACCGGTCGTCCAGCCCGTCGCGGGCATCGGTGGCCGCCCGCAACGCCGCCGCACCGGCGCAGAACGAGACCGCCTGCATCACGATCATCGGCATGAGAAATTGCGCGTAGCTGCCGAATCCGTGCCCGAACGTCATCACCCGGTTCAGCGGAACATAGAAACCCAGCGTGAACACGCTGGGCGCCAACAGCGCCGTCACCAGCTCCCCGTTGCGCACCGACGCCCGCACCATACGCAGCGTCAACACCCACCACTGCCGGGTCACGGACGGCACCGACGCGGATTGGCCGTGACCCACAACCGCGGTGTACGCCTGCATCGCCGCACCTCGTTCCGACTCACGCGCCGACCGGATGAGCCCTCATCTCACCAGACGAACATCCTGAACAGCGCACCGACATGACCGGCCGGATGCACCGATTCGCGCACCCGGCCCTCGCTATCGCTCAGAACACGTCTCTGCCGCCGCGCGGGTTCACCGCGGCTCGAGACTTCCCCGCATCAGGCTCCCCCTGACGGTACTCACCTCCAGCGGAACAACATCACAAGCCCCTTACCCAGCACACTCCGCGCCGCCGAATACCTCCTCTGCCGCCAACCCGGCCGATCCGACCCCGCAACCCGGAGACCTTCTCACGCGGAACGCACCCCGAGCCGAACGCATCCGGAGCCACGTCGGCTCGGCGCGGAGATCGGCTCGACGACGGCAACCGGACCGCATCGCGGCCACCGTCCCAGCGGGCGCGATCACCCAGGGTGCGAATCACCGCACCCTGCGGGGCGCACACGCAGCACTGGGGTCGCTGCCGAAACTCGTTGCCGGAAACGAGAGTTGAGATACCGCGAACGCGGGGGTGCTCAGATCCCAAGGAGAGATGACGATGACGAAGCCGATCACGCCGTCCGGCGACAGCTGCCGTCCCACCCGGCCGCAGCACCCCTTCGCTCCCGCCGGGCAACGGCACCGCCCGGCGGTGGCGGGTGTCGACGCGCCCGACCCGCACGAGCTGGATCGGTGGTCGAACCGGCTGGCCCGGATGCTGGTCGAGCAGGGAGCCTGCCCCGGCAGCTGGATCGTCACGGCCGGCCTGCCCGCGCTCGAACGCGCGGTCACCCGCTGCGCCATCGCCAAGATCGGCGCGACCGCGACCCCGGCGGTGTGCACCGACACTCGCGGCCGCGCGCACCTCGGTGTGACGATCAAGGCCGCCCGCCCCGGGCTGTCCGAGGACATCACCTGGCTGGTGCTGGACGATCACGCCACCCTGGTGCGCTACCTGACCGGTTCGGACGCACCGATCACCGACGTCGAACGCGACGAGAGGCACCGAGCCCGCTGAGCCCCTGTCGCGCACACCCGGCAACCGCCGCGCAAGCGGCCCGCGATCCGCCTCTCGCGACCGCCGCGCTGTCAAGCCCCCGAACGGCCCTTGTGACGAATCAGCACGGTGAGTGCGCACCTGGCACTCGGGCGCGCACTATGCTGACCGCCGTGTCCGAACCCAACGCCCCCGTCGCGCCCCACCCCGACATCGCCCGGCTCGCTCCTCTGCTGGGCGTCTGGCGCGGCTCCGGGCACGGCGAGTACCCGACCATCGACTCCTTCGACTATCAGGAGGAGATCCACTTCGGGCACGTGGGCCGTCCGTTCCTCACGTATCGCCAGCGCACCCGGCACGCCACCGACGGCCGCTCGCTGCACGCGGAAACCGGCTACCTGCGCTGCGCGGGCCCGGATCGGATCGAACTGATCCTCGCGCACCCGACCGGCATCACCGAGATCTGCGAGGGCACGCTGTCGGTGGACGACGACGGCCTGCACCTGGACATGGGCTCCACGTCGATCGGCCGGACCACCACGGCCAAGATGGTGACCGCACTGGCCCGCACCTTCCGCGTATCCGGCGACACGATCGACTACACCCTGCGCATGGCCGCGGTCGGCCAGCCGGAACAGCATCACCTCGCCGCCAGCCTGCGACGCGCGGAGTAGGACCGAAGCGAGATCAAATCGAGACCCGTGCACTGACCTGCGCAGCGGGTGAGTTTCGACGGCTTTTCCCTGATTGGGGGGTTGTCGGCGCGGAGCGTCCCGTTCTACCGTTTCGTGACCAGCTAACAACCGGCGATCACAGTTCCGGGTTCTTCGATCTCGTACGCCCCCACGGGAAAAACCCTCATCGACAAGGGAGAAGCCCATGAAGCGGTCGACATTAGCCGTCATCACGGCGGGCATGATCCTGGCAGGTACCGGCGCCGTCGAAATCCTCGGCGATTATTCGGTCAGCTCCCCCACCCCCGATCAGAACACCGCCCCCGCGGCCGCGCACGGCGACCTGAAACCCATTTCCCAGCGCTGAGTCCTCGGCGCGGTCCGTCCCGGGCAGGACGCACGACAAACACGCGGCAACTCCATCCGCCGCACACCCGTGCCACACCCCGAGCAGCGGACATCTGCCGAAAATTCTTCTCCCAGTAGCGGTTTCGCACTCACGCCTCGCCGGGCGGCAGCGCGGCGAGCATATCCCGGGTGACCTCGACGGCGTTGTCGGAACTGCCGCCGTCGACGAGCAGGGTCGCCCAGGCCATATCGCCGCGATAACCGATGAACCACGAGTGCGATCCGCCCTCGACCTCGGCCTCACCGGTCTTGCCGTACACCTCGCCCTGGTCGGCGATGCGGGTGGCGGTGCCGTTCAGGACGACCTGGCGCATCATCAGGCGTAACCCGTCGATCACCGCCGGGGCGGGGGCCGGGCGCGGGGCGGAGACCTTGGTGGGGTGGCCGGACAGCAGATACGGCACCGGCGCGGCGCCGTGGGCCACGGTCGCGGCGACCAGAGCCATACCGAACGGGCTCACCAGGACCCGGCCCTGGCCGATGCCGTTCTCGGTGCGCTGGGTGAGGTTGCCGGTCGGCGGGACCGAACCGGAGACCGTGGTGAGCCCGGCAATCGAATAGTCCGGGCCCACACCGAATTTCGTGGCCGTCGTGGTGAGCGCGTCGGCCGGCAGGGCGCCGGCCAGTTTCGCGAAGGAGGTGTTGCAGGAGCGCGCGTACGCCTGTGTCATCGGCACATCGCCCAGGGCGAACTCGTCGTAGTTCGGAATCGTGCGCTCCCCGATGACAATTCGTCCCGGGCACGGCAGCACCGTATCGGGTGTGGCGATCCCCGAGGCCAGCGCGGCGGCGGCGGTCACCGTCTTGAAGGTGGATCCGGGCGGATACAACCCCGACATCGCGATCGGCCCGTCCGCATCGGCCGGTTCGTTCTGCGCCACAGCCAGTAGCGCGCCGGTGGAGGGTTGTACGACGACCATCACGGTCTTGTCCGGCCGCCCGTCCACGGCCCGCTGCGCGGCGTTCTGCACGGCCCGGTCCAGACTCAGCGCGAACGACGGGACAGGTTGCGGCGCAATCTCTTTCAGCACGTCGGTATCCACGCCGTTGGCATTGACGGTGACCACGTCCCAGCCGTCCCTGCCGTCGACCTCGTCGATGACGGTCTTGTGGACCTGCGTGATCAGGTCCGGGGCGAATCCGCGATCGGTGGGCACCATATCCCACTCCTTCGCGGTGGTGACCCCGGGCAGTCCCAGCAGATCCCCGCTGACCTGGTTGAACTCCACCTCGGTCAGCAGCGCGACGGTATACGCGCCGCCGGCCTTGCGCGCGGCGTCCGCGATGCCGTTCGCGGTGAGGCTCTCGTCGAACCGGTGCAATGCCGCGGCGAGCGTACCGGTGCTGTACCCAGGATCGGTGGCCTGCGCCAGGGTGAACGTAATCCGGTGCACCACACCGGGAATCAACACATCGGTGCCGGAACGCTCGTTGACGCGGGCGCGCGGCGCGGGCGTCTCCCGCAACGCCATCGTCTGGGTGTCGCCGAGCTGCGGATGGATATCCGAGGCGGTCCACCGCACCTGCCAGCCGCCGTCGACGCGCCCCATCCGCAACTGCCCGGTGTAGCTCCAGACGCGATTCTTCGCCAGATGCCATTCGTAGGTGTAGTCGACGGTGGCGGTATCGCCGCTGACCCGGGCCGATCCGGTATGTGCCGACATCGTCCGCGCGCCCAGGTTGTCCCACGCCGCGGCCAGTGCCGGGGCGGCCCGGTCGGGCTGATTGGTCAGGCCCGCCGCCGCTCGCACATCGTGCCGGGCGAAGTCGGCGACGAAATCGGCCGCGGTGGCCAGCGGCCCCTTCGGCCCTGCGGCACACGCCTGCGCGGATACCGCGACCACCACGGCCGTCAACACCACACCGGTCCGGCGGCGCGGATGCCCACAGTTGCGCGGTGACAGCGCAATTCGCGGTTTCACCATCGGGTGGAATGGTATCCAGCCGATGCCCGGCCAACCGGGCGACACACGGCGCCGACCGGCGGTACGCGCCGGTCAGTCCACCAGAATTGTGGCGAATGTGCCGATCTGCCGGAATCCGATGGCCGCGTACGCGCGACGGGCAGCCTCGTTGTAGCTGTTCACGTACAGACTCGCGGTGCGCCCGGACGCCACCACCGAATTGGCCACCGTGGCGGTGCCCGTGGTGCCGAACCCCTGCCCGCGCCGATCGGGGTGCACCCACACGCCCTGAATCTGCCCGGTGCGCCGGGAGATAGCCCCCACCTCGGCCTTGTAGACGACCTCTCCGTCCTCGAAACGCGCCCAGGCCCGGCCGGACTGGATCAGACTCGCCACTCGCCGCCGGTAGCCGCGCCCGCCGTCCCCCGCGCGCGGATCGACTCCGATCTCCTCGGTGAACATCGCCACGGCGGCCACCAGATATCGGTCGATCTCATCGGTGCGCACGCGGCGCACCGCTGGATCGGCGAGTACCGCCGACGGCCCCTCCAGGGCCAGCAGCGGCTGTTCGGGCCGCACCTCGCGCGGCGGCCCCCACCGGCGGCTCAGCAGCTCCCACAGCGGCAGCGCCAACTCCTGACGCCCCACCACCGAGGAACACACCCGCGGCCAGCGCGCCGCACGATCGGCGAACGCCTCGAGATCGTCGGGACCGCCGCGCAGCGGAATCAGGTTCGCGCCGGAGAAGCACAGCGACTTCGCCGGGCCACCCCGGCTCCAGACCTCACCGAGCCCGCTGCGGGTCTCGATCCCGTATTCCTGCAGTCTCGCCACGACCATGCAGGACGCGACCGGATCGGCGTCCAGGACCTGCAACACCCGGGACAAGTCGCGATTGACCAACTGACGCGCACCGGACAACCGATTCCGTCGAGTGGGTTCCAGCACGCTCCGCACGATCACAGCCTGCCACGAACAGCCGGGCCGTGCGGAGATTTACGCCGGTCATTACCCGACGGTGACAACAGGCTCGCCCGAACCGGAGCCCTCACCCATCTCCTCGGCGATGCGCATGGCCTCCTCGATGAGGGTTTCCACGATCTGATGCTCCGGGACGGTCTTGATGACCTGGCCCTTCACGAAGATCTGGCCCTTGCCGTTGCCCGAGGCGACGCCCAGGTCGGCCTCGCGCGCCTCACCCGGGCCGTTGACGACACAACCCATCACGGCCACGCGCAACGGCACCTCGAGCCCGTCGAGCCCGGCGGTGACCTCGTTGGCGAGGGTGTAGACGTCGACCTGCGCGCGCCCGCAGGACGGGCAGGACACGATCTCGAGTTTGCGCGGCCGCAGATTCATCGACTGCAGAATCTGGTCGCCGACCTTGACCTCCTCGGCGGGCGGCGCGGACAGCGAGACGCGGATGGTGTCGCCGATGCCCTGGCTCAACAGCGCGCCGAACGCCACCGCCGACTTGATGGTGCCCTGGAACGCCGGACCGGCCTCGGTGACGCCCAGATGCAGCGGATAGTCGCTCTGCGCGGCCAGCTGCCGGTAGGCCTCGACCATGACCACCGGATCGTTGTGCTTGACCGAGATCTTGATATCGCCGAAGCCGTGATCCTCGAACAGGCTCGCCTCCCACAGCGCCGATTCGACCAGCGCCTCGGGGGTGGCCTTGCCGTACTTCTCCAGCATCCGCTTGTCGAGCGAACCGGCGTTGACGCCGATGCGGATCGGGATGCCCGCGGCGGCGGCCGCCTTCGCGACCTCCTTGACGCGGCCGTCGAATTCCTTGATGTTGCCCGGATTCACCCGCACCGCAGCGCATCCCGCGTCGATGGCGGCGAAGATGTAGCGCGGCTGGAAGTGGATGTCCGCGATCACCGGGATCTTGGATTTGGCGGCGATGGTGGCCAGCGCGTCGGCATCTTCCTGCCGAGGGCACGCCACGCGCACGATATCGCAGCCCGAGGCGGTGAGCTGCGCGATCTGTTGCAGAGTGGCGTTGACGTCGTGGGTTTTGGTGGTGGTCATGGACTGCACCGAGATGGGGTGGTCGCTGCCCACCCCCACAGTGCCGACCATGAGCTGGCGCGTTTTGCGTCGCGGTGCGAGGACCGCCGCTGGTGCGGCGGGCATACCCAATGCGATGGCACTGGTCACGTTCGGCTGCCTACTTTCCATATCTGCTCCACCGGATCTGTTGCCGAGTCTAGTGCCGCCGAATCGGCGGGCGCTGTGTGAGCCTCGATGTCGGGCAGGCCGGACGGCCTGCGGCAGGGATTGAGCCGTACACAAGGTATTCGACGCAGGACGACGCGTGGTTGGGTGCAACAGGTTTCACACCTGGATCGCCCGCGCGACCGGCCCCCGACCGCGATGTTGCTGTGACCGATCACACAGTCTCGGCTCGGCGTCGTTCACCCCCCAGACGGCCGAACGCAAGCAGATGACGCCCCTCCCCGACGGGACCCCGCCTGGCCATGGCCAGAAGGAGTTCTACCGATATCACACTGGGGCTGCTCGATGTATGCCTGCGTCGACTGCCTGACGCCGGGAGCCCCGGTCCTGCTCTTCGAACCGAACGCAGGCGATCCCGACCGCGCATGGTACGTAGACGCCCCGAGCCTCGCCGACTGGCTGAACGCCTGGCTCGACGGCACGGGTTGGTACCACAGGGCTCTCGACGGACCCGACATGCCGCCCTGGGCGGACTTCGGCGCCCGCACCGCATGCGCGTCACAATAGGGTAAGCCGCCCGGCAGGGGAGGCGCTCGGACCGACATCCGCTCGTACCGCATACCGAGCTGCGCGAACTGGTCAGCGCCGCCGCGCTCGTAAAAAGATCGACCGGGCCGAGCACCGCTGGAATTCCAGATCACGCGCGGCGGGTTTGCTTGCCGGGCGTTCTGCTGACGGGGCCGGATGACGATCGCCGAATTCGATTCGCCCCCACACTATTCCCGATCCCGGACCTCCCGCGCAGCGAACTCACGGGCCGTGCCCGACCGATCGATCAGCCACGTCGATCCGATGGCCGACGAACACAGCTCATCGATCGAACCCACCCTCCGCGAGTCGATCGGTAAACGCGTCCCACTCGGCCGAACCGAAGATCAGTGCCGGACCGGACGGATTCTTCGAGTCGCGGACACCGACCGCACCTCCGTGCAGATGGGCTACCTCGACACATTCTCCGCCACCAACGCTGCGACTACTCTTGAACCATCGCGCACCCGAAAGATCGACGATCATGATCGAAACTCCTTCTGCCTCGCCTCGATGAGGCTGCGGGTGTCGTTCTCGCTCAAGGCTACTCGCTCGAGGTCGGACCAAGTAGTGCGATAGATCGCGATCTCAGCCGGTTTATCCAGGTAGAGGGCACCAGCTGAGCTTTCGATATATATGACCGGCGGCTCCGTCAGAGCAGGGTTCAGGTGTTCAGAGAATTCAAGGAAGACAAAGTCTTTGCTATGCAATCCGAGGTGCACCGACGCATCGAATGGAACTGCCTTAACTGAAACGTTCTCCAACTGGCTGACCTCGTGGAGATGACGCAGTTGCCGAACCATAACCTCCTCTCCGCCGACAATCTGATGCAGCACCGACTCGTTCAAGAATGCTTTCAACATAAAGCTCGAATCAGCAAGCCGCTCTTGCCGTTTAGACAGCAAACCGATTTCGCTATCGACATCTCCGGGCTTCTCCCGCAGCCCCCACAACGGTCGCCGGTACTCCGGAATCTGCAGCAGTCCCGGCAAAACGCTCGATTGCCAGGTCGAGTAACTACAGGCAGCCGCCTCGAGACCGATATACAGCTCAACCCACGGCTCAAATCCTCCAGCGAACGACTGCCACCACCCATCCTTCCGCGACTCGGCCGCGAGCCAGAGCAGAACCTCACGGTCCTCGTCGGTGACCTCGTACAGGTCACACAGCAGATTGACCGTCACACGCTTGATGGTGCTACTGCGTCCGGTTTCCAACCGCCACAACGTCTGTGAGCCCATCTCGCACCGCCGAGCGGCGGTGGTGCGGGTCATCTTGCGCTTCTCCCGGAACTCACGCAGGCGGCGACCGAGTTCGCGGCGCGGCAGAGAACTGTTGTGCGGTTCGTCGGACACTGAAAGACCTACCTTTCATTTGCGGGACCACCGTCATGTACTGCATTCGGATGCATTCCAGTTCAATTGGAATGTTCCAAACATTCCAAACCATATGGAGCGATTTCATTTTCAGGCGAAATCCGACGGCGGACCCCCACAGTACCCGTTCGGTGATTTACTGGCATACGTCCGCGGCCACCGAATCTCGTCGGTCGGTGGTCCGTTTTGCCGATGCCGCAATGTTTTTCCGCATTGCGTATTCCCGAACCGACAGCCAATCCGTCGACCAGAAGAAATGGAAACATGCTCTACTACACCAGAACCGGCGAGACCATCGTCATCCCGTCGCAAGTGTGTGAACACGCCGAACTCGGCCTCGCGCACGCGCAGATGCAGCGGCACCTGGACTGCCGGATCGACAGGTGCGCCTGGAAGCGGGTGGCCTACGCGACGCTCGTCCACCACGGTCGCGTCGTCCCGCCGCTCACCGGTCCGCACGAGCGAGCGCATCGCCGCGGCCTCGCCTGGCCCGCCGAGGTGACCGGTCAGCGCGCACCGAATATCACCGAGCCGCAACCGTTTCGGAAGATCCTCGACGGTCTCGACCGGCTCGCCCGGGAGTTGCGCGGGCACGGTGATGCCCCGTGAACCCGATGTCCGCGTGGGATGAACTGTCCAGCATCGTCACCGTCATCGCGGGGTCCGCGGCAGCCGTACTCGCCGTCGGCTGCCTGTGGCCAACTCCCCGTCCGGACCGCCGGCCGTCGTACGCCCGGCACGCGCGAGCACTGCGTCAGCCCGCGCCGTCGAGCCGCGCCGCTATGCCGAACTGCCGCTGTCCCAACCCATCCCGGACTTCGACCACACACCGCTGCATTCCGCAGCTTCCTGCCGGGGCGACCGGCGGGCTCGCCTCAGCGGCGCGGCCGGGCCCCTTCGCACTCTCGTCGTGCAGCCCTCCCGCGCAACCGTTCGGCCTCGCCGACGCCCACCGCGACATGCAACTCCACCGCGACCACACCTGCGCCCGCAAACGCGCCGCCTTCGCGGCCCTGGTAGCCGCCGGACGCATCACCCCCGACTCCAGCCGACCCCGCCGGTCATGACCGAGAACTTCGAAATCCCCGAGACGCCGGCGGCATTCGTCCCGTTCTGGCTCGATGCGATAGCACTCACCGCCCGCGCCACCACCCTGGGCTATCGCCTCGTCCGCAACAACCCGACCCCTTACAAATGGCAACTACTCGACCTCACCGACAACGCCGTCGTCTACACCGCGGACACCCTCGAAGACATCGAAACCTGGCTCGACACATAGCCTCCCCTCGACCAACGGAAACCACAGCGAACCGCGTCGGCCGGCACTCCGTGCGCCGCGCGGCCCCACCACACCGGCCTGCGCAGAAGTCCAGCCCGGGCAAACGCCGAACCCTCTCGGCGCACCCGACCACCCGGTTACTCGCAGCACGGATATCGGCCCTACACAGCTGTTTTCGCGCGGCATGCGACATGAGTGGTATCGACGAGGCATGCCGAGCCGGCGGCCCCGAGATAGCCTCGATCGTGTGGTGATACGCGAGTGCGAGGAGCAGGATATCGAGTCGCTGGAACGACATCTGCCCACCGGTCACAACCACGCGCATGCAGCACACTTCCAACGCCAGCGTGACGGGCAATGGACCCTGCTGATCGCGTGGGTCGACGAAATCCCCTGCGGCACTTGTGTCGTCAACTGGGCTGGTCCGACGCAGCGCGATGTGCGCGCCACATTTCCCGACTGTGCAGAATTGTGTTTTCTCCAAGTGCCCCCTCGGGCACGCGACCAGGGGATCGGCACAGCGCTCGTTGCCGCCGCCGAAGAACGCGCGATCGCTCGCGGCATATCTCGTGTCGGCCTGCGCGTCGACACCGCCAATCCGGACGCCGCGCGCCTCTACCGAAGACTCGGATATGACGACACCGGGCTGACCTCGACTACCGAATACACTTGGTGGGACGAATCGGGGGTCGGACACGACCTGGTGGAGATCGACCGTTTCCTGGTGAAAGAACTCGACTGATGCGACCAGCTCATACGCCGAGCGAACGCTTCTTCCGGCTGGAAGCTGATCACAGACGACAGATTCACCTATCACTGTGCGAGGATGCCCTGCCGACCTGGACCAGTTACGCCCAGGGAGAACCCGCTTCGCTTCGCTACCTCGATTCGATTGTGGGGTTGCGGCACCACGTGGACGTCGAGCTTCCGGCCGATGCCCTTCGCTCCGCCCGGGCCGGTGCGGATCTCGCGGATGTCAACAGCCGCTACAGCGAGCCGATCACCGCGATGCAAGACGACGACTTGGCCTTCCCCGACCCGGTCGAGTTCGCCTATTACGCGATCTACAACTGCTTTCGCAAATACGTCCGCGGGGACGACATCGCGGACTGGCTGATCATCAACCAGGCCTTGTCCGCGCACGACCTCGACGAGGCTGTGCCGCGCCTGACTCGCACGATCGACGGCATCGAGCAGACCGCGAGCGGAAACGCCGGGGATGTCGGGCCCGCGGTACCCCCTCGGATGGGTTGACCAGCTCCGACCCGCATGAATTGCGTCAGGTCTCGACCTCGATGTCGTCGATGTCGAGCGCGACGAGGATCGGATGCCCCAGAGCCCGATCGCCCGGACCTCGCGGGTACACCCGTCGCCGTGTGGGAAAGGTGAGTCCGGCAAACCGTCGGTGCTCGCCGCAATAGTGCGCGGCGCGCGCCCACCGGCCGACGCGCTCGGCAACGTAGTCGTGCCGACGGACGAGGCCGCCGGTGTCGATATACAAGGTCTGTCGTGCGGAATGGGTATGCACATGCGGCGCGAAGGCGACTTCGAGACGTCGCCACCGCTCGCCGCCTTCCGACCGGATGTCGCCCTCGGTGAGGGTGATGCCGTCGCGGGTCAGCAGCAGGGGTAGCGACAGATAGTTCCAGAACGCGTATCCGGCGAAGTAGGTGGCATCGAGAGCGTCCCAGCGGAGGTTGCGGCGGAGTCCGGTGAGGCCGGTGAACGAGGCGCGGGCGTTGCGCCGGGCGCTGATCGGTTCACCATCGCGAGTCTCGATTCGGACGTCGCCTCGATCGAATACCGTTTGCCGGTCGGCCTGCGGGAAGCCGCGGAAAACCGCGTGCTGCTGCGCCAATCGCACCCGCACCTCCACCTCGGCCAGTCGGTTTCCGGGGAAGCGCGAGCGCAGGAGACCGCCGAATCTGCCGTGCGCGGTCAGGGCCGTGACGGCCCGCCATCGTTCGAGGCCGCCGTGGGCGGTGAGGACCTCGTCGAGCAGTCCGCTCATTCCCGCGCTCCCGCCAGCACCGTGCTGAGCACGCGCCGATCGCCGTGCACGTTCGCCTGGGCCAGCGCTTGCTCGACCGTGATCGCCCCGGCGGCCAGCGCGAGAACCACCTCCGGCTCCGCCTCGAGAATCGTGTCGGGGCGTCGGTCGGGCTGGACGGCCACGTGCGGGCCGTGCGCGTCGATCCGCAGGATCATGACCGAGCCACCCACCTCGATGCCGACCTCGGCCGGGGGTTCCGCAGTCTTCTCGCGCAGCAGCGCCGGGAGTGCGACGGCGAGCCAGCGAGGTTCGAAGGTGTCGCCGCCCCGGCCGGTGATCATCAGCGGGGCGCTCCAGCGCACCAGCGCCTCCAGCGGTTCACGCAGCTCACCGCCCCACGGTGTCAGCGCGTAGACGACACCCCTCGTGGGGCCGGGGCGCCGCTCGATCACCCCGCAGGACTCCAGGTTTCGCAGGCGGTCGGCGAGCAGGTTGGTGGCGACCCCGCCCAGCGACGCCGCCAGTTCGCCGTAGCGCCTGGGGCCGGGCAGAAGTTCGCGCACGATCAGCAGACTCCAGCGGTCGCCGACCACATCGAGTGCGCGCGCCAGACCGCAGAACTGCCCATAGGAACGCACCGACTTTTGCTTGACTTCCTCCATGAGACTTGATTTTATCAAGCTTCCTCGAATAGTCCTCCAGGAGAGGGTTCGCATGTCTGCCTCCGGTCCCGCTGACGTTTCCACCTCGCCGGTCCGGGCGGCGCTCGCGGCCCTGCGCACCGCCGGAGAGAGCGGCGACGCCGATGCGCTCGCCGAGTTCCTGGCGCCCGACGTGGTCTTTCACTCCCCGATGACGGCGCGAGTGCGGTTCGAGGGCCGGCAGGAGGTCACCGAGCTGCACCGCGACATCTTCGCCG
Organism: Nocardia sp. PLKS1-43; assembly: GCF_059510335.1. NCBI lineage: Bacteria > Bacillati > Actinomycetota > Actinomycetes > Mycobacteriales > Nocardiaceae > Nocardia > Nocardia sp. PLKS1-43. The sequence continues at coordinate 242,755 of NZ_JCAJZQ010000004.1, read as the reverse complement.
TCCTCGACGACCTCACCACCACCGAACCGATCGCGGCCGGAGATACCGGGTCGTTCGCGTTCCGCGCCCGTGTGCGCGGAGTGGAACTGGAAGCCATGAACTCGGTGCGCTGCGACGAACAAGGACAGATCGTCGACTACACGGTCTTCATCCGCCCGCTTCCGGCGCTCGCGACGCTGTTCGCGGTACTGCCGCCGCGGGTTTCGACCAGGCGCCGCGGGCGCACGAGAGGCACGATCGCGGGACTGGCCGCGCGGCCCCTCGCCTTCGCGGTGCGCACCGCGGACCGCGTGGTACCCGCCTTTCTCTGATCGACCCTCCGACGCCCAATCTGTTCGGGGAACCTGGTTTACGACTGACAGCTCCGCTCGTGCGGCGGCTAGATGATCTGCCACCTTCGGGAACTTCTCGGCCGGCGCGTTGAGCATCGGCTCGCATTTGGGCGGCAACCGATTCGGCGTCGGCTTGGTCGAACACCGAGTGCCGGGGATCTGTTTCGGAATCCCGGACATCCGCGGACCCCGGTTTTACTACCGCTCGACAGGTGCGTCTTCCGTGACGTCGCCAGCGCTTCCTGTCCAGCGGGTGCGTAACCGACGCCCGAGTCCCAGCGACCGATGGTGATGCGCCCCAGGGAGAATCCGTTCGACGGCGAGCCCGCGGACGTCGCCGCGGCGATGAACGACTACGGCCTGAGACCCAGGCATGCCGAAAACGCTGATGGTGGTCGGGAACGGCATCGGCATGCGTGTCCGGCAGACTGCTCCCGGCTGCGAGAATCCGGAGTTTTCGCGGAACAGTTGTGGCGTTCGCCGTCAGTGCGGCGTTCCGGCCGCGCGGACGCGGATTTCCAACTCTCGCAAGCGATTCACCCTCGGGGTCGAGTCGCGCGGGGACGCCCGCAGAATCCCCTGCCCGTGCGTCGATCACGCCGCCTATGGTGGCAGCGCTTGAAAAACTAGCAGAGCTAGACAAGATAGCGACCCGGTGTTACCGTTGCTCCAGTTGCTAGCGATGCTAGCTCTCAAGAAAGGGAGCCGAAATGCTCATCGTCACCGGCCAGGTCATCGCCGCCGTAGCCGTTCTCGCCAATGCCGTCGTCTACGGCACCGATATCTCCTGTGCCGTGATCACCCGGTCCGTGTACCGCAAGCTCGACGACGCGACCGTGACCATCAGTGCGGGATGGGGTCACTACTACGGCGATAAGCGTATGCCGGTCTTCGGCGCGGGCGGCGTGGTCACGGCCGTGCTCACGCTGGTCATCGCGCTGTTGGCCGGGCAGATCGGCGCGGCCGTCGCGGCGGCGATCACGGTGGCGGCACTGCTGACCTGGCTCGGCTTCTACGTCCGCGTCGCCAAGCCGATCAACACCCAGCAGACCGCCGCCGCGCAGAGCGGCATCATTCCGGCCGATGCCCGTGCACTGCAGGACAAGTGGGACAGCATCCTGAAGTACCGGGTCACCTTGCAGGGCATCGCCATCGCCGGACTGTGCGCCGCGCTGATCCTGTTCTGATCCCGGCCCACGAGGTAGGCCCCGGACCCGACAACTCCCGGCCGACCGCCGGGAGCACACCCGATATCGAATCCATCGAGGAGTAACCGCCATGTCCTTCACCACCAACGAGCAGAAGTTCCTGGCCGAGGCCGGAATCGGCCGGCTGGCCACCGTGTCCCCCGACGGCGTTGTGCAGAACAACCCGACCAGCTACCGGGTGAACGCCGACGGCACTATCGACATCGGGGGCATGCGGATGCGTGCCAGCCGGAAGTACCGCAACGTCGAAGCGGGCAGCCGAGTGTCGTTCGTCGTCGACCAGCAGGTTTCCGTGGAGCCCTACGTGATTCGCGGCATCGAGGTGCGCGGCACCGCCGAGGCTCTCGACGACGAAGAGCCGCCGTTCCCGCCCCAGGAACGCGCGGTCATCCGAATCCACCCCGACCGGATCATCTCCTGGGGCATCGACGGCGGCTCCTTCGACTTCACCAGCCGCGCCGCCGAGTAGCAGGCATTACCCGAAATACCAGCCACGACATCTCCCGCCGCACGGCGGGAGATGTCGGCTCGGTAATGCCTCGTACTGCGGCAGAGCCGCGGCCCGTTCCATCGCATTTCGGTGTCGCCTGAGCCGCTCCATGCGGCGAGCGCCGATCCGAACGCTGCCGGTGCGTCCGTCAGCGCGTCCCGCCGGAGCCGACGCCACATCGCCCAATCGTCCGGACCGATCATCTGCACCTGGATCACGCTGCCCCCTCAGGTTTTTCGAGCTGTCGCCGCCGACGACAACCACCCGCGAGTGCTGCCGGAATGGGCCCGCCGCTGCGGACGCACCCATCAGTACGAACGAATATTCGCCCTGGGCAGCAGTTTTCGGTCGGCCAGCGCATTATCGGGTACCCGTCGGATGTGATCGCCCTCTGGCGTTCTTGCGCTGGTTGGCGTTGAAGCGCGCCTTCTTCTGACGATTTCCGCAGGTGTTCATATCGCACCATTTGCGGGTGCGACTCTGGCTGGTATCGAAGAAGGCCGCTCGGCAGGTCGGCGATGCGCACAAGGCCAGCTTTCCGTCTCGTTCACCCGCGATGATGCTGACCGCGTCGGCGGCGATCACGCCCAGGGCATCCTCCACGCGGGACGCCGAACCGAGTCGCCATCGCCGATTGCCCTCGGGAGTCAGCACGGCCGCGGCGCGACCCTGAATGCTGCGCTCGTTGATGATTCGGACCGCGGCCGCCGGGAGGGCGTCGTGGATCGCGGCCGCTGTCGCGGCGGCGTGGATCGATTCCCTCAGTTCCCGAGCGAGTTCGAGCTGGGCGGGGGTGCAGGAGTCCACGGCGAGGCCGCTCACCGCCAGCCAGTCGACGAGCCGCTGCGGTGTGGGAATGCGTTCCACGGCGTCGCCACAGCGTTCGGTCAGAGTCGCCGTGAAGCTGGTAGCCAGCACATTGCCGAGGCGAAAGTCGGGGAACCCAGCAGGCATGGAACCACCTTAGCCGGTTGCCGGCGAATATCGCGGCATGTTAGAACCGTCTTAGCAGGTTCACAGCAGGTGGTAGCCGATTCCGCGATGGCCAGGAGGTCTCATGCCCCGTCCGAGCAACGACGTGCAAGCATTCGAAGCCCACGCAACCGACGCCGACCTCGACGATCTGCGCGCACGACTGGCCGCCGCGCGGCTACCGGAGGCGGAGACGGTCCATCGCGCCGCGCCCGGCCCTCGCCGATGGGAGCAGGGCGTTCCGATCGCCGACCTGGTCGATGTCGTGAATTACTGGCGCACCGAATACAACTGGCGATCGTTCGAGCAGCGCCTCGACCGAATCGGCCAGTTCCGCACGACAATCGACGATCTGGGAATCCATTTCCTGCACCGTCGGTCGGCGCGTGCCGATGCCACTCCCCTGGTCCTGACGCACGGCTGGCCGGGCAGCATTGCCGAGTTCATCGATGTGGTGGACGAGCTGGCCGATCCGAAAGACGCTGCCACACCGGCGTTTCACGTCGTGGTCCCGTCGTTGCCGGGCTTCGGCTACAGCGACAAACCGGCCACCACCGGCTGGGGAACCGAAAAGATCGCGGCCGCGTGGGTGGAACTGATGGGCCGCCTCGGCTACCGCGAGTTCGTCGCCCACGGCGGCGACTGGGGAGGCAATATCACCACGGTGCTCGGCGGCAGGTTCCCGGCGCATGTGCTCGGCATCCACACACTGTTCGCGGAAGCACCGCCCGGGATGACGACAGATGTGCTGACGGCGACCGAACGCAAATGGACCGAGGAAACCCGGGATTTCTGGCATGGCACCGGCCGACGCCACCGCGCGGCGTACGCGAAGCAGCAGGCGACCCGACCGCAGACCATCGGCTACTCGCTCGTCGACTCACCGGTCGGACTGCTCGCCTGGATCCTCGACAAGTTCGCCGAGTGGAGCGATACCGAAGACAGCCCGTTCGAAACGATTTCCAGAGACCGCATTCTCGACGACGTCACCCTGTACTGGCTGACGCGGACCGGCGCGTCGGCGGCCCGGATCTACTACGAGAGCCACAACTCGCTCGACCCCGACCTTCGAGTCGACGTCCCCTCGGCAATCACCATGTATCCCCGCGACATCGAGAAGTGCCCGCGCCCTTGGGCACAGCAGCGGTACCGACGGATCGTCCGGTGGCGGACACCCGAAACCGGCGGGCATTTCCCGTCGCTGGAGGTGCCGGAGTATTTCGTCCAGGACCTGCGGGAAGGTCTCACAGCAGTGCTGGCCGCTGATCGGTGAACGCGGCCGGGTGCGAGATTCGGGCCGAGCCGCCCGCCCAATGCCCGGCCTGACCGGGGTGCCGAATCGGCAGTGCCGGATCTTCCACGCGGACGCCAACGGCCCGAGATGCCCTCGGGCCGTTGATCTTCGGACTGCCGCATCCGGCCGGCACGCACCGGGCCGACAGCATCATCGATGACGGAACGCGGCTGGGACTTCGGATACGCCGCTACTCGATCGAGTTGGCCAACCGATCGGCGTAAGGGGCGGTGAGTTTTCCGACGATGGGAAGCTCCGCGCGGACGCCGCCGGTGTTGTTCGCCCGGACCATGGCCATGATCCAGACGACGACCGCGAAGACCGCGACCGCGAGTCCGGCGAGGCTGGAGATGATCCCCAGGACCCCGAGGAACGAGCCGACGATACTCAGGACGATATTGATCATCGAGACCGCCCCGAAGAAGACGATCGATTGCGAGGCATGGAATTTCACATCGGCATCGTGCTTCCCCACGAACAGGAAGATGATTCCGGTGAGCCACCCCAGCGCGTACGACAGGATCGCGCTGGTCTTCTTGTCCAAGCCGGCGGACTGCGGTTGGTTCGCGGGAGGTTGTGAATATGTCATGGGGTGAGTAGACGGCGCGCGCGCCTCCTACCGATCCCAACTTTCAACCCGAACCCACTGGTCGCGGTCCGGCCAGTCGCCCCGGGATGCCGGACGCGCTTCTCACCCGCGCAGTAGCGAACCGGTCTCCGAGCGCGGACCGTGCCGGCGGTCGGCTCAACCCGCCGCCGTCACCGCCCGCCACGCCTTTCTGGCACGTGAACGGGCCTGCGGGGCGGCGTATTGGATACGCCGACGCGCCTCGGAGGCACTGATCCGCAACAGATCACTCAATAGCTCCGCTGTATCCCGGTAGCCGGTGTCGGCGGCGAGGCCTCGGCGCTCGGCCTCGGCGACGGCCGCGACCATGGCCGCACCCAGTCGACGCCGGCGGCGTTCGGTTTCGACGAGGGTGCGCAGCAGATCGACATCGGCCAGTTCCGACCATCTCCGTGCCGGAGCATCCGATGCCAGTGCAGTCGAATGTGTGTTCACGCGGGTCACCCTACCTCATCATCGAACAAGTGTTCGACATTCGGTTCGGCGAATATGACGCGTTCGGACAGCGAAGCCATGGGCGACGGGAACCGCTCAGGTGGTGATGCGCGGTGCGTACATCACCGCCACCCCAGTCGTGCCCCTTGCTGGTCGGCGCGAAGGAATCGATCAGGCGGCGGGCGATCCGGTCCGCTTCCCCTTCCCTTATTGAACCGGGACATCTAATATCCCTATTGTGAAGATGGGCGAGGGCGTCGAGTGGAGCTTGCACTGCTGTGTGACGCTGGCCTGGGTGCAGGAGCAGTGCCCGGTGTCGGTCACGCGGCTGGCGACCTGGTTCGACCTGCCGGTGGAATATCTGAAGAAGCGATTGCAGGCCTTGGTTCGGGCCGGGATTCTGACCTCGGCCCCGGGGGTTCGGGGCGGCTTGAGCCTGGCGCGCCCGCCCGAGCGGATCACCCTCCTCGACGTGGTGACTGCTGTCGAAGGTGGTGTGGATCCGTTCCGCTGCAACGAAATTCGCCGACGTGGGGTCAGCGGCGCGACGGCGGTCGACGAGTTCGCCCACGCGTGCGGTATCGCGGTGGCGATGCGTCGCGCGGAACTCGCCTGGCGGCGCGAACTCGCCGCACAGACCATCGCCGATCTGATGGCGGGCGCGCCCGCGAGTTCGGTGGCGCGCACCCGGCGCGGCTTCGAAAACATGGACCGCTAGCCGAGCGGAAGGAAGATATGGTGTCGAAGATTCTCGTGGTGGGCGGCGGTTTCGCCGGCGTCTGGAGCGCGGCGAGCGCGGTACGGCTGGCCCGCGCGCACGGTGTCCGGCAAGACGTGTCGATCACGATGCTCACCCCCGGTGACGACCTGGTGATCCGCCCGCGGCTGTACGAGGCCGATCCGGACCGCATGCGCGTGCCGCTGGACCGAATCCTGGGCCCCGTCGGCGTGCGCCGGATACCCGCGATCGTCACCGGCATCGACACCGATCGGCGAACGGTCACCGGCGTCGGAACAGACGGCCGCAGCATCCAAACGGGTTACGACAGACTGATTCTCGCCACCGGAAGCAGGCTGTTGCGTCCGCGGCTGCCGGGCGCCGAACTGGTGCACGACGTGGACACATTGCCCGCCGCGGCGGCGCTCGACGCGCACCTGCACCGGTTGCCGGAGATCCCGCCCGGCGAAGGGCGTTTCACCGTGGTCGTCATCGGCGCGGGCTTCACCGGCCTGGAGATCGCCACCGAACTGGTGGACCGGCTGCGGCCGATCGCCGAGCGCGCGCCGGGCGAGGTTCCCCGCATCGTGTTGGTCGAGCGAAGCGACGAGATCGGTCCCGAACTCGGTCCCGGCCCCCGCCCGCACATTCTGGCGGTTCTCGCGAAACTCGGTGTGGCACAACGTCTCGGGGTGAGCGCAGTTGCCGTGGATCCACACGGGGTCACCCTGTCCGACGGCAGCAGGATCGCCGCTGCCACCGTGGTCTGGACCGCCGGAGTGCAAGCCGGCCCGCTCACCGGCGATATTCCGGGTGCTCGCGATCGGCTGGGGCGCATTCGTGTCGACGATTACCTGCGAGCGCTGGACGCTCCGGGCGTTTACGCGGCCGGAGACACCGCCGCGACCGCCGCCGACGATCGCACCCGGGTTCTGCAGTGCTGCCAGCACGCCCTGCAACTGGGCAAATATGCCGGGCACAACGCCGTCGCCGAGCTGCTCGGCCTTCCGCTCGTCCCGTTCGTGGCCGAACCGTACGTCACCTGCCTGGATCTGGGTTCCACCGAGGCCATGTTCAGCAAAGGCTGGGACCGCCGGGTGGTCGCCACGGGCGCGGTCGCCAAGGCACGCAAGCGCAGGGTCAACGAGCAGTTCATCTATCCGCCCACCGACGACCCCGACGAACTGCTGCGCCAGGCCGACTACCGCTTCTCGGTGCGACAGCTCGCCCCGTCGCCGATCGGCTGAAATCCCCAGCCGCTCAACCACTCACCGGCTCGACGAAGCCACGGTTCGAATCGGGTCGTCGGTCTGCAAGACATCGCGATGTCCGCGCGCGGTGTCCATGTATTCGCGAACCCGGTGGATGCGGCCGTCGCGCAGCTCGAAGACGAAGCAGTAGTCGTTGCGGTAGGTGTTGCCGTTCGCGAGCCGCGCGCTCATCGTCTCCTCGACGATCACCCGGTCTCTCGCACTGTCACGTGAACCGTTGGCAGAGCGGCCCTTACGGGCTTGCAATCGAAGTCGGTGTAACCGAAGACAATTCGCATCGGTCACCGCTTCGTGAGGGGTGGCGGATCTCCGTCGATCGGATTCAGTCGTGCGCCGTGCGGGGCCGGAGGACGACCACCGGAATTTCGCGATCCGCCCATGCCTGGTAGGTATCGAAGTCCGCGTAGGCCTCGACGAGCATCGGCCAGAGGCGAGCGCGTTGGTGCGGGTCGGCGGTGATGGCGTGCACGGGGCGGCGATCACGGCCGATCTGGATGTGGACGTCCGGGTCGGCACGCAGGTTGTGGTACCACTGCGGGTGTTTGGGAAGCCCGCCCTGTGAGGCGACGATGACCGTATCGGCACCGTCGGTGATGTAGAGCAGGGGCGTGGTGTACGACTTTCCGGATTTGCGGCCCCGGTGTTCCAGCAGCAGGGTCGCCACCGGTTTGCGGAATCCGGCACCGACACGCCACTTTCCGCCGACGCGTCCGCCGGTGCGCCGGTAGATCCAAACCTGCACTGCACCTGCGTATTTGAAGATCTTCGGCAGCATCGGGGAGTCGAGCTGTTTCGGGCGCGGGGGTGCGCTGGTCATGGTGTTCCTTCCGTCCGGCGGGCTACCTGGACCATACAACTGACATGATATGTATGGTCAAGACTTGTCGCATACCACCGGTGCCCGGACGCAGCCCGCGTCCACCGGTACCCTCGACGCGACACGGCGCCGCTGAAGGGGTGAACTGTTCGGTGCGCACACATGGCTGGTCAGGGGCCACGCCGATCGACGACGAGGAAGCTGTCGGCCGGATCTTGGGCGCCGCCCGTGCGGCGATCGATCGATCCGGTGACGAGTTCACCATCGCGGAGATCGCACGCGGCCTCGGCGTCACCCGCCAGACCGTGTACCGCTACTTTCCCAGCGCCGAAGCATTGCTGACCGCGACCGCTGTCGCACAGACCGGAGCCTTCCTCGACGTCCTGGCCGAGCACCTGAGCGATATCCGTGACCCCGCCACGGCCGTGGTGGAAGGCATTGCCTACACCCTCGAACGCCTACCCCACGAGAAATACCTGAACCTGCTGCTCACCCCCGGTCGCGCAAGCGCCTTCTCAGCCGGTGTGACGTCCGATATCGCGCTCACATTCGGCCGCTCGAATCTGCAACGCTTCTCCGTCGACTGGACCGCGGCCGGAATCACCGGCGCCGAGCTGGATCAACTCGTCGAACACATGCTCCGCATCGTCCAGTCCTTCGTCATCGACCCCGGCCGGCCACCGCGTGGCGGCCGAGAGCTGCGCGCTTACCTCGACACTTGGGTTGCCCCGGCACTCGCCGGGACCTCACGGAAGGCAGCCTGCCAGAAGCGCGCTCATCGTCGTGAGTGAATGACCGCCCCCGCAACAGCTTTCGCTCGGTATGCGGCTATCACGACAAGTTGGTCATGCCGCACGCGGTCGCCGTGGGAGCGACTGCCGGACCCGCGCTACATCACGACGCCGCTACTGGGTGACGACCTGGCCGCCGACCTGCCGCGCTACCGGCCGAGTTCGCTGTTGGCCCGGGAGACCAACGGAGACCTGATGCCGCAACTGCCGCGGTGGCGGTCGCAATGGGTGGCAGATACTCGCGAACTGTCACGAATCCGGCTGTCCCGCAGAGTATCCCGTCGAATCGTGCGCACGGGACCGACCCTGGTGATGCCCCGATGGGGTGGCTGGACCAGTGACCTGGCCCGATCGGCGGAAGTGTTCGGCCACTACCACCCCGACCGAGCCGGTCAGATGCGCACCGCGGCCGCCATCGCCCGGACGCCCACCGCCGATCCGGACGCTCTGGACATGCTGCTCGACGAACTCGGGCCGTGGCTCGCCGCCGAATACCTCGCAGTGCACGGACCGAAGGCACCTCGTCCCTGACCGGGAAACACCGGCCCGCAGGACAACTCGCGTGCACGCCGCAAGCGCAGGCCGGTCGAACTCGAACCCATCGAGGCGAATTGCTATCGGATGTCGGGCTCGATGCACGAGGCCGAAGATGCGGTGCACTGTCGTTTCGACACCGCGGCAAGAGACGATCTGCGATTGGCCAGCCAGGCGGCGATTACGTCTCCAACTCCGACGGCACCTCCGACTGTGAGGGTCACGGAAACCATCGTCGCGGGCATCATCGCCGGACAGCTCAGCGCGGACGACGGATTCCCCGGTGTCGCACCGCAGGCGCAGATTCTGAGCATCCGGCAGCTGAGCCCCCAGCGGCGATGCACTGCTACCGCTACGCCGCGGGCGTACTCATCCTGCGCGAGATGCTGGACTTCAGTGCCGCCGAGGTTGCCGGACAACCGGATACCACGGTCGCGGCCGTGAACAGCACACTACGGCGAGCGCGGGCCGCCCTGGCCGATGCGCCCGGCGTGGAACTCGCCACCGAACCGGACGAGTCCGAGGTGCGCGCAGTGACCACCGCTATGCACGAGCGTTCGAGGCGGACGATACCGTTGCGGACCTTCGCGTTCCGAGCGACCGATCACACCCGGTGCTCGCTCCCCCAGGATGCGTGGGCGCCGGGCAACTCCGCAAGTGCGGATCCGAGGTCGGCAACGACTTCCGCGGTGTCCGGCACGGGTACGTCCTGCCAGCCGGGGCCTGCCAGCAGGACTCGGGCGCCGCGCTCGGCACAGGTGCGCACGGCCGAGAGGAGGGCGGTCGATTCCTGCTGTGACCACAGCACAGCGGCCGAGCCCGATCCGCCGCGGTCGAGGGCGTCGCCCAGGGCGGGTGTCGGGACGTTGGGGCCGAGCATATGTGCCGGCACGTCGCGCTCGGCGAGTGCCGCGCGCAGCACCTCGAGTGGCAGAGAGTGCGCCTCGCCGCTGGTGCAGGCGAGCAGTACCGGGGCCGCGGCGGCGCCGGCCGGGGGTGAGATGGCGCGATGCAGTGCGGCCGTAATGCACCAGGACAGTAGATGTTCGACGTCGATGCAGCCCTCGCCCGCCCCCTGCCGCTGGACGATTTCGGCGAATGCCGGGCGGCACAACCGCTCCCAGGTGTCCACGACGCCGAACGCGTGAATATGGGCCAGCAGCAACGACTGCAGGCCGGTGGGGTCGGAGGCGAAGGCGGCGTCGAGGAGTGCGGCCTGATCACCGGCGACCGGAGCCGGGCCGCGCACGGACTCGGCCGCTCGCGCCGGGCTCGAGCCGCGACGTACGAGAAGGACCATACGCTCGAGCCGAACGATGTCGGCCTCCGAGTAGAGGCGGTGGCGCCCGCGCTGATGCTGGGACGGGCCGATGCCGTAGCGCTGATTCCAGCTGCGCAGCGTCGCGGTGGGAACGCCGATGCGCTCCGCGACGGTGCGCACCGAGAATCCGGTCGCGTCGTTGTCGGGTAGCGAGTCATCGGACATGGCGATCATTCTGCCTTTCGCGGACGCGAGCGCCGCAACATCACAGCGCTACGGCGCCCGCGCTGCGCGGGACGAAGCGGGGTGCCCCTCTCATTATGCATCGATTGCGCATCGATAGCTGATAGAATGGCCGTGTCGCCGAATACGGATGCATCGAACGCAGGCCCCGGATGCCCGAATCTCGTTCGCGGAGGGATGGGCCCGGCGGCGTCGGTCGGGGCGGCTCGGCGATACACCGGCAGTGGCGTGCGGACGTCGATCGTGCGAGCTGTCCCGTATCGATCGTGAAAATGCCCGGCAGATAACCGATTCGGCGATCAGGAGACGGTATGCGATGTGCGGTTTTCGGTGCCACCGGCTATATCGGTGGCCGGCTCGTACCCGAGCTACTGGCCGCGGGCCACCAGGTGCGGGTTCTGGCCCGCACACCGGCCAAACTCGACGAGGCCCGCTGGCGCAACAGCGTGCAGGTCCGCCGCGGTGACGTACTGCGCGCCGACGATGTGGCCGCGGCTTGCGCCGACGCGGACGTGCTCTATTACCTCGTGCATTCGCTGACACGCACGGATTTCGACGATGTCGACCGGCGCGCGGCGGCACTGGTGGCCGAGCAGGCGGCCGAGGCCGGAGTGCGCCGGATCGTGTATCTGGGCGGCATCGTTCCGCCCGGGCAACGGCTGTCCCGGCACCTGTCCTCCCGCGCCGAGGTCGGCAGAATCCTGCTCGGCGGGCCGGTACCGGCCATAGCGATGCAGGCCGCGGTGATCATCGGGTCGGGCTCGGCCAGTTTCGAGATGCTCCGTTATCTCACCGAGCGGCTGCCGGTGATGGTCACCCCGCGTTGGGTGCGCAACCGCATCCAGCCGATCGCGGTGCGAGACGTGCTGTACTACCTGACCCGGGCGGCCGAACTACCGCCGGATGTGCGGGACGCCTTCGACATCGGCGGCCCGGACTTACTCACCTACCGGCAGATGATGCGCGATTACGCGGCAGTGGCGAGGCTGCCGCGGCGGGCGATCATCCTGGTCCCGGTGCTCACCCCGTGGCTGTCGGCACAATGGGTCAATCTCGTCACCCCGGTCCCCAAGGCGATCGCGGTACCGCTGATGGAGTCCTTGGTCAACGACGTGATCTGCGCGGACCACGCGATCGCGCGGCATATCCCCGATCCGCCGGGCGGACTCACCGGTTACCGCACGGCCGTCGAACTGGCGTTGGCGCGCATCCGGGACTCGAGCGTGCCCACCCGCTGGTCCGATGCCGACCAGCTCGGTCGCGAACCGTCCTCTCCCCTGCCGACCGATCCCGCATGGTCGGGCGGGTCCCTCTACGTCGACCAACGGGAACGGCCCACCCGGGCCGATCCGGCGACACTGTGGGCGGTGATCGAGTCCATCGGCGGTGAACACGGCTGGTACTCCTTCCCGCTGGCATGGTCGCTGCGCGGTTGGATCGACCGCCTGGCCGGAGGCGCCGGACTGCGCCGCGGCAGACGCGACCCGCATCGGCTGCACGCCGGCGAGGCGCTCGACTGGTGGCGCGTGGAACGCATCGAACGGCCGAATACCCTGGTGCTGCGCGCGGAGATGCGGCTGCCCGGCCGGGCGTGGCTGGAGCTGAGCGTCGATACGGACTCGCGTGGCACGATCTACCGGCAGCGTGCCGTGTTCGAACCGCACGGTTTGGCCGGACATCTGTACTGGAAGGCCATCGCTCCCTTCCACGCCCTCATCTTCGGCGGGATGACTCGCAACATCACCGGAGCCGCGGAAGAGGCTGCGGCTCAGCTCATCTCGTGACTCTAGGCACGGCACACCGGGCCCAGAGGGCGCGAGCGAGACCGCGACTCCCCACCGCGGCACGCCGCGGTATTCCCACCCGGGCGCGATGAACGAAAATATCGAAATCCAGACATTCGATTCGATCCAGTATCTCCGAGTAGAGAGTGAGCGCGGCGGCCACGCAGGGCCGCGATCGCGGCGCGAGCAGGGCGATGCCCGTGCGGGCGTAGTCGTAGATGTCGCGGGTGTACGCGTGCTGGGCGATCAGCGCGCGACGCACGCGGGGGTCGGTGCGGCGGTGCGCCTGACACCACTGCAGCAGATCTCGGTCGACGCCGTGCACGGCCAGTTCGTCGGCCGGCAGATATACCCGGTCCCGGAACAGGTCCTCGTCGACGTCGCGCAGGAAGTTGGTGAGCTGGAACGCTTTTCCCAGCGCAGCGGCGTAGGGCTCGGCCTCCTCGCGGGGGCACACCGTACCCAGGACCGGCAGCACCTGTAAACCGATGACTTCGGCGGAACCGTAGACGTAGCAGTCCAGGGCCCGTCGATTCGGATAGTCGGTGACGATGAGATCCATCCGCATCGCGTCCAGGAACGAGTCGAACAGTGCCGCGGGGATCCGGTAGGCGCGAGCGGTGTGCGAGACGGCCGGGAGGACGGCGTCGGCGGCGGTGTCCTCGGCGGCGAATTGCTCGGCCAGCGCGTGCAGCCGCGCCGCGCGTTCGGCGGCCGGGCGGGCCGGGTCGATGTCGTCGAGGATGTCGTCGGCGCGGCGCGCGAAGCCGTAGAGCGCATGGATCGCCGGGCGTTGTTCCGGAGCCAGCAGCCGGGTGGCCAGGAAGAAGGTTTTACCGTGGCGGGCGTTGAGTTCCCGGCACGCGCGATAGGACCGGTGCAGCTGCGGGTCGGTGCGGGTGGCATCGACGAATGCGATGGGAGACATGGGCTTCCGATCAGCGGATGGTCGCGGCGGGCGACGCCGCGAGGGCGGACACGGTTCGGTGCGCGGGACGGGCAGACGGGACCGGCCCGGTGATTCGGTCGGCGGCGAGCCGACCCGACAGCAGCACGGGCGGGATACCCACGCCGGGGACGGTGCTGCCGCCCGCCAGCACCACGTTCGCCAGTCCGCGGATCATATTGGCCGGACGGAAGGGACCGGTCTGAGTCACGGTGTGCGCCAACGCGAACGGGCTTCCGGCCAGCATCCCGCGCCGGGCCCAGTCGGCGGGAGTGGTGATGTGGAGCAGCCGGTGGTCGGACAGCGGAACCGGCAGACGATCGCGGACGGTGTCCAGTATCTCCGCAGCGTAGCGAGGGCCGAAGCGGTCCCAATTGATTTGTCCTCGGACGAGGTTCGGTACCGGCGCGAGAATGTACAGCAGATCGCGGCCGGGTGGGGCAAGGGCAGGATCCCCCGCGGTGGGCCGGGTGAGCAGCAGTGAGGGATCGGCCATGACGCGTCCGCGGCTGATGATGTCGGCGAACGCATCCTCCCAAGCCCGCCCGAACAGCAGATGGTGATGTGCCGCCCCCGGCATCGCCGCGCAGCCCACGTGCAGAACGACCGCGGACGGCGCCGCGGTGGGACGCAACGGACGGCGCGGAGAGTGGCCCGCAAGCCGGTAGCTCTCGGACAACTCGGTGGTGAGCACGACCGCATCGCACGGGATCCGCTCACCGGTCACGGTGACGACCGAGCTGACCCGGGACCCGGTGCGTTCCAGGCTCGCCGTGGCGGCGCCGTAGCGCATGACCACTCCGGCGTCCCGCGCGGCGGACGCGAGCGCGTCGGGCAGCGCGCGCATGCCGCCGCGCGGAAACCAGACGCCGGCGATCGTGTCCATATAGGCGATCACCGCATAGGCCGCGATCGCCCGGCTGGGCGCGACGCCCGCGTAGAGGGATTGAAAGGTGAACAGGCGGCGCAGATCCGGATCAGTGATATGGGCGGCGACGGCACGGTCCCAGCGACGGAATCCACCCATCGTCGCGAGCTTGGCCAACGCAGGACTCAGCGCCGAGAGGGGTGAATCGAAATTCGCGGCGATGAACGAGTCGAATTCGGCGTGGTAGAGCCGGGTGAGCCAGGCGCGAAGGCGCCGGTATCCCGCAGCTTGTCCGGCCCCGGCGAAATCGGTGATCGCGGCGGCCATCCGATCGCCGTCGCTGTGGACCTCGAGTTGGCGGCCGTCGGCGAAATGGGCGCGATAGGCCGGATCCACGGGTACCAGCGACAGGCGGCCGCGCATGTCCTGGCCGACCGCCGCGAACGCCTCCTCGACGAGATGCGGCATCGTCAGCACGGTCGGACCGGTGTCGAGGCGATAGCCGTCCACGTCGGCGCGACCGGCGCGGCCACCGGGAACCGAATCACGTTCCAGCACTGTGACTTTCCGGCCACGACCGGCCAGATGCAGTGCCGCCGAGAGTCCGGCCAGGCCCGCTCCGACCACGACGACGTGGTCGCTGCGACCGGTGGTCGTGCGCATGGTTTTCCTCCTCATGGCCGCGAGGTGGTGCAGATGTGTGCCATGCCGCCGAGTACGCACCGCATCGGTTCGGGCACGGCCGCGGTCTCGACGATCCGCCGCGCCTCGCCGATCCGGTCGCCGATCATCGCCTCGATTCGGGCGGGCGCTCCGGAGGCGGTGATCAGCGCCCGCAGTCGTTCGGTGGCGTCCGCGTCGACGACCGGCGCGGACAGCAACGTGCCGAGTTCGCGGCGGGCGGCCGGTCCGGCGAGCTGCTGGGCGGCGATCACCACGGTGGTGGCCTTGTGCTGGGTCAGATCCCCGTCACCGGGTTTGCCTGTGGCGTCGGCGGTTCCGAATACGCCCAGCAGGTCGTCGCGCATCTGGAATGCCTCGCCCACCGCATGCCCGTACCGGCTCAGCGCCGACAGGACGGGCTCGGCACATCCGGCCATCGCCGCGCCGAGCACGAGCGGGCGGCGCACGGTGTAGTTGCCGGACTTCGCTCGTGCCAACGCCAACACCTGTCCGAGGTCGGGTTCGGTGCGCACGTCGTTGAGCAGATCGCCGAATTGACCGACCGCGAGCTCGATCCGCATCGCGTCGAAACGAGGCCACACCCGGTCCAGGCTCGCTGAGGGAATTCCGCTGTCGCGCAACATCTTGTCCGCCCACACCAGGCAGATATCGCCGAGCAGCACGGCCGCCGACTCGCCGAAACGCCCGGCGTCGCCCGGCATCCGCCGGGCCCGGTGCGCGGCGGCGAAGGCGGCGTGGCCGGTCGGCGCGCCGCGGCGCAGCGCCGATTCGTCCATCACATCGTCCTGGATCATCGCGAAGGCGTGGACCAGTTCCAGCGCGGCAGCGGCCCGCAGGGCGGCCGCATCGGGCGCTCCGCCGCACAACCAGCCCACGTACATGAAGGTGGAGCGCAGACATTTGCCGCCCGCGACGTACCGGCGGGCGATATCGTCGACGGCGATCCCGTGCACGGCGCCGATCCGGTTCCGGCGCAGGAAGGCATCCAGCTCGGTCAGCACTTCGTCTCGTACGGCGGCGTGCCATGCGGCGACCGATTCCATCGTGTTCACCGAACACTCGGCGAGACTTGCCGCGGGGGAACGCGATCGGTGTGAGTTGTCGATGGTGGCGGTCACGTCCACTCCTCGGTTCGGCGATGCGACGGCATGGGATGCCGGGCAGATCGGTGAGGCAGGGGTCGGGGCGGCCGGATACCTCGGGCCGCCCACGGTTCCTCCCTCCACGTCCAAGCCCAAGACTACAGCAATCGATGCACCAATGATGCATGGATGTCGAATTCGATCTACGACAGTCGGCGACACACGATACGGATGGCCTGCGAGAAATCGCACTGACAAGCGGATTTCCGACCAGCAACGCCGATCCGCGGCAGTCCGCCGCCGAAGCCGCGATACGCATCGTTCACGCATCGAATTGCGGGTATGATGGCAGAGACGGACCCACCAAAGGAGGCGCCAGTGAGTTTCGCGGGTGATTTTCAGACCTTGCAGGGCTGTTGTGTCCATGCGATGACATCGCGGGCCCGGGCTGCCCGGCGGCGCGACCGGTGAGATCCGGCCCGGAACGGGAGTGATTCGGGCGCCGTCGCGTAGTCTCGAATGCGGCAACCCGCCGGCGAGAGTGTCTGGTTGCGCCGGCTTCCCTCGAGCCTCCGGGAGTCGATGTGGAACCACTGACCGAGGAATCGCGACGTGACCGCGCGGATCGGGCGAGCGCCGTTGCCGCCACACTGAGCGCTCGGGATATCGACGTCGTAGCGGTCACCTGGGTCGACACCAGTGGCATCGTCCGGATGAAAGCCGTGCCGGTGGAACGGTTCTCGCATGCCGCGGCATGGGGCATCGGCGCCTCTCCGGTCTTCGACGCCTTCCTGGCCGACGATTCCATCCTGACCGACCACGTCGCGGGAGGTCCGACCGGCGACCTGCGGCTGCATCCCGATGTCGAGCGGGTGACCGCGTTCGCCGCCCTCCCGGGCTGGGCATGGGCGCCCGCGGACCGCTACGCGCAGAACGGCGCGCCGCATCCGCGCGATTCCCGGTTGGCACTACGCCGCCTCGTCGGCGAACTGGCCGACGACGGATACGAACTGCGCACCGCGATCGAGTTCGAATGGATGGTCTCGCGCACCGACCCGTTCGAGCCCGATACGTTCCGCCCCGCGACCTCGGGGCCCGCGTACGGCATGGCCCGTGTGAGCGAACTGGCCCCGTATCTGCGCGACGTGGTCTCGAGGTTGCGGGACAGCGGCGTCACCGTCGAGCAGATACATCCCGAATACGAGCTGAGCCAGTTCGAATTATCCATTGCCGCAAGCGATCCCGTCGACACGGCCGATACCGCCGTACTGGTGCGCGAGAGCGTCCGAGCGGTCAGCGGGCTGCACGGGCTGCGGGCCGCGTTCGGTCCGATGGTCGTGCCCGGCGGCGTCGGCAACGGCGGCCACGTTCACCTGAGTCTGTGGCGCGAGGGTGTGAACCGAATGTGCGGCGGCCCAGGCCCTTTCGGTATCGGCCGGGAGGGGGAGAACTTCGCCGCCGGGATCCTGGACCATCTGCCCGCACTGCTCGCCCTCGGCTGCCCGGCGGAGGCGAGCTATCTGCGGCTGCGGCCGAGCCACTGGGCCGGTGTCTTCCGATGCTGGGGCCTGGAGAATCGGGAGGCAGCCCTGCGCTACGTCACCGGAAGCGAGGGGGAACGCGCTCGCGCGGCCAATCTCGAGATCAAGACGTTCGACGCCGCCGCGAACCCCTACCTGGCATCCGCGGGCCTGCTGGCGGCCGGCCGCGCGGGCCTGCGGACGGGCGCGCGGCTGCCCGAACCCGTGGCCGGAGACCCGGCCCGGCTGGACCCGGACACCCGTGCCGCACGGGGTATCACGCAGTTGCCGACCACGCTCGCGGACGCGGTGGCTGCCTTCGACTCCGACGACGTGCTGTGCGCGGCCTTCGGCGACGAACTGGCCGACACCATCGGCAGCGTGCGGCGCGGCGAGATGGCACTGTTCGCCGACGCCACCCCCGAACAGATCGTCGACGCGTCCCGGTGGAGGTACTGATTCTGCGGTTCGGCCGAGCGCGCGAGCATACTGGGCGGAGTGAGCGACCAACGAGACGTTCCGTCCTTCCACATCGACCGGATCGACCATCCGGAGCAGGACCTGATCGTCCGGATACTCGACGAGCAGGCCGCTTTGCCGAGTGTGGTGCGAATGCGCGAGTGGGCGCGTGCCGCCCTGGCCCTGCGGCCCGGCGAAACGGCCCTGGACCTGGGCTCCGGTACCGGAACCGAGGTGATGGAACTGGCCGCCCTGGTGGGCGACGCCGGACGGGCCATCGGCATCGATCCGAATCCGGCGATGCTCGCCGCATCGCGCGAGCGCGCCGCGGATGTGAAGGCCGAATTCATCGAGGGATCGGCCTACGATCTGCCACTGCCGGACGCATCTGTCGACGCGGTTCGCTGTGAGCGCGTCTATCAGCACCTCGACGATCCGGCCAAGGCCACCGCCGAGATCGCGCGGGTGCTGCGACCGGGCGGACGAGTGGTGCTGATCGACAGCGACTGGTCCACCGCGATCTTCCACCCCGGCGATCCGGAGGTCATCGCCGCGTTGCAGCGCCGAATGGCGAGCAACAGTCCGAATCGCAACTCCGGCAGGCATTTGCGCGGCCAACTGGTCGCGGCGGGCCTGGTGATCGACGATGTCGGGTCCGAGGCCGTGATCTGGGAGCCGGAGTCGATACTCGCGATGTGCGCCGTGATCACCGAACGCGGTGTCGCCGACGGGTCGATCACCGCCGGCCAGCGCGACCGCGTCCTCGCCGATATCGAACGCGGCGCCAAGACCGGCGACTTTCACTTCTCGGTGACCATGTTCGCGGTGGTGGCGCACAAGCCCTGATCCGCACTCGGATACATTCGCCGCGCCGGGCCGATGGAAAGCGTGCGAGACCGGTCATACGATCGAACCAGCATCCGAGCGGACCGAGCAGGTGACGAACGGGAGCACCGCATGAACGATCATCCGGACCATACGCCGCGGGTCACGGCCTTTCCGCGCATCGACGACTACGCGTTCATCTCCGATTCCGAGGTCACCGCCCTCATCGCGCCCAACGGCGCGGTCGAGTGGATGTGCCTGCCCCGGATGGATTCGCCCAGCGTGTTCGGAGCCATTCTGGACCGGTCGGCCGGGTCGTTCCGCTTCGCTCCCGCCGACATCTCGACTCCGGCCGATCGCCGATACATCCCCGGGACAATGGTCATGGAGACGAGCTGGCGTAGCGGCGAAGGGTGGGCGACCGTCCGCGATGTCCTGCTGGTCGGCCCGTGGCGGCACCAGCAGCCCGGCCGCAGTGCGCACCGCCGCGCGCCGACCGACTACGACGCCGAACACATCCTGCTGCGCATCGTGCACTGCGAGAACGGCCAGATCCCGTTCGTTCTCGATTGTCAGCCGGCCTTCGATTACGGCCGAACTCGCGCCCGCTGGGAGTATCTGGACAGTTACCACCTCGCCGAGGCCAGTGCCGAGGGCGTCGACCTGCCGCTGCGGCTGACCACCGATCTGCGCCTCGGCATCGAGGACGGCCGCGCGCTCGCCCGCACCCTGCTCCAACGCGGTGACACCCGCTTCTGCGCGCTGTCGTGGGGAAGCCGGGCGGCTCCCGAGAACGTCGAGGAGGCCAAGGAACGGCTCGTGCGGACCGAGCATCACTGGCGGCACTGGCTGGCCGGCGGCCGCTTTCCGGACCACCCGTGGAGCGCCCAGCTCACCCGCAGCGCGCTGACCCTGAAGGGCCTGACCTTCGCGCCGACCGGCGCCATCGTCGCCGCACCCACCACGTCGCTACCGGAAACCCCTGGCGGAGAACGCAATTGGGACTACCGGTACATGTGGATCCGGGACTCGGCCTTCGCGCTGTGGGGCCTGTACACCCTGGGCTTCAACTGGGAGGCCAACGACTACTTCTCGCACATCATCAACCTGGCCGAGGGCGCCGAGGACATGCAGATCGTCTACGGCATCGGCGGCGAGACCGACCTGCGCGAGCAGACGCTGGACCACCTTCGCGGGTACGAGAACGCCGCCCCGGTGCGGATCGGCAACGACGCCTATCGCCAACGCCAGCACGACGTCTGGGGCACGGCGCTGGACGCGGTCTACCTCTACGCGCGTCATCAGGACCAGATCGACGCCCGCACCTGGCCGCTGCTGCGGTGGGCGGTCAAAAGTGCGCTGTCGGTATGGTCCGAACCCGATCAGGGCATATGGGAGGTGCGCGGAAAGCCGCAACACTTCACCTCCAGCAAGGTCATGTGCTGGGTCGCCGCCGACCGCGGCGCGCGCCTGGCCCGGATTCATCAGGATTTCCAACGCGCCGCCCGCTGGCAACAGGCGGCGGCGGACATCCATGCCGACATCTGCGCCAATGCGGTCGACTCGCGCGGCGTGTTCACCCAGTACTACGGCGGCACCGCGCTCGACGCCTCGACCCTGCTCATCCCGCTGGTTCGTTTCCTGCCACCCGACGACGAACGGGTGCGCAAGACCGTGCTCGCCATCGCCGACGAACTCACCAGCGACGGACTCGTGCTGCGCTACCGCGTCGACGAAACCGACGACGGATGTGCCGGGGAGGAAGGCACTTTCACGATCTGCTCGTTCTGGCTGGTGTCCGCGTTGTCGGAAATCGGCGAGAAGCACCGGGCCAAGCAGTTGTGCGAAAGACTGCTCGGCTATGCCAGCCCGCTGGGCCTCTACGCCGAGGAGATCGCCCCGCGAACCGGCCGGCACTGGGGCAACTATCCGCAGGCGTTCACTCACCTCGCCCTGATCAATGCCGTCATGCACGTGGTCAGGGACGAACAGATCGAACTACGCAGCGCGCTCGGCGGTGAATCCATCGCGCCTCGCCTCGACGATGCCGCGCTCATCGGCGGATACATCCACATCTGAGGACGCGATGCCGGGCGTGCTGATGCGCGCTCGCGCCCGAGAACCGTTCGGGCGGTGGATGTCTCACCGGTGAGCCGACATCCGCATCGTCGGGAATCGCCCACGACATCCGGATGCGCTGTGGGGCAGGCGATCCGAACCGACCGATACGCGGGTAGCCGACGGTGCGAGTAGCCGGCACGAAAGACGTAGGGTCGTCTCATGATCGAGGTCCCGGAGGCATTCGTCCGGATCAAGTCGGCGAACGAAGGCGAACGCGGGCGGGCGTGGGTCGCGGCCCTGCCGGGCTTGGTGGACGTGCTGCTGGAGCGTTGGTCGTGCACGCCCTCGGGCCCGGTGATGTACGGCCAGGTCGGGATCGTGGTTCCGGTGCGGTGTGCGAACCGCGCGCCCGCGGTGGTCAAGGTGTCGTTTCCGC
This sequence comes from Nocardia sp. PLKS1-43, assembly GCF_059510335.1. Lineage (NCBI taxonomy): Bacteria > Bacillati > Actinomycetota > Actinomycetes > Mycobacteriales > Nocardiaceae > Nocardia > Nocardia sp. PLKS1-43. The sequence continues at coordinate 221,096 of NZ_JCAJZQ010000004.1, read as the reverse complement.
ATCCGGGCAACGTCCACGACCCGGATGCGTACGCGACCTGGGACGGGAACGGTGCCGTGCGAATGCTCGCGCGTGACGACGACAACTTCGCCATGCTGCTGGAACTGGCGTCGCAGCGCACCCTTGCCGACGTCACCGACCATGAGCAGGCCCTCACGATCCAGGGCAGGCTGTCACGCCGCTTGGCCGTTCCTGCCCCACCGCAGCTACCCCGGCTGTCCGAGCGGATCGACCACTGGGAAAACCAAATCGTCACCACCGCAGCGGCTTTCGGTAATCCGCTGCCGGGCGAGGTGCTCGAGGCCGCCGTTGCCACATTGCGCGAGCTGGGGCCCGGCCAACCCGATTCGCTGGTCCACGGCGACCTGCACGATGCCAACATCCTGGCGTCCGATCGCGAACCCTGGCTGGCCATCGACCCCAAGACCTGGGTCGGCGACCCGGCCCACGAAGCCCTCAACGTGATTCGCAGCCCCCGCTTCGCCGAGGTCCTCTACTCCGCGAACATGCGGCCGCTCGTGCTGCACTACCTCGACATCTATTGCGACGCAGCCGAACTCGGCACCGATCGAGTGCGCCGCTGGACTCAGCTCGGCGCGGTGCGGGAAGCGATGTGGGGACGGCGCCACGGCGACCCCGATCAGCTCGTCCACGCCACCGACCAACTCGCCCGGGCCCTCACCTGAACATGCGAACGTGCTGCCGTGGCTGGCCGGCAGGTACACCACCGCCCGCGGCGCAACCAGCTCGTATTCGCCGACCACCGCGCCGACCGCGGGCCGAGACGATCGGCGAGAACTGGCCGAGCGCGGCTGAGCGCCGTTCGTTCCCGTTCGATGTCGGTGCCCGATGGCACCATTGGCCCGTGACTACTTGGCATCAGTTCGAGGACGAGGCCCCGGAGCTCGCGGCGCAGGTGAAGCGCCGATTCGAAGCACATGAGACGCACGTGCTGGCCACGCTGCGGCGCGACGGCAGTCCGCGAGTCAGCGGTTCGGAGGTGGACTTCCGCGGCCCCGATCTGACCTTCGGTTCGATGCTCGGCGCGATGAAAGCCCGTGACCTGCAACGTGATGGCCGGTGCGCGGTCCACGCGCACCCGTCCGACGGCGACGCCAAGGTAGCGGGTGTGGCTGTCGAGGTCACCGACGCCGCCGGCAAGGCAGCGCTGACGACCGGAAGCGAACCGCCGGGCGACTTCCATGCCTTCCGGCTCGATCTCACCGAAGCGGTGCTCGTAACGGTCGATCAGGAGGAGCAACTACTGATCGTGCAGCTCTGGCGGCCAGGACGCGGAGTCACCGTGACCCGCAGGCACTGAGCCATGACCGGCGCGCGGCGCGTCACGTGCTCTGGCTGCCCGGATCGCCGATCACCCAGGCGGCGATCTGCACCCGGGAGCTGAATCCGAGCTTGGTGAGGATGTGTTCGACGTGCCCCTGCGCTGTGCGTTGGGATATCACGAGTTTCGCGGCGATCTGCTTGTTGCTCAGGCCCTGCGCGACCAGATCGGCGACTTGTCGCTCACGATTGGTCAAGACCTCGGCGGGCCCGGTGACCGTGGTGGCGCTGCCCTTTCCGAACGCGAAGGTGAGTGCGGCATCCATGCTCATCGACTGGCCACGCCGAAACGCGGTGGTGAATTTCTGGTTGCCGAGCGCTCGGCGTGCTGTCTGCTCACATTCTCTGTGCAACGGCGACATATCCGGAGAGATGCTCGTGGCGCTGCTGGCGGCCGGCCAGATGGTGTCGGTGGCGCCCATCAAAACCGTGGCCCGTTCGGCATCGACATCCGCGACGATCCATGCCAGGGACTGAAGTATGAATGACGCGGTGACCGGGCTGTTGAACTCGCTGTTGAGACGCAGCGCGGTCTGGATCAGCTGCTGTGCGCGGTCTCGGTCGCCCCGCTGCCACGCGGCGACGGCCATTCCCCGTAGAGCCGCACAGCGATAGGCCAGCTCGCCGGACGCCTCGGTGAGAGCCAGTAACTGCCGGCAGTATTCATCTGCCCGCTCCCGGTCACCGTTCCCCTCGCAAGCCCACCCGAGATAAGTCAGGGCGCTGATATACAGACCAGTTTCCTGCTGCGCACTCATTCTCTGCACGGCGCTCTCGAGACTGGACCGCGCGCGGGCGGTGTCGCCGCTCAGAAGAGCGCATGTACCGGTGGCATGATCCACGTAGGCTTGGACGACGGGGCTGTGATCCCGCTCCGCGAGCGACCGAATTCTCGCCAGAGATGTTTCAGCGGTACGCAAGTCACCATGTGCGGCGGCAAGTTGAATGTCGACCCACAGCGCATGAACGCAGTCGGGTATCGACCCGTCGTCGCAGCGGGCGAGCGCGCGCTCGATCCAGGACCGGCCTTCGCCGTAGAGGCCACCGAAGAACCAGAACCCGTGCAGTGCAGCAGCGGTCTGCACAGCCGCGTGGCCCGCTTCGGCGCTCTCGTCGCCCATCAGGGAATCGAGTGCCTCGCGCAGGTTCGGTTTCTCTCGATCGAGCCGGGCGAACCAATACGGCTGCCGGTGGCTGAGCCACTCGGCTTCGGCCGTCAGCACCAACTGCCTGTACCACTTCCGGTGCCGGTGTCGCAGTTCCTCGTATTCGCCCGATTCCCGCAACTTCTGCCGCCCGTATTCACGGAGCGTTTCGAGCATCCGGAAACGTACGACGGTATCGGCGTCTTCGCGGACCAGAATGGATTTGTCCACCAGGGAGGACAGCACGTCGAGCACGCTCTCCGGTGTCACCGCCAGCCCGGCCACCTGCGCGGCGGCGTCGAACTCGAAGGTGCCGGCGAAGATCGTCAAACGCGCCCACAGCTGTCGCTCGGCCGCCGTACACAGGTCGTAACTCCAGTCGATACACGACCGCAACGCTTGCTGCCGCGTCGGCGCGGTCCGGCTGCCGTGGGTCAGCAACGAGTCGCTGTTGTCCAGATTCTCCAGGATCTGCACCGGCGACATCGAACGGAGCCGGGCCGCCGCGAGCTCGATCGCGAGAGGCAGGCCGTCGAGCCGGGCACAGATCTGCGCTATGGCCGATCGATTCTTCTCATCGAGCCGGAATCCGGGTACGGCTGCGACGGCACGATCGGTGAACAGCGTCACCGCGTCGAAACGGGGCATCCGCTGCAGACTGGGTTCGTGATCCTGGTCCGGAATCGTCAACGGCGGCACCCGGACCACCGATTCTCCGGAGATATTGAGCGCCTCCCGGCTGGTGGCGAGGATTCGCAGCTCCGGACAACTGCGCAGCATCGTGTCGGCCAGTTTCGCCGCCGCATCCACGAGGTGCTCGCAATTATCCAGAATCAGCAGCATGTCCCGCGAGGCCGAGAAATGGATCACCACCTCGAGCAGTGATGCGCCCGGCACATCTCGCAGGCCGAGAACGGCCGCGACCGCGTCGACCACGAGTGCGGGATCGGCGACGTCGGCGAGTTCGACGAGCCACGTGCCATCGGCGAAGTCGCGTTGCTGGGCCGACGCGGCGCGCAGCGCCAAACGTGTCTTCCCGACACCGCCGATACCGGTCAGCGTCACCAGCCTGGAGGTGGTCAGCATGTTCTTGAGGTCGGCCAATTCGCTGCGGCGGTTGATGAAGCTGGTCAGTTCCGACGGCAGATTGCCGCTCCCCCGGCCGCTGCCCGGCTCTCCTATGGCCGCCAGGTGCTGTGGCGGGATCGGGACCTTCGGATCGTGCGCTGTCCGGCCCGCCTCGGCGGGCAGCGCCATATCGTCCACCGGAAATCCGTGCTGCCGCTGGATCCGGCGCAGCGAGCTGCCGAAGGCGGTGGCGGTCGGCCGGGCGCTCGGATCGCGGCTCATCGCCGCCCCCACCAGTGCCACCACATCCTCGGGCAGGCCGCTGATGTGCAAACGCGGTACCGGCTCGGTGGTGATCCGCAGGAATTGCGTGATCACGTTCTCCCCCTCGCGGCGCTCGTACGGCGCGTGGCCGGTGAGGGCGCTGAACAGCGTGGCGCCGAGTCCGTACACATCCGAGGCGGGGCCCGGTGTGTCACCTTCGAGAACCTCCGGGGCGGTATATGCCGGCGATCCCGTCAGCGTGCCCTCGGAGGTGCGGAAACCATCGATGATGTGCGCTATCCCGAAGTCCGTCAGCGCCGGTTCGCCGTATTCGGTGAGCAGAATATTTCCCGGCTTCACATCGCGGTGCACGATGCCGAGACGGTGTGCGGTCTCGAGCGCTCCGGCGATCTTCACCCCCACCACCAGCGTCCGTTCCAGAGAAAGCGGTCCGTGTTTGCGGATCCACACATCCAAGGAATCGGCCGAGTGGAACGGCATCACCAGATAGGGGCGCCCGTCGGCGATGGAGCCGACCTCGAGGACGGTGACGATGTTCGGATGCCCGGTCAACCGGCCCATTGCCCGTTGTTCGCGCAAGAAGCGCGCCTTGCTGTCGGCATCCAGGTCGCCGCTCGACACCTTCACCGCGACGGTCCTGTCCAGCGCCGGTTGCCAACACCGGTACACCACGCCGAAACCACCGCGGCCGATCTCCACCGCGTCCTCGAAACCCGCAGCTTCCAGCTCCGCCGCGAGAGGTGTGAGAACCTCACGACGCGTCTGAAGCGGTTCGTCGTCACTCATCGGCCATTTGGGCATCCAGCGGGTCGGCGGGCACCGGGCATCCTTTGCTCATCATTCGCCGAGCCCAGTTTATCGCCTGAAATCGCATCCCAGCGCGGGTGGCGGAATCACGTGCGCACGAGCGCGCATCGGGCGGCCGCACACACCTCGAGGTAGCCGGGCACGCAGCTGCCGCCGACGGCTCGCCTCGGTCGAAAACCTCTGTTACTCAAGGGATCATGCGAGCCGACGGGTACGTACGATGGCCGGGTGGACGTCTACCGCGCGGTGCAGACCAGACAATCGATTCGTGCCTTCACCGCGGAGCCGGTGGATCGAGCGGTCCTGCAACGGGTGCTCGGCGTGGCCGCCCGCACACCTTCCGGGGGCAATATGCAGCCCTGGCACATTTACGTGCTGGGCGGTGATCGGCTGGCGGAGTTGAAGAAACGAATCGGCGAGCGGATCGCGGCGGGCGATTCCGGGGACGAACCGGAATTCGCGGTTCACCCGCCCGATCTGGGCTCGCCGTATCGCGAACGCATGGCCGATATGGGCGCGCGCCGCTACGGCGCGATCGGCATCGACCGCGACGACGCCGCCGGGCGAGCCCGCGCCAGGGCCGAGAACTGGAACTGCTTCGGCGCGTCCACCGCGCTGTTCTGCTACCTGGACCGAGACATGCCCGCACCGCAGTGGGCCGATGCGGGCATGTACCTGCAAACGGTGATGCTGCTCCTGCGCCAGGAGGGCCTGCACAGCTGCGCCCAGATCTCCTGGTCCGAATACCACCGCACCGTGGCCGAGACGATCGCGCCCCCGCCCGAGCGAATCCTGTTCTGCGGCATGTCCATCGGCCATCCCGACCCCGAGGCCCCGCACCCGTACAGCGTCCGGGCCCCGCTGTCGGAAACCGTGACGTTCCTCGACTGAGCGCCGGCGATTCGCGGGCCGCGACCAGGTACCGTGCGGGCCTACGGAAACGTTGCGACACATCGAAAATCATGTCGGCGCGCGAAGCTCGCTGCCCCGAGGGCGATTGCGCCCCGAGCAGCCGCGCCAGCTACGTGCGATTCGCCGAAGACCGCGCTGGAAATCTCGCCGGACCAGCACCGGGTGGGTGAACTACCATGACCGCATGGCCGCCCCAGAGGCGAAGCGACCCGAACTCCCGGAGTACATGACCTGGGAAGAACTGTCGGCGCTTCCGGATGAGATCGCCGAGCACATCGAACTCTGGGAGGGGCGCGTGGTGTGGTTGCGACGCGGCCCGCGCGAGCCGGAATTCCGTGGTATTGGGAAGTCACTCTCGCCACCCAACGCAGCGAGATCGCGCATATTCATGCCTTCACACTGATCCCCGAAGTGAAGCCCGCGGACCCCGGCATCACGGTGCTGCACCGCGAACTACGTCCTGGCCGGAGCCTGGTCTCCGGGCGACGCCGGCGCAGTGCGCATCGATCATCCGTTCCCGATCAGTATTCCCTGGTCCGAGCTGGTCTTCTGAGCGGACGCCGCACTGCGTGCCGGCAACAGCAGGTGTGCCGGGGGCCCGAACCGGTTCTGCGATAACGACTCCGGCTGGAATCTCGGTGAGCAGAACCCTTCTCGGCGTTCCCGGCTGCCCCTAGCCTGGCTGGTCGAGTCGACGCTGGAAAGAAGAGGATCGCCCATGTCGTTGCTGGAATCCGCGTCGGTGAACGAGCGCGCAACCGAGGATGACCGACACCTGACGGTCGCCGATACGCGCACCGCGATCGCGGCGAGCCTGATCGGGACCACCGTCGAATGGTACGACTTCTTTCTCTATTCCACCGCCGCCGGAATCGTTTTCGGCAAACTGTTCTTTCCGCATTCGAGCAGTTTCGTCGGGACGATGTTGTCGTTCGCGACATTCGCGGTCGGATTCGTGATGCGGCCCGTCGGCGGGTTGGTGTTCGGGCATATCGGCGATCGGATCGGGCGTAAAGGGACACTCGCGCTGACGATGGCGCTCATGGGCGGGTCCACCGCGCTGATGGGGGTGTTGCCCACCGCGAGCGCGATCGGGATCGCCGCGCCGATTCTGTTGCTGCTCTTGCGAATTCTGCAGGGATTCGCGCTCGGCGGCGAGTGGGCCGGTGCGGTGCTGTTGGCGGTGGAATACAGTCCGCGCCGCAAGGTCGGGATCTTCGGCAGTTATCCGCAGGTCGGGCTGGCGCTGGGGCTCGCACTGGGCACCGGGGTGTTCGCGCTGCTGCGCTCGACGCTGAGCGAGCCGGCGTTCCTGAGCTACGGGTGGCGAATCGCGTTCGGCGCGAGCGTGGTGCTGGTCGCGATCGGTCTGATCGTGCGGCTGCGGATCGACGAGACGCCCGCGTTCCGGGAGATCGATCGGCTCAACCGGATCTCCAAAGTGCCTGTGCTGGAACTGTTTCGCAACGTGCGCACGCGGCGCAACACCGTCCTCGGGCTGCTCTCGCGGTGGGGTGAGGGCGCGGCCTTCAATACCTGGGGCGTGTTCGCGATCACCTTCGCTACCGGCCATCTGGGGCTGCGACAGGTTCCGGTGCTGGTCTCGGTGACCATCGCGGCGCTGGTGATGGCCGCGCTGATCCCGGTCTCGGGGCTGCTCGCCGACCGATTCGGTCCACGCCGGGTCTATATCGCCGGCATCGCCGCATACGGGCTGCTGGTGTACCCGGTGTTCGCGGTGTTCCAGACGCGCAACATCGTGCTGTTCGCGCTCGCGATCATCGTGGTTTTCGGCGGCGCGCACGCGCTGTTCTACGGCGCGCAGGGCACCCTCTACGCGGGCCTGTACCCGCCGCAGGTGCGGTACACCGGACTGTCGTTCGTCTATCAGGTCTCGGGCATCTACGCCTCGGGCATCACGCCCATGATCGTCACCGCACTCATCGCGGCCACATCGGGTTCCCCCTGGCTGGCCTGCGGATATCTCGCGGCGACCGCGGTGATCAGCGTCGTGGCGACCCGGTTCATCGATGAGGACGACCGGCTCACCGCCTGAGCATCCGGCCCGCGGGAACCGGTCCCGGGGCCGGATGCGGGGGCATCACCCGAGGGTGGCCACCTTGGCCGTCCCCTTCACGACGGTGTCGTCGCGGGTCACCAGCGCGGCGCGGACCTGTACGCGCTGGCCTCTGGCCATCGGCGTCCCCTGCAGCACCACCACGGCCGAGTGCTGAGCGCCGTCACAGGTGAACGCGGTCTGCGTGCCGGTCGCCGACGGGTGGTCGGCATCCGGCGCACCCGCCATCACCTTGACCGCGGTCACTCCGGCAGAGGGATCGCAGCTGTAGTTCACCATGACATTGGTGGGCCCGATGCCCGTGACATCGATACCGTTGGCCGCGAACGCGGTCCCCGCGGCCAATGCCACGGCAGCACCCACCCCGGCGGCGACGGTGGTCAACCGGGCGGTGTGCCGGAACGTGCCGAAAATCGCCATAGTCGTCATTCCTCCTGTGTAGCGGACATGGATCGCTGGACACACTCAGAACGCATCGCGACGCTGGCTGCGCGCCGCAGGACCATGGTCCCCCACCCCGTCCCGGCCCCGCTACCCGCCCCGGCCGATCAACTCGCGGCAGGACGCATACAGCCGCGCAGGGAGTCGATGTAGGCGGACATGGCGTCGCGATTGCGGGTGAGCAGATCGACTCGGTCGGTCAGGCGGTCGCGCTGATCTTCCAGTACGGCGATGATCTCCGGTGTGGCGTCGGCGAAGTGGATGTCACTCGGGTCTCGCAGGCACGGCAAAATCTGTTTGATGATTCGCGTCGGCAGGCCCGCCTCCAGCAATCCCCGGATGTGCACCACTTGATCGACGAGCCGCTCGTCGTAATCGCGGTAGCCGTTGGCCGCGCGCTCGACGCGAATGAGGCCCTGCTCCTCGTAATAACGCAGCAGGCGGGGCGAGGTCCGCGTGCGCTCCGCCAACTCCCCGATCCGCATATGCCGCTCCTCACAAGAACTTCCGATTGACTCTCACATATGTGTGAGGGTTCGAGCATAGCGATATGAGCACAGACATCACCCTCTTCGACTACAGCCCGATCGTCGATCGCGCGCCGATCCACTGGCCCGGCGGCAAGCGTGTGGCCTTCTACGTCGGGCTCAATATCGAGCACTTCTACGTCGATCTGCCCGGTACCGCGACCTATCCGGGCACCACCGCGCTGACGCCGGACTCGCTCAACTACGGCTGGCGGGACTACGGCCCGCGCGTGGGCATCTGGCGACTGATCGACACGTTGGACAAGTACGGCATCCGGGCCAGTGCACTGCTGAATTCCGATGTGGGGCAAAGGTATCCGCAGATCATTCGCGCGGGCGTGGAGCGCGGGTGGGCGTGGCTGGCGCACGGCAGCAGCAACAGTCACATGCACAGCGGGCTGTCCGTCGAACAGGAGCGAATCGCCTTGCGCGATATCGTCACAACCATCGAGCGCAGCACCGGGCAGCGGCCGCGCGGCTGGATGGGGCCCGGCCTCACCGAAACCTTCGACACGCCACGGCTGCTGGCCGAGCTGGGCGTTGATTACGTCCTGGACTGGACCAACGACGACCAGCCCTATCCGCTGAACGTCCCGGGGATGCTGAGCGTCCCGTATTCGGTGGAGCTCAACGACATCGGGATCTTCGTGAGCAAGGGACTCACCGGGCCCGATTTCGTCCGGATGGTCGTCGATCAACTCGACCAGCTCTACGAGGATTCCGCCGACAGCGGCCGCGTGCTGCCCTTGGCGCTGCATCCGTTCGTCACCGGCCAGGCGTTCCGCCGCCACTATCTGGACGAGGCTCTGGAGTACGTCACCAATCATCCGGGCGTCTGGGTCACGACCAGCGACGAGATCGCCGCGCACTATCGCAGGACAGCCCTGAACAGGCAATAGCCGGCACGAACCGGTAGTTTGAGCCGATGCGGATGGCGATGACGGCGGAACTTCCGGATGACCCGGAAGCGGCTGCGGCGCTGCAGGATCGGCTCCGCGGACAGGTGGACCCGACCGATCCGGCCGCGCCGCGGTTCGAGACCGTGGCCGGACTGGATTCGGCCTACGACGAGCAGGGCAATGTCGTCGCAGTCGTGGTCGTGCTGGACGCCGCGACGCTCGAGCCGGTCGATCGGGCGACCGCGCGGGGAACAACCCAATTCCCGTACATCCCAGGATTACTCGCGTTCCGAGAGCTGCCGACCATCCTCACCGCACTCGAAAAGCTGGAGACGACACCGGATCTGATGGTGTGCGACGGACAGGGCCTGGCGCACCCACGCCGCTTCGGCCTGGCCTGCCATCTGGGCCTGCTGACCGGCCTGCCCACGATGGGCGTCGCGAAGTCGTTGTGGGGCAACGCTTCCGAGCCCGGGCCCGAACGCGGCGCGATGAGCGACATCCTCCTGGACGACGAGGTCGTCGGCCGGGCCGTGCGCACCCGGCCCAGGGTCAAACCCGTCTTCGTCTCGGTCGGGCATCGCATTGCACTCGATACCGCCTGCGCGACCACCCTGGCTCTGGCCCCGCGCTACCGCCAGCCAGAGACCACGCGCCGGGCCGACCAGCTGTGCCGCACCCTGCTGCGCGAGCAGAGCCGAGCCGTGCCCCGATAGCTCGCGCACCGGGCCGCGCCGCATGCCCGATCGGAGCCCGATCTCAGAACAGTTTGATCGGGTTCACGATGTCCGCGGCCAGCACCAGGATCATGTACGCCCCGCCGATGACGACGACCACGTACGTGGCCGGTAGCAGCTTCATGTAGTCGACCGGGCCGCCCGCCTCCAGACCGCGCCGCCCGCGCAGCAGGTTACGGACCTTCTCGTAGAGCACCACCGCGATGTGCCCGCCGTCCAGCGGCAGCAGCGGCAGGATGTTGAACGCGCCCAGGAAGAAGTTCAGGCTCGCCAGCACGAGGATGAACACGTTCCACAGGCCGTGCTCAACGGTCTCGCCGCCGATCTTGCTGGCCCCGTACACGCTGACCGGGGTGTTCGGGTCGCGCACGCCGCCGGTGACCGCGTGCCACAGGTTCACGACCTTGGTCGGCATCTGTGCCAGCGATTCGAACGTCTTGCCGAACATATCGCCGGTGAACCCGATCGAGGCGGGGATGGCCGTGAGGACGTTGTAGTGCGAGGTGTCGTAATAATCCTGCAGGACGCCGATCTTGCTGGCCTCCACCGGCGTGGCGGCAGGCTTGTTCGTCTTCGGATCGATCGGGTAGCTCTTCACCCGCACGGGGTCGACCGTGATCTGCAAGGTCTTGCCGTCCCGCTCGACGGTATAGACGATCGGTCCGGTGCGGTCCTTGGTTTCCGCCGCGATCTGTTCGATGTTCTGCACCGGCGTACCGCCCACCGCGACGATCTTGTCGCCGCGGCGCATACCCGCCAGCTGGGCCGGGCCCGCACCGCTGCACTTCTGATGGGTGCCGTCGGCGTTGTCCGCGCCCACGCAGGCCACCGCGATCTGGTTGGCCGGCGGCGAATCCAGGCGCGGCAGACCCCAGCCGACCGCCAGGATGACGATCAGGATGAAGCCGAGCAGGAAGTTCATCAGGATGCCGCCGACCATCACCACCAGGCGCTTCCAGGTCTTCTGGCGGTACATCGCGCGATCCAGGTCCGCCGGATCGATCTCGTCCAGCGCGGTCATCCCGGCGATATCGCAGAAGCCGCCCAGCGGCAGGGCCTTGAGCCCGTACTCGGTCTCACCGCGGCGGAAGGAGAACACCTTCGGGCCGAATCCGATGAAATAGCGGCGCACTTTCATGCCGGTGGCCTGGGCGGCCCACATATGCCCGCATTCGTGCAGCGCCACCGACGCCGTGATACCGAGGGCGAACAGCACGAACCCGATCGCGAACCCCATGCGGTGTCGAACCCTCCTGCGTCAGTTGCCTACGTACGTGCGCGCACGCTGTCTCGCCCACGCGTCCGCCGCGAGCACCTCGTCCAAGGTACTGGGTTCCGCGCGCCACTGGTCGGCCGACTCGACCACAGCCGCGACCGTGCGCACGATACCCGGGAAGCCGATCCGCCCGTCGAGGAATGCCTGCACGGCGATCTCGTTGGCCGCATTGTAGGTCGCGGTCACCGTTCCCCCCGCCTGACCTGCCTGCCTGGCGAGTTCGACCGCCGGGAACACCGCGGTATCGACGGGCTCGAACTCCCAGGTGTGCGACCGCGTGAAATCCAGTGGCACGAGGACGCCGGGCACCCGGTCCGGCCAGCCCAGGGCCAGCGCGATCGGCAGTTTCATATCCGGCGGGCTGGCCTGGGCGATCGTCGAGCCGTCGGCGAAGGTGACCATGGAGTGCACGATCGACTGCGGGTGCACGGTCACATCGATGCGGTCGTACGGGATGCCGAACAGCATGTGCGCCTCGATCAGCTCGAGCCCCTTGTTGACCAGGGTGGCCGAGTTGAGGGTGTTCATCAGGCCCATCGACCAGGTCGGATGTGCCTTGGCCTCGTCCGGGTTCACCGATTCGAGCATCTCGGCGGTCCAGCCGCGGAACGGGCCGCCCGAGGCGGTGAGCACGAACCTGTCCACCTCCTGCGCACGTCCGCCGCGCAGGCATTGCGCCATCGCCGAATGCTCCGAGTCCACCGGGACGATCTGGCCTGGTTTGGCCGCCCGAGTCACCAGCGAACCGCCCGCGACCAGCGATTCCTTATTCGCCAGCGCCAGGCGGCGGCCCGATTCCAGGGTGGCCAGGGTCGGTTCGAGTCCGAGCGAGCCGACCAGGGCGTTGAGCACGACGTCGGCCTCGGTCCGGCGCACCAGCTCGGTGACCGCGTCCGGACCGGCAAGGGCCACACCGAGTTTCGCGGCGGCGGCCGGATCGGCGACGGCGACCTCGGTGGTGCCGGTGGCCCGGATCTGCTGCGCCAGCAGGTCGGTGTTGCCGCCCCGTGCGGCCAGTCCGACCACCTGGAACCGGTCCGGGTTCTCGGCGATCACCTCGAGCGCTTGCGTACCAATGGAACCGGTGCTGCCCAGGAGCAGGACTCTCACTATGTCGGACACCACTTCATTGTTCCGCACAATGGAAGCTGACACCCGCTCACCCCACTGGCTACGACGGGCAGTCGTATGTCACGATGATGACCGACAGTTCTACCTGTAACCGATGGGAGCGAGCAGTGGCCGGCAAGGAAATGGAGCACGCCGAGAACAGCGGCGTCGTCACCAAGGTCGACCCCGCCGAGGTTCCCTCCGCCGCCTTCGGCTGGAGCGGTGAATCCCGGACGACCTTCAAGGTCGCGGGCGTCGTCGTGGCCCTGATCCTGCTCGCCATGCTGTACGAGAACCAGCAGGGGGCGTCCACCGGCTGGACCGGTTACATCTACCTGATCCTGTTCGCCGCGACCATCCTCGGCATTCTGGTCCGCGACACGGTCCTGAAGAACAAGCCCAAGTAGAACTTGGGTCGAGCGGCCGCCCGGAGCCCCGCACGGGGCATGACGAGGAATCCTCGCCGGGCGGTTTTCTGTTGTCCGAGAACGGTTATCGACCACGCCGACCGCGAGCGTCGCGCTGCCCCGCCCTGCTCGACCGTGTGCCCTTCGCTTTCGCGCCGCCGGTCTTCGCGCCACCCGATCCGGTGCGGGCCCTACCGCTCGCTGTGCCGCCGCCCGAACGCGCTCGCCCGGACCGCGCTCCCCTGTCGTCGGCCGTGCCGGTCCTGCTCCCGCGCTCCGGCGACGCGTCCTGCTGGCTGCCGCGCGTGCTGCGAGCGGTGCGGCCGCGGACGACGCCGATGAAATCCTCCACCGCCGGATTGTCCTGGTCGATCGGCCAGGCCAGGGCGATCTCGGTCGGGGGCAGGTCGGTGACGGTGCGGTAGACGAGATCCTTGCGGTGGTGCAGGCGGGCCAGGGAATGCGGCATGATCGCCGCGCCGCCCACCGCCGCGACGAGTTCGACCGTGCCGGACAGGGCGTCCAGGTCGTCGGTGTCCTGCATGCGCTCGTCGGTGAGGTCGGTGGTGGCGACCTCCTCGAACAGCGCGATCGGATGGTCCTTCGGCACCACCACGACCGGCAACTCCCGGTACAGCGGAATCGCGTGCAGCCCCTCACGGTCGATGGGCAGGCGGACGAAACACATGTCTACCTCCCCGTCCCGCAGCGCGGACTCCTGCCGCGCCTGCGAGACGCCGACCACGGCGAGCGAATCGTCCGCGAACCGCTCCGCCCAGATCCTGGCCCACTTGGCGACCGTCACGCCCGGCACATATCCGACGCGCAGCGCATCAGGAGCACACTCGTTCACCCGACCAAGGGTATCGGGCGATGACGCCACCGATGCGCCGCTGTCCGCGCACTAGAGTCCGCGCCCCGACTCGCCGCCCGCCACGGCCGCGACCTCGGCCTCCATCGCCGCCGAGAACGGCGATTCGTAGGCGGCCACGGCCAGTTCGGTCTCCTCGAGGATGAGATCGGCGTTGATCTGCGCGCCTGCCATGGCTCCGGCCGCGGCGGCCGCACCGACCTGCGCGAAGGGGTCGGTGACGTTGCCCGCCAACCACACTCCCGCGACCTCGGACCGTCCGACCGGATCGGACGGGACGTAATCGCCTGCGCCGCTGGGATGCTCGATCGGGTGCAGGCCGATGCCGGTGAGGAATCCGGCGCGGGCGGCCATCCGCGAGGCGACTGCCAGCGCGGTTCGCGGGACGAGTGTGCCGTCGGCCAGGCGCACACCGGTGATGTGCTCTTCGGTGACCTCCACCGCGGCCACCTGCCCCTCCACCACCCGGATGCCGCGGGCGGCGAGCTGTACCGCCTGCTCGGCGGACAACGCGGGTGCGGTGTGCGCGAAGTAGACGACGTCATCGCTGAGCTGCCGGAACATCTGCGCCTGATGGATCGACATGGGTCCGGTGCCGAGCACGCCGATGGCCCGGTCGCGGATCTCCCAGCCGTGGCAGTACGGGCAGTGCACCACATCGCGTCCCCACTGCTCGCGCAGTCCGGGAATATCGGGCAGCTCATCGACCACACCGGTCGTGACCAGCAGCCGGCGCGCCCGCACCGACCTGCCGTCACCGAGCCGCACCTCGAATCCCGCAGCGTCCCGCGCGATTTCGGCGACCTCGCCGGTCACCACCACTCCGCCGTAGCCGGCGACCTCGGCGCGACCTCGGGCCAGCAGTTCGCCGGGCGGCATGCCCTCGCGCGCCAGCAGCCCGTGCACCCCGTCGGCGGGTGCGTTGCGCGGCGCGCCCGAATCGATCACCGCCACCGATCGCCGCGATCGGCCCAGCATCAGCGCCCCGTTCAGCCCGGCCGCACCGCCACCCACCACGACCACGTCGTAGCCGTCCTGCAATTGTCCGGTCACCATGACCACCTCCTCGACACACCACCCTCCGGCTCGTATCCACTTTCGGCAAGTAATTTTGCTGAATCAGCAAACAGTCGCTGGACTCGTCGTCGCGCACGTCGGCTGCCCCACGCAGCGGGTCCGCGCCGACGCCGCGGCGATACGTGGGAGACTCGTCCGCGTACCGATTCCGACTCACCGGAGGTGGCAGCACCGATGAAGAGCACCCGGATCGTCCTGGCCTCACGCCCGGTCGGCATGCCCGAACCCGAGAATTTCCGGACCGAAACCGTCGAGCTGCCCGAACCCGATTCGGGTCAGGCTCTGCTGGAAACGCTCTACCTCTCGCTCGACCCGTACATGCGCGGACGGATGAGCGATGCGCCGTCCTACGCGCCCCCGGTGCAGCTCGGCCAGACCATGGTCGGCGCAACGGTCTCGCGCGTCCTCGAATCCCGTGATGCCGCAGCGCGTTCCGGTGACATCGTACTGGGTTACGGTGGCTGGCAGACGCATTCGGTGGAGCCGGTGCGGTATCTGCGCCGGCTCGACCCGGACGCGGCGCCGGTGAGCACCGCGCTGGGCGTACTCGGAATGCCCGGATTCACCGCTTATTCCGGGCTGCTCACCATCGGCCGTCCGCAGCCCGGTGAGACGGTGGTCGTCGCGGCGGCCACCGGACCGGTCGGCTCCGCGGTCGGGCAGATCGCGAAGATCCACGGCGCCCGCGCGGTCGGCATCGCCGGTGGTCCGCAGAAGGTCGCGCTGCTGCGCGAACGCCTCGGATTCGACGCCGCGATCGACCATCGCGCACCGGATTTCGCCGACCAGCTCGCCGCCGCGGTGCCGGACGGCATCGACGTCTACTTCGAGAACGTCGGTGGCGCGGTCTTCGACGCGGTGTTCCCGCGGCTCAACTCGTTCGCCCGAATCCCGGTGTGCGGCTTGGTCGCCGATTACAACGCGACCGACCTGCCCGAGGGGCCGGACCGGCTCGGGCTGCTCATGTCGGTGGTGCTGCGCAAGAGCCTGACCATCCGCGGCTTCATCCAGACCGAATTCGCCGGTGAGCAGATGCCCGCCTTCCTCGAGCAGATGCCGCAGTGGATCGCCCAGGACCGGGTCCGCTACCTGGAGGACGTGGTCGAGGGGTTCGACGGCACGATCGAGGCGTTCCGCGGCCTGCTGGTCGGCAAGAACCTCGGCAAACTCGTTGTGCACGTAGCAGACTGAGGGCTCGGGCTGCGGGCCGCGCGCCGACCGGCCGGCCGGCCGCGGGCCGCTGTGCCGAATTCGGGCGGCAATTTACTTCCGGATGTGAAACATGTGTCGCAGCACGGCGATACCTGTCATGTGAGCACCATGTCATTGCCCCTCGCGCCGGCCGAACGGCGCGCTGCGGTGCGACGGCTCGTCGCCATCTTCGGCTCGATGAACGATCTGATCGATCTGCTGGACGTCGATCCCCGTGACCCCGCCCTGGCCCGAGCCCGCGCCACTCGCGACCTGGTCGGCGAACTCGTCGTCGATCTGGCCGGTACCGCGACCCGCCGACCGGCCTGATCGCCGTACCGATCGGTCGCGATCCTGTTCTGCGGCACCCGCGCCCCGGAGCACGGACCCCTCGCCGGATCAGCCGCAATGTCGCACCGGACGAGTCCCCCACACGGGATCAGCCACACGCACACCCGACAAGTCCCCCACACGGGATCAGCCCCGCGCACACCCGACGAGTCCCCCACACGAGATCAGCCACACGCACACCCGGCGAGTCCGACCCGACATTCGCACGTGATCGGCTGCCGGAGGCATCGCGTTCGGCGAGCCGCCGGATACCCTGCCGTAAGAGTCCGCTGCACAGACTTCTCCGCCTCGGCGATCAGGCAATTCGCAAATTCGGTGACGAATGATTGGACCTGGCATATAGGTATGCCTTACCTTTGGCAGGGTGAACTGGGCTGAGGCTGTACCGAACCTGCTGATCTGCCTTCGGGAAGGTCTCGAGGCCGGTCTCGTCGTGACCATCCTCCTGGCCGCGGTGCGCAAGGCGGCAACCGCCGAGCGTCCGGTCTCCACCGCACCGATCTGGCTCGGCCTGCTCGGCGCGATCTCGGTGGCGGGCAGTTTCGCGGCCGTGCTGACCTACTCGACCAGCGTGCTGTCCAGTTCGGCGCAGCAAGCGGTCGGCGGCGTCCTGAGCGTGCTCGCCGTGATCATGGTGACCGCGATGATCTTCTGGATGCGGCGCACGGCGGCGACGCTGTCCAAACAGCTGCGCGGCGAGGTCGTGCGCGCCGCCGCCCTGGGCGCGGGCGCGCTGGCGCTGACCGGATTCCTCGCGGTAGGCCGTGAGGGGCTGGAGACCACGCTGTTCGTCTGGACCGCCGTCAAGGCGTCCGGCGCCACGGTGGCACCGCTGATCGGCGCGGCGCTCGGCCTGATCATCGCCGTCGCACTGTGCTGGCTGCTGTACCGGCAGAGCGTGCGGTTCAACCTCGGGGTGTTCTTCAACCGGACCGCGGTGCTGCTGATCGTCATCGCGGCCGGTGTGCTCGCATACGGTCTGGGCGATCTGCAGGACGCGGGATGGCTGCCCGGCGGGAACTGGATCGCCTTCGATATCAGCGCGCACGCGGACCCGAACTCGTGGTGGGTCGCGGTCATCTCCGGCATCACCGAACTCACGCCCAAGATGCGGGTGCTGCAGGTCGTCGCGTGGGTGGTGTATCTGGCGGTGGTGATCCCGCTGTTCGTGCGGGCCGGCCGCCCGGCCGCGGCAGCTGCCGCCGAGACCGCAACCGCCGCAACCGCTTCGGCCACGCAGGACGCCGAGCCCGCCCCCGACTGGTGGGAGCGGGTGGCCGGACCACGCCTGCCGCTCGTCGCCGCCGCACTGGTCCTGGTCCCGGTCGTGGCCGCGGGCATCGCGATCGCACTGCTGCCCTCCAGCAGCAACGGCTCGGTCCAGGCGGTGTCGATCAGCGACGGCTCGTGCGCACCCGAGTGGAAGTCCGGCAAGTCCGGCACGCAGACCTTCGCGATCCAGAACAAGACGAGCAAGGCGGGCGAGATCAACCTGCTCGACGCGGGCGGCGCGATCGTCGGCGAGATCGAGACCATCGGCCCGGCCACCACCGCGGATATGACCGCGACGCTGGGCAACGGCAGCTACACCATCACCTGCCTGATGTCCGGCAAGCCCAGGACCACCTCGCCGACGGTGCACGTCAGCGGCGCGTCCGGCACTACTCCGCCCGCGATCCAGCCGGTCGCCGCGCAGGACCTGGCCCCGGCCAACGACGCCTACCAGGCTTATACCGATCAGGCATTGAGCAGGCTCGCGGGCGCGGTCACCGCGATCGGCAACGATGTGCAGGCCGGCAACATCGCTGCCGCGCAAGCCGATTGGCTCACCGCGCAGATGGAATGGGAACGTGTCGGCGCGTCCTACAACAGCTTCGGCGATGCGGGGACGGCTGTGGACGGGTTGCCCAACGGCCTGCCCGGCGGCCCCGCCGACGAGGGTTTCACCGGCCTGCACCGGATCGAGTACGGCCTGTGGCACGGTCAGGGCCCCGATCAGCTGATGCCGGTGATCGGCCGGCTCGGCGGCGATATCGCCGCCATCCAGAAGAATCTGAGCAGCGACGATCTCGCGGGCGATCCGACGAAACTGCCGATCCGCGCGCACGAGATCCTCGAGGACGCGCTGCGCGATCACCTGTCCGGCATCGACGATCAGGGGTCCGGCGCGGCCTATCCGCTGACCGACGCCGATATCGACGTCACCCGCACGGTGCTCGACGAACTCGGCCCGCTGCTGGATGCCCGCGCCCCCGGCCTGCGCACCGAGTTGACCGCCCACCTGGACACCCTGCACGCCGCCCTGCTGGCCACCCAGGACAACGGCCGGTGGCGTGCGCCCGCGCAGACTCCGCAGGCGCAGCAGCAGGCCGTACGCTCCGCGCTCGGCGCCGCGCTGGAAGACCTCGCCCGGGTGCCGCGATTGCTCGAAGTTCCACTCGCGCACTGAACTCCGGCCCCAGACCTCAACCCCGACACAGTAAGTAGGACCTCACGATGGATGTCAGTCGCCGCCGATTCTTCTCGGGCGCTGTCGCGGGTGCGGCCGGGACCGCGCTGACCGCCGGAGTGCTCGCCGAGGGCGCCCGCGTGGACGCCGCCGCGGCCGGCACCGGGCAGAGCGCGATGGCGTCGTCGTATCCGTTCCACGGCGCTCATCAGGCCGGAATTCTGACCCCGGGCCCCGCGAGCAAGCAGAACGCCGCCTGTTTCGCCGCATTCGACGTCACCGTCGCGAACAAGGCCGAGTTGGTCGATCTGTTCAAGACGCTCACCGGCCGTGCGCGCTTCCTGACCGCAGGCGGCGCCGCCCCGGATCTCGGTGTGGGACAACCACCTTCGGACAGTGCGGTGCTGGGCGCCGACATCCCCGCCGACGGCCTGACCGTCACCACCGGCGTCGGCGCGAGCCTGTTCGACGACCGGTTCGGGCTGGCGAAACTCAAGCCCGCCAAGCTGACCCCGATGCGCACCTTCCCCAACGACGCCCCCGAACCGGCGTGGACGCACGGCGATCTGCTGGTGCAGCTGTGCGCGAATCATCCCGATACGGTCCACCACACGATCCGCGACATCACCCGGCACACGCGCGGCGCGCTCCAGTTGCGCTGGAAGATCGAGGGCTACAACTCCCCGCCGCGCCCGTCCGGCACCGGCCGAAACCTGCTGGGATTCAAGGACGGCACCGCCAATCCGACCGGTTCGGACGCCGAATCGCTGATCTGGACCGACGCCGCGGACGAACCTGCCTGGACCCGCGGGGGCACCTACCACGTGGTGCGGCTGATCCGCATGCTGGTGGAGTTCTGGGACCGCGTCTCGATCACCGAACAGGAGAACATGTTCGGCCGCCGCCGCGATTCGGGCGCTCCGCTGGACGGCAACCAGGAGTTCGACACCCCGAACTACGCCGCGGACCCCAAGGGTTCGGTCATCCCGTTGGATTCGCATATCCGCCTTGCCAATCCGCGCACCCCCGACACCGCGCGCCAGCAGTTGATCCGCCGGTCCTACAACTACGACCTCGGCGTGGACCCGAACGGCAACCTCGCGACGGGCCACATCTTCTCCTGCTATCAGCAGGATGTGAAACGCCAGTTCGAGGCCATCCAGACCCGCCTGATCGACGAACCGCTGACCGACTACGTGCAGCCGTTCGGTGGCGGCTACTTCTTCGCGCTGCCGGGCGTCGCGGACAAGAACGACTGGTACGGCCACGGGATGCTCGCCTGACCACACCCGTGCGCGCCTGGGAACGGCCCGAAACCGGTGCCGCTCAGCACGTTTCGTCCGCGAGGCGGACCGCCGGATTCCGCAGGCCGTCACGGATGCGGGATTTCACCGTGGCCAGCGGTTTTCTCAGCCGCTCGGCAACCTCTGGGTAGCTGAGTCCGCCGTAGTAGGCGAGCACGATAGTCTCGCGCTGCAACGGCGTCAGCTCGCGCAAACCGTGCACCACCGCCCGTTCGTCCATCGTCTGCTCGACCGTTTCGGCGACCGCGTCGTGGTCTTGGGGACGATTGAGCCTGCCGAAATCCGCGTCGCGGCCGATGCCGGAGGACTCGGCGCGGATCCGGTCGACCGAGCGGCGATGGGTCAGCGTCCTGAGCCAGTTCAACGGGGTGGAGAGCCGTTCGTCGTAGCGTCCTGCGTGCAGCCACACCTGCAGGTACACCTCCTGGGCGATCTCCTCGGCCAGCGCGCGGTTGTGCAGTAACCGCAGCGCGTGCCCGAACGCTCGATGGCTGGTCTGCCGGTACAACGCCGTGAACGCCGCACGGTCGCCGCCGCTCACGGCGTGTAGCAGTTCGGCCAGGCGACGCCGCTCGATGTCCTGTTTCCGGCCGGGCGGCGCCGGGGACCGGTTCGAGGACGGACTCGTCGATGGTTCGCGCTCGCGAACCGGAGGGCGGATTCTCTGTTCTCATAACGCTCGCACCACAGCAATCCTCCGAACAGCATCGGAACGAATCGGGTATTCGCAATACCGGCCGCATGGCTTCACGGCCGATCGGACTTGAAAGGCTTGCGCCGCAACACCTCTTGTCGAAGCTGGAGCCCGGGTCGCATCTCGGTACTGTCCGGGCTCTACCCGCCCACGCCCGTTTCACTCGCACGATCATCGGCAGGCGAGGACGAGCGATATGCCGCGCGCAGATGTCCGGCGGCCGCGACGGCCGCGATCCGTGTGTGCCGACCGAGCCGCACGTCCGCGGGCGCCGACATCGTATGCTGGAGCGTGCAGCTGGTTCGCCGTGGTGAAGCTGAGGAGCCCCGAACTCACCCTCCGGCGTCGAAGCCCGGCCGCCGACGGTTTCGTGCCCCGGCCCGGGTGAGAGGGAACCCGGTGGGAATCCGGGACTGTCCCGCAGCGGTGAACGGGAACGACCGCCGTCCCGAGCACTGGGTCACGACCTGGGAAGCGACGGCCGGTAGGACCAGCCGGGCAGCACTGTCTGCCGCGGTCGATTCAGGAGAATCGGCGCCCGTGAGTCCGAAGACCTGCCGTCTGTGCCGGATACGCCGTATCCGGCGGCCGTCGCCCCGCGGAGAGGGCGTGCGCCGAGTGGAACCGGGCACGGTGTCATGCTGTGAGGGCTCCATCAGCGCACGTTCGACGGGTGGCGGTCGTCCACTGTCGAACAGGAGCACAACCGTGCCTGATACGAACACCACATTCACCGCGACGGTGCTGGGCGCGCCGCGCATCGGCCCGAACCGGGAGCTCAAGCGGGCCGTCGAAGCCTACTGGGCCGGGCGCGTCGACGCCGCCGAACTGCATCGCGTCGCTGCCGACCTGCGCACCGCGCAACTGACCGCACTGCACGCGGCCGGGCTGGATTCGGTGCCCGTGGGCACCTTCTCCTACTACGACCACGTCCTGGACACCGCGGTACTGCTGGGCGCGCTGCCCGAACGCGTTCAGGGCATCGAGGACGAGTTGGACCGGTATTTCGCGGCGGCGCGCGGCACCGACACCGTCGCCCCGCTGGAGATGACCAAGTGGTTCGACACCAACTACCACTATCTGGTGCCGGAAATCGGTGCGGCGACGCGATTCTCACTGCATCCGGACAAGCCGCTGGCCGAACTGCGCGAGGCGCGGGCGCTGGGGATCCCGGCCCGTCCGGTCGTGCTCGGCCCGATCACGTTCCTGAAGTTGGCCAAGGCGATCGACGGCACCGACCCGCTCAACAGGCTGGCGGATCTGCTTCCGCTCTACGAGCGGCTGCTCGGGTTGTTCGCCGAGGCGGGCGCGGACTGGGTTCAGGTGGACGAGCCGTCGCTGGTCACCGACCTCACCCCGGCCGAATCGGCCGCCATCGATACGGTGTACCGGCGTCTGGCCGGGACGTCCTCGCGACCGAAGATCCTGGTCGCCGGATATTTCGGCCGTCTCGGCGAAGCATTGCGGGCGCTGGCGCGCACCGGCGTGGACGCGATCGCGGTGGATCTGGTCGCCGGTGGGGATGCCGACCTGCCGGTGGCACGCACGCTGACCGAGATTCTGATCGTGGCCGGTGTGGTCGACGGACGCAATGTCTGGCGCACCGACCCGGACGCGGCTCTGGCCACGCTCGCGTGGCTTTCCGAGGGTGGCGCGAAGGTAGCGGTGTCGAGTTCGTGTTCGCTGCTGCACGTGCCGTATTCGCTCGAGCCGGAGAGCGGTCTGGAGCCGCGACTGGCGTCGTGGCTGGCGTTCGGTGCGGAGAAGGTCGCGGAGATCGTCACGCTGGCGACCGCCCTGCACGAGGGACCCGGCGCGGTGGCCGAACAGCTCGAGGTCGCCCGCACGGCGTTGCGGGATCGCCGTAGCGACCCGCGCCTGCACGTCGAGCGGGTCCGCACCCGGCTGGCCGGGCTCGACTCCACCGGCACCCGGCGCGCCCCGGCCGATCAGCGCCGCGAACTCCAGCAGGCCCGGCTGGGTCTGCCGGAGTTGCCGACCACCACGATCGGCTCGTATCCGCAGACCGGCCGGATCCGGCAGGCCCGCGCGCAGCTGCGCCGCGGGGCGATCGACGCGGCCGAGTACGCCGCCCGGATGCGCGCGGAGATCGCCGAAGTCGTTGCGCTGCAAGAGGAAATCGGCCTGGACGTACTGGTGCACGGCGAGCCCGAACGCAACGACATGGTGCAGTATTTCGCCGAGCAACTGGACGGGTTCGCCGCGACGTCCAATGGCTGGGTGCAGTCCTACGGCACCCGCTGCGTACGTCCGCCGATCATCTACGGCGATGTCGCGCGGCCCGCGGCGATGACCGTCGAGTGGATCTCGTACGCGCAGTCCCTGACCGGTAAACCGGTCAAGGGCATGCTGACCGGCCCGGTAACCATCCTGGCCTGGTCGTTCGTGCGCGACGATCAACCGGAATCCGACACCGCGCGGCAGATCGCCCTGGCCATCCGGGACGAGACGATCGATCTGGAGGCCGCGGGCACCGCGATCATCCAGGTCGACGAGCCCGCCCTGCGCGAGTTGCTCCCGCTGCGCCGGGCCGATCAGGCCGAATACCTCGCGTGGGCGGTGGCCGCGTTCCGTCTGGCGACCTCCGGCGTGGCCGATGCCACCCAGGTGCACACCCACCTGTGCTATTCGGAATTCGGCGAAATCATCGGTGCCATAGCCGAACTCGACGCCGACGTCACCTCCGTCGAGGCCGCCCGCTCACATATGGAAGTCCTGGACGACCTCAACGCCGCGGGCTTCGACCTCGGCGTGGGCCCCGGCGTCTACGATATCCACTCCCCCCGCGTCCCCACCTCGGAGGAGATCACCGAATCCCTGACCCGGGCCCTCAAAGCCGTTCCCGCCCAACGCCTCTGGGTCAACCCCGACTGCGGCCTGAAAACCCGCGCCCGCGACGAGGTCATCGCCGCGCTCCGCAACATGGTTGCCGCCGCCGCGAACCTGCGCCAGGCATGACCCACCGCCGGCCGGTGCCCCCGGCACCGGCCGGCGCACGGTTCGATTCATCTTCGGCGACCGGCCCGAATCTCCTCGCGGCGGACACTTCCGAGTGGTTTCAGTCCAGTCCCATATCCAGCTGGTTCCAACTGACGGTCACGTCGAGCGGATCGACCACATCGACGACCGCGACATCCCCGCGGGCACGCAGCGACATGTTCTCTCGAACGTAGGTGCCATCCGCGGTGAGGCGCAGCATCTCGATCGATGCCGCCGGGCCATCGTCCTGAACCATCCGCACGATCCAGTAGTAGATCTCCACGGTGCGGGCGATGTCCTCGGGCATATCCAGGTACATCGCCATGTCCACGACGGATCGTAGTACGCGGGACGACCGGTCGACGGCCTCGCCCATGCCCGCCGACCTAGCGTTCGCGCCGATGCCGGAACCTGGTCGCAACACCGAAGCGCACGAACGCTCAGTCCATGTGTTCGATCTGGCGGATCTTGTTCATGGCGTCGAGGGCGGCGACCTTGTAGGACTCGGCGAGGGTGGGGTAGTTGAAGACGGCGTCGACCAGGTAGTCGACGGTGCCGCCGCAGCCCATGACGGCCTGGCCGATGTGGACGAGTTCGGTTGCGCCGGTGCCGAATACGTGGACGCCGAGCAGTTCGCGGGTTTCGCTGCAGACCAGGAGTTTCAGCACGCCGTAGGAGTCGCCGATGATCTGGCCGCGGGCCAGTTCCCGGTAGCGCGAGACGCCGACCTCGTACGGTTTGCGGTCGGCGGTCAACTGATCCTCGGTCCGGCCGATGAAACTGATCTCCGGAATGGTGTAGATGCCGATCGGCTGCAGTGCGGACAACGCCTGCACGGGTTCGCCGCAGGCGTGATGCGCGGCCAGACGGCCCTGCTCCATGGAGGTCGCGGCCAGCGCCGGGAAGCCGATGACGTCGCCGACCGCGTAGATGTTCGGCGCCTCGGTGCGGAAGTACTCGTCCACCGAAACGCGGCCGCGCTTGTCCGCGCTCAGACCGGCCTTCTCCAGGCGCAGGGTCTCGGTCATGCCCTGCCGCCCGGCCGAATACATCACGACCTCGGCGGGAATTCGCTTGCCGCTCTCCATGATCGCGATCGCGCCGCGCGGATGCCGCTCGACCGCGGCGACCGTCTCGCGGAAGCGGAAGGTCACCGCGAGATCGCGCAGATGGTATTTCAGTGCCTCGACCACCTCGATATCGCAGAAGTCCAGCATCCGCTCGCGCGACTCCACCACCGTCACTTTGCATCCCAGCGCGGCGAACATGGAGGCGTACTCGACCCGATGACGCCCGCCCCCACCACGATCATCGACTGCGGCACCCGTTCGAGCTGCAGGATTCCGTCCGAATCGATGATGGTCTTCCCGTCGAAGTCCACCGATTCCGGACGCGCGGGCTGGGTTCCGGTGGCGATGACGATGTTCTCGGCGGTGACCCGGGTCTCCCGGCCGGTGCCGTCCATCACCTCGATCGTATGCGCGTCCAGGAACGACCCCATTCCCGGCAGCATCGTGACGTGGTTGCGGGACAACTGATTCCGGATCACATCGACCTCGCGGCCGATGACGTGCTGGGCACGGGAGAGCAGATCGGTGACGGTGATGTCCTCCTTCACCCGATAGCTCTGCCCGTACATCTCACGCTGACTCAGGCCGGTCAGGTACAGCACCGCCTCGCGCAAGGTTTTGGACGGGATCGTGCCGGTGTTGATGCACACCCCGCCGATCATGTCCCGCCGTTCCACCACGGCGGCTCGTCTACCCAGTTTCGCGGTGGCGATCGCCGCCTTCTGACCGCCGGGACCCGATCCGAGAACCAGAACGTCGTAGTCGTACATGCGGCCCAGTCTGACAGCGAAAGATGAAATCCACAGGCGCAATCGGAGTCGACATCGATCGGCGGGGCGCTACGCCCCCGACCCGCCCTCCACGGGCACCGCCCCCGAACGCAGCACATCCAGCAGTTCGATCGGCAGATATCCCCGCTCGGCCAGCCGGGCGAGCACGCCGCCACTGGCCAGGATCTCCAGGATCAGCCAGGGTAGCGGCGTGGTATGACCGGTGGCCGCCGTGGTGTCGTTGCGATAGTCGCCGGTGGCGATGTCGACGGTGACCTGGTCGCCGTCGCGAAAGACGCCGCGCGCGCCCGGAACGGTGAGCGCGGGCAGTCCGGCATTGACCGCGTTGCGGAAGAACAGCGAGTTGAAATCCTCGGCCAGCAACGCGGCGACACCGAGCGTGCGGAACAGGGTGGCGACCGGGCGGGAGGATCCGACGCCGAAATTCCTTCCCGCGACGACGATGTCACCGGGCCGCACCTGATCGGTCCACCCCGGCCGCAGCTGGTGGAACACATGCCGGGCGGCCTCTGGGACATCCATTTTCATCGCGAACGCCGGATACATCGCATCGGTGTCGATCGAGTCGCCGAACACCCAGACTCGGCCGGAGATGATGGTCGATCGCGCGGTCATCGGGTCACACTCCGGGGGTCGGTGATCCGGCCGGTGATCGCCGAGGCGGCGACCGTGGCCGGGGATGCCATGTAGATCTCGGCCTCGGTACTGCCCATGCGGCCGGTGAAGTTGCGGGTACTCGAGGTCAGGCAGACCTCGCCGGGTCCGAGGACGCCCATGTGATATCCGAAGCACGCGCCGCAGGTCGAATTCGTCACCACCGCACCGGAATCGGCGATGTCCTGCAGGTAACCCAGGCGCAGGGCATCGCGGTAGACCTGCTGTGAGGCCGGGGTGACCAGCAGCCGTACGCCCGCCGCGACGCTGCGGCCGCGCAGGATCTCCGCCGCGATGCGCAGATCCTCGAGCTGCCCGTTGGCGCAGGAACCGATGAACGCCTGGTCGATTCGGCGTTCTTCGATCCGGGAGACCGGAATTCCGTTGCGGCTCACCGTTCCCGGCCGCGCGACGTACGGTTCGAGCGCGCCGAGATCGATCGTGCGCACCTGCGCGTACTCGGCGTCCGGATCGGCCACTGCGGGTTCGTAGTCACGCACGCCGCGCTCGGCCAGGAAGTCCGCGAGGACCTCGTCGGCCGCGAAAGTGGCGAAGTCGGCGGAGATTTCGGCGGCCTGGGTGGCGATGGTCCGGCGGTCATTGAGCGGTACGGTCGCCAGGCCAGGTCCGGCGAATTCGAGGTTCTGATTCGTGGCGTCGCCGTAGGTGGCGGCCAGCGCGAGAAATACGTCCTTGCCGCTGATTTCGGGCGGCAGCGCGCCGATCAGTTCGTAACGCACGGTCGGCGCGATCTGGTACCACGTCGAACCGGTGCACATGATCGAATAGACCTCCGCCGGGCCCAGACCGCGCGCGGCGGTGTTGTACGCGCCGCCCGCGCAGGTGTGCGAGTCGGTGCAGGCCAGGACTTCTCCGGGCCGGGCGAGCCCGTTCTCGGCGATCACCTGATGGCAGATGCCGTGCCGTCCGACATCGTAGAACTTCTCGATCCCGAAGTCCGCGACGAACTTTCGCGCCCGAGGCCCGCCCGCGGCGTCCTTCAGGGTGGGGGCGGGAACCGCGTGGTCCATGACGACCGCGACCTTGTCCGGGTCGTGGATCCGGTTCGGGCTCATCCACTGCGTGGCGAATTGCAAATCGATCAGGACGCACATGTCGACCTCGACGGTGACGATGTCACCGGGCCGGACCCGCTCGACGCCGCCCTTGCGCGCGAGCAGGTTCTCGATCATGGTCATGCCCATCGGTGTGGTCCTCCCGTGCGGTAGCGCTCGCCCAGCTCGGACCATTCGGCCAGCCCGACGAGTTCGAAGAAGCCTGCGGGGCCGGACGGCAGCAGGTCGGCCACCTCGCGGCCGGCCAGCTCGCCGAGACCGGTGAGCATGGCGTAGGCGGCCGCGGCCAGCGGCAGCGAGGGGTGGATGGCGATCGCGTACCCGAGTTCGCGCAGGCGCGTGGCGGATTCGATCGGCGTCAGGCCGCCGATCACCAGATTGATCAACAGCGGTGCGGAGACCTCCTTGCTGATGCGCTCGATCTCCTCGACGCTGTGCGGCGCCTCCACGAAGATCACGTCCGCGCCCGCGGCCGCATACGCGTTGGCGCGATCGATCGCGGCGTCCAGCCCCAGTGGTCCCCGCGCGTCGGTCCGCGCGATGAGCACCGTGCCCGGGTCGGTGCAGGCCTCGAGCGCGGCGGTCAGCCGGATGACGAACTCGTCGGCGTCGATGAGCTCCTTGTCGGGCAGATGACCGCATTTCTTGGGAAAAGCCTGGTCCTCGAGCTGAATCGCGGCGACCCCGGCTGCCTCGTATTCGAGCACGGTGCGAATCACGTTGAGTGTCGCGCCGTATCCGGTGTCGGCGTCGGCGATCAGCGGGATGTCACCGAGTACGCGGGTCATCATCCGGGCGCGCTCGGTCATCTCGGTCTGGGTGACCAGCCCGATATCGGGCAACCCGAATCCCGACGCAGCCACACCCGCGCCGGTCAGATAGGCCGCGGGGAATCCGGTACGCGCGGCGAGCGAGGCCGAGATCCCATCGAAAATGCCTGGGGCGGTGATGAACTCACCGGAATCGAGCGCGGTGCGGAGCCTGCGCCGGGCTTCGTGGGCCGTCATCGCCCACCTTCCTTTCCATCCAACGCACCGGCCACGGGCGCGGCCGGCAATTCGGTCAGCTCGCGGATATCGGCCAACTCGTCGATGCCCAGCACGGCCCGCTGGATCGCGTCGAGCCGGCCGGCGGGCATCAGCGGACCGGCCAGGGAGCGGTATTTCGCGACCAGTTCGGCGCCGGTGACCGGGTCCGAGGGACCGCCGTGCGGTTCGGTGATCCGCCGCGGCGGTGTGCTTCCGAAGACGGGTCCGCTGTGCCAGCCGCGCGAGAGCATCTGCGTGCCGTGCAATGCCGCGCCCACGCGCGGGCCGACCTCGAAACCCGCGATCGCCGCCGTCAGCGCGTCACGTCCGGATACGCCGCCGAGGTGGTGAGCCGTTGCCGGCAGCACCGGCAGCACGAGCGAATTGCTGTGCAGCGGAGCCAGCGGATGGAAGTCGTCGAGTTCGAAACCCTGCATGAACGTGCTGTTGAGCAGTACCGCCGCGGGCGCGCTGGTGGTCGCGCCGGTGCCGATCACCGCCGCGTCGCCGGCGCCTTCCAGGTCCAGCACCACGCGGGTGGCGACCCGGGACCACGGCAGTTGCGCGCCGGCCAGTCCGCAGGCCACGCCGTCGAGCAGCAGATGCCGGGCCCGGGAGCGCACCGCCTCGGGGATCTGCTCGGGGGTCAGTTGGTCGACCCAGCGGACCAGCGGAACGGTTACGCCCGATGTCGTCGTTTCCGTCATGCGTCCCAGTGAACGCCCGGCGCGATGCCGCTCCGCTGGATCGCCGGAAACAGCGCGATAATGGACTGTGATCGTGAGAATTCAACGAATCGACGTGGTTGCACGCAGGAATTCGTAATCTCACCGCACCCGTAGCGACGCCTCCCGGGAAGGAACCATGCCGCCGGAACCGCTCTCGCGCGCGTTCGACGAGACCGACATTCAACTGCTCGATGCCCTGCACGCCAATCCCCGGGCCAGTTTCGAACGGCTCGGGCCCGCGCTGGGAATTTCCGCGGTCACCGCGGCCCGGCGCTGGCAGCGCCTCGCCGAATCCGGGCGCGCCTGGGTGGCCTCGGTGCCGGGCCCGCACCTCGCCCTGGCCGGGGCATCGCTCGAGGTTCGCGCCCGGCCCGGACGCGCCCTCGAGGTCGCCCGCGCACTGGCGGCCGTCCCGCAGGTGATGAGCGTCTACGCCACCGACGGCGCATTCGACCTGCAAGCCTTGGTGATCACCGAGACCGTGACGTCGCTGAGCCGACTGCTGCTCGAACGACTCACCGGCATTCCGGGAATCGCCACCGCGCAGAGCCACGTATGCCTGGAGTGGTACAGCGGCACCCGCTGGCGGCTCGGAGCGATCGATCCCGCCCAGCAACGGTCGGTGACCGACGACCCCGGCGATCGCCCACCCGCGGCCGGCAGGCGACCCGCCTTCCGCGATCGGACGCTCGACCCCGAGGATCGCGCGCTGTTCCTGGCCCTGCAGCAGGACGGGCGCGCCCGGTACCGCGATCTCGCAGCCCAGCTGGGCATGGCCGAACAGCAGATACGACGGCGTCTGGATGCGCTCGTGCGACGCGGCGTACTCGGCTTCCGCACCGATTTCACCCGGTCCGAGGGCGGCTGGCCGACCGAATACGCGCTGCGGATCTCGGTGCCGCACCACGCTCTGGCCGAGGTCGGCGCGCAGATCGGGCGATGGCCGCAGACCCGCATCTGCGCGGCCACCACCGGCCCGGCGAACCTGCTGGTCATGGCGCAGGTCCATCACACCGGCGACCTCACCGGCCTGTTCGACCGCATCCGGTCCGGCACCCCCGAGGCCGAGGTCCTCGACCATCGGCTCGTACTGAGCGCGGTCAAGTCCTGGGGTCGTCTGCTGGACGAACGCGGCCGTGCCGCCGGGCTCGTCCCGGTGGATCCGTGGGCGTCGTGGTGACCGCGCCGCGACAGCGCGGTGCGCGAGTTCCGGCCTCGGAACCATCGCCCAGGTGAGAGGGCGAATGCCGGAAAAGATGTTTCACCGCAGCACGCACGGTTACCCGGGGAGGAACGCCGACGACGCGGTCGGCGTCGATGATCGGGTTCGAAGACTGGCCCACGCAATCGAAGACCGGCCACGCCCGTGGCCGTCCGTCCGACAGCGGAAGGAACCAGAAATATGCTCATGCTCACCCCCACAGCCATCGAGGCCGTACGCACGATCACCTCCGGTGATGGCGCGCCCGCGGAGGCGGGCCTGCGGATCTTCTCCGCGACCGAGAACAACCAGGCACTCCAGCTCGCGGTCGCCGCGTCCCCGGCCGAACAGGACCAGGTACTCAGCGCCGAGGGCTCCCGCATCTTCCTGGACGAGAAGGCCGCTGCCTTCCTCGACGACAAGATTCTCGACACCGGCTTGGACGACTCCGGGCAGAGCACCTTCGTCGTGGCGCCGCAGGGCCAGAACCAGACGGACCAGAACGCGCCGCAGATCTAGCCCGTAGCGCGGATTCTACTGCGCTCCAGCGCTTTTCGAACAGCGAGCGGACGTTCCCTCCGCCGCCGAGAACGAATCGCGGCCGACGCCGAAGCAGAGCGCGGCCATTCCCACCGAGTGCCGTGACGGCGCAGCTCGCGAGCGGGCCCCGAGCAGTCGCTCGCCCGGCGCGCCGAGCGGATGCCCGGTGGGCAGCAGCACCAACCTCGACCTCGTTCCCGGGCTGCCCGGCCGGTCGCCGGGCAGCCCGGGAGTTTTGCGACCACGGCCGATCGCGGGCCCCGCCGAGGCGCCTCAGCCCGGGACGAAATCGTGGCCCTGCTGCCGCACTCCCCGAAAAATACGCTGCAGGAATTCCCGCACGACGGCATCGAACGCGGCGGGCGTCTCCATGCTGGGGGTGTGACCGGCCTCGGGGATGATCGCGAGCCGGGCGTCCGGAATCAGATCCGCCAGTTCGGCGGCCAGTACGCCGCGATCGAAGGCGTCCTCGGCGCCGGCCAGCACGAGCGTCGGAATATCCAGTCCCCGTGCGGTTTCGGTGTAATCCGGCCGCGCCGCACGGCCCCGCAGCGCGGCCGCGGCGGTATTCGGATGGGCGGCGATCATCATTGCCCGGGCGTGCGCCGCAACCGCCGGACGCTCGCGCACGGTGCGTTCGCTCAATACCAGCGGCAGGAACTCTTCCGCGTAGTCGCGCACCCCCTCGTACTCGAGCCGATCGGCCAGGGCCAGTCGCGCCGCGCCGGCGGCGGCCGTGTCCAGTCCGGCGAAGGTGTCGGAAAACACTGCGGCCCTTACTCTTCCGGGGTGGCGGTCGAGCAGGTCCAGCACCACTTGCCCGCCCATCGAATATCCGATCAGCACCGGCGCAACGATGCCGCGATCGTCCAGAACCGCGAGCACCGCCCGGGACTGCGCGGCCATGTCGATAAGGCCGCAGGCCACGGCGCTCTCGCCGAATCCGACCATATCGACGCAGATCACCCGGCACCCGATCGAGACGAAGTACTCGATCTGCGGCCGCCACATCCGCTTGTCGAACAGGAAGCCGTGGACGAAGACCAGGGCCGGCCCACTGCCGTGATCGGAATATCCGACGGGCCCGAATTCGGTGGCCAGTATCGACACGTCGGCTCCCGCTCAGATCTTGGACGGGTGGGCGGCCAGCGGTGTCGTCCGCCACAGCTGCGGCCACTTGCCCGCGCGCTGCAGCCGCTGGCTGTACGCCTTCTCGCGGGCCACGATCTGCGCGCGGGCCTCGGGGGCGAGATCACTGGGCAGCTGGACATCCATCCGCACGTGGAACAGCAAGTCGTCCTCCTGGACTCGAAAGGCGTTCGGACCGTGAGGAGTTCAGGCACGGTCGAGTACGAAGTCGTAGACGGCGGCGTCGCCGCCGGGCAGCGGCCGGGGGTCGAGGATCAGCTCGGGCTCGACCGCCGCGGCGATGTCGTCGTCGTTGTGCTGGTCGTTCGGGAAATACAGCTGCGCGGTGAGCAACTCGTGTGCCGGCGCGGAAACCTTCACGTGCAGATGGGCCGGACGCCAGGCATGCCAGCCCGCCGCAGCGATGAGTTTGCCACACGCGCCGTCGGCGGGGTTCTGATATGGCACGGGACGCATGGCGTGGATCTCGAAGCGGCCCTCGGCGTCGGCGCGGAACCTCGCACGCGGATTCCATTCCGGGATGCCGGGCGCGAACTGGGAGTACAGACCGTCGGAGTCGGCGTGCCAGATTTCGATCGTGGCATCCCCCAGGCCCGAGCCGTCGATCGAGGTGACCCGGCCGGTCCACGCCAGCGAACTGCCGGACTCGCCCGCGCGCATCGGAACCGAATCGCCCACCCCGCGCTCGGAAGCGCCGTCGGCGACGAAACGCATCGTGGCGCGGGCGCCGGAATCGGCCCCGGTCGGCGCCGGGTTGACGGTGGTCATCGGATCCTCCTCGAGAACCGACCTGTATTCGGTTGTGGAGCTGACGTTTTCGGATGCGGTCAACGGTCCTGGCGATACCGGGACCGATCTGCCAAAGCCAAGTCCTGCATGCGCTGTGCCGTTGTCGCCCAATGGCTCTGGTGGACCGGGCAGATCGGGCCATCGCACCGGTCGGGCCCGGCGCGCTGCTGCACTGGACCGCGACATCCGTGCACTGCCTGCGCGGGGATCGGCACGCGGCGCGGATCTCCCTGGGGAATGCCGCGACGGGACCGCAGGATTACGAGATCGTGCGGGTGCCTTCGTATCTGCCCGTGACCTTTTCGCCGCGCCGGTCGCCTGCGGCCTGCCCAATCGCGAGGTCGCGGCCGAGCTGTACATCTCCACCAAAACCGTTCAGTACCACTTGACTCGCATCCATACCGAGCTCGGCATCCGCTCCCGCGCCGGACTGGCGGCACTGCGCGAGGACATCTGACGGGATAACACGTCCACGTACCGGGCGGTACCTGCCCAAACGAGGGGCACACCTCGATGGGTGTACACCGAATGTGCAGACTGTCACATCCGGATAAGGAAATCGCCGAGCCGCACATGAGTGTTTGCTGACTAGTGACTAATTCCCCGACTTCCGGTATGTTCTCTAGAGTGGCGGATGCTAGAGAGTTGCTCACCTATCAGGTGACGATCTCGCGGCCCGACAACTACGGCGAGACGTGGTGGCGGGTCGGCAACGCGGGCACACCTGCGCAAGCCGCCGCCGCACTGACCGAACTGGCCGTGCGCTGCGCGCTGGAACCGACCTCGCCCACGGGCCGCTGCTGGTTCGTCTGTGATGTCCGTTTCGCCGATGACGTGCAGGTGGACTACTTCGTGGGTTCCATAAGCACCACCCACCTGGGCGATCAACTCCGCGGCGCGGCCGCCCGCATCCGCGAGGTGACCGATGCGGCCGCACACGCCGCCCATCCCCCGCTCCCGCCGAAGGGCACACACTGACGGACCCGCGCACAAGAGCGGGTAGCGATTACACATTCGATTCGCAGCTAATCTGTAGCAATGCCTGATCGATAGGGCCGATGTCTATCGCGCCCAGCGGCCGACCCGCATCGGAACGCCCGCCTCGTGTCTGCTCGGCGCTCGGCCCCGGATCACGCCTCGGTCGATCTCGACAATTGCGCACCGCAGCGTCGGCGGGACGGCGCCGCCCCGCCGAGCGCAGGACCTTCAGCCGCCGCGTCGACGACGGATGGAAACCAGCGCCACTTACCCGAAAACTCGACGAAAATGCTTGCCGCACCGCGTGATACAGAACACGTGCGAGTCGGGCAGGGCTCACGGCAAGCGTTCGCAAGCAACCCGGCAATGTGTAACCCGGAGGCAACCGAGCGGTCGAACGGGGCTCTTACGGTACCAACCGCCAGGTACTCACCGGCGAGTACTCCGCATCGATTCGCCCAGGTCGGCCCGTGTCCGACCCAGTTTTTCCACCGGATTTTCCCGTAGAAAGCATGAGGAATGCGCGAATATATTCTGGGTATCGCCCGAGATCTCTACAGCGCCCACACCGATGCCACCATGGACGAGATCGCGGCCACGGCCGGTCTGGACGCGGCTCAGGTCCACGACTACTTCCGCAGCCTGGACGATGTGCGCGACGCTCTCGCACCGGCCTCGGCCGTTGCGGCATGAACGGCCGGACCGCTGTGAATATGATGCCCACCACCGCCAGTGCTGTCCGACAGCGACTGTCCCCCAACGGATTCCGCCGTTCCCGCAGCACCCCGACGCTCGCCCGGGTCGGCGACGAACGCGCCGTCGGCTACCGCACCGGCCCACAGGATTGCGTCCAAGCGGCGGGCCCCGGCCCCGAATGGTCGAACAAACCACCGGTCGTGGCCTCCTATGCGGTCATCCGGCTCTGCGAGGAACTGTGCATGGTCGCACTCCTCGAGACGATGCCGGAGGGTTTCTGCTCGTTGGGCACTCGCCAGCATCTCGGCCATCTCGGCCCGATCGCGGTGGGCGCGGAGATCACCATCACCGCCCGATGCGTCCGCGCTCGTGGTCGGTTCAGCAGTTGGCGAGTGACGGTGCGTGATTCGCACGAAATCGTCGGTGAGGGCCGGATGGACTTCGTCGCAGTCCACCGTCCCCACTACGAGGCCCGCCGCCTGGAGCCCAAGCGCGCCGCGCTGGCCTCGGCCTGTGCAACCGCCTGACAGCTCGAATCACTTGCGAACGCAGACGAAGTCGGAGAGGTCTGCGACACGCGAAGTCTCCCTCGGCCCCAGCGGCAGAGGGAGACTTCGCGATTCGCACCGCAGTAGTCGCCGCGCGGAGTCACCCGCACCGCGGACGCACTGCTCGGTCGTCCACCGCGGGAGTCTGCCGCGCGGCCGGTTTCGTCGGTCCGATCAGACGTCGAATCAGCCCGCCTGCCGCGACCGACACACTCGGATTTATCCAATGCGAAGTTGTATAAATAAGGCATGGGATATGCGAGCCAGAGACGGCGCGCGGCGGGGCGCTGCCGGGACATCGCAGCGACGGAAGTCCGCCGATGAGTCCGCCGCGCGCCGATCCCGTCGTCCGAGCGGCCCGTACGGACGGCCGGCGCGCCGACGTACTGTCGGCGCTGCGCGCGGTCCGCGAACCGTTGAGCATCCTCGACCTGGCCGCTCGGCTGGGACTGCACGCCAACACCGTGCGCTTCCATCTCGACGCGCTGGTATCGGCCGGGCAGGCCGAGCGAGTACGGCCGGAACGCACCGGCCCGGGGCGGCCCGCACAGATGTTTCGCGCCCATCGCGGGATGGACCCGACCGGCCCGCGCAACTATCGACTGCTCGCGCAGATTCTGCTCGCCGACCTCGCGACCGCACCCGATCCGGCCGCACACGCGCTTCGGGCCGGGCGCGCCTGGGGCCGCGGACTCACGCCCCCGGATACCGGGGAATCCGCCGTCGATGCTCTGCTGGGCACGTTGGCCGAACTCGGCTTCGACCCACGGCCGGACCCGGCCGATCGGGAACGAATCCTGCTGCGGCACTGCCCATTTCTGGATCTGGTCGAAGAAGGTCCGGCACTGGTGTGCGCGGTGCACCTCGGCCTGATGCGCGGCGTGCTGGACGCCCGGCGCGCAACCGTCACCGTCGACCGGCTCGACGCGTTCGCCCGGCCCGATCTGTGCCTGGCACATCTGACCACCACCGGCGGGCAGCACGCCACCACCGGCGGGCAGCACGCCGCCGCCGAACAGACAGGACACACCCCATGAGTTCCGCCGAGGCCGTCATCACCGCCGTCCTTTTCGTCTGGCTGGGCATGGTCTTGGCGATCTCGTTCCTGGAAGCGCCGTTGAAATTCCGCGCACCGCAGGTGACGCTGCCGATCGGACTCGGCATCGGCCGCATGGTGTTTCGCGCGCTCAATACGATCGAGGTCGTCTTCGCCGTGGTCACAGTGGTGGCATCGCTGTTCGCGCCGTTCGGCGCCGTCTCGGTCGCGGCGGTGATCGCCGTGGTGATGCTCGCGGGCCAACTCCTGTTCGTCCGTCCCGGCCTGAGCCGCCGCAGCGACGCCGTTCTGGCCGGTGCGGACGCTCCCCGCTCGAACGCCCACTACGCGTACGTCGCCCTGGAGGTGATCAAGGCGATCGCGCTGCTGGCCGGCGGAATCCTCGTGCTGACCGACGCCGTCGCCTGACGCGAAACCGGCCGGTTGCCCCGCAGTGCACCATGTTCCACCACACCAAGCCCGAGCCGCGCGGCCACCGGCGGACCATGTTCTCGGCATCTCGTCTTTCCAACAGCACGCCGGCTTCTGCTGATAGCGGAAACACCGACGTCTGCTTCCGCACCAGCGCGCTGAACGGCAAGCTCTTCATCGCACTCATCACATCGGGATGTCGCAAGGACTGACTAGTCCAGTACTTATCAGGCGTATCGGAGGAAGTCGTGACCATCGCCATCGTCGGAGCCGGGCCGGGCGGCTTGCTGCTGGCCCGGATGCTGTACCTCAACGGCATCGAAGCTGTTGTGTACGAACGTGATTCCTCGCGCGGCGCGCGCGGCCAGGGCGGCATGCTCGACATCCACTCCGGACAGCCGGCGCTGCGCGAGGCCGGGCTGATCGACGGGTTCTACGCGATCGCTCGTGGCGAGGGCCAGGACATGCGCCTGCTCGAACCGGACGGCACCCTGCTGCTCCAGGAGGACACGCCGGACGACGCCCCGCTGCTGCGGCCCGAGGTCGACCGCGCCGATCTGCGCGATCTGCTACTGAATTCCATCCCCGAGGACATGGTGCGCTGGGGGCACGCGTTCGCCTTCGCGGAGCGAACATCGGACCCGGGAGCCGGCGGCCGGCTGCATTTCGCCGACGGCAGCAGTGCCGCGTACGACCTGCTTGTCGGCGCGGACGGCGCACAGTCCCGGGTCCGCGCGCTGCTCACCGACGCGCGCCCGGTGCCTATCGGCCAGAACGTCGTCGAGATCGGCATTCCCGACATCGACCGCACGCACCCGGACCTCGCGGCGATGGTCGGGCGCGGCAACTACTGGGTGCTCGGCGACGGGATTTCGCTTGCGGCGCAACGCAATGGCGACGGTCGCGTGCGCATCGGCATCAGCTTCTACCACACTGCCGAGGACTGGTTCGCGACCAGCAGAATCCCATTCGGCGATCCGGTCGCCGCCCGGGCGCGCCTGATCGAGCTGCTCCCCGGCTGGCACCCACAGTTCACCGCGCTGATCGCGGCCTGCGACGACATGATCACGCCGCGGTCGATGACCACCCTCCCCATCGGCCTGACCTGGCCGACCACCCCGGACGTGACGCTGGTCGGCGACGCCGCGCACCTGATGCCGGCGGTAGGCGAGGGCGCCAACATGGCACTGCTCGACGGCGCTGTGCTCGGCCGCGCACTGGCCGTGCACCCGGACGATTTCCCCACCGCCGTAGCGGAATACGAACGCGAGATGTTCGACCGGACCAGCGCGGTGGCGGAACGATCCGCACGCTTGCAGGAAATGTTGATGGCACCCGATGCCAGTCGCAGAGTGCTCGCCTTCTTCCAACCGGACTGAAAGCCAACCGAATACGTCCGGGAATGCGAACTGGTGCTGGCCGTCGCGATCGGCGCGGGACTGTTGGCCCGCAACGCATTCGCCAAGGAGATTCCGGGAAACGCCGTCGCGGTTCCCGGGGGCGTCGTCGGTGGCGCATGTACTGGCCGACGGCGCGGTCCGGATCGGCGATCCGCACGCGAGGGTGACGGTCCGGGTCGTCATGGATCTGCAGTGCCCGTACTGCAAGATGTTCGAGGCGAACAACGGGTCGGTGCTCGAGAACGCGGTGCGCGATCACACCGCCGCGGTCGAGTACAGCGTCATAACCTTCCTCGACCGGGCGAGCACCACGCAGTACTCCTCCCGCGCCGGAAACGCCTCGTTCTGCGTCACGAATTCCGGCTTGGACCACTACCAGTCATGGCTGGCCGCGATGTTCGCGCAGCAGCCCGAAGAAGGCAGCGACGGCCTCGCCGACGATCGGCTGATCGACATCGCCGAAACGGCCGGTTATACGGAAAACGCTGTGGCCCAATGCATCACCAACCGCAGCTACGACAGGTACCTGCGCGCGAAGACCAAGGCGGTACTGGCCGGCGGGGTGGACTCCACCCCCACCGTCACCGTCAACGGCAAACAGGTCACCGCGAGCAGCGCCCTGATGTCCCCGGGCGGCCTGGCCCCGATCATCGCGGCGGGCTGAGCAGCCCCTGATCGTGCAGGCTGCGGCAGGTGGCGACGAGCGCCTCCGCCGGGGTTGCCGGGTCCCAGCCGAGCAGGCGGCGGGCCTTGTCGTTGGTCGCGTTCTTGTATTTGCCGAGTTCGGGTAGCAACTGCCGCGCGGCGGGGTCGAACAGCGCCACCGCTCGCACGAGCCAGTTCGGGATCGCTCTCGTGGGCACCTTGCGGGCCAGGTCACCGCAGCCGTCCCGGAGAGTTCGGGCGATCTCCCGGCTGGTCATGAAGTCGCCGCTGGTAGCCAGGAAACGCTCGCCCGCGGCGGCCGGGGAGGTCATGGCCCGCACATGTAGGTCTGCCACATCGCGTACGTCGACGATGCCGAAGCGGACGTCGGGGCAGCCGGGAAGCGCACCGTCGAGCATGCGCTTGATCAACTGGATCGAGGTGGAGTAGTCGGCACTCAGCACCGGGCCCATGATGCCGACCGGGTTGACCACGGCCAGTTCCAGTCCGCCGGCTTCGCGCGCGATGAAGTCCCAGGCCGCCCGTTCGGCAAGGGTCTTGGATCGCTGATACGGCTGCACACCCGGCGCGTCGGGGTCGGTCCAGTCCGCTTCGGTGAACGCGGTGCTCCGCTCCGCATGGCCGTAACCGATCGCGGCGAACGAAGAGGTGAGCACCACCCGTCGGACACCCGCGTCGCGGGCGGCTCGCAGCACGCGCAGTGCTCCGTCGCGGGCCGGCACGATCAGCTCGTTCTCGTCCTTCGGCACCGTGGCCGGAAAGGGCGAGGCGACGTGCAGGACGTAATCGCAGCCTTCGACCGCCTCGGCCCAGCCCGGATCGGTGGTCAAGTCGGCGACGGACACCGCCAGGCGACCACCCGGCTCACCCGCGCCGCCCGCGCGCACCATTGCCCGCACATCCTCCGCACGCGCCGGACTCCGGACAGTGGTGCGCGTTTCGTACCCGGCCGCCAGCAGTCGAACCAGGCAGTGAGCGCCGAGAAACCCGCTCCCACCGGTCACCAGAACACGCGCCATCTCGGGACTCCTTCACTGTGATCGCCACTCGCAACGAGAACTTCGAGCGACATTTACGTCTACTATTGAGACATAAATGTATCACCAGTACACAGCACTGTGCAGACAGCGATGTCCAGATCTGCGACACGGCCACCTACGATGAGATAATGACCGCCCCTTCCCCGGGCAGCGGATCCCCGCGTTTCGACCGCACATCCGCCGCGATCCTGGACGCCGCCGCCCGCGTGTTCTCCGAGGAGGGTTCGAGCGCCGGACTCTCCGCCGTGGCGTCGGCCGCAGGTATCAGCCGTGCCACGCTCTACCGGTACTACGCGAACCGGGACGCCCTGCTCGACGCCCTCGTCGCCGACGCGGCCGCCGATCTCGGCCGCCGCCTCGATGACGCCGGTCTCGCCCGCGCCGGTGTCGTCGAGGCGCTCGAGCGCATCCTGCGTGCGGTGGTCGCGGTCGGTGATCGCTACGCCGTCCTGCTCAGCGACCACGAGCGGGTCAGAACGGTGCTGCCCACCCTCGCCGCCCCGGTCCACGAGGTGCTCGGTCGCGGCATCCAGGAGGGTGTGCTGCGCGGCGACCTTTCGATCGAAATCCTCGACGAATTCCTCAGCGGCGCGGCGCTCAGCGCGGTCAAACTGACCCGGCAGGGCCGCCTCGGCCTGGAAGAAGCCAGCGCCGCCGCTGCCGGCCTCTTCCTCGACGGCAGCCGCGCGGGCGCCCCACGCCGTCGGTGAACATTCGCGCAGCACGACGCGAGCCCGCCGACCGGTAACGGCCCGGCGGCTCGCGACACCCCGCCTGCCATGCACCTCCTCCGATCCGGGCATCGAGAAGCCTTGTCGCAGTGCATGTTCGAACGGCGAGGATGCCCGCTACCCAACCGCGGCGTCGAGCAGATAGGCGGCGGAGCCCAGAGCGAGAAGCAGGTAGAGACCGGGGAAGGCGATGTTGTGGAAAACGCGGGCTCTGATGTGGGCGGCGATCGCACCGACGAAGAACAGCGTCAGGCCGATGCCCGCCGCCACACCGAGCCAGGGCGGTGCGAGCAGTCCGACGACGAGGCCCGCGGCCCCGGCCAGTTTCAATGTCGCGAGGTAGGGCACGGCGCGCGCGGGAACGTGCACCTCGGCCGAATTCCGCAGCACGAAACCGGCCCGGCCGTAATCGGCGAGCGCGATTGCCGCATTCGCCACGATGCACACGAGCGTGACGACGAACAGGGCGGTCATGCCTCACACCAGCTCTCGGCGTGAAACATGACCGTCCGCGAGAATTGCACGAAACAGGGTCCGGGACGGGACCTCGGATACGCTCATCGACAGGTCGCTTCCTTCAGTAGTGGTGAACTTCGGAACAGAGATTCGGTGGTCTCGTTCATCCCGACGTCTCACAGCTCGGAAAGGTGACACCCGGTGGTATCCGATGTGGAATTCGAAGCGGCCCGACCGCGATTGACCGCGGTGGCCTTCCGGTTGCTCGGGTCGGTGCACGACGCCGAGGACGCCGTGCAGACCACCTGGATCAGGGCATCGACCGGCGACGCGACCGAGGTCCGCAACCCGGCGGCATGGTTGACCACGGTGCTCACCCACGTCTGCCTCGACCAGCTGCGCACCCGACACCGTCGCCGCGAGGAGCCGCTGCTCGCGGACATGCTCCCCGCCGAGGCGCTCGCGGCGGACGAGGACTATCTGCGACGCGAGAACGTTTCCCGGGCCCTGATGGTGATCCTGGCTCGCCTGACCCCACCGCAACGCGTCGCCTACGTCCTGCACGACCTGTTCGACATCCCGTTCCAGGAGGTGGCGCGCACTCTCGCCACCAGCGCCGACAACGCGAAGAAGCACGCCAGCCGGGCGCGCCGCCGGATCGAAGGGGCTGATCCGGCCCTCGCGACCACCGTCGAGAAGAACGCGGTCGTCGACGCATTCCTCGACGCGGCCGCCGGTGGCGACATCGACCGCATGCTCGCGCTGATGACCGAGGACTGTGTGCGCACCGCCGACCCGGCCCTCGTACCGCCGGGCACGCCGGCCGTCGTCACCGGCGCCCGCGCGGTCGCCGAGGAGACGAGACTGTTCGCCGACCGGATCCGGGCCGCCACCGCGATGCTGGTCGCCGGACGCTCGACCCACGTCATCGCACCCGGCGGCCACCTGCTCGCGGTTGTCGACGTCATCACCCGGGACGGTCGCGTCAGCCGGATCGAGATCGGTCGTGCGCGCCCGCACACGGTGGCCTCATGAGCCGCAGTTGCGCGGCTCGTCTCGCGAGCCACCAGCCCGCAACCCGACGGGGGACTTCCGGATCGTCGGGTCCAGTATTCTCGATCCGGATACTGTCCGCGCTCCGGCTCCGCACGGTGCCACCGAAACGGTTGTCCCCGAACAGATTCCATTATTCGCCAGTCCGCGATGCGGCACCGGTTCGGACCGGCGGCGCCCACCTCGGGTCGCGGCACCGCACCGGCCGACCGGCCGGACCACCGGTAATGTCGAATCGCCGACCCGGCGTCCGTGAACTCGAACCACAGCCGCTATCCGGAGGGACGCAATGACGACCGACCCCGCCCTCGAACTGGAGACGGTGACGCGCACGGAGGATGTGCGCGCCGCCGGAGCGATTTTCCGGACCGCGATGGTCGGTCTGCCACCGCTGCCGCGGGACGCGGACGGATTGGTCGAACCCGGCCGCACGCTGGGCGCCCGGCTCGACGGCCGGTTGGTCGGCGCCGCCGACTCCTACACCAGTTGGCTGGTGGCGCCGGGCGGGCAGCGGCTGCCGCACGCCGCGGTCACCCACGTCGGCGTCCTGCCGACGCACACGCGCCGCGGTGTGGTGAGCGCGTTGCTGCGACGGCAACTGTCCGATATCGCCGACCGCGGGGAGATCGTCGCGACGCTGCGCGCCACCCAGGGCGGCATCTACGAACGTTTCGGCTACGGGGTCGCGAGTTCGTACGCCGGTGTGGAGTTGGACAACCGGCGCGCTCGCCTGCGCGATACCGTGCCGCAGGCGGGGCCGGTGCACTACCCCGCCCCCGGCGAACGCTGGGAGAAACTGGCGAAAATCTATGCGCTGGGCCGAGTTTCGTGGATCGGCGCGATCGACCGGCCGTCGTACTGGTGGCGGCTGCAGGAATTGGCCGCGGGCGATGCGGGCTGGACCGTGGTGCACGGCGAGCCGGGCGAGGAAGACGGTTTCCTGCGCTACCGCGCGGCCGACTCCGCGGCCTGGCCGCGAAACCCGCAGCGCACCATCGTGGTCGACGACTGGGTGGCCACCACCTCCGCCGCCTACGTCGGTCTGCTGCGGCACCTGCTGTCGCTGGACATCGTCGACCGGATCGTATTCCCCTTCACGCCGCTGGACGCCCCGCTGCGACACCTGTTCACCAACGAGCGGGTGGTCGAGGTGACCGGCGTCCACGACGAGACCTGGCTGCGTCTGGTGGACGTGCAGACCGCTCTGTCCCGGCGCGGATACCGCGACGCGGCCCCGGTGGTGCTGGCGGTCACCGATCCGCTGCTGCCAGCCAACACCGGCAGCTACCGCATCCACGCCGAGGGAGCCGCCCGCGTCGACGCCCCGGCCGACCTCACCACCGACGTCTCCGCCCTGTCCGCCGCATACCTCGGGGGCACCAGCTGGCG
Source organism: Nocardia sp. PLKS1-43 (assembly GCF_059510335.1). Classification (NCBI taxonomy): domain Bacteria; kingdom Bacillati; phylum Actinomycetota; class Actinomycetes; order Mycobacteriales; family Nocardiaceae; genus Nocardia; species Nocardia sp. PLKS1-43. The sequence continues at coordinate 177,676 of NZ_JCAJZQ010000004.1, read as the reverse complement.
CGCTCTGTCCCTTGCCGGTCGGGTGACCGAAATGCGAAGCGGCGCATCGGAAGACGCGGACAACCTGTTCGGCACGAAGGAGGCCCCGTTCGCGGGCACATATTTCTGAACCGCTGGATATCGGCACATGTAGGGCACCACCTCGAATCCCGTCGATCGAAGGAGAATCTCGTGAAGATCTCGGTTATCGGCACCGGACTCATCGGCTCCCAGGTGGTCAGCGATCTGACCGCGGCCGGGCACGAAGCGACCGGACACTCCCGCTCCACCGGCGTCGACCTGCTCACCGGCGATGGCCTCGACGACGCGCTGCGCGGGGCGGAGGTCGCGGTGAACCTGACCAACTCGCCCACCTTCGACGAGGAGTCCCTGGACTTCTTCCGCACCTCGGTGACGAACCTGCTGACCGCCGCGCAGGCGGCGGGTATCGCGCATCTGGTGACGCTGTCGATCGTCGGCGTCGACCAGGTCCCCGATATGGCCTACTACCGGGCCAAGACGCTTCAGGAGAAGCTCGTCGAGGCCGGACCGGTCCCGTACTCGATCGTGCGTGCCACCCAGTTCATGGAGTTCATCGCGCCGACGATGGAATGGACCACCAACGGCGATGTCGTGCGCCTGCCCGCAACCCCGATACAACCCATCAGCTCCGCCGACGTCGCCGCCGCGATCGCACAGGTCGCCGTCGGCGAACCGCTGCGCGGTATCCGCAACATCGCCGGGCCGGACGTCTTCACCCTCGACGAATTGGGCCGCATCACCCTGGAAGCCACGGACGACCCCCGGCACATCGTCACCGACCCGACCGCCGGCCTGTTCGCCGTGGTCCAGGGCGATGTTCTCACCGCACCGGCAGGCGCGCGCCTGTCCGGCACCCATTACCGCGACTGGTTGCGGTCGCACTGACCCGGCTCGGCCGGCTGCTCTCGGCAGCCGGCGAACCCGACGAGGCCTTCACGCTCCCCGCCAGCGCGGCGGTCGCTTCTCGGCGAAGGCGCGGGCGCCTTCCCGGGCGTCGGCCGAGGCGAACACCGGACCCGTGATCGCCCGCTGCCGTTCGAACATCGTGTCCGGCGGCCACTGCGCGCTCTGCTGAATGATCTGTTTGGAGGCCCGCACGGCGAGCGGGGCGTTCGCCGAGATCGAGCGGGCCAGCTCGAGGGCGGTGTCGAGGGCATGCCCTTCCTCGGCGAGCCGATTGACCAGGCCGAGTTCGAAAGCTCGCTCGGCGCCGATCAACTCGCCGGTCAGCGCCAGTTCCATCGCCACGGCCTGCGGGATCCGCCGCGGCAGCCGCATCAGCCCGCCGGCCGCGGCCACCAGCCCGCGCTTGACCTCGGGAATGCCGAAACTCGCTGTGCGCGAGGCCACTACGAGATCCGCGGCGAGAACCGCCTCGCAGCCGCCCGCCAGTGCGTACCCCTCCACGGCGGCGATCAGCGGTTTCCCCGGCGGGGCCTCCACCAAGCCGAGGAATCCGCGTCCCGGGATCACCGGCGATTCGCCGCGCACGAACGCCTTCAGATCCATTCCGGCACAGAATGTCCCGCCCGCACCGGTGAGCACGCCGACCGTGAGATCCGCGCGGGCGTCGAGTTCGGTCAACGCCGCGGAGACCGCCTCGGCCACAGCGCGATTCACCGCATTGCGCGCCGACGGGCGGTTGAGCGTGACGACGAGGACGTCGTCGTGGACGTCCACCAGCACCTCATCGCTGACAGCACTACCTTCTTTCATGGCCGAGACCTCCGGGGAACGCTTCTATCGCTTGTCATTCGAAGACTGAAATGAGATGGCATCCTGTTGCCGCACAGGCAGGCCGGATCAGCGTGCGGTGAGGCCGCCGTCCGCGGCGACGACCGAACCGGTCATGTACGACGATTCCGCGGACAGCAGGAAGGCGATCACGGCCGCCATCTCCTGCGGGTCGGCGCGACGGGCCAGCGGCGTCGAGGCGACCGCATTGCTCGTCACGCCCTCCACCTCGCGGGCGCGGCGGGCGAGCGGGGTGTCGACCACTCCGGGACACAGGCAGTTCGCGCGCACACCGCGATCGGCATATCCGACCGCGATCGAACGCGTAAGCCCCAATACCCCGCTCTTCGACGCGTCGTAGCTGGGGGTATTGGTGTTCGCGGACACCAGCGAGGCGACCGAACCGATGGTCACCACACTCGATGTCCCCGCATCCAGCAGATACGGCAGTGCGGCCCGGATCGCGAGGAACGTGCCGTTGAGATTGACCGCGATCACCGAAAACCAGTCGTCCAAGGTCATTTCGTGCGGCAGCCCCGAACGGGCGATGCCCGCGCAGGTCAGCACGCCGTCCAATCCGCCGAGTTCTCTCGCTGCCGCCGTCACCGCCGCGTCGAGGGATTGTTCCTGGGTGACATCGCATTCGAACGACGTCGCGTCACCCAGTTCGGAGGCCAGCTGCCGCGCCGCGTCGACAGCGGTGTCCAGAATCGCGACCGCGGCTCCTTCGGCGGACAGTCGTCGCGCCGCCGCGGCGCCGATCCCGCCCGCTCCCCCGGTGATCAGAATTCGCCTGTCGCTCAGCCGTTTTCCGTAATCCATCGTCATCTCCGTTCAGCCGATCCGGCGGCCGCAGTCCACCGGCAGGGATACCCCGGTCACGAATCGCGCCTCCTCGGATGCCAGGTAGAGCACGGCGTTGCTGATATCCACCGCTTCGACCCAGCCCTGCCCGAGAACGTCTCCCGTGCGGGCACGTTCGCGCAGATCGTCGGGTGTCGGGTTCTCCAGGTCGGGGCAGAAGACCCGCAGCGTGGAATCGCTGAACAGCATGGCGGTGGCGACATTGCCGGGATGCACCGCGTTGACGCGGATTCCGTGCTTCCCCAGTTCCGCCGACAAGGTTTTCATCAGCCCGACCACGCCGCTCTTGGATGCGTTGTAGTGCGCGACGTTCGCCGCGCCCACGAATGTCACCACCGAACTGGTCAGAATCACCGAACCACCCCGGCCAGCCGAGATCATATGCGGCACAGCTGCTTTCACCGTGCGCCAAACTCCGGTCAGGTTGATGTCGAGCATGTCCTGCCATTCGGCCTCGGACAGGTCGAACGTCGGCCGGCAGCCGCAGACGCCCGCGTTGGCGCTGACGATGTCGATGCCGCCCAGGGTTTCGACCGCGTCGGCGGCCACCCGGTCGAGACCGGCTTGATCGCGCACGTCCACCTGTCGGGCCAGCACCCGGCGGCCCAGAGCGCGCACCAGCTGCTCGGTTTCGCGCAGATCCGCCACCGTGGCCATCGGATATTCCAGCGAGGGCACGTCCGAACAGGAGTCGACCGCGACGATATCCGCGCCCTCTTGCGCCAGGCGCAACGCGTGCGCTCTGCCCTGCCCCCGCGCCGCGCCGGTGATGAGCGCGACCTTCCCGGCAACCCGTCCCATCCGTACAACCTCCATGTGCTCAGTCCAAACTCAACAGCCGCGCCGGGACCGTGCCGGCCATCAGCCGCAGATCGCGCTCGTCGACGCCTTCGTCCCACAGGGCGTTCACGTACCCCTGCAAACCCGCCGCCGGATGCGGCAGAGTGTCGGTCCAGCCGTAATCGGTGGACACGATCGCCCGTTCCGGGCCGATCCGGCCGATCGCGGCGACGACCTGGCCGAATGTCGACGGCTTTCCCATACAGGTGTGCGCGGCGAACTCGATGACCGCGCCCAGATCGGCCAGCTCCACGACCTGATCGACGGACAACCCCGGCCCCGCGCTCGCGTGCATCGCGTGCGTGACGACCAGCTTCCCGCGCCCGCAGAACGCACGGGCCACCGCGTAGTGCTCGTCGGTGGTGATGTGCCCGGTGGCCAGCACCGCACCGCTCGCGGCGACCAGATCCATGATCTCGCGCACCTCGGGGGTCAGTCCGCCGTCCGAACGCAGCACCGGAATCCCCTGCCGCACACCGAATGCCGCCTCGACCGCCCGCGGACTGTTCGACGCCGAGGACAACGTCGGCAGCCAGATCACCCGAGCGCCCGCGCGCAGCGCGGTCTCCACCGCCCGCGAGTTGAGCCCGCCGACCGGGTGGTCACAGCACATCCCGGCGATCGAAAGGACTTGCGGCACGGCCTTGTTCGCCAGATCGGCGACCGCGGTCGAAGGAAACTCGTGCGCCTTCAACACGATCGCACGCATCCCACCGGCCGCGGCCTCCCGGGCGGCCTGGATCGGGTCCACCGCATGCGGATGTTTCGCGAGCTTCTCGACCAGCGGCTCCGGGCCGAAATGGCAATGCATATCGATGGCGCCGTCGAAAAGTATCGGGGCCCGGCCGGATTCGCGCGTCATTCGGCGGTGACACCGCCGTCGGCGAGGACCGCCTGGCCCGTGACGTACGAGGCGTCCGTGGACGCGAGGAATGCGACCACCGCGGCGATCTCCTCGGGCTCGCCGTACCGGCCCAGCGGGACGTTCAGGGGCTTGGAGGGTTTGCGCACCGCGCCGACGGTCGGGACGATCGCGGCGGTATTGCTGCTCAGGTTCGTCTTGACCGCGCCCGGGCACACGCTGTTGACCCGAATTCCGTGCGGCGCATACTCGATCGCGAGGGTCCGGGTGAGCATCTTGACTCCGCCCTTGGACGCCCGGTACGGCGCGAGGCCGCCCTGTGTCGCGATGAAGGAGGACGTCGACCCGCAGGTGACGATCGAACCGCCACCGCGCCGCAGCAGCGACGGCAGCGCGGCCTGGATGGTGAAGAACGTGCCGCTCAGGTTGATGTCGAGCACGCCGCGCCAATCCTGTTCGGACAGTTCATGACTGTCGATCCGCGCGCCCGAGACCCCGGCTCCGGTGAACACCACGCCGACCTCGCCGAACTGCGCGACGACCTCGGCCACGATCGCCTGCATCCGCACCCGGTCGCGCACGTCGGCCTCGAAGGCGGCCGCTCGCCCACCGGCCCGCCGGATATCCTCGGCCGTCTCCTCTGCGGCGTCGGAGTGCAGATCGACGACGGCCACGGCCGCCCCTTCCGCGGCCAGCCGACGCGCCGACGCGGCCCCGATTCCCGAACCTCCGCCGGTCACCAGCGCGATGGTGTCCTCGAGCCTGCGCATGGCCGGCCTCCTGTCATCGTTCGATTTCATCCGAATCATGCACATCATTAGCTTGAATGTCAATCGTTGACGTAGATCACATTCATGCTAATAATTCGCAGTGAAATCAGGACTCGACGAGGAGATGCCATGACCGAGGTGGCCGACAATTCCGCCGGTGTACGCGATCTCGGCGGATGTCCGGTGTTCCACACCGACTACCGCGTGGAACGCCCCGCGCTGGAAACGCACCGGTTGCTCAACGCCGACCGGGAAGCCGCACGATTCGCCTGGAACGATTCGACCGAGGAGGGTTTCTGGGTCCTCAACCGATTCGACGACGTGCGCGAAGCGCTGCAACGGGACGCCGACTTCACCAACGACCAGGTCAGCTCCCTGCACCGGTCGCCACCGGGAATTCTGTTGCCGGAGAACCTGAATCAGCCCCAGCACGCCGAAATGCGGCGGATCCTCAACCCGTTCTTCGCGCCGAAGCTGGTCCGGCGCATCGCGGATCTGGCGCAGGAGCGCGCCGTCGCACTGGTCGAACACATCGCGCCGCGCAAGTCCGAGGATATGGCGACCGGCTTCGGCATGACCTATCCGACCGAACTGTTCCTGGCACTGCTCGGCCTGCCCGTCGAGGACGGCCCGAAGTTCCAGCCCTGGGTGGAGGGCCAGTTCACCGGATTCTTCGACAAGTCCCCCGAGGCACAGCAGATCGCCGCGCGGACCCGCCGCGAACTCGACGCGTACTTCGCCGCGGCGATCGCCGGCCGCCGGGCGAATCCGGGCGACCCCACGACCGATCTGGTGACCCGGCTGGTCACTGCGGAGTACCAGGGCGCCCCGATCCCCGACGAGATGATCCTGACCATCTGCATGACGATCATGGCGGCCGGACTCGACACCACCCGCAGCGCCCTGGGCTACACGTTCCTGCACATGGCCACCCATCCGCAGGACCGGCAGCGGCTGCTCGACGAGCCCGAGTTGTGGCCGAACGCGATCGAGGAGATCATCCGGCTCTACGGCCTGATCATCCAGGACGGCCGGGAAGCCGCACACGACATGGATTTCCACGGTCTGCCGATCCGCAAGGGCGATCTGGTGTGGCTGGGCCTGGCGGCGGCCAACCAGGACCCGCGGGTGTTCGACGACCCGCACGTCTTCGACCCGGACCGGCCGAACCTGCAGCAGCACTTGGGTTTCGGCGCCGGCTACCACCGCTGTCTCGGAATGCATCTGGCCCGTGCGGAACTGGTCGTCGCGCTGACCGAGTGGCACCGGCGAATCCCGCACTACCGGATCGCCGAGGGCGCGGACCTGCGCGAGCGCGGCAGCCAACTGCGGTTGCAGCAGGTCCCGCTGGTCTGGGACTGACTGCGGCACAGTCGGATTCACGTCGGAACACCGACCTGCGGCCCGGCATCCTTTCACGAGGATGCCGGGCCGTCGGTCGTTCCGGGGCACTGCGGGAGTTACGAATTGCGTACCGCGATGGCCGATTCGGGGCACGCGTGCGCCGCCGACTCGGCCTCGGCGGTCAATTCCTCCGGGACTTCCCAGGTGCGGCCGCGCTCGGCCACGAATCCATCGTCGTCGTCGGTCAGCAGCCGTTCGGCCATCGCATAGCAGCGGCCGTGGCCCATACACCGGGCCTTGTCGATCGAAATGAACATCGTCGTCCTCTCCAGCGGTCACGTTGTCGCGGGGTGGTTCGTTCCGGCTCCGATCGGCCACGCGGAGGAGGCAGGGCCCCGCATCCGGCCGGATGCGGGGCCCTGCCCGGGGTCATCAGGCCGACTCGGCCGCAGCGGATTTCGGAGCCCGGATGAGCGCGACCAGCAGCAAGCCGACCACCGAGAGCCCGGCCCCGATCACCCAGCCCAGCTGGAAACTGTGCTGAGTCGGAACCGCTTTGTGCCCCACCTTCACCACCTGCGCCGTCAGCACCGCGCTGATCGCCGCACTGCCGATCGCGCCGCCCAGGGGACCGCTGATCTGCCCGATGCTCGCCGCCGTCGCGACCTGATCGGGGTGCAGGGCCTGAATGAACGTCAGGTAGGCGCTGGCGACGGCGAGTCCGTACGACAGGCCGACGATGATCGGCCACACCCACAGCTGCCATTCCGACCCGTGGGCGAACGCGATGAGCAGCATGCCGACGCCACAGCCGACGAACGCCAACAGGCACAGCACACGAGCCGGGACGACCCGGCTCAGCGGCCCGACCGACGCACTGCCCGCCACGATGCCGAAGCAGAACATCAGCATCAGCAGACCGCTGGTCAGTTCGTCGTAGCCGAAACCGAAACCGGCCGACGCGGGAACCTCGGTGAACGTCGGCAGCGTGAAGTTGACGATCCAGGCGAGCATGCCGGCCAGGAAGAACACCAGCCAGCCGCGCAGGAAGTTCATGTTCCGCAGCGCACGGGTGTCGACCAGCGGCTCGGACACCCGCGCCTCGACGTTCCACCAGACCGCCACCACGATGGCACCGAACACCAACGGCACCAACGTTTTCGGCGACGACCAGCCCCACTTCGAACCCATGCTGAGCGGAACCAGGATCAGGGCGAGCGCGACGGCGAGCAGCAGCCCGCCGACCCAGTCGACCCGGCCGCGACCCGGGCCTTGCCGGCTCGGGACCGCCGCGAGCGTGCCCAGGAATCCGACGATTCCCAGCACCGCGAGGATCACGAAGACGATCCGCCAGTTCACGTGCACGGTGTCGGTGAGAAGTCCGCCGATGGCGAACGAGAGGCCGGCGGCGATCCCTTCCGCGGCCGCGATCCAGGACAGCACGACCCGCAGCGTCCGCCCGGTCAGGTTGGACCGTGCGATCGCCAGCGCGAGGGCGATGGCGCCGAGGGTGAACCCGCCGATGAACCTGCCGATCAGCAGCACGGTCATATTCGGCGCGCAGGCTCCCAGGACGCTGCCGAACGTCAGCAGGCCCATCGTGACCAGGGCCATCCGCCGCTGCCCGAACAGCGACGCGAGCGGCGGGAGCAGGGATGTGCCGATCGCCCCGCTGAGCGAGCCGATGATCACCACCCAGTTGAGCAGGCTGCTCGACGCACCGAGGGCGGGCCCGATCTGGCCGAGCAGCTTGAGCGGAATGGTCAGCACCAGGGTGGCCAGGATGACGAAATAGCCGATCATCAGGACCAGGCCGCGTGGCATCGCGGCCGACACCTCACTGCCGTTCGAATCCGTTGCAGTAGTTGTCATCTTGCCTCTTCATTGAGTGGATGGAGATGCCCGGGAGCCCGGGCGTATTCGGAAAAGTCGTCTGTCGATGCCGCTCAGGGGCGGCGGTTCCGGGGGCGGTAGCCCAACTCGACGAGTTCGGGCAGGACCGCGGTTTCGAACAGGCGCAGGCTGCGTCGGCCCGCGTCCAGGGGCAGTCCGCCCATCAGGGGCTGAAAGACCAGTTCGGCGTCGGGCCCGAGCTTATGGCAGAGCTCGACGCACTCCTGCGGGGTCACCACCCGGATATTCGGGTCGGCCTGCAACTCGGCCAGTCCCGCGGCGGGCCGGTAGGCGGTGGTGCCCACCCCGCGCTCGCGAGCCCAGGTCGCATTGGCGTTGGTCGTGTACAGCACGTGCGGGGCGACGATCTCCCAGTCGCGCGCGGGATCCTCGGAGACGAACAGGAACAGCGGTCCGAGCACCGGGGCGCGCGGCGGAACCGGCTCACCGAGCCGTTGGCGCGCGGCGGCGTAGATCTCGTAGAGCCGGTCCTTCTCGGACCCGGCCGGGCGGTATCCGTCACCGATCCTGGCCGCCCGGATCGCGGACGCCTCGGCCGAGCCGCCGACGTAGAGCGGCGGACCCTGCGGGCGCGCGGGGCGCGGGCGGACCTTCACCGGTTCGCCGCGAAAGTCGAACTCCTCGCCGGTCCACGCCTGTCGCAGCACCTCGACGATCTCTTCCAGAACCTGCACGCGCCGGCGACGCTCGATGCCGAACATCCGATATTCCGAATCGCGGTAGCCCAGTCCGAGTGTGACCTCGACCCGGCCGCCGCCGATCAGATCGAGCGCCGCGAGGTCCTCGGCCAGCCGCAGCGGATGGTGCAGAACCGCGACCAGCGCGGACAGATGCACCGTTATCCGGCGGGTCCGGCCGAGCATCGCCGAGCCCAGGATCATCGGGGCGGCGCAGTAGCCGTCATCGGCGCCGTGGTGTTCGGCGAGATAGACCGTCTCGAACCCGAGTTCGTCCGCCCACGCGGCGTGATCGAGCGCGGCGGCGTACTGATCGGGACTGCCCACCCCGATCCCGGGGGCCCGCATATCGAAGCGCAGAGCCAGTTTCACAGTCGTCCCTCACGCCCCGGCAAAGATATTGCCGCTTCGTGCGTCGCGGTATACCGACGCCGAGCCACCTGCGTTCGTGACGGCCATCGCCGAACTCCAGCGGTTACCGCGCAAGCGGTTTCGGCTGGTGGCGGCCGTTCCGGAGTCTCCGGCCATGGGTTGTGCACCTCACTTCACGTGTTCCAGGTCACTCGCAAATCCAGTAGAACCATAGCAACCATGCGCATGAATGTGTAGGGTTTGGTCCGATTCCGGCCGATCGCGCAATTCCTCGGCGAACAGACTCCCGCGGCGATCGACCGCAGCAGGAAAGGACGACCATGACCGTCACCGAACCCGGAGCCCTGTCCGGGATGCGCATCGTCGACTTCAGTCGCGTGCTGGCGGGCCCCTACGCGACGATGCTGCTGTCCGACTTCGGCGCGGAGGTGATCCGGCTGGAACGCCCCGGCGTCGGCGACGACACCCGCGGCTGGGGACCACCCTGGCACGAGGGCGAGTCCACCTACTTCCTGGGGCTCAACCGGAACAAGACGTCGGTCGCGTTCGACCTGACCGACGAGGCGGACCGCGCGGTGGCCCGGGAGCTGATCAGCGGCGCGGACGTCGTGGTGGAGAACTTCAAACCCGGCACGCTGGAGCGATACGGATTCGGCTACGAGCAGCTCGCGGCCGAACACCCCGCGCTGGTGTACTGCTCGGTGACCGGCTTCGGTTCCGGTAAGGGTGCGCATCTGCCCGGCTACGACCTGATCGCGCAGGCCACCGGCGGGCTGATGAGTATCACCGGCCATCCGGAGACCGGCCCGGCCAAGGTCGGCGTCGCGATGATCGATGCCATCACCGGACTGCACGCCGCGCTCGGCATCCAGACCGCGCTGATCCACCGGTTGCGCACCGGGCAGGGGCAGCGGGTCGAGGTGAACCTGCTGTCCTCGGCGCTGGCCTCGCTGACCAACCAGGTCTCCGGGCACATCCTCACCCGCAACGTGCCGAAGCTGATGGGCAACGCGCACCCGAGCGTCGCGCCGTATCAGCCGGTGGCCACCGCCGACCGGCCGCTGGCCATCGCGGCCGCGAACGACAAACAGTTCATCGCCCTGTGCCGCGCGCTCGGCCGTCCCGAATGGGCCGAGGATCCGCGGTATCGCAGCAACACCGACCGCGTGACCCACCGCGAGGCGCTGATCGCGGATCTGGAGAGCGTTTTCCGCACGCGCGACGCGGACCACTGGTTCACCGTCCTGGTCGACGCCGGGGTGCCCGCCGGCCCGATCAACGACATCGGCCAGGCCGTCGCCCTCGCGGAAAGCCTCGGCCTGGAACCCGTGGCGCTGCCGACCGAGGAATCCGGGGGCCGGGGAATCGCCCAGGTGCGCAACCCGATTCGGTTGTCCCGCACACCGGCCACCTACCGGACCAATCCGCCGAAGCTCCCGGTTCGCTGAACGTCGCCGAATCGGGCGGCGCGGGATCGCCTGTCCCCGCGCCGCTTCGGCGATTCCGCAACCCGCGGTCGTCGCCTGCCGCTGCACAGCGCCGAACCTCGTGCGCGCCAATGCTTCTCCGGGCACAGAATGCGCCCCGGTCGCGGATTCAGGTGCCACGCAACCCGAGCCGCGCCGGGCTCAGGGAATTTCGGGAGCGTGCGGCCATCCGGCGGCCAGATCGGTGCTCACCTCGATCACCATGTTCTTCTCCACGAAGCTCGGCTCCGGCCCGCTGACGTCCACGATGTCGTCGTAGCCGCCCCACCCAATGACGGAACGATCGGCGCCGCGACCGGTGAAGAACACCTGGGACCGCACGCGCACCCGGGAATCGCCGAGCCAGGTCGTTCGCGCATTGGCGATGAAATGCCGTTTGACCGACCGATCGGCCCGGAAGGCCCGTTCGAAGAACGCGCGAATCTCCGCACGGCCGTGCACCTTTCGTGACGGCGTGGTGAGTACGGCGTCAGGGGCGAAGAGCGCCGTCACCGTTTCCGGCCGCGGATCGTCGAGGACCCGCGCATAGGCGTGCACGTGGTCGCGCGCGATCTCGGCCGCTTCCAGCCGCCGCACCCGCTCCCGCAGTTCGGTCAGCTCGTCACCGCTCATGAGCGTTCTCGCGATCGCAAATCATTTGTCACACAACGCCTCATCGACCGAGACCACATCGTGCACGCCGCGCCAGGCCATCGTGCCGCCGTCGACCGGGACCGCGACGCCGGTCAGGAACGACGCCTCGTCGCCGGCCAGGAAGCACGCGGTACGCGCCACCTCGACCGGCAGGCCGAGCCGGGGAATCAGGTGCGTTCCGTACATCGACCGCGCGCGGGCGGATTTGTCCGTCGCGGCGGCCAGATGCGCATCGCTCATCGGGGTGCGAATCGCGCCCGGGCAATAGCAATTCACCCGGACGTGCGGCGCCAGGTTCACCGCCGCCACTTTGGTCAGCTGAATCACCGCCGCCTTCGACACCCCGTACGCGGGCATATGCGTACCGGCCAGGCCCGCGACCGACGCGGCATTGACCACCGACGGCCCGCGATCGGACGCGCGCAGATGCGGAGCCGCGAACTTGATCGCCGACCAGACCGCCTTGAGATTGATATCCATCACCGTGTCCCAGACCTCTTCCGCGAGCGTTTCCACCCCGGTCCGGTCCGCATCGGTGAACATGTGATCCAGCACGCCCGCATTGTTGAACAGCGTGTCCAGACCACCGGCCCAACTCGCGAAATCCTCCACCATGTCCCGGATCTCGGAGGTGGAACGCAGGTCCGCCCGCATCCGCCGCACCTGCGCGCCCGATTCGGCGACGAGCGAGGCCGTCACCGCCAATTCCGCGTCGTCGACATCGGTGATGCCGATCCGGGTCGCGCCCTGCCGGGCCGCCTCGAGCGCGAGCTCGCGGCCCATACCCCGCGCCGCGCCTGTGACGAGAATCCTTTTGTCGCCCAGCATGCTTCCTGCTTTCATCCGGGAGGAGAACCGAGCGGGGAGCAGATGCGCGCCCGGCAGAGCGACACGCACCGATTTGCGCGCCAATCTATACACATGAATAGCATTGAATGTAGGGTGTGGGAGCTGCCAGCACAAGAGTGCCACCCAGGGGAGAACGATTATGACCGCTTTGGAACGACCGAAGAAGACCGCGCTGCTCGTGGCACAGCGCATCGTCGAGGACATCAATGCCCGCGGGAATCAGGTCGGAGATCGACTGCCCCCGGAGAAAGCGATGCTGGAGGACTACGACGTCGGGCGCGGCACGCTGCGAGAATCGTTGCGCTTCCTGGAATTACAGGGCGTCATCACGCTCAAGCCCGGCCCCAGCGGCGGCCCGATCGTGCAGCAGCCGGACAGTTCCGCGCTGGCCACCTCGCTGAGTCTGCTGTTGCAGTTCCAGCAGGCGCCGTTCCAGACGGTGATCGAGACCCGCGCCGCGCTGGAACCGCATATGGCCCGGCTCGCCGCCCAGCGCATGAGCGAGGAGGATATCGCCAAACTGTTCGAGATCATCGAACTCGAACGCCAGAATCTCGACGACCACGCGGGATTCCTGGCCCAGACCCGCCGGTTCCACACCACCGTGGCCGAGGGGTCGGGCAACCTGATCTTCGCGGCGCTGTTCAACGCGCTGTTCGACATTCTGGACGGAGCCGCGGTCGGCATCGAATATCCGCCGAAGCAGCGGCGGCTGACCGTCGACATCCAGTCCTCGATCGCCACGGCGATCTCCGAACGCGATGCCGACCGCGCCGAGGAGCTGATGGCCACGCAGATGCAGGCGCTTGCCACCTATACCGAGAAGCACTACGCCAAAGTGCTTGCGGCACCAGTGATGTGGAAGATGTGAGATGACGACCGCCAGCAGACCGGTCCCCTTCCCCGACGATGTGACCGAGGGATTCTGGGACAGCGTCCGGGCGCGCACGCTCAGTATTCAGCGATGCGCCGCCTGTTCGCGTTTCAACCACGCGCCGAGCCTGACCTGCCCGGCCTGCGGCAGCGAGGAGCTGGCCTACGAGCCGGTCTCGGGCCGCGGCGTCGTGTACAGCTACACCGTACTGGACGAGGCGCCCGGCCCCGGATTCGCCGGGCTGGTGCCGCTCGTGGTCATCGTGGTGGAGCTGGTGGAACAACCCGGACTGCTGATGGTGGCCGATCTGCTCGGCGCCGGACCGGACGACGTGCGGATCGGCGCGGCCGTCGAGGTGGAATTCGAAGAGATCTCCGAGGACTGCGTACTGCCGCAGTTCCGGTTGGCGAAAGTGTGAGAGATATGTGGGAGCTGCGGGACAAGGTCGCGGTCGCGGGTGTCGGATACAGCGAACTCGGCCGGCGGTTGCCGCGCACGCTCGCGGCGCTCACCGTCGAGGCGTGCGATCGCGCACTGTCCGACGCCGGTCTCACCCGCGGCGATGTCGACGGCATCGCCACCTCCCCGTCGATGCCGCGCTACGGCGGGACGAAGGGCACCGGCGAGGGCATCGACGTCGTCACGCCGTACTACCTTCCGGAGCTGCTCGGCATCAAACCGCAGATCACCTGGACCGGATCGACGAACGGCATGGTGACCCAGAGCGTGATGGACGCCGCGATGGCGATCCACTCCGGGGTGTGCACGCACGCGATCGTCTACCGCGCACTGCATGTGCCCAAGGGCCGATACATCAACTACGACAACACGATTGCCGCCGGCCCGGACCAGTTCCAGGCCCCGTTCGGCTTCAGCATGCCGCCCGCGTGGGCCGCGACCGTCCTGCGCCGATACCTCGACCTGAACGGCCTGACCCGGGCGGACCTGAGTCCGTTCATCGTGGCCAACCGGGACAACGCGCAGAAGAACCCGAACGCGTACTGGCGTGGGAAGCCCCTGACCACCGCGGACTATCTGAATGCCCGCATGATCGCCGATCCGATGTCGATCCTGGACTGCGACCTGCCCGTCGACGGCGCGGTGGCGCTCGTGCTCACATCGACCGAGCGCGCCCGGGATCTGCGACAGCCGCCGGCGCTGCTCACCGGCTTCGCCGCGGGCACGCATGCCGCGCCGACCGGTGCGGTGATGACGTTGGAGGACCTCGTCGAAGGCTCCGGGCAGATCGCGCGAACGCTGTGGCGCACAAGCGGTCTCGGCCCGTCGGATATCGACAACGCCCAGTTGTACGACGGTTTCGGCGTTTTCGTGTACACCTGGCTGGAGGGGATGGGTTTCGTCGATCGCGGTGAGGCCGTGCCGTTCGCCCGCGACGGACATACCGCGCTGACCGGCAAGCTCCCGGTGAACACCGGCGGCGGCGCGCTCGGCGAGGGCCGCCTGCACGGGATGACGCATCTGGCCGAGGCAGTTCTGCAGGTGACGGGCCGCGGCGGGGAACGCCAGGTGCCCGGTGCGTCCCGGGCGCTGGTCACCGTCTCCAACGGATTGGTGAAATCGACCGCATTCGTGTTCAGCCGGGACAGCTGAGCCCGGCCCCCGGGGGGCTCAGTGCCCGGCGAACCTGCCCTCGGCGAAGCTCGCCGGGCCCGGGGCGTGGGTGTACCCCGCATCGACGAAAAGCTCTGTGCCGGTGACGAATGCGGAGTCCCGGCTCGCCAGGAACGACACCGCACCGGCCACATCCCCGGGTACGCCCGGCCGCCCGACCAGGGGGCTCGGAGCCATCGCCCGCGCCGCCGCGTCGAGGTCGGCGGGGTCGTCGGCGAGCACGGCGGCGGTCATCGCCGAGACGATCGCCCCTGGCACAACAGAATTGACCCGAATGCCGTGGTCGCGCACCTCGGCGGCGACCGATCGCACCAGCCCGGCGACCGCGGCCTTGGTCGCGCTGTAGACGTGCGGGCCGACGCCGCCGACGACCCCGCCCGGACTCGCGGTGACGATGATCGAACCCCGCCCGCGCGGGCGCATCACGCGAACCGCGTGCTTCAGGCACAGCAGTGTCCCGCGCAGGTTCACCGCTATCGTGCGGTCGGCTTCGGCGGCGTCGGTCCGCTCGATCGGTCCCAGCGCACCGAAAACGCCTGCGTTGGCGAAGAATACGTCGAGCGATCCGACGCGGTTCACCAACGTCTCGATATCGTCCTCGCGGGTCACATCGGTGTATACGAACTCGCCGCCGATCCGCCGGGCGACGCTCCGGCCGGACTCTTCCCGCACATCCGCGACGAGCACGTGGAACCCGTCGGCGGCCAGTCGCTCGGCGCAGGCCTCCCCGATCCCGCTTGCACCGCCCGTGACGATCGCGCTCCGGTCAGACATGAACGTCCGCCCACACGAATTGCTCTGCGCTCATGCTCTTCTCCCTACACGCGACACACGCCGACAGCCGACCGGACGTATCTCAGACCGAGGTGATCGCGGCCGCCATCCCCTGACCGCCGCCGATGCACATGGTCAGCAGCGCGCGGCCACCGCCGCGACGACGCAACTCGTACAGCGCCGTGGTCAGCATGCGCACACCGGTGGCGCCGATCGGGTGGCCGAGCGAGATCCCGGAACCGTTGACGTTCAACCGATCCCGGTCGTCCCAGCCCCAGCCGCGCAGGACGCCGAGCACCTGACAGGCGAATGCCTCGTTGAGCTCGATCAATTCGAAGTCGTCGAAGCCGTAACCGTTGCGCGCGAAGAGTTTCTCCACCGCGGCCACCGGCCCCAGGCCCATCAACGCCGGATCGCATCCGGCGGCGGTCCAGCCGTCCAGGAAGCCGATCGGCTCGAGTCCCAGCTCGTCCAGACGATCCTCGGCGACGACCAGCACCGCCGCCGCGGCATCGTTCTGCTGGCTGGCGTTGCCCGCGGTCACCACTCCCCCCGGCGTGACCGCTCGCAGCTTCGCGAGGGTTTCGGGAGTGGTGTCCGGCCGGATCCCTTCGTCGCGAACGAATTTCGTCACGTTACCCTTGCGGTCGGTGAGCTCGACGGGCACGACCTCGGCATCGAAACGCCCTGTCTCCCAGGCCTCGTGGGCGCGGCGGTGACTTTCCGCGGCCAGGATGTCGGACTCCTCGCGAGTGATCCCGTAACGGGCGGCGACGTTCTCGGCGGTTTCGATCATTCCGCTGATCCGGCCGAATCGCCATTCCGGCTGCGAACGCTCCCGACCACGGTCGAGGCGGTCGAACAGTTGCAGGCCGCCGGCGCGGGTGCCCCAGCGAGCCCCGGTCGTGTAGTGCTCGATGGTGCTCATCGACTCCACGCCCCCGGCGACGACGACGTCCGCGGCCCCGGTCTGCACCATCATCGCGGCGGTCACCACCGCCTGCAGTCCGGTCCCGCACCGGCGGTCGGTCTGCAATCCGGCCACCGAGAGGGGCAGGCCCGCGTCCAGAGCGGCCCAGCGGCCGATGCAGGGAGCCTCCGAATTCGCGTACGACTGCCCCATCGCGACGTCCTCGATTCGTTCGGGATCGATTCCCGAACGCGAGATCGTCTCGGTCAGAACCGTTTTCGCCAGCGTGACCGCGGGCACATCCTTCAGCGCGCCACCGAAGCGTCCGACCGCGGTGCGGACGGGGGCCACCAGCGCCGCACGTCTCGAGCCACTCATCGCGATCACAGACCTCCGCGCGCCACGAGTGGTGTGGTGATCGCACGCACCGTCCCCGCCAGAAAAGTCTCTTCGTCGTTCAGGTAGTAGCTCACGCCCGGTGCCCTAGTCGTGTCGCGGGCCCGCGAGCCCGAAAGGATTGGTACCGACATCGTCAGTCAGGTGAAAGAAAATGTCAATCATGATAAACATTTACAGTGACTTCGGCGCGGCGGAAGACCCGGACCCATAATCTCTGGAGGTAACACGATGAGCACCAATGGACGCTTGACCGGCAAGGTCGCAGTGATCACCGGCGCGGGATCGGGCCTCGGCCTGGCCTCGGCGATTCGCTTCGCGAGCGAAGGCGCGGCCGTCGCCGTCGTCGATCTCGACAGCGCGGCGGCGGAGGCCGCCGCCGAGCGGATCGTCGCGGCGGGCGGGCGCGCGCTGCCGGTCACCGCGAACATCACCGCCGACGCCGACGCGCGGCGGATGATCGCCGAGGTGCTCACGGAGTTCGGACAGCTCGACGTGGTCTTCGCGAACGCCGGGATCAACGGCGCCGGCGACGCGGCCGACACCACCGAGGAGGAATGGGACCGGGTCATCGCGGTCAACCTCAAGGGCGTCTGGCTCACCTCGAAATACGCCCTGCCCCACCTGATCGAACGCAGGACGGGATCGATCATCAACCAGGCCAGTATGGGCGGGCTGATCGGACTGCCCGGAATCTTCCCCTACGCCGCGGCCAAGGGCGGAGTCATCGCGATGACCAAACAGATGGCCGTCACGTACGGGCCGGACAACGTGCGCGTCAACGCGATCTGCCCGGGCACCATCCCGACCCCGCTGGTGTACCGCTCGCGCGTCGACCGCGGCGCGGCCGCGCCGGATGCGGACCAGGCCGCCCTCGACGACGCCGCCGCCGCGCGTTTTCCGCTGCGCCGCCTCGGCACCCCGGACGATCTGGCCTCGATCGCGCTGTTCCTGGCCAGCGACGAGGCCGATTGGGTCACCGGCGGCATCTACACCGTCGACGGCGGCCGCAGCGCCTTCTGAACAGATATCTCGACCACAAATTCCTGCGCATGATTATTAGCGGCGTGTAGGATCGGCGAAGTGTCCGGCACCTCGGGAGATATGGCGCATCGTGTGCGCGATTGGGCCGAGAGCGGCGTGCCGCTGCTCACCGGATACGCCGACGGTTCACCGCTGATTCCTCCCGGCTCAGCGGCGACCGTCGCCCGGCGGCACACCGAATGGATCGCCAGGGCGACCGACGGCCGCGTCCGGCTGGACGGGGCCCGGTTGCTCTCCGAGCGGGCCGCCTTCACCGCATTCGGGCGTGGCGGCACCACCTCGGCGGGCGGACAGTGCCGCCTGCTGCCCACCGCGGACGGCTGGGCCGCGGTCAGCTGCGCCCGGCCCGACGATCCGGTCCTGCTCGGCGCGCTCGTCTGCCGCGAGGTCGGCGACGATCCGTGGCCCCACGTCGCGGACTGGCTGCGCACACATACCGGGGCCGAATTGGCCGAACGGGCAGAACTGCTGGGCGTGGCCGCAGGCCCCGTCGCTCAGGTGAAAACACCTGTGCCACAACCACTCTCTCCACGTTCGGTGGACGGCCTGTTAGTGGTGGACTTCAGCGCGCTGTGGGCGGGACCGCTGTGCGCGCACCTGCTCGGCCTGGCGGGCGCGCACGTCATCAAGGTCGAGACGCCCACGCGACCCGACGGTGCGCGCCGCGGCGATGCCGGTTTCTATCGCCTGTTGCACGCGGGCCACGAATCGGTCGTGCTGGACCCGGGCGACCGCGAGCAGCGCGGCATACTCGCCGACCTGGTGGCCTCGGCGGATATCGTGATCGAGGCGTCGCGCCCGCGCGCCCTGGCCGGATTCGGGCTCGACGCACAGGGTTTCGCCGAGGCCGGCGGAACCTGGGTCTCGATCACCGCGCACGGCCGGGATTCGAACCGGGTCGGATTCGGCGACGATATCGCCGCCTGCGCCGGACTCGTCGCCCGAACCGAGAGCGGCACACCGCTTTTCGTGGGTGACGCGATCGCCGACCCGCTGACCGGACTGACCGCGGCGGCGCTGGCGATGTCGGCACCGGCCGACGGCTCCGGCCGGTTGTGGGACATCGCGATGTCCTCGGTCGTGGCGGCGACGCTCGATTCCGAATCGGTCACCGAGACCGTCGACGAAACACGGATTCTCGCGCCGAGCCGCCGGGAAGTGGCCGGAGAGGCGCCACCCAGCGGCCGCGACACCGACGCGGTTCTCGCCCGGCTGCGCAGGCGAAACCCATGACCGAGTTGCTGATTCGCGATGCCGAGGTTTCCGGAACGCGCGCCGACGTCCTGATACGGGACGATCGCGTCGCCGCGATCGGGACGGCACCGCCGACACCCGGCCCCCCTGTCCTCGACGCCGAGGGCGGGGCACTGCTGCCGGGCCTGCACGATCATCACCTGCACCTGCACGCTATGGCGGCCGATTCGAATTCGGTCCGCTGCGGTCCACCGCATGTCCGCACCGCCCGCGAACTTGCCGACGCGCTGGCCGCCGCTCCCGGCGAGGATTGGATACGCGGCGTCGGTTACGTCGAAACCGTTGCCGGACTGCTGGATTCGAGCGCACTCGACGCGCTGTACCGCGACCGTCCGGTGCGCGTCCAGCATCGCAGCGGGGCGATGTGGATGCTCAACTCGGCCGCGGCCCGCCTCGTCGGCCTCGATTCGGCGACCGAGCACGGGGTGGAACGCGACGGCAACGGCCGCGCCACCGGCCGCGTCTGGCGCGCGGATACCTGGCTGCGATCGCGGTTGCCCGACACCGGGCCACCGGACCTCACCGCGGTCGGCACGCGACTCGCCCGGTTCGGGATCACCGGAATCACCGATGCCACACCGGATCTCAGCGCGCAATCGCTCACCGGCCTGATCGGCGCGGTCGCCTCGGGGTCGATTCCGCAACGGCTGAATCTGCTGGGGGCGCCGCTCGGGCATCCCGGCGATCCCGCCGTCACGACCGGGCCGTACAAGATCGTCATCGCGGACTCCGACCTGCCCGATATCGAGAGCCTCGAGGCCACCGTCCGGCAGGCGCACGAACTCGGACGCCCCGTCGCGGTGCACTGCGTCAGCCGTGAGGCTCTGCTGATCCTGCTCGCTGTCTTGGACGCCACGGGCGTGATTCCGGGCGATCGGATCGAACACGGTGCGCTGATCCCGGCGGAGTCGGTCGAGCTACTGCGACGCCTCGGGATCACCGTCGTGACCCAGCCCGGCTTCATCGCCGACCGCGGCGACGACTATCTGCGTCGCGTCGACGCCCGCGATCTGCCGGACCTCTACCGTTGCCGGAGCCTGTGCGAAGCCGGTGTGCGCCTTGCCCTTTCGAGCGATGCCCCCTACGGCCCCGCCGATCCGTGGCAGGTGATCGCCGCGGCCACCACGCGGCGGGCTCCGGACGGCGTCCTTGTCGGCGCCGATGAGACGCTCCGGCCATCCGATGCCCTCGCACGCTACCTGACTCCGCTGCTCGATCCGGGTGGCCCGCCCCGCGCCGTCGTCCCCGGCGCGGCGGCGGATCTGGTGCTCCTGGATCGGCCGATCGCCGAGGTGCACTCGCGACCGAGCGGTGACGCGGTGCGCTGCACGCTCATCGGTGGGCGAATCGTCCACGAGCGGTAGGCGATCCGGTACCGCCCGCCGGTCAGATCCCGACGAGTCCGGCCAGCAGTTCGGTGTGGTGCGCGTTGTTGCCGAGGATCGGTTCGGTGGCCTTCGCGCGACGGAAGTACAGATGCGGTTCGGCCTCCCAGGTGAACCCGATACCGCCGTGCACCTGAATGTTCTGTGCCGCACAGAGAGTCAGGCATTCCGAGGCCTGCGCCTTGGCCATCACCGCGACCCGGGGGAACTCCTCGTTGTCCTCGTTCGCGCACATCGAGGCGTACATGACCGTCGCCTGCGCCGCATCGATCGCGATGGCCATATCGGCGCACTTGTGCTTGATGGCCTGGAAGGATCCGATCGGGCGATTGAACTGGACGCGCTGCTTGGCATAGTCCACGGCCATCTCGAGCACGGCTTCGCTCGCCCCGAGCGCCTCGTTCGCGAGCAGGGTGCGCACGACATTGACCACGCGCCCGATCGCGGCCGGATCGGCCCCCAGCAACCGGGCCCGCGCATCGGCCAGATCGACCGTCGCCATCGGCCGGGTCGGGTCGAAAGATGTTCGCGCCGTGATGCTTACACCGTCGGCGCGCGCGTCGAGCACGTACAGCGCCACCTCGTCGCCGCCCGGAGCCAACGCCGGGACGACCAGCAGATCGGCCACATGCCCGAAGGCGACGTAGTCGAGCCGGCCCGTCAGCGTGGGCGCCGAACGATCACCCGTCGCACGCACCCGCGCGGAACCGACCGCGGTGTCATCGGACCCGCTGAGCGCCAGTGCGCCGATCACGCTGCCGTCCAACAGTTTCGGCAGCAGTTCACGATGCTGCGCGGCGGACCCGAGCCGCAGCACGGCCTCGATCGCCCCGGTGGTGGCGATCAACGGCACCGGCGTGAGCGCGCGGCCCAATTCCTGTGCCACGATCACTGTTTCGAGAAAGCTGAACCCGCCGCCGCCGAACTCCTCCGCGACGTGCAGGCCCGGAACGCCCATATTCGAGGCCAGCAGCCGCCAGGTGTCGGCATCGTGACCGCCGCTCGTGACGATCTCTCGCACGCGGCTCATGGGTGCGCGTTCGGTCAGGAGACGGCGAAGCGAACTCCGAAACTCCTCCTGATCTTCGTCGAATGCGAAGTACACGGTCTTGTCTTCCGTTCTTCCGTATCGCCGTGGCTGCGGCGAGGTGTCGAATCAGGCGCTGCGACGGCGCCCGATGTCCTGGAAGGGACCGCCGTCCAGGCGCGGTTCCTTCGGCAGCCCGAGCAACTGCTCGCCGATGATGTTGCGCTGGATCTGCGAACTGCCGCCGTAGATGGTGGCGGCGCGGGCGTACAGCGCGATGTCGGTCCAGCAGCGCGACGAATTGGCCGTGCCCGGATTGGGCGTCACCAGGATGCCGTCGTTGCCCGCGCCGGTCGGGGTGAGCGCCTCGAGTCCGAGCACCTCCATCCCCACCTCGGTGAGCCGCTGGAAGAATTCGCTCCAGATCACCTTCGAGAACGATCCGTCCACGCCGTACGATCCGCCGTTGAGCAGTTTGGTCAGGGCGCGATATCCGCGAAAACGCATGGTCTGCACCCGCGACCAGCACCACGCCAGTTCCGCGCGGATCCGCGGGTCGGTGGTCAGGCCCCGCTCGCGGGCCAGTTCGATCAATCGCTCGACCTCACGGCCGAAGCGGACCGCGTCGGTGGTCGCGCGCACCCCGCGCTCGAAACCCAGCAGCGTATTGGCGGTTTTCCAGCCGCCGCCCACACCGCCGAGCACATGCGAGGCCGGGGTCCGCGCATCGGTGAAGAACACCTCGCTGAAGGCGACGTAACCGGCCGCGTTGAGGATCGGCCGCACCTGGACGCCGGGCTGATCCATCGGCACCAGCAGGAACGACAACCCCTTGTGCTTGGCCACGGCCGGATCGGTGCGCGCGATCACGAAGATCCAGTTGGCGTTGTGCCCCTGCGATGTCCACGTCTTCTGACCGTTGATCACCCATTCGTCGCCGTCGAGCACCGCGCGCGTGCGCATCCCGGCCAGATCGGATCCGGCCTCGGGCTCCGAATAGCCTTGGCACCACACATGTTCCCCGGACAGCATGCGCGGCAGGAAGTACTGCTTCTGCTCATCGGTGCCGAGCACGGTGATGGTGTTGCCGAGCAGTTTGATGCCCAGGGTGTCGTTCTCGGTGCCGTCCGGCACGCCCAAGCGCATGAGTTCCTCGTTCAGCACGACCTGTTCGATGCTGGACAGACCGGCGCCGCCGAACTCCCTCGGCCAGGAGACCGCAAGAAGATCGTTGTCGGACAAGACCTTTCGCCAGCTCTTCAGGAACTCTTCCTGTTCGGCGGCGGGCAGGGCGCCGATGCCCCGCCAGTCCTGCGGCAGTTCGGGTTCGAGCAGTGCGCGGACCTCGGTGCGATACGCCTCCGCCGCCGCGGGATAGCTGATGTCCATGGCTCAGGCTTCCTTCGCCGCCGCTACGGCGACCGCGGGTACGCCGCACACGGTCTCCAGCAAGGTGGCGACCCGGTCGGCGGAGTAGCCGAGTTCGCCGAGAATCTCCGCCGAATCCCGGCCCAGCCGTGGACTTCCGCCCTTGAACCGCCCCGGCGTATCGGACAGATGGATCACCATGCCGACCTCCCGCGACCAGCCGTATTCGGGATGGTGATGTTCGACCACCCGCCCCGACTCGACAGCCCATTCCTCCCACAGCAGCTCCGGCATGACCGGGTAGTCCAGTGGGATCTCGGCGGGCACGCGATTGTCGTCGAGGAGCGTGAACGCTTGTGCGCTTTGCAGTTCCGCGAATCGGGCGGTGAGCAGATCCGCGAGCGCGTCCGCGTTCGCGGCGCGCGCCGCGGTGCTCGTGAACCGTCGGTCGGTGGCCAATGCGGGCAGGCCCAGCGCGGCGGCCAGCCGGCCGAAGGCGGCGTCACCGAATACCGCGATCGCGATCCAGCCATCGGCGGTGCGGTACAGGCGATAGAGCGGGGACAGACCCATCTGCTGCGCGTCGAGCTGATGCGCGGGCACCGCGACACCGTCCAGGGTGGCGGAGTGCTCGCTGATCACGAACAGACTCGAATGCAGTTGCGGGCTCTCGACATACTGCCCCGCGCCGGTGTTCGCGCGATGGTGCAGCGCGAGCAGGACGGTGACGGCGCCGAGGAATCCGTTGTACAGATCCTCGTTGCCGATCACCCGGCGGATCGGCGCATTGCCCGCGCCCGCGCCCTCGAAGTTCAGACCCACCAGACCGGATACCAACGGCGCG
Source organism: Nocardia sp. PLKS1-43 (assembly GCF_059510335.1). Classification (NCBI taxonomy): domain Bacteria; kingdom Bacillati; phylum Actinomycetota; class Actinomycetes; order Mycobacteriales; family Nocardiaceae; genus Nocardia; species Nocardia sp. PLKS1-43. The sequence goes on along the minus strand of NZ_JCAJZQ010000004.1, from coordinate 153,801 downwards.
AACGACTTCAGCGTCGACTTCGGTCCGCTCGACCCGAATCCGGGGAGGTAGGCGTAGATCAGGTCAGGGTTGATCGCTCGCAGCTGCTCGTAACCCAGGCCGATCTTCTCGGCCTTGCCGGGGCGATAGTTCTGCATCACCACGTCGGCCTCGGCGACCAGGCGGTGCGCGATCTCCTGCCCCTCGGCGGTACGCAGATCCAGCGCGATATTGCGCTTACCGCGGTTGGCCGCCTCGAAAAGGTCTCCGAGCGGGCGCATCTGATCACCGACCAGCGGCTCGATCTTGATCACGTCGGCGCCCAGGTCCGAGAGCAGCCGGGCACCGAAACCGGTCGCGAAATAGGAACTGAAGTCCAGGATCTTCACGCCCTCCAGCGGTGCGCCGATCGCACCGCCCACCGGCGCGGGCGCCCAGATCGGCGAGCGGGTGATCTCGCCGATGAGCTCGTTGTGCGCACCGACGCGCGGGGCCGGCTCGGGTGTCGCGGGCGAGGACTTCTCGAAGCGGATCACCGGGCCGATCTGCCGCAGCGTGCCGTATTCGGCGTCGGGCAGCTCGATCGCCACCCCGGCGAAGACGACCTGATCGTCGGCGAAGGTTTCCTCGGGATGCAGCACGGGCAGCGCCGCGATGTCCGCCGCGTGGAACAGCTCGAGCCATTCGTCGCGGGGACGCGACCGGAATGCCTGCGGCACCTTGTTCCGGGCTATGTCCAGTTCGACGTCGTCGAGCGGTACCGCCATCTCCGGACCGGCGATCGTCTGCGTCTGCTCGCCGAAGCCCAGCAGATCCATCATCCGCTTGTACGATCCGGGCCCGCCGGTGTGCGGGATCAACCACTTGCCGTCCGCGCACTGGAAAGGGTCGGTGATCAGCCGTTTGTTGCCGAAACCCTTCTGGTTTCCACTGCGGGCCAGATAGGAGATGTCCTTCTCGTTCCACCACCAGTTCATCGACGAGATCGCGAGCATGCCGTCGAGCAGGGACGTGTCGACCTTCTGACCCGAGCCGTTGAGTTTGCGGGCCCGCAGCGCGGCGAGGATTCCGATCGTGGTGATGAATGCCGTGCCGTAGGAGACGGTCGGATGCCCCATGAAGATCGGGCCGTCGCGGTGACCACCCTGCTCGGCCATCTGACCCAGGCGCGCGTTGAGTAACGCCTCGTATCCCGGGCGTGCGGCCAGCGGGCCGTCGTTGCCGTAGCCGGTGACCGAGCAGTAGACCAGTTCGGGAAACAGCTCGTGGATCCGGTCGTAGCCGAGACCGAGCGCTTCGGCCCGGCCCGTGCCGAAGGATTCGACGAAGACGTCCGCGTTCGCCAGCAGCTGTCCGGCGATCGCACGCCCCTCGGGTGTGTTCAGATCCGCCTCGACACTCCATTTGCCCCGGTCGGTGGACCTGCGCAGAGCCGAATTCGCGTCGACCGGGCCGCCGGGGCGCTCGAGTTTGACGACGCGGGCGCCGTAGTCGGCCAGCGTCATCGTCGAGATGGCCGCCGGCATACCCCAGCTCGCATCGATAACGACGAGTCCGTCGAGTGGACCAGCCATCTGAACACTCCTTCTGTTACACGAGGACCGCACCGGTCCCGGCGCGGTCACGCGCGATGGACGGTGTTGCGGCACAAAGAATTTCGGCTCGAGCCGAATACCTAGTCCGAGGACGGCAGGGGTTTGGCGGTGAGCAGTTCCATGGGAGCGCCGTGGCAGCTGAACCTGCCCGCGCCCTTCTTGACGCAGATGACCTGGGTCTGGCAGGTGGCGCAGGTGTAGCGCTTACCGATCTCGTTCATCGTGATGTCCTCTCTCCGGTCAGCTGCCGGCGAAGGTGATCTCGAGGGGGACCCCGCAGCAGGTCAGCGTGGACCCGCCCGCGGTCGTGACGATCGCCTCGGAACCGCATTCGTTGCAGCGCAGGCGGCTACCGCCGGAGGCCTGCGTACCGGGTGTGTTGTCGGACATCTCCGCTCCTCAGCTGTGAATCTCTTAGATCACCATAATGATAGTCATGAATTAAGGCAAGAGGCCGTTCGCCGTCACATCAGACGGCCGCCGGTCACCTCGAGCACGGTGCCCGTCATATAGCTCGACAGGTCGCTGGCCAGGAACAACACCACCGAGGCGACCTCGCTCGGCTCGCCGGCGCGGCCCATCGGGATGTCCGCGAGCTTCTGCTCCCAGATGCGCTCGGGCATCGCCTCGGTCATCGCCGTGCGAACCAGTCCGGGCTGCACCGCGTTGACGCGGACGCCCTTGAAGGCGACCTCCTTCGCGGCCGCCTTGGTCAAACCGACGATTCCGGCCTTGGCCGCCGAGTAGTTGGTCTGCCCCAGCATGCCGACCTTGCCCGAGATCGAGGAGATGTTGACGATCGCGCCCCCGCCGTGCTCGCGCATCCGGTTCGCGGCCGACCGGGTGCCGTTCCACGCGCCCTTGAGGTGGACGGCGATGACGTCGTCGAAATCCTGTTCGCTCATCTTGCGCATCGTCGAATCCCGCGTCATACCAGCGTTGTTGACGAAGACGCCGAGCGGCCCGAAGGCGTCCTCGGCGATATCGACGGCCGCCTCCACCGCGGCGCTGTCGCGGACATCGCAGCGCACGTATCTCGCGACCCCCGCGCCACCGAGTTCGTCCTGCGCCCGCGCACCCGCCTCGTCGTTGACGTCAGCGATCACGACCCGGGCGCCCTCCCGCACGAAGGTCCGCGCGATCTCCAGGCCGATCCCCTGCGCCGCGCCGGTCACGACGGCGACCCTGCCATCCAGTAGTCCCAATGTTCACTCCTGTTCGTCTCGAATCGAATCCGGTCGGCGCCGCGCAATCCGGGCCGGCCGCGCCGCGGTGCGATCATCACGCCCGCACTACCCGGCAACGCCAAGCCTTGCCGGAAGTGCGCCGACTCAGCGCCCGGCAGCCTTCTTGGCCGCGTTCACCACGCCGCCGCCGATGATCAGGCGCTGGATCTCGCTGGTGCCCTCGTAGAGCCGCAGCAGCCGCACGTCCCGGTAGATCCGCTCCACCGGAACCTCGCGCAGATAGCCCGATCCGCCGTGCACCTGCACCGCGAGATCGGCTGCGCGGCCGACCATTTCGGTACAGAACAGCTTGGCCGCGGACGGGCCGATCCGCCGGTCCTCGCCGGAGACGTAGCGCGCCGCGACCTCGCGAACCATCGCCCGGCCCGCCATGACGCCGGTCGCGATATCGGCGATCATCGCCTGCACGAGCTGGAAGTCCCCGATCGGGGTTCCGCCCTGTGTCGCGGTCGCGGCATACGCACTCGCCTCGTCCAGGGCGCGCTGCGCGGTGCCCACCGACAACGCCGCGATGTGGACGCGGCCGCGGGCGAGCGAGGTCATCGCCGCGCGGTAGCCGACATCCTCGCTACCGCCCACGAGCGCCGCGGCGGGAACCCGGACGTCGGTGAAATGGACGTCGGCGGTCCAGGCTCCCTCCTGCCCCATCTTGCGGTCCTTGGGACCTACTTCCACTCCGGGTGTGTTCGCGGGCACGAGGAAGACCGCGATCCCGGTGCCGTGCTCGTCCGCCGCCCGGGTTCGCGCGAACACGATGAACAGATCCGCCAGCGGGGCGTTGGTGATGAAGCGCTTCTGGCCGGTGATGACCCAATCCTCGCCGTCGCGCACGGCCCTGGTCCGCAATCCGGCCGGATTCGATCCCGCCCCGGGTTCGGTGAGAGCGAACGAGGCGACGACCGCCCCCGAGGCGATGTCCTCGAGCCACCGCGCCTTCTGCTCATCGGTACCGAATCCCACCAGCACCTGTCCCGCGATGCCGTTGTTGGTGCCGAACATCGAGCGCAGCGACAGCGCCGTGTAGCCGAATTCCATCGCCAACTCGACGTCCTGGGTCAAATCGAGCCCGAGCCCGCCCCACTCCTGCGGGATCGCGTAACCGAACAGGCCCATCGCCGCGGCGTTCGCGCGGATGTCCTCGGGGATGCTGTCGGTATCCGCGATCTCCTGTTCCCGCGGCACCACTTGCTTGCGGACGAACTCGCGAGTCTGCGCCAGGATGTCAGCGAAATCTTCCGGACTCACTGCCGAAGTGCTTGCCATGATGGAAGTATCACCCCAACCAATCATGCTGTCAAATGTTATGGTTCGAACTATTATCATGAATTGACGCTGCTTGCTGAGAGCATCGACCGGAGGATCCCTGGATGACCCCCACGAACCACGCGGATGATCGCCCCCTCGCCGGGCTGCGCATCGTCGAGATCTCGAGCTTCGTCGCCTCGCCCCTGTGCGGCCTCACGCTGTGCCAGCTCGGCGCGGAGGTCATTCGCATCGACCCGCTCGGCGGCGCCGCCGATATCGACCGCTGGCCGCTGACCGCCGCGGGGGAATCGATCTACTGGACCGGACTCAACCGCGGTAAGCGGTCGCTGGCGCTGGACCTGCGCAGCGACTCGGGCCGCTACATCGTGCAGCGTCTGATCACTGCCCCGGGCGACGGCGCCGGCATCCTGGTGACCAATGCCGGCGGGCGAGACTGGCTCGGCCACGAAACCCTGTCCGCGCTGCGCCCCGACGTCATCACGCTGGAACTGCTCGGCAGGCACGATGGGCGGCCCGCCGTGGACTACACCGTCAACGCCGCGCTGGGCTTCCCGCAGATCACCGGACCGCTGCAACACGGCGGCATGGTGAACCACGTCCTGCCCGCGTGGGACGTCGCAGCGGGGCTACACGCCGCCCTCGCGGTCACCGCTGCCGTCCATCGCCGCGCGGCCACCGGGGCGGGTTCGCGGATCGTGCTACCACTCGAGGATGTCGCCCTGGCGACGGCGGGTGCGCTGGGTTACCTGACCGAGGTGCAGATCAACGGCAGTGGCCGGCCCGCCACCGGCAATGCCGTATACGGAACGTACGGAACAGATTTCGTCACCGCCGACGGTGAGCGCTTCATGGTCGTCGCACTGACCTCGCGCCATTTCCGGGACCTGCTGGCCGTCACCGGAACCGAGCAGGCCGTCGCCGCGGTGGAGTCGGCCCTCGGGGCGGACTTCGGCCGCGAGAGCGACCGCTTCGAGCATCGTGAGGTGCTGACCGCGCTGTTCGCGCGCTGGTTCCGCACGCACAATGCCGACGATGTCGCACGGGCGTTGGCCGCGTGCTCGGTGCTGCACGAGCGGTACCGAAGTTTCGAACAGGTGGTCCGGTCCGGGGATCTGCAGGCCAATCCGCTGTTCGCCGAGCTGGCGCAGCCGCGCATCGGCACCTACCTCGCCGCCGCCATGCCGGCCTCCTACGACGGTGCCCACCTTCGGACCGGACCGGCCGCGAGCCTGGGCGCCGACGGCCCCGATGTGCTGCGCGACGTCCTGGACCTCGATGATGCGGAGATCGCCGCACTCGAACAGGCGGGCGTGGTCGCGATCTGACGCGACCGGCCGGATCGCCGGTACGCAGGACGGAAGCGGCACGAACGCCCGCAGCGAGAGACCGGCGGTCACGAAAGTCGTCGCGAGACAGCCGACCCCCGACCGCACACGACGTAACACGCAGGGCCGCAGCGCATTTCACGCAACGTGGATTGCTCCGCGGCCCTGTCGTGGCCGGCGCTATTCGGCGAGACCACTCAGTACGTCGGCGAATTTCGCCCGCGCCCGCTCCTCGAGCGCGGGCAGGTGATAGCTCGGGAACAATCCCTCGTGCGGCGTCGCATCGCGCAGCAGCTGACGGGCCAGACCGATCTTGTGGATCTCCGTGGCGCCGTCGGCCAGGCCCATGTGATAGGCCTCGAACAGCCACTTGCCGAGCGGCAGTTCCTTGGACACGCCCAGCGAACCGTGCAGCTGCACCGCCCGCGAGGTCACATCGAGCAGCACCTTGGGCATCGCCGCCTTGACCGCCGCGATGTCCTTGATGACCTTGCGATAGTCGTTCTCCTGATCGATCCGCCACGCGGTGCGCAGCACCAGCAACCGGAACTGCTCGAGTTGCAGCCACGAATCGGCGATCATCTCCTGCACGAGCTGCTTGTCCCCCAGCCTGCTGCCCCGCGTCGTGCGCGAGACGGCGCGCTCGAGCATCATGTCGAGCGAGCGCTGCACCAGGCCGACCGTGCGCATCGCGTGGTGGATGCGGCCGCCGCCGAGTCGGGTCTGCGCGACCTCGAAACCCTGCCCGACCCCACCCAGGATGTGATCCTTGGGAATTCGCACATCGGTCCAGCGGGTGTAGGCGTGCGTGCCGACCTCGTAGTCGTGGCCCCACACACCGGTATTGCGGACGATCTCGAGTCCGGGCGTCTCGGCCGGGACGATGAACTGCGACAACCGCCGGTGCGGCTCGGCATCCGGATCGGTCACGGCCATCACGATGTAGAACGACGCGAAGCGCGCGTTGGAGCCGAACCACTTCTCGCCGTTGATCACCCACTCGTCACCGTCGAGTACGGCCGTGGTCTCGAACTCGACCGGATTCGATCCGCCCTGGGGTTCGGTCATCGCATAGCAGGAGACGATCCTGTTCTCGATCAGCGGTTCCAGATACCGGCGTTTGAGTTCCGCAGTGCCGTAGTGCGCGAGAATCTCGGTGTTGCCGGAATCGGGCGCCTGCGAACCGAAGACGATCGGACCCGAGTGGGTGCGCCCGACGATCTCGTTGAGCAGCGCCAATTTCAGCTGACCATAGCCCGGCCCGCCCAGTTCGGGCCCCAGATGTGTGGCCCACAGCCCTTTTTCCCGGACCTTGTCCTGCAGCGGCGGTATCAGCTTCTGCCGCAACGGGTCTCGCAGATCCCACGCATGGGTGATGACCTGGTCGATCGGCTCGACCTCGGTGGTGACGAACTCGTCGGCCCAGTCGAGCACCTTCTGATACTCGGGGTCGGTCTCGAATCCCCAGCTCATATCGTGGTTCCTCATCGCTTGGTAGGGAAAGGGTTCGGTCTTGCGGGAAGGATCAGCGCATCGCCGTGCGGCCGCCGTCGACCGGGATGATCGCGCCGGAGGTGTAGGCGGACCCGGGGCCCGCGAGATAGAGCGCGGCGCCGGCGATCTCGCCGGGGTTGCCCGCACGGCCCAGCGGCAGCGCCTTCATCTTCTCGGTGACCACGTCCATATCCCACGCCTTGCTGATATCGGTCAGGAAGGGACCGGCCATGATGGCGTTGACCCGCACGTTCGGCCCGTAGGCCTGCGCGAACCCCTTGGTCAGGATGTTGAGCCCGGCCTTGGCCGCGGCGTAGGGCAGGTCTTCCGGAGTGGGCCGCTCCGATGCGATCGAGCTGATGTTGATGATCGATCCGCCGCCGCCCGCGGCCATCCGCGGGCCGATCAACGTCGTGAGCCGGAACGCGCCCTTGATGTTGACGTCGAAAACCTTGTCGAACAGCGCCTCGGAGACCTCTTCCAGGCTCGGATACAGCGGTGACATCCCGGCGTTGTTCACGAGGATGTCGACCTTGCCGAATTCGCCGTAGGCGCGGGAAACCAAGCGCTCCTGGGCATCCCAGTCACCGACGTGACATGCGACCGGCAGGGCGCGCCGGCCTGTCGTCGCGGTGACCTCCGCCGCCAGCTTCTCGCAGCTGTCGAGCTTGCGACTGACGATGATCGTGTCGGCGCCGGCCCGCGCGAACGCGAGGACCATCTCACGGCCGAGTCCCCGGCTGCCGCCGGTGACCAGGGCGACCTTGTCCTCCAGCGGAAGGGCCGGATCGGTCATCGTTGTACCTCCTTGTCGGACAGGCGAATACGGTGCGCGCTCAACGCGGCGCCATCCGGATCGCGCCGTCCAGCCGGACGACCTCACCGTTGAGCATCGGGTTGGACACGATATGTGCTGCGAGAGAGCCGAATTCGGCGGGAGCACCCAGCCTGGCGGGGTGCGGGGTCTGCGCGCCGAGGGATGCCTTCGCCTCGTCGTTCAGGCCCGCGAGCAACGGGGTGTCGAACAGTCCCGGCGCGATGGAGACGACCCGGATCGCGAGCGACGCCAGGTCCCGGGCCAGCGGCAGCGTCATCCCGGCCACGCCCGCCTTCGAGGCGGCATAGGCGGCCTGTCCGATCTGCCCTTCGAAGGCCGCGACCGACGCCGTCGTCACGATGACACCACGCTCCTCACCGTCGCGATCCAGTCGCGACATCCGCTCGGCGGCCAGCCGCACCACGTTGAACGTACCGATCAGGTTGATGGTCACGACACGGGTGAACACGTCGAGCGGGAAGACGCCCCGGCGGCCGACCACCCGCAGCGACCGGCCGGTGCCCGCACAGCTGACGACCGCGCGCAGTTCACCGAACTCCTCGGCCGTGTCCAGCGCCCGCGCGACGGCGGACTCGTCGGTGATGTCCGCCGGGGCGAACACCGCGTTCGGCCCGAGTTCGGCGGCGACGGCCGCCCCCTGCGATGTCGGCAGATCGAGCACCACCACCTTCGATCCCAGATCGAGCATCCGACGGGCCGTCGCGAGCCCGAGACCGGACGCACCTCCCGTGACGAGCGTGACCTTACCGTTGATATCCACGAATGCGCCTTCCTCGGCTGCTGTCGGAAATTCGTCTGCCGAACGCTCAGATACGTTCGACGAGCAGGGCATTGGCCATGCCGCCGTGTTCGCACATCGTCTGCAGGCCGTACCGCCCGCCGGTGCGCTCGAGCCGGCCGACCATGGTGGCCAGCAGCCGCACCCCGGAGGCGCCGATCGCATGACCGAGCGCGATCGCGCCGCCGGCGGGGTTGAGCCGGTCGAGGTCCGCGTCGAACTCGCGCGCCCACGCCAGCGGCACCGACGCGAAGGCCTCGTTGACCTCGTAGACGTCGATATCGCCGAGAGCCAGGCCGGTACGGTCCAGGAGCTTGCGCGTCGCGGGGATCGGCGCGGTCAGCATGTACACCGGGTCGTCACCGGCGACCGCGAAGTCGACGAATCGCGCGCGCGGAGTCAGACCCAGCGCTGTGGCCTTCTCCTCGGACATGATCAGGGTCGCGGCGGCCGCGTCGGTGAGCGGCGAGGAGTTGCCGGGGGTGATCATCCAGCCCAGACCGGGAAAACGCCGCACGGACTCCTCGGAGTGGAACGAGGCGCGCAGTGTGCCGAGGCCCTCGACGGTCGTGGCGGCGCGGATCGTCTCGTCGACGGTGTGCGCACCGCCGGGTACCGCGACCGGCACGATCTCGCGATCGAAATGCCCGGCGGCGGCGGCCGCGGCGGCGCGGCGATGCGATTCGAACGCATACCGGTCGACGTCCTCGCGGTTCGCGCCGAATTTGCGCGCGACCAGTTCGGCGGCGACACCCTGACCGATCCATCCTTGCGGATACCGTTGTGCGAGTGCGGATCCCACCAGATCCCGTCCCATCGCCGCGGTACCCATCGGCACCCGGCTCATCGATTCGACACCGCAGGCGATCACGACGTCGTAGGCGCCCGCGATGACGCCCTGCGCCGCGAAGTGCACCGCCTGCTGACTCGAACCGCACGCGCGGGTCACGGTCGTGGCCGGCGTGGATTCGGGCAGGCCGGCGGCCAGCGCGGCGGAACGGGTGATATTTCCGGCCTGCTCCGAGGCCTGGCTGACGCACCCGCCGATGACGTCGTCGACGAGTGCGGGGTCGATATCGCTGCGCGCCATGAGCGAGCGCAGCACCTCGGCCAGCAGGTCGATCGGATGCACGTCGGACAGCGCACCCCCGGGCTTGCCCCGGCCGGACGCCGAACGCACGACGTCGACGATCACGGCATTTCGCATGGATCCTCCAGGAGAACGAAAGTTTGTGGTGGAAAGGGTGTTTCGGGTCAGCCGACGACCCGTGCGACCAGATCGCGGCGGACCAGCTTCCCGGTGGCGGTCCTGGGCAGCTCGTCCAGGAACACGACCTCGTCGGGCGTGCGGGAGCCGCGCAGACGTTCGCGGCACCACGTCCGGATCTCCTGCGCGCCGGCGTGTTCCACGCCGTTCGGCACGATGACCGCGCAGATCCGCTCACCCCACTCGTCGTCGGGGACGCCGATGACGGCGACCTCGCGCACGTCGTCGTGGTGGACCAGCACGTCCTCGATTTCGGCGGGCGCGATGTTCTCGCCACCGCGGATGATGGTGTCGTCGGCGCGGCCGCCGATGTAGAGGTAGCCGTCCTCGATGCGAGCCTGATCCCGGGTCGGGAACCAGCCCTGGGCGTCCAGTGCCGATCCCTTCCCCATGTATTCGCCGCTGACCTGGGCGCCCCGCACCCACAGCAGGCCGGTCTCGCCGTCGGCCAGCACAGCGCCGTCCTCGTCCCTGATCTGGGCCTGCATGCCGGGCACGATCCGCCCGACCGACGACAGGCGACCGCGAATCTTGGGGTCCGCCAACGCTTCCCGGTGATCGTCGGGTCCGAGCACGGCGATCGTGGAGCTGGTCTCGGTCAGCCCGTAGGCGTTGACGAATCCGGTGCCGGGGAACGCTTCGAGCGCCTGCTCGAGCACGGGCTGGGGCATGCGCGCGCCGCCGTAGGCCAGCGAGGCGAGGGTGGGCGCGTCACCCGGTGCGCCGTCCAGATGCTCGACGATGCGCGCGAGCATGGTGGGCACCACCATCGCACCGGTGATCCCCTCCCCTCGCACGACGTCCAGCCAGCCCTGCGGGGTGAAGTCCGGCAGATACACCATCCGGCGGCCCGCGTAGACGTTGCTGAGCACCGCGCCCATACCGGCGATGTGATACGGCGGCGTACTCACCAGCGTCGCGTCTTCCGCTGCGGCGGAACCGAATTCGACCGTGTTGAGCAGATAGGACAGCAGGTGCTGGTGGCGCAGTAGTACGCCCTTGGGTGCAGAGGTGGTACCGCTGGTGAACAGCACGACCGCGGTGGCGTCGTCGGGTGCGACACCCTCGACGGTGGGTCCGGACGATTCCGCGAGTTCGAGGAACTGCGCGCTGGTGAGCACGGTGCCGGCCGCGCCGTCGAGCTTGTCGCGATACGCCGGATCGGCGACGATCATCGGCCGCTCGAGCTGCCCGATCAGATCTCGCAACTGATCGGTGGCGAGCCGGTAGTTCAGCGGTGCGATCGGGACTCCGGCGCGGGCGGAGGCGAAGGTCAGCACCGGGAGCACCGGTCCGTTAACCCCGACGAACACCAGGTGCGCGGCGCCGTGTTCGGCCAGGACCGCGGCGCCACGGGACGCGGCGTCGCTGAGCTGCCGGTAGGTCATGCCGGAGTCGCGACGCCCCAACGCGAGCCTGTCCGGATGGACCGACACAGCCATGTCCAGAACCATTTCGATACCCATTGCACCACCTGGTGAGAACGCTTCGATTGTTGATCCGCGCCCGACGCGCCGGACGACGGGCATCCGGCAACCTTCAGGCAGCCTGCATCGAACGATAACAACCATGCGCCTCAATTTGGAAATAATTCATGACAATGGTTGCTAGAGATGTGTAGGCTCCGGTGTGCGTGAATGACCTGGGTCACTCCGCCGCATCGCTCCGAGGGCAGCGCCGCGCACACGGCAGACAGGGAAGATACGAGGTGAATCCGATGAACGATCGGGATCCGGTGGACGCCGCCACACTCGCGGCGTGGCTCGACCGGAACGAGGTCGGGACCGGTCCCGTCACCGATGTGCGCGCGTTGACCGGGGGCACCCAGAACATCCTCGCCCGCTTCTCCCGGGGCGGTTCGGACTACGTCTTCCGCCGCCCGCCACTGCACAAACGCAGCAACAGCGATGAGACGATGCGCCGCGAAGCACGCCTCCTGGCCGCGCTCGCGGACACCGACGTGCCCCATCCCCGCCTCGTCGCACTATGCGATGACCTGGACGTATTGGGGTGCGTCTTCTTCGTGATGGAAGCGGTCGACGGATTCACCGCCACCTCCGAGGTGCCCGAACCGTTCGCGTCCACCCCAGGCCTGCAGCACGCGATGGGACTGTCCGTCGTCGATGGCGCGGCCGCCCTCGCGCAGGTGGACCCCGCCGTCCTCGGCCCGGCGCAACTGGCTCGCGCGGACGGCTGGATCGAGCGGCAGGTCGACCGCTGGCGACGGCAACTGGACTCGTATCACGAACTCGACGGCTGGCCGGGACCCGAACTCGACGGCGTCGGCGAGGTCGGCCGGTGGCTCGACGCGCACCGGCCCGCACGGTGGCGCAAGGGAATCATCCACGGCGACTACCACTTCGGAAACGTGATGTTCCACCGCGACCGGCCGCGGGTAGCCGCCATCGTCGACTGGGAACTGGGCACCGTCGGAGATCCGCTGCTCGACCTCGGCCATCTCTTGGCAACCTGGCCCGACCCCACCGAACCCCGCACGATGGGACTCGCGCGCCGACTGGACGGCCTGCCCGCACGTGCGGAGGTCATCGCTCGCTACGGGGCGGTCAGCGGCCGGGACATGTCCGAATTCGATTGGTACCAGGTGCTCGCGTGCTATCGCCTCGCGATCATCCTCGAGGGCACGCATGCGCGCGCCTGCGCCGGCAAGGCCGCCGCCGCGCTCGGCGCTCGCTTCCACGGCGTCTCCCGGGCCCTGCTCGACCAGGCGCTGCGGCTCGTCCGGCCGTCATCCGAAACCCTCTGAGCGGAAAGAACATTCAGCCATGCCCCACGATCCCAGCGCAGCCGCGGACTACAAGTACCTGCGTTACGAGTCCCACGACGACGGCACGATCGTTCGAATAGTGCTGAGCCGCGGCAAATATCGCAATGCCCAGAATCGCGGCCTGCTCGTCGAACTCACCGAGGCGTTCCTGCGGGCCGAGGCCGACGATACGGTGCGCGTGGTGATCCTGGCGGGCGACGGGCCGGTTTTCTCTTCCGGTCACGATCTCGGCAGCTCCGAATACCGGGTAGAACGCGACCCCGGTCCCGATCAGCACTGGTCGTTCACCTGCACCGGCGCCACCCGCGACGCCGTCGAATCCCGCTACCACCAGGAGTGGCACTACTTCTACGAGAACACCGCGCGGTGGCGCAAACTCCGCAAGATCACCATCGCGCAGGTGCACGGGAACGTCTTCTCCGCGGCCCTGATGCTGATGTGGGCGTGCGATCTCATCGTGGCCGCGGAGGGTACCCGGTTCGCGGATGTCGTCACGACCCGGCTGGGCATGTGCAGCGTCGAATACTTCGGCCACCCTTGGGAATTCGGCCCGCGCAAGACCAAGGAGCTGCTGCTCACCGGTGACTGCATCGACGCCGAGGACGCCCGCGCCCTGGGTATGGTGAGCAAGATCTTCCCCGCGGACGAGCTCGGCGAGCGGACCCTGGATTTCGCCCGCCGGATCGCGCGGGTGCCGACCATGGCCGCCTTGCTGGTCAAGGATTCGGTGAATCAGACCCAGGACGCGATGGGTTTCTCCCAGGCGCTCGATTCCTCCTTCACGATCCACCAGCTCGCGCACGCGCAGTGGACCCATCTGTCCGGCGGCAAGAGCCCGGTCGGAACCCCGGAGTTCGGTCTGCCCGACTGGAAGTCGGCGCCGCCGATCGAGCGAGCCGACCCCTATACCCCCTGAACAGGTCCGGCCGGCACCCGGCCGTCGACCCACACCGGCATCGCGCCGGAGCTACACCTTCTCGGCAGTGCGGCCGAGGAGCCCGATGAGAGGAAAAATACCGATGAGGAAAATTGCTGCCACGTGCGCGTTGGTCGCCGGAGCCGCGGTGGGCATCACCGGGACCGCGCAAGCGGCCCCGCCGCCGAACGCCGTCCACTACGAGACCACCGCCACCCCCAAGGGCACCGTGATCAAGACCGACGCGGGATCCCTCGCCGTCGACAAGGGCGTGTTCGAGATCAAGAGCCCTACCGGAAAGGTTCTCGCCGGATCCGCTCTGTCCTTCCGGGTGGACGATTTCGTCTTCCCGATCGCCGCGCGGATCAACGGCCGCACCGCCACGCTGACTCCCCAGTTCGACCTCGCGCACGCCAGCTACCGGCCGGTCGCGCTGCCGTTCGAGGATCAGGCGCCGTTCAAGAACCAGTACGACCGTGAGCAGGCGGCCTGGAGCCGCATGGCCAGCACGATCACCACCGGCGCCACCGTCGGGACCATGGTCGGCGGCCTGTCCGGCGCGGCCGTCGGTTGTCTGCTCGGCGGCATCGCCGGCGCCACCGTCGCCGCCGCGACCATCGTCGGCATGTTCGGACCGTTCATTCCCGCGGCTGCCGTCGGCTGCCTCGGTGGCATCGTGGCCGTCGGCGCGCTGGGCACCGTGGTCGGCCAGCTGCTGATCACCGCGCCGATCACGATCATGGCCGCGGTGCAGTACTTCACCACCATCAACGAACCCGCTCCGCGCCCGGCTCCGGCGAAGTAGCCCTCGGGCACCGGGTTCCTCCGGCCGTCGAACGACCGGATCCCCTTTCGGCGCATGTCGATGCGGCCGATTCTCCCGACCGCCGAGCGGTCGTTCATCCAGCACCCGCAAACCCCGCCGGGTAGTTCGTCATGCCCGGAACCGGCGCTGGTCACGGAAATCGGCCGCACGACATCGTCGCTCCGATCGAAGCCATTGCATGTACCGTTATATAACGGTACATTCTTCAAGTGCATAAAGACGGCGGTGTCGCCGCGACCTCCTGGTGGCGACGAGTCAGCGACGAGGTCGAGACAGTCGGTGTCGCACCGGTGCCCGACGATCAGCGAAACGCCACTGCCGGAAAGCTTTTCATCACCTGGGCGATGACCGCGGCCTCGGCCATGACACCGCTGATCGGCGCGATCCTCTACCCCTACGGCCTGTGGTACACGATCGGCGCGATGGTGGTGAGCTGGCTGGTCTTCTTCATCCCGTGCGGCCTGTTCTCCGAGATGGGCCGTGAGCTGCCGTTGACCGCGCTGGTGGTCGCCCGCCGCACCTACGGCCGGTCGGCGACGTTCGCGCTGTCGGCCCTGTTCTCCTTCGTCAACATGGCCTTCTTCGGGCTCAATGCCGCCGGTGGCGCCCATATCCTCGCCGCGCTGACCCACACCGGCGCGGCGCCCTGGTACTGGATCATCGGCGGATCGAATGTGGTGCTGGTGCTGTTCGGGTTCAAGTGGCTCGAATACTTCTACCGCTACACCGCATTGCTGTTCCTGATCTGCTACAGCGCGCTGACCGTCTATCTGGCGACGCACTATTCGCTGCACGTCCCGCATCGGACCGCTCGGATGCAATGGGGCACAGCGGTTTCGGTGATCGGCGGATTCTGCATTCTGTCCTGGACCTACAAAACCTCCACGGTTTCGCGCTTCTGCGTCCCGGCCGCTCGAACTCCGCAGCGCCGCTGGTACTTCCTCGCACCGAGTCTGGGCATCATGCTGCCGAACCTGGCCATGGGCATCATGGGCGAGTACTCGAAGCAGGCGACCGGCGACTGGAACATCGCCGTTGCCGGGGCACACATCCCGGGTTGGGGCGCGGTGGCGGCACTAGGGGTAGCTCTGGCGATCATGCACATCAACGCGATGAACCTCTACCCCGCGACCGTCGATATCCTGGTGTCCCTCAACACCATTCGCGCCCCGCGCAACTGGGAGCAGCCGATCGCGACGATCGTGCTGGGTATTCTCGGCGTGCTACTGGCCCAAGCCGGAATCCTTTCCCATGCCGAAACTTTCGTCACCGACGCCGGAGAACTCCTCGGCCCCTTCACCTTCGTGCTGATCGTCGACTGGCTCCGGGGCCTGCGCGACAAACACGACGTCGACGGCTACTTTCGACCCGCCCACACGGCCACCGACCGATGGCGCCTGCCCGCCCTGTTCTGTTTCCTGGCGGGTTTCGTCGTGAGCTTTTGGGGCACTCACTTCCTCCCCGCGAGCTTCTACCACGCGGTGCCCCTGAGCCTGGTCGGCTCGCTCACCGCGGCCCTGAGTTACGCAGCCGTTCTGTTCGTCCGGCACCGCCGCTCGTCGGCCCCCGACAGCGTCGTCCTCGAACCCATTCCGGGCCCTGTGCCCAAAGCCTGAGCGTCGCGCTGATCATCCGGAATATT
Source organism: Nocardia sp. PLKS1-43 (assembly GCF_059510335.1). NCBI lineage: Bacteria > Bacillati > Actinomycetota > Actinomycetes > Mycobacteriales > Nocardiaceae > Nocardia > Nocardia sp. PLKS1-43. The sequence continues at coordinate 137,843 of NZ_JCAJZQ010000004.1, read as the reverse complement.
CAGCGAGACAGCCGAAGTCACCGACAGACCCTCATCGGCCGGCTTGCGAGTCGCCTGATCGAGTCGGCGCGGCGGCGCCACGTACCACATCGGCGTACACAGGTCCGGCCATCGCCGTATGCACCAGCGCCAGATGCAACTGGTGTACGCCGATGCGTTCCTCCCAGCCACTCGCCAGCGGATAGGTCTCCTGATAACCGGCGATTATCCGGTCCAGGTACGGTGCGCCGCCGAACAGGCGCAAAGTCGCGAGGTCGGTCTCCCGGTGTCCGCCGTGGGCGGCCGGGTCCACCAGCCATACCTCGCCGCTCCCCCAGAGCAAGTTGCCCGGGTGCAGGTCGCCGTGAATCCTGGCCGGTCCCTCGGCGGGCGGGTCGCATCTGTCCAGAGCCGTCTCGACGGCAGCGACGTCATCAGCGGTGAGAGCGCCGGCATCCCGGGACGCACGCAGATAAGGCTCGATCCGGCGCTGCCGGTACCAGTCGAGCCACGCGGTGGTGCCGTCGGCCCGCGTGTTGTCCAAGGGCCGGCTACCGATATACCCCGCCCAGTCGGCGCCGAAGTTCCGGCAGGGCGCCTGATGCAGTACAGCGAGTCGTCGACCGAAGTCCTCCGCAGCGACTGGATCCGGTTCGCCGTGATGGATCCACGCCAAGGCGATTGCGCCGGGGTCCACCGCGATCACCTCGGGCAGTGACGGACCGCCGGGCACCGCAATCCACCGCAGCCCCGCCGCCTCGGCGGCGAAGAAATCCGCCGGCGGCGGCGTCGGCAGCCGCTTGGCGAACAGTTCACTGCCATCGTCCAACGTCAGTCTTTCGGCGACGCAGACATCGCCGCCGGAGACGGGAGTAACCCGAATTCGCTGATGGGTGAGGAACATTCCCAAGTGGCGTGGGTTGGCGCGAAGCCAATCGAGGTCCATCGGCGCGATGGTACGCCACCGCCTATTTCCGGGTTCAGCGCAGCGCCTGCGCCGCCTCCTTGCCCTGTTCGATATCGCGGGAAGAACAGCACAGCAGATCCACCCCGGCGCGATCGGCGGCGATCGCGCGATTGCCGGTCGATCCGTACTGCGCCAGCGCTCCCGCCTCCAGTGCGTCGCTGATGATCAGCCCCCGGAAGCCGAGCTTCTGGCGCAGATAATTTTGCAGGATCACCGGAGACATGCCCGCCGGACGGTTCGGATCCAGCGCCGGATAGATCGCCCAGGACGGCATGACATGTGCTACCCGGGCTCGAATCGCCCGAGCGAAGGGAACCATATCGATCCCGGTCAACTCCTGCGCCGACGACGTGATGGTGACGGGCTTTTCGTCGGTATTCGCCCCCGCCGGGGCCGATCCCAACCCGGGAAAATGCTTCGCGCAGGCCGAGACCTTGCTGCCCTGCAGGGTCCGCACGTATGCCTGCGCGCAGTCGGCCACAACTTCCGGACGACCGGAATAGCTGCGTCCGTACTGATCCAGGAAATCCCCCGGCCTGCGGTGCACACCGAGCACGGGGGCGAGGTTGGTGTCGAGATTCGCCGCGGCCAGCGCGTGAGCGGCGGCGGCGGCCTGAGCGTCCGCAGCGCGCGAGACATCCCCCGCGGCGCCCACCTTCTGAGCGGACTCGGCCGGCCCACCCGGCAATCGGTTGACCTGCCCGCCCTCCTGGTCGGTGGTCAGCAACAACGGCACCGGCGAAGCCTTGCGCAATTCCGCGGCGACCTCGGCGACCTGCTGTACGGACGTAATGTTGTCCGCGAAAAAGATGACGCCCCCGATCTGGCTCCGCGAGGCCAGCGTGAGCAATTCCGCCGGGGGCTGGGGCCCCTTGTACGAATAGATGATGCGCCGGCCGGCAGGCAGCGCCGCCCCCTGGGCGCGCATCGCCGGAAGTGCCACGAGGCCCAATGTGGCAGCGGACACCGAGGTCAAGAACCTGCGCCGGTCGAGCATGCGTATCGTTCCGTTCGTTCGAAGTCGGATGGCCGTCCTCCACCGTAACCGCGCGGGACGCGGGGGCCATGCCGCGGCACAACCGAAGTCACCGACAACCCGGTAACAGCAGGATGCTCTACCGAGTCGGTCTCAACTGCGCGAAAGTGCCCTGAGACCTGTTGTGTAGCAAGAAAATTCAGCAACATCGCCCGCGCCGACCTCGTGATGCCGCACGGATGACCGCCCTTTCGCATCAAGCCGGTGCCAGATCTCCGGTTCGACGCAGCGGGGCACACACGCGTGAACGGCCGCGCGTCAGCCCTCGGCAGCCAGCTGCCCGCACGCCGCGGCGATCTCCTGACCCCGCGTATCCCGCACCGTACACGCCACCCCCTGCGCCTCCACCCGCCGAACGAACTCCCGCTCAACAGGTTTCGGCGACGCATCCCACTCCGAACCCGGAGTCGGATTCAACGGGATCAGGTTCACGTGCACACGCGAACCCAGCGCCTTGTGCAACTTCGAACCCAACATGTCCGCACGCCACGGCTGATCGTTCACGTCACGGATCAACGCATACTCGACCGAAATGCGACGCCCGGTCCGATCCGCGTAATACTTCGCCGCATCCAGTACCTCGGCCACCGACCAACGATTGTTCACCGGCACCAACGTATCCCGCAGCTCGTCATCCGGAGTATGCAGCGACACAGCCAAAGTCACCGACAACCCCTCGTCCGCAAGCTTCCGGATCGCCGGAGCCAAACCGACCGTCGAGACCACCACGCTCCGCTGGGAGATACCCAGGCCGTCCGGAGCGGGAGAAGTGATGCGCCGCACCGCGTTCACCACGCGTTTGTAGTTCGCCAGCGGCTCACCCATGCCCATGAACACGATGTTGGACAGCCGGCCGGGGCCGCCGGGAACCTCGTCGTCGCGGAGGGCGGCCGCGGCGGCGCGGACCTGGTCGACGATTTCGGCCGTGGACAGGTTGCGGTTCAGGCCGCCCTGGCCGGTGGCGCAGAACGGGCAGGCCATACCGCAACCGGCCTGGCTGGAGATGCACAGGGTGTTGCGGTCCGGATAACGCATCAGGACCGATTCCAGAAGGGTGCCGTCACCGGCGCGCCACAGCGTCTTGCGGGTGGCGCCCTCATCGCACACCACGTGCCGGACCTCGGTCAGCAGCGGCGGGAACAGCGATTCGGCCACCGCGGCACGCAGTTGCGCGGGCAGATCCGTCATCCGCTCCGGGTCGGCCACCAACCGGCCGTAGTACTGCCGGGCGATCTGATCGGCCCGGAACTTGGGCAACCCCAGCTCCTGAACCGCCTTGCGGCGCTCGTCGGCATCGAGGTCGGCGAGATGCCGCGGCGGCATGCCGCGACGCGGAGCATCGAAAACCAAGGGGAGAGGGGTAGCCATAGCCTTACCAGTGTCCCATCCACATCCGGGTCGATGGGTCCCGGGCCCCGTCGACTCGATCACATCCGCGTTTCGCGTGCGGCCTGCGTGCAGAACACAGACCAATGGGTAACCATCGAGTATGAGCAGCGACGCCTCGAGCTCGGGCCCGGACACTCCCCCGCGGACGTCCGCCGCCCCGGAACCGTCCGCGACCCCGGAACCCGCCACCGGCTCGAAACCACCCGCGGTCCCGGACACGACCAGGCCCGACACCACCACCCGCCCACGCAAGCAGTCGTTGCGCACACGGGCCGGATTCGCCTGGACCAGCCTGGTCGCCGCCGCGATCATCGGCATCATCCTGCTGATCTTCATCCTGCAGAATCTGAATCAGGTGAAGGTCACGCTGTTCTTCTGGAGTTTCTCGCTCCCGCTGGGCGTGACCATTCTGCTGTCCCTGATCGCCGGATCGCTGGTGATGAGCCTGGCGGGCGGTTGGCGAATCCTGCAGCTGCGCCGCGCGGCCAGACGCGTCTGAGCGCTACCGGCGCACCAGACGCCGATAGGTCACCTTGTCGAATTCGCGACCGAACTCGTCGATCGCGATCACGTCCATCTCACTGGAGAACACCCCGGGCCGCACATCCACGCGAATGAACGAATACCGGCTGTAGCGCACCCGCGACCACTGCACCGCCTCGTACTGCTGCTTCCCGTCGGCGTCCCACAGCCCGCTGCGAGCCACCGTGGTGTCGGGCAACTCGTGTCCGCGATAACTCTCGCCGAATTCGAATTCGCCGTGCGCGGCGCCACCCCCGCCGACGACGTAGTACACGGTGCCGTCGGTTTCGGGATAGACGATCGCGTTGTCGCCCGCGACCCGGGTCGCGCGGCCGTGCCGGATCGGGTCGGTCCGCTCGAAGCAGTGGTTGTGCCCCTGCAACGCCAGGTCCACGTCGTACCGATCGAACAGTTCCGCGAACGTCCCGCGCACCCCGCCGTCGCTCGCCCCGCCCACACCGGTGGCATAGGCGCATTCGTGGAAGAAGCACACGATGAAGTCCACGGCCGGGTCGGCCCGATGCGCGGCCAGCGTCCGTTCCAGCCAATGTTTCTGTGCCCCACCGGAATAACCGAGATTCGCCTGGTACTGATAGCAAGCCTCGTTGGCATCGAGCGAGAGCACGGCGACGTTGCCGTACCGGAACGAATACACCGACGGGCAGCCGGCCGGGCCGTTGTCGGGCATATCCAGCCGCGCGGTCAGCCCGCCGTAACCGTGGGTGCCGTACACCGCCTCCATATCGTGGTTGCCGGTGGCGAACATCCACGGCACCCGCGCGGCACTGCCCTCGATGGCCTGAAAGTAGTTGTCCCACACGAACGGGTTGTACGCGTCGATCCTCGCGTTCGTCGAGGTTCCGCTCGGGACGAACCAGTCCGGCCCGCCGCCGTGCGAGGGGTCGGCATAGCTTATGTCACCGGCCAGAATGTGGAAATCCGGCTTGCAGGCGACGATCTGGCGCTGAATCGCGGCGGCATTGCGCGCTCCCGGCGCGTCGCCCTTGCCGTACTTGTTCCGGTACCCGCCGGGTCGCAGCCCCGTCGGCTGGGCGGGGGTGTCGTCGATCCCCTGATCGCCCATCATCGTGAACCGGAACGGCAGCAACGCCGCCCGCGAACTCGGCATGGCCGGAGCAGCCGAAGTCACCTCGCTCACGAAACCGTCGGAGGTGCGCCAGCGGTAGAAATGCGGAATCCGTCCGGGCAGCCCGTCCACGGGCGCGTGCACATAGAACTGCTCGGCCGCGAGCACCCCGCCGTCCGTGCGCGGAATCTGCGTGAGCAGATTGCGCACCTGCGCCTCGACGCGCGCGCCCAGGGCGGGGGTGGGACCGTGTTCGAGAAATACCTTGGCGCTGCCCGGATTACGCGACAGTTGCGCGGAGAACCGCAACTGACTCGCCGCGTCCGGGCCGAATCCGACATGCCGTCCGGCCACCGCGAGCGGAGCCCCGTCCGCGTAGGCGAGCGTGCCGAAGGAGGAAAATCCCGCCGCCATCGCCGCAGCGGTACTGCCACGCAGGAACCCTCGGCGGCTCACCGCATGCCGTTTCAGATACGACCGGTGCCAGTCGTACTGCTCGTCCATCGTCATCCGGGCGGCCAGGGCCGCGGGAATTCCGGTGTTCGGGGCCAGTCCGGGAGGGTTGAGCATGAGGGAAACCTTCGCGCCGAGAAGTGGGAACGGATATCCGGGACTCATCCAAGTCGCGCAAGATTACCGACAGCCGACAGGCCGATGAACGCAGCCTTCCCGGCCTCGGGGAGTGTCACGCAGGCGAATGCCCGGACGGGCCGGGCGAATTCACAGCAGCGCGGTCAGCACCAACCAGGACACGAATGCCGAGGGCAGCATCGAATCGAGCCGATCCATGATGCCGCCGTGGCCGGGCAGCAGGGTGCCCATATCCTTGATGCCCAGCTCCCGCTTGATCTGCGACTCGATCAGGTCACCGCAGGTGGCGACCAACACCACCGCGACGCCCAGCAGCACGCCGATCATCGAATTCGCTTGCAGCAGTAGGGTCACCGTCAGCAGTCCGCCGATGATGCAGAACACCAGGGAACCGCCGAAACCCTCCCAGGACTTCTTCGGGCTGATCGCCGGAACCATCGGATGCCGCCCGAACAGCACGCCCGCCACGTAACCGCCGACGTCCGAGCAGACCACCAGGATCATGAACGTCAGCACTCGCAGATTGCCGCGCGGCTCGGACAACATCAGCACGGCGAAGGAGGCCAGCAGCGGGATCCAGGCCAGTACGAAAACCGTGATCGCGGTGTCGCGCAGGAAGTTTCGCGGTGTCGCGGCCAGACCGTGATCGAACAGCCGCCACGCCATGCACACCAGTGCCGTCAGCCCGAACGCCCCCGCGACGCCCTGCGCGCCGTACGGCCAGGCCAGCCAGATCATCGCCTGCCCGCCCAGCAGCAGCGGGATGCGCGGCACCAGCACATCGGCCTCGCGGAGCCGCTTGGCGACCTCCCAGGTGGCGATCGCGATGGCCACCGCGACCACGCCGACCAGAATCCTCGGCGCGAACAGCAGGATTGCGATCAGGGACAGACCGAGACCGAAACCGACCGCCAGCGCGGCCGGTAAATTGCGGCCCGCCCGCGAGGACTTGGCCCCCTCGGCCCCGTCGGCCTCGGGCTGCGACTGCTCACCCTCGGCGGACGCCTGCTCCGAACCGGCAGGAACCGCCTGGTCCGGTGCGCCGGGTATACCGGCTGCTTCGCTCGCCGGCATGCCCTCGCCGGCCGCGGCTTGTTCGGCCACGATTGTCCCGTCGCTCACGTATCCGTCCACTCCGTCCCCGCCCCGGGCAGGCACTCGCGCCCGGGGCCGTCAGACCTCGAGCAGCTCCGATTCCTTGTGCTTGACCAGTTCATCGATCTGCGCCACGTATTTCTGCGTGGTCTTGTCCAATTCCTTTTCGGCGCGGCCGACCTCGTCCTCGCCCGCTTCGCCGTCCTTCTGGATGCGGTTCAGCTCGTCCATCGTCTTGCGGCGGACGTTGCGGATGGCGATCTTGGCGTCCTCGCCCTTGCCTTTGGCCTGCTTGACCAGTTCGCGACGGCGTTCCTCGGTCAGCTGCGGCACCGAGATGCGGATGATGTTGCCATCGTTGGTCGGGTTGACGCCCAGGTCCGAGTTGCGGATCGCGGTCTCGATCGCACCCAGCTGACCGTTCTCGTAGGGCTTGATGACGACCATGCGGGGCTCGGGCACGTTGATACTCGACACCTGGGTGATCGGGGTCGGCGAGCCGTAGTAGTCGATGACGATGCGCGAGAACATGCTCGGGTTCGCCCGACCGGTGCGAATGCCTCCGAGGTCGTCCTTCGCCACCGTGACGGCCTTCTCCATCTTCTCCTCGGCGTCGAAGAGTGCTTCCTCAATCACGACCGTTTCCTCCACAGCGTTAGTCGTTGTCGGTTCCGGGATCACGAGGGCGGGCATCCGGACAGGACACCGCTCCCGACGCTCGTCAGGACCGAACCAGTGTGCCGATCTTCTCACCGGCGACCGCTCGGGCGATATTGCCCTTGGTCAGAAGATTGAACACCAGTATCGGCATCTGGTTGTCCATACAGAGACTGAAGGCGGTGGCGTCGGCCACCTTGAGGCCCTGCTCGATGACTTCCTTGTGGGTGATCTCGGAGTACATCGTCGCGGCCGGATCCTGCCGGGGATCGGCGTTGAAGACGCCGTCGACGGCCTTGGCCATCAGCACGACCTCCGCGCCGATCTCCAGGGCGCGCTGCGCGGCCGTGGTGTCGGTGGAGAAGTACGGCATGCCCATGCCGGCGCCGAAGATCACCACGCGGCCCTTCTCCAGGTGCCGCTTGGCGCGCAACGGGATGTAGGGCTCGGCGACCTGGCCCATGGTGATCGCCGTCTGCACCCGGGTGTCGACCCCCTGCTTCTGCAGAAAGTCTTGCAGCGCAAGGCTGTTCATGACCGTGCCGAGCATGCCCATATAGTCCGAGCGAGCCCGTTCCATGCCACGGTCCTCGAGTTCCGCGCCGCGGAAGAAGTTGCCGCCGCCGATCACCACCGCCACTTGAACGCCGGTCGCGACCACCTCCGCGATCTGCTCGGCAACGGTCTGCACGACATCCGGGTCGAGCCCGACGTTGCCGCCGCCGAACATCTCCCCTCCCAATTTGAGGAGTACTCGGCGATAGCCCTTACGAGCCGGTTCCGGGTCCGACATCTGTCTCCTTCTCCTGGGCGGAAAGCCATGCACACGCGAAAAGACCATCCGGTGTCGCAGCGAGCACGGGATGGTGACAAAAAGCTCCGTCCATCCTGCCCTATGCCGGGCCGCGACGGTGAGCCGACCCTGATTCGACGCACGGAGGGCTCCCCGCGCCGTGCACGGGGAGCCCTCCGGAGTCGATCGGGCCCGGTCAGGCCTGGCCGACCTCGAAGCGAGCGAAACCGGTCACGGTGACACCGGCCGCGTCCAGCTGCGCCTTCACGGTCTTCTTGTTGTCGGTGACCGACGGCTGCTCCAGCAGGACGACGTCCTTGTAGAAGCCGTTCACCCGGCCCTCGACGATCTTCGGCAGGGCTGCCTCGGGCTTGCCCTCTTCCTTGGCGGTCGCCTCGGCGATCTCGCGCTCCTTGGCCACCAGATCCGCGGGGACGTCCTCGCGAGTCAGGTACTTGGCCTTCAGGGCCGCGACCTGCATACCGGCGGCACGAGCGGCCTCGGCGGCGCCCTCACCCTCGCCCTGGTACTCGATCAGCACGCCGACGGCCGGGGGCAGGTCGGTGGCACGCTTGTGCAGGTAGGTCGCGACCGGGCCGTCGAAGGACACGACGCGACGCAGCTCGAGCTTTTCGCCGATCTTCGCGGCGAGCTCCTGCACGACCTGGTCGACGGTCTTGCCGCCGAGATCGATGGCCTTGAGCGCCTCCAGGTCGGCCGGACGCGCCTTGGCTGCGGCCTCGACGACCTGTGCGGCCAGCGCCTGGAACTCGGCGTTCTTGGCGACGAAGTCGGTCTCGGAGTTGATCTCGACCATGACGCCGTCCTGGGCGGCGACCAGGCCCTCGGCGGTGGCGCGCTCGGCGCGCTTGCCGACGTCCTTGGCACCCTTGATGCGCAGCACCTCGACGGCCTTGTCGAAGTCGCCGTCGGTCTCTTCCAGGGCCTTCTTGCAGTCCATCATGCCGGAGCCGGTGAGCTCGCGGAGCCGCTTGACGTCAGCGGCGGTGTAGTTCGCCATCCTGGCGAGCCTCCTTAACGGGGAGTGGGTATCAGGTCGAAGCACCACCATGCCGACCGCTTCCGAACAGGAAGGGCCGGCACGGTGAACAAATCCGTTCCGGCGGCAACGCGAGCGCTACCGCCATCGGACGCTGGTCAGCTCTCGGCGGCAGCCGGGGTCGGCTCCGCGGCCGGGGCCTCGGCGGCGGCCTCGTCGGTGGACGGGGTCGCCTGAGCCAGCAGCTCCTGCTCCCACTCGGCGAGCGGCTCACCGGCGCCGGCCTCGGGCTTCGCATCGCCGCTGGCGCGCGCGGCACGGGCCTGCACACCCTCGGCGACGGCGGAGGCGACGACCTTGGTCAGCAGCGCGGCCGAGCGGATCGCGTCGTCGTTGCCCGGGATCGGGTAATCGACCAGATCCGGATCGCAGTTGGTGTCCAGGATCGCGATGACCGGGATGTTCAGCTTGCGGGCCTCGCCGACCGCGATGTGCTCCTTGTTGGTGTCGACGACCCAGATGGCCGAGGGAACCTTGGCCATGTCCCGGATACCGCCGAGGGTGCGCTCCAGCTTGTTCTTCTCACGCGTGAGCATGAGGATTTCCTTCTTGGTGCGACCCTCGAAACCGCCGGTCTGCTCCATCGACTCCAGCTCCTTCAGGCGCTGCAGCCGCTTGTGGACGGTCGAGAAGTTGGTGAGCATGCCACCGAGCCAACGCTGGTTCACGTACGGCATGCCGACGCGGGTGGCCTCGGCGGCGATGGACTCCTGCGCCTGCTTCTTGGTGCCGACGAACAGCACGGTGCCACCGTGGGCGACGGTCTCCTTGACGAACTCGTACGCCTTGTCGATGTAGGTCAGCGTCTGCTGCAGGTCGATGATGTAGATGCCGTTGCGGTCGGTGAAGATGAACCGCTTCATCTTCGGGTTCCACCGACGGGTCTGGTGCCCGAAGTGCGCGCCGCTGTCGAGCAGCTGCTTCATTGTTACGACAGCCATGGCTGCGTATCCCTCTTTCGTTGCTGGTTGTCGCAGGGGTCGGCGACCTCTGCCCTGGCGTCCACTGCCGCCGGAACCCCGTTTCGGGGACCAGCCGACGGCTTTTGCGCTGGGACGCGCGAAGTCGATCCGGGATGAGCGGACCGCCGGACCAGTCTACGAGCCTGCGGCCGGAACTCCTAAACGGGGTGCTGAGGGCCCCGAACGGGGGTGACGCCTCGGACAGCAATTTGAAAAATTCCCAATTCACACTGTCGAAGTTGTCCACACTCGCCGAAGACGGGCTTCCGCGACACGATCGCGCCCCGCACCGTGGGGATATGCGCCGCATCATCGCGATCGTCCTGGGCTGGCTGGTGCTGCCGATGCTGCTGCCCATGCCCCGGGCCCAAGCCGGCCCCGGAAGATTCGACTGGCCGCTGCACCCGCGGCCGCAGCTGGAGAGGCGGTTCGACCGGCCGGTGCACGATTGGCTGCCCGGACACCGCGGCGTCGATCTCGGCGGCGCCGCCGGGCAGCCGGTGCTCGCCGCCGGGGACGGGTTCGTCGTCTTCGCCGGGGAGGTCGCCGGAAAACCGGTCGTGTCGGTGGACCACGCGGGCGGGCTGCGAACCACCTACGAACCGGTGCGCGCGTCGGTTACGGTGGGGCGCAGGGTTTTTCGCGGCGAAGTCCTCGGCGCGCTCGAGGCCGGGCATCCACGCTGCGCCCGCGCCTGCCTGCACTGGGGAGCGCGGCGCGGACGCGAGTATCTCGATCCGCTCGGACTGATCCGCCGCGCGCCGCTCCGGCTCGAACCGGTGCGGCCGGAGCAGGGGCAGCCGCCGCGATCAGCTGCGGGCCGGGGCGTTACCGCCGCGCGCCGCTCGGCTCCGCGCCCTCGCGCTCGGCGAGTTCGCGCTTCCACTGGCGGAAGGTCTCCTCGGTGCGGCCACGCCGCCAATACCCCGAGATCGAGGCGTGATCGGCGGGGACGCCTCGCTCCTTGCGGATATACGGGCGCAGCTCGTGCATGACGGCCTGCGCCTCACCGTGGATGAAGACGTGGACCCGTCCGTCCCGCCACGGTTCCGCGCGCACGGCCTCGGAGAGTGCGACGCCCGGCTCGCGGTCGCCGCGGTGCACCCAGTCCAGTTCCACGCCCGCGGGCCGAGGGAAGTCCAATTCATCTGCGGGACTGCCGATTTCGACGAAGACCCGACCCACCGCATGCTCGGGCAGCGCGGCGCAGGCGGCCGAGATGGCCGGCAGCGCCGATTCGTCACCGGCGAGCAGATGCCAGTCGACATCGGCTTTCGGCGCGTACGCCCCGCCCGGACCCGCCAGCACCAGCTCATCGCCGGGCTGCGCCGCGGCGGCCCAGGGACCCGCCACTCCCTCGGCGCCGTGATACACGAAATCGATGGCGATCTGCTCGAGTTCGGGGTCGATCGAGCGGACCGTATAGGTACGCGTGATGGGGCCGTCCGCCCCCGGGATCTGCAGTTTGACGTAGGCGTCGGTGAAACCGTTGGGCGTGAAGGCCGCGAATCCGGGCCCACCCAGGTGCACCCGGATCAGATGGTCGGTCAGGCGTTCGGTGCGCCGGACCACGAAGGACAACGGTGTACGAGCCACAAGGCACCTCCGATGTAATTAGGATTACCTAATACGGAACAGTAGCATGAACTATCGCCGATAGCTCGCGATATATTTTGACATGATAAACCGACTGGGCTCGCACGTCGTGCGCCAGGATGGAGCGATGGCAGACGAACGCGATGCCCCACCCTTCACCTATCCCGAAACCGGTGCGACGAACGGGGAATTCCCGCCCGGATATCACCACTTCCGACTGCGGCGGCGGATCGGGACGGGCCGCGCCCTGTTCGAATCGGCGGCGCGGGAGACCCTGACGTATCGCATGCAGCGCGGCACCGGCATCTTCGCTTCCGCGAGCACGCCGACGGCGGCCCCCGGCACCGCCCTGACCGTCCGCCTCGGCATCGGCCCGCTGGCCATCAACGCTCCCTGCCGCGTCGTCTACGTACTGGATGAACCGAATCGTCGCGGCTTCGCCTACGGCACCCTGCCGGGACATCCCGAGATCGGCGAGGAACTGTTCGCCGTCGAATACGACCCCACCGACGATTCCGTGCACGGTCTGATCGCCGCGTTCTCCCGACCCGGAACCTGGTACACCCGCCTCGGAGGCCCTGTCACCCGGCTGCTGCAAAGCTATTTCGCGGGGAAGTACATCGACGCGATTCGCCCCTGACCTGGGCTGCCCCGGCCTGGCCTGATGTGGCCCGCCCGGCCTGATTTGACCAGGCATGATCCGACATAGCCTGCCCCGCCCTGACCATGCCTGATCCGACGTGGCCTGACCTGCCCTGGCCTGACCAGGCATGACCCGACGTGGCCTGACCTGACCTGGCCTGACCAGGCATGATCCGACGTGGCCTACCCCGACCTGACCTAACCAGGCATGACCCGGCATAGCCTGCCCTGCCCCGGCCTGCCCTGCCCCGGCCTGGCCTGGCCTGGCCAGGGATGACCCGACGTGGCCTACCCGGCCTGACCTGACCAGGCATAATCCGGCATAGCCCGCCCCGTCCTGACCATGCCTGATCCGACGTGGTCTGACCTGCCCAGGCATGACCCGACATAGCCTGCCCTGCCCTGCCCCGGCGTGACCCGCCCCGGCGTGACCTGACCAGGCATGACCTGACCAGGCCTGGCCTGGCCTGGCCTGGCCTGAGAGCGGACCGACGTCTGCGGGCGAATCCGGCCACCTGTACGCGGCGGTCCGAGCCCGGAAAGGGTGTGCGCGTGCGGCGAAACCGCGGTGGCTCACGCTCTGGGATGGGCCTGGTCGTGGACCTTTCGCAGGCGTTCGACGGAGACGTGGGTGTAGAGCTGGGTGGTGGCCATGCTGGCGTGGCCGAGGATTTCCTGCACCACGCGCAGGTCCGCACCACCCTCGAGCAGGTGAGTCGCGGCCGTGTGGCGCAGGCCGTGCGGCCCCAGATCGGGAGCACCGGGTATCGCCGAAACCACCTCGTGCACAACGGTTCTGGCTTGACGTGGGTCGAGCCGGCGACCGCGCCGGCCCAGCAGCAGCGCGCGACCGGACTCGGCGGTGGCGAAGGCCGAGCGGCCGACACGCAGCCAGCTCTCGAGCGCCTCGTCGGCGGGCGCGCCGAACGGCGCCGCGCGCTCCTTGTTGCCCTTGCCGAGTACGCGGACCAGGCGGCGCTCGCGGTCGACATCATCGATATCGAGACCGCACAGCTCGCTCACTCGGATACCCGTCGCATAGAGCAGCTCGACGATCAGCCTGTCCCGCAGCGCCATCGGTTCATGTTGCGCCGCACCCGATTGCGCGGCATCCATGACATCGGCGGCCTGTTCGCGACCGAGCACCGCGGGCAGGGCCCGGTGTGCCCGCGCCGACCCCAGCCGCGGTCCCGGGTCGATCGCGAGCCGCCCGGTGTGGGTGAGCCACGCGGTGAAGGTGCGCGCCGCCGACGCCCGCCGCGCCATCGTGGTACGCGCGGCCCCGGCCCCGGACTGCTCGGACAACCAGGACCGCAACAACGGCAGATCGATCTCCCCCACCCCGGAATCGGCTGCCCGAGAGTACAAATGCACCAGCAGCGACCGCGCGTCACCGAGATACGCCCGCACAGTATGCGCCGACCGATTACGGCCGAGCCGCAGATGCCGCCCATACTCCAGCAGCAACGCCTCCAAATCCTCGGGCAGAGCATCATCCATACCCTCAACATTCACCGAGCCCAACCCCGGTGACAAGTCACCGCACCGCACCCGAGCCGGATCCACCCCACGCCGAACCGCTGTCCTACCACCTCGTTGTGCACGCTCCGGGCCGGTACGAATCGTCAACCACCGGCTTCACCGACCGCACACCTCATCCCCCGAGCCATCCGACCACCGAACGAGCCGTTCGGCACCCCACCCCCAAACCGCTACCCCCCACCACGTCGCCGACCACGCTGGGCCGGAACGAGTCGTTGACCACCGGCTTCATTGACCGTACGGCTCGTCTCGAGCCATCCGGTGGTACCGGAGGAGCTGTTCGAGAGTTCGAGGAAGGTCGTGGTGACCGCCAGTGTCAACCGACGACCATCTCGATCTTCGCCGATCCGCGGCAGATCCGGCTTGCCGGCCGAGTCGTGGCAGTCACAGGATCGTCGCTTGCGCTCCGGAGAACTGCCGGATCGCGGGCAACGGCTATCGACCGGGGCGGGCGATTCTGAACCAGCCGGATTCGTCGCAGCCGACCAGGCCCGCGAGGTCCAGAGCGGCGAGCGCCGCGCGGACGGACGGAAGCGGCAGTCCGGATTCACCGGACAGTTCGAGAGGTATCCGGGAGCCGGTTCTGGGGAGGGCTGCGTAGACGAGGGCCTCGTCACCGTCGAGGGATTGGTCGCGGGCGGGGACGCCGGAGGGAAGGGACAGATGCAGGGGGCCCGCCTCATCGATGATCTCCTCAGCCCGCCCGACCAGCACGGCCTCGCCCTCGCGGATCATGCGGTGGCAACCCGCCGAGGAGGCGGAGGTGACCGGGCCGGGGACCGCGAGCGTCGGACGGCCCAGTCGGCGAGCCCATTTCACGGTATTGCGGGCACCACTGCGCAATCCGGCCTCCACCACCAGCACACCGTCGGCCAGCGATGCGATGATCCGGTTCCGCGCCAGGAAGTGATGTTTGTGCGCGGCGGTGCCGGGCGGATATTCGCTCACCACCAGTCCGGTGCCGGCGATCTCGGCCAGCAGGCGGGCATGCGAGGCCGGATAAGGCCGGTCCACACCGCAGGCCAGGACCGCGATCGTCGGCGCACCGGCGGCCAGCGCCGCGCGATGAGCGGCGCCGTCGATCCCGAAAGCTGCCCCGGAGACGATCGTCCAGCCGCGCGCCGCCAGGTCACCGACGATTTCCGCAGTGACTCGCTCGCCGTAGCTGGTACTACAGCGCGCGCCCACCACGGCCAGAGCCTATTCGCTGGCGGTCAGCAACGATCCCGGACCCCGCACCCACAGCACCAGCGGGACCGCCGCACCCGGATCCCGGCTCGAGTCGAGCTGGCCCAGGCCCAGCATCCGCCAGGCGGGCCATTCCGGATCGTCCGGCGTCACCACCCGCCCACCCGATTCGAGGATGCTCTCCAGATCCCTTACAGCACAGTCGATTCCACGACGCTGTTCCGTCGGCCCACGCAGCGACTCGGGCAGATCGCACTCCCGCACCGCCCGCGCCGCCTCGACCACACCGACCCGTTCGATCAACGCCGACAACGCGGCACACGGCCCCTGCACGACCCGTGACAAATACACCCAGGCCAGCCGCCGCTCATCGGCATCGTCCGACGCGAAACTCACGACGCACCCGTCATCTTCGTACCCGTCAGCGGCTGGACTCGGACCCGCCCCTACCGCCTCGACACCATCGCGAGCACGAAACATCAACTCCCCGTGTACAACTACCGGTCGAACTCCGGCACGATCATGCAATCTCGACTCCCCACCCGACCGCATCCCGGCACTGTCGTATCCGCCGGAAAACGCCTGCCCCAACTCCTCCACGGCATCGTCAGCACGATCATCCGGCGTCGATCCGCCATTCATCGCCGCAACCGAGCCATCGCAGTCACCCAACGCCGAGCCACGACTCACAGCCACCACCCCGGAGTCAGCACATCCACCCGATATCGAGCCCTCACCCAGCGCCCCAGCCGAGCCATCGCAGTCACCCAACGCCGAGCCACCGCTCACAGCCACCACCCCGGAGTCACCGCGACCACCGGATATCGAGCCATCACTCACCACCGATCTCGGGGCGCTGTCACCATCGTCGGCGAATGGTCGGTTGAGCGCAGCGGCGGCGCCGGTGACGTATTCGCGCGACGTCGAATCCTCGTCCGGCGTGCGGGAATCGACATATTCGCAGGATGCCCGACGCGCAGGCGCCCGGTCCGCGCCCGCACTCATGCCGCACCTCGTTGACGAAAGTTCAATGCCTGCATCACGTCCTGGGTGCCGGGTCTCTCGCCGCCACGCAGATCGCAGATCGTCCAAGCGACGCGGATGGCTCGATCGGCGCCGCGCGCGGACATGCGGCCCTGCCGTAGTGCGTTCTCCACCGGGGCGAGCGCCTCGGCGGGAAGCCGGAAACGTTGGCGCAGCGTGTGTCCGGGGACCTCGGCATTGGTGGTCCAGCCGTACTCCCGCCAACGCTCGGCGGCCGCGTTGCGCGCCGCCTCGACCCGCCCGCGCACCACCGCACTGCTCTCCGCCTCCGTGGAGGCGAACGCACCGGAAGCCTGTCCGTGCATCTGCACCCAGATATCGATGCGATCCATCAGCGGCCCGGACAACTTTCCGAGGTAACGCCGCCGCGCCAGCGGCGCACAGATGCAGTCGACATCACGTGCGGGGGCGCACGGACAGGGATTGGCCGCCAGCACGAGTTGGAAGCGTGCCGGATACCGGGCCACACCGTCTCGCCTGGCGATGCGAATTTCGCCCTCCTCCAGCGGCGTTCGCAACGCTTCGAGCACCTTGGTGCCGATCTCGGCGCACTCGTCCAGAAACAGCACCCCGCGGTGTGCGCAGCTCACCGCTCCCGGTCGCGCCGAGCCCGATCCGCCGCCCACCATCGCGGTCACCGAGGTCGAATGATGTGGCGCCACGAACGGCGGAACGGTGATCAGCGGATGATCGCCCGGCAGAATGCCCGCCACCGAATGGATCGCGGTGACCTCCAGCGACTCGCGTTCGGTCAGCATCGGCAGCAGGCTCGGAAGACGTTGCGCCAGCATGGTTTTGCCGATTCCCGGCGGTCCGGTCAGCAGAACGTGATGTCCACCCGCGGCGGCGACCTCGAGCGCCCAGCGCGCCTCGTCCTGGCCGATCACCTCGTTGAGATCGCCGCAGTGCCGCTCGGCGGAGGGCAGCGCGCCTCGGGGCGGACGCAACTGCCCGTCACCGCGCAACCAGTCGATCAACTCACGCAGGGTGGCCGCGCCGAGCACCGTGATCCCGTCCACCAGGCTCGCTTCGGCCAGTGCGGATTCCGGTACCACGACCGTGTCGCGGCCGGCCGCCCGCGCGGCGAGTACCGCGGGCAGCACCCCTCTGGCCCGCCGGACACGCCCGTCCAACGCCAGCTCGCCCAGCAATACCGAACCCGCCAGCCGCGCCGAGGGAATCGCATCGCCCGCGTCCAGCACCGCCGCGGCCAGGGCGAGATCGTAGACGCTGCCGACCTTGGGCAGCGTGGCCGGTGACAGGGCCAGGATGACCCGGCCGTCCGGCCACTTCTCCCCGGAATTGGTCACGGCCGCCCGCACTCGATCGCGCGATTCGTTCAACGTCGTATCGGGCAGCCCGACCAGGTGGATGGACGGCAGCCCCTGGCCGATATCGGCCTCGATCTCCACCAGCTGCCCGTCCACGCCGGTCACCGCCACCGAGAAGGCCCGGCCCAGCGCCATCAGAACACCGCTTTCAGATGTTCGATGACCGGATCGGACTCGGGTTTCACCAGCACCGACACCACATCGAAGCGGATCTGCCGCCACGGCCCCTGCTGCTCGTTGAGCCACAGCAGCGCCAACCGCCTGATGCGCTGCTGTTTGGTGAAGGTCACCGCCTCGGCCGGGATCCCGAATTTGACGCCGGAACGGGTCTTCACCTCGACGAATGCGGTCACCCCCGCATCCCGCCCGATCAGATCCAGCTCGCCGTACCGGCAGCGCCAATTCCGCTCGACGATCTCCATCCCGGCCGCACGCAGATACTGTGCCGCCAGCTCTTCCCCGTGTGCGCCGAGCGCCAGATTATGTGCCACCCGATCAGGATCACCGAGTCGTGCTCGCGATCCCTGGCCCCGAACTGGGGAAACAGAAAAGCTGTGGACAACCCCCGGATGTGGACAACACGCCGCCGACCCGCCGGACGCGGTATCGGCCGCCGACCGTTATTCGGGCAGCCGGAGGTCCGGCTTCTCCAGCTCCTCGATGTTCACGTCCTTGAAGGTGATGACGCGGACATGTTTGACGAAACGGGCGGGCCGGTACATGTCCCAGACCCAGGCATCGGACATGCGTACCTCGAAATACACCTCGCCGTCGGCGTTCTGCGGCCGTAGTTCGACGGAATTGGCCAGATAGAAGCGGCGTTCGGTCTCCACCACGTACGAGAACTGGCCGACGATGTCCTTGTACTCGCGATACAGCGAGAGTTCCATCTCGGTTTCGTACTTCTCGAGGTCCTCGGCACTCATCTGGTGGAAAGTCCTCCTATTTCACGACGCCGCCCCCGGCGGGCTCGCCATCCTGCGTGTCCTGACATCATCTCGCATGTGCGGTACCGGTAGCCAACCGCCTCGCTCCGGAACCGAGACGACGGACCGGCTCGGCCTCGGCCCCGCCGATCGTTCGAACATTCCGCCAGCTCTGGCGGTGCTCGCTGCTGGGCCCCAGCCGATCCAGCGCCGCGATGTGCTCCGGCGTGTTGTATCCCTTGTGCGCCGCGAAACCGTAGCCGGGCAGTCGGCCGTCCATCCCGACCATGATCCGGTCGCGGGTCACCTTGGCCAGAACGCTGGCCGCGGCGATACACGCCGCCGTCGCGTCACCGCCGATCACCGGCAGCGAGGGCGGCACGATACCGGGCACCTTGAAACCGTCGGTGAGCACATAACCGGGCCGCTGATCCAATCCTGCCACCGCGCGCCGCATCCCCTCGATATTGGCGACGTGGATGCCGATCGCATCGATTTCCCAGGCCGGAATCACCACCACCTGCCAAGCCAGTGCCCGGCGCTTGATGATCGGGAACAGCTCCTCGCGAGCGGCCTCGGTGAGTTTCTTGGAATCATCCAGACCGGCGAGCGAATCGTATGCCTTGGGCGCGAGCAGGCAGGCCGCCACGACGAGCGGACCCGCACAGCACCCCCGCCCGGCCTCGTCGACTCCGGCAACCGGCCCCAGGCCGCTGCGAATCAGGGCCGCCTCGAGCGTGCGCAGACCACCGGCCTTGCGCATCACCACTCGCGGCGGCCAGTCCCCGGCTCGTTGCCCGTTGCGCGCCACTGCACCCACCGTTCGATTATCCGTTCGCTCTTCACAACTGTGCGCGCCGGACTCCCCACAGGCCCGGCGGATGCACACAGCTGGTCAGTTCTGCTGGGGATTCTGGGATCGCACCGGACCGATCCGCCCGGGCGGCCAGATCTTGAACACCGCCTTGCCACGCACATCCTTCACCGGGACGCTGCCGGAGAACTCGTCGTCCTGATGTGCGCGTGAATCGGCGGATTCGTTGCGGTTGTCACCCATCACCCACAAATTGCCCTCGGGCACCTTCACCGGACCGAACTCCCGCCCGACCGGATTGATCGACAGCCCCATCGGCGTCTTGACCGCGAACGGCAGACCTGCCTGATACGGGTACAGGTACCGGGCGTACGGCTCGTCGAGCGGTTTGCCGTCGACCAGCACCCGCCCCTGCGCATCACAGCACTGCACCGTCTGACCGCCCACCGCGATCACCCGCTTGACCAGGTCGTTCTCATCCGGCGGCACCAAGCCGAAGAAGGAGAAGAAGTTCTGCACGCCGCGCACGGCGACGTTGCTGGAGCGATTCGTGTGGTACTCCTTGTTCCACGATCCGCTCGGACCAACGAACACGATCACATCGCCCGGCTTCGGATCACCGAAGTCGTAACTGAGCTTCTCGACGTAGATCCGGTCGCCGGTACACCCTGGACAACCGTGCAGCGTGGGTTCCATCGACTGCGACGGAATCACATACGGCCGACCGATGAACGTCACCACCAAGGCCGCGATCACCGCCGCGATCACGATCAGAATCGGCAACTCCTGCCAGAACGGGCGCTGCTTCTTCTGCTTCCTGCCCCGCGATCGCCGACGGCGCGGCACCGGCGCGCTCGCACCGTCGTCGTCCACCTCGGTCGACGCCCTCGAGTCGAATTCGTCTGCCACGCCGAACAGGTTATCCCGCCCACACCTGCGCCGGTGACCGGGATGTCGACAAGTGCCGCAACGCGTTCGGCACGACGCACTCAGTTCTGCTGCGGATCCTGCGATCGCACCGGTCCGATCCGGTTCAGCGGCCAGATCTTGAACACCGCCTTACCGCGTACATCCTGCACCGGCACGGTGCCCGTGTACTGATCGTCGATATGCCCGCGCGAGTCGAGCGAATCGTTGCGGTTGTCGCCCATCACCCACAGATTGCCCTCGGGCACCTTGATCGGGCCGAACTCCCGGCCTGCCGGATTGGTCGACACCCCCATCGCCGTCTCGACCGCGAAGGGCAGGCCTGGCTGATACGGGAAGATGTAGCGCGCGTACGGCTCGTCGAGCGGTTTGCCGTCGACCAGCACCCGCCCCTGGGCATCACAACACTGAACGGTCTGACCGCCGACCGCGATCACCCGCTTGACCAGGTCGTTCTCATCCGGCGGCACCAAACCGAAGAAGGAGAAGAAGTCCTGGATTCCCCGGACGAAGGCGTTGCTCGATCGCGTCGAGTGGTAGCCCTCGTCCCAGGAACTGCTCGGCGACTTGAACACCACCACATCCCCCGGCTTCGGATCACCGAAGTCGTAACCGAGCTTCTCGACGTAGATCCGGTCACCGGTACACCCCGGACAACCGTGCAACGTGGGTTCCATCGACTGCGACGGAATCACATACGGCCGACCGATGAACGTCACCACCAACGCCGCGACCACCGCCGCGATGACCAGCAGAATCGGCAACTCCTGCCAGAAGGGGCGTTGTTTCTTCCGCGTCCGGCCGCGCGAGGTATTCACCCGGGACCGGCGCGGCGTGAATCCGCCCGCCCGCACGTCGTCGGATTCGCGCATCGTCTCACTGTCCCGCATCACGACGAACAACCTAGCCGCACTTGGCATTCGCGGCGGGTCGATGACCCGAGAAGCCGAAAGCCTCCGGCTGTGCGGCCGGAGGCTTTCGAACAACGCGATCCCGTCAGCGGGATGTGGTCAGCGCTTTTCCTTGATCTTGGCGGCCTTCCCGCGCAGATCGCGCAGGTAGTACAGCTTGGCCCGGCGGACGTCACCGCGGGTCACCACATCGATGTGATCGATGTTGGGGCTGTGCACCGGGAAGGTGCGCTCGACACCGACACCGAAGGAAACCTTGCGGACCGTGAAGGTCTCGCGGATGCCGCCACCCTGACGCCGGATCACGGCGCCCTTGAAGACCTGGATGCGCTCCTTGTTACCTTCGATGACCTTGACGTGCACATTGATGGTGTCGCCCGGCCGGAAGTCGGGGACGTCGCTGCGCAGCGACTTTTCATCGACGAAGTCGAGGGTGTTCATTTCCGTCCTTGTGGAGTTCGCGCGAACAGAGGAACCTGGCGGCGCGCACTGGGCGCTCGACCGGTTCGTGCTCCGGATATGGGCGGTGCGCTGGGCAGATCTGCCCAAGGCAACCCGAGTATTGTGCCAGAGGACCGCGCACGACCGTTAATCGCCCCCGGTCCGGCGGCCGTGACCGGGAATTCTCGGCCGGGATTGCCCGATCGGATGCGGCGGTGCGGGTGCGGGAAGCACCGTGCGGGCCAACTCCTCCTCCGCGGCGACCCGCATATGCGCCACGGGGTCGGGCTTCCCGGCGATCAGATCCTGGACGAAGATCTTCGCACGGATCACCGGTCGCCGATAACGGCGTTCGCGCCGGATCGCGCGCTGCATCAGCCGGGGCCGGCCGGCATATCGCCAGCGCGCCCACGGTGCGCCGGGCCGGCTCAGCCGCAGCGCCCCGACGACCAGCAGAGGCAGGAAGAACATACCGAACAGTCCGGTCCAGATCTTGCCCTTGGCGATGACGATCGCGGCCAGCATCAGATTGACCAGTGCGAACAGGCTCAGGAAGGTGCGGCCGGTGGGGCTGTGGTCATGCCGGATATTTCCTACGTCCAGCAGCCAGAGCGGATGAAAGCCCAGTACCAGCAGTCCGGTCACCGCCAAAGCGACGAACACTGCGTCGACCGAGGTCCGGCCCTGTTCCTCCCAGTAGACGTCGCGTAGGTAGTAGATGAGCGCGAATTCGTCCAGGACCAGCGCGGCGCCGAGACCGAATGCCGAGGCCAGCACGCTGATCGTGCCGACCCCGCTGTGGTAGAGGGCGACCAGGCCGATCCCGGACACCAGCACCAGCACCACGCCGAACACCATGTGGTGGATGTGCACATCGCCCGCGCGCAGGTTGCCGGGCCACCAGCGCACCCGCTTGCGGATCAACCGGACGCTGAGCCGGATCAGCAGGAAACCGACGATGAATCCGAGCAGGAAGCACAGCAGCGGCAGGTGGCCGTGCGTGACCACGGTCTCGTCCAGCCACCGTCGCATACCTGCCATATCCCGTCGTTTCCGCGCTCCGGGGCGCGGGGGCCACCGGATCCGCGTTACCCTCCCAGCCACATTGTGCGGCACCTCCACCCCCGGCAGGGGCGCATCTCACCGGATGCCGACCGCCGGGGCCGGACACCGCGTCCTGGCGACGAGCCTACTTGCCGAATCCGGCTCGACGCAGGGCGTCGGCCATCGCGCCGGTTGGTTCGGATGCGTTGCGGCGCTGCTGGTTCCGCCCCCCTTGCTGGTTACGGCCCTGACCCTGACCCTGCTGGCCACGGCCCTGCCCGCCCTGCTGCTGATTGCGGCCCTGCTGACGCGGATTGCCGCCGCCGCGCTGACCGCCCTGCTGCCGCGAGCGCGAATCACCGCGCTCGGGCTTGCCCGCGCCGGGTTCGTCGTCCAAACGCAGGGACAGGCCGATGCGCTGGCGGGCCACATCGACCTCGAGCACCTTGACCCGCACCACGTCGCCAGATTTCACGATCTCGCGCGGATCCTTGACGAAGTTGTGCGACATGGCCGAGACGTGCACCAGACCGTCCTGGTGGACGCCGATATCGATGAAGGCGCCGAAGGCGGCCACGTTGGTGACCACGCCCTCGAGCACCATGCCCGGTTGCAGGTCGGCTACCTTCTCGATCCCGGCGGCGAACTCGGCGGTCTTGAATTCCGGGCGCGGGTCGCGGCCGGGCTTCTCCAGCTCGGCGATGATGTCGGTGACGGTGGGCACGCCGAAGCGCTCGTCGGTGAATTCACCGGGACGCAGCGCCCGCAACACGGTGGTGTTGCCGATCAGCCCGGCCACATCGCGGCCGGTGGACTCGAGCATGCGCCGCACGACCGGATAGGCCTCCGGGTGCACCGCGGAAGTGTCCAGCGGATCGTCGCCGCCGCGGATGCGCAGGAAGCCCGCGCACTGCTCGAATGCCTTCGGCCCCAGCCTCGGCACCTTCAGCAGGGCATTGCGGTTGCGGAACGGACCGTTCTGATCACGATGCGCGACAATGGATTCCGCCACCGACGAAGCGATGCCCGATACCCGCGACAGCAGCGGCACCGACGCGGTGTTCACATCCACGCCGACCGCGTTCACCGCATCCTCGACGACCGCGCCGAGCGATCGGGCCAGCAGCGTCTCGGAGACGTCGTGCTGATACTGCCCCACGCCGATCGACTTGGGATCGATCTTCACCAATTCGGCCAGCGGATCCTGCAAGCGGCGGGCGATCGAGACCGCACCGCGCAGCGAGACGTCCATATCCGGCAGTTCCTGCGAGGCGTAGGCCGAGGCCGAGTACACCGACGCGCCGGCCTCGGAGACCACGATCTTGGTGGGCTTGTTCTCCGGGATACGGGAGATCAGCTGTGCGGCAAGGGCATCGGTCTCGCGCGAGGCGGTGCCGTTGCCGATGGCGATGAGCTCCACGTTGAACCGGGCGACGAGGGCGCCCAGCACGGCCAGGGATTTCTCGGTCTGATTCTGCGGCTTGTGCGGATAGATGACCTCGGTGGCGACCACCTTGCCGGTGCCGTCGACAACGGCCACCTTGACGCCGGTGCGGTAACCCGGGTCCAGGCCCATCGTGGTGCGGGTGCCCGCCGGCGCGGCCAGCAGCAGATCGCGCAGATTGTTGGCGAAGACGTCGACCGCGTCCTTCTCGGCGGACTGCCGCAGCCGCATCCGGATATCGATGCCGAGGCTCACCTGCAACTTGGTCCGCCACGCCCAGCGCACGGTGTCCAGCAGCCAGGTGTCGGCCGCGCGGCCCTGGTCGGCGATGCCGAATTTCAGGGCGATGCGGCCCTCGAAGATGGTGCGTTCACCTTCTTCGGGCTCCTCGGTATCGGGCTCGAGGTGCAGGGTGAGCACCTCCTCCTTCTCACCGCGCAGCAGCGCCAGGATGCGGTGCGAGGGCAGCGTGTCGAACGGCTCGCTGAATTCGAAGTAGTCGGCGAACTTCGCGCCCGCCTCCTGCTTGCCCGCGCGCACCTGCGAGGTGACCTGCCCCCGGGTCCACATCAGCTCGCGCAACTCGCCGACCAGGTCGGCGTCCTCGGCGAAGCGTTCCACCAGGATCGCGCGGGCGCCGTCGAGTTGCTCGGCGGTGTACTGGGCCGGATCGGTGGTCGGATCGCTGATCAGCGCGTCGGCCACCGGTTCGTGCCCGGCTTCGCGGGCGATCTGCGCCTTGGTCCGGCGCTTGGGCTTGTAGGGCAGGTAGATGTCCTCGAGCCGGGCCTTGGTCTCGGCCAGCATGATCTGCTGTTCCAGCGCGGCGTCGAGTTTGCCTTGGCCGCGAATGGATTCCAGAATCGAGGTGCGACGCTCGTCCAGCTCGCGCAGGTAGTGCAGCCGCTCCTCGAGCTGGCGCAACTGGGCGTCGTCCAGACCGCCGGTGACCTCCTTGCGGTAGCGGGCGATGAACGGCACGGTGGATCCGCCGTCGAGTAGCTCGACCGCGGCGCGCACCTGTTCGTCCCGCACGTTCAGCTCGTCGGCCAAGCGACGGCCGACGCTGGCCAGCTGGACCGGCGCGGCTACACCCGGCGCGGCACCGGCGGCATCGCCGCCCGCGGCGCTCGTGTTGACGGCATCGTTGCTGACGGATTCGCTGCTGACGGTTTCGGAGGCTGTCGTCACGCCCGCAGACACTACCGCCGCACCCCGACAGGTAGCCACAGCCCCGCGCCGAATCGACCACAGCCGCACTCTTTTCGAACGGAAGCACCCGGCGTGTTATGCGGATCCAATGCGGCGCAGCGCGCGCCGACGCCGGAGTCAACGAGCCGAGGACCCCAGGTAGGCCAGCAGGTCGTCGATCAGATCCGCGGGCGCGGCACGCCCTTTGCCGTCCGCGGCGAGGTGCCCGGCGGCGGCCAGATCCGCCGCACCGTGTGCGAGTGCGCGCAGCAGCGCCGCCATCCGCTCCGGATCTCCCCCGGGCAGAGCGCGATCCGACTGCGCCTCGGCGACCAGGGTCGTGAGCGCCTGCTGTGCGTTGTGTGCGACCTCGGCCAGCTCCGGTGACTCATTGGTCCAACGACCGAAGACCAGCTTGAAGCGCGCCGGATGTTCCCGCGCCCAGTCGGTGTACCCGTGCAGTACCGCGCGCACTCGCTGCACCGGGTCCGGCTGCCGCATCACCAGATTCGCGAATTGCATTGCCCGCTCGGACAACTCGCGCGCCGCGACGGCCGCCAGCAACGCCTCCTTGTTGGCGAAGTGCTTGTAGGGCGCGTTGTGCGATACCCCGGCCCCGATTCCGACCTCGCGCAGGGTCACCGCCTCCACCCCGCCCGCGTCCAGCAGGCGCAGGGCGGAATCGAGCAGAACATCACGGGTGCTGGGCGACATCCGCATATCGTAATCCGAGGTTGACAACGTCAACCTGGCCGCTTAGGTTGACGTTGTCAACCCAAGCTCATCCGGGAGGAATCATGAACGCATCGTCGACCGCGGTGGTCACCGGGGCGACCGGCGGTATCGGGGAGGCCATCGCACGCGGGCTCGCCGCGACGGGCCGCCGGGTGGTGCTGGTCGGACGCGACGCGGACCGCCTGTCCGCGGCGCGGCGGCGAATCCGGGAGGCGGTACCGGAGGCCGGCCTGCGGACCGAATTGGCCGATCTGTCCCTGCTGAACCAGGTGCGCGCCCTCGCCGAGCGACTGGACCCCACCGGAATCGATATCGTTATCAGCAACGCCGCGGTGGTCGCACCGCTCGCCGAGCACACCTCCGAAGGGATCCAGCGCACCCTGGCGACGAATCACCTCGCGCCCTATCTGCTGCTTCGCTCGCTCGGCGAAAAGCTCGCCGCCACAGGACGATCCGCACGACTCGTCGTGGTCGGAGCCTCCCCGGCCGCACTGCGCCGGATTCCCGTGAACCTGGACGATCTGGGCTTCGCCGACGAGCGCGGTATCGGGATTCCGCCGAGCTTCCGGCCCTTCGTCGCCTACGGCCGCACCAAGAATATGAACGCCATGTTCGTCTACAGCCTCGCTCGGCGACTGGCGGGAACCGGTGTCACGGTGAACGGCGCACACCCCGGGATCATTCGCAACACCGGCCTGGGACGCGATTCCGCACGCGGCCTGCTGCGCGCGTTCGCCTGGACGCAGTGGGTGAACCCGCTCCTGCCCGGCCCCGAGGCGGGCGCGGACACGCCCGTCTGGCTCGCCACCGCGCCCGAACTCGGCACCGTCACCGGACGATTCTTCGTGCGCCGCAGGGAAGTTCGAACCGCACCGCACACCACCGACCGCGCGCGACTGGACCGGCTCTGGGCCGAGAGCGCCGCGTTGACCGGCCTGCCCGCATGACGGGTATCGGCGTGCCGACCGAATGGGTTGGCGCCCGTACGGGTTCCGAGGCCCTCTCCCCATCCCAGGCCGGGCCGAAGATCGGTAACAGGCGGGGCGTGACCACGAAACTTTGTTCCGGCAACCGCTAGGCTCGGGTGACCGTCCCTAATCCGGTTGCCACACAAGGAAATCGGTCCATCCACTGATACCCAGTGGTTATGCTTGCCAGGCAAGGACTTTCGGAGGTTGCGGGATATCGCGGCGCGCGCGAGCCCGCAAGAATCGGGCGAGAACTACAACTCCTCCGCAGCGTCGATCGACAAGCCCCGAAATCACTCCGGCGGCAGCAGATCCGGGCGACGCTCGCGGGTTCGGGACAGGGACTGTTCGCGCCGCCAGGCATCGATCTTCGCGTGATTGCCGGACAACAGGACTTCCGGAACATCCAGCCCGCGCCAGGTGACCGGGCGGGTGTAGCTGGGCCCCTCGAGCAGTCCGTCGGAGAACGAATCCTGTTCGTGCGACTGCTGATTGCCCAGCACGCCGGGACGCAGGCGGACCACGGCCTCGGTCATCACCAGAACCGCCGCCTCGCCGCCGATCAGCACGTAATCGCCGATGCTGACCTCCTCGACCCGGACGCGCCGGGCCGCGTCGTCGAAGACGCGCTGATCGATACCCTCGTAGCGGCCGCAGGCGAAAACCAGATGGCGTTCACCGGACCACCGGTGCGCGGTGGCCTGGGTGAACGGAACCCCCGCCGGCGTGGGTACCACCAGCAGGGCGTCGTCGGGGCAGACCTCGTCGAGCGCGTCACCCCACACCGTGGGTTTCATGACCATGCCCGGGCCGCCGCCGTAGGGAGAATCGTCCACGGCCTTGTGCACGTCGTGAGTCCAGCGGCGCAGGTCGTGCACGCCGAGTTCGACCAGGCCCTTGTCGATGGCCTTGCCCAGCAACGCCGTTCGCATCGGCTCGAGGTATTCGGGGAAGATCGTGACGACATCGATGCGCAGCGCTGCGGAGGATTCGCCGACGCCCTCGGGCATTGCTCTACTCCTTGTCGAGCAGTCCCTCGGGCGGATCGATGACGATCAGGCCCTCGGCGACCGATACGGTGGGCACGATCGCGGTGACGAACGGAATCAGGATCTCCCGGCCCGGCCCGGCGGAAGGCTCCACGCCGTCGAAGCTCGCCGCCGCCCGCACCGAAAGCAGCTCTCCCGCAGCCGAATGCAGTACCTCGTTCACGGTGCCGACCACGGTGCCGTCGGCCAAGCGCACCGAAAGCCCCTCGAGCTCATGGTCGTAGAACTCGTCGGGATCCTGCGACGGCGGCAGATCGGCGGTGTCGACCAGAAAGATCATGCCGCGCAACGCATCCGCCTCGGAGCGGTCCGCGACGCCTTGGACCCGGACCAGGAGCCGGCCCGAATGTTCCCGAGCCGACTCGATCGTGAACTCCCGCACTGCGGTCGCCCGCGGCAGCCGCCCCTTCAGGACGGCGCCGGGGGCGAAACGCAACTCGGGTTCGTCGGTGCGGACCTCCACGACGAGTTCACCGCGCACACCGTGTGATTTGGCGACCCGCCCGACTACCAGTTCGATGGGCTCATCCCCGCTGGAAGCAGGCATCAACTCGCATCGGTGTCGACGACGTCGACCCGGATGCCCCGGCCGCCGATCCCGGATACGAGCGTGCGCAGCGCCGTCGCCGTGCGACCGCCGCGCCCGATCACCTTGCCCAGATCATCGGGGTGCACATGCACCTCGACGGTGCGGCCGCGACGGCTGGTGATCAGCTCGACGCGGACGTCATCGGGATTGGCGACGATGCCGCGAACCAGATGTTCGACGGCATCGGCAACAACCACGCTCATTACTCGGCCTCGGTCTCGGCCGCAGGCTCGGCCTCGGCATCCTTCTTCGCGGCCTTCTTCTTCGGCGTCACGGCCTCGGCGACCGGCTCGTTGTCGGCGGCGGCCAGCGCGGCGTTGAACAGATCCAGCTTGGACGGCTTCTCGGCCTTGGTCTTCAGCGTGCCCTCGGCGCCCGGCAGGCCCTTGAACTTCTGCCAGTCGCCGGTGATCTCCAGAATGCGCTGCACCGGCTCGGTGGGCTGCGCACCGACGCTCAGCCAGTACTGCACGCGCTCGGAGTTCACCTCGATCAGCGAGGGCTCCTCCTTGGGGTGGTACTTGCCGACGTTCTCGATGGCACGGCCGTCACGGCGGGTGCGCGCATCGGCGACGATGATGCGGTACTGGGGGTTGCGGATCTTGCCGAGCCGGGTGAGCTTGATCTTGACAGCCATGGGCTATCGCCTTTCGATGACGGCTGCCCGCGGGCAGCCTGAGTGGTCACTGCGCAATTCAGCGGCCCGCACGGCACGCGGGCCCGGTTTTGCGTTCGAGTGTGTGACCGCCGCGCGGTACGTAACCGGAGACGGGCTGACACTGTCCTCGACGAGGACGATCGACCATTCTGCCAGACGACTCGCCGACCCCGGAAATCGGCCTGCGGTCAGCGCAATTGCGCGGTGGGGATCTTCACCGGAACAGGACCGGGGGCTGTGACCACCTCACCGGCGTCGGCGTAGACCGCCTGTTCATACCCGGATTCACCCAGCTGATAACCCCAGAACCGCACCGGCCTGCCCGTCGGCATCTCCACAATCCACAAGTAGCGCACACCCGCACTCGCATAGGCCGTGACCTTGTCATCCCGCTCCTTGCGGGTATTTCCCGGCGACCAGATCTCCACCGCCAATTTCAGACTGCTCGCATCGAAACTGGCTTGGTTATGGTCCGTATCAACGATCGTCAGATCCGGGATCACGGCTGTCCGGAATCGCGTACTGATCCGCACCCCTACTCCTGGAAGAACAGTCAAATCATCGCGACCTGCGGCACGAAGGGCGTCTCGCAACAGGACGATCAGCTCAACCAGGACGTTCTGATGCAGGCCGCCAGGTGGCGGAGTCATGTGCAGGTACCCCCAGATGAGCTCGAGTCGCGATCCGTCGGCCGGGTGTTCCATCTCCAGCCACTCGTCCACTGTCGTGGGCCCCAACGGGTGGATCGTCGCAACCTCGGCGGCCATCGTCGTCTCCCAACGGAAATCAGGCGGGTAAGCAGAGCAGTACCTGTACACACAACAGTGTAACGATCACATCGCAGCAGGTCGCTGCTAGAAAATCAGCAACGGCGCGGCGCCGGAGGCGCGCCGGTTACTGGATTTTCCAGTAACTCGAAGCCTCGTCGAGTGACTCGAAGCCTGGTCGACGACGAATCACCGACACGTACGTAGTTCGCGTGCGTCACCGATGCCCGGTGACAGGGCCACCGCGCGGATACACCCGCCCGCGAAGGACGACATGGGCTGGGGTGGATAGGATTTCTGGACCGATACGCGGATCTTCCTCGTAGACAACGAAATCCGCGGGCGCGCCGGGTTCGATGCCCGGACGGCCGAGCCATTCGCGGGCGTTCCACGAGGCCGCGCCCAACGCGTCGTGGCGGGACAGGCCCGCGCCCGCGAGGGCGTCGATCTCGTCGGCGATGCGGCCGTGCCGGATCGAGCCGCCCGCGTCGGTGCCGGTGTAGATGGGGACGCCCGCGGCGTGGGCGTCGGCGACGGTATCGCGGACGCGGCGGTGCAGATCGCGCATGTGCGCTGCGTAGACGGGGAATTTGGTTGCGCTGTCGGCGATTTCGGGAAAGGTGTCGATATTGATCAGGGTCGGGACCAGCGTGGTGCCGAAGCGGGCCATCATCTCGATGGTCTCGCCGGTGAGGCCGGTGCCGTGTTCGAGGCAGTCGATGCCCGCGCCGATCAGCCCCGGCAGTGCGTCCTCGCCGAAGACGTGCGCGGTGACGCGTGCGCCCTCGCGATGGGCGGCGTCGATTGCCTCCTTCAGGACCGCATCGCTCCACAGCGGACGCAGATCGCCCGCCGAACGATCGATCCAGTCGCCGACGATCTTGACCCAGCCGTCACCGCGACGGGCCTGCTCGGCGACGATCTGCGGCAGATCGCGCTCGTCGTCCAGCTCGATACCCAGTTCCCGGATATAGCGTTTGGGCCGGGCGATGTGGCGACCGGCGCGGATGATCTTCGGCAGATCCTCGCGCTGATCGATGAAGCGGGTGTCGATCGGTGATCCCGCATCGCGCAGCAGCAGCGCCCCGGCCTCGCGTTCGGTCTCGGCCTGGTCGATCGCACCCGCGTCGTCCTCGTGACCGCCGCCGTATCGGATGCCGACGTGGCAGTGCGCGTCGACCAGTCCGGGCACGATCCAGCCTGTGGCACAGAGGGTTTCGGCATCGGGCACCGGTTCGAAGGAGATCAGTCCGTCGCGCACCCACAGCTCGCGCACGTCCTCGTCCGGGAGGACGACTCCCCGCAGATGCAATCGCATACCGCCTCCTGCTCGCGCCGACGTTCGGCAACCTCGCCGAGAATGTCCAACGCCGTCGAATCCTTCAGCGCCCCAAAGAGTTTCAGTTCTTGGGGAACTTCAGCTTGGACAGATCGATGCCGTCCAGGCCCGGCGGCAGCTGGTCGAGTCCCGACGGCATGCCGGACAGGTCGGGCATCCCCGGCGGCATGGCGGGCAGCCCCGGCATGCCCGGGAAACCGCCGCGCACCTTGGGCGGAGTGGGACCGCGACCGCCCTTCTTGCCCTTCTTCCCCTTCTTGCTGTTGCGCCGGTTGCCGCCGCCGCCCATGCCCATCTGACGACCCATCTGCGCCATCATCTTGCGGGCCTCGAAGAAGCGGTCGACCAGCTGGTTCACATCGGTGACCGTGACGCCGGAGCCGTTGGCGATGCGCAGGCGGCGGGAGGCGTTGATGATCTTGGGATTGGCCCGCTCGGCCGGGGTCATACCGCGGATGATGGCCTGTACCCGGTCCAGCTGCTTGTCGTCGACGGCGGCCAGGGCGTCCTTCATCTGGCCCGCGCCGGGCAGCATGCCCAGCAGGTTGCCGATCGGACCCATCTTGCGGATGGCCAGCATCTGATCGAGGAAATCCTCGAGGGTCAGCTCACCACTGCCGATCTTGCGCGCGGCCTCCTCGGCCTGCTGCGCGTCGTAGACCTGTTCGGCCTGCTCGATCAGGGTGAGCAGATCGCCCATGCCCAGGATGCGGCTGGACATGCGATCGGGGTGGAAGACGTCGAAGTCCTCGAGCTTCTCACCGGTGGAGGCGAACAGGATCGGCTGACCGGTCACCTCACGCACCGACAGCGCCGCGCCACCGCGGGCATCACCGTCCAGCTTGGTGAGCACCACGCCGGTGAAGCCGACGCCGTCGCGGAACGCCTCGGCGGTGGTGACCGCGTCCTGGCCGATCATCGCGTCCAAAACGAACAGGATCTCGTCGGGCCGCACCGCGTCGCGAATGCCCGCGGCCTGCGCCATCAGCTCCTCGTCGATGCCGAGGCGGCCCGCGGTGTCGACGATGACGACGTCGTACTGCTTGTTGCGCGCCTCGGCGATGCCGTCCTGCGCGACCTTGATCGGGTCGGAGGCGGTGATGCCGAGCGGATTGTCGCCGCCGCCTGCCGCGGTACGAGCGTCGGGCCCGGAGGCGGCAGCCTGCGTAACCACGGAGGGCCCGCTCGTGCCGCTCGTCGATATCGTGGTGCCGGGATGCGGTGCGAAGACCGGGACCTCGGCGCGCTGACCAACCACCTGCAGCTGCGTGACCGCGCCGGGACGCTGCAGATCGCAGGCCACCAGCAGCGGCGTATGCCCTTGTCCCTTGAGCCATTTCGCGAGCTTTCCGGCGAGGGTGGTCTTACCGGCGCCCTGCAGGCCCGCGAGCATGACCACCGTCGGCGGTGTCTTGGCGAACTGCAGCCGCCGGGTCTCGCCGCCGAGGATCGCGATCAATTCCTCGTTGACGATCTTGACGACCTGCTGCGCCGGATTCAGCGCCGCGGAGACCTCCGCGCCCTTGGCGCGCTCCTTGACCCGGGCGATGAAACCGCGCACCACCGGCAGCGCGACGTCGGCCTCGAGCAGGGCCAGGCGAATCTCCCGGGCGGTCGCGTCGATATCCGCCGGTGACAGACGCCCCTTGCCGCGCAGATCGCTCAGTACACCGGTCAACCGGTCGGAAAGGGATTCGAACACCGATCGCGCTCCTGATCTCGAGGGACGTCACTCGACATACCAGGGTAATGCGCGCATGCCGATCGAAGGATTCACCCTAGTCGTTCCCGGTTTCGGTGTTCGCGGCACCGGTGGCCCGCCCGCTCGGGCACCGGCGTCGGCCCGCTATTCCAGCAAGCTGCGGCGCGGCCGCGGCGTCTGGCGGATATCCCGATTCTCGTTGGTGACCATGCCTACCGCCTCACGGGCGGTCAGCCCCAACTCCAGGGCCATCGAATCCAGGCCCGCCCACTCGGCCTCGGTCGGCGTGCGGCCGTTCACCGTGGAGGCGATGGTCATCGCGGTCACCGCCTGCTGCCCGGACAGCGTGCGACCGGGCAGCCAGGACACCACCCAGCGGTCGCCACCGACACAGCGGGCAATGTGTTGCGTCAGATCACTGGTCATCGTCGATGCGGAAACGACTTCAATTGCCACTGGCTCGCTCCCTCGTGCTCGAAAAGCTCGGACAAGCCTCGAACAACATCCACGGCATGCGGGCCGCTATCACCGCAACCCCAGAGCACACCGTCTCCGCCAATGTGACAGCACAGATCCGCTCTGATCGTAGAGTGACACGCCTGATCAAATCTTCAGGTAGTAGCAAATATCACGCAACAATCCGGTCACTGACAGACGTCCAGTTTGTCCGCAACGTCCCCGGCGGGGCGGCCGATGGCGAACCGGGGCGGAAATCCGGTGCGATGTCCGTTTCGGCCGGAACTTTCCATTTCCGCCGAAATGCCGCTCGCGCCCGGCTTATTCGGCGTCTTGCTGTGGTGGCGGCGGGGGCGTCTGCGGCGGGACGACCGCGAGTACCGCGGCCGCGATCCCGTCCCGCCGCGCCGGACTGTCGGTATCGCCCAGATCCAGGCAGAACGCGTCCACGACGATGGCACCGCGGGTGACCACCTTCGCCCACCGCACATCCGCGCCCACGCCCGCCAGCGCACGGGCGAGCCGG
The DNA here is from genome assembly GCF_059510335.1 of Nocardia sp. PLKS1-43. Classification (NCBI taxonomy): domain Bacteria; kingdom Bacillati; phylum Actinomycetota; class Actinomycetes; order Mycobacteriales; family Nocardiaceae; genus Nocardia; species Nocardia sp. PLKS1-43. The sequence continues at coordinate 103,875 of NZ_JCAJZQ010000004.1, read as the reverse complement.
CTGAGCAGTCCGATCCGGTCCTCCGCACGCAGTTCCAGCAACACCTGACCGGCAATTCCGGTGTCGGCCCACAGAATGCGGGGTTCGGCCTGCGCGTACGGGCTCGGCGGCAGGCCGGCCTCCCGCTCCTTGCGCTCGAGCACCGCCGCCAGATCCAGTTCGCCGTTCACCGCGCGGATCAGATCCTGGCGCAGCAGGCCGGCATCGGGCGGATCGCCGAATTTCGGTGCGACACGGAAGATATCGATCGCCGAATCCCCCTCCGATCCGAGCGAGGCCGACAACACCCGCAGCGAATGCAGTGCGAGCACGCCCGCGGCGTCGGACAGCAGCCCCGGAGTGTCGGGCGCGACGACGGTCACCACGTGGCTGAAACGTCCCTCGCCCGGCGACAATTCGACGTGCACGCCACCGGATTTCGCCTTGACCAGCAGGTCGGGATCGATCGGATCGGGTTCGGGAGCCTTCTCCCCGGCCATCGCCAGCCGGGAGCGGCGCACCAGCTCCCCGATCAGCGAGGCCTTCCAATCACCCCACACGCCCGGGCCGGTGGCCAGCGAGTCGGCTTCGGCGAGGGCGTGCAGGAGTTCGAGCAGCTGCGGGTCGCCGTCCAGCGCTGTGACCACCGTCTCGGCGGTCGACGGATCGGCCAGATCGCGGCGCGTGGCGGTATCGGGCAGCAGCAGGTGATGCCGGACGATCGCGCTGAGCGTGCGCACATCCGAGGGCCACAGCCCGAGCCGGCGGCCGATCTGGGTGGCCAGCTCGGCGCCGACGATGCTGTGGTCCTCGGTGCGGCCCTTGCCCAGATCGTGCAGCAACGCACCGAGCAGCAGCAGATCCGGGCGCGCGACCCGGGTGCTCAACGCCCCCGCGTAGGCGACGGTCTCCACCAGATGGCGATCCACCGTCCAGGTGTGCACCGCATCGCGCGGGGGCAGGTCGCGCACCGCCCCCCACTCCGGAAACAGCCTGCCCCACAAGCCCGTTCGATCCAGTGCCTCGATCGCGGCGATGGTGGCGCGGCCGGTGCCCAGCAACACCAGCAGATCGTTGAGCGCCTCGCGCGGCCACGGCTCGCGCAATTCGGGCGCGTCCTCGGACAAGCGGTTGAGCGTGGTCGCCGACATCGGCAAGCCGTTCTGCGCCGAGGCCGCGGCCACCCGCAGGATCAGACCCGGATCCCGTTGCGGGCGGGCGTCGCGGGCCAGCACCACCTCACCGGCGTGCTCGACCACCCCCTCATCGAGTGGTCGACGCACCGGCATGCGGCGAAGCCTGGCCAGCCCGCGACGTGGCAGGGCGTTACCCGCCGTGCGCAACCCGACGTCGACCGAATACCCCACCGTGCGGGCGGCATCACTCAACGTGCGGGCCAGATCGAAACGGTCGCCGATCCGCAGCGCTGCGCCGATCTCGTCGGCATCCTGGGCGCGCAGCTGATCGCGAGAACGTCCGGCAACGCGATGCAATTCAGTGCGCACATCCAGCAGCCGGCGATGCGCGTGCTTCAACCCGCCGCCCGGGACGTCGGGGCCGAGGCCCGGCATGGCGTCGGTCAGCTGGGCGATGGCGAGCGCGTCGAGCAACTGGATGTCGCGCAGACCACCGCGCCCGTTCTTCAGATCGGGTTCGGCGCGATGCGCGATCTCCCCGCTGCGCCGCCACCGGGTCTGCGCCTGCTCCACCAATTCGCCGAAGCGGGAACGGATTCCGGTGCGCCACTCGCGGCGAACGCCGCCGATGAGCAGATTGCTCAACTCCGTGTCGCCGACGATGTGCCGGGCGTCCAGCATGCCTAGTGCGGCGGTGAGATCGTCGGCGGCCACCCGCAGCGCCTGCGGGACCGTGCGCACACTGTGGTCCAGTTTGATGTGCGCATCCCACAGCGGGTACCACAGCCGATCGGCCACCTCGGCCACCCGCGCCGGATCGACGTCGTCGTGCAGGAGCACCAGGTCCAGATCCGAGTACGGCAGCATCTCGCGCCGTCCCAGACCACCGACGGCGACCACGGCCAGGCCGCTGTCCGCGGTGATGCCCAGTTCGGCGCCCTTACCGGTGAGCCACAGATCGTGCAGGTCCACCAGCGCCTGCCGCAGCGCATGCGCGTCCAGTCGCGGACGGCGAACCTGCCCGCCCTCCAGCAGCTGATCTCGAGCCCGCACCAGATCCGTTGCGCCGCTCGGCGTGTCGCTTTTCACCTGCACCACCCAACCCTCGTGCGGGCGGCCCCGCGCCCTACCGTCGCCCGGTGGGAGCGGGGCCGCCGATCGACCCGCTGACAGAGAGATCGTGCGCGCTAGAGCGCGTCGCTGCCACGCTCTCCGGTCCGGACCCGTACCACGGCCTCCACCGGCGTGACCCAGACCTTGCCGTCACCGATCTTTCCGGTGCGCGCGGCCTCGACGATCACCTCCACGACCTTCTCGACCGAGGTGTCGTCCACGACGACCTCGACCCGTACCTTCGGCACGAAATCGACCGAATACTCGGCACCGCGGTAGACCTCCGTGTGCCCCTTCTGCCGTCCATAGCCCTGTACCTCACTGACGGTCATCCCGAGCACACCCGCCTGCTCCAGACCGCTCTTGACATCTTCGAGCGTGAATGGTTTGACGATTGCAGTGATCAGTTTCATATCGGTCATGCCTCCTTGACGGCGGTACGTGCCGTGCCACCCACAGCAGCGAAATCGTATGCCGATTCCGCATGCTCCGAATCGTCCATACCCTCGAACTCTTCCTCGGCGGTGGCCCGCAACCCGATGGTGAATTTGATGATGTAGGCCAGAACGAGCGACACGATGAAGGAGAAAGCGAGCACGCTGACCGCGCCGACGGCCTGCTTTCCGAGTTGGGCGAAACCGCCGCCGTAGAACAAGCCCTTGGCGCCGTTCAGGCTCGCCGACGCACCCGATTCCGGAGCCAGGAACAGCCCGACCATCAGGGTGCCGATCACACCGCCGACCAGGTGAACGCCGACCACGTCGAGGGAATCGTCGAAGCCGAGCTTGTACTTCAGGCCGACCGCCAGCGCACAGGCGATTCCGGCGACCGCGCCGATCGCCAGTGCGCCCAGCACGTTGACCGAGGAACAGGACGGGGTGATCGCGACCAGACCGGCGACCAGGCCCGAGGCCGCGCCCAGGCTGGTGGGTTTGCCGTCGCGGATCTTCTCCACCAGCAACCAGCCCAGCATCGCCGCGCAGGTGGCGAAGGTGGTGGCGATGAAGGTCGAACCGGCCAGTCCGTTGGAGCTCACCGCGGAACCGGCGTTGAAACCGAACCAGCCGAACCACAGCAGACCGGCGCCGAGCATCACGAAAGGCAGGTTGTGCGGACGCATCGGAGCCTTCGGCCAGCCCTTGCGCCTACCCAGCACGATGCACAGCGCCAGGCCCGCGGCGCCGGCGTTGATGTGCACCGCGGTACCGCCGGCGAAGTCGATGGCCTGCAGCTTGTTGGCGATCCAGCCGCCCTGGTGAACGATATTGCCCGCGGCGTCGGAGACGTTGAAGTCGAAGACCCAATGCGCGACCGGGAAGTACACGACGGTTGCCCAGACCGCGGCGAAGACCAGCCAGGCGCGGAACTTGAGGCGGTCGGCCACCGCACCTGAGATCAGTGCGACGGTGATGATGGCGAACATCAGCTGGAATGCGACGAAGACCGTCATCGGGATGGTGCCCGCGAGCGGGATGTTCACCCCGTGCACCGCGGCGGCCCCGCTGGCGGGATCGGCGGGCGCTGCTTTCACGCCGTTGGAGCCGACCAGCCCCTTCAGCCCGAAGAATTGGGCCGGGTTGCCGATCACGCCGAACTTGTTGTTCCCGAACGCTTCCGAGAACCCGTAGATCGACCAGAGCACTCCCACGATGCCCATCGCGCTGATGCTCATCATGATCATGTTCAGTACGTTCTTCCCGCGGACCATGCCGCCGTAGAAGAACGCCAGGCCCGGGGTCATCAACAGGACGAGTGCCGAGCTCGCCAGCATCCATGCGGTATCGCCGGTGTCCGGCACACCGACCAAGGGGTACGCCACCTTGTTCCTCCTCATCTCGGGCCCGGCCATAAAATGCGGCAAACGAGCCTGCACAGAAGGTTGGCTATTCGGTGTTTCATCCGTGCCGCCCCCGTGTTTCACATGAGTGAACGGATGCGCTCCCCGTGTTGCTACCATGTTTCGTTTCCTACACAGCCGTTTCCGGCTCACTGTGAGGTTCGTGTCGCGGTGCGGAATTCATCGATGAACGCGCAGTTCAGCCGATACGCGCCGCCAGCCGCGGATCGGAAGTGAAGATCACCGGCCGATACACAGCCCGGAATCGGCACCAACGCCCGGTGAATACCTCCGCTACCCACCGATCCCCACCCAGCTACCGAACCCGCCTCGTCCGCCCGGTCTCCATACTTCGAACAACGCCGACGGAACTGCCCGGGTCGTGCGACGCCGAGGTGAAGCCGAAGCAAACCAACACAATTCGCATTTCGTCGCACAGCGCCGTATCGAAACATCTCATGGATCACCCCGGGCCCGCCCACTCTGGACAACGCTCAGAATTCCGCGGCACGGCGAGACTTCTGGGCCCTCGAACAGCCGCAGCGAAGCGCAGACGGCAGATCCGGCTCAGCCCAGCAGGGCGTCGACGAATGCGCCGGGTTCGAAGGGGGCCAGATCGTCCGCGCCCTCGCCGAGGCCGACGAGTTTCACCGGGACGCCGAGCTCGTGCTGGACCTGGAAGACGATGCCGCCCTTGGCCGTACCGTCGAGTTTGGTCAGCACCACGCCGGTGATGTCGACCACATCGGCGAACACGCGCGCCTGGGTCAGGCCGTTCTGGCCGACGGTGGAGTCCAGTACCAGCAGTACCTCGTCCACGGCGGCCTTCTTCTCCACCACGCGCTTGACCTTGCCCAGCTCGTCCATCAGGCCGGTCTTCGTGTGCAGGCGGCCCGCGGTGTCGACCAGGACGACGTCCACGCCGTCATCGATGCCGGTGCTGACCGCGTCGAAGGCGACCGAGGCCGGATCCGCGCCCTCGCGGCCGCGCACGGTGTGCGCGCCGACCCGTTCACCCCAGGTTTGCAACTGGTCGGCGGCCGCGGCGCGGAACGTGTCCGCCGCGCCCAGCAGCACCCTGCGGCCGTCCGCGACCAGGACGCGCGCGAGTTTGCCGGTGGTGGTGGTCTTGCCGGTGCCGTTGACGCCGACCACCAGCAGGATGGAGGGGTGATCGTCGTGCGGCAGGGCGCGAATCGATCGATCCAGCTCGGGGCGCAGGGCCTCGACCAGGACCGAGCGGAGCGCGGCGCGGGCCTCGTCGGCGGTGCGGACGCTGCGGGCGGCCAGTTCGCTGCGTAAGCGTTCGACGATGGTCGAGGTGACGGCGGTGCCGAGATCGGCCATGACGAGCGTGTCCTCGATCTCCTCCCAGGAGTCCTCGTCCAGGTCACCGCCGCCGAGCAGGCCGAGCAGGCTCTTTCCGACGGCGTTCTGCGAGCGGGCCAGCCGCCCGCGCAGCCTGGTCAGACGGCCCGCGGTGGGTTCGATCTCCTCGAGCTGCGGTGCGGGCGCTACGGTTTCGACGGGAGCGGGAATCTCCTCGACGACCGCGGGCGGTTCGGGGGCGGCCTCGGGTTCGATTGTCGGCACCGACTCGGCAGGCGCTTCGACCAGCGGGGAGCTGGGCCGCGTTTCGGTTTCCGCCTGCCGCGTTTCGACCTCGGGCGCTTGGATCTCCGCGATTCCGGCCTCGGCGGTTCCGGTCCCGGGCGCTTCGACCTCGGCCGTTCCGGTTTCTTCGACCTCGGGTTCGGGCAGCCGGACGTCGGTGATCGCGCGGCGTACCGAATCGCGCGGAATCGCCGCGTCGTCGCCGATATGCGGTTGCCCCTCGTCATCGGTCCGCTCGACCGGCACCGGTTCGGGCTGCGGCGGGGCCAGTGTGCTCGCGCCCGCGCCACCCTGACTGAAATTGAATCCACCGGCCGCGGTGTACCCGCCGGACCGGTCCGTCACCTCCTTGGCCGGCGTGGCTGGAGTCAGCTTCACCCGGCCGCGCTTGTACCGGACGAATCCAGCGACGACGAGCGCCGCCACCACCAGGGCGGCGATCACGGCGATCAGAATCCAAGCTTGCGCAGTCACGCCCCCATCCTTACAGAACGCCGACCGCAGACCGGCAGGGCCGCGCGACGGGCGGGTAATCCGAAACTCTCAACCTGTGGTTTCGACTCGGCGGGCCGCGCGAAAGTGTCCGACACCGCGCGGTAACACACATCTCGGCAAATTTTGCGATGACACGCCGGAATTGCCGAACATGTGCGGTTCACCTACCGACCGGTCTGCCCGTCTCGGTGTCCCGACGCCGAAGCAGGGGCGAATCCATCTCAGAGACAATAGGATCGGCGATGTGACCGATCGAAATGTGCTTGGGGGACCGCTGGAGGAGTGCGGCACCGATCCTCTCACCGGCTTCTATCGGGACGGCTGCTGCAGCACCGGCCCCGAAGACCTGGGCAGCCATACGGTGTGCACCGTCGTTACCGCGGAGTTCCTGGAGCACCAGAAGTCGATCGGCAACGATCTGAGTACGCCGCGTCCGGAGAACAACTTTCCGGGACTGCAACCCGGCGATCGCTGGTGCGTGGTCGCGGTGCGCTGGCTGCACGCCCACGAAGACGGCGTCGCTGCCCCCGTCATCCTGGCCGCCACCCACGAGAACGCGCTCGAGGTCGTCCCGATGGAAACGCTCCGCAAATACGCCGTGGACGTCCCGGACGACGTCAGCGACCTGCTCTGAACTCCGCTGCCGGGCAGGGACTACGCGCGCGCCCAGGCAAATGTGACGAGTCACACACCGGTCGCGGTCCCGCCGTCGACGCGCTCGTATTCGGTTCCCCGTTCGCACGATCCAGGTCGAAGCAGGAGTCGATCGGCGCTCGGCGGAGTCGTCTCGCCCGGTTGTCCGAATCGGTCGACGCGGATGGCGACAAGCCCGATCCGCCGCGGGCCGCCGACAGCCGGATTCCGGTGAATCGGCGGCAAGGCCGCCTCACCGGTGCGTAACGGCGGCCCGATCGCCACGCGAATTTCGCCTGCGATGCGCCTTCTGACGACAGGCGGCCGAACAGTAGCGCGCAGGGCGGCCCAGGCCGGTGGCTTTCAGGTGGGTGCCGCAGATCGGACAGCGCGGCGAATTGTTTTCGTTACTCATTTCGTTACGAATCGAGCGGCTGCCGTCGAGTTTCGTCGCGGTGGCCGCCGGCACGGCGCGCAGGGCGTCCAGGGCGATCCGGGCGGCCTTGACCAGTTCGGTTTCGGAGTTCGAAACGCGCTGTATCGCAACGCATCCGGTGATCAGCGCGGAGACGTCCGCGACGGTGACGTCCGGGCGCGCGGCGCCGCACCGCTGGGCTTCGGTGAGCAGGGCGTGCAGAGCCTGGCGGAACCGGTCCCCCGCGCCGCGCACGAGGGTGCGCGGCCAGCCGTCATCGGCGGTGATCAGATCGCAGACGGCCTGGCTGCGCGGCGAGGTGCGGACGACCTCGGCGCAGAATTCGAAGAAGGCCGCACCGACGTCCGGGGCGCTCAGACAAGCCGTCGCGCGGGCGGTCATGTGCTCGATACGCTGCTGCATCACCGCCTCGAGCAGGTCGGCCTTGGTCGGGAAATGCCGATAGACGGTGCCCGCGCCGACACCGGCGCGACGGGCTATCTCGGCCAGTGAGACCGAGGTGCCGTGATCGGCGAAGGCGCGTTGGGCGGCGGTCAGCACCAGCGCGCGATTGCGCCGGGCATCGGCCCGCGCCGCGGGACCGAAACTCTGTGACGGGGAATTCATTTCGTTACGGCACCCCTTTGCGCGGACCTGGCGAATCGAGTCGCGGCACCCGTATCGTCCGGAATACGGGTTACCCAACCCGGATTCTACCGACACGGAGACAGGTGATCATGTCCGCACAACACGATCGGATACTCGTCACGGGCGCCACCGGCAAGCAGGGCGGCGCAACCGCGCGCAGGCTGCTCGGCGACGGCATTCCCGTCCGCGCCCTGGTCCGCGATCCGGACACCGCGGCCGCACGCGCGCTGGCCGAACTCGGAGCCGAATTGGCCGTCGGCGATTTCGACGCACCGGACAGCATCGCGGCCGCGGTCCGCGATGTGCGCGGAGTCTTCGGCGTACCGCCGGCCGCCTACGGTCCGGACGGCTGGGACGTCGAACTCGAGGCGGCTCGCGGCGCGACGCTCGTCGCGGCGGCTCGCGCGGCGGGCGTCGAGCAGTTCGTCTTCACCGGAGTGGCCTCCTTCGCCCGCGACAAGCAGTGGGGGGCCAACGGAAAGCGGCGCATCGAACGCGTGGTGGCCGACAGCGGGATGCGCTACACCCTGCTGCGACCGGTCCGATTCATGGAGAACTATCTGTTCCAGGGTTTCTCGGTGGACGGAATCCGCGACGGAGTGCACCGGCATCTGTTCCCCGCGGACCTCCCGATCCAGATGATCGCGGTCGAGGACATCGCCGCCGTGGCGGCCCTGGCCTTCGCCGATCCGGACCGCCTGCACGGCCGCACCCTGGACCTGGCAGGCGATCAGCGCACCATGCGCGATGCCGCCGCGACCATCACCCGGACCGTCGGAATTCCCGTGCGCTACGAGGAGATTCCCGAGTCGGAGGCCGCCGAACGAGGTCCGTCGATCCTCGAGGTCTGGCGGCTCGCACGCGAGGGGGACAGCTGGAACGCGGACATACCCGCCGTGCGCGAAATCCACCCGGGCCTGCGTACTTTCGACACCTGGCTGGTCGAAACCGGTGCAGCCCAGCTGAAGTCCCTGCTCACGAACCAGCAAGGCGAACAAGGGCCCGAGAACTAGACGAACGGCGGCCACGCACAGGCGAATTCACGCCAGGACCGATTCCGGGTATGTATGCCGAGCAGTCTCCGGATCATCACCGCATGCGCCGCCGCAACGAATTCTCGAGCGGCGCATGCCCCCGGCGACCAACCCGGCCTGCTTCATTTCGCCGGGTACTGCGAGTAGTCGTGCGGCCCACGCTGGCGACTCGCGCGGCGAGGAATGGTCGGCCGGCATCCGGACCGGTCGCTCAGCGACGCGCATACGCCGAGACGACGTCGAGAGGCTCCTCGCCGACGACACCGAGTGGCGGCTGTTGCACGGCCGTCGCGCCGCGATCGAATGGGGACGCTGCGATCGACCAGCAACCGGACAGACACCGTTCGAAGTAGGAGGTCGACTCGGGCGAGTGTGCGAATATCCGGTATCGGATACACCGGGAGCAACCGGGAACAGTGCACTGGCACACCCCCGGCTATTAGGCTGTAGTCGAGCGGGATCCGGATTCCGCCCTTTCCACAGTGACGTCAGAGCGAGTCGTCGACTTCACCGCGACGAACCGGCGATTCAGCCGAAGCGAATGCCGATATTGCGTGGTCCGGCCGCGGATCGCGGCGAGACCGAGGAGCACACGATGAACCAGCAGTCGTTCGAGTTCTGCGACGAGGTCCTGCAGCAATGTTTCGGGACCGGCGTCGCGCTGTCCCCGCGCATGCGCCGAGACGACATCGAGAGGCTCCTCGCCGACGACGCCGAGTGGCGGCTGTTGCACGGCCGCCGCGCCGCGATCGAATGGGGCATTCGGGACGCCGTCGACATCGCCATCACCTCGGAGTGTTTGCTGGTCACCGCGCGGGGACTGGTGTATTCCGCCAGGTTGCGGACCACGCCGTCGGCGAAGTCGTCCGGAGCGCTCTATTACCTGGCCACGCCGACGTCGCTGTTCGAGCCGATCGTCGATCGGGTGCGGGTCACACCATTGCGGCCGGGATCGGCCGCCGCGGTGGACGACAGGTTCGGACATGATCTGGTGTTCTCCTGGCCGCTCGACGCCGGGCTGCGCCGCATGCTCGACGACCGGCCGGTTCTGCGCATGGAATCCGTTGGGAGGCCGTGATATTCGCGGCACGATACCGCAGATGTCCGGCCCCCGGGCGAGTCCGGGGCCGACTGCGTCGTATCGGCGTGGCCGCCGCGCTGATGATGGCCGGCGGGTGGTTCGCCACACCCCCGGCGACCGCCGACGCGACGCCGACGGTGTGGCTGTGCCGGCCCGGGCAGGCCGATGACCCGTGTGGTGGCGGTACCGATGCCCCGGTGGACTGCTTCTACGTCTACCCGACCGTATCGCTGCAGCGGACAGCGAACGCGGACCTGACCGTCGGGCCCGAGGAGCGCGCGGTGGCGGCCGACCAGGTCGCACCGTTCGACGGCCGCTGCAATATCTGGGCGCCGATGTACCGGCAGGGCACCCTGCTCGGCCCGGCCGGCCCGCCACGCACACCACGCGTCGCCGCCTCGGACGTCGCCTACGACGACGTCCAGGCCGCCTGGGAGGAATACCTGGCACACGAGAACCACGGGCGCGGCGTGGTCTTGATCGGACATTCGCAAGGGGCGATCATGCTGCGAATCCTGATCCGCAAACGGATCGACGCGACTCCGCAGCAGCGGTTGCTGCTCTCTGCCATCCTCCCCGGCGCCAACGTGCTGGTGCGGCCGGGCGCGCTGACCGGCGGCGATTTCAGCTCGATCCCGGCGTGCACCGACAATGCGCAAACCGGCTGCGTAATCGCCTATTCCACCTACGCGGCCATGCCGCCCCCGGACACCCGATTCGGGACGACGCCGACCGAGCCGAACACCACCGGCACCCGCGACGGACTCCCCTACGGCCCGGGCTACGAGGTGCTGTGCACCGATCCGGCCGCGCTGGGCTCCGGTACCGACAGCGGATTGCACGCCATGATCGCCGGCCTCGTCGTGACCGGCTACCGCGGCCACTGCACCACCGCCGGACCCCGCGTGCTGATGATCGAGGGCAGCGGCAACGGCCTCCCGCCCGCAACCGCCCTGCCTGCCCTGCCGAACCCGAGCTGGGGCCTGCACAACTTCGACATGAACATCGCCCAGCAGGACCTGCTCGACCTGGTCACCACGCAGACCCGATCCTGGCTCTACCGGCAGCACCACCCCGGTCGCTGAGCACCTCGGGCGTCACCGCTCGATGATTCGCGAACGCCGGCCACCTGCACAATCCGGCATCCGGCAGCCCAACTGGACCAGCAGCACCACATCGGCCAGAAACATCAGGCACCACTGGACGACGGCTCGCGAACACCCGCCGACTGCGAAAGCTCGAGTTCGGCGGTCCAGCTCGACGGGCAGCACCACACCGGCCGAAGAAACATCACACACCACCGCCCGACGCTCGCCAACACCCACCGACTGCCAAAACCAGGACTCAGCGGCCCAGCTCGACCAGCAGCACCACACCGGCCGAAGAAACATCACACACCACCACTCAACGCTGGCGAACACCAGGCGACTGCCAAAACCGGGATTCGGCGGCTCGGCTCGACCCCAGCGTGTCCAAGCGGTGGATAACCAGCCGTAGTTCCACAAGGGTTCGGTCGGCAGATCTGGCCGATGTGCGTGCAGGCGTTCCTGACGATGGAAGCGATCCGCGCCGACGCGTGACTCCGGTCGCAGCAACCCCCGACGACCGATGGACTGCGGCGAACGGTTCGAGCCGGGCGGGTTCGCGGCTACTCGACGCGCTGGAGTTCCGGAGTGGCGGGCAGGCTTTCGCCCCGTAGCCGCTGGGAGATGACCTGGGTGATGCCGTCACCGCGCATACTCACGCCGTAGAGGGCGTCGGCGATCTCCATGGTCGGTTTCTGGTGCGTGATGACGATCAGCTGGGACTTCTCGCGCAGTTGCTCGAACAGGCCGATCAGGCGACGCAGATTGGTGTCGTCGAGGGCGGCCTCGACCTCGTCCATCACGTAGAACGGCGACGGGCGGGCGCGGAAGATGGCGACCAGGAGAGCGACCGCGGTCAGCGATTTCTCACCGCCGGACAGCAGCGACAGGCGCTTGACCTTCTTACCCGGCGGACGCGCCTCCACCTCGATACCGGTGGTGAGCATATCGGTGGGGTCGGTGAGCAGCAGCCGTCCCTCGCCACCGGGGAACAGTTTGGCGAAGACGCCGACGAATTCCTGCTCCACATCCTCCCACGCCTCGGTGAACACCTGCAGGATGCGCGCATCCACCTCGGCGACCACGTCGAGCAGATCCTGCCGCGCCTTGGTCACGTCGTCGAGCTGGGTGGACAGGAAGTTGTAGCGTTCCTCCAGCGCCGCGAACTCTTCCAGCGCAAGCGGATTCACCTTGCCGAGGGTGGTGAGGTCCTTCTCGGCGCGTTTGGCGCGGCGCTGCTGGGTGGCCCGGTCGTACGGCATCGGCTGCGGTTCGCTGACCGCCTCGCCGCGCTCCTTGGCCTGCTCGTACTCCTGCCACTCCAGCGCCGAGGGCGGGGTCGGCACATCCGGGCCGTATTCGCCGATCAGCGCGTCCAGGGCCATGCCGAACTGTTCGCCGATGGTCGCTTCGAGCTGTTCGATCCGCAACGCGGCCTCGGCGCGGGCGACCTCGTCGCGATGCACCGCGTCGGTCAGCTGGGTCAGCTGAGTGGTGAGCGCGCGAGTGCGTTCCTTGATCTGGTCGACCTGCCCGGCGCATTCGGTACGGCGGCGAACCAGTTCGTCGCGGCGCGCGGAAGCTTCGGCGACAACCGATTCCAGCTCGGCGGCAACGCGTTCCGCGGATTCGGCGACCACCGAGGCGACCGCTGCGGCCTGCCGGCGCGCGGCCTGGGCGCGTTCGGCGCGCGCCCGGGTCTCGCGTTCGGCGCGGGCCGCGCGACGCAGCGAATCAGCTTTGCCCCGAACCGATTCCGCGCGTTCCTCGGCGGTGCGCACGGCCAGCCGCGCTTCCACCTCCATCGCGCGAGCCTCCGCCAGTGCGGCGGCGGTCTCCTCGCGATGCTGTCCGGCGGTCTCGGTTCCGGCATCATCGTCCGAATCCAGCCCGGACTGTTCGGATTCCACGCGCCGCAGCCGTTCCTCGAGCTCGGCCAGTTTCTCCGAGTTGTCGTCCCGCGCGGTCTCGGCGTCGTCGCGCTGGGTCAGCAGGCGCTCGCATTCGCGCTGCGCGTTGCGTGCGGCCTCACCCAACCGGCCCAGCCGGTCGTAGATAGCGACCAGCGCCTGATCGGATTCGTGCAACGCGAGCAGTGCCTGGTCGACGGCTTCCTTGCGATCGGTCTGCTCGGCCAGCGCGCCCGACAGCGCCGCCTCGAGTTCCTCGGCCCGTCGCTGCCAGGACGCGAGTTCCGCTGCCGCCGAGTCGATATCGGCCTGGATCTCGAGCTGACTGGGCGCGCGGTCCGAACCGCCGAGCAGCCAGCCCGACCCGGTCACATCGCCATCGCGCGTGACCACGCGCAATTCCGGTCGCGCGGAGAGCAATTCGGCCGCGGCGGGCAGATCGTCCACGACCACGGTGCCCGCGGTCAGTGCCACGACTGCGCCGCGCATGTGTTCCGGGCAGTCCACCACGTCGATCAGCCGCCGCGCCCCGGCGGGCAGCTCGGCACAGGCCGAATCCGGCAGTGCCGCACCGCCGTACACCACCGCGGCGCGTCCGCCGTCGGCCTCCTTCAACGCCCGCAGCGCCGCGTGCGCGGTGCCGCCGGACTCGGCGGTGATCGCATCGGCCAGCGGTCCCAGCGCGGCGGCGACCGCTGCTTCGAAACCGTTGTGCACCTGCAGAACTCCCGACAGCGGTCCGAGCAGCCCCTCGGCGCGGTGCTCGAGCAGCCAGGCCGCGCCGTCACGGCGGGCCAGGCCCATGGTCAACGCCTCGATCCGCGCGCCGAGCGAGGCGACCTTCTTGCTCGCCTCCCGATCCCGCTCACGCAGTTCGGTGACGCGCTCCTCGGCCTGGGCCAACGCCTGCGCGGCGTGTTCGTAGGCGGCGTCCAACCCCTCTTCACCGGCGTCCAGCTCGCCCAATTCGCTTTGTACGCGCTCGAATTCGTCCTCGGCGGCCTCGCCGCGGGCCCGCGCCTCGGTCAACGAGATCGACAGCCGGGCGATCTCCCCCTCGGCCGATTGCGCCCGCGAGCGCAGGGTGTCCACCTGGCCGGACAGCCGGGCCAGACCCTCGCGGCGATCGGCGATGGCCCGCACCGCGGCCAGATGCGCCTGTTCGGCGGCCTTGGCGGCCTGTTCGCGTTCGTGCAGTTGATCGCGGGCGGACTCCAAGGTCTCGGCGGCGATCTCGACCGCCTCGAGCAGTTCGGCCTCCTGGGTCTCCACTCGCGCGGCCTCGGCCTCGAGCTGTTCGGGATCGCGCCCGGTGCCGGTGGGCTGCTCGATGGTCAGGTTGCGGGCGCGGTCGCGGGCGATGCGAATGGTCGCGTTGACCCGCTCCACCAGCGCGGAGAGCTGGAACCAGGTCTGCGCGGCGGCCTCCGCTCCCGGCGTCAGCTTGGAGAGCTGGAATTCCTGTTGGGCGAGTGCGGCATTGGCGGCGTCGAGTTCGGCCTGAACGTTGATCTGCTGTTCGCGGGCGTAGGCCTGCTTGCTCTCCTGGCTCTCCAGATCGCGACGGCGGGCGACCAGATCGTCGGCGGCGAGGCGCAGCCGCGCATCACGCAGATCCGCCTGCACGGTGGCCGCCCGCCGTGCCACCTCGGCCTGCCGGCCCAGCGGCTTGAGCTGGCGGCGCAATTCGGTGGTCAGGTCGGTCAGCCGCGCCAGATTGGCCTGCATGGCCTCGAGCTTGCGGACCGCCTTCTCCTTGCGCTTGCGGTGTTTGAGCACACCGGCGGCCTCCTCGATGAAGGCGCGCCGGTCCTCGGGACGCGACTCCAGGATCGCCGACAGCTGGCCCTGCCCCACGATGACGTGCATCTCCCGGCCGATACCCGAGTCACTCAGCAGTTCCTGCACATCCATCAGGCGGCACGAACTGCCGTTGATCTCGTATTCGCCCGCGCCGTCCCGGAACATCCGGCGGGTGATGGACACCTCGGAGTAGTCGATCGGCAGCGCGCCATCGGAATTGTCGATGGTCAGCGTGACCTCGGCGCGCCCCAGCGGCGCGCGTCCGGCGGTTCCGGCGAAGATGACGTCCTGCATCTTGCCGCCGCGCAGCGCTTTGGCACCCTGCTCGCCCATCACCCAGGTGAGCGCGTCGACCACATTCGACTTACCCGAACCGTTGGGACCGACCACACAGGTGATCCCCGGTTCGAGGCGAAGCGTCGTAGCGGACGCGAAGGATTTGAACCCCTTCAGCGTCAGGCTCTTCAGGTGCACAGCACGCCAATCTACCTGCTGCCGTGCGATAGCCGCGGATACGCCAGGCTGGCGGACCGCTCGCCGGCCCGGCTCACCCGGCCAGGCCGCGCTTGCGGCAGCCGCGCGCCTCCCAGCCGGTCAGCGCCCGGAACGCGAGCGCGACGCCCCACGGCCCGATCACCCACATCGGCCACGGGTAGCTGAATCGGCCCAGCCCGAGACAGATCAGACCCCAGATGACCAGGCACAGCACGCTCACCCCCAGCCAGGCCGCACCCTCGATGCGCTGCCAGACCGGGATGCGCGCACCCCGGTTCGCCGCCGCCGTGCCCGCGGGCGGTTCGGCCGCCAGATCCGGCAGATCGGCGAGTACGAGCCGCAGATCCTCGCGGGTGGCGGTGGCCCACACCCGCGCGACCCGCTGGTCGTATTCGGTCAGATCGATGCGCCCCGCGCCCAGGTGCCGGGCCAGCAGATCGGCGACCTGCTGCCGCTCGGCATCGTCGGCGCGGGTTCCGGACGTGATGTCCATCAGCTGTCCCTTTCAGCGAGATTCATGTTCCAATGTTCCAAAGTGGAATGTAATAACAAGATTATGCCTCCACAGTGGAATGTCAATAGATATCGCTAAGTTAACGGCCATTTGCGTTCGGTGGGCAACAAATGAGAAGGTAGAGCTCCACTTATCGACCAAGGAGTTCTTCGTGGATCTGGACTGGTCACCCGCCGATCTGGCGTTTCGCGACGAGGTGCGAGACTTCCTCGACGAGCATCTGACCCCCGAGATACGCCGCGCCGGGCGCCTGGCGACGAGCGTGTACCCCGACCACGAGGCCAGCATGCAGTGGCAGCACATCCTGCACGCCCGCGGCTGGGCCGCCCCGGCCTGGCCGGTGGAGCACGGCGGATGTCCGTGGAGCCTGACCCAGCACTACATCTTCGAGCGCGAGTCCACCCTGGCCGGCGCTCCGCTGCTGTCGCCGATGGGCATCCGGATGGTCTCGCACGCCATCATCGCCTTCGGCACCGAGGAGCAGAAGGACTACTTCCTGCCCGGCATCCTGACCGGTGAGGTTTTCTTCTGCCAGGGCTATTCCGAGCCCGAGGCCGGTTCGGACCTGGCCTCGCTGAGCATGGCCGCGGTCTCGGACGGCGACGATCTGATCGTCACCGGCAGCAAGATCTGGACCACGCACGCCACCGAGGCGAACTGGA
Source organism: Nocardia sp. PLKS1-43 (assembly GCF_059510335.1). Taxonomy (NCBI): domain Bacteria; kingdom Bacillati; phylum Actinomycetota; class Actinomycetes; order Mycobacteriales; family Nocardiaceae; genus Nocardia; species Nocardia sp. PLKS1-43. Next base: position 87,421 of record NZ_JCAJZQ010000004.1, on the reverse strand, counting down.
TCTTCGCCCTGGTCCGCACCTCGAAACTGGAACGCAAACAGCAGGGCATCACCTTCCTTCTGATCGATATGAACACCCCCGGCATCCAGGTGCGCCCGCTGGTCATGACCTCCGGCGAGCAGGTGCAGAACCAGGTGTTCTTCGACGCGGTGCGGGTGCCCAAGGCCAATGTGCTCGGCCGCATCGACGACGGCTGGACCGTGGCCAAGTACCTGCTCAACTTCGAGCGCGGCGGCGCGATGGGCCCGGCCCTGCAGGTCATGGCCGAATCCCTTGCCGCCCATGCGGTCTCCCAGCCCGGCCCGAACGGCGATGCGCTACTGGACGATCCGGCGTTCGCGGCCAAGCTGGCCGATATCCGCATCCGCGCGGATGTGCTGGAGATCCTGGAATACCGCACCATGTCGGCGATTTCGCGCGGTAAGGACCCGGGCCCGGCCGCCTCGACGCTCAAGGTGCTCGGCACCGAACTGAGCCAGCAGCTCACCGAACTGATCCTCGAGGCGGCCGGCCCGCGCGGCCGCGCCTATCAGCCGCACGCCGCGATGCCCGGCGGTCCGGTGGCCGATTTCATACCGCCCGCCGACGGCTACCTCAGCGGCGAGGAATGGCAGGCGGCCGCGCCGCTGCGCTATTTCAACGACCGCGCCGGATCGATCTACGCCGGCAGCAACGAAATTCAGCGCAACATCATCGCCAAGGCCGGCCTGGGCCTGTGACGGACGGAATCTGAGATGGACTTCGAATACACCGCGGAACAACAGTTGCTGCGCGATACCGTCACCGAATTCCTGGCGGCGCGATACGACCTGGACAAGAGCCGGTCCGCGGCCCGGGTGGGGATCGGCTGGCAGCCGGAGATCTGGCGCGCCTTCGCCACAGAGGTCGGCATTCTCGGCGCGGCACTGCCCGAGCAGGTCGGCGGTTTCGACGGCGGGCCGGTCGAAACGCTCATCATCGCAGAGGCTTTCGGCGGGGCGCTGGTCGTGGAACCCTACGTCGACACCGTCGTGGTCGGCGCGGGACTGCTGCGACGCGCCGGTGGCGCACGCGCGCAAGAGCTGCTGCGCGGCACCGTCTCCGGCGAGGTGATCACCGCCCTGGCCGCCCTGGAAGCCGATTCGGGCTACAACCTCGCGAAGGTCTCGACCACCGCCCGCCGCGACGGAGACGAGTGGGTTCTCGACGGCGCCAAAACCGTCGTGACCAGCGCTCCCCTGGCCACCCACCTGCTGGTGACCGCGCGCACCCCCGATGCGACCGGGGTGTCGCTGTTCCTGGTGGAGGCCGGTGCGTCCGGGCTCACCTCGAACTCCTACCGCACCATCGACGAACGTCGCGCGGCCGACGTCACCCTCGACGCCGTCCGCGTACCGGCCGACGCGCTGCTGGGATCGGAAGGGGCGGCGGACGATTCGCTGGCCACCGCCGCCGACGAGGCGATCGCTGCGATCGCGGCCGAGGCGGTGGGCGCGATGCGCCGCGTGCTGGCCGACACGGTCGAATACGCCAAGCAGCGCCGTCAGTTCGGCGTGCCGATCGGGAGTTTCCAGGTGTTGCAGCACCGCATGGTGGATATGCACCTCGAACTCGAACAGGCCGTCGCCGCAACGTATCTGGTGACCTTGAAGCTCGGCGCGCCGAAGGACGAGCGCGCCCGCGCCGCGGCCGCGGCCAAGGCGACGATCAGCCGCGCGGCCCGGTTCGTGGGCCAGAACGCGGTGCAGTTGCACGGCGCGATGGGTATGACCGAGGAACTCGCGATCGGCCACTTCTTCAAGCGGCTCACCGCGATTCAGTACGAATGGGGCACCGCCGACCAGCACATCGCGCGCTACGCCGCACTGACCCGTCCCTGATCCGGCCCTGCCGGGATCGGGGCGGCGCCGGATCCGGCGGATGGGACGGATCCGGCGCCCTCGCTCGGTCGAGATCGCCGCGTGCACACATACCGCCCGCGACGCGATGCCGGGGAACGGATTCCGGTCCCCGGGCTCGCACGCGCTAACGTCGACGGATGCGATTGTCCGTGGGATGTGCGCAGTGGACGCACACCGCCTGGCAGGAGCGGCAGCCCGATCCGCGGGAACGATTGCGCGGCTACGCCGGTTGGTGCGACGCCGTGGAGACCAACACCACCTTCTATGCGATTCCGGCGCGGACCACCGTGGCGTCCTGGGCCCGCCAGACCCCGCCCGAGTTCCGCTTCGTGGTGAAACTGCCGAGGGTCATCACCCACGAACGCCGGATGAACGGCGCGGAGGCCGAACTGAACGCCTTCCTGGCTGCCACGGAACCGCTCGGCCCGCGCGTACACGCGCTGTGGGTGCAGCTGCCGGCCTCGTTCGGGCCCACCGATCTCGGCGTGCTGGCCGGATTCTTGCGCCGGCTCCCCCGCGAATGCCGCAGCGCCGTCGAGGTCCGCCACCCCGCCTTCTTCACCGACGAGCGGGCGGTGCGGCAACTGGAGTACGTCCTGAATCGCGTCGGCGCGGAGTGGATACCCTTCGACACCACAACGCTTTTCGCCGCCCGACCGGTCAGCGCGGGTGAGCGCGAGGCGTGGGGCAAGAAGCCGCGACTGCCCCGTCGCGATCGAGCGCTCACCGAATTCCCGATCGTGCGCTACCACGGCCGCGACGATGCCGAGGCCACCATCGCGGGCTGGCAGCCGTGGACCGAAGTGGTAGCCGAATGGTTGCGAGATGGCCGCTCGCCCACGGTTTTCGTGCACACCCCCGACAATGCCGCCGCACTGGACCTGGCCCGGCGCTTCCACGAGCAGATGCGCACGCTGGTGCCCGGACTCGACCCGCTGCCCAGGCCGCCGCAGGACTCGCCCATGACGTTGTTCTGAGGCGAATCGTCGCCCCGCCCGGACAGCCGAATGCCCTTCTGGCCCGAGATGTCCGGGGCGAGAAGGGCATTCGGCGCACGAGATCAGCGAATCGGATCGAAGTCCCGTGCCGCGATGTACGTCGGCCGCGGCCGCGGCGCGGCATATGGTTCCACCAGGGTGTTCTCGACGCTGTTGAACACCAGGAAGATGTTCGAGCGCGGGAACGGGGTGATGTTGTTGGCCGAACCGTGCATGAGGTTCGAGTCGAACAGCAGTGCCGAGCCGCGGGCGCCGGTGAACTGCGCGATTCCGTGCTTCTCCGCCAGATCACTGATGTGCTCGTGCGAGGGCACGCCGATCTGCTGCTCCTGCAACGATTCCCGGTAGTGGTCGGCCGGAGTGGCGCCCTGGCACGGCACGAAGGTGCGGTGCGATCCGGGCATCACCATCAGGCTGCCGTTGAACGGGTAGTTGTCGGTCAGCGCGATGGACAGGCTCACCGCCCGCGGCGCGGGCATCCCGTCCTCGGCATGCCAGGTTTCGAAGTCCGAATGCCAATAGAATCCGGTGCCCTCGAAACCCGGCATGTAGTTGACGCGGCTCTGGTGGATGTACACATCCGAACCCAGTACGTGCCGGGCCAGCTCGATGACGCGGGGATCGCGCACCAGCTCGGCCACCTTGGAGCTGATCCGGTGCACCTCGAAGATCGACCGCACGCGGTTCGACTTCTTCTCGACGATCACCCGTTCATCCGATCGCAACTCCGGATCACTCGCGAGTCGGTCGATCTCGGCGGAAAAGTCCGCGACCTCCGCGGTCGTCAGCAATTCGTCGATGATCGAGTACCCGTCCGATTCGAAGCTCGCCAACGATTCGAACGCACCCGACTCCGGCCCGCCCCACACCGTGGGGTCGAGCCGGTCCATCACCGCCTCCGGCGACGGAGTTCGGGTCGGGTAGCGGTCGATTCGATTGTCGGCCAACGTCATCCGGCAGATTCCTCCTTACAGATCCGGAACGGTGACCAAGGGATAGACACCGTTCTCGTCGTGCACCTCCTGGCCCGTGACCGGCGGGTTGAACACACACAGCATCCGCATCTGCGTACGAGTCTCGACACGATGGCGTTCGTGCCCGTTGAGCAGATACATGGTGCCGGGGGCCAAGTCGTAGGTCCGGTCGTTCGTGAGGTCGTAGAGCTTGCCCTCGCCCTCGACGACCCAGACCGCCTCCACATGGTTCTGGTAGTGGAACACGTGCTCGGTGCCCGGCTCGATCGTGGTCTCGTGGAACGAGAATCCGACGCCGTCACCTCCCAGCACGATGCGCTTGCTGCGCCACCGCTCCTGGGCGACGTCACGGTCGGTGCCGGTGATTTCAGCAGTGGTACGAACGATCATGTTCAGCGGCCTTCCCGGATGGTGTGCACGGCGTCGGTGATGATCTTCAAGCCGTGGTCGAGTTCGTCGTCGGTGATCGTCAGCGGCGGAAGCAGCTTGATCACCTGGTCCTCGGCACCGGAGGTCTCCACGATCAGTCCCTTCTCGAAGGCGACGCGGCAGACTTTACTCGCCTGCGAGGCATCCTCGAAGACCAAACCCTGGACCAGACCGCGACCGCGAGTGCTCACTCCCGCATGCGCGTCGGCCAGTGCGCGGAAGGATTCGCTGATCCGCTCGCCCTTGCGACCGGTGGACTCCTCGAGCTTTCGGTCGGTCCAGAAATGCTCGAGCGAAACCTTGGCGGTCACGAATGCCGGATTGTTGCCGCGGAACGTGCCGTTGTGCTCGCCGGGAGCCCACTGGTCGAGTTCGCGGCGCATCAGCACCAGCGCCAGCGGCATGCCGTAACCGCTGATCGACTTGGACAGCGTGACGATGTCGGGAGTGATGCCCGCGGTCTCGAACGAGAAGAACGGGCCGGTGCGGCCGCAGCCCATCTGCACGTCGTCGACGATGAGCAGGATGCCCCGCGCCGCGCACAGTCCGGCCAGCGCGCGCAGCCATTCGTGCCGCGCGACATTGACACCGCCCTCGCCCTGCACCGTTTCCACGATCACCGCGGCGGGCTTGTCGACGCCCGAGGAATTGTCGTCCAGCACGCGCTCCATCCAGGTGAAGTCCACGCCGTCGACATAACCGTCGTAAGGCATCGGATTCACGTGCACCAGAGGCACTCCCGCACCGGCGCGCTTGGCGGCGTTACCGGTCACCGACAATGCGCCGAGAGTCATGCCGTGAAACGCGTTGGTGAAGTTCAGAATTGTGGTGCGGCCGGTGATCTTCCGGGCCAGTTTCAGCGCCGATTCCACGGCGTTCGCTCCGGTCGGGCCAGGGAACTGAACCTTGTAGTCCAGCCCGCGCGGCTCCAGCAGAATCTGCTCGACCGCCTCGAGCAGTTCCCGCTTGGCAACGGTGGACATATCCAGTCCGTGCGTAATTCCGTCGCGCGCGATGTAATCCAGCAGCGCTTCCTTGAGGACCGGGTTGTTGTGCCCGTAGTTCAGCGCGCCCGCGCCCGCGAAGAAGTCCAAATATTCCCGGCCGCCGGCATCCCGCAGCCACGAGCCCTGAGCAGAGTCGAACAATGTGGGCCACGCCCGGCAGTATCCGCGAACGTTCGATTCCAGCGACTCGAAAATAGTCAGTTCGGCGGTGGTCATCCGTGATCCTCCGTGATGTGATCGCCACTGTTTCGCAGCGGCGAGATCCGGTACAGGTCTTCGGGCTCATGCCCGTCCGGAAAGTCTTCGGGTGCGAACAACGACTCGCGAATCATTTGCGCGCCACGTCGGCGCGCGAGCGAGGCGAACATCGCCACTGATGCCTCGTTGTCCGGCGAGACCGTGGTCTCGAGGGTCGAAATACCATGTTCTGCTGCATCATTCACCAGGTGGTCCAGCATCGCCACGCCGATACCGCGGCCGCGGTAGGCGTGGTCGACGGCCACCTGCCAGACAAAAACCACCTCCGGCGCTTCGGGACGCAGATATCCGGTGACGAACCCCGCGATGTCACCGTCGATTTCGGCGACAACCGATGTGGATCGAAAATCCCGGCACCACAGGAGATAGGCATAGCTCGAATTGGCATCCAGTACCTGGGAATCCACTGCGATCCGCCACATGGGGGCGCCGTCGCCGATTCTGGGGGAACGAATCACCACCGAGGAATCGGTCCGGTCTCGGTGCTTGCTGCCTTCATCGGAATGCGTGCTCAATGTGGTGCTCCGCGTTCGTGTCTGCATCACCTCTAAAGGATTCCCACCGAACTTTGAGCCAACCCGGTCCGTTACTTTACGGTTGTGTTACAGGATTATTTTCCGTGAGTTTCGTCACTTGCCGGCATAGTCACGACGAATCGCGCGCCACCGCCCGGGCGATCCGCGCAAACGACGTTTCCACCATGCGCGGCAATCGTTTCCGCGACCAGCGCCAAACCGATCCCGGTTCCGGTTCCCGAACGCCGGGACCGGCGAACCGTGACGAAACGATCGAATATGCGTTCGCGATCCTCCGGCGCGACGCCGGGCCCGGCGTCGTCGACCGTAATGACGACGTCATGTCCCACCGGATCCGCGGTGATCGCGACCGCGCCGCCGCCGTGCCTTTCGGCATTCTCCAGAAGATTCACCAGGGCGCGTTCGAGCTCGAGTTTGCGGCCGATAACGGTGGCGTCCGCCGAAACGGTCAACAATTCGGGTCGATAGTGCAACTCATCGAGGGTGTGGGTGAGCAGATCGCGCACCGACAGCGGTTCGGCGTCCGCGCGATGTATCCGCGCCTCGACGCGGGCCAACGCCAGCAGATCGTCGAGCAACCTGCGCAGATGATCGAGTTCGGCCCGGACCAGCCCCAACGCCCGGCGCGAGCGTTCGGACAGTTCGTCCTCGTGCCGGGCCATCACCTCGACGCTGGTGGTCAGGGTGGTCAGCGGGGTGCGCAACTCGTGGCTGACGTCGCCGACCAGCCGATGTTCCCGATCGATACGGCGTTGCAGCGAATCGACCATGGCGTTGAAGGTGTCCACCGTCGGCGCGAGATCGGGGTCGTCGGTATCGGGCAGGCGGGTGCCCAGCTCACCCGAGGCGATCTTGGCCGCGGTGCGGGTGACCCGCTGCAACGGTTCGAGCAACCGCCGGCTCAGCCACAATCCGACGATCGCGCCGATCGCGGTGCCCAGCACCGCGCAGGCGATCAACGCCATCCAGACACCGCGGTCCAGGACCGACACCGTAACCGCCAGCACCGAGGAGACCAGGCCCGCGGTCAGCGCGAAGGCGATGACCGCGCGTCCGCGCAAGCTCTGCCGGCGGGGCAACACCCGCCGGCGACGCGACGGCAGTTCGGGGGTGGGTCGGCTCGGGTCAGCGCTGCACATCGAGTCGGTAGCCGAGCCCGCGCACGGTCACCACGATGACCGGATCGGACGGATCGCGCTCGATCTTGGTGCGCAACCGGCGCACGTGCACGTCCACGATCCGCTCGTCACCGAAAAATCCTCGGTCCCAGACCCTTTCGAGCAGGACACTGCGCGAGAGCACCCGTCCCGGAGTCTCGGCCAGCTCGCACAGCAGCCGGAATTCGGTGAGGGTGAGATGCAGCTCCTCCTCGCCGCGGCGCACGGTGCCGGCCTCGGGCGACAGGATCAGCGGCACGTCGGGATCCGCATCGAGCACCAGCTCCTGCGGGGCCTGCGGCTCGACCATCTGATTCGCCCGCCGCCGCAGCGCCCGCATCCGGGCGGTGATCTCCTTGATCTCGAAGGGCTTGGTCACGAAGTCGTCGGCGCCGGCCTCCAGCGCGGCCACCACATCGTGAGTATCGTCACGCGCGCTGACCACTATGATCGGTACGTCGTGATCGCGGCGGATCTCCCGGATACAGGTGAATCCGTCCATGTTGCCGAGCATCAGGTCGACGATCATCACATCGGGCGCACCGTTGTCGCGCAGATGTTCGAGGGCGTCCTCGGCCTCTTCGGCCTCGGCTACGTCGTAGCCCTCGTCCTCCATGGCCAATCGCAGCGCGTCGCGGACCCGGTCGTCGTCCTCCACGATCATCAGGTTCGCAGTCATATTCCAATCCCTAGCTGGCACGCGGCGAGGGCGCCCTCCGGCTCGGCATCCTCTTCGGGCAACGCAGATGTGGATACCCGGGACCGCGCGAAGTAAACGTAGGGCAATCCGGCCGTCGCCATCAACCACCCGGTCGGCGGGAAGACGGGCTGCGGAAACGTTATAGGCCTGTTACATTGACGTTTGCCGCCGAACGACCGCGACGTGATTGCTGCCACACCGGGTCACAGTCACGACGTGGGAGGACCGAACCGACCGACATGCCGGCTCCGCACCACCGAGCGTGCGCTCAAAGGTAGCGGAGTACCCCACAACTGCATCCGGAAACATACGGCAATCACCGCGATGTGCCGCCGCTCTCGCACGCCCCGTAAGCTGGTCGTCGAACAGTTCGGCGAATGGTGCGCAGCGGGGGCGAAGACCCGCGCTCGCACGGGCAAGCGCAGGAGACACACAATGTCAGGTCGCCCAGTATGGAGCGACAGCCTTACAGGCGTGCGGTACCAGGGCGGGGTTCGTAGCAAACTCATCAGATCCGGCATGGGCAAGGGCGGTATCGCGCTGTGCCTGACGCTCGCGGTGGCCCTGCTGGCCGCATGCTCGTCGTCGGGTTCCTCCACCAAGGCGGGTCCGGCATCGAGCGCTCCCGCGGCCAAGATCTCGGTCACCCCGGGCGGCGGCAACAATGTGGACCCGCTCGGCAAGATCGAGGTCAGTGCCTCACAGGGGCAACTCACCTCGGTCACGATGACGAACGAGAACGGCAAGCAGATCGACGGCATCTACACGCCGGACAAGACGGCGTGGAAGCCCTCGGAGCCGCTGGGTTACAACCACACCTATTCCGTCGCGGCCCAGGGCGTCACGGTGACCGGCCCGATTCCCGAGGCCAAGACCTCGTTCACCACGCTCACCCCGAGCAACCAGACCAAGGCGTATCTGACCACGACCGGTGGTAAGGAGATCGACGGCGGGACCTACGGCGTCGGGACAGTCATCGTCGCGCACTTCGACGAGTCGATCCCGGACAAGGCCGCCGCCGAGAAGAAGCTCTCGGTGACGACCAATCCCCCGGTGCAGGGCTCGTGGTACTGGCTCGACGACCGCAACGCGCACTGGCGTCCGGAGAAGTACTGGGCGCCCGGGACCAAGGTGACGGTGCAGGCCAACATCTTCGGCGCACAGCTGGGCGACGGTCTGTACGGGCAGGAGAATTCGAAGGCGTCGTTCACGATCGGCCCCTCGCACGTTTCCATCGCCGACGACAACACCCACCAGGTGCAGGTCTTCGAGAACGGCAAGCTGATCCGAACCATGCCGACCTCGATGGGTATGGGCGGCACGCAGGTCGTGGACGGTAAGACGATCTACTTCTGGACCATGCCCGGCACCTACACGGTGATGGGCCGGGGCAACCCGGTGATAATGGACTCCTCCACCTTCGGCCTGCCGGTCAACTCCCGGCTCGGCTACAAGGAGGCGATCAACTGGGCCACCCAGATCAGCGCGGACGGGATCTATCTGCACCAGCTGGATTCGACCGTCTCGGCCCAGGGTGTGCGGAACACCTCGCACGGCTGTCTGAACCTCAACGAGACCAACGCCCAGTGGTTCTACAACTTCTCCATGCTGGGTGACGTGGTCGAGGTGCACAACACCGGTGGCCCGGCGTTGCAGGTCTGGGACAACGGCGACTGGACCCTGCCGTGGAACCAGTGGCTGCAGGGCAGCGCACTCAGCAAGTAGCACGATCCGGAAATACCGAGGCCGTCTTCATCGAAGGTCGAATAGACCTGGCCCGCAACGTGTTCGCACTGCCGTACCCCCACGAGCGAGCCTTCGAGCGAGGTTCGCGGCCGGCTCGCCGTTGCGCACTCGAAGCGCATGGGCGAAGCCCGAGTCTCGAGTGCTCAGGCGGCGAGCCTTCGGGGCCGCGAACACGCCGGCGCGGAGCGCAGGCCATCAAACACAGCAGGGGTATTTGCCGTCCAGATCCAGGTTGAGCCGCAGGACGTCGACCCGGGGCTCGCCCAGGAATCCCAGATCACGCCCCCGGGTGTGCGCGGCGACCAGGGCACGCACTTGGTCCGGGGAGATGCCGCGAGCCCTGGCCACCCGGGCGACCTGGATATTCGCGTAGGCCGGGGAGATGTTCGGGTCCAAGCCCGAGGCCGAGGCCGTGACCGCGTCGGTGGGCACGGGGGTGTCGGCCGAGGCGTTGCCCCGGACCGGCACGATCTGCCCGGCCGCATAGTCCCGCCCCGGCTCGGCCAACCGCACCGCGACGCCCTCGTAGAACGCCAGGAACGGGATCTTCGTGGTGCGCGCATCCTCGTTCACGCTGATCACCGCGGTCGGATTCACCACGGTTCCGTGTGCGTCGCGCGGGCCCATGACCGCCAGCACCGCACCGACGCCGCCGGAGGTGCAGAACGGACGACCGCCGTCCACACCCTCCAGCGCGCCCACGGCCGCACTGCGCGAGCACACGGTGGACAGCAGCGACAGCTTGTTGTTCTTGGGGTCCTTCGGGTCCAGGGTGTCCACGATGCTCTCCGGACCCATATTCCCGAAGGTGGAACTTGCCGGGTCGTAGCCGTCCGGGACGGCACTCGCGCCGGTGGCCGGATCGGCCGCGGGCACGGCATTGGACGGACGCGTCTGGAAGTACTGCACCTTCGCCTGGCCCTTGCCGTCGGTGAACGCCTGGCCGATCAGGCTGCTGCCCACCACCTTTCCGTTCTGCTCGACCAGCGAGCCCTGGGCCTTGTGGTGCAGGCCGGGCAGCTGGGCGACCACGAAAACCACTAGCGGATAGGCGATTCCGAGAATCACCGTCATGACCAGCAGCGCGCGCAGTGCCGCGAGGTGCTGTCTGATCCAGGTCGACTGTCTTGTCGAGAAAGCACGCATCAGGACATCCCGGGGAAGAATTGGATGATCAGATCGATCACTTTTATGCCGATGAACGGCGCGACGATGCCGCCCAGGCCGTACACGGACAGGTTGCGGCTCAACAACTTCGACGCGCTCGAGGGCCGGTAGTTCACTCCGCGCAGCGCCAGCGGGATCAGCGCGACGATGACGAGCGCGTTGAAGATCACCGCCGACAAGATCGCCGATTGCGGACTGTGCAGGCGCATGATGTTGAGCACGTCCAGACCCGGGAACAGCGAGACGAACATCGCCGGGATGATCGCGAAGTACTTGGCGATATCGTTCGCGATCGAGAACGTGGTGAGCGCGCCCCGAGTGATCAGCAACTGCTTGCCGATCTCGACGATCTCGATCAGCTTGGTCGGATCCGAATCCAGATCGACCATGTTCCCGGCCTCCTTGGCCGCCGAGGTGCCGGTGTTCATGGCGACGCCGACGTCGGCCTGGGCCAGTGCGGGCGCGTCGTTGGTGCCGTCACCGGTCATGGCGACCATCCGGCCGCCCTCCTGCTCCCGGCGGATCAGCGCCAGTTTGTCCTCGGGCGTGGCCTCGGCGAGAAAGTCGTCCACACCGGCTTCGTCGGCGATCGCCTTGGCGGTCGAGGGATTGTCGCCGGTGATCATGACCGTGCGGATGCCCATCGCGCGCATCTCGTCGAAGCGCTCGCGCATGCCCTGCTTCACCACGTCCTTGAGGTGGATGACGCCGAGCAGCCGCGCGGTTCCGTCCTTCACCTCACCCACGACCAGCGGCGTGCCGCCGGAGGCGGAGATGCCATCGACGGTCTGCCCCAGTTCTACCGGAATTCGCCCGCCCTGCGAGCGTACCCATTCGGTGACCGCACTGGCTGCCCCCTTTCGCAGTTGCTGCCCATCGGACAGATCCACTCCTGACATCCGGGTCTGCGCGGTGAACTGCACCCACGTCGCGCCGGTCAGTTCACCGGCGGTGCGCTCACGTTTGCCGAACGCCTCCTTGGCGTACACCACGATCGAGCGCCCCTCGGGCGTCTCGTCCGCGAGACTGGAAAGCTGTGCGGCATCGGCCAATTCGTCCGCGGACAGCCCCGGCATCGGCACGAAGTCCGACGCCTGGCGATTGCCGAGGGTGATGGTGCCGGTCTTGTCCAGCAGCAGGGTGTTCACATCGCCCGCGGCCTCGACCGCGCGTCCGGACATGGCCAGCACGTTGCGCTGCACCAGTCGGTCCATCCCGGCGATGCCGATGGCCGAGAGCAGCGCGCCGATCGTCGTCGGGATCAGGCACACCAGCAGCGAGACCAGCACGATTCCGGTGACGCCGTTGGCATCGAGCGTCTGATTGTCCGCGACGCCGGGATTGTTCGTCTTCGAGAAGATCGCCAGCGGCTGCAAGGTCGCGACGGCGAAGACGAAAATAATCGTCAACGCGGCCAGCAGGATGTTCAGCGCGATCTCGTTGGGCGTCTTCTGCCGGCTCGCGCCCTCGACCAACGCGATCATCTTGTCGATGAACGAGCCGCCGGGCTCCTGGGTGATCCGCACGACGATCCGGTCCGAGAGCACCGTGGTGCCGCCGGTCACCGCGGAACGGTCGCCGCCGGATTCCCGGATCACCGGTGCGGATTCCCCGGTGATGGCCGATTCGTCCACGGACGCAATGCCTTCCACGACATCGCCGTCACCCGGAACGACCTGGCCGGCTTCGACCACGACGTGATCACCGCGGCGCAGTTCCGGAGCCGGGACGCTCGCCTCGACCACCCGGGCACCCGGAGACCAGTTCACCAATCGCCGGGCCACGGTGTCGGTCTTGGCCTTTCGCAGCGTATCGGCCTGCGCCTTACCGCGCCCCTCCGCGACCGCCTCGGCGAGATTGGCGAAAAGCACCGTGAGCCAGAGCCATACGACGATCGCCCAGGCGAAGAAGGTCGGATGGACCAGCGCCAGAACGGTGGACCAGATCGCGCCGATCTCGACGATCAGCATCACCGGATTGCGCCACAACGTGCGCGGATCGAGTTTGCGCAACGCGTCCGGCAAGGATTTCAACAGCATCTTCGGGTCGAACAGGCCCGCCGAGACCCGGGACTTGTTGGCCTGCAGGGCCTTCTGCGGTGCGGGTGCCGCGCTCTGATCGATGGTTGGAGTGGTCATGCTAGTGGATTCCTTCGGCGAGCGGCCCGAGCGCCAGCGCGGGCAGGAAGGTGAGGGCGACCAGGATGATCGTCACTCCGGCGACCATGCCGACGAACAGCGGCCGGTGGGTGGGCAGCGTGCCGTCCGAGGCGGGCGTACGGCCTTGTGCGGCAAGGGATCCGGCAAGCGCCAGCACGAAGATGATCGGTATGAACCGGCCGAACACCATGGCCAGGCCCAGCGCGGTGTTCCACCACGGGGTGTTCGCGCTCAGTCCTGCGAAGGCCGAGCCGTTGTTGTTGGCCGCGGAGGTGAAGGCGTACAACACTTCCGAGAGGCCGTGTGGTCCGGTGTTGGCCATCGAGGCGCGTTCACCGGGCAGGGCCATCGCCGCGGCGGTGCCGGTCAGCACGATCAGCGGTGTGACGAGGAAATAAGCCGCGGCCAGCTTGATCTCGCGCGGATTGATCTTCTTGCCGAGGTATTCCGGCGTGCGCCCGACCATCAGACCCGCGACGAAGACCGTGATCACCGCCAGGATCAGCATGCCGTACAGACCCGAACCGGTGCCGCCCGGTGCGACCTCGCCGAGCTGCATGTCGAACATCGTCATCATGCCGCCGGTACCGGTCATCGAATCGTGCGCGGAGTCCACCGCGCCGGTCGACGTCAGCGTGGTCGCGCTGGCGAACGTCGCGGAATCGGCTACGCCAAAACGGGTTTCGACCCCCTCCATGGCCGCGCCCACCGCGGTCGGCACGGTGCCGTGGTGGTGCAGCTGGAAGAAGTTCGTCAGGAACACGCTGAACAGCGCCAGCGTGCCCATCACCGAGACGATCGCGAATCCGTGTTTCTTACTGCCGACCATGCGCCCGAAGGTGCGCGGCAGCGAGAAGCTGATCACCAGCAGCAGGAAGATCTCCACGAAATTCGTCCAGGCGGTGGGGTTTTCGTACGGATGCGCGGAGTTGACGTTGAAGAATCCGCCGCCGTTGGTGCCCAGCAGCTTGATGGCCTCCTGACCGGCGACCGGACCGCCCGGCAGCGTCTGGGAGCCGGTATTTGCGATCGTGGACGCGGTCCGGGAGAACAGCTGGAAGTTCTCGATCACCCCGCCGGAGATCAGCACGATCGCGAAGACGAACGCGATGGGCAGCAGAATCCGGATGGTCCCCCTCACGAGATCAACCCAGAAGTTGCCCAATTCGCCGGTGCGGTGCCGGGCGAAACCGCGGACCAGCGCGATCGCCACCGCGATACCGACCGCGGCCGAGACGAAGTTCTGCACCGTCAGACCGCACATCTGCACGACGTGCCCCATCGTGGACTCACCGGCATAGCTCTGCCAGTTGGTGTTCGTCACGAAACTGATCGCGGTGTTCCAGGCCAGGTCTCCGGTCATCTTCGTGCCGGGATCGTGCGGATGCAGCGGCAGCCTGCCCTGCAACAATTGCAGGAAGAACAGGAACAGCACGCTGACCGCCGAGAACGCCAGCACACTGCGGGCGTAGACCGCCCACGTCTGCTCGACCCCGGGCTGGACTCCGATGAGCCGGTAGACGACGCGCTCGGCGCGAGAATGCTTCTCCCGGTTGAAGACCCGATACATGTAGTCGCCGAGTGGTATGTGGACCACGGCGAGCACGAGGACGAGGGCCGCCACGAAGACGATCCCCGCAGTGGTCGTGTTCACTCAGAACCTTTCGGGGTACAGCAGGGTCACGATCAGGTAGATCGCGATTCCGACGGCCAGCGCGAGACCGATGATGTTCTGTGTCACAGTCGTTCGACTCCCCGTTGGATGAGCCCGAGCAGGGCGAAGACCGCCACGGTCAGAACCGTGAACACCACGACAGACATGGGTCGAACCTTTCTTGGACCAGCGGCGCACACGAGTGCGCCGCCAGTGAGTCAAGCGTCCGAACGGTGTCTTCACGAGGGTCCTTGACGCCTTCTTAGCGCCCGGGGCGGTGGCCTTGACGGGCCGCTTACGGGTGGGTTCGCACGGCCGCTCGAAGGGCGTAAAGGTCGAGGTCCCGGGCGTCAAGAAACCGTCAATTCCCCGGTCGACCGGTGTGGCGACGGTAGACAGGTAGGGCCCGGCCGCACATTCTCCCGGCCACACCTCTACACCCAGGAGACGTCCATGCCGGACCACGCCACCACAGCGCGCCACCAGCCACGATGGCGCCCACGCGAGATGATGGACGCGTGAAACGCGGTCAGCTACGCATCTACCTCGGTGCCGCGCCGGGCGTCGGCAAGACCTACGCCATGCTCAACGAGGCACATAGGCGGCTGGACCGCGGCCGTGACGTGGTCGCCGCAGTGGTCGAGACGCACAACCGGGCCAAGACCGCCGTGCTGCTCGAGGGCATCGAGCGCGTCCCGATGAAGACGATGTCCTACCGCGGCGCGTCACTGACCGAACTCGACGTCGAGGCGGTTCTGCGCCGCGCGCCCGCGGTGGTGCTGGTCGACGAACTCGCGCATACCAACGTGCCCGGCTCGAAGAACGACAAGCGCTGGCAGGATGTGCACGAACTGCTCGCCGCCGGCATCGATGTGATCTCCACGGTCAACGTGCAGCATCTGGAGAGCCTCAACGACGTGGTCGAGCAGATCACCGGCGTCGTGCAGCGAGAAACCGTGCCGGACTGGGTGGTTCGCGGCGCCGACCAGGTCGAGCTGGTCGATATCACCCCGGAAGCGTTGCGGCGCAGACTATCTCACGGCAACGTCTACGCCGCCGACAAGGTCGATGCGGCGTTGCGCAACTATTTCCGGCCCGGAAACCTCACGGCGCTACGGGAATTGGCGCTGCTGTGGCTGGCGGACCAGGTCGACGCGGCGTTGGCGAAATATCGCGAGGAGCACCGGATCACCGATACCTGGGAGGCGCGCGAACGCGTCGTCGTCGCGGTGACCGGCGGGCCCGAATCCGAGACCATCGTGCGCCGCGCCAGCCGCATCGCCACCAAATCCAGCGCCGAACTGATCGTCGTGCACGTGGTGCGCGGCGACGGCCTGGCCGGGGTGTCCACCCAGCGGTTGAACCGGCTGCGCGAGCTGGCGACCGGTCTCGGCGCGAGCCTGCACACCGTGACCGGCGAGGACGTCCCCACGGCACTGCTGGATTTCGCCCGTGGGGTCAATGCCACCCAACTCGTGCTGGGCACCTCCCGGCGCTCGCGCTGGGCCCGGATGCTGGATGAGGGCATCGGCTCGACCGTGGTGCAACTGTCGGGCAAGATCGATGTGCACATGGTCACCCACGAGGAGTCCAATCGAGGATTTCGCTGGTCGTCACTGATGCCGCCGGAACGCACACTCTCCTCCTGGCTCGCGGCGCTGCTGGTGCCCGCGCTGATCACCGCGATCTGCTACTACTTCCTGGACTCGCGCCTGGATCTGGCCGGGGAGAGCGCGCTGTTCTTCATCGGCGTGGTCGCGGTGGCCCTGCTGGGCGGCGTCGCACCGGCGTCACTGTCCGCGGTGCTGGGCGGTCTGCTGTTGAACTGGTTCTTCGTCTCCCCGCGCTACAGCCTGACCATCGCCGAGCTGAACAACTTCCTCACCATCGTGGTGATGGCGATGGTCGCCGTCGCGGTGGCCGCGCTGGTCGACATCTCCAAACGACGCGCCCGTGAGGCGCGCACGGCCTCGCGTCAGGCGGAGCTGTTGACCCTGTTCGCGGGGGCGGTGTTGCACGGCGCGAATCTGCCCGATCTGCTCGAACACGCCCGCGAGACCTACGGCCAGCGCGCGGTCGCCCTGTGCACCGACGACGACGTGATCGCCTGTGTCGGTACCGATCCCGCGCGCCGAGTGAGCGATGCGGACACCGCCATCGAGGCCGGGGACGATCAGCACTGGCTGTTGCTCAACGGTCGCGCGCTCACCGCCGCCGATCGCGTCGTGCTCGGCGCGGTGGCCAACCAGGCGGCCGGCCTGGTCCGCCAGCGCCGCCTCGCCGACGAGGCGCAGGCCGCGGCCGGAGTGATGGAGGCCGACCGGCTGCGCCGGGCGCTGCTCTCGGCGGTGAGCCACGATCTGCGCACCCCGCTCGCGGCGGCCAAGGCGGCGGTGTCCAGCCTGCGCAGCGACGATGTGGAATTCTCCGCCGAGGACACCGCCGAACTGCTGGAAACCGTCGAGGAATCGGTCGATCAACTCACCGGCCTGGTCGGGAATCTGCTCGACTCCTCCCGATTGGCCGTCGGGGTGGTCACCCCGCGGCTCAAACCGGTGTACCTGGAGGAGGTCGTGAACCGCGCGGTGGTCGGGGTCGGCATGGGCACCCGCGGATTGCGCCGCGCGGTGCACGACCGGGTGAAGGTGGAGGTCGGCGATGTCGAGGTGCTCGCCGACAGCGGTCTGCTGGACCGCGTCCTGGCCAATCTGATCGATAACGCCCTGCGGTATTCCCCCGCCGAAACCCCGATCCGGGTCATCGCCGAGCACACCGGGGACCGGGTCTCGCTCACGGTCGTCGACTACGGTCCCGGTGTGCCGACCGGGCTGGAGGATCAGCTGTTCGAACCGTTCCAGCGGCTCGGCGACCGGGACAACTCCACCGGAGTCGGCCTGGGGCTGTCGGTGGTGCGCGGATTCGTCGAGGCGATGGACGGCAAGGTGCACGCCGAGCCCACGCCGGGCGGGGGCCTGACCGTGGTGATCGATCTACCGGCCGTTCGGCAGCAAGAACAGGAGGAACTCGGGTGACGACACCGGCGAGCACGAACAACGGGGACTCCGCACGCGGCCAGAGCGGGCCCCGCGACCGCGATCAGGTCGCCGCGTCGACGAAAGTCCTTGTGGTGGACGACGAACCACAGATCCTGCGCGCGCTGCGGATCAACCTGTCGGTGCGGGGCTACGAGGTGATCACCGCGGCCACGGGCGCGGCGGCCCTGCGGGCGGCAGCCGAGAAACATCCCGATGTGGTGGTCCTCGACCTCGGTTTGCCCGATATGGACGGTATCGATGTGCTGGCCGGTCTGCGCGGCTGGAGCACCTCCCCGGTGATCGTGCTGTCCGCGCGCACCGATTCCGCGGACAAGGTCGAGGCGCTGGACGCCGGAGCCGACGACTACGTCACCAAGCCGTTCGGCATGGACGAACTGCTGGCGCGCCTGCGCGCCGCGGTCCGGCGCGGCGCGACCGCCACCGAGGGGATCGATCCGATCGTGGAGACCTCCTCGTTCACCGTGGACCTGTCGGCGAAGAAGGTCGTCAAACACGGCGGTGACGTCCACCTCACCCCGACCGAATGGGGTGTGCTCGAGATGCTCGTGCGCAACCAGGGCAAACTCGTCGGCCGCCGCGAATTGCTCCGCGAGGTCTGGGGCCCCTCCTACGCCACCGAAACTCATTATCTCCGTGTCTATCTCGCCCAACTCCGGCGCAAACTCGAGGACGACCCGTCACACCCCAAACACCTGCTCACCGAAGCCGGCATGGGCTACCGCTTCTGTGTCTGATTGCCTCCGCTTCGCTCCGGCCAAAAAACAGAGCATGGCAGGATTGAGCTATGGCTGAACAGACCTCGACCACTACTGCCGCGGCTACTTCCGGCGCGGGCGGCAAGACGCCGACCTCGCTGTGGGTGGAGCGCACCGGGACGCGGCGGTATACCGGACGCAGTTCGCGCGGGGCCGAGGTGCTGATCGGCTCGGACGGGGTGGAGGGTGTGTTCACTCCCGGTGAGCTGCTCAAGATCGCGCTGGCCGCGTGTACGGGGATGAGTTCGGACTTCCCGCTGTCGAACCGGCTCGGCGAGAACTACGACGCCACCATCCGGGTCTCCGGCGACGCCGACCGCGAGAGCGAGGTGTATCCGGAGCTGAACGAGATCGTCGAACTCGATCTGTCCGAACTGGACGAGGCCGGACGTCAGCGTCTGCTGGTGACCGTGCAGCGGGCGATCGACAAGGTGTGCACGGTCGGCCGCACGTTGAAGGCCGGATCGCAGATCAACCTGTCCTTCCAGGTGGATGCGTGAGCGAACCGTCGACACAGCGCGCATCGCGCACGCCGGATCCGAGCGCCGGCGAGGTGGAGGCGTGAGCGAGCTCGTGCGGCTGAGTGCCTGGGTGCACGGCCGCGTGCAGGGGGTGGGGTTTCGCTGGTGGACCCGTGCCCGCGCGCTCGAACTCGGTCTGACCGGATACGCGCGCAACGCCGCCGACGGCCGGGTCCACGTCATCGCGGAGGGCTCGCGGAAGAATTGCGAGAAATTGCTGGAGCTGCTGCGATCGGGAACAACTCCGGGCCGGGTGGATCTGGTTGTGGAAGACTGGGGTGCCGGCCAGGGCGAACTCTCGGGCTTCGTGGAACGGTAACCGGCGGGGAACAGGGAGTAGCACGGTGGCAACGGAACATCCGGGTATGGGGCCGTACAGCCCCGATCCCGGCGAGGCAGGCAGCTCGCACCCCACCGAGGACTCCGGGCCCACAGAACGGATGAAATCCCCTGGCCCGCAAGGCCGGGGTTTCGCCGAACCCGAACCGCCGAACCCGCTGCCGGGCATGCCGAATCCGACGCTACCCCTGCCGGGTCTCGGTGGGACCGGCCCGACGGCAGCCCTGCCCGGCCTCGGCGATTCGGCGGCGAAGACGCCCGGTTCCGATGATCCGGACGCGACGGCGACAGCGCCGGCTCCCGGCATTTCCGAGACGTCGCAATCCGCGGCTCCCGATGTCGGCGGCGCGGTCTATCCCCCGCCCGACGACGCCCCGCGCGGCCGGATCGAACGTCAGGAAGCGGGCGTCACCCAGCCGCGCCCGCCGACCGTCGCCGAGGCGCGAGCGCGGGACAAGGCGCGCAAGCGGGCCAAGGAGGCCGAGCGCGCGGCCGCCCTTGCCCTCGAGGAGAAGAAGCGCAAGCGCAAGCGGGCGCTGATCGGCGGCGCGGCGATCGTCGGCGTGGCCGCGGTGGTCGGCGCGGGCTATCTGGCCTGCCAGGCCTCCGAACCCGACGTCACGGCCTACTGCACCACCGACACCAACGGCCAGCAGACCGTCGTCGACGACAACGACTGTGTCGCCGCGCAGAACTACGCCACCAGCACCGGCGCGTACCACAGCGGACTTCCCGCGGTGTTCTTCTTCAACGGCCACCAGTACCGGTACTACTACGGCGGCAGCAACACCGTCGGCCGTCCCCCGGTCGGCGGCAGCTTCAGCGCACCGTCCAATGCGCACGTCAGCACCAAGAGCGGCACCGTGATTCGCGGCGGCCTGGGTACCAAGAGCGGCGGAAAGTCGGGAGGTTCATAGATGCGCCGGGTGCGCGAGCGGCCGCGGGGCGGCTGGCAGCGGATCATCGCCGATCAGGGTCTGGTCTTCGGCTCCCCCGGCCGCGACGTGGACGGGCGTCCGCGTCCGTACTGGGACGAATCGGTGCACTACGAATTCGACCTGGACGAGATCCTCGCGATGGAGGCGCAGGTCGAGGTGCTGCACACCATGTGCCTGCACGCCGCCGAACAGGTCGTGCTGACCGAGCGGTTCGCCGATTTCGGTCTGCCCGAATGGAGTTGGGGGCCGATCGCCGAATCCTGGCGTCGCTCGGACCCTTTCGTCTACGGCCGCTTCGATCTGCGCTACGACGGGCGAGGTCCGGCGAAACTGCTGGAGTACAACGCCGATACGCCGACCTCGTTGCTCGAGGCGGCAATTGTCCAGTGGCACTGGCTCACCGACGTGCACGAGGGTGACGACCAGTGGAATTCGCTGCACGAGAAGCTCGTCGACCGCTGGGGCAAGTTGCGCGCGCAACTTCCGAAGGGCGCACTGCACTTCACCTGGTCCTCGGCCGACGCCAGCGGCGAGGACAACGTCACCACCGCCTATATGCAGGAGACCGCCGCCGAGGCCGGATTCGACACCGTCGCACTGCCGATCGAGGAGGTCGGCTGGGACAGCGAACTGGAACGTTTCGTGGATCTGGCCGAGGCGCCGATCGAATCCATCTTCAAGCTGTACCCGTGGGAATGGGCCCTGGACGACGACTTCGGCAAGCGCGTGGTCGACTCACTGCCGGAGACCATGTGGGTCGAGCCGCTGTGGAAGGCCCTGCTGTCCAACAAGGCCCTGCTCGCGGTGCTGTGGGAGATGTATCCCGGCCATCCGAATCTGTTGCCCGCCTATATCGATGAGCCGCACGAACTCACCGAATACATCCGCAAACCCAAGCTCGGCCGCGAGGGCGCGAATATGACCATCGTCGGCGGCGGCATGGAGACCTCGACCGGCGGCGTCTACGGCGAAGAGGGCTACGTCTACCAATTGCTCGATCCGCTACCGGATTTCGACGGCATGCGCCCGGTCCTGGGCGCGTGGATCGTCGGCGACGAGTCGGCGGGCCTGGGCATCCGCGAGACCCCGGGCCTCATCACCGACGACTCCTCGACCTTCGTCCCGCACCGGATCCCGGCGAAGTAGGAACGCTCAGCCGCGCCGTTCGGCCAGCCGGGCCAGCAGTCGCTTGTGCACGCCGGGCGGGAGCATGTCGGTGACGTCGCCGCCGAAGGTGGCGACCTCCTTCACCAGCGAGCTGGACAGGTAGCTGTAGACCGGGTTGGTCGCGATGAAGAAAGTGTCGACGCCCGAGAGCTTCTTGTTCATCTGCGCCATCTGCAGCTCGTAGCCGAAGTCGGTGGCATCGCGCAGGCCCTTGACGATGGCGGTGATGCCTTGTTCGCGGGCGAAGTCGACCAGCAGGCCGTACCAGGATTCCACCCGGACGTTCGGCAGATCGGCGGTGACCTCGCGCAACATCTCGATGCGCTCGTCCACGTCGAACATGCCCTGCTTCTTCTTGTTGATCATCACCGTCACGACGACCTCGTCGAATTGCGCTGCCGCGCGGGCGAAGACGTCCAGGTGTCCATTCGTCACCGGATCGAACGATCCGGGGCACAGTGCTCCAGCCATGCGGTAATTCTGGACTCCGCCTCGCCGCGACCGGGCCGCGGCCCCCGTCAGAACACCCAGAGGCGCAGGCTCAGGAAACGCAGGGTCCCCACTGCCGCGGTGATCACGATGACGGCGATCGCCTCCGCGATATCGCCCATCCCGGGAGCCACCACGTCCAGCAGGGCCAGCGCCGCCGACGTGATCGCCAACCCGGCCAGGGCCAGACCGCCCCCCTCTATCTGGGCGGTCAGCCAGCCGACGCGAGCGGCGGCGTGGAAGGTCAGGCGACGATGCAGTTCGTTGGCGATCGCGGTACTCACGATCGACCCGATCAGATTGGCCACCTGCGGCCCCTCGCCGTAGCAGGCGGTGAACAGCAGGAAGTATCCGACGTTGCTCAGTCCGCCGACGACGGCGAAACGAATCAGCTGAGCCGGCCACCGGTCGCTACGCAGATACTCCCCGAGCCGGCCGGCCACACCGCGAAGAAGCCGGGTGGGCACGGTCTGCTCGAGTTCGGTGGATGCAGTGAATTCGGGCTCTGGGGTCACCCCCATGCCCGGATCTGCCGGATACAGCACAGCCATCGTGATTCCGATCAGGACATCGCCGGACCCGCGCCCGGCTCATCTACCGCTCGGTAAGAATCTAGCACTCAACCGGAGAGATTTCCTCCACTTGTTTGTGTGGGATAGGAAACACCAGCCGACACACCGCCGCCGAACCCCGGGGCCACCGCCGGTACGAGGCACACTGGGCTACGACGGCAGAGATGTTCGCCATCGCAAGTTCGGCAGGAGAGTGGGGTCAGCAGATGTACCGCGTTTTCGAGGCACTCGACGAACTCGTCGCGATCGTCGAAGAGGCACGCGGGATCCCTCCCACGCGCAACTGCATCATCCCCCGCGGTGACGTGCTCGAACTCCTGGACGACGTGCGCGAGGCGATCCCGGGCGAACTGGACGACGCCCAGGATGTGCTCGATCACCGGGACAAGATCGTCAACGACGCCACCGACTCCGCCGAGAACACCGTCACCAGCGCGAACGCCCAGGCCGACCAGACCGTATCGGCCGCGCGCGAGGAGGCGGACCGCATCCTCGCCGACGCCAAGGCGCACGCCGACCGGATGGTCGCGGAGGCCCGCGCGCACGCCGATCACATGGTCGCCACCGCCACCGCCGAGGCCGACCGGATCGTCACCGAGGGCAAGGCCGAATTCGACGCCCTCACCGGGCGCGCGCGTGCGGAGTCCGAGCGGATGATCGCCGCCGGGCAGTCCTCCTACGAGCGTTCGGTCGCCGAGGGCCAGGCCGAACAGGACCGCATGGTGCAGCAGACCGAGGTGGTCCGGGCCGCGCACGCCGAATCCGCGCGGCTGATCGATTCGGCCCAGGCCGAGGCGGACCGGTTGCGCGGGGAGTGCGACCAGTACGTCGACGGCAGGCTCGCCGATTTCGAGGAGATCCTGCACAGCACGATGCGCATCGTGGACCGCGGGCGGCATCAGCTGCGCACCGGTACCGGCATCCCGGACTATGCCGGGGACTTCCGCCGCTGATCCGGCAGATCACCGCGTCATCGGGTCGATTTCGGTTCGACCAGGCGTATTCGGTATCGTGGACTGGTTACCCATCCATGGCTACAGGTGAAGTGAGTTCGTGATGCCCGCCGACTCCGGTCCCGGTTCGCGTCGTCGTCCGAGCGACGCGGGTTTCGTGCTGGATACACGCAGTCTCGGACGCAAACCGGGCTCGATGAAGACACTGCGGCGTGCGGTGACCGTGCCGGACCGGATCGGGCTGGACCTGATCGCCATTCCGGCCGGGGGCGAGGTGGACCTGGACCTGACGCTGCAATCGGTATCGGAGGGTGTGCTGGTCACCGGTTCGGTGACCGCGCCGGTCGCCGGGGAGTGCTCACGCTGCCTGGAACCCTTCACCGACGAGATCGTCCTGCAGGTGACCGAGCTGTTCGCCTATCCGGACAGCGTCACCGAGCAGACCACCGAGGAAGACGAGATCTACCGTCTCGTGGACGACATGATCGATCTGGAACCGGTGGTCACCGATATGGTCGGCCTGGAACTTCCGCTGCAACCGCTGTGTGAACCGGACTGTCCCGGATTGTGCGCCGAATGCGGTGTGCGGATGGCGATTGCGGGTTCCGATCACCGGCATGAGATACTGGACCCTCGCTGGGCGGGGCTCGCCAAATTCACGGCCGAATCCCCCGGCACCGGCGGCACCGCCGCCGACCTCAATTAGACGTAGACGGATTTCCTGCGGGCCCGGACAGGTCCGGCAGGAGAGACTTTAAGGAGAAGCAGTCGTGGCCGTTCCGAAGCGCCGGATGTCCCGTTCCAACACCCGCTCCCGGCGCAGCCAGTGGAAGGCCACCGCGCCGACCCTGATCACCTGCCCGAACCGGGCCTGCGGCGAGAAGACCCTCCCGCACATCGCGTGCCCGAACTGCGGCACCTACAAGGGCCGCCAGGTCGCCTCGGCGGTTTGATCACACCGGCAGCGCAGAAGTGACCGCCAGTAAGGACCGCGCGGACGCACCCGCCGTGGGTGAGGCCGCCGATCACGCGAGCCTGCTCGAGGCGCTCGGCGTGGATCTGCGCGAGGATCTGCTGCGCCTGGCCCTCACCCACCGCTCCTACGCCTACGAGAACGGTGGTCTGCCCACCAACGAACGCCTGGAATTCCTGGGCGATTCGGTACTCGGCCTGAGCATCACCGAGCGGCTGTATCTCGAGCACCCGGACAAGTCCGAGGGTGAACTCGCGAAGCTGCGCGCCAGCGTGGTGAACATGCACGCGCTGGCCGAGGTGGCGCGCGGGCTGGGTGAGGGCGGCCTGGGCCGGCATCTGCTGCTGGGCAAGGGCGAGGAGATGACCGGCGGCCGCGACAAGCCGAGCATCCTCGCCGACGGGATGGAGTCGCTGCTCGGCGCGGTCCATCTCGATCACGGTATCCAGGTCGCGCGCGAGGTCGTGCTGCGGCTGTTCGCCGAACTGCTCGAGCGTGGTCCGCGCATGGGCGCTGGCCTGGACTGGAAGACCAGCCTGCAGGAGCTGACCGCCGAACGCGGCATCGGCGTGCCCGCATACGAGATCACTTCGACCGGCCCCGATCACGACAAGGAGTTCACCGCGACCGCGGTGATCGGTGGTCAGGCATACGGTTCGGGTGTGGGCCGGTCCAAGAAGGAAGCCGAACAGAAGGCCGCCGGGGCTGCCTGGCAGTCTCTGAATGAGGGGTAGATGCCCGAACTTCCCGAGGTCGAGGTTGTCCGACGCGGCCTCACCGATCATGTGGTCGGCCATATCGTCGAATCCGTCACGGTGAAACATCCCCGCTCGGTGCGCAGACATGTGCTCGGCGGGGATGATCTGTCCGCGCGGATGTCCGGGCTGCGGGTCGAATCCGCCCGGCGGCGCGGCAAATTCCTCTGGCTGACCTTCGACGATCCGGAGATCGCGCTGGTGGTGCATCTCGGGATGAGCGGGCAAATGCTGGTCCAGCCCGCGGACGCCCCGCTGGAGAAGCACGCGCACATCGTGGCCACCCTCGATTCGGGTGCGCAGCTGCGGTTCGTGGACCAGCGCACCTTCGGTGGCTGGGCGCTGCATCCGCTGGTCGAGGTCGACGGCACCGAGGTGCCCGAAGCGGTCGCGCATATCGCCCGCGATCCGCTGGATCCGCTGTTCGACGCCGATGCCGTGGTGCGCACGATGCGCACCAAATCCTCCGATGTGAAACGGGTGCTGCTGGATCAGACCGTGGTGTCCGGCATCGGCAACATCTATGCCGACGAGGCCCTGTGGCGGGCCGGTATCCACGGCGAGCGCATCGCGGGCAAACTCACTCGGCCCGCATTGCACGGGCTGCTCACCGATGTGCGGGCGGTGATGTCCGAGGCGCTGGGCGCCGGCGGCACCTCCTTCGACGCGCTGTACGTCAACGTGAACGGGCAGTCCGGCTATTTCGAACGCTCGCTGGCCGCCTACGGACGCGAGGACGAGCCGTGCCGCCGCTGCGGCGCACCGATCCGGCGCGAGAAATTCATGAACCGGTCCTCCTACTCCTGCCCGCGCTGTCAGCCCCGTCCACGGCGCTAGCCGCGCAGAAACCCGGCGACTGCCGTTTCGCTCGCGCTACGGTTTTCAGTACGGCCATGTCCCGGCTGTTGAGGAGGACAGATGCGCAAACTGACCTACTACGTCGCCTCGACGATCGACGGTTTCATCGCCACCGACGACGGTTCGGTGGATTTCTTCCCCGTCGGCGGTGATCACGTCCCGGTGGTCACCGCGCAGTTTCCGGAAACCCTGCCGACGAAGGTGCGGGAGGCCCAGGGCCTCGATCAGCCGCCGGCCACCTTCGATACGGTCCTGATGGGCCGCCGGACGCACGACTTCGGCGTGCGCACCGGAACCTCGAGTCCGTACGCGCACCTGCGCCAGTTCGTGGTCTCCAGCACCCTGCCCGAAAATCCCGCCCCGGACGTCGAACTCATCTCCGCCGATCCACTCGCACGAGTACGAGAGCTCAAACATGAACCGGGCCTTGGCATCTGGTTGTGCGGAGGCGGCCGGCTCGCCCAAGCGCTGGTGCCGGAGATCGACCAGATCTTCCTGAAGCTGCATCCGATCGTGCTGGGTAGCGGGCGACCGCTGTTCGGGGCGGGATCGCGTCTGCCGGAACCGAATCGGTTCCGCGTGCTCACCAGCCGCGTATTCGAGGACGGCGTGGCCTTCCTGAAGTACGTGAGGATCTCCCCCGGCGCCCCTGCCTCCCCGTGACTTCAGCGGGCTCCCCCGCCTCCCCGCGACTTCAGCGGGTCGTCGGGTGCCTCCGGACTTGGTTCTCGGGCCGGCGGTCTTGTGACAATGGGCTTTTGGGCGTACCCGGGGAGTTACCGGTGTGCTCGCGATATCAGTTGTTACGTTGGGCAGCGGGTTAGTCGGCGCGGCGAGAGTGTGATGCTGAGGGTAGTCGGCAGCGCGAGTGCGATGCTGGAGGTGGTCGGCGCAGCGAGAGTTGTGACCATCGAGTGCGAGTCCGAGTTCGGAGGTACCCCAGGAGTTGTTCATGTCTCGGTCGCCATTGCAAGACTGTCCGAGTCTCGGACGTAACCGCAGGAGGGTTCATGTCCGCAGCGGATGATGTTGGCCGGGCGTCGAAAGTGCAGGCGGCGCTTCGGGAGATCGCGTTCTGGATGGAGCGGGGGCGGGCGCAGACGCATCGGGTGAAGGCGTATCGGCGGGCGGCCGACGCGGTGGCGGCATTGTCGGACGACGAGTTCGAGCGGTTCCGGAAAAGTGGTGGCTGGCAGGAGCTTTCGGGCGTCGGGCCGAAGACCGGAGCCGTGATCGCGCAGGCGGCGGACGGGCAGGTTCCGGCGAAGTTGGTCGAATTGCGTTCGGAGGCGAAGCCGATCGCGCCGGAGGGAGCGCGGATCCGCAAGCTGTTGCGCGGGGATCTGCATACGCATTCGGACTGGTCCGACGGCGGCAGTCCGATCGAGGAGATGATGCGGACGGCGATCGCGCTGGGGCACGAATACTGTGCGCTGACCGATCATTCGCCGCGGCTGCGGGTCGCCAACGGGCTGTCCGCCGAGCGGTTGCGCCGTCAACTCGACGTGGTCGCCGAACTGAACGAACGGCTGGCGCCGTTCCGGATCCTGACCGCCATCGAGGTCGACATCCTCGACGACGGTTCGCTCGATCAACACCCGGATCTGCTCGCCGAACTCGATATCGTCGTGGCGAGCGTGCATTCCCACCTGCGCGCGGACAGCGCGACCATGACCAGGCGCATGGTCACCGCGGTCGCGAATCCGGATGTGGACGTCCTCGGACACTGCACCGGACGACTGGTCGAGGGGCAGCGCGGCATCCGGCCCGAATCGGAGTTCGACGCCGAACTCGTCTTCGAGGCGTGCCGTCGCTACGGGACCGCCGTGGAGATCAACAGCCGCCCCGAACGCCGTGACCCGCCCGGACGGCTGATCCGGTTGGCCGTCGAGCTGGGCTGCCATTTCGCCATCGACACCGACGCCCACGCGCCCGGCCAATTGGATTGGCAGAGTTACGGCTGCGCGCGGGCGCTGGCCAACGGCGTCGATCCGGCCCGGATCATCAATACCTGGCCGTTGGATCGGCTGACTACCTTCACCGGCGCGCGCTGACTCAACGCTGCAACACCAGCACGGTACCCAGCGTGAACATGATCAGTGCGATCACCGAATCCAGTGCGCGCCAGGCGGTTCGGCGAGCGAACAGCGGGCCCAGCAGGCGCGCGCCGAAGCCGAGGCCGGTGAACCACAGGATGCTGCCGAGCATCGCCCCGGCGGCCAGGAACCACCGGTACGCGCCCGCGTAGGTACTGGCGAACGAACCGAGCAGGACCACGGTGTCGAGGTAGACGTTCGGGTTGAGCCAGGTCATTCCGAGGCAGGTGAGCAGCGTCGCACCCAGCGCCACCGAGGCGCCGGACGATTCGCCGGTGAGCGCGCCCGGCGACATCGCCCGCCGCGCCGCCATGATTCCGTAGCCGATCAGGAACGCCGCACCGGCGTAGCGGGCCAAGACCAGCACCATGGGAGCCGACCGGATGATCGCGCCGAGCCCGGCCACGCCCGCGGCGATCAGCACCACGTCCGAGACCGCGCAGACCGCCACCACGGCGAGCACATGCTCGCGGCGGATGCCCTGACGCAGCACGAAGGTGTTCTGCGCGCCGATCACGACGATCAGTGAGAGTCCGAAACCCAGGCCCGACAGGGCAGCCTGCACGGCCGACGACGTATTCACCGGCCCCACGCTAAGTAACGATCATCGGCCAGGCCAGCTAATGTTTTTCAGCGATCATTACAATTTCTTGATATGGATCTGCAGCTGGACCAGCTCCGGGCCCTGGACGCGGCGGTCGCCGAGGGCACCTTCGAGGCGGCCGCGCGTCGGCTGCGGGTCACACCCTCGGCGATCAGCCAGCGCATCAAGACACTAGAGCGCGCGGTCGGTCGTATCCTGCTGCAACGCACGAAACCCGTGCGCCCCACCGAATCCGGGCTCGCGGTACTTCGCCTGGCCCGGCAGATCGAATTGCTGACCGGCGATACCGCACGCGAACTCGGCTCCGCCGCAAGCGGTTACGGCGAAGCGGGCACCGAGGCGGACCGCCGCGTCCGACTGCCGATCGCGGTCAACGCCGATTCGCTGGAGACCTGGGTGATGCCCGCCCTGTCCCGTGCGCCCGCCGGGGTTTGCTTCGAAATCCACCGCGAGGACGAGGAACACACCACCCGCCTGCTGCGCAACGGCACCGTCATGGCCGCGATCACCGCGACCGCCCAGCCGGTGCAGGGCTGCCGGGTGCGGCGGCTGGGTTCGATGCGCTATCGCCCCATGGCCACCCCGGAGTTCGCCCGCACCTGGTTCCCCGAGGGCGCGACCGCGCACGCCTTCGCGCAGGCACCGGTGATCATGTTCGACGACAACGACGACCTCCAGGACCGGCTCATGCGCCGCCGCACTCGGCGTCCGGTCGACCCGCCCCGGCACTACATCCCCGCCACCTCCGGCTACGCCGAGGCCGTCCGTCTCGGCCTGGGCTGGGGCTTGATCCCCGATCTGCAACTCGGCATGCACGACTACGCCGATTCGCTGGTCACCATCGACGAATCGATGCACGTCGACGTCGCCCTGTACTGGCAACAATGGCGTCTGGACTCCCCCGCCCTGACCTCCGTCGCCGCCGCAATAGCCGACGCCGCCGCACAAGCTCTGCGCTGAACCTGCGACTGGCGTCGGCATGTTCGTCACGCACCGGACGAACCGGTGTCCGGCCGGTGCGACGGAGCCGGACGTTCAGGGTTCGTAGTCGGCGGATTCGATGCGGGTTTCGCCGTAACGGCGTTCACGATGCGGGGAAAAGCCGGTGGGCCAGGAGGTTTCGGGGGAACGGGTGGCGCGTTCGACGACGACGAGGGCGTCGGGATACAGCCAGCCGTTTGCGGCCAGGGCGGTCAGGTCGGCGGTGACCCGGGTGCCGTCCAGGTCGTAGGGCGGGTCCGACAGGACCAGATCGTACGGTTCGGGTGGGGTGGTGGCCAGTACGGAAGATACTGTGCTGCTGCGTAATTCGCCGCCGGGTAAGCCGAGGTCCGCGATATTGCCCCGCACCACCGCCGCCGCCTTGCGATCGGATTCGACCAGCAGCGCGTGGGATGCGCCGCGGGACAACGCCTCCAGCCCGAGCGCGCCCGAACCCGCGTACAGGTCCAGCACCCGAATGCCGTCGAAATCCATTCGCGCGCAGAGCATGCTGAACAAGGCCTCGCGGACCCGGTCGGAGGTCGGGCGAGTCCCGGCGGGCGGCACCCGCAACCGCCGCCCGCCCGCGACACCGGCCACGATCCGCGTCAACGGAATACGCTCCCGCCGAGGACAGCTCGCGAACCACCGCCGGCGATTCGCACCGTTCCCCCGGATGTCCGCCGCCGGTTCACTCGGCGGCGGTCTCGTTCGGGCGGACGTCCACCAGCAGATCGCCGCCCTCCACCTGCTGCACCCGGCCGATGGCAATCCGGACAACGGTGCCCGCGCGGGGCGCGGTGATGGCGGCTTCCATCTTCATCGCCTCGATGGTGCCGATGGTGTCACCGGCGGCGATGCGGTCGCCCTCGGCCACGACCAGGGTGACCACACCGGCGAAGGGTGCGGCGATATGGCCGGGATCGGATTTATCGGCCTTCTCCGCGGCCGGAATCTCGCTGGCGATCGAACGGTCGCGCACCGTGACCGGCCGCAACTGGCCGTTGAGAATGCACATCACCGTGCGCATGCCGCGCTCGTCGGGCTCGGAGATCGCCTCGAGGCCGATGAGCAGCGTGACGCCCTTCTCCAGCTGAACCCGATGCTCCTCGCCGTGCCGCAGGCCGTAGAAGTACTGGTTCGTGGACAGGCCGGAGGTGTCGCCGAATTTCTCCCGGTGCGCCAGGAATTCGGTGGTGGGGCCGGGGAACAGCAAACGGTTCAACGTCTCTCGGCGCTGCGCCGAGTTCCCGTTCAGCCCGGCCTCGTCCTGCGCGGTGAGTTCGGTCTCGGGTTTGGCCGCACCGCGCCCAGCCAGCGCGCGGCTGCGGAACGGCTCGGGCCACCCGCCCGCGGGCGTGCCGAGTTCCCCCCGCAGGAAACCGATCACCGAATCGGGAATGTCGTAGCGGCCGGGATCGGCGGCGAAATCGTCCACCGACACCCCGGAACCGACCAGCGACAGCGCCAGATCGCCGACCACCTTCGAGGACGGGGTCACCTTCACCAGACGACCCAGGAGCCGGTCCGCCGCAGCGTATTTCGCCTCCACCTCCTCGAACCGATCGCCCAGGCCCAGCGCGATGGCCTGCTGCCGCAGATTCGACAGCTGACCGCCCGGGATCTCGTGCTCGTAAACGCGCCCGGTGGGACTCGGCAATCCGGATTCGAAGGGCGCGTAGCCCTTGCGCAACGCCTCCCAGTACGGCTCCAGATCACAGACGTTCTGCAGGTTGATTCCGCTGTCGTACGGTGAATTGGCCGCCGCGGCGACGATCGCCGACAATGCGGGCTGCGAGGTGGTCCCGGCCAGGGGCGCGCTGGCGCCGTCCACCGCGTCGGCCCCGGCCTGCCATGCGGCCAGATACGTCGCCAGCTGACCGCCCGGGGTGTCGTGCGTGTGCACGTGCACCGGCAGATCGAAATTACTGCGCAGCGCGGTGACCAGGGTGTGCGCGGCGGGCGCGCGCAGCAGCCCGGCCATATCCTTGATCGCGATGATGTGCGCGCCCGCCTCGACGATCTGCTCGGCCAGCTTCAGGTAATAGTCCAGCGTGTACAGATCCTCGCCCGGATTCGACAGGTCACCGGTGTAGGACAGCGCGACTTCCGCGATGGTGGTCCCGGTCTCGCGCACCGCATCGATCGCCGGGCGCATCTGGTCGACGTTGTTGAGCGCGTCGAAGATCCGGAAGATATCGATACCGGTCGCCGCGGCCTCGGAAACGAATGCGCGCGTGACCTTTTCCGGATACGGCGTGTAACCCACCGTATTGCGTCCGCGCAGCAGCATCTGCAGGTTGATGTTCGGGATCGCATCCCGCAACGCCGCCAGGCGCTCCCACGGATCCTCGTGCAGGAATCGCAGCGCCACGTCGTAGGTCGCCCCGCCCCAGCATTCGATCGACAGCAACTCCGGGGTCATCCGCGCCACATGCCCCGCGACCTGCAACAGGCTGTTGGTGCGTACCCGCGTGGCCAGCAGCGACTGATGCGCGTCGCGGAAGGTGGTGTCGGTCACCGCGATCGCGCTCTGCTGCCGCAGCGCCTGCGCGAAACCCTCCGGGCCCAACCGCAGCAGCCGCTGGCGCGAGCCGTCCGGCGGCGGCACGGTCAGATCCAGCGCGGGCAATTTGTCCTGCGGGTAGACCGCGGTCGGCCGCTCACCGTGCGGCTTGTTGACGGTGATATCGGCCAGATAGTTCAGGATCTTGGTGCCGCGGTCCGCGGAACCGCGCTGGGTCAGCAGATGCGGCCGCTCGTCGATGAACGAGGTGGTGATCCGTCCGGCCCGGAAATCCGGATCGTCCAGAACCGCTTGCAGGAACGGGATGTTCGTGGACACGCCGCGAATCCGGAATTCGGCGACCGCCCGCCGCGCCCGCGCCACGGCCGTGGCGAAATCCCTTCCGCGACAGGTGAGTTTGACCAGCATCGAGTCGAAATGCGCGGCGACCTCGGCGCCCAGATTGGCACCGCCGTCCAGCCGGATACCGCTGCCGCCGGGACTGCGGTACGCGGTGATCCGCCCGGTATCGGGCCGGAATCCGTTGGCCGGATCCTCGGTCGTGATCCGGCATTGCAACGCCGCGCCGTGAATGCTGATCGAATCCTGGCTCAGTCCCAGCGATTCCAGCGTCTCGCCCGCCGCGATGCGCAGCTGCGACTGAACCAGATCGACGTCGGTGATCTCCTCGGTCACCGTATGCTCCACCTGGATACGCGGATTCATCTCGATGAACACGTGATTGCCGCGCTCGTCGAGCAGGAACTCCACGGTGCCCGCGCAGCTGTATCCGATCTCCCGGGCGAAGGCCACCGCGTCGGCGCAAATACGCTCGCGCAGTTCGGGATCCAAATTGGGCGCGGGCGCGAGTTCGATCACCTTCTGGTGCCGCCGCTGCAGCGAACAGTCGCGCTCGAAAAGGTGGATCACATTGCCGCGGCCGTCGGCCAGGATCTGCACCTCGATATGGCGCGGGTTGATCACCGCCTGCTCCAGGAAGACCGTTGCATCGCCGAATGCCGATTCGGCCTCGCGCATCGCGGCCTCGATGGATTCGCGCAACTGGGCCCGCTCCGCCACACGCCGCATGCCGCGGCCGCCACCACCCGCGACCGCCTTGACGAATACCGGGAATTCCATCGATTCCGCGGCGGCCAGTAGTTCGGACACATCGGCCGACGGCTCGCTCGAGGCCAGCACCGGCAGACCCGCCGCCCGCGCCGCCGCGATCGCGCGAGCCTTGTTACCGGTCAGTTCGAGCACATCGGACGAGGGACCGATGAAGGTGATGCCCTCATCGGCGCAGGCCGCCGCGAGATCGGGATTTTCCGAGAGGAATCCGTAACCGGGGTAGATCGCATCGGCCCCGGCCGTCTTGGCCGCGGAGATGATCTCCGGGATCGACAGATAGGCCCGGACCGGATGGCCGGGCACGCCGATCTGATAAGCCTCGTCGGCCTTGAGCCGGTGCACCGAGTTGCGGTCCTCGTAGGGGAATACCGCGACGGTCCCGACACCGAGTTCGTAGGCGGCGCGGAACGCCCGAATGGCGATTTCCCCGCGGTTGGCGACGAGCACTTTGGAGAACATCCGATAAAGGTACCTGCCCGGATACAGCCCCGCACAAACTGTAACGGGTTCGACCGAACGCTCACCACCAGCCGGTCGAGGCGGTGCGCGGCCCGACATCACCGCGACATCTCCCTGTGCATCGACCGAGTGCGGACACCGGCGTCAAGGGGGCGGACACATTCGAACGACCCGATCGGATCCCCGCGCGACCGAATGCAAGATGCCGCCGCACGGCTCACCATCGGTTACCTTCGGAAACAGTTCGGTCGCCGCGGACCGCGCGCCGATCGGCGATCATCTGCGCGGCCGGCTCGACCGCGCCGGATTCGCACACTACGCATCGGTAATATCGACCGAACTGGCGGGCCCGGTAGATCGCCGGCAGACATGGCCGAAGATATTGCAATGATTGCGAATATCCGTGGGTAGCATCTTGCACGTGCGCAAGATGTAT
Source organism: Nocardia sp. PLKS1-43 (assembly GCF_059510335.1). Lineage (NCBI taxonomy): Bacteria > Bacillati > Actinomycetota > Actinomycetes > Mycobacteriales > Nocardiaceae > Nocardia > Nocardia sp. PLKS1-43. Next base: position 53,167 of record NZ_JCAJZQ010000004.1, on the reverse strand, counting down.
GCGGGTGCCCGACTACGGCGATTGCGCGAGGAACGGCGGATGACGCAGGCCGCACTGGCAAAGTCCCTCGAGCTCTCGCCCAGCTATCTCAATCAGCTCGAGCGCGATCAACGGCCACTCACCATTCCCGTTCTGCTGAAACTGAATTCGACATTCGACCTGGATGTGCAGTTCTTCGCCGCGGACTCCGACGCCCGGCTGGTGTCGGATCTGCACGAGGTCCTGGTCGAGGCCGCGGGCGGCACCGCACCGCCCGCCGCCGAGGTCGAGGACCTCGCCACCCGGCTGCCCGAGGTCGCCAAAACCATCGTCGCCATGCATCGCCGCCTGCGCGCGGCCACCGATCAGCTGGATCTGCTTTCCTCCAAGGTCGCCACGCCGACCGGTGCGCCCGGCGTCCCGATGCCGTACGAAGACGTGCGCGATTTCTTCTACGACCACCACAATCACATCGCCCAGCTCGATCTGGCCGCCGAGCAGCTGTTCGAGGAATCCGGCCTGACGATCGGGTCGCTGGACCGCCAGCTGGCCCGTGTCGCGGAGGAGCGAGCCCGGGTGACCGTTCTGGTGCGCGGCGACGGAGCCGATCCGGCCATCCCCAAACGGCACTACGATCCGGAAACCCGCACCCTCACCCTGGCGCGACGGCTGCGCCCGGGGCAGCGCGCCTTCCAGATCGCCACCACCCTGGCCTTCCTGCTGCACGGGCCGCTGCTGGACGAGGTCATCGCCGGAACGCCGTCGCTGACCGGTGAGTCGCGCGCGCTGGCCCGGGTCGGGCTGGCCAACTACTTCGCCGGCGCGGTGGTGCTGCCGTACGGACGCTTCCTGCGCTCGGCCGAGGAATTGCGCTATGACATAGATCTCCTCGGACTGCGCTTCGAGGTGGGCTTCGAAACCGTCTGTCATCGGCTCAGCACGCTGCAGCGGCAAGGACAACGCGGGGTGCCGTTCTTCTTCGTGCGCACCGATCGGGCCGGGAACATCTCCAAACGCCAGTCCGCCACCGCGTTCCACTTCTCCCGGGTCGGCGGCAGCTGCCCGCTGTGGGTGGTGCACGAGGCGTTCGCGAATCCCGGCCGGGTGCTCACGCAGGTCGCCGCCATGCCGGACGGACGCCGATACCTGTGGGTGGCACGCACCACCCAGCCCGCGACGCGCGGATTCAGCTCGGCCACCAAGGAATTCGCCATCGGCCTGGGTTGCGACATCGAATACGCCGACCGGCTGGTCTACTCGCACGGACTGCAACTGGACGATCCGTCGGCCGCGGTGCCGATCGGGGCGGGCTGCAAGGTGTGCGAGCGTTCGTCCTGTCCGCAACGGGCATTTCCCCAGATCGGACGGCCGCTGGCCGTCACCGAAACGACGTCGGTCGACCTGCCCTATCCCCGCGCGATCCGCTGATTCACGAATGCCGCAACGATCAGGCCGTCAGCGCGGCCGGCGGGCGCTGTTCCGGCAGTCGGCCGGCGGCCGCGATCAGACGTGATCGCCCCGCCCGGTTCTGGTCGCCCCGGCCGAGGCCGCCACGACGCAGGCGATCCCGGCCCACTGCGCCAGGTTCATGCGCTGCCCCAGCACGAGCAGACCGGCCACGGCGGCCACGGCGGGCTCGAGGCTCATCAGCACGCCGAACACTCGCGGCGGAATCCGGCGCAGCGCCTCGAGTTCCACCGAATAGGGCAGCACCGAGGACAGCATCGCGACCCCGAAACCGGCGGCCAGTACCGACGGATGCAACAGTGCCGAGCCCGCGCCCGCGATGCCGACCGGCGCCATGAGCACCCCGCCGAAGGCCATCGCCAACGCCAATCCGCCACCGCCACTGGTCTTCTCACCGAGTTTCGCACCGAGCAGGATGTAACCGGCCCAGCAGGTCGCCGCGCCCAACGCCAGCAGCACACCCGTCCAGGGCACATGCCCCGCCGTGCGCGTCAGCAGCAGCACCCCGGCGCCGGCCAGCACCGCCCACACCGGGTCGACCCAGCGTCGCGATCCGGCCAGGGCCACCGCGAGGGGTCCGAGGAATTCGAGGGTGACGGCCATACCGAGCGGGATGCGGTCGATCGCCTCGTAGAAGGACAGGTTCATCAGCGCCAGCACCGCGCCGTAACCGAGCACGACCGGCACCGCCCGGCGTTCGATCCGCAGCGAGGAGCGCCAGAACACCAACAGGACCGCACCGGCGAAGAACAGTCGCAGGCTCACCGCACCGGCGGGACCCGTCGCGGCGAACAACTCGGTCGCCAGCGCCGCGCCCACCTGCACGCTGACGATGCCCGCCAGCACGAGCAAGGTCGGCGGCACCCCGCCGATCCCCTGCCATACCGGCATCCGGGAGAACAGCCGCGGTACGGCCTCTCTGCGCACTCGCTCGAAATCGATCGCGACCACCGTATCCGCCGTCCTTCCTGTCCAGCGCCCGTGCTCACCGACGCTCTATCCCATGCCCACACTCACGGACATCCGCCCCGACCCCCACACCCACTCCCGCCGACTCCCGCACGCTGAACCCGCGCCGCTATCACCACGTCCGCTATCGCAGACGCCCTCACCCACCTGTGTCACCGGGCGACCCTGCCAGCGCAATGTCGCCCCCGCTGTCACTGCCCGGCGGACGCCACCGTGGAGCTGCACACGGTGCTCGGCGGCGGGCCACCCTGGCCGCCCCGGCACACCCGCCGAGTCCCCTTTCCCGCACCCCGACCGCTGCCCAACACACCACCCGGTGTAGGTCGCTGCGGCAGCCCGAGGCCTCGCCGGTATCGCGGTCGGGGCGGTCGCCCAGCGCCGGGCGGTCCGCGGGCGAGGCCGGTCCGCGCCGACTACGACTTGGCCAGGTACTCCAGGCGTTCACCGTCGACCGCCGCGCGCATCATCGTCGCGAGACCGGGATGACGGTTCAGCCCCGGATCCGCTTCGACGATCTCACGGGCGAGCTGCTGCGCTGCGGTGATCACCTCGAGGTCGTCGAGCAGCGACAGCAGGCGCAGCGACCGCGCCGTGCCGGACTGGGCCGAGCCGAGCACATCGCCCTCCCGGCGCTGCCGCAGATCCAGCACCGACAGTTCGAATCCGTCCAGAGTGCCCGCGACCGCCTCGAGCCGCGCCATGGCAGTGCCCATCGGCGAGGTTTCGGTGATCAGCAGGCACAGTCCGGGATGTTCACCGCGCCCGACGCGACCGCGCAGCTGATGCAGCTGGCTCACGCCGAAACGGTCGGCGTCCACGATCACCATGACCGTCGCATTCGGCACGTCCACGCCGACCTCGACGACGGTGGTGCAGACCAGCACATCGATCTCAGCATCGTTGAACGCGCGCATCACCGCGTCCTTCTCATCGCTCGGCAGCCGCCCGTGCAACAGCCCGACCCGCAGACCGGCCAGGTCACCGGCCGAGAGCGTCTCGTAGAGGTCCCGGGCCGCGTGGGTGGTCGGCGCCTCCTTCTCCTCCTCCGCTTTTGCCTTGCGCCCCTTGGCTTTCGGCTTGTCCTCCTCCTCACCGATGCGCGAGCACACGACATACGCCTGACGCCCCTGGCCGACCTCCTCGCGAATGCGCTCCCAGGCCCGGTCCACCCAGGTCGGGTGCGTTCGCGCGGGCACCACCCGGGTGGTGATCGGCGAGCGGCCGCGCGGCAGCTCGGTCAGCGTCGAGGTCTCCAGATCGCCCAGGGTGGTCATGGCGATGGTGCGCGGGATCGGGGTCGCGGTCATCACCAGCAGATGCGGGCTGATGCCGTCTTTGGCCTTGGCGCGCAAGGCATCCCGCTGCTCCACGCCGAACCGGTGCTGTTCGTCGACGATCACCATGCCCAGGTCGAGGAATTCCACGTTGTCCTGGATCAGCGCGTGCGTGCCGATGACGATCCCGGCCTCGCCGGTCACCGCGTCCAGCAGCGCGGCCTTCTTCGCGCTCGTGGACATCGAGCCGGTCATCAGCACGACCTTGGTGGCGTTGTCGGCCGCGCCCAGCTCACCCGCCGTGCCGAGTTCGCCGAGCATGCCGCGCAACGATCGATAGTGCTGGGCGGCAAGCACTTCGGTGGGAGCGAGCAGGGCGCACTGCTGACCGGCGTCGACCACCTGCAACATGGCGTGCAGGGCCACGATGGTCTTGCCGGAACCGACCTCACCCTGCAGCAGCCGGTGCATCGGATGCGGACTGGACAGATCCTGCGAGATCTCCGCGATCACCTGTTTCTGGCCCGCGGTGAGTTCGAACGGCAGACGCTTGTCGAATTCGGTTGCGATACCGCCGGTCCGGGGCGGGCAGGGTTTGGCGGTGCGCCCCGCGGCGTCGTGCCTGCGTTCGGCCAGCACCAGTTGCAGGGCCAGCGCCTCGTCGAAACGCAAACGCTCCCTGGCCTGTTCGATATCGGACTTGCGCTCGGGCAGGTGTACCAGGCGCAGCGCGTCCGAGACCGGGAGCAGTTCACGTTCGGCCCGAAGATCCTGCGGCAGTGGGTCATCGATCGGATCCAGCTGATCGAGCACCTGCCGCACGCAGGCGAGCACATCCCAGCTCTGCACCTTGGCCGTCGCCGGATACACCGGGATGTATTCGCGCTCGAAGAACGACACGTCCACGCCCTCGGCGCCTTTGGCGCTCTGCGCCAGACCGCGCAGATCGCCGCTGCCTCGCACCGCGGTGAGATTTTCCACCGACTCCCCGGCCTCCGGCAGGATCAGATACGAGGGATGGGACAGGTTCCAGCGGTCCGGCCGCCACCAGTGCACGGTGCCCGACATCATCGCCCGCACACCCTGTTTCACCAGATAGCTCACCTTGTCGCCGTTGAAGAAGGTGATCTCGACCGGTTTCGCGGAACCAGCGTCGAGTTCGACCTTCAACAACCGGCCGCGGCGGTTCTTCATCGGCCGCAGTTCGGTTTTCGTGACCACGCCGACGAGAGTCAGGTGCGTGCCCTCCTCGGGCGCCTCCTCGCTCAGCGGCTGCCCCTGGGTGGCGTACCGCAGCGGGTAGTGCCGCAACAGATCCTCGACCGTCTGCATATCGAAGGCGTCGGCCAGGGAGTCGGCCGCCTTCACCCCGAGCACGTGATCGAGCCGGTCGCGCAGTGTCGCCATTGGTTATTCAACCCCGATCTGCACCAGATCCAAGGGCTGACCGCCGATGTAGGCGACCACCTCGACCCCGGGAAATGTCGCTGTGATGTGTTCGGCCAGATCCCGGCCCAGTTCGTCCGGCGCGTCCGCGCCCAGCAACAGCGTGACCAGTTCGCCGCCGAGGCCGAGCATCCGGTCCAGCAGGGTGCGGGCCGCGGCGCGCGGGTCGGGATCGATCACGACGACATCGTTGCCGACCAGGCCCAGCCCGTCGCCCCGGGCGCACGTGCCGACGATGGTCAGCGCCCGCTCGCGGGCCACCCGCAGCGCACCCCAGCGGGTGCCGGCGGCCGCCTCGGACATGGCGAACGCGTCGTCCACGGCGATCCGGCCACCGTCGTGCACGGCCAGCGCCGCCATGCCCTGCACCATCGATCCGCTCGGCAACATCAGCACCTCCCGCGGAACCGCCTCGTTGCGGGCGGCCATACCGACCGCGACCAGTTCGTGTGCGGCCAGCGCGCCGTTGGGCAGCACCAGCACTTCGCGCTGCGGCATCCGCCTGATCGCGGCGAGCAGTACGTCGGCGGTCACCTCACCGTCCAGCACCGTCGCACCGGAATCCTCGAACAGCCGCGCCGCGCCCGCGCCCGTCACGACCGCGAGGATACCGCGATCGGAAGGACCCTGTGCCGCAAGCGGATTCATCGTCAGTCCCTCGATGCGAATCCGGCTCAGCGTGCCCGCGGCCAGCCCCGCCTCGACGGCCGCGCCGGCATCCGCGCAATGCACGTGCGCCGACCACCCGTTCGCGCCGTCGCCCACCACGGCCACCGAATCGCCCAGGCGCGCAAGCTGTTCGCGCAGCTCGTCGATGCGGGATTCGGTCGCGCCGGACAGGACGTACATCACCTCGTACTGCGGATCGCTCGTCGTCGAATGTTCTTGCGGCAACGATAATCCAGTCACTCCGGCCTTTGTACCCGGCCGACTCTCCTGCCGCACTGTGGATTCCGGGACACCCTTCGAAGGTATCGACCGTTTGTCCTGCCGCACTGCGGCTTCGGAGACGCGTGCCGCAGCGTTCGACCGGTACTCCTGACGGGCCGGAGCCTGTCCGGTGGTCACCGCGACGAACGCGTCCAGCACCACCAGCAGCCCGCGCGCCCCGGCATCGACCACTCCCGCCGCGCGCAGCACGCCCAACTGGGAGGGCGTATCGCCCAATGCCTTACACGCGCCGTCGGCAGCCGCCCGGGCCACCTCGGCCAACTCCGCGTCCGGGCTGTCGGCCGAGCGGGCCGCGGCGTCGAGCACACTGAGCATGGTCCCCTCGACCGGCTCACTCAGCGCCGCCCGCACCAGAACCGCCGCGCGCCGCAGCGCCGCGCGCAGACTCTCCGCCGTCACCGGCCCGCTGCGCACCACATCCGCGAGTCCACGCAATACTTGCGACAGGATGATCCCGGAATTCCCCCGTGCCCCTGCCGTCCCCGCGCGCGCCATCGCCGCCAGAACCGCCCCCGCGTCGGCCGGGTCGTCGCGATCGGCACTGTTGCCGGCATCACGGCGGCTGACTTCGCTACGACCGTGATCCGCACAGAGCCCCTCGACACCGATCCCGGCGAGGTCGCCCCCGCCCAACCCATCACCGCCGGCATGATCGCGTCCCTCATCGGCGCTGGCCAGGTCAAAAGGCCTCACATCGCCACGCCCGGTGCTGCTACGCATGGAGCCGGCGTCCGCGCCGTCGCGATCGGCACCGGAATTGTGATGGGGTACAGCATCACTGATCACCGCGGCGGCGGCGGAACTGCCGGAATCCTTGTGCGGCAGTGCGGCGGCCAGCGCGTCCTCGGCGGCGGCGACGGCCGCGCGCATGGTGGCGAGCAGATTGGTTCCGGTGTCGGCGTCGGCGACCGGGAAGACGTTCAGCGCGTTGATCTCCTCGCGGTGAAGCTCCAGACCCACCAGGCAGAGCTGTCCCCACTGGACCATCGCGGCCCCATCGAGCACCTCCCGGACCCCGGGCACCGTCACCATCCTTCCGCTCCCAGCTGCGACCACGACCTGGCCACCACAACCCAGATCCCCTCGCAAGGGTAATCACCCGCACCGACAGGGCGTCGCCGGAACCGCCCGCCACCCGGAGTTCCGTGCCACCGACCGACCGCCCGGCTGACCTGGCGGCGGTCCCGCTGCCCGGCTACCGGGGGCGATTGGACATCGCTCGGCGTCGGCGGCTACGCTTGCACGGTTGCCTCACGCGGCCGTCGGTCGCGTCGCCGACGCTCTCGTCGGCAGGCATTGGACGATACGTTTCCGGATCGGCTGTCTCGTGTGGCAGCGGTCCGTACATGACATGAAGGAGCTCGCGACTATGGCTGCCGTCTGCGACGTCTGCGCCAAGGGCCCCGGCTTCGGTAAGTCGGTTTCGCACTCGCACCGGCGCACCAACCGTCGCTGGAACCCGAACATCCAGACCGTTCGCGCGCAGGTTGCCCCGGGCAACACCCGCCGCATGAACGTCTGCACCTCCTGCCTGAAGGCGGGCAAGGTCGTTCGCGGCTGAGCTGCACGAACCGTTCGTCGACGCCCCGGCACCCGATGAGGGTGATCCGGGGTGTCGTCGTTTATCGACAGGTGCCGCGATGACCTCCGACCGCCCCTGGCACATCACCCCGCTGCACGCCGAACACTGCCTCGGCCTCGCCGAATGCCATATCGCCTGCTGGCGCGAGGCCTATCGGGGCCTGGTCCCCGACCACGTCCTGAACGCCTTCGACGTCGCCCGCCGAGCCGAGCAGTGGGAACGCATCCGAGCGGCGACGCGCGCCCCGGATTCGATATTCGTCGCCCTCGTCGACGGCGCGGTCGTCGGCTTCGCCGGCTTGCGCGCGATCGATGAAACCGCGGCCGAGCGGGAACTGAACGCGATGTACGTCCGGGCCGCGTGGTACGGCAGCGGACTCGCGCACGATCTGATGCGCGAGGTCCTGGACACTCGCCGGGATACCACCCTGTGGGTGTTCGAGGAGAATCCCCGCGCCCAGGCCTTCTATCGCAAGTACGGTTTCGAACTCGACGGCGCTCGACGAGCCGAGCGCTTCTCCCCCGCCGTCGAGGTCCGGATGCTGCGCCCAGCCGATACGAAACCTGCCCGGTAGGGCAGGTCCGCACCGCCGGGCGCGGCGCTACCGACCGGAATTACCTATTGCCGCCCAGGCACTGGACGTTGGCACTGATGCTCTGGAGGGCGCACAGGCCGAACGCGTTGACATTCGACGACAGCGAGGCGGAACCCGTCTGCGGGTCGTACAGCGCCAGCACCGGCGCGGCCTGCTCGGTGTTCGCGGGCGCTGCCGGGGCCTGCTCCAGCGGGATGGTCCTCGCCTGCGCCGCAACCGGCGCCCCCATGATGGCCGCTCCGGCGGCGACGGTCACGATGGCACCGCGCACGGACTTGATCTGCATGCATCTGCTCCTACTGTGATGAGTTAGAACACCGGTCACGGCAGGCGCCAGTCGACCGGGGCGGCCCCCAATGTACCCAGCAATTCGTTGGTTCGGGAGAAGGGCCGGGATCCGAAGAATCCGCGGGAGGCCGACAACGGTGAGGGATGGGCCGATTCGATGTACGGCACCGAGCCGAGCATCGGCTTGAGGGTGGACGCGTCCCGGCCCCACAGGATCGCCACCAGCGGCTGCTCCCGCGCGACGAGCGCGCGAATTGCCTGCTCGGTGACCGCTTCCCAGCCCTTGCCGCGATGTGAGGCGGGCTGTCCGGGCGAGACGGTGAGCACCCTGTTGAGCATCAGCACGCCTTGATCCGACCACGGCGACAGATCACCGCAGGAGGGCGTCGGATAACCGAGATCGCGGGAGTACTCGGAGAAGATGTTCGCCAGACTGCGCGGCACCGGCGAAACATCGGGCGCGACCGAAAAGCTCAGGCCCATCGCATGTCCCGGCGTCGGATAGGGGTCCTGGCCGACGATCAGCACCCGGACCTTGTCCAGCGGGCGCTGGAACGCACGTAGCACGTTCTCGCCCTTGGGCAGGTAGCCGCGTCCGGCGTTGTTCTCCGCGCGCAGGAATTCGCCCATGGCCGCAATGCGGTCGGCCACCGGCTCCAAGGCCTCGGCCCAGCCCGTATCGATGATCTCCGACAGTGGTTTCGCACCCATGTCGGACAAACTTAGTGTGGGCCGGTTCACCACGACAGCTCACCTACCTTCCGAGAACGATTCCCAACCGCCCGGTCCGGACCAGCGGGCGCCCTCGACCGTGACTCCGGCGCCGTCCACGACCCGCCCGACTCGGGTCCATCCTGGCGGAAGCGCCTGTCCCGCAGCAAATGTGGCCGCGAAGGCGTGGTCCTCACCGCCGGTGAGAATCCAGTCCGACGACTTCTCGCCGAGTTCCCGGGCGACCGGATCCAGTTCCGCGTCGACGAGCGCGGTGGAATCGAGATCCACCGCGACGCAGGAGCTTTCGGCGACATGCCCGATATCCGCGAGCAGCCCGTCGGAGACGTCGGTGAGCGAGGTGATGGCCGTGTCCCGGGGCAGGTCCAGCACCGCACGATACGGCGGTCGCGGAACCCGGTGCGCGGCAACCACACCGGGGAAGCGGTCCGGGTCCAGGCCCGCGCTCAACACGGCCAGCCCGGCCGCGGACCAGCCGAGCCGCCCGGCGACCGCGACCACATCACCGGGCTTCGCACCGGACAGCAGCACCGGCGCGCGGCGCGGATCGCCGAACGCGGTCACCGATACGATCAGCAGCGGCGCGCGCACCACGTCGCCCCCGGCGATCGAGGCGCCCACCCGGCCCGCCTCGGCCCACATCCCCTCGACGAATCCGTCGACGAAGGTCACCGGGGTGTCGGCCGGACAGCCGAAGGACACCACGAAGGCGCTCGGCGCGGCCCCCATCGCCACCACGTCCGCGGCGTTCTGCGCGATCGCCTTGGCCCCGATATCGCGCGGGCTCGACCAGTCCAACCGGAAATGCCGGTCCTGCACCAACATGTCGGTGCTGACCACGAAACGCCCGTCCGGCGCGGCGAGCACCGCGGCATCGTCGCCGGGCCCGAGCAGGACGGCCGGCACCTGTGCGCGGCCGGTGGTCATCCGCGCGATGAGCCCGAACTCGCCCAGGTCACGCACCGTCAGCGGGCTGGTTTCAGTGATGGCCGTCTCCTTTCACGAACCGCGCCGGGGGCAACGGACGTCCGCGACGCTACCCTCGGACCCGAAACCAACGACCACCAGCCAGGATCCGGTACCGAGACGAGTGGAGAAGATCTCCGGGATGAGCAGCGATACGGAACGGCCGGACGCCCCCGCGTCCGAGGATGCGATAGCCTCGCCCGCCCAGGGCGCGAACGTCCCGCGTCCGGCCGAACCGACGCCCTCGACCGGCGGCGAAGCCGGCCCGCCGGGCGGCCGCGCCCCGGAAACCGGCGGCTCGGACGCCGCGAACGAAACCACGCGGTCCGATTCCGAAACCGACCGCTACAGCTTCGAGCCCGAGGACACCCGGCGCTCGCCGGCGCTCATCGCGACCGCCGTCGCGCTGCCGGTCGCGCTGATCGTCGCGGTCCTTGCCATCGCGGTCTTCGCGCGACAGCACCCGAGCCGCGAGGCGCTCGCGCTGGGCTCGGTCCCGCAACCGCAGGCCACCGGTCAGGCGTGCACCGCACTGCTTCCGGCGCTGCCGTCGAGCATGGGCGATTACACCCGGGCGGAGCTGGCCCAGCCCGCCCCGCCCGCGACCGCGGGCTGGCAACTGCCCGACGGCGGCGACCCCATCGTGCTGCGGTGCGGCCTGGACCGCCCGGCGGAATTCGTCAAATCCGCTGGGCTGCAGGTGATCAACGGCGTCAACTGGTTCGAGGTGCGCGATCCGTCCAGCGGAATCACCTCGGGCACCTGGTACATCGTCGACCGCGGCACCTACATCGCCGTCACCATGCCCGACAAGGCCGGACCGACTCCGCTGCAAGACATTTCGAATGCGGTCGGCAAGGCGCTGCCCGCCCGTCCGATCGATCCCGCGCCGATCCCGAACTAGTTTCCATCGGGTCGCCGGAAGGTGATCCGGCCGGTGCCCAGATCGACGCCGAGACCGCCGGGCGCGGCATCGCCCGGATTCTCCCGGTGCATCAGTACCACCTGACGCTGCTGGAATTCGATTTGTTTTCCCGCGCCGAACACCGCGTCGAGACCCTCCAGCCCGATGGCGGCGGCGCCCGGACCACCCGATCCGCGCATCCACGGCAGCGCGGTTCGCCCGGTCAGCCTTCGATACAGCACATCACCACAGGCGACGACCGTGATCAGCACGACCAGACCAGGGATCGTCATCGCGAACAGCACCACCCCGAGAGTACCGGCGATCGGCGGCGGATACGGATGGCTCGGTCTCGCTCGAACCCGGAATGCCACGTCACGGGCATGCCCACGGGACAAACCGGACCGTGACCTGTTTGCGCCACGCGTCGGCGGACACCGGATGTCGGTCATCCCCCGATGCGCCGAATCCGGGGCCATCGGACGGCCAGCCCGCAGCCGACCCGTCCCCGGTCGGCAAGTCAGCGCAGGCCGGTGCCGCGAGCGAGCGCGGTATCGATCAACGTGCTGATCAGAGCGCCGTTATCGATACCCGTCGCCGCCCACATCCGCGGGTACATCGAGATGGCGGTCATACCGGGCATCGTGTTGATCTCGTTGATCACCGGGCCCTGATCGGTGATGAAGAAGTCGACCCGGGCCAGCCCCTGGCAGTCCAGCGCGCGGAACGCCCGCACCGCGAGTTCCCGGATCTCCTGCGCCACATCGTCGTTCAGCTTCGCCGGGATGTCGAACTCGCATACGTCGTCGAGATATTTGGTGTCGAAGTCGTAGAAGTCCGGCGCTTGCGAGCTGACCTCCGGCATCCGGATCTCGGCGGGCACACTGGCTTCGACCCGTCCGTCCGGGAACTCCAGTACGCCGCACTCGATTTCGCGGCCGATGACGGCAGCCTCGACGATCACCTTCGGATCGTGCAGGCGCGCAACAGCGATCGCCTCGTCCAGCCGATCCCAGCTGTCCACCTTCGTTATGCCGATGGACGATCCGCCGCGAGCGGGCTTGACGAACACCGGAAGCCCCAGGCGTTCGCGGTCGGCCTCGCGCACGGTGGCCGCGCCGGGGCGCAGCACCACATGGTCACCGACCGGAATACCGTCGGCGGCAAAGAGTTTCTTCATGAACTCCTTGTCCATGCCGGTGGCACTGGCCAGCACGCCGGGCCCGACGTAGGGCAGGCCGGCCATCTCCAGCAGTCCCTGCACCGTGCCGTCCTCACCGAACGCGCCGTGCAGCACGGGGAACACCACCTCGAGCGCACCGGCCCCGATCGCGGAGCCGTCGAGCGGCAGCAGACTGCCGCCGCGGGTCGGATCGGCCGCCAGCACGAGTTCGGTGCCGGATCGGTCGACCGAGGGCAGCGTGCGATCGGCGATCGCGAGCGTTGCGGCCTCCGAGCCGCTCAGCACCCAGGTCCCGTCGCTGGTGATCCCGATCGGCACGGCCTCGTACCGTTCGGGGTCCAGGTTGCGCAGCACGAAACCCGCCGACACGCAGGACACCGCATGCTCGTTGCTGCGGCCGCCGAAGACGACTCCGACCCGGATCCGGCCACCGTGCGCACGGTCGGGCCCGGAGGCGGCAGCTTGCGTACCCACGGAGGGCCCCGCGCCCGCCATCGACTCAGTCATGACCGGAACCGTACCCGTCCAGCGGAAATTCAATCACTCCGGCTTCATCGACCGCCCGAGCAACCGCCCGACGGCCTCGGCGACCGACAACCCCTCGTGGCAGACCTGATGCACCGAGGTCGTCAGCGGCATCTCCACCCCGTGCCGTTCGGCCAGCGCCCGGATCGAGGTGCACGATTTGACGCCCTCGGCCACCTGACCGTGGGTGGCCTGCTGCGCGACCTCCATGGACCCGCCGGTACCCAGTACATGCCCGAACGACCGGTTGCGCGAGAGCGGTGAGGTGCAGGTGGCGACGAGATCGCCGACTCCGGCCAGGCCGGCCAGGGTCACCGGATTGGCTCCCAGCGCGACGCCCAGCCGGATGATCTCGGCCAGCCCCCGGGTGATCAGGCTCGCGACGGTGTTGTCGCCCAGGCCCATTCCCGAGGCGATCCCGCAGGCCAGCGCGATGACGTTCTTACAGGCGCCGCCGATCTCGCAGCCGATCACGTCGGTGTTGGTGTAGGGCCGGAAGTACCCCGTGGCGCACGAGTGCTGCACGGCCTGTGCGCGTGCCTCGTCGCCGCAGGCCACCACCGAGGCGGCGGGCTGTTCCGCGGCGATCTCCCGCGCCAGATTCGGCCCGGACAACACCGCGATCCGGCCGGGGTCCGCACCGGTGACCTCCGCGATCACCTCACTCATCCGCAGCAGCGTGCCGGTCTCGATGCCCTTGGCCAGGCTCAGCAGCGTCGCGTCGGGCGCGATCGCGGGCCGCCAGTTCGCCAGATTGGCGCGCAGCGACTGGGACGGGACGGCCAGCACGACCAGCTGCGCACCGTCGAGTGCCGCGAGATAGTCGTCGGTGGCCCGCACCCCGTCCAGGCGCACATCCGGCAGGTAGTCCGGATTGCGATGCTCGGCGGCCAGCGTGTGCGCGACCTCCGGCCGCCGGGCCCACATCGTCACCTCGGTGCCCGCATCGTTCAACACCTTCGCGAATGCGGTGCCCCACGATCCCGCACCCATCACTGCCGCCCTAGTCACCAGACCGATATTGCCATTCGTTCCGGCATTCGCGTCGCAAGACGGGTGGTCATGACCCCCACCACAATGCCGGACATGCAACGATGGGCGCATGCGTCCGGATGCCGTCCACGCCGTGATCGCGGTGAAGAACCTCGAGCGCGCGAAGAGCCGACTCGCCGAGGAGTTGCCACCCGCCGATCGGTCGCGCCTGGTGCTTGCCATGCTGTCGGACACCGTGCGCGCCGCCCTCGCCGCCGGTATCGGCTCGGTCACCGTCGTCACACCGGATTCCGGTGTCGCCGCGGCGGTGCGCGCACTGGGCGCGGCGGTCCACCCCGACCCGGAAATGGCCGTCGACGGGCTCAATGCCGCGCTCGCCGACGCCGCCGAGGCGGTGCGGGCCCGGCACGGCGCGGTGGAACTGCTTGCACTGCAAGCGGATCTGCCCGCGCTGCGCCCGGACCAGTTGACCGATATGCTGGCCGCGGCTCCCGCGACCGGGCGCGCCCTGGTCGCCGACCACACCGGACAGGGCACCGCCGCCCTGCTGGTGCGCGACGGAACCGCGCCGCTGACACCGCTGTTCGGCCCGGATTCGGCTCGCCGCCATGCCGACTCGGGCGCGAAGGGTCTCGACGGCGACTGGCCCGGCCTGCGCCTGGACGTCGACACCCCCGCGGACCTGCGGGCCGCGGTGACGCTCGGCCTGGGCCCGGCCACGACCGCACTGCTGCGTGACATCGGCTGGCCGCACCCTGTTCACACGGATCTCATGCGGAGGTGCGGAGCGGGTCATATGTGTGCCAGATGATCGCCAGACCTGCGTCGAGGGTCGGTAACCAGCGGTGCCGGTCACGGTGCCGCTCGAATATGAGGGATGATCGTGAGTGTGATCGAGCCTGCGAGCGACCCGGCAGCACTGCCCGCGTCGCGCAGGTTACGACCGAGCGCAGCGAGGTGATGGTGTGAGTGATACAGAAATCGTCCAGCAGCAGCCCCGGTTGCCGGCGGCGCCGCCGGCCGCAGCACCGCCTCCCGGGAACACGGCTGCCTCGCAGTTGCCCGCGGATCGCTATCTCAACCGGGAACTGAGCTGGCTGGACTTCAACGCGCGGGTGCTGGCCCTGGCCGAGGATAAATCCGAGCCGTTGCTGGAGCGCGCGAAATTCCTGGCGATCTTCGCCTCGAACCTCGACGAGTTCTACATGGTCCGCGTGGCCGGGCTCAAACGCCGTGCCACAGCCGGGCTCTCGGTGCGCTCGGCCGACGGCCTGTCGCCCACCGAACAGCTGGAGCTGATCGCGGCCGCCACTCAGGAGCTGGCCTCCCGGCACGCCCGGGTCTTCCTGGACGAGGTGCAGCCCGCACTCGTCGAACAGGGCATCGCGATCATCGGCTGGTCGGATCTGGACGAGGACGAGCGCCGCCGCCTGTCGGGTTATTTCCAGGATCAGGTCTTCCCGGTGCTGACCCCGCTGGCCGTCGACCCCGCCCACCCGTTCCCCTACATCAGCGGCCTGAGCCTGAACCTCGCTGTGACGGTGAAGGATTCCGACAACGGGGGTGAACATTTCGCGCGCGTGAAGGTGCCCGACAACGTGGACCGCTTCGTGCGCGTACGCCGCAGCGCCCCGGTCGCTCCGGGCCGCGCGCCCGTACTGCGCGAAGGTGATCCGGCGGTGTCGAGCCTGGCCGCCTTCCTGCCGATGGAGGATCTGATCGCCGCGCACCTCGATCAGCTTTTCCCGGGAATGGATGTGGTGGAACATCATTCGTTCCGCATCACCCGCAACGCCGACTTCGAGGTGGACGAGGACCGCGACGAGGATCTGCTCCAGGCCCTCGAACGCGAACTCGCCCGCCGGCGCTTCGGATCTCCGGTGCGCCTGGAGGTTTCCGACGATATGACCGAGCACATGCTCGATCTGCTGTTGCGGGAACTCGACGTCGACCCGGGCGATGTGATCCAGGTGCCGGGTCTGCTGGACCTGTCCTGCCTGTGGCAGGTCTACGGGGTGGACCGGCCCGCACTCAAGGACGCGCCCTACGTCCCGACCACCCCACCGGCGTTCGGCGAAAGGGAAACTCCGCGAAACGTTTTCGCCGCCCTGCGCGAGGGCGACGTGCTGGTGCACCACCCGTACGACTCGTTCTCCACCAGCGTGCAGCGATTCATCGAACAGGCCGCCGCCGATCCGCAGGTGCTGGCGATCAAGCAGACGCTGTACCGCACCTCGGGCGACTCCCCGATCGTCAACGCGCTCATCGATGCCGCCGAGGCCGGTAAGCAGGTCGTGGCCCTGGTCGAGATCAAGGCCCGCTTCGACGAGCAGGCCAACATCAAATGGGCTCGGGCGCTGGAGCAGGCGGGCGTGCACGTGGTCTACGGCCTGATCGGGCTCAAGACGCACTGCAAGACCTGTCTGGTGGTCCGCCGCGAGGGCGCCACCATCCGCCGGTACTGCCACATCGGTACCGGCAACTACAACCCGAAGACCGCGCGACTATACGAGGACGTCGGATTACTCACCGCCGCACCGGAAATCGGCGCGGATCTGACCGATCTGTTCAATTCGCTGACCGGATACTCGCGCAAGGCCACCTACCGTAATCTGCTCGTCGCCCCGACCGGTGTGCGGGCCGGAATCATCGAGCGGATCCAGCGCGAGGTCGAACTTGCCGAGCAGGGGCAGCCCGCTCGAATCCGGATGAAGGCCAACGCGATCGTCGACGAACAGGTGATCGACGCGCTGTACCGGGCGTCGCAGGCCGGGGTGCCGGTGCAGATCGTGGTGCGCGGCATCTGCGGGCTGCGTCCCGGTGTGACCGGGATGAGCGAGAACATCGAGGTGCGCTCGATCCTCGGGCGGTTCCTGGAACATTCCCGCGTCATGCACTTCCAGGCTCAGGACGAGTACTGGATCGGCAGCGCCGATATGATGCACCGCAATCTGGACCGGCGCGTCGAGGTCATGGCGCAGGTCAAGGACCCCAGACTGTGCGAACAGCTGACGGTGATGCTCGATTCGGCCCTGTATCCGACGACGCGCTGCTGGGTGCTGCAGCCGGACGGGACCTGGCAGGCCCGGCCGAGCGCGGAAGAGGTCGCCGAACTCGGTGAGCAGGTGCGCGACCACCAGGAATTCCTCATGCGGCTGCGGCGTCCGGATCAGCAGTGAGCCGTTCGGCGACACAGGATTCCGACTGCCCTCGCTACCCCGACCCCCGCGTCACCGCGAACATCCGCGCCGCGGGTGCGGTGGTGTGGCGCCGGCGCCGGGACGGCGCGGTCGAAGTCGCGGTGGTACACCGCCCGAAGTACGACGACTGGTCGCTGCCCAAGGGGAAACTCGATCCGGGCGAGACGGCGATGATCGCGGCGGTGCGCGAGGTGGCCGAGGAGACCGGTCTGAGCACCCGGCTGGGCAGGTATCTGGGCAAGGTCACCTATCCGGTGACCGGGCATCGCAAACTCAAACGCGTGGACTACTGGTCCGCCCGGATCGAAGACGGTGAATTCGCCGTCAATTCGGAGGTCGACCGGCTGCGGTGGCTCGGTATGGACCGGGTCATGGACGCGCTGTCGTATCCGATGGATCGCACCATCGTCCGCAATTTCCTGCGGTTCCCGGCGGACACCGCGACCCTGCTTTTGGTGCGGCACGCCAAGGCCGGCCATCGGGATCGCTTCGCCGGTCCGGACGCCGAGCGCCCGCTGGACAAGCACGGCGTGGCACAGGTGCAGGACCTGACGCCGAATCTGGCGGCCTTCGGGCCGCGGGAGGTCTACTCGGCCCCGCCGGTGCGCTGCGTGCAGACCGTGCGACCGCTCGCGGACCAACTCGGCGTCGAGATCGGCCTCGAGCCGACGATGTCCGAAACCGCTTATGCCGCAGCGCCGGACGCGGCGCTGCGGCGGATCCGGGAACTGGCGTCCCCGGACACCGTGCGCGTTATCTGCAGTCAGGGCAAGGTGATTCCGCCGTTGCTGGCCGCCTGGGCCGAAATCGACGGTGTCACACTGCCTCCCGCGCGCAATCGCAAGGGCAGCGCCTGGGTGCTGTCCGTGGCCGACGGCCGGTTGGTCGCCGCCGACCATCTCGACAAGGCGCTGCGCGCGCACTGACGCGCGCCCACGCGAAATATTGCGCCGACATACGAATCGGCCCCAGGCCTGATGGGCCGGGGCCGATTCTTCGTCGGAGAGACCTCAGCGGCGGGCGGTCCGCTTCGCGGCGGTCTTCTTCGCCGTGGTCTTCTTGGCGGCCGTGGTCTTCTTCGCCGCGGCCTTGGTCGCCGTGGTCTTCTTGGCAGGCGCCTTGGCGGCGGCCGTGGTCTTCTTGGCGGTGGTCTTCTTGGCCGCCGTGGTCTTCTTCGCCGCGGCCTTCTTGGCCGGAGCCTTGCTCGCCGTCTTCTTCGCCACGGCCTTCTTGGCGGCCGTGGTCTTCTTGGCGGCGGCGGTCTTCTTGGCCGCGGCCTTCTTGGCGGCGGTCTTCTTCGCCGCACCCGACACCGGTGCTGCCACACCGCGTTTCACGGCCGGGCCGGAGGCCGCGACCTTCTGCTTCCCGGCGATGATCGCCTTGAACTGTGCACCCGGCCGGAATGCAGGGACCGAAGTGGGCTTGACCTTGACGGTTTCACCGGTACGCGGGTTACGCGCCACTCGCGCAGCGCGCTTGCGCTGTTCGAACACACCGAATCCGGTGATGGTGACGCTGTTGCCCTTGTTCACCGCGCGCACGATCGTGTCGACAATCTGCTCGACTGCCGCAGTGGCCGTGCGCCTGTCAGTACCCAACTTTTCGGTCAGAACGTCGATCAGTTCCGCCTTGTTCATTGAATCCTCCGCAGACTAATGGCCCGTCGTCGGACCGACTAGGTACCACGGTAAACCCTCAATGGGCAAGAGTCTATGTGCCACGCCAAATTTCATGTGGTGTGGCACACGCACAGCTACCGCGATTGGCGGCGCTCAGCTAACGCCTAGGGCGGATTAGGCCCGCTAATTAGGCGTCGGAATGGTCGTGGGTTTCCAACCTGGCCTTGCCTTTTCGAACCGGTCGATCGCCTCTTCCTGACGGAGTGTCAGTCCGATGTCGTCCAAGCCCTCGAGCAGACGCCACCTGGTGTAGTCGTCAATTTCGAAGGGCAACACGACCGTTCCGGTCGCCACTGTGCGCGCCTCGAGGTCGACCACCAATTCCTGACCGGGACGTTCCTCGAGCAACTTCCAGAGCAATTCGACATCATGTTGTGACATGCGGGCCGCCACCAGCCCGCCCTTACCGGCGTTGCCGCGGAAGATGTCACCGAAGCGTGAGGAGATCACGACCCGGAAGCCGTAATCCATCAACGCCCAAACGGCGTGTTCGCGTGAGGATCCCGTACCGAAATCCGGGCCCGCGACCAGGACGCTGCCCCGGTTGAACGGTTCGTTGTTGAGAATGAACGTCGGATCCGAGCGCCAGGCCGCGAACAGCCCGTCTTCGAATCCGGTACGTGTGACTCGCTTCAGATAGACCGCGGGGATGATCTGGTCGGTATCCACATTGGACCGGCGCAGCGGCACCCCGATCCCCTTGTGCACCTTGAAGGGTTCCATGAGTTCTCCTGATTAGGTCGTGGCATGAACGGTCAGGCGCGGAGGCGGCAGCGGAGCATAACCACGTAGCGCCCCGGCTCATGCCGAAATATCTACGATCAGTTCAAGTCCGCAGGTGAGGACAGGGTTCCGCGGACCGCGGTGGCCGCTGCGACCAGCGGCGAAACCAGATGTGTGCGCGATCCTTTGCCCTGCCTGCCCTCGAAATTGCGGTTCGAGGTGGACGCGCAGCGCTGGCCGGGAGAAAGCTGATCGGGATTCATGCCCAGGCACATCGAGCATCCGGCCTGACGCCATTCCGCGCCCGCCGCGGTGAAAATCTCGCCCAAACCCTCGGATTCGGCCTGCGCGCGCACGCGCATCGACCCGGGCACGATCAGCATGCGCACACCGTCGGCCACCGTACGACCCTCCAGCACCGACGCCACCGCACGAAGATCCTCGATCCGGCCATTGGTACACGAACCGACGAATACGGTGTCGACCGCGACATCCCGAAGCGGAGTACCGGGCTCCAAATCCATATAACGCAATGCCTTCTCGGCGGTCTCGCGCTCGGTTTCGTCCGCCATTTCCGCCGGGTCGGGCACCGACGCACCCAGCGGGGCGCCCTGGCCGGGGTTCGTACCCCAGGTCACGAAGGGGGTCAGCGTGGAGGCGTCGATGTGCACCTCGGCGTCGAATCGCGCGTCGGGATCGGTCTTCAGCGCCTCCCAGGCCGCCACCGCGGCATCCCAGTCCGCACCCTGCGGCGCGTGCGGACGGCCCTTCAGGAATTCGTAGGTGGTCTCGTCGGGGGCGACCATGCCCGCCCGCGCACCCGCCTCGATGGACATATTGCACATCGTCATCCGCGCTTCCATCGACATCGAACGCACGGCCTCGCCGCGATACTCGATGACGTAGCCCTGGCCGCCGCCGGTGCCGATCTGCGCGATCACCGCCAGGATGACGTCCTTGCTGGTGACACCGTGCGGCAGCTGACCGTCCACGGTGACCGCCATGGTCTTGAACGGCCGCAGCGACAACGTCTGCGTGGCCAGCACGTGTTCGACCTCGCTGGTGCCGATACCCATCGCCAGCGCACCGAACGCGCCGTGCGTGGAGGTGTGCGAATCACCGCACACCACGGTCGTGCCCGGCTGGGTCAGCCCCAGCTGCGGACCGACCACGTGCACGATGCCCTGTTCGATATCGCCCATCGGGTAGAGCCGGACGCCGAATTCCGCGCAGTTGCGGCGCAATGTCTCGACCTGCGTGCGCGAGGTCGGGTCCGCGATCGGCTTGTCGATGTCGACCGTCGGCACGTTGTGGTCCTCGGTGGCGATGGTCAGATCGGGCCGGCGCACCGGCCGTCCGGCCTGCCGCAGTCCGTCGAACGCCTGCGGGCTGGTCACCTCGTGCACCAGGTGCAGATCGATGTAGATGAGGTCGGGCTCGCGCGCCTCGCCCTCACCCCCACCGCGGGCGACGACGTGCTCGTCCCAGACCTTCTCCGCCAGTGTGCGTGGCCGTTCGGCCATCGGTATCACCTCTGTGTGCTGTATTTGATTGCCTCCGCTTCGCTCCGGCGTGTTCGCGGCCCTGAAGGCTCGCCGTTCGAGACCCGGGCTTCGCCCATGCGCTTCGAGGGCTGAACGGCGAGCCGGCCGCGAACGGTCGCTCGGGGACTCGCTCCGTGCGGGCCGGGTCGAGAGCGGAAGTTGCGTGGTTGTGTTGTTGCTGTGCTGGTCCCCCACCGGGCTGGGTGGGAACCGGACGAGTTTGCAAATCTCATTATCTGAGACTTAAATATCGTCCTATGAGACAGCATAGCGGTATCGGGGTGCTCGACAAAGCCATGACCGTGCTCTACGCCGTGGCCGAGCAGCCCTGCGGCCTGAACGAGCTGTGCGCGCGGACCGGGCTGCCCCGGGCCACCGCGCACCGGCTGGCCGTCGGCCTGGAAACGCACCGCATGCTGGCCCGCGACGTCAACGGCCTGTGGCAGCCCGGCCCCGCTCTGTCCGAGCTCGCGAGTACAGCGCAGGATCCCATGCTCGACGCCGCGGCCGTCGTGCTGCCCAGGCTCCGCGAGATCACCGGCGAAAGTGTGCAGCTCTACCGGTTGGACGGCCATTCGCGAATCGCGATCGCGGCCCTGGAACCCGCCTCCGGACTGCGCGACACCGTCCCGGTCGGCGCGCGCCTTCCGCTGACCGCCGGATCGGCGGCCAAGGTGCTGCTGGCATGGGCCGATCCGGAACTGCAGCGCAGCGTGCTGGCCGACGCGGTCTTCGGCGAACGCGCCCTGGCCGAGGTGCGCCGGCGCGGCTGGGCGCAGAGCGCGGCCGAGCGGGCAGCGGGGGTGGCCAGCATTTCCGCGCCGGTGCGCGATTCGTCCGGTGCGGTGGTAGCCGCGGTCTCGGTATCCGGACCGATCGACCGGATGGGGCGTCGTCCGGGCGCGCGCTGGGCCGCGGATCTGGTCGCGGCCGCGGATGCACTGCACAAACGCCTGTAGCCGGGCACGGCGCCCGCGCCATGTGACGAAGTCCGTGTGACGCGCACCATACGCCGTAAACTACAGTCGGCCCATGGGAGTGAATCAACGCGCACAGATCGTGATGTCCGACGACGAGATCACCGGATTCCTCGAGCGCAGCCGGATCATCACGCTGGCCACGCTCGACCCGAAGGGCCTGCCGCATCTGACCGCCATGTGGTACGGCCTGGTCGACGGCGAGATCTGGTTCGAGACCAAGGCCAAATCGCAGAAGGCGGTCAACATCCGCCGCGACCCCCGGGTCACGGTGCTGGTCGAGGCCGGCGACAGCTACGACCAGTTGCGCGGAGTGTCGATCGAGGGCCGCGCGGAGATCGTGGACGACGCCGAGGCCCTGTTCAAGGTGGGCGTGAGCGTCTGGGAGCGGTACACCGGGCCGTACACCGAACAGGTGCGCCCGATGGTGGAGGCGATGCTGAACAAGCGCGTCGCCGTGCGACTGGTCCCGGAACGCACCCGCAGCTGGGATCACCGCAAACTCGGCATGCCGGAAATGCCCCCCGGCGGCTCGACCTGGCCCTTGGAGAACTAGACACCCGCGCCGACCAGCCAATTCGAACCCGCCAACCCTCTGACGCAACGAGCGGCACCGGGGTCCGGGGGGCGAGGCCCCTCCGGACGGGGTGTGGGGGCCGTGCCCCCACAAATAGCGCGAAACACAAAACGGCTCATGCTCTCCATGAGCATGAGCCGTCCATTGTGCGTAGCCCCGACGGGATTTGAACCCGCGCTACCGCCTTGAGAGGGCGGCGTCCTAGGCCGCTAGACGACGGGGCCAGGACGAGTGTTCAACCGGATCGAACGACCCGGAGACACTCTGCTGGGGTACCAGGACTCGAACCTAGAATGGCTGAACCAGAATCAGCTGTGTTGCCAATTACACCATACCCCAATGACCTGGACGTTCGACCTCCGTCCCAATGGGATGGAGGCTCGTTTCCGGGCCGGGGAGAAGATTACCAGTCCCCTCCCCGCTTTATACAAATCGCCTGGTCAAACGGGGTCGAACGGGCTCAGATCGCGGTTGCGGCGGCTTGCAGCCGCTGCATGGTCACCTCCCGGCCGAGCAGCTCCAGCGATTCGTACAGCGGCGGGCTGATGTGTGAACCGGTGACCGCCACTCGCACTGGTGCGAACGCCTTACGCGGTTTGAGGCCCAGATCGTCCACCAGAGCGGTTTTCAGCGCCGTTTCGAGTGCGATTGCCGACCAGTCCGAAATGCCCTCCAGCGCGTCGATGGCGGCCCGCAACACCGGTGCGGCGTCGGGCCCGAGATTCTTTTGCGCCGCCGCCTCGTCGACGGTGAACTCCGCGGGCGGCTGGAACAGGAACTTCAACAAGTCCCAGGCATCCCCGAGAACAACGATCCGGGTCTGCACCAAGTCGGCCGCGGCCGAAAAAAGCGCATCGTCCACTTCCGCCCCGATGTGCCCCTGCCCGGTGAGGTAGCTGCGCAGTCGATGAGCGAAATCCGCGGGCTCCAGCAAACGAATGTGCTCGGCGTTCACGGCGTCGGCCTTCTTCTGGTCGAACCGGGCCGGATTCGAATTTACTTTCGATATGTCGAATGCCGCCACCATCTCCTCCATCGAGAAGATGTCCCGGTCCTCACCTATGCCCCACCCGAGCAAAGCCAGGTAATTCAGCAAACCCTCGGGAATGAATCCCCGGTCGCGGTGCACGAACAGATTCGACTCGGGGTCACGTTTGGACAACTTCTTGTTGCCCTGCCCCATCACGAAGGGCAGATGTCCGAACTGCGGAGTGAACTCCGCGACCCCGATTCGGGCCAGCGCCTCGTACAACGCGATCTGCCGCGGGGTGGAGGAGAGAATGTCCTCGCCGCGCAGTACGTGGGTGATCTTCATCAACGCGTCGTCGACGGGATTGACCAGGGTGTACAGCGGTTCGCCGGTACCCCGGGTGATCGCGAAGTCGGGCACCACGCCGGCCCGGATGGTGGTCTCCCCGCGCACCAGATCGTGCCAGACGATGTCCTTGTCCGGCATCCGCAGCCGGATCACCGGACCGCGGCCCTGCGCCTTGAAATCGGCGATCTGCTCGGCGGTCAGGTCCCGGTCGAAGTTGTCGTAACCGAGCTTCGGATCGCGCCCGGCCGCGCGGTGCCGAGCCTCGACTTCCTCTGGGGTGGAGAACGATTCGTACGCTTCGCCCGCCTCCAGCAACCTCCGGACGATGTCCATGTGCAGGTCCCGGCGCAACGACTGCCGGTACGGCGCATAGGGTCCGCCGACCTCCGGACCCTCGTCCCAGGTGAGGCCGAGCCAGCGCAGCGCGTCCAGCAAGGCGTGGTACGACTCGTCGGAATCGCGTGCGGCATCGGTGTCTTCGATGCGGAAGACGAATGTGCCGCCGTGGTGCCGGGCGAAGGCCCAGTTGAACAACGCCGTCCGGATCAGCCCCACGTGCGGCGTACCGGTCGGCGACGGGCAGAAACGGACCCGTACCTCAGTCGTGGGGGATGGTGAGCCGGCGGAGCTTGCGGAGCCGGCAGTGTGGGTAGTCACAAGCCCTACTTTCGATCAACGTTTGGCGGCAACGGGATTGGTGAGGGTGCCGATGCCCTCGACCGTCACCGAGACGGTCTGCCCGTCCCGCATCGGTCCTACACCCTCGGGGGTGCCGGTGAGGATGACATCGCCGGGCAGCAGCGTCATCACGGTGGTCACCCATTCGATCAGCTTCGGAATATCGTGCAGCAGAAGTGATGTCCGGCTGCGCTGGCGGACCTCGCCGTCGAGTTCGGTGACGATCTCCAGATCCGTTGGGTCCAGTTCGGTTTCGATCCAGGGCCCGAGCGGGCAGAAGGTGTCGTAACCCTTGCCGCGGGTCCACTGACCGTCGTGTCGCTGCTGGTCACGCGCGGTGACATCGTTGGCGACGGTATAGCCGAGGATCACCTCACGGGCGCGGGCGGCAGACACGTCCTTGCACGGCCGCCCGATGACGATCGCCAGCTCGCCCTCGTAGTCGACCTGAGAGGAACTGGGCGGCAACACGATTGCCGAGTTCGGCCCGGCGATCGCGGTGTTGGGCTTGAGGAAGATCACCGGATCCTCCGGAGCCTCACCACCCATCTCGCGGGCGTGCGCGGCGTAGTTCTTGCCGACGCACACCACCTTGCTGGCCAGGATCGGCGCGAGCAGGCGGACATCGGCCACCGGCCAACTGCGGCCGGTGAAGGTGGGCGTACCGAACGGATGTTCGGCGATCTCCTTCGCGACACCATCGGAGGTGGTTCCTTCGATGCTCACGAACGCGACCCCATCGGGGCTGGCAACTCGACCTAGACGCATGGCTCGCAGTCTATCCACCAGGTGGTATGGGCCCGACCACCCGGTCTGCACTCCCCGCGGCGGAAGAACCGCCTCGCGTCCGGCCGCGGGCCGGGTGTACGGTGAGCGGGGAGTTCACAGAATAAGATTTCTGTCCCAATATCTGAGATATGAGGTGAGGATATGGTGACCTTGACCCAGCTGAGCACCAACCGGCGGTGGGTCATGCTCGCCCTCGGACTCTTCGCCCAGGCCGCCAGCGCGGTGATGAGCAACGGTGCGCCCTTCCTGCTGCCCGCCCTCACCGAACGCGGAATGCCCTTGGCCACAGCCGGTCTGCTGGTGGCCATGCCGATGGTCGGCATGGTCTGCACACTGATCGCCTGGGGCTACGCGGTGGACCGGTTCGGCGAACGCGCGGTACTGATCATCGGGCCGCTGCTGATGTGCGGGGCGGGCGCGGCCGCGGCCGCCACCACGAATTACCTTGCGCTGGGCGCATTGCTGCTGCTGGCCGGAATCGGCGCGGCGAGCACCAACGGCGCGAGCGGACGGGTGATCGCGGGCTGGTTTCCGCCCGATCAACGCGGACTGGCGATGGGAATCAGGCAGACCGCGCAGCCGCTCGGCGTCGGCATCGCGGCCCTGGCGATCCCGGCAATCGCGGCGGCACACGGGTTTTCCACCGCGATACTGGTTCCCGCGATGATGGCCGGTATCGCCGCGATCGGCTGCGCGCTTTGGATCATCGATCCGCCCCGCCCCGAACGTTCTGTGACACAGATTGTTTCGGACAATCCGTACCGCGGCGATACGACGCTATGGCGCATTCACGCCGTCTCGGTGCTACTGGTTGTCCCACAGGCGACGGTGTGGACATTCGCACTGTTGTGGCTGAATCACGGTGTCGGACTGTCACTTGCGATCGCGGGCGTTCTCGTCACAGTGACGCAGATCTTGGGGGCGGCGGGTCGGATCGGCGCGGGAATCTGGTCCGATCGGCTCGGGAGCCGGTTGCGACCGCTGCGCACTATTGCGATCGCAGCAGTGATTTCGATGGCCGCACTGGCCTTTTCGGCATGGCTGCACTGGTGGTGGGCGGCGCTGCCGATTCTGGTGATCGCGTCGGTCATCACCGTCGCCGACAACGGCCTGTCCTTCACCGCCGTGGCCGAGATCGCCGGCCCGTTCTGGAGCGGCCGCGGCCTCGGCGTCCAGAACACCGGCCAGTACCTCGCCACCGCCGCGGTGGCCCCGGCCTTCGGCGCCCTGATCAGCGCCGCAGGCTTCCCCGCCGCCTATCTCGCCGCCGCGGCTTTCGCCATCGCCGCCGTCCCGCTCGTCCCGCGAGACCGGCGCTAGCCTTCGCGCAACCGCGCGAAGTTCATTCGTTCCACTCGGAATCTCTTCTGCGAGAACAAGATCGAACTAGAGGCCCGAAAGGCCTTGTCCGCCTGTTTTTTCGCGGCCCGGCGACGTTGCCAGGTTGAGGCTACAACCGAAAGACCCCGCGCCCGAAGACATTCGGACACGGGGCCTGGTTGCCGAAACTCAGACCGAGGCGGCGATCCGGTCACCGATCTCGACGGTGGAAGCAGTGCCGGTGCGAGCGGACAGATCCTTGGCGACAGCGGATTCGATGCGGGCGGCCTCGTCGGTCCGGCCGAGATGGTTCAGCAGCAGGGAAACCGAGAGGATCGCGGCCGTGGGGTCGGCCTTGGACTGGCCGGCGATATCGGGGGCACTGCCGTGCACGGGCTCGAACATGCTCGGGTTGACCCCCGAGGCGTCGATATTGCCCGAGGCGGCCAGCCCGATGCCGCCGGAGACCGCGGCGGCCAGATCGGTGATGATGTCGCCGAACAGGTTGTCGGTGACGATCACGTCGAAGCGGCCCGGATCGGTGACCATGTGGATGGTCGCGGCATCGATGTGCTGATAGGCGACCTCGACCTCCGGGAATTCCGCGCCGACCTCGGTCACCGTGCGCTGCCACAGCGAACCGGCGAAGGACAGCACATTGGTCTTGTGCACCAGGGTCAGATGCTTGCGGCGCTGCTGGGCGGCGGCGAAGGCGTACCGCACGACGCGTTCGATGCCGAACCGGGTGTTCGTGCTGACCTCGGTGGCGACCTCGTGCGGGGTGTCCACGCGGATCGCGCCGCCGGTGCCGGTGTACGGCCCCTCGGTGCCCTCGCGCACGACGACGAAATCGATCGCCGGATCGCCCGACAGCGGACTGCGCACGCCCGGGAACAGCCGCGACGGACGCAGATTCACGTGGTGGTCCAGCGCGAACCGGGTGTGCAACAGCAGTCCCCGCTCCAGCAGGCCACTGGGCACCGACGGATCGCCGATCGCACCGAGCAGGATCGCGTCGTGCTGCTTCAGCTCGGGCAGCACCGAATCCGGCAGCACCTCACCGGTCTCGTGGTATCGCTTGGCGCCAAGGTCGTAATGGGTCTTCTCGACACCCGGCACGACCACGTCGAGCACCTTGAGCGCCTCGGCGATGACCTCGGGACCGATACCGTCACCGGGGATAACAGCCAGTTTCATATGACAACGCTCCGTTCGTTCACGCTCGTGGCCCATACCGGATATGTGGCCGAATCAGCCGGTCCGGCCGAGCGGCACGATCCCGGCAAGTGCCGCGGAACCGAGCCGATCGGCCATGCGATCACACGCGCCGATCGCAAGCATCGGCCACCTTATCCGTAGCCCGAATCGGTGCCGTCACCAGGGCGAGCCGCTCTCAATCCGTGAGATCGGGACTCGCGCGCCCGGACGCGCGCCGGACATTCGTTGCACGCCACGGTTCGACACGACGCGATGCTGCGGATCGCAACGTCCAGCCCACCCCAGCGCACGCATCCACCCCCGGACAGTTTGGGACCCGTACGACCGGACGCGCGCCGACACCACCGGACATTCGTTGCACGCCACGGTTCGACACGACGCGATGCTGCGGATCGCAACGTCCAGCCCACCCCAGCGCACGCATCCACCCCCGGACGGTTTGAGACTCGTACGACCGGGCACGCGCCGACACCGCCGGACATTCGTTGTCCGTCATAGTCCGGCACGCACCTAGGAGTGCTCCGATACATCGGGCACCGCAATGTAGCGGCGCGGCCCGGCTCCGCGATGTGCGTTCATCGGGACGCGGCCGGTATGCGAAAAGCACTGTGCGCGAACCGATCCCGTCAGGGAACGGTTCGCGCACGGACTCAGCTCAGGTCGACCTGGATAACCTTGGTCGCGCCGACGGCCTGCGCGATGGCGGCCTGCACGTCGGCGGGGACCTGGGTGTTCACCCGCAGGATCACCGTCGCGCCCTCCTTGTCGACGTCCTGGCTCAGCTGGGCGGCCTGGATGTCGATATCGGCCTCGCCCAGGGCGGTGCCGATCCGGCCGAGCGCGCCGGGCCGGTCCTCGTAGTTCAGCACCGCGAGATTCAGGCCCTCGGCGCGCATGTCGTAGTTGCGGCCGTTGATGTTGACGATCTTCTGCACGAGTTCGGGCTCGGTCAGCGCACCGGAGACGTTCAGGGTGCGGCCGTCGCCGAACACCGCGCGCAGATCCACCACGCTGCGGTGCGAGGGGCTCTCGGTGGCGGTGGTGACGGTCGCCTCGATACCGCGCTCCTTGGCCAGCGACGGGGCGTTGACGAAGGTGACCGGATCCTCGATCAGCGCGGAGAAGATGCCGCGCAGCGCCGAAAGTTCCAGCACCGCAACGTCGTGCGCGCTCAGCTCGCCGCGCGCCTGCACCTCGAGGCTGACCGGCAGCTCGTCGGCCAGCGCACCCAGCAGCGCGCCCTGCTTGCGCACGATCTCCAGCCACGGCGCGACGAACTCGTCCACCGCGCCGCCGGTGACGTTCACCGCACCGGGAACGAATTCGCCTGCGAGAGCGAGCAATACGGACTTGGCCACATCGGTGCCCGCGCGATCCTGCGCCTCGGAGGTGGACGCGCCCAGGTGCGGGGTCACCACGACCTGCGGCAGTTCGAACAGCGGGCTGTCGGTGCAGGGTTCGGTCTCGTAGACGTCGATGCCCGCGCCGCGCACATGACCGGACTTGATCGCGTCGGCGAGGGCGGCCTCGTCGATCAGCCCGCCGCGTGCGGCGTTGACGATGATGACGCCCGGCTTGGTCAGCGCCAGCTTCTGCGCGGACAGCAGGCCCTTGGTCTCGGGGGTCTTGGGCAGGTGCACCGAGATCAGGTCGGCGCGGGCGAGCACCTCGTCCAGCTCGAGCAGTTCGATACCCAGCTGCGCGGCGCGCGCCGGCGAGACGTAGGGGTCGTACGCGACGATCTTGGTTTCGAAGGCGGCCAGCCGCGCCGCGAAAAGCTGACCGATGCGGCCGAGGCCGATCACGCCGACGGTCTTGCCGAAGATCTCGACGCCGTTGAACTTGCTGCGCTTCCAGGTGTGCTCACGCAGGGTGGCGTCGGCCGCGGGGATCTGGCGCGCGGTCGACAGCATCAGGGTGACCGCGTGCTCGGCGGCGGTGTGGATGTTGGAGGTCGGCGCGTTGACGACCATCACGCCGCGCTCGGTGGCCGCGGGCACGTCGACGTTGTCCAGGCCGACACCGGCCCGCGCGACGATCTTCAGCCGCCGGCCGGCGTCGAGGACCTCGGCGTCGACCGTGGTGGCGGAGCGGACCAGCAGTGCGTCGGCCTCGGGCATCGCGGCCAGCAGAGCGGGCCGATCGGGCCCGTCGACCCAGCGCACCTCGACACCGTCGCCGAGCGCATCGACGGTCGACTGGGCGAGCTTGTCGGCGATCAAAACAACGGGACGGCCATTTTGGCTCACTGGAGGCACTCCTGGAAGAGGGGGATCGGCATTTACCGGGGCCAAGCTTAATGGGCTCGTCTGCGCCGGGGAGTGCGGGTGGGCGGATCGGCTCGCGCCCTGCACAGGGGGTGACCTCGGTCTCACCGATTCCGGAACGGGTGCGCCCCTCAGCATCGGACGCGGTCTCGCCTCCACCTCCGCCCGCCCGCCGCATGCACCCGCAGAACGACATGACACGTCCACGAGCGGCAGCCGGAAGCGGCGCAGCACACCACCGCGCGAGCGACATTCCCGGCGACGCCGCCGAAGTGCTGGCCGGGAGCACCCGGAGACAATGGCCTGGCCCCTATCCCGCCTGCGCTCGCTCCTCGTCCAGCCCGCGCATCGCGTACACCCGCTCGAGGAAGTCGCGGTGGGCGCGCAGCGTGGAGTCCAGCAGTTCGCGCCAGGTGCGGCGGTCGATACGGGCATCGCTGTCCAGGGAGGAGAGGGAGGCGGGGCGCAGCCGGTCGATGTGGTCGACGATGAAGGTCAGGCGGCGTCGGGGGAACTGATCGCCGATGCGCGGATTCTCGGTCAGGAAGGTGTCCAGCGCGTAGAGGTAGTTGATCGCGCGGTTGTACTCCTCGTCGGTGAGGTGGTAGTCCATCCGCTTGATCTCCACGATCCACAGCTCGCCGGCGTCGTGCAGCAGCACGAAATCCGGTTCGCGCTTGGGGCTGCCGATCGAGGTGGTCACCAGGGTGGAACCGAATTTCTGTGCGTACCAACGCTCGAAGGCCGCGCGGACGCGGGTGAGCGATTCGTTCAT
The DNA here is from genome assembly GCF_059510335.1 of Nocardia sp. PLKS1-43. Lineage (NCBI taxonomy): Bacteria > Bacillati > Actinomycetota > Actinomycetes > Mycobacteriales > Nocardiaceae > Nocardia > Nocardia sp. PLKS1-43. The sequence continues at coordinate 22,245 of NZ_JCAJZQ010000004.1, read as the reverse complement.
CCCCAGCGGCGTCCATTCCGGTGCGAGCAGCCACGGCGCGCGCTCGATGAGTTCCTGGAAGGGACGTTCGAGCGAGCGGCGATCGTCGATGAGCGCGTGCAGCTTGTCCACCACCGCGACTCGCTCTCCCGCGATCTGCCCCAGGGAGTAGATCTCCGCGACCCGGGCGCGTTCGAACAGCGCCACGACGACGTCCAGGCGCGGATCGGAATCCTCCGCGATCTGCCGCAACGTATCGAGCAGGCTGCGTTGCGGTCCGAGCGACAAGGCCAGGCGCACAATGCTTTCCACGTGCCCGGGGTCCTCCAGCGCGGCACGGTCCTTGTTGGCCACCAGGATTCGCGCCGCCGCGGTCACCGATTCGCGAAACACCTTGTCGCCCGGCGCGATCGCCTCCAGCTTCCGGTAGATGCTGGATCGGTCGACGAACTCCTCCCATACGCGACGCCGGATCGAGCGCTCACCCATCCTGCCGATCTCGGCGATGAGGGCGCGCCCCCACTCCGCCAGCGCCTCCCCGCGGCCGGAGTTCCAGATGATGTCCTGCCGGTCCGAGCGCACCAGATCCTCCTCGTCGTCGAGCCAGTCCACGTGGATGGCCCCGACCAGGTAGGAACGCAGTTTGTACTCGCCGGTGAATCCGGCCGCGATGCCGAAATCCCTTGTCTGCGCGACGATCTTGCCACGCGCGTAGATCCGCACGCCCGCCATCGCCTCGTCCCGGTAGGGATGGCGGGAGTAGGCGATCCAGCCGGTGACCGGCAGATACTGCCGGCCCGCGCGCACCGGGCGCGAGGCCACATCGATCCGCGTCTCCTCCATCACGTCGATGGGCAGATCGCTGAGGATGAAACTCTCCGGCTCCTGCGTCGCGGGCGCGCTGTTGTGCACCTCGACCCGCCAGTCCGGACGCTCGATCCCGAAACGCGCGGCGAGCTGACGATTCAGTTCCGCACCGGAATTGACTCGCTTGCGGAAGAAGTCGCGCAGGACGACGGTCGTGCCGCGCTGCGGGGCGACGGTGCCGTCCAACGGGCCGACCGACGGGTAGTAGTCGCTCTCGGTGTCGTGCACCATATCGTCCAGGTCCAGGATGATATGGGAGACAGGCCATCCGGCCTCGGTGCGATCCCGCTCGCCGCTGCCCGCGCTGATCACCTCGATGGTCCGGCAGATGCCGAATGCGGCCAGTTTCCCGATTCCCTTGCGGCCCATGACCGGTCGGCCGCGCTCCCGCGAAAGATCCGAGCCCGTGCGGATTCTCCGGTCCGAACCGACCATCAGATAGTGCTCGTTGACCTCGTCGGCGGTCATGCCGTGGCCGTTGTCGGTCACGACGATCTCGTAGGGCGTCTCCTGCGCGCCGCGCACGGTGCCCGCGAGGGTCACTCCCCACGGCAACCAGACCGCCACTTCACTGGCGTCGGCGTCGTAGGAATTGGCGATGAGTTCGGCCAGCACCGCCGAAACCCGGTCGTAGAGGCGGATTCCCAGCTTGTCGATGGCCAGCCGGCTGATCCGCATCGTGTACTTGTGGTCGGACCGCACATCTTCTTCCATGGTCGGGCCTTCCGCTGCCCGTGGGCAGCCGCTGTTCAGCCACCACCACTGCCACCATGCTGCGTGGCCCCGTTGACCAGGGGTTGAACGGTAAACGTCCAGGTCGTCACAAGCCGATTCCGGATTCGGCGGCCCAACCGGGGAGAAGACGCGCCCCGGAAACGCGAAAGGCCCCGCACCACAATGGTGCGGAGCCTTGAAGTCAGGTGACTCAGATCACGCGAACGCCCTGGGCCTGCGGACCCTTCTGGCCCTGGCCGATCTCGAACTCCACGCGCTGACCCTCGTCGAGCGACCGGAAGCCGCTACCGGAAACAGCCGAGTAGTGCACGAACACATCCGGACCACCGTCGTCCTGAGCGATGAACCCGAAGCCCTTCTCGCTGTTGAACCACTTCACTACGCCTTGCGCCATTTCATACCTTCTGTAGACGAGCCAGGCCGGCCAACGTCCGCCGAACCCGGTCTCGATGTTCCAGACTGCCATGCCCGGCGGCTTCCGCGCCACTGTGATTTCGCGGAACGAGCGTTTGCGGCCGGTATGCCAGCAGATCCACAGGACCCCGGATGAGCACCTGTAATCATACCGATATAGGAAAATCGGGCGACCGATCCGGTTATTCGCGGTCCCGCGCCACCCGACCGCGCCAGCGAATCGATATAAATGGCGGCCGGTCTCGGACAGTTATTGTTCGAGACCGGCCGCCCAGTCGATTCACTCCGCAGTCGTGCGAGATCAGCCGCCGAAAGACCCGGTCCACAGCGTGTTCAGGATGCCGTGGAACGCGGCGCTGCCGGTGTTGAACAGTCCGTGCACAGCGGCGGAACCGGTGTCGATGATAACGGGGATCATTGACTTCCTTTCATTGTCGTCATCCGGCCGAACCGGCTTTCGACAGGAATATCGAGCACCTTGAAACACTCGTTAGCCAGAATTGCGGAAAGGTGACCCGGGCAACACATTTTCGGAACTGTGTGCCACGACACACACAATCAGTTCTGTACGCTCCGGACGTTCCTGGCTTCCGGCCCGGTCTTGGTATGACGGATTTCGAACACCACCCGCTGTCCCTCGACGAGCGACCGGAAGCCGGTACCTTCCAGCTCGGTGTAGTCGACGAAGACATCGGGCCCGCCGTCGTCCTGACGGATGAACCCGAAACCCTTCTTGGTGTCGAACCACTTGACCGTGCCCAGTGCCATATCACATACCTTCTCGCCGTCGAGCCAGCCGAACCATAGCGAGGCAATCGACGGCAGTCCAGGCTGATTCGGCGCGTCGCGCACCGCGCCGTTCAGCTCACGGACGCAGATATCTCACCTGACGCGTCATCGCGGTCTCGTGGGCCTCGTGGCCGGGCAGCTGCTCCGGCACGCCGACCTGCCAGAACGCACCGGATTCGGTCCATGCCGACGGATGCGTGCGCACCACGACCACCGCGGGTCTCGACTGCCGCACGGCCGCCTCCCGGGCGTGGGCATAGGCTTCGCGAAATTCGTCCGCGCCCGTGGCGGTGAATACCACGCACCCCAGCGAATGCGCGTGCGCGGCGAAATTCACCCGTGGCGGCGCGGGATGATTGGTGCGGCAGTCGCGGTACAGATTGTTGAAACCGTTGCCGCCCTGCCCCTCCTGCAAACGGGCGATCACCGCGTATCCGTCGTTGTCGCAGACGACCGCGACGAACGGATGACCGGCGAACGCCGCGGAGAACAGCTCGGAATTGAGCATGAGATACGAACCGTCACCCAGCAGCGTGGTGACCAGCCCGTGCCGATGTGCCATGGCCGCGCCCCACGCGCCCGCGAGTTCATAACCCATACAGGAGAATCCGTATTCGACGTCCATCGTGGGTTGCCCACCTCCGGCCCGCCAGCCGCCGACCAGCTCACCCGGCAGCCCGCCGGACGAGGTCATCACGTAATCGCCCGGTTCGCTCAGATCGTTGACCGCGCCGACGATCTGGGCGTACGTCGGCGGTCCGGGGGTCGGCGCGCGCAGGCTGTCGATGTAGTCGTCCCAATCGCCGCGTACCGCCGACGCACGAGTAGTCCACTCCCGAGCCACCCGCCAACCGGACAGTTCCGGCTCCAGATCCTCCAGCGCCGCAGCGGCATCCGCCACCACCGCGAGGGCGCCACGTTTGACCGCGTCGAAGCGCGCGGCATTGATCGTGATCATCCGGACGTCGGGCGCGAAGGCCGTCCACGACGCGGTCGTGAAGTCCTGCAGACGAGTTCCCACCGCGAGCACCAGATCCGCTTGCGCCGCAAGGGCATCGGCCGATGCCGATCCGGTGACGCCGAGCGGCCCGGCGTACAGCGGGTGTTCGTGTGCGACGAGGGTGCGCCCGGCGGTGGTCTCCACGACCGGAATGCCGTGCCGCTCGGCCATTTCCAGCGCCAGCGGTCCCGCTCCCGAATACCGCGCGCCGCCGCCGAGGATCAGCAGCGGACGTTGCGCGGAGCGCAGCGCCTGCGCCGCCGCCGCGACGGCGGCGCGATCGGGGCGCGGCCGCGGGGCCGTGTGCACCACCGGCTCGAACAGCACGTCCGGGAAATCGAAGGTCTCGGCCTGCACATCCTGTGGCAGAGCGAGCGTCACCGGTCCGGCATCGGCGGGATCGGTGAGCACCCGCGCGACCTGCGGCAGCGTCGCGAGCAGCTGCTCGGGCCGGGTGATGCGGTCGAAATAGCGGCTCACCGGGCGGAACGCGTCGTTGGCGGTCACGGTCGGATCACCGAAGTGCTCGACCTGTTGCAGGACCGGATCGGGCCCGCGACCGGTGAACACGTCCCCCGGAAGCAGCAGCAGCGGAAGCCGATTCGCGTGCGCGACACCGGCCGCGGTCACCATGTTCAACGCCCCGGGCCCGATCGAGGAGGTGACCACGCCGACCTGCCGGCGGTGCACGGCCTTGGCCAGACCGACCGCCGCCAGGGCCATGCCCTGTTCGGAATGCCCACGCCAGACCGGGATCACATCGCGGCGTTCCTCGAGCGCCGTGCCCAGGCCCAGGACGTTGCCGTGGCCGAAAATGGCGAACACCGCGGGGAACAGCGGCACCTCGCGTCCGTCCAGTGTCTGTGAGCGCTGGGCGATCAGCCAGGCCACCAGTGCCTGCGCGGTCGTCAGTCGCATCCGTTGCTCCTCGTCGTGCCGGTCCTACGGTTCAGTTGCTGCCGGTCTGCCCGCATTCCGGCCCGCGTTCGGCGAGTACCCACCGTGACGCGCCGCGTACCAACCGGTTTCCGGGCGACCGCGGGCCGGACGGTCGCGGCGATGCCGGAGGTCCGACGCCGGGTCAGCACACGCGTCCGCGGTGGTCGGTGACCGGGCAGCGCGGGTCCGGCGCGGTCTCGGACCAGGTGTCGCGGATCCAGGCGTGCGCGGGATCGTCACAGAAGGCCATGGATCGCTCGGGCGCCGGGCCCGCCAGGACGTTGAGGTAGTACATCGGATAGCCGGGGGCGGCCACGCACGGCCCGTGATACCCGTGGGGTATCAGAAAGACGTCCCCATCGCGCACCGCGACGTTCTCCTCCAGCTCGCCGTCGGGGGTGTAGGTGCGATGCATGCCGAACCCCTCCCGGGCGGGTGTGATCGCATCGCGTCCGGCGATCCGGAAGTAGTAGATCTCCTCGTTCACGACCTCGCACTCGCTCGCCTCGTCGTGCTTGTGCGGCGGATAGGAGGACCAGTTCCCGTCCGGTGTGATGAGCTCGCAGGCATTGAGTTTGTCCGCGTGCTCCCAGGCCCCGGGCGTGCCGAAATTCGTGACCTGCCGGGTGGCCCGGCCCGCGCCCCGCACCTCGACCGGAACATGCTCGGCCGCACCGTATTTCGCGGGCAGACGCCGCTCACAGCGCGCCATCGGCAGCGCGATCTCCGCGCCGGATCGGGAGACGATCTCCATCTCGGCCTCACGCGGGACGTAGGCGAAATCGGTGACGCGGGTGAAAACCGTTTCCCGGCCGGTCAATTCGAAGCTCTCGCCATCCACCCGGACGGTGCAGCCACCGCTGAGCGGAAGGACGAACGCCTCGTATTCGCCGGTGTGCACCCGTCGCGGCTCCCCCGCCGGCAGCCTCAGCACGCGCAGACCCGTGTAGGTCCACCCCGCGGCCTCGGCGGTCAGCAGGAGCGGATCGTCGCCGTCCGCCGATGTGCCCGCGGGGCGGTGCAACCGGCTCATCGCGCGACGCCCCTGCGCTCGATACGAGACTGTCCGGCAGATGAGCGCTGCCGAGTACGCCGCGCCACGGCCTTGTCGGTCGGCGATGCGGGAACATGACAGACTTCCAACGTCCCGGCGGAAAAGGGAAATCGGCTCACCGCACGACTTCGCGCACAGCCGGACCGGTCGGCGGCCGACGGCACTTCGGGACGAGCCGATCCCCCAGCCTCGATGCTCAGCAGATCGGGAGCGGCACCCGCCCAGCGTGTTCCGGTCGAGTAGTGCGAGATGTTCATCGCGCCTCCGTGAGTATTCGTGCGGCGGCGTCGACCGCGCCCGCGACATCGCCGTCGGGTGGATACAACAGACTGCGGCCGACCACGAGGCCGCGCGAAACCTCGTGCCGCAGTGCGCCTCCCCATGCCGCGAGATCCGTCGCCGGGTCCCCCGAGGGCGCACCGCCGAGCAGGAGCACCGGCAGTGTGGTGGCGTCGAGCACCGAGACATCCTGCGGAGCGGGAATTTTCAGCCAGGTGTAGGCGGAGGTCACGCCGAGGCCCGAGGCGATGGTGATGGCGCGCTGGAGTGAGGCCGAATCCTTGTGCATCACCAGCGATCCGGATTCGTCGCGATGATAGGGCAGCGGTTCCACCATCGCCATCAGTCCGTTGGCGGCGAGTTCGGAGACCGCGCGAGCGCACGCCCGCAGGGTCGGGATGGTGCGCGGGTCCGAATCCACCAGCCGCAGCAGCATTTTGCCGCCGTCGAGGCCGAACTCGACCAGGGACCGGGCATCGTATCCGGTGAACCGGTCCTCGATCTCCCAGTCCGCACCGGCCAGGCCGCCGCGATTCATCGATCCGATGACGACCTTGTCGTGCAGCGCGTCCAGCAGCAGCAGTTCCTCCACCACGTCCGGTGAGCCGAGCACGCCGTCCACCGCCGGATTGTCCAGAGCGATCAGCAGTCGCTCGAGCAGCATGCGCCGATCCGCCATGGCGGTGCGGTCCGAACCGACTCCGAGCGCACCGCGAGCCGGGTGGTCCGCCGCCACCAGGAACAACGTGCCCTGCTCGGACAGCAGCCGCTCGCGGCGGCGGCGCGCGGCATAGGCACGCGCGACCGCCCCGGGTTCGGTGCTGCGCACGCGCAACAGCTCACGCCAGCGTTCGTCGGTCAGGTGCACCGTATCTCCTCATACGCTCTCCTCGGCACGCCGGTTCCGGCGCAACAGCTCCTCGATCTCGGCGGATGTGGGCATCGCGTCCGCACAGGCCAGGCGTGAAGCGACAAGCGCCCCAGCGGCATTGGCGTACTCCGCGGCCCGCCGCGGATGCCGGCCCGCCAGCAGCCCGTGCACCAGCGCACCGCCGAATCCGTCACCCGCACCGAGTCCGCACACCACCTCGACCCGGCACGGCGGTACGGTCCACCGCTGCCCGGCCGCGTCGGCGACGAACACGCCGTCCGCACCGCACTTGATCACCGCGAGCTCGACGCCGCGAGCCACCAGCCGCTCGGCGGCCGCACCCGGATCGTCGGTGCCGACCGCCACTTTCACCTCGGTTCTGTTGCCCACCACCACGTTCACGTGATCCAGCAGCGCGCCGATCTCCTGCCCAGCGGTCGCCTCGTCCGGCCAGAACATCGGCCGGTAGTCCAGATCGAGCACGGTGTGTCCGCGTCGCGCACGCCGTTCGAGCACGCGGTGCTGGGTGCCGCGCGCGGGTTCGGTGCTGACGCCGGTGCCGGTCACCCACAGCAGCGGCACGGATTCGACCACGTCCCAAGGGATATCGTCATCGGTCAGGGTCAGGTCCGGCGCGATCGGGGCACGATAGAACAGCAACGGCGGATCGGCCGGCGGATTCAGTTCGCAGAACACCACGGGCGTCAGCAGATCCGCCGAGGTGGACACGTACCGCGCGGATACTCCGAACTCCCCCAGCGCCGTTCGCACGTACTCACCGAACCCGTCCGCCCCGACCTTGGTCAGCACCGCACTGCGCCGCCCGAGCCGGGCGGCGGCCACCGCGACGTTGGTCGCGGTGCCGCCCAGCGACTTCGCGAACGTCCGGACCCGAGCCAGCGGAACACCGCTCTGTTCCGGATACAGATCCACCCCGACCCGCCCGATCGTCAGGACCTCCAGCTCGCTCACGTCGGTTCACCACCCGCGAGCAGGGCCCCACCATCGCCGTACCCCGATGGTGTGTTCGGGTCTGATGGGCTCGAGACTCCGCACGTCGACAGGATCGCCACATCGTCGCGGTCCGACCCCTTCCCGGTCATTCGGTCACCCGCTCCAATTCGTGTTCCAGCGCGGCGAGTTCGGCGCCACCGGCCATCTGACGGGTCAGCTCGGGCAGGTCGATCTCGGACTTGGCGTACGAACCGAGTGACGCGCCGCGTTTGAGCAGCAGGAAGCGATCACCGACGGGATAGGCGTGGTGCGGGTTGTGCGTGATCAGCACGACCCCGAGACCACGATCGCGCGCCTGGACGACGTACCGCAGCACCACCCCGGCCTGTTTCACGCCCAGTGCGGCGGTCGGCTCGTCCAGGATGAGCACCTTCGCGCCGTAGTGCACCGCCCGTGCGATCGCCACACACTGCCGCTGTCCGCCCGAGAGCGTACCCACCGGCTGTTCCATATCGCGGATCTCGATGCCCATGTCCCACAGCGCTTTACGCGCGATCTCGCGGCCGCGACCACGATCGAGGAGGCGCAGCGGCCCGACCCCGTAGGTCGGCTCGGAGCCCAGCACGAAGTTGCGCCACACACTCATCAGCGGCACGACCGCCAAATCCTGGTAGACCGTGGCGATTCCGCGATCGAGCGCCGCCCGCGGGTTGGCGAACCGGGTCGGCTCCCCTTCGACGAGCAGCTCACCCGAATCGTGCTGATGCACCCCGGCCAGAACCTTGATCAGCGTGGACTTTCCCGCCCCGTTGTCACCCAGAACGCAGGTGACCTCGCCGGCGTTCACCACCATGGACACGTTCTCGAGCGCGACCACGCCGCCGTAACTCTTGGTGACGCCGACGGTTTCGATCAGCGGGGTCACCTCGGACGTCTCGGTCATCGCCGAATCCTCTCCGCGCGCTTGCCGAATGCGTTGTTGACCAATACCGCCGCGAGCAGCAGCACGCCCAGGAACAACATGAACCAGTCGTCGTTCCAGCGCGCGAATACGATGCCTTGCCTGGCCATTCCGAAGATGAGCGCACCGAGGGCCGCACCGATCACCGACCCGAATCCGCCGGTCAGCAGGCAGCCGCCCACCACGGCCGCGATGATGAACTGCAGTTCCAGCCCGACGCCCTGATTCGCCTGCACGCTGCCGAACCGCAGAATGCCGCACGAGCCGACCACCCACCCGGCGAATCCGGTCCCCATGAACAGCAGGATCTTGGTCCGCACCGCGGGCACGCCGACCGCGCGGGCGCTGGGCAGCGACCCGCCCACCGCGAACGTCCAATTGCCGAATCGCGTGCGCAGCAACAGGATCGAGCCCAGGACAGTCAGCAGGATCCACCACACCACCGACGCCTGGATGCGGGTGCCGCCCAGATCGATCGTGGAGGCGAAAACCGCACCGGCCGAGGAGTATCCCGCCGCGCCGCGAATCCCGGCGACCTGCACGGTATCGGTGACCAGCCGGGTCACACCGAGATTCAGGCCCTGCAACGCGAGGAACGTACCGAGCGTCACGATGAAGCTCGGCAGCCCCGTCCGCATCACGACCCATCCGTTGAACGCGCCCACGGCCAGCGCGAACAGCAGCGAGGCCAGCAGCGCGAACCACACGTTCCAACCCGCGTGCACCGCCAGCAGCGCGGTGACCAGGGAGGTCGAGGCCGTCATCACGCCCGCCGACAGATCGAACTCCCCGCCGATCATCAACAGCGCCACCGCGACCGCCATGATGCCCAGCGTCGAGGAATCGTCGAGCCAGTTCGCGATGCCCAGCGGGCTCAGGAATCTGTCGGTGATCACGCTGAAGAAGACGAACACCAGCAGCGCGCCGAGCAGCGCTCCGATCTCGGGCCGCACGATCGCCCGTTGCAGCAGCGTGGGGCCCGAGACCGCTTCCGGCGCAGCACCCTGCGCGGCGGCCGATTCCGAAGACGTTGCGGCGGTACTCAATTCATCGCCTCTCAGCGGGTGCCCTGCGACACCAACGTCGCGATCGCGTCGACATTGTCCTTGTCCACGAACGCCGGACCGGTCTGCACCGGCGCGCCGCCGCCGACGGTATTGCGATTCGACTTGTACAGCTGCAACATCACGATCGGCAGATAGCCTTGCTCGTATTGCTGCTGATCGATGGCGAACAGCAGTTTGCCGGATTTGATGGCGTCGACGACCTCGCTGTTCAGATCGAACGTCGCGACCTGCGCGGCCGATCCCGATTCCCCGACCGCGGCCACCGCGCGCGCCGCCACCTGCGAATTGAGCGTCAGCACAGCGTCGATGGAGTGGTCAGCGTCCAGGGCGCCCTTGATCCGGGACTGTGCGTCGGTCGGGTTGTTGATGTCGACCTGCAGCGTGCTCGCGCTGCCGCCGAACCCCTTGGTCGCACCGTCGCACCGCTGATTGTCGCCGATATTGCCGGCCTCGTGAATCACGCAGAGCAGCTTGTGTTTTCCGGCCGCGGCCAGACGCTTGCCCGCGCCCTCACCCGCGGACTCCTCGCTCTGCCCGACGTGCCCGATCGCCCCGACGCCAACGCTCTGCGCCTCGCCGGAGTTGATGGTGACCACGGGAATGCCCGCGGCAACGGCCTTCTGGATCGAGGGACGCAGCGCGTCCGGATTGGCCATGGAGACCACGAGGCCGCCGACCCCCTGGGCCACGGCGTTGTCGATGAGTTTGGCCTGCTGGGTCGGATCGCCGGAGGACTGATAGTCGACCTTGACCCCGAGCTGCTTACCCGCGGCATCCGCCCCGTTCTTGACCACGTTCCAGAACGCGTCGCCCGCGCTGCCGTGCGTAACCACGGAGACCGACGTCAACGCGCCTGCCGCACTGGGGGCCTGGGGCGTGGTGGTGTTCTCGGCGGCGGGCCCGCTGCACGCGGCCAGCACCGCGGCGGTGGCGAACCACGGCAGCACACGCCGCCACCGCGATCGGACGGTGCGGGCCGGGGCGGACTTCGTTGTCATCATCTCTCCTATCAGCGCGGAACGGCGAGGGTCGGCGGAGTCACGCTCCGCTGCCTCCGGCTCCGATCCGCTCATTCCTGGGTTCCGGCGGAAACCAGTGCGGCGCCGATATGTTCGAGTCGGCGCAGACTCCGTTCGGTATCCCGGCTCGGCCCGGCGGCGGTGTCGCCCGCCGCCAGCGCCGTATCCTGTTCGAGCACATACCAACCGCGGTAACCGCCCGCGTGCGCGCACCGGATCAGGGCCTCGATGTCCACATCCCCCTCGCCCAGCGGCACGAACAGTCCCTGTCGCACGGCCACGCTGTATTCCGTTGCGCCGCTGCGAATTCGGTCCGCGAGATCGGCACGCACATCCTTGAGGTGGATATGCCCGATCCGATCGGCGTGCCGACGGGCCAGCGCCACCGGATCGACGCCGCCGATCAGCAGATGCCCGGTGTCCAAGCACAATTGGAGATCCGAGTCGGCGAGCAGCCGTTCGACCTCCGCGGCGGTCTGCACGAGCGTGCCCACATGCGGGTGCAGAACGGTTCGCAGACCGTAGCCGGCGGCGATATCGCGGATTTCGGCGGCGGTGCGGAGCAGGGTTCGCCACTGGTGATCATCGAGTTGCGGACGGGTGTCGTATCCCTCGTCTCCGGTCGCCGCCGCGAGTACCAGCACCTCGGCCCCCGCCGCGGCGAACAGCTCCGCGCTCTCGCGGGCTCTGGCACGCGCAACTGCCGGATCGCGATGCAAGGCGAGGGCGAGAAATCCACCGATCGCCGCGATACCCAAGGGAGCCAGCAGTTCCCGCAGCCGATCGGGCTCGCGCGGCAGATATCCCGGCGGCCCGAATTCGGTGGCGGTGAGCCCGAGTGCGGTCATTTCCGACAGCACGGTCGAGGCGGGCAGCACCTGCCCCCAGCCGGGCACCTCGCACACGCCCCACGAGATCGGCGCGGCGGCGATCCGCAGCGGACGCATCGGTTCGGTCATCAGAACTGCTCCGGCCTGTCGGTGCACGGTACGCTCGGCGTCATTGGAGCGCTCCAACAATGTAACCTGTGTCACGGTAGTGTCAAGAGGGCCCCGCATCGCATTTACAGGTCTTCTACCACGGAGAATGTGCCGCATCCAGGCGAATCCCGGAAAATCACGATGGTATGAATGTCCGATTGGAGCGCTCTATTGCTCGACTCGGCGGCGCGCGGTACCGTCGGCGCACAGGTTCCGCCGACCGTCCGGGAGAGGGCACGATGCAGCGACCGACGATGCAGGACGTCGCCGCACGGGCGGGCGTCTCGCGCGCCCTGGTCTCGCTCGTGATGCGCGATTCGCCGAAGGTCAGCGACCATCGCCGCCGCGCGGTCCTGGCCGCGGCCGCCGAACTCGGCTATCGGCCGCACACCATGGCCCGCTCGCTGGCCAGCCGGACCTCCAATATCGTCGGCGTGCTGGTCTCCGATCTGCACAACGCGTTCTTCGCCGACGTCGTGGAGGCCATGGACGGCGCTGCGCAGCAGGCCGGCCTCGAGCTGATCCTCAACACCGGCCGCCGCAGCCCCGCTCGCGAACGCACCGCGCTGAGCAGCCTGCTGGCCTTCCGGCCGGGCGGAATCATCCTGCTCTCACCGGTTCTCGCGGCCGCGGCGATTCGGGAGGCGTCCACGCAGTGCCCGGTCGTCATGGTCTCGCGCAGTTCGTCGGCGGCGGGCGTGGACACCGTGGACGACGACGGCGAGACGGGCTCCGCGCTGGCCGTGGATCATCTGGTCGCCCTGGGGCACAGGCGCATCGTGCACTTCGACGGGGGCGCGGCCTTCAGCGCGACCCCCCGGCGCAAGGGGTACGTCGCGGCGATGCACCGGCACGGCCTCGAACCGCTGGTCGTGCCGAGCGAGCACACCGACGAAGCGGGCATCGCGGCCGTGCGCAAACTCCTGACGGTGTTCTCCCCCAACAACTTTCCCACCGCCCTGGTGTGCGGCAACGACTTCAACGCCGTGGGCGCGATGTCCGCGCTGGAGGATGCGGGACTGCGTGTGCCGCAGGACGTCTCGGTCGTCGGTTACGACAACTCGTCGCTGGCCGCGCTGCGTCACGTCGCGCTGACCACCATCGATCAGCCGCGCACCGAGATCGGCCGCCTCGCGATCGAGGCGCTCGCCCAACGTCTGCACGCCGATCGCACCGACCCGGTCCGGCGGCGCGTGCAGCCCGCGCTGATCGTCCGCGCGACCACCGCCGCACCCGCCGATTGACCATCGAGCACACCACGCCGGTCGTACGGGTCCCCGGACTCGCCCGCCCCGCCACGAAAGGAGAACGCCCCCATGACAATCCGGATAGGCCTGGCAGGCACCGGCCGCATCGGCGCCGCACATACGGAGATCCTGCGCAACCTGCCCGCCGTGGAGGAGGTCGTCGTGGCCGATGCCGAGCCCGAACGCGCCCGCACCACCGCGGCGAAACTGGGCGTGGCGTTCGCGCCCGATATCGAGACGCTGCTCGCCTCGGATCTCACCGGTCTGGTGATCACCACAGCCACCGACGCACATCCCGAACTGATCAGCGCGGCCGTCGATCTCGGTGTCCCGGTCTTCTGCGAGAAACCGGTCGCGGCGGATATCGCGGGCACGCTCGCGGTGATCGATCATCTCGCGCACTCGCGGGTACCCGTGCAGATCGGCTTCCAGCGGCGTTTCGACGCCGGGTACCGGGCCGCCCGCGCCGCCGTCGCCTCCGGCGAACTCGGCCGCCTGCACACCCTGCGCGCCACCACGCTGGACCCCGCTCCCCCGCCGGCGGAATACATTCCGCGCTCGGGCGGGCTGTTCCGCGATTGCGGCGTACACGATTTCGACATCATCCGCTGGGTCTCGGGCCGCGAGATCACCGAGGTGACGGTCCTGGGCGCGAATCGCGGTGAACGCTTCTTCCGCGACGCCGGTGACGTGGACACCGCCGCGATCGCGTTGCGCCTGGACGACGACACCCTGGCCACGGTCTCCCTGAGCCGCTACAACGGCGCGGGCTACGACGTGCGCCTCGAGGTGCTCGGTTCGGTCGCCAATGCCATTGTGGGCCTGGATGATCGCGCACCACTGCGCTCGGTCGAACCGGACTATCCGCCGCCGCTGTTCCCCGCCTACCCCGGTTTCATGGAACGCTTCCGCCGCGCCTACATCGAGGAGCTGACCGTCTTCACCGCCGTGGCCACCGGCGAGGCCGAAAACCCCTGCGGCGCAGTCGATGCGCTCGAAGCGTTTCACGTCGCCGAGGCATGTGAGTTGTCCCGCAGGCACAATCGCACGGTGTCGGTCGCCGAGGTTCGCTGAGGCGCCTCACCCGACGACGTGCAGATACTCCCCGTAGAACAGCATCAGCCCGATGGCCGCGGCGATCCCGCCCAGTATCCAGAACCGGATGATGACGGTCGTCTCGGCCCATTTGCTCAACTCGAAATGGTGATGGAACGGCGCCATCTTGAACAACCGGCTGCGCGTGGTGCGGAAGACCACGATCTGCAGCAACACCGAGGCAATCTCCGCGACGAACAGTGCGCCGATCACCACGGTCAGCAGTTCGGTCCGGGTGGTGACGGACAGCCCGGCCAGCATTCCGCCCAGCGCCAGCGATCCGGTGTCGCCCATGAAGATCCGCGCCGGCGCGGCATTCCACCACAGGAATCCGACGCAGGACGCCACCCCGGCCGCGCACACCACGGCCAGGTCGAGCGGATCACGGACGTCGTAGCAGCCGATCTCGGGCCGGGTGGAACAGGAGTTGATGTACTGCCACGACGTCACCACCACGTACGCGCCCAGCGCCAGGCCCATCGATCCGGCCGCCAGCCCGTCCAGCCCGTCGGTGATGTTCACCGCGTTCGACCAGGCCACCACCAGAAAGGACACGACCAGCAGGAATGCGACGAGCCCGAAGGCGACGGTATCGATATCGCGCACATAGGACACGTGCACACTGGCCGGGGTCAACCCAGTACTGCTCGGAAAACGCAGCGCGAGCACCCCGAAGATCAGTGCCGCGGCGATCTGCCCGGCGAACTTCCCGCCCGCGGTCAGCCCGAGATTGCGTCTTCGGCGGACCTTGAGCAGGTCATCGACGAACCCGACCGCACCCAGCGCCGTCGCCAGGCCCAGCACCAGCAGGCCCGAGGCCGAAATCCCCGGCGGATGGTAGTGCGCCCCGATCAGATGCGCGCCCAGATACCCCGCCCACATACCGGCGAGGATGGCGATACCGCCCATCGTCGGCGTGCCGCGTTTGGCCTGGTGACTCGCCGGGCCCTCGGCGCGGATCTCCTGTCCGACATCGCTGCGGGTGAACCACCTGATCAGTAACGGCGTCAACGTGATCGAGACCGCGAGCGCGATCATGGCCGCGAAGAGGACCTGGTTCATGCGCTCCCGTACCACCGACTACAGCCGCCGACCACTCCGGCGGATTTCACCGATGGTAACCATGCCCGCTTTCCACCCGCCGTGCCCCGGTCCGGAACGACGCGAGATCGAAACCAACGGCCGCGTAACCGGTTCCGGCACGCGCCTGCGACAACCGTTGCGCGCAGACCGAATTCCCGCGCCCGACCGGCTCACACCCCGACGAACGGCTCCCCGCGCTCCAGGTACACCGTGCGACCCTCGTGATAGGCCGCGTACGCCTGCCGCAGCCGGCTCGACAGCCGCGGCACCGCGTAGTCGTCGAGCGCCGCGACTGGCACCCATTCCCACCGATCCAGCTCGCTGTCCTGCAGCACGATGGCCGATTCGTCGCCGAGCCGACCGCAGTCGAACACGAACAGCAGCCGATCGGTACCGTCGTGCGGTGCCCAATCACAGACCAGCAGACGCCGGGGCGGCCGCGCGATGCCGAGTTCCTCGGCGATCTCCCGGCGGCACGCCTCCACCGGGGCCTCGCTCACGTCCACGAATCCGCCGGGGATGTCCCAGCCGTCGCCGTAGGTCTTGTGCACCAGCAGTACCGACTCGTCACGCACGAACAGTGCTCCGGCGGCGAGCCACGGTCGGGCGAAAACTTCAGGGGTATAACTGGTTTGCTCAAACGAGGCATTCATGTCGCCCACCGACCTCACCAGCCCGCACGATGCGAGACTTCATTCCGGATCCGTACATTCGCCGAACACGATCTCATACCGGCACTGCCGCGCGCCCGGCATCCGCACAGGACGGCGCAGGGAGCGATCGGTTTTCATCTGGGCCGCACCGGGTTTCATGGGTATCGATAGGTATGCATAATTACCCCGCCGCCTGGCAATTCTGATATCGATGACCCATGGCGAACGATGCGCTCGAGCCCGAGTACCGATTCAAGTGCTACAACGTGTCGGGTCTGGGTACCATCACGCCGCTTCTGGTCGCGGAGACGACCCTCTGCGGGCTGTACGTCCTGCACTTCTCCGACGGTGAGGCGTATGTGGGACAGTCGGTCAACGTGGCGGCCAGATTCTCCGCGCACGCCCGGATGTGGAACGACATCGAGACGATCGATTTCGCACCGTGGCCGGTCGAGGACCTCGACTTCGCCGAACGTCACCTGATCTCGCTGCTGGAGCAGACCACCGAACTGCGCAACAAGCAGTGGGTCTATCTGGCCGGTGACGACGACGACGAATTCGTCCCGGTCGAGCACGCGCGCTCGATCGTGCTGCCCTGGGACCGCGGATCACGCACCACGGTGGACACCGGAACCGCCGGCGAGCAACGACACCGCTACTGGGAGCTGCACCGGCACAACGACTATCCCGCGCTGCGTGCCGCCATCGCGCTGTACATCAACGAGACGATTCCGGATCCGGTGAACACGCAACGCTATCTGTGGAACATCTCCGCGCTGCCGACCCGTTCGCGGGGCGGGCGCCGGCTGATGACATTGCGCTGCGGGGGCCTGGAGACGTTGTTCGTCTCGGAAAGCAAACTCGACGACGGCAGTCTCTACACCACGATCCGGATGAACGTCGACATCCCGCACGGGATGGCCGACGAGGACCTGACCATCGAGAGCGATCTGTTCCACGCCCTACCCGGTACCTATCGCAATCAGCGCGTGTGGTCGTGGGTCTTCGGGCTGTACGACCTGATCGAGGAGGACATCAACGTCGACTCGGTCACCAGCGGTTACGACTTCTTCGACCTCGCCTACAGCCTCAACATCCGGATGATGCGCCGCGGCATCTCCCGCTACGCCCGCAACCACAATCAGGATCTGGCCAACGACGTGCTGACCGAGGCGTACCGGCAGCAGATGGACTTCGGCGGGGAACTCTGACCCACGCGGATCACCCCGCTCGGTACAAGGCCGCCCACCGCCGAGCCGGTCGGCGGGACGCTGATCACCCTCAGTGAATCCTGTACAGATCGCTGTGCCGGGGGTGCGGCTGCGGCTCGGCGAACAGGTACTGCACGCGGCACCGCATGCAGATCGGATGCGCCCGGTGATGCTTGTTGATCATCCACCGGTCGCAGTTGGCGCAGTTCGTGGAGGTCGGCGGATCGGACAGCTCCGACCAGCCGATCAGCAGCCCAGTGATCACCAGGATCAGGACGACCACCGGCAGTGCGAAAGCCAGAATATCCAAGGCCATGGGCTCAACTCCTTCTGCAAATATCGTACTACGATACTTATATGTCGTGACCCGATACAAGGGCGGTAGGGTGTGAACAATCAGTCATTCGCACCGACCGGTACGCGATACGAGGGAACTGGAACGGCATGCCCAAGCTGACATCGCGTGACTACAGCACGCTCCTGCACTTCCGCACCGCCCTACGCCGCTTCGAGCGCTGGAGCGAGGAACGCGCCAAGCAGGTAGGCCTCACCCCCGCCCAACACCAACTCCTGCTGGCGATCACCGGCCACACCGACCACCAAGGCCCTACCATCGGCGAGGTAGCCGACTACCTCACCGTCCGCCACCACAGCGCAGTCGGCCTGGTCGACCGGGCCGTGGAAGCCGGTCTGGTGCAACGCATTCGGGATCCACAGGATTCACGGGTGGTCCGGTTGATCGCCACGGCGTTGGGAGAAGAGCGAATCGAGGCCCTCAGCGAACTGCATCTCGCCGAATTGGGAAGGCTCACTCCCCTACTCGACCACCTGACCGCGAGCCTGCCCATCCCCGAGGTCCAAGCCGAAGGGTAAGCGCTGCCGCCATTTCACACGCCATCGATCTCACGGCGCGGCCCACCCCGAAAGTTCTCCTCATCGAACAACACCCACTGCCCCACCGCGATCTCGAACATTCGCGACGCCCCCTCCGGCATCGCCTGCACCACCCCCGCCGCCTTCGGCCAGCGAGCAACGAACGCCCGACCCAAGTCATCGATACCAGTCCCAGGCAGCTGCCGCGCCCGCCCGGTGAACGAAACCCCACGAGCCGTCAGCCCGAGTTCCGCCGGCGGATTGTCCAGAATCGCCCCCGCGACCGCGGGGTTGCGCCGAATGTTGTTCGAATGCAGCCGATCGGTGCGGGAGACGAAATACAACCGATCCGGCCTGAATGCCGCTAGGTACCACACGCTGCACACCGATGGTGTGCCGTCCCCGCATACCGTCGACAGCTGCATCAGCTTGGCGTCCCGGACGTACTCCTCGAGAAGCTCGCGTTCATCCACGGCTACACGCTACGGCCGTAGATTCCGGACAGGTCCGATGACACTCGTGTGGGCCTGGAACTCAAAGCCGCCGAGATCGGTCCGCAGTCCGTCGCCCGGCTGCCTCCAGAATATGCAACGCCATAGCCTTGCGCGGACAGGTGTCGAGATGACAACTCGAGTGCAACTGCATGTTCCGGTGTGCCGCGGCAACATCGAAAGGATCGCCCGGTGCCGCGTGAATCTGTATGTTCGGCCACTGCTCCCTTCCCGCAAAGGCTCTCGCGCCACCGGCTTTCGACGCGTGAGGAGTCATCTCATTACCCACGTCTACGCTCGGCCACAGGCACGCCGCCAGTGCCACTGCGCCCACGCTGAGGCCGACTACGGCCAGAAACGACCACACTGAACTCCAGCTACAGACGACGGTGGCCGCTGTCTCCTGTCGGTCCACAGCACATCGCTGTAGACCGCATCCAACAGATGAATTGTGCTGATAGACATATCGAAAGCACCCCTCGGCCACGTACGACAATGCCGCTCGGCCGGTAGCACTGCTCCGGAGACCCAGCGCAGTCACCGATCACCGTCGAGGGTCTCGACAGGCGCGAATGTCACAGCGGGAGTGACAGTTTCGACAGCACATACATGACGAAGACTCCCGGGAGCGCCGCCGAGATGCTCGAGGCTCGGGACCACGATCGCGTTCACGTTGTACACAGACGCGAGAGCGATCAATCGAGCACTCGAATCATCAACTGTCGCACTGTAATAGAGAACAAGTCGTGCGAAGATGTATCCGAGCTGCACCGCGTGCCGATGAACGGCCACTTCGTTGTCCGGCCACCCAGGCAATGAACTATCGATGTAACCGATCGCCCGCCGAACCCCTGCTACTCCATCGTCCATATGCGGCTGCCACGTCCACGGCGGCATTCTCGATCGTCCACCACACGACAGCAGACCAACAACGTTCGATATCACCTTCGATTCCCTCCTGAATGCTTGAAAAGCACCCGCCGACGGAGACTTCCGGACCACGCCCACGCGAGGGCGATCGGCACCGGCCTCGTCAACCCGGCGGCGGGGCTGGTTCAAGGTTCGTCCGACACCGCCGGGGATTGAAGCCACACGGCAGCTACGGAACCTCTACGCTGCAGATACGGACCAGCGGACGCAGGCGGTGAAGATCGCAATGAGCGTGACCAGATGGACAGGCAGGGAAGTTCGCGCACTGCGCGTCGATGCACTCCGCATCACACAGCGCGAGTTCGCCGAGCGGCTCGGCTTCAGCGAGGCAGTCATCAGGAAGTGGGAAGGTCGGGGAGACACGATCACACTGGTTCGCCAGTTCGCCGCAGCAATGGACACGCTGTTGCAGCGCCTGGACGAGCACCAAGCCGCACGCTTCGAGACCGCACTTGGTGTGCACCGGGCACTGCCTCAGCCCGCAGACGACACCGTGAGCGCCGTCGAAGCGCGGCTCCCGGATCTCCGCCGCGCCCTCGACTCCCACGACATGCCTGAAGACGGCCCGGTACGATCGGTCACGCTACTCCGCGAGACTGTCGCCTCGGTGATCGCAGATCGACTCAACTCGAACTACCTGCGACTCGCCTGCGAACTCCCCTCCCTACTGACCGAGCTGCATCGGGCGCGTCTCCAACGTCCCGGCATGGAAATGAACTCCCTTCTCGCGCAGGCATACCGCGCCGCGGACGCGATCGCCGACAAGTACGGCTACACGGACCTGTCCGCGCGCATCATCGGCATGATGTACGACGCCGCACTCGGATCCGGTGATGAACTTCTGGCCGCGACGACAACCTACGTCCGCAGCGAACTCTTCTTCGGCAATCGCCAATTCGCCACCGGACGCAAACTCCTCGAAGCTGCTGCGTGCAGTGTTAATCCAACAGACTCGGTCCGCGCCGCAGCCACTTTCGGCACTCTGCACATGCGCGCAGCAGTCCTCGCCGGCCGCGAGCTCCTGCCCGATGTCGCACGAGCACACCTCGGCGAGGCACAACGTGCCGCAGAGTCGGTTGCCGAATCCTCGTATCTGGGAACCGCCTTCGGGCAGTCATCAGTACAGATCCACCGAATGTCCCTCAACATCGAGCTCGGCGACATCGACGCAGCCCTCACTGTCGCGCGGAACTGGTTCCCCGCCAACGACGTCCCCGCTGAGCGTCGCTCCCATTTCTACATCGACCTGGCCCGTGCCAACATACAGGCCAACAAGCGCGACGATGCCATGACCGCAATCCAGAAGGCACACGCGATCGCTCCACAGCACACCAGCAGTCATCCTCGGGTGAAAGACATGCTGACCCGGCTCAGCACCTAGGTGACCAGATCAACCAGTTCATCAAGCGAACTGATCACCCAATCAGCTTCCCCTCGAGCTGCAACATCATCGGCCCACAGATATCCCCACGGCCCTCGCCGAATGAGCGCACACCGAAGGCCAGCCGCGCGAGCAGGAATCATGTCGTTGTCCCGGTGATCGCCCACGTAGAGGATCTCGTCCTTCGCACCCGGCGCGAACTCTGCAACACGGTCGAAGAAGGCAGAATCCGGCTTCGCAACACCCCACTCACCCGATGTCGCGATCGCATCGCAGGGGAGATCGAGCGCCCGTAGCAGGCCAGCCGCGCGGGCGGTCTGGTTGCCGGCGACTCCAACCCACACTCCTCGCTTCCGAAGAGCGGACATCGCAGATCTGACGTCCTGATAGAGATCTTCTTCGGCGATGTTCTCCCCGACGCCGGCTTCCTCCCGAAGCTGCCGCTCATGTTGCACATCGAAGCCGGGCCGGAAATACTGGAACGTCTCCGCATTATTGGCCCCACTAGCAGTCACCGCTCCCAGCACGGCTGAAAAGGTATGACGCGGAACCCCGATCCAGTCAGCCCAGACCCCGAACTCACGACTGTCATCGAGCAGGGTTTCACCCACGTCGAAAATGATCGACCGGATCAAGATGCTCACCTCACACTGTATCTGGCGCACAACCGAGACTGTCATGGCACAACAAGCCTGAGCAGAGCCTCTGCGTCGCTACACCTCCCGCGATCCACCAATGCCTTCATTACACACAGCACATCCTGCGGCTCGCGCTCGCGACTCGCGCTGTGGATGATCGCATCCGCCGCATCATGCAAGTCGATGACTCGGCATGAGTCAATAGCATCTGCTGCGTCCGCTGGACTGAGACCAGCGCCTATCCAACGAACCTGACTGCTCAAGTCTTCGAGCTTGCCGGCAGCGACCAAAGCCCGCAGATGCAAGGCGTCCGGCCATCGCAGATCCGTGTGCGGCTCGTTGCGCCGGTCCCCCTCTGCCGGGGGGACCGGCGCAACACTCCGAGTAACAGGCGGCACACCGGCCGAAGCGCTAACCGCCCCTTCAACAGACCCAGCACCACCGCAGGCATCGCAGGGAGTTCCACACGCAGAGCATGTCCGTTGTCGGCGGTGGACCTTCAAATCCCTATGAGCCAGGGGGCGAATTTCCCAGTCCTCATAGGACAAATCAGGCCTGTCGGATTCGCCCACCGCCGCCATCCTGCAGTGCTCCAAGTCATCCAACGCCGGAATGCGCTCGATGCCCGCCAACTCAGCCGCATGCTTGTAGACCCTTCGGAGGTCGTCAGGCGCCGGAATCTTCTGCCGTCCGTGCACCCAGTTGTGCAGCGCAGTCTTTGGGACCTCAGTCCCT